>DATFRB010000070.1:0-646964 GCA_035263625.1 Occallatibacter sp.
TGTCGCCCAAATGATGGTGGGCGTGGCCTTGTTGACCGTGATCGTGACGTAACCGATGACCGTGTTGTAGTCGGTGGTATCGGTGGGTGTGAAGGTCACGCTTCTGGACTGCACGCCGGCATATGGAGCTATGGACGGTGCGCTCCAGGCGAAGGTGCCCGGTACGGACGCTGTGCCTCCGGTCAGTGTGGATGAAGCCAGCGTCTGGCCGAAGGTGGTGGCGCTCGCCGTTGGCCATGTTGAAACGGTGGGCGTTGCCTTGTTGACCGTGATCGTGACGTAACCGGAGACCGTGTTGTAGTCGGTCGAGTCGTTGGGCGTGAAGGTTACGCTCCTGGACTGCACGCCGATGTGCGGAACGATGGACGGCATGGACCAGGCGAAGGTGCCGGGTACCGAGGCTGCGCCTCCGGTGAGTGTGGATGAAGCGAGGGTCTGGCCGAAGGTGATGGTGCTTGCCGCAGGCCATGGCGAAACGGTGGGCGTAGCCTTGTTCACCGTGATCGTCACGTAACCGATGACCGCGTTGTAGTCGGTCGAATCAGTAGGCGTGAAGGTCACGCTTCTGGACTGCACACCGGCGTGTGGAGCAATGGACGGTGCGGACCACGCGAAGGCGCCGGGCACCGAGGCCGTGCCTCCGGTGAGGATGGATGAAGCGAGGGTCTGGCCGAAGGGGATGGCGCTCGCCGTGGGCCACGCCGAAACGGTGGGCGTAGCATTGTTCACCGTGATCGTCACGTAGCCGATGACTGTGTTGTAGTCGGTCGTATCCGTCGGGGTGAAGGTCACGCTTCTGGACTGCACGCCGGCGTGTGGACCGATGGACGGCACAGTCCACGCGAAGGCGCCGGGCAACGAGGCCGCGCCTCCGGTCAGTGTGGATGAAGCCAGCGTCTGGCCGAAGGGGATGGCGCTCGCCGCAGGCCACGCCGAAACGGTAGGCGCAGCCTTGTTGACCGTGATCGTCACGTAACCGATGACTGTGTTGTAGTCGGTCGTGTCAGTGGGCGTGAAGGTCACGCTTCTGGACTGCACTCCGGCGTGTGGAGCGATGGACGGCACAGTCCACGCGAAGGCGCCGGGCACCGAGGCCGTGCCTCCGGTCAGGGAGGATGAAGCCAGCGTCTGGCCGAAGGGGATGGTGCTTGCCGAAGGCCAGGTCGAAACGGTGGGCGTGGCCTTGCTCGGAGCGGTTACATTGAACGGATTGCTGGCGGTGCGTATCGTAAGCGGCGTCGCCAGGGCGGGGTTCAGCGATAAGGTGGCAGTCAGCGAATCGTTCGTTTCCGCCGTTGATATGGATAGTCCGCTGAATGTTGCGATACCGCCTATGGTGGCCTGCATATTAGTTCCACTGAGCGTCCCAGCCTCCGCCGCCACGGTAACTGTCGCGCCGCTGATGGCGACCCCGCTCTCTGTTACTGAAACCGCGGGAGCGGGAGAAATCACGGCGCCTGGGATCTCATTACTGGGCTGCTGACTGAATGTGAGCGTGTAGTTCGTCTGCACCGCGCCCGCGTCAACGCATGCCGTCGATGAGAAGCCCGGATAAAGCGTGTTGGTGTTCGGGAAGCCGCGCTGGTCCGTGTTAGCGCCGGATGGAATGAGCGATGAGGCGCAGATCGCCGGGCTGCCAGGTAACGGGAGCAGTGTCTTGGTCGGGCCACCATAGTTGCCAAGCGGTGCAAGCAGAATCTGGTTAGCCGTCTGGCCGACCACATTGCCTCCCGCATCGTTCATTGAGGCGGCATACAGATCGTCCTCTGCTGAGGAACCGTTCGAGTTCCCGGAGACGATGCTGTTTCCAAGATTCATTGTGTTGGCATCACTGCTGTATATACCTGCGGCGCTGACGCCCGCGTTGTCGGTGGTGTTTCCGTAGATAGTGCTCTCAGCCACTGTCAGCACGCAGCCGCCGCCGTTGTTGCCATCGTTGAAAATCGCGCCGCCTTGGCCGCCGCCACCATTTGCCGCCGTGTTCCGGTAGAAGGTGCTGGTCGTTACAGTAGTAGTCCCGCAGCCGGAAGAATTGGAGTTGTCAATAGCTCCCCCAAATCCGCCTGCAGCAGTGTTGCTGACAAAGGTGCTGCCAGTGACCGTTACAGAGCCGCCCACGTTGAAGATGGCTCCACCCGAGGCGGATGCCTGATTGCCCGTAAACGTGCTTTCGGAGATCGTAATCGACCCGAAGTTCGTGATCGCGCCGCCGTTGCCTCCGTTGGAGGCGTAACCGTTGTTGATGTTGAGATTGTTAATGACCGCGCCCGTGCCTCCGACGATGAAGATCGTCCCGTTGCCACTGAGGCCGGTTCCGCCGCCATCGACGGTGACGAGGTTGGAGTGCGTGGCGCCGTTGCCCGACGTAAGGCCCTGTATGAGCGTGTTCGACCCGATGTTGAGCGACGAGCCGAATCCCGAATTGTTTACTGCAATGGTGTTCGCCGCGGGGTTTCCTGCGAGGTTCGAAGCGGCGAATACCGAGTTATCGAAGTAGATGTTTGCCCCACCGATCGCGGATGCCGAGTTCAGCGCGTCGCGAAGCGTGCACAGGCCAGGATTGCCGCTGTTGTTGCCATCGGTGGTGTTGCTAGTGGTGGATGTGAGCTGCGCGCAACTAAAAGAGCCGTCGTCATCGCTTGTCGTATTCACGACTAGATTGGGCAGAGTTACGGTGTAGGGCACTGAGTTGCTGGCGCTAGGCGTGTCAGTTACATCGCCTGAATACTGTGCAGTGAAGCTGTGCGTCCCAAGCGACAGCGGAGAGCCCAGGGTTGAGGCATTCAAGTCAACGGATGCAGTGTTAGGTGAGCTGCCGTTCAGGTTCACAGCGCCGAGCAGATTAGCACCGTCGTAGAAAGCAACCGTGCCGGTGGCCGTCGATGGCGACACGGTCGCGGTCAACGTCACCGTTTGTCCGACGAAAGCAGTGGAAGCCGGCGAAGCAACCAGCGTGGTAGTCGTCGTGGTGATCGCGGCTATCTGAATCGTGTAGCTCTGCGTACTGGTGTTGGAGCTGTTGGTTGCATCCGTGGCTGTAAGCGAGAATCTGAAGGTGCCGGATTGTGTGGGCGTTCCGCTGAGAGTCCAGCTTGAACCGCTACTCGTTCCAGAAGGACTCAATGCAAGTCCATTCGGCAGGGTAGAGGTGCTGGTCAGTTGGTAGCTTCCCGAGCCGCCCGACACGCTGAAGTTCTGCGAGAACGATGCACCGGTGACGCTGGAGAAGGATTGTGCGCCGGGCGAGATTCCGACAGGCCCATAGATCTGAAGGCTCGCTGAGGCGCTGAACTGCACACCGCTGCACGTGGTTACGCACGGCGTAATGGATATTGTGGCTGTTAGATTGCCGCTACCTGGCGTATCGACCGAGACATTGTCGAAGGTCGCGCCGACTCCTTCCACAGTACTGATGGACGGGTTGGTGCCATCACCGCTCAGGAAGCCCGGGCCCGAGTAACTGAGCGTGATGGGAATGCTACCGCGGTTCTGGCCGTTCTCGGTGACAGCAACAATGACCGCAGGAGTTACTGCTGTCCCCGCGGTGCTAGAGTAGCTAGAATTCCCGAACTGGATGGCTGTGTAGGCGGTCTGCACCGCACCTGCATCCACACAGAGCGCAGGACCGCCGTAGGGCTGGTAGGCCTCGGTATAGTTCAGGAAGCCGCGCTGATCGGTATCGATTTGCGCGGACTGCGGCTGCCATTGGCTGGGGCTGTTGGTTATCGTGCCACCGCAAATCGCGTTACTTCCCGGGAGCGGAAGCATGGTCGGCGTAGGGCCGCCGTTGTTGCCCAGCGCGCCAAGTTTCACACTGTTCGCATTGGTGATCGTGGTGCCGTTGGCAACCCCGATGATATTTCCGCCCTTATCCGTGTAGCTCCCGTAGACGTCGCTCCAGCCGGCCCCGATGTTGTAGCTCACAATGCTGTTGTAGAGCAGCACGTCGCCCGTGCCCTCGTTGTCGATCCCGTTGCGGCGGCCGCCCAGATTTCCGGAGACCGTCGAGTTGGTCATCGTCAGCGAGCCGGAGCCCAAGTAGATGCCTCCTCCATAGCCGCCACTAGTTGTGTTGTTGGCAATCGTGCTGTTGACGATCGTCAACGTACCGCTGTTCTCGTTATCGATGCCGCCGCCGTTGCCGGGACCGTTATACGAGCCCTGGTTGTTGTCAATCGTGGAGCCGATGATGGTCAGCGTGCCAGCGTTGTAGATACCGCCGCCGCTTCCGATATCCCCATTGCCCGTGATCTCGCAGTTAGTCAGAGTCAGTGAACCGGAATTCGAGATACCGCCGCCCGGCAGAGGATTCCCGTTATTCCATACCGGATAGCCGCCGGTGATTGTCAGGTTCTTGATGGCCGCGCCGGTGCCTGGAACCGAGAAGACACTGGATGTCTCGGCGTTCTGGGCACCTCCGCCATTAATCGTGATCAGGTTGAGTACGTTGGCGCCGACTTGAAGGATGGGTCCGGTAAGCGTTGTATTCGCCGGCACCGTGAGGACGCCATGAATCAGATTGAGTGTGGCCGGGCCGTTGGAGAGCGAATTGTCGAAGGTGATATTCGCGCCTTCAGGGGCTGCCACGGCGGCAAGCAGCGCATCGCGCAGCGAGCAATGGAGGTCACCGCTGTTGGATGTGGTTGAGTCCTGCGGCGAGCAGTCCGCCGCGTTTCCCGCGAAATCGTCCGCCCCGTAATTCACGACAAAGTTCTCAACGGTGGCGACAGAAAACGTAAGGGGGTTTGCCGAAGTATTCGAGCCAGCCAGGAAGGCGTCGCCCTGATAGACGGCGGTGAATGAGTAGGTCCCCTCAGCCAGGCCGTTGGGGATGTTGAACGTGGCAACGCCGTTTACCAGCGGCGCATTGCCAATGTTCGTCGTGCCGTTGAAGAAGATGATCAGCTCGCCATTGGTCGAGTTGCCATTGGCGGAGTAAGGCGAGAGCGTGGCCGTCAGCGAGACTGCCTGGTTCAAAGCCGCGAAGTTTGCCGGATTCGTCGACAGAGTCAGCGTGGTGGCCGGCAGCACCTGCACAGAGACAGGCGAGGACGCATTCGACATCGCGAAGTTTCCGTCGCCGGGGTAGCGTACCGAGATCGAATGGTACCCGGCGGTGAGGCTGGTGGTCGTGTAGGTGGCGATTCCGTTGGCAAGCGTTCCGTAACCGATGGGGTTTCCATCGCCAATGAACGTGACCTGTTCACCGTTGGTGCCCCCGCCGCCTGTTACGGCATAAGGATTGAGATTCGCAGTGAACGTAACTGGCTGGCCGGCGCCGATAGTGTTGTTCGGGGCATTGCTCACGATGCCTATGGTGGTCGGCTGCGGCTGCACCAGTACGCTTACGGGCGGGATGGCCGAACTGTTGGAAAAACTCGAATCGCCCGCGTAGGTTGCGGAGAATGCGTTGCTTCCGGCTGGAGGCACGTTCAACGTAAACATGGCCGAACCGTGGCTCAGTGTTCCGGTGCCAATCGGGCTCCCATTGTCAAGGAAGGACACCGTCTCGCCATCGGTGGTGTTGCCGCCCGACACACTGGAGGGCGAGAGAAATGCTTGAATCGTGATCGGCCCGCCGTAGGTGGAGGTCCCTGAGGGACTGGGCGAGACGCCAAGGGTTGTGGTGAGTTTTATGACTTGCACGGATCCGGGCGAGGCATTACTGGAGAAGAAGTTTGAGTCGCCTGGATAGCTCGCTCCAAAGGTGTGGTTCCCCACCGCTAGATTGTTGAGGGTGAGGTTGGCAGTGAGGCCGGCGAGTTGCGCCGTGCCAACAGGGCTCCCGTTGTCATAGAAGGTGATTGTCTCGCCATTCACCGTATCGGAAGATCCCTGGTAGGGCTGGAACGTGGCCGCCAGATATACGGGTTGGCCGTAGGTAGCAGGGCCGCCGCCGCCCGGACTGATTTGGAATCCCAGGTTGGAGGTGGCCTTCGTCACGGTAAAAGAACTCGCTGACGACGTGCTGCTGCCGATGAAGCTTGCGTCTCCGCCATAGCTGGCGGTAAACGAGTAACTCCCCACGTTGGGCTCATCGAGCACAAACGTGGTAGAGCCGTCTTTGAGATTCGAGGTGCCAAGGAGCGTCCCGTTATTAAAGAAGCTGACGGGCTCGCCATCTGTGCTGGAGCCGCCTGTCACGTTGTATGGCGTGAGCGTGGCCGTTACCAAAACACTGTTGCCATAGGCGCTGGTTGTGGCCGGGCACGTCAGCGCCGGGCCGCCGCAGACCTGGATTGTCAGCGTGGTCGAGGCTTTCTGCACTGTAACCTGCGCCGAGGCGGATGAGCTGCTGAGGAAATCGCCGTCGCCTGGGTAGCTGGCCGTGAGTGAAGCTGTCTCCACCGTTTTCAGGTTGGGTTTCAGCGTGGCCACTCCGTGGCTAAGCGTCGCCGTGCCGATGAGGCTTCCGTGGTCGTAAAAGTTGACTGTTTCCCCATTTGTTGAGAAGTCAAATACGGTGTAAGGCGTGATCGTTGCGGTAAGCGTCACCTGCCCGCCGACCGTGACGGTGGAGAGGTTCGACTGGATGCCCATGGAGGTGGGGACAGGTTGGGCGATGAGGGGTGTGGTACCCGATGTGCTCGCCGAATAATACGCGTCACCCTCGTAACTGGCGTTTACCGCGTCGGTATTGGTTGCCGGGCCCACCGGCGAGATACCGATCGCCGTGGCGGTTGCCGTCGTCGTGATGGAGCCCGCCAGCAAACCCACGGAGTTGCCGTTGTATTCCGCTACGGCCAGCGAGGGAACGCCACTGCCGCTGAAATCGCCTGCCTGGATGGAGTAGGGCCCATTCCCGGCAGGAAAAGTTGGAGCGGCCTGGCCGGAGGTGTTCCCGCTCCCAATATCGAGGGCGGCCTGAAAGGTGCCGTCGCCATTTCCCAACATCACGGTCACAGTGTTGTTGTAACTGTTTGTCATGGCGAGGTCGGGAATACCGTCGCCATTGAGGTCTGCTGTCGTCAGCCCTTTGATTTGGGCGTCAATTCCGGCGTTGTACGTCGTAGGCAGTTCCGAAGAATCCGTCGGAATTTGAAAGGTGCGGTCACCATTCCCGAGGATGACGGATACATCGCTGCCATCAATAGTGAAACCTGCCAGGTCTGGCTTCCCATCTCCGTTGAAATCGGCTACGACAATGCCATTGCCAGCTCCGCCGGGCGCGATCAGATTGCAGGTTGAGCTATCGCTCAGGAAAGTGCCGTCTCCATTGCCCGCCTGAACACAGAAATTTCTGTCATCGGCCGTGATCACATCCAAGTTGCCGTTCCCGGTAAGATCGGCCAGCGCGATGGCTGTAGCGTTGTCGGTGGGTACACCGTAGACAGGTACAAACGGAGAATTGCCGCCGATTTGCAGCGTGCCGTCTCCGTTACCCAGCGCCACCCCGATCACGCCGACAAAGGATGCGGTTAGCGAGTCGGAGCCAGATGCCTGAGTGGGTTGAGGGTCGAAATCGTGCCCGAATGAGAAGACAACATCCAGATGGCCGTCGTTATTGACGTCGCCCAGGGCGAGCGCCACCGGATCTTGAGGAGCAAAGGTGCTGGCAAAATCGGTGAACGAGAGGTTGTAATACGTGAGGAGACTAAAGCCGCCGCTCCCGTTGTTCAGAAACACTTCCAGCCCGGAAGGGACTATCACCACCAGGTCCGGGTAGCCGTCCCCGTTCAAATCCCCCGCTACGATATCCTTCGGATCGTTCGCACCCCGATTATCTGGATTTGTCTCTACCAGGGCCTGCTTTGTGAAAGTACCGTCGCCATTACCAAAATAGATGTCGATAACGTTGCCACTCGCTAGAGAGGGATTGTGGTCAGAAACTGCAATGTCTGGGATTCCGTCCTGATTGAAATCCGCCATGGCGGAAAACTGCGGCTGAGTGCCCGAAGTTGCGCTCGAAACAACCGGGGAGGCATAGCTCAACCCAGTCGTTCCGGGTGTAAGCGACGCGCTGGCCAGCGTGTAAACGCTGTTGCTCGTGTCGATGAAATCCACCGTCCCCGAGGGTGCGAGAGCGGTCCCGGCTGTGCTCGTCACGGTAGCGGTCAGCGTGTAATTTCCGGCTGAGCCGCCTGGTGCAATCGAGGTCGTGGTGGCAAATGGCCCGCCCGTTACGATCAAGTCTTCAGTGCCGGAGGCGCTGGACGCGTTGGCTCTCGTTCCGACGAAAGCTGCGTAATAACTGTGTGCACCCGGGGCCGGCCTGAACTTAAGGGTCGCCGTACCCTTCGAGGTCAGTTGCGCTGTACCGAACAGGTGCGCGTCCTCGCAGCGGGTGGCAGTGGCATCGCAGAATTTGACTGTACCAGCAGTGACCGCATTGCTGTTGACCGTTTGAGTTACGCTCGCTGTCAGCGCCACGACCGTTCCGGAGGACACTGACGTGACGGTGTTGCCGCCGGCGGTCACGGACAGCGTTGTGTGAGTGGCGGCTTGTGCGCTTAACCAACCAGCCGTGCCGAAAACCCACAGCGGCGCCATCAGAACAGAGGCTGCGATTCGGGCAGGCATACCTCGCCGAAGCGAAAACGGCGCACGCAGACGAACAGGGAAGAACACAAGGCAATAAATCCGCACGGGGAAACCTCACGGAATGGGAGTTCGCTTGCCTTACTCCCGCAGTGGAAAGGGGAACTGATAGTTGAAATTAGATCGACGTGAAAGCATAGAGTCAAGAGAAAAGGGTGAAGGTCCGATCCCCAAAATGTGGTAGGCATAGAACACCAGAGAAGCAGGACCGTTTACGTGTCTGATGGCGGCATCAATGAAGTGCAGGAGTTGCCCGCTGGCTGCTCCTCATCGAGTTGCGTGACCGTGCCCGGAAGTTCCCACAGGGGCGTGTTCAGCCCCGGCATCCGTATCCGACACAAGTCGCGGAACAGCGCCTCGGCCGTTCCTCGAGCGGCGGCAGCCAGCACTCATCCTGGCGATCATCGCGTCGCTCAGCTCTGGATTCACAGCATCAGTCTGTGGCAAGCGACGCCCCGAAGGAGAGTCGAGCGCAACCAGATCCTTCTTCACCGCTTCTCAGAGGCTTGGGATGCTTCGCCTGCGGTCGATTCCTGCCCAACTCGACCCCTCGCAGCAGAATTTCAGTCAGACCCTGTAGAGGAATCAGTTTCTCACCGGCGCTGCCCACATTTGGTCGCGGGAGAACTGCGATGTGTTCAACCTGCGCGTCTGCCAGTGTGGCTTGAAGATGAGGCCAATTCCTGCGCAGCGTCAGGGTGCTGACCGTCCTCCAGCTCCGCAGTCCAACAAATGAGTACAGCTTCAGCTTGGACCAGCGCGAGTGGTTGCGGTTCAGGAACTCTGCCCTGCCCTGGCTGCGCCGAGCCTCTGCACCTCGGTCTCAAATAGCTACGGCACATCATGAGCGGACCCGGTCGCTGCTGACAGCTCTGAATCAGGCGCCAAAGACGGGGGAGGGACTGCCCCAAAGTGTCTATCCGATTTTCTGGATCGTGGAGAATCTGCGGAGATTGAATCAGTTCGATGAGACGATGCGCAGGTGGGGTCGTTTTCCGCCTACGCCGCTGGCGCGAATTGAATAGCCGTTCAGTGCGATACCGTGAAGGCCAACGCTTGGAATGTTGAGGACTAACAACACCGGCAAACCCAGTTTCAAATAGCCATAGACGAGGGAAACAAGGGGCAGATCAGGTTGAAGGAGTTGGAGGCGCGGGCCGGGATCGAACCGGCGCATAAAGGTTTTGCAGACCTCTCCCTTACCACTTGGGTACCGCGCCTTGGCAGGGCAGCCGATCACGGGATGCTCCACTTCACCGTAGCCAACCCGGCCGGCGCCGGAGGGTGAATTGGAGCGGGAGACGAGATTTGAACTCGCGACCCTCGCCTTGGCAAGGCGATGCTCTACCACTGAGCTACTCCCGCTTGTCGCAAACTTGAGTATACCGGGCGGCCTGATCGAGGTCAAACCGTCTTGGAGCCCGCCTCTCCCGCCGCCATCCCTTGGATTCGGGAGCTGTTACGCCCCGATGCCGAGCCGGTTTGCTCGCTAACGATCTCGCCATCGCGCATGTGGAGAACCCGGTCGGCGACGGTCGCCGCTTCGGGATTATGCGTGATCATCAACACCGTCTGGTTCAACTCGCGATTGGACCTCACGAGCATCTGGAGCACTGCATCCGAGTTCTTCGTGTCCAGGTTCCCCGTCGGCTCATCGGCCAGCACAATCGCCGGATGCGTTATGAGAGCCCGTGCAATGGCCACGCGCTGCTGCTCGCCGCCGCTCAGCTCCGAAGGCCGGTGTTCCAGCCGTCCGCGAATCGAGAGCAGATCGCTCAGGTGATCCAGGTACGCTCGATCGAGCGGTTCCCTGCGGCCGCTCACCGAGTACGCAATCTCGATATTCCCCATCGCGGATAAGGTCGGCAGCAGGTTGAACTTCTGGAAGACGAATGCAATCCGGTGCTTGCGCAGCTGGGTGCGCTCGGCATCGTTCAGCGTGGCAAAGTCGACACCGTCGATCACCACCCGCCCCGAAGTGGCGCGCGTCAGCCCGCCCAGCAGATAAAAGAGCGTCGATTTGCCCGAGCCCGAAGGACCGACGATCGATACGAATTCACCGCGCTCAACTGCAAAAGAGACCCCGCGCACCGCCGGAACCTCAATGCGGCCCGAGCGGTAGACCTTGGTCAGATCCTCGGCGAGGATGATGGGCGACGATGCTGAAGGCGGCACAAATGTGATTGTAAATGTGCCGCATCAAGGCCCCGCGCATAAGCGTCGAATCGGGCACCAATGCACTAGAATGGAGGTGCAGAGATCCCACCGCAGGACCCCTTTCTCCATGACTGTTGAGCTCAAATCGTCCCTCGTGAATTCAATCAAGACAGCCGCCGCGCAGGCAGGACTTCACGTTGTCTCCATCACGGAGGGCAGCGACTTTCACGGCCAGCCCACGGCAGTCTTCGAGCTAGGCCTCGATGACACCTCCAGCCGCTCGCTCAAGCTCGAGCTCACGCACGACTTCGATTTCGACAAGCCGCACCTATTGCCTGAGATGGCGGCGCACCTGACAGCCGAGGCGAAGCGCCTCCGCAATCCGCGGCCCGAGTGCTACGTGACGCTCGCCGGTCTGCCGGTCGCGTTCAGTAAATTCCAATGGCCGTTTCACCGCTCCACCTCGGGAGCCGACACCTACATCGTCCACGGCGAGATGCACCTGGCCGACGGAACGAACAGCAACCTCCACGCCAGGGTCGCAGCATCCGTGACCGTGACCTTTGCCGAGATCGTGCCGGCGATGGAGCAGCCCTATGCCGAATCATTCGTCTACAACGCAATCCGCAAAACCGTCGACCTTGGCCAGCTCGAGTTCCTCAAGTCGGGCAACCGCCAGCCGGTTCCGGTGACGACGCGGTTCTACAGCCGATGGCAGAAGAAGTTCGTCTTCACCGAGACGGACGACAAGGAACGGCTGGACTACCTGCTGAGCAAGGTGTACTGGCTCTCCGGCGTGCTCGGCGAAGGCAAGCCTGTGTGGATCGCCGACCCGCGCGATGCGCAGTACCTGAACACGACCGAGGCCGATCTGCTGCGGATGGCCAACGACGAAGCCGGGCAAGGTCTCATGTCCGTGGACGGCGAATTCGCCGCGGCGACTCCGGGGCTGATGGCGCGAGCGGCGGAGTTCCAGGCCCGGCTCGATGCGGCGCTGAAGTTCACCAAGCCGGAGTTCAACGAATCGATGCGGTCCGGCCACGCAAACATGTAACTCAACGGCTGCCTTGTTCGAAGCCGTCAGGTCACGCCTGCTTCTCAACATCCGGAACCGGGGCCTCGCAACGTGCGTATCTTATATGTGACTGCGGACCTGAGTTCCGCGAGGCAGCTTAAGTGATCAAGTTTCTGTTGTGGTGCATTCTTCTCGTGTTGTGCTGGCCTTTGGCTCTCGCGGCTCTCGTCCTGTATCCGCTTGTGTGGCTGCTGCTGCTCCCATTCCGTCTGCTTGGAATCGCGGTGAGCGGTGTGCTTGATCTTGTGAGCGCGATCATCTGTCTCCCGGCCCGGGTCCTCAAGGCGATCTGATCCCGGCCCTCAACGCGGATCGAGGCCCAGGTCGCGCCGTGGATCGCCGACCATCTTGGAGGGATCTACAAGGCGGTCGAAATCTTCGCCGCTCAGGAAGCCACCCTGCACAGCGGCCTCGCGAAGCGTCAGATTCTCTTTCATGGCGCGATGCGCGACTGCCGCAGCCCTGTCGTAGCCGAGCACTGGACTCAAAGCAGTGACCAGCATCAGCGAATCATCGACGTACTTCTGAATGCGGGCGCGATCGAGCTCGATCCCCTCAACACCATACTCGCGGAAGCGACTGCAGGCATCTGCGAGAATGCGCGCCGACTGGAGCACATTCCAGATCACGATCGGCCGCATCGTGTTCAGCTCGAAGTTGCCCTGCGAGCCCGCGAAGGCCACAGCCTGGTCGTTTGCGATCACCTGGATGCAGACCATCACCATCGCCTCTTCCAGCGTGGGGTTCACCTTGCCGGGCATGATGGAGCTGCCGGGCTCATTCTCAGGCAGGACCAACTCATGCAGCCCTGCGCGCGGCCCCGATCCAAGCCAGCGCAGGTCGTTCGCAATTTTCATCAGCACAACAGCAAGTCCGCGCAGCGCGGCGCTAGCGCCCACCATGGCGTCGAGCGAGGCCAGCGCGGCAAACTTGTTCTGCGCAGGAGTGAACGGGTGCCTGGTGAATCCGGCGATCCGCTGCGCGGCCTTCTCGCCAAACCCTTCCGGCGCGTTGATGCCAGTCCCCACGGCCGTGCCGCCGATCGCCAGCGGATAAAGGCGCTTCATCGCATCCTGCAAAACACTCAACGCAGCGTCGAGCTGCGCCGCGTATCCTGACCACTCCTGGCCGACCGTCAGCGGCGTCGCATCCTGCAGGTGCGTGCGCCCTATCTTGACCACGTCAACCCACGCGCGCGATTTCGCCCGGATCACCTCGTTCAACGCAGCAACAGCCGGAATCAGCCGATCTCTGAAGGCAAGCACCGCAGCGATGTGCATGGCCGCGGGAAACGTATCGTTGGACGACTGGCTCATGTTGACGTGCTCATTCGGATGGACCGGCTGCCGGCTCCCGAGCGTGCCTCCAACGAGCTGAATGGCGCGGTTGGCGATCACCTCGTTGACGTTCATGTTCGTCTGCGTGCCCGAGCCGGTCTGCCACACGTAGAGCGGAAATTCGCCGTCCAGCTTTCCGTCGATCACTTCCTGCGCGACTGCGGCGATCAGGTCGGCCATCCACTGCGGCAAACCCCCTTCCGCGCCATTCACCAGCGCCGCGGCCTTCTTGATATACCCGTAAGCCCGGCAGACCTCGATCGGCATGCGATCCGTCCCGATGGCGAAGTGGACCAGCGACCGCTGCGTCTGCGCTCCCCAGTAGTGATCGGCAGGGACCTCGATCTCGCCCATCGAATCGCTCTCGGTGCGCGTTCCGCCTGCGCCCGTTCCGATGGGCAAATCAAGGATGCGGGGACCGTCGTCGGAGTGGGGATTTGTCTGCATGACGAAGCAGTGTTTATGGTGCTCGACGCGAAGGATTAGAGTCAATGGGCGAAGCTGCCCTGAATGCATTGGAATCCACAGGCCGCAGATGGCAACCCCGCCCGGCTCGGGCCTGATTCAGCGAATGAAGGGAATGTACGCCCAGGCGCGCTCGCGGTATTCGGCATAGCTGGGGAAGTGCTTTGTGAGGAGCCGCTCTTCAGCAGCAATGCGGATCTCGGTGCCAGCGATGAAGAAAGCAACTCCGATGACGGCCATGGGCCACCACGACCAGGCGAGGCCGGTCGTGAGGAACATACCCAGCATCGACGCGTAAATCGGATGACGCAGCCAGCGATAAGCGCCGGTCTGGATCAGTTCGTGATCCTCGCTGACGGCTGCCTCGAAGCGCCACTGCTTGCCCAGGCGGTGCGCGGATGCCCAGACCAGCACAACCGAGAGCGGACCGAGGATCATCGAGGCGATCGATTCAGCTGCGGGCTGGTGATAGCCGGCAGGCCGGATGCCGACCCACACCAGGAAAAACGCGATGAAGACACAGGCGATGCCCCACCGCGAAGCAGGAGCACGCTCGGCTTTCTTCTGCCCGGCCGCCTCGCGTCGGGGCTTGACGAATGCAAGGCACCACACAATCCAGCAAACCAGCATCTCACCCAACGCGATGTATTCGAGCATACGTCGAGCATAGCTGAGCCGGCCCGCACTCGGAGCCGCATCAGCTCAGCCGGTCAAAGCTCGCCTGGATTCGTCCCGGAATCGTAGCCGGCGTATCCCCGATCGTATACCCGATCTCGAGCACCGCCGCCGGCGGACTGGCCAGCGCGTTCAACCGCTTAGCCGTGTCCTTCCAGTCGATGGTGCCGTCGCCCGGCCACACGTGCTCGTCCTTCGCACCATGGTTATCGTGCACGTGCAGCGACACGATACGTTGGCTGAGCACCGAAATAGCTTCGGGAATGCCGACAGTCATGTGCGCGTGGCCGAGGTCGAGACAGATGCCAATGCCGTTCAGGTGGCCGAGTTCAAGGATCATCACGAGGTGCTCGGGCGTGGTAGGGTCGCTGGTGAGGTTCTCGATCAGCACGCGGACTCCCAGCGCCCGGGAGAACGCGCCGAGGTGCTCGAGAGCTGTCTGCGCGTAGTCAATCGTGCGCTGCGACCAGCCGTCCTCGCGCTCGCCGAGGTGCACGATCAGGTGCTTGAACGGGATCTGCTCCGCGGCCTCGAGCGCGCGCTTGATCTCGTCCATGGCGTCGATGCGGCGCGACTTCTCGGGATGGATGAGGTTCACGGCAGGCGCGCCGGCGCGGCCCATCTCGCGGTCGGGAAACATGGGCGCGTGCATCGAGAACGGCTGGAGCGGATTGGAGCGGAACCACTCGCACAGTTCGCGCACGTCTTCGCGGCTCGTGTAGTCGAAGTGCTGACGCGCGGCGAAAATCTCCACGCCTTCGGCGCCGGAACGGGAGGCGAGCTCGAGCAGCCCGGGATGAAGACGCTGATTGAGGAACAGGTGAGTCGACAGGACTCGCAACATCGTGAACGGATCCCCCGCGCCCTGAACGACAATTCACCAGTCGGGCGCTGAAGATCATTGTCGCATTTTTGCAATAACTTACGCTAATGCGGCTGCGTCAGTCCGGGGTCATCTTCCGCGTTTGGGAATCAGGCCATCAGAAAAGCAGCAGGCCTTCACGCGTTGATCGCCATCCCATCCACCGCCGCGTAGGCGTCGAGCATGGCTTCGCTCAGCGTCGGATGGGCGTGGATGGTGAACATGAGCTCGTCGATCGTCCCTTCGAGCTCCATCACGGCGACGGCCTCGGCGATCAGCTCAGTGGCCTGCGGCCCAATAATGTGCACGCCGAGTATCTCGCCGTATTTCGCGTCGGCGACGATCTTCACGAATCCATCGTGGCTGTCGACGATTGTGGCCTTCGAGTTGCCCGCGAATGGGAACTTGCCCACCTTCACCTCGTGCCCCATTTCGCGCGCCTGCGCCTCCGTCAGTCCCGCCGACCCGATCTGCGGATCCGAATAAGTGCACCCGGGGATGCGGTCGCGGCGCACCGGGCGGAAGTTGCGCCCCGCGATCTTCGCCACAGCGACAATGCCGCTCATGGCTCCCACATGCGCAAGCTGCGGCAGGCCCGCCACGATGTCGCCTATCGCGTAAATGCCTGGCTCGGCGGTCTGCTGCGTCTCGTCCACCTTGACGAAGCCGCGGTCGAGCTCGATCTTCGTCCTGTCGATGCCGACGCCGGAGGTGCTTGGGGCCCGGCCCACTGCAACCAGTACTTTTTCCGCTTCCTTCTCGACTGTCTTGCCTGCGGCGGTGGTCCACGTCACCTTGACGCCGGAGGCTGTCCTTTCAATCCCGGTCACCGTGCACGAAGTGTTCACGTCGATTCCGCGCTTCTTGAACAGTCGCGTGAGTTCTTTTGAGACATCTTCGTCCTCGACCGGGACGGCGCGCGGCAGGAACTCGACCAGCGTGACCTCGGAGCCAAAACTGCGGAAGATGGAGCTGAATTCGACTCCCACCGCGCCCGCGCCAATCACAATGAGCGACTTCGGCGGCTCGGGGAGCGCGAGAATCTCGATGTTCGTAAGGATGCGGTCATTGGGCGCGAGCCCGAAGAGCGTGCGCGCTTCTGATCCGGTGGCGAGGATGACGTTTTTGGCCCTGAGCTGAGTGTGCTCTCCGTTCGCCGCTCCAAGATCGACCGTGTGGACGCCGTCTTTCGCAGGACCTGTCAGCCGGCCAAAGCCGGAAACCACCGTCACCTTGTTCTTTTTCATCAGGAACTCGAGGCCCTTGGTGTGTTTATTGACGATTGCGGTTTTGCGCTTCTGCACCGCGCCCCAGTCGAGCTGCGGCGTGCCGGTCCCGTCTTCTCCAAACTTGATCCCGTACTCAGCGGCGTGCTTCAGATGGTCCCAGATCTCCGCGTTGAACAGGATCGCCTTCGTCGGGATGCAGCCTACATGCAGACAGGTCCCCCCGAGCACATTCACGGACTCGATCAGCGCGACCTTGAGGCCGTATTGCGCGCCGCGGATGGCGGCCGTGTAACCTGCGGGACCGCTGCCGATGATCGCGACGTCGTAGAGAATATCTGCCTTTTCTGCCAAAGGGGGACTCCGTTCCGGGTGCGGCCGAGCCGCGCGCCACGGTTCAGTTTAATGGATGGCCATCGCGCGATGGATCACTCCGGCGGCAATTCCGACCGCTTCCGGCGCGTCCCCGAAGTCCTCGATCCAGTGCACCTCCGGCTCGCGGCGAAACCACGTAAGCTGGCGCTTGGCGTAGTTGCGATGGCCCTGCTGCGCGGCTGTTATTGCATCGTCAACGCTCATCGTCCCCGCCAGGAAGGCCAGCCCCTGCCTGTAGCCAAGGGAGTCGAGCGCCTTGACGTGCCCATAGCGGGCAAGCAGTCCGCGCGTCTCCTTCACCAGCCCCGAAGCGAACATCTCCGCGCAGCGGTGGTTGAGGCGGTCGTACAGCTCGGCCCGAAGCGGGTTGAGCCCGATGCGCAGCAGGCGAAATCCCGTGAGCGGGTCGCGGGCCTCGGCATCGGAGGCGAGCATGCTCGACAGAGGCCGCCGCGCAGCGAGACACACCTCAATGGCGCGGATGAGCTTCGGCACATCGTTGGCGTGGATGCGCGCGGCGGAAGGCGGATCGATCCGCGCGAGGATTCGGTGCAGCCACGCGCTGCCGCGCTTTTCCGCGCTGCGGCGCAGGCGTTCGCGCAGTGGGTCGTGCCTCTGCGGCCCGGCGAACAGTCCCTCCGTTACCGCCCGCAGGTAAAGTCCCGTACCCCCAGTCACGATGGGCAATCGCCCGCGATCTGCGATATCGCGCAGCGCTGCCCGCGCGAGCCGGCTGTAAGCGCCGGCGGTAAATGGCTGGTCAGGATCGGCAACATCGATCAGGTGATGCGGAACACGCCCGCGCTCAGCAGGCGTTGGCTTGGCCGTGCCGAGATCCATCCCGCGATACACGGCAACCGAATCGCACGAGACAACCTCGCCGGAGAAGCGCTCAGCGAGCGCAAGCGAGAGCGCAGTCTTGCCGCTCCCCGTGGGCCCCAGAAGGATGACGACCGGCGGATCATGTTTTGACTCAGCTTCGGCGGGCCGCGTCTTCCGATTGCTGGTCCCTGATCCCTGGTCCCTGGTCCCTGCCTTCACGGTCGCCACCAACCCGCAGGAAGCACCCAGCCCGGCTTCGCGCGAATGAGCCAGAAGATGAAGATGGCCGCCGCGACCATCAGCACGCCAAAGACCTGGTTGCGCCGGAACACGCGGGTCTGCTCCTCGCGGCGGGCAAGCTCGGCCTGCTCCTGATCGTGCGGCTTGATGCGGCTTTCGGGCATGGATCGCTGTAATCCATGTTACCGTTGCAGACCGAAAAGTCTCCGGAACCGGCGTCGAATGGCATAGCCGACGCGGTCAAGGAAAGGCGCCTTGGTTACGAACTCGCCAGCCGGGTCACTGATGATCAGCGGAGCCGCGGAAACCCGCAGCTGAAGCATGCTTGAGACCGATAGGTCGATGGGCTTCGAGGTGGATTGCCCCGCATTTTCGTCAAGCACGAAATCGGCGACAACGAGAGTCACGCAGGGAGCATCGCCGGTTGCGCTCGTCTGAATCGTCCAGTCTCTCATTTGCTTTTCGAGCCCCTCGGAAAGCATTCTCGGGCCGGAGATGTACTCGAAGGAAGTAGCCCCGCCGCCCGGCGAATAGATGGCTCTTTCCATCAAGTGCCCCTGAACCCGCGCCGCCTTCGCAATCGGCGGATAGACGAGGTTCTGGCCGGGACCCAGCGATGTAATCGAGCACCAGCGCGGCTCCGCGTGACACATCGCGCCAGTCACGATCCACAGCAACGCAATCGCGAAGGTCCCCTTCATGGAGTTGTTCATTTCGCCTCAGTTTACGCCTGCATCACTCGAGTCTTCTGATCCCTGATACCTCATCCCTGATCCCTGTCGTTTGACTTCCCCCCACCCCATTTCCGACCATACAAATTCGGAGCTTCGGGATTCGACACCGGGCCCGACGAGTCGAGAGAAGACGAGGCAAGCCGATGAAAGTTCTGATCCTTGGTTCCGGCGGGCGCGAGCACGCGCTCGCATGGGCTGTGGCGCGCAGCCCGCGCGTCACCGAAGTAGTCTGCGCGCCGGGCAACGGCGGCATCGCGCAAACTGCGCGTTGCGTTCCCGCGAACCTCGCCAGCAAAGACTCGATGATCGCCGTCGTCGAAGCCGAGCAGCCCGCGCTGACGATCGTCGGCCCGGAGCTGCCCCTCTCCCTGGGCATCGTGGACGAACTCACCGATCGCGGATTCCGCACGTTCGGCCCCACGCGCGAAGCCGCAATGCTCGAAACCAGCAAGGGCTTCGCCAAGCGCTTCCTCCAACGCCACAACATCCCCACGGCGCACTACGCCGTGTGCACCAGCCCGTCCGAGCTCGAAAGCGCCATCGAGCGCTTCCGCCCGCCCATCGTCGTCAAGGCCGACGGCCTTGCGGCCGGCAAGGGCGTCCTTATCTGCGAAGGACGCTCAGCCACACTCGAAGCCGCAAACAGCCTCTTCACTGGGACCCTCCTGGGCGCGCCCGAGCATCAGGTCGTGCTCGAAGAATTCCTGACCGGCGATGAAGTCAGCTTCCTGTGCCTCTCTGACGGCAAACACGTCGCACCGCTAAAGCCCGCGCAGGACCACAAGCGCATCGGCGAAGGCGACACCGGCCCGAACACCGGCGGCATGGGCGTCTATTCGACCGACACCCTGCTCGATCCCGGCATGACGGAGTGGATCCTGCACCACATCGCGCAGCCCACGATCGACGGAATGGCCGCGGAAGACACGCCATTCGTCGGCGTCCTTTACTGCGGCCTGATGATGACGGCCAGGGGCCCGCAGGTGCTCGAATTCAACGCGCGTTTCGGCGATCCGGAGACGCAGGCCATCCTGCTTCGCCTCGAAAGCGACCTCGTAGAAGCGATGGAAGCCTGCATCGACGGGCGGCTTTCAGAGACCGAATTTCGCTGGCGGCACGGCGCCTCGGCCTGCGTGGTGGCCAGCTCGGCAGGATACCCCGGCAGCTACAAAACCGGCTTCCCGATCCGCGGACTCGACGCGGCCGCGCGCGTTCCCGGTGTGCAGGTATTTCATGCGGGCACGGCACTCACCGGCGGCGAAATTGTTACCAGCGGTGGCCGCGTGCTCGGCGTAACCGCGGCCGGCGATACGCTTCAGGACGCGCTTGGTCATGCCTATGCGGCGATGGCGGAGATCCGTTTTGAAGGCATGTACTATCGCCACGACATCGGGCATCGCGCATTGGGTCGCGCGAAGTGAAGCCGCGGGGGAACGGCTTTTAAGGGGCCGTTAGAAAACTAGTGCGGCGCGGGAACGGGTGGTGCCTGTCCGGCTGGTGCCGCCTGCTGCTTCTGGAAGCAGGATCGGCACAGCACCGGCCGCCCCTGCGTGGGACGGAAGGGCACCGTTGTCTCCTCGCCGCAAGCCGAGCACTTGGTCCGCGTTTCCGTGCGCACCCTGGGGCCGCCGTTCGCGCGTTTGGCCTTGCACTGCTTGCAGCGCTTGGGATCATTCTTGAATTGTTTGTCGTGAAAGAAGAGCTGTTCACCCGCGGTGAACACAAATTCCTCGCCGCAATCCACACACTTGAGAATTCGATCCGTAAATTCCATGGCCGGCTTCCCCGAAGAGGGAAAGGATGAATCGGCCTGGAACACCTTGAGCGAGCCGGTCCCGTTTCCCTGACTCCGTACTCTTTCCACTTCCAAGGGCCCGGGCCGCTATAAATATGGCGGCGAATTGGCGTCTCCGCGCAGGAGACTCTGCCATTTGAGGCGCCGGCCCAACGCCGGCGCGCATTCATTTACGCTTACGAGCCAGATTGGATCGCGGCTTGCTCGACTAACTGACTCGCCGCGATCACCACTGCTTCCTGATTCGTAACGGTTAAAGGCTTTGTATCCGGAGAGGACGGAGGCAGCCGATACCGCCGCCCACCCGCAACTAGTCCTGTTCCTTGCGCGCCTTCTTGCGGTTCCGCTTGCGCGCCAGAGCCGCCTTCACGCGCTTCTTTTCGCCCGGCTTCAGGTAATAGGAGTGACGCTTCACTTCCTTGATGATGTCCTCCTGCTGAACCTTGCGCTTGAAACGGCGCAGCGCGTTTTCGAGGGGCTCACCCTCCTGTACGCGAACTTCTGCCAAAAAATCCCACCTCCGAACCTGCCTGCGGGCATCTCCTATGATACTGGAAATTCGCGGTTTTCGGGTAAAAATGACCGATTCCCCGCCCGGCACGAAAGTTTGGACATTCCGCCCGCCGGCCAGGCCGCTCCCCTTCCGTGCAACCGGAATCTCATCCGAATTTCAACTCTCCGCCGCCCGTTTAGTCGTATGAGACTAGCCCAGGTTTGGCATCCTGCATACCTGGGGAAATTCCTAGTCGCCGCCTTCGATTTCGCAGAGCGCGAACCTTCGTCGTCCCTGCCTGAGGCCCGCTCGAATGCTCTAAACTCGGCGTGGAGGCCTCCGCCATGATCCGCAGCTACCAGGGCCACACGCCCCTGATTCCTGCCACCTGCTACATCGACCAATCAGCCCAGCTGTTGGGAGACGTCACGCTCGGCGAGAACTCTTCGGTATGGATGAACGCGGTCCTGCGCGGCGATGTCAACTCGATCCGGGTTGGATCGAACTCCAACGTCCAGGACTGCTCCGTCCTTCACGGCCAGCGCTACAAATATGCGGTGCACGTGGGCGACTGGGTCACCATCGGCCACAACGCCACCGTCCACGGCTGCACCGTAGAAGATGCAGTCCTGATCGGAATGGGCGTCACCATCCTCAACAACAGCCGCATCGGCGAAGGCAGCATCATCGCCGCCGGGGCCGTTGTCCCCGAGAATACGGTGGTCCCCAAACGCACCCTCTGGGCCGGCGTGCCCGCCAAAATGCGCCGTGACCTTGGCGACTCCGACCGTGCAATGATCCTCGAATACGCGCAGAATTATCTGGATTACGTGAAGATCTACCTGGCCGAAGCCGCGAAATAAGAACAACATAGCCCTCGCCGCTCCGGTCTGCATCATAACGGCCCCGTACTGCAACACAGCAACTGAGCCGGACCACCTGAAGCGCGATGATTGGTTGGAATCCGGGCCGTAGCCCCCTTCCCTCGAGGTCCTCAAGATGAAGAAACTGATCCTTCTGCTGTGCGCCGTGCTGCCCCTCTCCTCCCTTGCCCAGAACAAGAAGGCGCCCACCGACCTGCGCGGCGTCCTGCTCGAACAACTGCGCACCACGCATAACCAGGAGGACTGGTTCGTGCCCGTCTCGGTCGCCGTCGACGGCCTAACCGCCGAGCAGGCGCAATGGAAACCCGCCGGCAAGGACGCCCATTCCGTCGGCCAGCTCGCCTATCACATCTGGTATTGGGACACGCGCTCTCTCAATACCTTCAAGGGAATCAAAAACGCGCCCTTCGACGGCAACAACAACGAAACCTTCGACAAATTCGACGCCGCGCAGTGGAACGACCTCGTCACGAAGCTGAACCAGGAGTTGGCCGACTGGGAGGCCGCCGTCCAGGCTGCCGACGACGCCAAGCTGGCGGCAAATGCCTCCCTGATCGCCCATATCGGCGCCCACCGGGCCTACCACGTGGGCCAGATCCTCTACGTGCGCAAGCTCCAGGGCTCCTGGAACCCCGACAAGGGAGTCAAGTAGCGTCGCCCGGTGCCCGCCTTCTGGTCCCTGATCCCTGGTCCCTGTCGCGACAGCGACACGATCGCGGCCTATAATGAATCATGGCGACCCTCCGGCAGCAGGTACCCGTGTCTCCTGTCCCCGCAGACGGAAACGGATCCTCTGTGATCTCCGGAGCCACACCCGTCGCTCCTGATCCGGAAACAAAGCCCATCACGCAAGCCCAGATCGATCAGCGCTTTGAAGCCCTGATGAAGCGGGTACGCGCCAACCGCCCCAACGAGGACGTTTCGCTCATCCGCAAGGCCTGGGAATTTTGCGTCCAGCACCACTCCGGACAGACCCGCGCCTCCGGCGAGCCCTACATTATCCATCCGCTCGAAGTCGCCGAAGTGCTCGCCGAGATGAAGCTCGACTCGACCGCCATCGCTGCGGCCCTCCTCCACGACTCCGTCGAAGACACCCCGGCAACCACCCCCGAGATCGCCGCCGGCTTCGGCGACCAGGTCGCCCACATCGTCGAAGGCGTCACCAAAATCGACAAGATCCAGTTCGCCAACCGCGAAGACCGCCAGGCCGAGAACGTCCGCAAGATGCTCCTCGCCATGGTCACCGACGTGCGCGTCGTGCTCATCAAGCTCGCCGACCGCCTTCACAACATGCGCACCCTCGAGCACCTCAGGCCCGAACGCCAGGAGGCCATCGCCCGCGAGACGATGGACATCTACGCCCCCCTAGCCCACCGCCTCGGCATGGGCAAGGTGCGCGGCGAACTTGAAGACCTCGCCTTCCGCTACACCGACCCCGTCAGCTACGAGCGCATGGCCGAGGGCGTCGAGGCCCGCCGCACCGAGGGCGAACAGTTCCTGCGCTCTGTCGAAGATATCCTCGAAGACCAGCTGCGCGAAAACAACATCAAGGCCCGCGTCGAGTGGCGCATCAAGCGCCTCCACTCCATCTTTCAGAAGATCCAGCGCAACCGCAGCTCCTTCGACCAGGTCTACGACTTCCTCGCCGTCCGCGTCATCACCGAGGACGTGGCGTCCTGCTACGCCGTCTTCGGCCTCATCCACGCGCTCTGGCGTCCGGTCCCCGGCCGCATCAAGGACTTCATCGCCATCCCCCGCGCCAACCGCTACCAGTCGCTCCACACCACCGTCATCGGCGAAGGCGGCCACCAGTTCGAAGTTCAGATCCGAACAGAAGAGATGCACCGCATCGCCGAAGAGGGCATCGCTGCCCACTGGAAGTACAAGGCCGGCGACTCGGTCACCGCCCGCGACGAGGAGCGCCTCAACTGGATCCGCCAGCTCGTCGAGTGGCAGAAGGAGATGACCGACCCCAACGAATTCCTCTCCAGCCTCAAGATGGACCTCTACCCCGACGAGGTCTACACCTTCACGCCCAAGGGGAAAGTCGTGGTCGTCCCCGCCGACGGCACCCCCGTCGACTTCGCCTACACCATCCACACCGAGGTCGGCCACACCTGCGTCGGCGCCAAGGTCAACGGCCGCATGGTGCCGTTGCGCACCAAGCTCCGCACCGGCGACATCGTCGAGATCGTCACCCAGAAAGACCACAAGCCAAGCCGCGACTGGCTCAGCTTCGTCAAGAGCCCCCGCGCGCGCAACAAGATCAAGCACTGGCTCAACGAGGACTCCCGCCGCCGCGCCGTCGAGATCGGCCGCAAGCTTCTTGAGAAAGAGGCCCGCCGCTACAAGGTCCCCATGTCGCAGATCGACGATCAGGACCTCGGCCGCATCGCCGGCGAATACTCGGTCGCCACGGCCGCCGATCTGCTCGCCGCGCTCGGCCTCGGCAAGCACACCGCGCACAACGTCCTCACCAAGCTCGCGCCGGCATCCATGCACCCCGCCGGCGAGGAAGCGCCCGCCGACGGCGCGCCGTCCGAAGGGGCAATGTCCGATGCCGTCCGCAAGCTCCACCTCACCGGCTCGGACGCGCTTCAGGTCGAAGGGCAGAGCGATCTGCTCGTCTACCGCGCGCGATGTTGCAACCCCATTCGCGGCGAGGAGATCGTCGGCTACGTCACGCGCGGCAAGGGCGTCGCCGTCCACGCCCGCAGCTGCTCCAACGTGCAGAACCTCCTCTACGAGAGCGACCGCCGCATCGCCGTCGAGTGGTCCCGCGTCGGAGACGACGTCCAGGGCCGCGCGCTCCGCTACCCCGTCAAGATCACCGTCTTCTGCGACGACCGCCAGGGCATGCTGCGCGAACTCACCGCCGTAATCTCCGACGACGACACCAACATCCGCACCGTCGATACCAAGCTCAACCCCGACGGCGAGGCAGCCGTCGAGTTCGTAGTCGAAGCCGAAGACCTGCGCCACCTCAACAAGATGGTCCTCGCCCTCCGCCGCGTCCCCGGCGTCCGCGCCGTCCAGCGCACCCAGAAGATATAATTGCGGCCGTAACTCGTCAGCGATTGTCTTGTAACTTCCTTCCAGACATGCCCACTTCTCTCGACGCGTCGAGCAGTGAAGCCACGCGGCTTTGGCCTATATGGGTCGCGTTTGGATTCCCGCTGCTGCTTATTGCACTTGAGGCGACCCCGATTGCGCCGAACTTCTTGTACGTGATGCTAGGCATCCCGGCCCTGCTGCTAGTGTGGGCGGGCATCGGAGTCTGGGGCGCAATTCTGACTGTGCGGTTGCTGCTGCGGTCCGCGTGGCGGAAAGCGGTAATCGCTGCTGTTCTGCCGCTGGCGATCGTGGGCGTGGCGTTGCGCCCGACCTCATTCATCCACTTCTGCAGCTATGCCGGAGACACCATTCACTTTTATGTGAGATACCCCTCCTATATGAAAGCCGTCCAGGCGACGCCGCAAAATGGAGAACCGCGGCTATTGACATTCAATCTTGGCGGAATGATCTGGGCCTCAAGCGGGTTTGTTTACGACGAGAGCGACCAGATGATGCGCGGCCCTTCCATGCAGTCATCCGATTGGAAAATCCGCACACAAAATTCCGAGCTTGGATGCGGCTATGGCGCCATCCCGATGCCAGGCCCCACACGTTTCGCAAAGCACTGGTATATAGCTTGGTTTCCGTGTTGAAACTGCTCATCCCTCTTCGCCTGCCCCGATTCAGCATCTGAGAAGACATGTGGAGCCCGCCTGGCTCCGCGCGCAAGATACTTTAAAGAACAAGCTGGAAGCGCCGATACACAAAACTGGAGAGGACTGCCGCGTGAATCGTACAACGTCAACTGCCTTCGTTCTATTTCTGGTCGCGTCCCGGGCCATTTGCGCACAGGCGCCCGATCGCGCCTTCGCATCGCCCGCAGCAAGCGCCGTTGCAGTCAGCCAGGCGGCCGCTTCAGCTGAGCAAGGCCCCTTCTCCCGCTTCTCGCTCGGCGGCGGCATCTCCCCGCTCGGCATCGGCCTCATGGCCGGAACCAACCTGACCCAGCACTTCAACGTCCGCCTAACCGGCAACGTCTTCGGCCACGCCACCAGCTTCACCGAAAGCGGAATACCCGCAAAGGCGGACCTGAGCCTCGATTCGGCCGGCGCGATGCTCGACTACTACCCTTTCCACCACGGATTCCGCGTCAGCCCTGGAGTGCTTTTTCTCAACCAGAACGAAGTCTCGGCTACGGCCTCCGTCCCGAGTGGCGACAGCTTCACGCTCAACGACCAGACCTATTATTCGGCCAACAGCAACCCCGTCACCGGCACGACTCCTATCCACGGCGAGGGAATGCTCGCCCTGAACAACGTCAAGCCGTCCTTCATTCTTACCACCGGATACGGCAACCACGTCCCGCGCAAAGGCCACTTGGCCTTCCCGGTCGAAGTCGGAGTAGCCTTCATCGGCTCGCCCACCGTGAAGCTCAACCTCGGCGGCTGGGCATGCCTCGACCAGGCGCAGACCATCTGCACCGACATCAACGGCAACAACCCCATTGCAGACGAGATTCAGACCAACCTGCACGCGCAGATCGCAAAGTGGAACAGCGACCTCGAACCGCTGAAGATCTATCCGATCCTCTCGGCGGGCGTGTCCTATTGCTTCCACCGGCAATCCAGATAGCGCGATCTCGAACGACCCATTGCCATCCGCTAACCCCGTCATCCTGAGCGGAGCCTGGCACGGTTTTTGTGCCAGGCGAAGTCGAAGGACCTGCATTCTGCGCCCGCCTCGGGTACGAACCGCAGTCGCTAGCGAAATCGAATTCCCGCGCAGACGCCTCCCCCAATGCAAGCGACCTCGCGCTCACCCCAGCAACTCCGCCACAATCCCCGGCACCGCCTCAAGCGCAGCATCAATCTGCGATGGATCTTTCCCGCCGGCCTCGGCCATATCCGGCCTGCCGCCGCCCGATCCGCCCACCAGCTTCGCCACAGCCCCCACCAGCTTCCCAGCCTGGATCCGCTTCACAAGCCCCGGCGTCACTCCCGCAATGATTGTCACCTTGCCCTCGGGCTGCTCGGAGACAAGCACGACCACCGCCTCGCCCGCCTTCTGCTTCAAGTTATCGACAAGCGTCCGCAACTGCCCGCGGTCAAGTTGATCCGCGCGGTGCCGCAGCACCTTCACGCCCTTCACATCCACGCCCTGCGCAACCACCGCATCGAGCCCGCCCGCAGCGGACTTCATCCGCATCTCATCCAGCTCGCGCCGCAGCCGCTTCAGTTCCTCTTCATGCGCAGCCAGCCGCGTCCGCAGCGAATCGGCCAGGCTCTCCCCGCCCGCCGGACCCGCAACCTGCGCCGCCACGTGAGCCACCTCGGCATCGCGCCGGAACCCATCGAGCGAGCCAAACCCGCTGATCGCCTCCACGCGCCGCACGCCCGAACTGACTGACGACTCGCCCGTCAACTTGAGCAATCCGATCTCGCCCGTCGCCGAAGTGTGCGTCCCGCCGCAAAGCTCCGTCGAAAACCCATCCGCCAGCTTCACCACCCGCACCTTGTCGCCGTACTTCTCGCCGAACAGCGCCATCGCGTGATACTCATTCACGGCCACGTCGATCGGCACGTCTTCAAGCGTTTCCACCTTCGCGTTGGCCAGCACCTCGCGGTTCACAATATTCTCGATCTCCTGCAACTCCTCGTCGGCCACCTGCGCGAAGTGCGAGAAGTCGAAGCGCAGCCGGTCCGGCGCAACCATCGACCCGGCCTGCTTCACGTGCGTGCCCAGCACCTGGCGCAGCGCGGCGTGGATCAGGTGAGTCCCCGTATGATTGCGGCGGATTGCATCGCGCCGCTCACCGTTGACTTGCGTGTTCACACGATCGCCAACCGCAAGGTCATACTTGAGCAGCGCCCGGTGCGCGCGCACTCCCTGCACCGGCAGCACGCAACCCTGGATCTCGGCAACCGTACTATTGCCGTCCGCAGTCAGAAAAAAACCGGTGTCGCCGATCTGCCCGCCCGAGTCGCCATAAAAGCTCGTGTGGTCGAGCACCACATCAACCGTCTCGCCCGCCTTCGCCGCTGGAACGCCCGCACCGTCCTTCACCATCGCCAGCACTTCGCAATCCGCAGACGTGAGCGACCGGTAGCCCTCGAAAGCCGTCTTCGGCAACTCGCGATAAGCAGGGCTCGCCGTCTTCTGCGATCCGCCCTTCCACGAAGCCCGCGCCCGCGCCTGCTCCTCGGCGCGCGCACGCTCGAAGCCTTCGTCATCGAACTTCACGCCCGCATCACGCGCGGCATCCACCATGAAGTCCTTAGGCAGGCCGAAGGTTTCGTAAAGATGAAATGCATTGTCGCCCGTAAAGTCGCCCTTCAACTCCTCATCGAGCCGTGACAGCCCGATGCGCAGCACCCGGTCAAACTGCTTCTCTTCCGCCTCAATCACCTTCGCCACGCGATCTGCCGAGTCATTCAGCTCGGGATAAGCGCCGGCCATCAAATCGCGCACCGCATAGACCATCTGGAACAAAAACGGCTTCTCCTGCCCCAACAGCCGCCCGTGCCGGATCGCGCGCCGCATGATCTTGCGCAGCACATACCCGCGACCTTCGTTCGACGGCAGCACGCCATCATTGATAAGAAACGTCGCCGCGCGCGCGTGATCGGCAATGATCCGCAGGCTCGCCGCATCCTCATCGGCGGACCGGATCGACTGGCCTGTCTCTGCTTCCTTCACCCGTCGTGCTCTTAACTCCGCTGACTCCGCTAACCCCGCCAGCTCCGCTGCTCTTTCGATCAGCGGCGTAAACATGTCCGTCTCGAAGTTCGAAATCTTCCCCTGAAGCACCGCAGCTACGCGGTCCAGTCCCATGCCCGTGTCAATCGAAGGCTTCGGCAGCGGCGTCAGCTTGTAGCTCGTCGTTTTGCCCAGCGCATCCACAACCGCGGAGCGGTCGAACTGCATGAAGACCAGGTTCCAGATCTCGACGTAGCGCGCCTCATCCTTTCCGAATGGCAGGTCAACGCCCGGCGTCTCAGCGGCCTCGATCCCCATGTCGTAGAAGATCTCTGAGCACGGCCCGCACGGCCCCGTCTCGCCCATCTGCCAGAAGTTATCCTTCGCGCCGTACTCGAAGATGCGCTCCTTCGGCACGCCCACTTCCATCCAGTACTTCTCGGCCTCGTCGTCGCGCGGCACGTCCGCCGTGCCCTCGAAGATCGTCACGTAGAGCTTGTCCCTGGGAATGCCCATCCATTCGGGGCTGGTCACCAGCTCCCATGCGAACTCGATCGCCTCGCGCTTGAAGTAATCGCCGAACGAGAAATTGCCCAGCATCTCGAAGAACGTGTGATGCCGCCGCGTGAATCCGACATTCTCAAGGTCGTTATGCTTGCCGCCCGCGCGCACGCACTTCTGCGAAGTCGTAGCCCGTGCGTAATCCCGCTTCTCCGCGCCCAGGAAGACGTCCTTGAACTGGTTCATGCCGGCGTTCGTGAACAAGAGCGTCGGATCGTTGGCCGGCACAAGCGATGAAGAGTGCACACGCCGGTGCCCCTTGGTCTCAAAAAAGCGCAGAAACAGCTCGCGGATTTCGTTTCCCGTGCGATATTGCATATCCATTCAAGTGTAATTGGAGCACGGGAGCAGCGAAGTTAGTGGGGCTGGCGGAGTCAGCGGTCCAAGGCGAGACCTGGGGCGCCCAGAGTTCGTCTGTAGCGATATGCGTCTTCCTCGCTGCCGGGCGCGCCTCCTCTGCATGCTCTTCAGCGTGTGCGCCGCTCTCGGCTTTGCGCAACCGCCTTTTGCGCGTATTCCGGTGGCCTCCTCGCACGAACTCAAAATTGGCGGGGCAACCATCCAGGTAGATTTTGCGCAGGGGAAGTTCGACCTGGGGGACGACGCCATCCTGCGCCATGTGCAGACCGCGGCCACGGCGGTCACCGAGTACTACGGCCGTTTCCCGGTGCCGCGGGCGCGGGTGCTCGTCATCCCCGTGGAGGACAGAACCGGCGTCCTTCAGGGAACCACCTGGGGCGGCATGGGCGGCTGGCCCGGGTTCACGCGCGTGCGCATCGGCGAGCACACAACGCAATCCGCCCTGGACGACGACTGGATGATGACCCACGAGCTGGATCACATGGCTTTCCCTTCCTTGCCGGACGACGAGCACTGGATGGAGGAGGGCCTGGCCACATACATTGAACCGCTGGCGCGGGTGATGATCGGCGATTTACCCGCGCGGCAGGTGTGGCGAGACATGGTGCGCGACATGCCCAAGGGCCAGCCACAACCCGGTGACGAGGGCCTGAACCACACCCACACTTGGGGACGCACATATTGGGGAGGCGCGATGTTCTGTTTCGTCGCCGACGTGAGTATTCGCAAGCAGACGCACAACCGCAAAGGGCTGCGCGATGCGCTTCAGGCCATCGTGAAGGCTGGCGGGACAATCGATCACGATTGGGACCTGGAGCAGGCGCTTGAAATCGGCGACCGGGCCACGGGTACTCAGGTGCTCACCCGGCAATATGCGGCGTGGAAGGACAAGCCGGTGACGGTGGACCTGGAGAAGCTGTGGAGCGACCTGGGCGTGCAGACGGGGCCGGAGGGAATCGACTTTGTTCCCTCGGCGCCGCTGGCAGGGATTCGCGATGCGATTGCAGGCGGGCCGGACAAGCCTCAACAGGAGCGCTCCGCCCCGAGATAAGCCGGGCAAGGTCCGGGTCGTTACGAAAATTCCCACCGCCGCGCGATCCGCCTCGCCACCACAAACAGCACCACCCCGATCGCCAGAAGCACCGCAACCTGCGGCCACAGCGCCATCACCGGCAGATCCCGCCAGAACACCTTAGTAAACCCATCGATCGCCCACGCATTGATCGTGAACAGCCCCGCCTTCTGCACCGCCGCCGGCATCAGGAACCGCGGGAACATGCTGCCGCCAAGCGACGACATCATCAAGATCAGCAGCGTCGAAACCGCGCCAAGCTGTCCGCGCGAGTGGCACATGCTGGCCAGTAGAATCCCGAACCCCGCGCACGCAAACGCCGTGCACAGCCCCATCACGATGAACCCGAGAATGTGCGACTGAAAATCCAAATGAAACACCGCCCATCCCCACAGGAACATGACCACAAGCTGCACGAACGCCAGCAGCGTGTTGAACGCAACCTTCCCGGCCAGCAGCATCGTCATCGTCACGCGCGAGCTGAGCACGCGGTCAAGCGTCCCCGAGTCCTGCTCGTCGAGCAGCGCCCCCGCCGACCCGCTCGCCGTGAACAGCAGGAACATCACGCCGAACGCCGCCGCATAGAACGAGATCATCTGCTTGTTCCGGTGGTCGCCCGCCACGCCCCGCGTCTCCACCGCGATCACGCCGCCCGAGCCCCCAGACGAGCCTCCCGCCGAACCCCCAGGCGACCCCGTTGTATCCGTCGCAACCCAGCCCGACTTCTGCCGGGCCTTGAGATCGTCCATCGCGGCGCCCCACCGCTTCTTCTGCTCCGGCGTCAGGTCGCCGAGATACTTCTGCGTGTACTTGATGCCCTCGTCCGCCATCGAAACCGGCATCGCCGTCATGGCGACCTTCTGCAGCATCCCGGTCACAACCTGGGGCGCAATCGCATCGCTCTGGTCGTTCAGCAACTGGATCTTCGGCGCATTCTGCCCGTCAGGACCGAATCCGATCGGATGCTGTCCCCACCCCGCCGGAATGATCAATGCCACCGGCGCATTCCCCGCCTTCACCGCCGCCTCCGCCGTCGCAGCCGAATAATCCACCGCATTCTTCGCATCCGGCTTCGTGTCCACGTCGAGCGAGCCTTCCCGCTCGAGCGCCTGCACCAGGTTGCGCGATGCCTGGCTCTGGTCCTCGTCCACCACAAGAATGTGCACTCGTGGCACCGTGTCGTGCTGCCCGCCGAAGATGACGGCGAAGATCGAGAAGAACGCGATGGGAAGCACAAAGCTCAGCGCCAGCGCCCCGCGATCGCGGCGAAGCCCTGTGACGGCAGTGCGAACAACGTCAACTATGATCAATCGCGCAGCTCCCTTCCCGTAAGGTGCAGGAATACCGACTCAAGATTTGGCCGCCGCAGCGAGACATCGTCGATCGCAAGCCCGCGCGTCGAAGCCTCTTCCAGCAGCGGCGCAATCTCACCCGGCCGCTCGATCGTGAACTGCGCCGTGCCCGCATTCATTCGCCCGCCGCGCTGCTCCACCCACGCTGCAACCACTTGCGGCTCTCCGCCGAACCGCGCTGCGACTTCTGTCCGAGTCCCGAACGCGTTGCGCACCAGCTCCTCGTTCGTTCCCTCCGCAATGATCTTTCCGTGATCGATAATCGCGATCCGGTCGCAAAGCCGCTCGGCTTCCTCCATGTAGTGCGTCGTATAGAGCACGGCCATGCCCCTGCCGCGCAGCATCTCGATCATCTCAAAAATCCGGTTGCGCGACTGCGGATCGACGCCCACCGTCGGCTCGTCCATCAGCACCAGCCGCGGCTGGTGGATGATCCCGGCCGCCATATTCAACCTTCGCTTCATGCCGCCCGAGAGCTTGCCCGCCGGATCCTTTGCGCGATCCTCGAGCGCGGCCCATTGTAGGCACCACGCCACCTGCTCCGCCAGTTGCGCCCCGTTCAGCCCCTGGTATTTGCCGAAGCAGACCAGATTCTCGCGGCAGGTCAGCCGCGGGTAAATCGCAATCTCCTGCGGAATCCATCCCATCGCCTCGCGCGCCGCACGCGAGCTAGCCTCCGCGCCGAAGATGCGGATCGTGCCTGAGTCCGGAATCACGCGCCCCACGATGCCCCGGATCAGCGTGCTCTTCCCGGCCCCGTTCGGCCCCAGCAGCCCCAGGCACTGCGCCTGCTCGGAGCGCAGCGAAACTCCATCGAGAGCGGTCACGGCGCCAAACCGCTTCACCATGTTCGTCACTTCAATTGGATACGCAGCAACTGCCGCAGGCGTGGTCAGCGTTTGGGCCATCAGTATCTCCAGGGAAAGGAGTTACAACCATCCTAACTTCACGCTACGCACCACGCGATGAATTCGTTCACTCGTGCGAGTCTTCGGCAGCCTCGTCGGCCAGGTTATCGAGCGAGGCCAGCGCTTCGTCCGGCACATCCCACGCGCGCAAAATCCTGTAGATCACGCCGGTCGTGAACCCCGCGGCCACCAGCCGCCGCATCACGCGCGCCGTCTCCTTTTCGCCCTCCGGCTTGCGGATGCGCTTGCGCTCGAGATACTGCCGCGCCAGCGCCTCCTCATCCGTCCCGGAGTACCGCGCATCAACAGTCTCCTCAACAATCCGCGCGGCAACGCCCTTCTGCGCCAGCTTCTGCCGCACCGCCCGCCGTCCGAGTTTCTCGTTCTCCTGCCGCAGCCGCGCAAACGTCTCGGCATAGGACTGATCGTCGAGGTATCCATACTCCTTCAGCCGACGCACCACCGCAGCGATCACCGCCTCACCCGCATCTCCGGGTTCCACGCGCGCTCGCATCAGCCGCCGCAGCTCAGCCTCCGTCCGCATGCGCCGCCCAAGCGCCTTCACGGCATAGTCGTAAAGGCCGCTCTCATTGAGAAACGCCCGAGACTTGCCGGGTTTGCGGCCAAGCGCCATCTCTCCGCTCCGCCTATTTGCTGGTCCCTGATCCCTGGTCCCTGGTCCCTGTGTATTTATCCACCCACCCATTCACCGTCTTGTACCAAAGCCGCGAGTTCTGCGGCTTCAGCACCCAGTGCCCTTCATCCGGGAAGTACAGCATCTCGCTCGGCACGTGCATCAGTTGCAGCGTTGTGAAGAGTTGAAAGCCCTCGCTCACGTCGAGCCTGTAATCAAGCTGGCTGTGGACGACAAGCGTAGGCGTCTTGAAGTTCTTCGCGTATAACGAAGGCGACCACTTGCGGAACGGGTTCTCCGAATCCGGCTTCCCGTAGTAGTCCCACGGATGCCCCGTGAACTCCCACGTGTTGAACCACAACTCCTCTGTCGATCCGAACGCCGACTCGGCATTGAACATGCCATCGTGCGAAACGATGCACTTGAAGCGGTCCGTGTGCCCCAGCACCCAGTTGGCCATGTAGCCGCCGTAACTCGCTCCCAGCGCGCACTCGCGCGACTTGTCGATGAATGGATAATGCTGCTCCGCGTAGTCCAGCCCCTCCATCAGGTCGGTGAAAGGCTTGCCGCCCCAGTCGCCGTTCACGCCGTCCACAAAGGCCTGCCCGTAGCCCGTCGACCCGCGCATATTGATCATCACCACCACGTAGCCGTTGGCGGCAAACAACTCCGCATTCCATCGGTACGACCACGAATCGCCCCACGCCCCCTGCGGCCCGCCGTGGATGAGGAATTTGACCGGGTACTTCTTCTGCGGATCGAACCCCGGCGGCGGAATCACGAACCCCTGAACTTTTGTCCCGTCGCTCGCAGTAAACCAGAAGTTCTGCATCTTCTCGAGATCGAGTTGCGAGAGGAGCGTATCGTTCAAATGGGTGACACCATACTGAGCTGCCTGATGGTGCGTTTCGCCCGGCGGGCACTTCACATGCTTCGCACCAACGACCGGATCGCAGGTTGTGAACGTTCCGGCGACGGCGTCGAAGTTATCGAGCTGCACGATTTCTCCCGGCTTGTCTACAAACTGCACTGCAGCCAAGATTGATTTCCCGCCCGGAAGCACGTGCAAATCACCGAATTCTCCCGATGTGGTTATCTGTCTGGGCTGTGCACCTATCTTCAAACCACCGAGCCCGATGCCGACTTGGAAAATTGGAGATTCACCAGTGGCTCCCGACGCAAAGAAAAGTGTCTGAGAGTCATCTGCCCACGCGAATTCATCCACCCAGTTATCAAACTTCGGCAGCAGGTCTTTACCTGTCTTTGTCGCGCGATCGTAAAGCCAGAGCCGGAACTTATCGCTCTCATACCCCGCCCGCGCCTGGCTCCGCCACGCCAGCCACTTCCCATCCGGCGAGTAAGCCGGATTGAAGTTCCCGCCCGCCGAAGTGCTCACCTGCACCGGCTTCGCCGCCGGATCCGTCAAATCCAGCGTCCAGATCTTCGCGCTCATAGAGATCGCCGGCACCGGATCAACATTCTCCGTAAACGCAAGCTCCTTCGAGTCCGGCGCTATCGAGAACCCTCCGCCGCCTTCGAGCGAAAACGGCGGCACGTCATGCACGTCGCCGGGGTTCAGGTCGCGCATCCTGCCCGAATCCACATCAACCAGATAAAGATGGCTGCGCTTCTCGCCCGTAAAGTGGTTCCAGTGCCGGTAGAGCAGCCCCGTCCACAACTGCGCCTTCACCTTGCTCGCAGCCTGCGCCTTGTCCCGATCCGCATTGCACTTATTTCCGGTATCGAAATCCGCCATCGTAATGGCCGGGCAGTCGGGATACACATCCGCCGTAAACACGATGAACTTCCCATCCGGCGACCACTCCGCGTTATCCGCATCCCCCGCAACCGCCGTCAGCTTCTTCGCATTGCTCGCCGCGCCAGTCGCCGCATCGAAATCCGCGAGCCACACCTGCTGTGATCCGTCACGGCCGCTCAGAAACAATATCCGCTTGCCATCGTGCGAGAACTGAAGTCCGCCATCGCCCGGCTGCCCCACGGCCAGCTTCATCGGCTCGCCGCCCTCGATCTTCTGCAGCCACAACTCCGGCGTACGCGAGTTCGCCTCCAGGTTCACCGTGGTCACCGAATAAGCCAGCCACTTGCCGTCAGGCGAAACAGCCGTATCCCCCAGCCGCTTCATCTGCATCATGTCCTCAAAGGTCATGGGCCGCTTGGCTGAATTGGAGGGTTGTGCGGAAGCCAGAGAAGCAATCAGGCAGAACGAAAGGGCAAGGAACTTGCTCGACATGGCGCGTCCTGTGCGCGGCCAGTCAGTCTCCGCGCGAAGGAGAAGTTTACACCGCTGCAGGCTTTCAATTCCCGCGCCTCACCGTGCCGCAAGAACCGCATCCGCAATCGCCGCGGCTTCCTTCGCCGCCCGCACCGCATGCACCCGCACAATCGACGCCCCATGCAGAATCGCCGCCACCAGCGCCGCGATCGATGCCGCCTCGCGCTCCTCGGGCGCCGCCGGACGGCCCCCATGTAGCCCCGCCAGCGTGTGCCCGAGAAACGACTTCCGCGAGAGACCCGCCAGCAGCGGCCGCCCCAGCGAAAGCAGTTCCGCCTGCCGCGACACCAGCGAATAATTTTCCCCGAGCTTCTTTCCGAACCCATACCCCGGATCGAGCACGATCGCCTCGTCCGCCACTCCCGCCGCGCGCGCGGCAGTGCGGCTGGCGCCTAGTCCATCGCGCACCATCGCAAGCACCTCATCGGCAGGCAGCCGCTCCTGCCCGCGCCATTCTTCAGGCCGCCCCCGCGTGTGCATCAGCACGAGGCCCGCCTTCGCCGCAGCGCACACCAGCGCCATCTTCGGGTCCCATGCGAATCCGCTCACATCGTTCACGATCTCCGCTCCGGCCCGTAGCGCAGCGCGCGCCGTCGTCGCCTTGTACGTGTCCACAGAGATCACCGCGCGCGGCTCAAACTTCATCACCCCGTCAACCACCGGCAGCAGCCGCTCCTGTTCTTCCTCGGCGCTCACCGACGCATCCGCGCCGCCCGCGCGCGAACCGGGCCGCGTGCTCTCCGCGCCCAGGTCGAGTATGTCTGCGCCCTCATCCAGCAACTTCAGCGAATGCTCCACCGCCGCCCGCGGGTCAAGAAACGATCCCCCATCGCTGAAAGAGTCCGGCGTGATGTTCACCACGCCCATCACCAGCGTGCGTTCGCCAAGCGCAAGCGTGCGCGTCTTCAGTTTCCATGCAGCGTGTTGGCGCAAGGGTGAAGTCACGATTCGATCCTATCGCGGCGCAAGCAAGCACACGCACGCCTCCTGTTACACTCCGGGCATGATCCCCCGGGCAAGCATTCCCGCGCTGGCGCTCGCTGCAGCACTGTTCGCGACCGCAGGACTCGGCGCGCAGTCCCATCACAGCGAAGCTGCGCGCACCTCAACGCACGCCGTCGTCCACACCGGGCCGCTCGCCGACCGCATCGACGCCATTCTCGCCGCGCCCGCACTGAGCCACGCCGAATTCGGCATCAGCGTCACCACCCTCGACGGCCAGCAGCTCTTCGGCCTCAACGACGGCCGCCTCTTCGTGCCCGCATCGAACGCCAAGCTTCTCACCACAGCCGCAGCCTACGCGCTTCTGCCCGTCGACACGCTCACGTGGACCACCAATATCGTCGCCGCCGGAACCGTCGATGCCTCGGGCACGCTGCACGGCGACCTCGTGATCCTCGGCTGCGGCGACCCAACGCTCAGCCCGCGCCATTATCCCTACCAGCCCCCGCAACCCGCGCCACCCGCCTCGCAGCCGCCCACTCCCAAGCCGAATCCCATGGACGCGCTCAACCTCCTCGCCGAGCAAGTGGTGCAATCCGGCGTCCGCGAGATCACCGGCAGCGTCGTCGGCGACGACAGCTACTTTCTCGACGAGCCGTACGGCTCCTCCTGGGCATGGGACGACCTGCAGTGGCCCTACGGAGCGCCCATCTCCGCGCTCACATTCAACGAGAACACGGTGGCGCTGTCCATCACCGCCGACCCCGACGCAGCCACGCCCGGACAAACCGCCGCCGCATGGAGCCCCGCCGTCGACTACTACACCATCGACAACACCATGACCATGGCCGCCGCCGGCGAAACAGCGCATCCCGGCATCGACCACCGCCCCGGCAGCCGCATGGTGCGCGCCTTCGGAACCGCTCCAGCGCAGGGCTTCCACGCCGGCCTCGCGATCGAAGACCCCGCGGAGTACACCGCCGCAGCCTTCGCTATCGCGCTCCGCAGCCGCGGCATCACCATCACCGGCGGGGCCACGTCCGCGCACCGCGCTTCCATCGCCACTGGAGAGTTCGCCGCCGAACGATCAACTCCAATTGCGGCACTCTCCCGAGCCACCCCGACCACCATCGCCGCGCCGCTCGAAGGCCGCCAGGTCCTCGCCCACCGCGTCTCCGTCCCCGTCGCCCAGGACATCACCATCACCAACAAGTACAGCCAGAACCTCCACGCCGAGTTGCTCCTGCGCCTGCTCGGCAAAACGCACGGAAACGACGGCAGCTTTGAAGAAGGCACGCGCGTCGTCCGCCAGTTCATGCTCAACGCCGGCGCAAGCGACAACGACTTCTTCTTCTACGACGGCTCCGGCATGAGCATGGACGACCGCATCGCCCCGCGAGCGATCACTAAACTTCTCACCTACGCATCTCGCCAGCCCTGGGGACAGGCCTGGCGCGACTCGCTTCCCATCGCAGGATTCGACGGCACGCTCTCCGGCCGCTTCAAAAACTCGCCGCTCAAGGACCGCATGTGGGCAAAGACCGGCACGCTGAACGAAAGCAGTTCTCTCTCCGGCTACATGACCACGGCGAGCGGCAAGACCCTGGCCTTCTCCATCATGGTCAACGGCCACCGGCCCGGCTCGAACGCCGAACTCGAAGCCATCGACCAGATCGCCGACGCCGTTGCCGCAGCCGAATAAATTCCGGCTTCGAAGCAACCCCTCGCCGACCCCGCCGCATCCTAGTTTCATCGCGCCACAAGCGTAAGGGGCTTTGCGTGTATCCGTTTGCGTGTATCAGGGAGCCGGCTGCCAATGGACACCACGCTGATTGTCAGGGGAACACTGAGGGGCATGGGATGCCAGGTGGAATGTGAACTGCACGCCACCGTGAGCCGCGCAGTGCGTTCGCCGCATCCGGTCTACACGCGGTGCGTCATTGTCGACGCTCCCGGGTGGCTTCCCGATGGCTACTACGAAGTCGCATTCCACGGGCAATCTGCGTTCCTGCACAGAGAGGGCGGTTATTGGGGCATCGGCATTCCGTGGCCGCAGTTGCAGTCGCCCTTGCCGCGCGCCGCCTGATCGTCAGGGTTTCCCTCCCCCATCCACCAGGTAGACCCTCAAGCGGATAGCGGCCCACAGCCTTGTATCATCAATGCAGATGCACATTCGTATTGATGGTGCTTTCCTCGCCGTGATTGCCGCGGCCGGGCTCTTCGCATGCGGGTGCCGCCCGCTGCCGCCCTCCAAGCCCGAGTCCCAGTTCACGCCCCAGGAAGTGCGCGGCGCGCAGGTCTATCAATCCGCATGCGCCCGGTGCCACTATCCCACCTCCACGCGCGGGCTCAAAGGCCCCGGCCTTCAGGCCATCACCAAGGTCAAGGCCATGCCGTCCGGCGCGCCGCCCACCGAAGAACGCCTCACCGACGTCATCCTTCGCGGCCGCAATATGATGCCTCCCACGCAGCTCAACGACCAACAGCTCAATGACCTGCTGGCCTATCTCCACACCCTATGACCAACGAAGCACAGAGAAACATCGACGCTAATCCTCCCGCGCCGCAGCGCGCCTGGCCGCCCCCCGGCCTCGCCGCCATCGGCCTCTACATGTTCATCCTCGCCGGAACCATCGTTCTCGGCGTCGTCAGCGCCCACTTCCGCCCGGTCTATCTTCTCTTCGCAGTGGTGTTCATGGCTGCCGGCGCCGGACTGCTCCTGCTCTTCCGCTGGGCCTGGGTCCTCGCTCTCGCCGCCGTGGTCCTGATCGCCGGCATGTTCCTGTGGCGCTTTTCCCAACAGCGCGATTTCCCCTCGCTCGCCCAGGGACTGCTGAACATGGTCTTCTTCCTCTACCTCGTCCGGCCCGAGCTGAGAGCCCGCCTGCGCTGAATCGCTCAAAAAACCGGGAACCGGTTCGCGCCGCAGTGGTAATCTTCCCCCCATGCCCCGTCTGCTGCGGAATTCCCTCCTTCCTCTCGCCCTCGCCTGTGCCGCCCTTCAAATCGCAAATGCCGCCGACGCCCCCAAAAAGCGCGCCATCACCCTCGATGACCTCGCGCGCATCCAGCGCGTCAGCGGCCCCGCCATCTCTCCCGACGGCCAATGGATCGCATACACTGTCAGCCAGGTCGACACCAAGGAAGACAAGGGCCAGAACCACCTCTGGATGGCAAAATGGGACGGCTCCGCCGACCTCCAGCTCACATACGACAAGGAGGGCGCCGGGGCGCCGCGATTCTCGCCCGACGGCAAGTACATCAGCTTCACATCGTCGCGCCCCGGTCCCGCCAAGGGCAGCCAGGTCTGGGTCATGGACCGCCGCGGCGGCGAAGCGCAGCAACTCACCGCCATCACCGACCAGGACATCGAAGGCTACCTGTGGTCGCCCGACGCGAAGAAGCTGCTTCTCACCCTCCATCCCAAAAACGAGCCCGAGCCCGAAGAAGGCAAAAAGCCCGAGCCGCCCAAGCCAATAGTCATCGACCGCTACCACTTCAAGCAGGATGTCCACGGCTACATCCACGACAACGACTACGACGCTCTCTACATCTACGACATCGCCACCAAGAAATACGAAAAGCTCACCACCGACAAGAACGTCAACGAAGAGAACGCCGCATGGTCCCCCGACGGCCAGTGGATCGCCTTCGTCTCGAACCACGAGCCCGACCCCGACCGCACCAACAACACCGACGTCTTCCTCGCCGCAGCTAAGCCCGGCTCAGCCGCGAAGAAGCTCACCACATGGACCGGTTCCGACGGTGGCCGCCTCGCCTGGTCGCCCGACTCGAAATCAATCGCCTACACCCAGGGCCTCGATTTGAAGCTTTTTGAGTACGCGCAGAACAAGCCCGCCGTCGTCACGCTCGACGGCAAGGTGAGCTATCCCGCAAATAAGCTCGACCGCTCCGTCAGCCAACCCATCTTCACACCCGACGGCAAGCTCAGCTACCTCGTCAACGACGATCGCAGCGAGTACCCCGCGAACGTCGACTTGAACGGCCCCGCCGACCAGCGCCTTGAAGACCAGCAGGGCGTCGTGCAGACCTGGGAATCCGAGAAGGGCCACACCGCCGCGCTCTTCACCGACGACTCCGATCCCGGCGAGATCTACGCGCTAGAAAACGACAAGCTGCGCAAGCTCACCCACCACAACGACGCGCTCATGGCCGAGCTCGATCTCGTCCCGACCCAGAACATCGAGTTCCAGAGCAAGGACGGCACCGACGTCCACGCCCTCGTTACCAGGCCCGCCGGAGCATCGGCGCCCGCGCCCATGATCCTCTTCATCCACGGCGGCCCCAACGGTCAGGACGCGCACAGCTTCGACTTCCTGCGCCAGTGGCTCGCCGCCAAGGGCTACGCCGAGCTCAACGTGAACTACCGTGGCGGCTCCGGCCGCGGCCAGGACTACGCCAAGTCCATCGCCGGCGACTGGGGACACCTTGAAGTCGAAGACCTCATGGCCGGCGTCGACAAGGCCGTCTCCATGGGCGTCGCCGACCCCAACCGCATGTGCGTCACCGGCTGGAGCTACGGCGGCATCCTCACCGACTACATGATCGCCTCCACCGACCGCTTCAAGTGCGCTATCAGCGGAGCGGGCACCGCGAACACCATGTCGTTCTACGGCTTCGACCAGTACATCCTGCAATACGACAACGAAATCGGCCCCCCGTGGAAGGACCTCCAGACCTACATCAAGATCAGCTACCCGTTCTTCGAAGTCGACAAGCGCGTCCACACGCCCGCCATGTTCATGGGCGGCACCAGCGACATGAACGTCCCCCTGCTCGGCGGCGAGCAGATGTACCAGGCCCTCAAATCCATCGGCGTGCCAACAGAGTTAGTCGTCTATCCGAACCAGTTCCACGGCTTCACGCGCCCAAGCTACATCAAAGATCGCTACGAACGCTGGCTAGCCTGGTGGGACAAGTACACCAAGCCCGAATCCGCCAAGCCCGCAGAGACGAAGAAATAGATGGTTGCTATCGAATTGTGGTTGCGGAGTTGTCAGTAACTGGGCGTGCCTGCAACGGACGCGTGTGGCGTAACATCTCCGTCAAGCCTCTTGGAAGGGCAAGATGGTCCCTCAGAGCAAGATGAGTTGGCTAATTCGAGTTCGCAACGCACTCTGCTATTCATTTCTGATTCTCGCCTTGTTTTGCGAAGGATACTCGGCAGTCGCAATTGGTTTCGAGCAATTCGCTCCATCTTGGTACAACACTCTCGGATGGTTCCTTCTGATCCTGCCCGCAGCACTCGCGGTCGGATTGCTTTTCATTTGCACGAATCGAAGGCGACTTGGGTTCTATTTGTGCGCGACGAGCTTATTGCTTTATGTCGCGCTCATTTTTTTGGACGCTTATATGGGTCCAGCGGAGCGCGGCGACTGGATGTTTGAATGCGGATGGGTCACGTTTTGCATATTAGGTATTTTGGCAGCAAAGTCTTTGAAGGGCAGACCCACGACGGCAGGCCCAAATATCCAAAGCCTATTTTCAGATGGCTCGTAGCACAAATTCAGCAGAAATGTTTTCGGGCTCCTCTCTTGTGTCAGTTCAAGATCTCGCCACTAACCCATGCTGGCCGCAGTCTTCACCAAGCTGCCCGATGAATCGATCGAACTTTATCAACATAGCGGAGCTCCTCCCATGCGCCTGATCTTCCTCTACGGCATGCCCGCCACAGGCAAACTCACCGTGGCGCAGGAGCTCAAGCAACTCACCGGCTTTCCGCTCTTCCACAACCACCTCGTCGTGGACCTGTTGACGTCGACCTTCGAGTTCGGCAGCGAGCCCTTCGTCGCGCTCCGCGAAAAGATCTGGCTCTCCGTCTTCGAGCAGGCATCCCGCGCCGGCCTGCCGGGAATGATCTTCACCTTCGCCCCCGAAGCGACAGTACGCCCCACGTTCATCCCGGAACTCATCAAGACCATCGAATCCGCCGGCGGCACGGTCGATTTCGCAGAACTCACCTGCCCGCTTCCTGAACTCCGCACCCGACTCGCCCATCCGTCGCGCCACCGCTTCGGCAAGCTCACCTCAACCGAGCTCTTCGATCAGCTTCTAGCCTCAAACACGCTGCACTATGCAATTCCCGCCGCGAAGATCACCATCGACACCAGCGCCTGCTCCCCCGCCCGCGCCGCGCTCGAGATCGCGCGGGCATTGGGGCTGGCAGGACACGCCGGTCCAGTGGCCTAAGTCCTCTTCACGTAAAGATCCGCGTATCCCTCGGCGGTGCCCGGCTGCGGAGAACCGGAGAAGAAGACGGCGGTGCCCGTATCGAACCTGCCTTTGCCAATCAGGTCCAGCGGCCCCTCCTTGACGAAGAAGAAAAAGCCGATCTGCGGATTTCCGTTAGCGATGCGCGCTGCCTCCGCGGCGGTCACGTTCTTCGCCTCGCTTACCTTGTTTTTCCAGTCGGCCGCCTGGGACTGCGCGTAGTTGGGCACAAGCTTCCACCCGCGGTAGTATGCGACGATCTTATCCACCAGCCAGCCGTATTGCGCCCAGTCGAACGTAACAATATTCATCGGCGCCGCGGATTGCAGCCACTCCACGTATTGACTCGAGTTTCGATCGTTGTTCGCAATCAGCAATCCGGTTGGGTACTTATAAAGCTTGGAAGTGGCCCTGGCTGAACGTTCCGCCTTGTTGAAGTAACCCGGCGCGCCATTGTTCGTGGGATGCAACACCTGCATCTGGCTCTGCAGCACAAAGAATCCGTCCCTGTTCCAGCTCTTTAGATTCTTCTCGTGCCAGGGAAACCAATGGTCCTTCACATTCTTCGCATCGTCGTCCGCCAGCCACTTCTCCGCATCTTCCCAGTAAGGGTCCCATAGAACCATCGCGCTCGCTGTGTCTCTTACTCCGCTCACCGGGCAATGGAAGACATAGTCCCAGATCTTCTTCTCGTTCGGAGGCACGTTCTTGACCTCGAAGAGAACAAAGACGCGCATACCCACCGGCAGCAGGGTCTTCAACGTCTGCTGGTTCACGTAGGGTTTGGTTCCATGCGCCAGCCTGACCAGCGCGCACTGCGACGGCGCTGGAATGGTGAAATAGGCCCGTATCAGGTCCACGAAGTCGATATAGTCCTGATCTTTCTTATAGCCCCAGTAATCGCCGAACCTGAGAATCACGACCTCCTTTGGATTTGCCTTCAGGAAGCGCCGGATCTGTGCAAAGATTTCCGTGCCGCTGTCCAGGTTTTTAGGGATAGGCCGCTTCGCCAGCGACGTGGTCTTGCTTTCGAGCAAGCCATGGTGGATGTAATAGTTGTCTCCGCTCAGTGTCGCCCGGAAATCGAAGTAGCGAAGTCCCGCCTTCAACTGCTCCTCGATCGTCAAACTCTGCGTCCGGGCTCGCGTGTCCATGGTGTAGGTCCCGGAGTCGTGGGAGCCGGGCAGCGCCATTTGCGTAACTGGAATGTCTCCGAATTCTGGGTGGTCTTGCAACACATCTCCCATCCAGCTCGAATAGTCAGCCATAACTGCCTCCTAAGTCTGTGATTGCCTGATAGGGGAACCCAGAATACTACGCGAAGGGGTTCGGCGCGGCGTCGAGTTACATTAAAAAAACTGGAGTCTAAGTTATAAGTTCGGTTCGGCCATTTGGCGCGGGCCCGTCGTGGCGCGCCGCGATTGCGGCTCCGGGGGCTGCGCCAGATGTGCCAGAGGAGCGGCCTCTAGTTCGCCTGTGTCTTCGTCACGTCCGGCGCGTTCGACAGCTTCATCACCGGCGGCCGCCGGAACTGCGCCACCACCGCCGACACAATCGCCACCACGAACAGCACCACACCGACGACAAACAGCGGCAGCCCGATCAGCGCAGGCGCGCCCATCGTCTTGATGTCCACCGAGAGGCTCGTGCCCGAGATGGGCAACGCAAAGTTGAATCCCGCCGTCCCATGGCAGTAGTGAAGCAGCACCCACAGGCCGCCTCCCAGGAACAGCGCAGCCAGGATCAGCCAACGGTCCGCCCTCATCGCAATTCCTCCATGCCATGCCGCACAACGCGCCGATTCTACCACCCCGCTCTGCGCCTCCTCGGGCATCGGTGATAGCCTTCCGACGTACCAACCGCATGAGGAGATCTCCTGTGCGCACTCCCCTGCTTCACGTTGCCGCACTTGCCCTGCTCACGGCAGGATTCGCAAACCTCCCGGCGCAGACCCCCGGCCAGCTCCTCGATCCCGTCGAAGCGCCACACGCCGCGTTAGCCTCCGACCCCGCCGCCCCGCCCGCTCCAGCAGATGATCCAACCGAGCCTGTAGCCGATCCGCGCGCCGTAGTCACGCTCGGCCACGCACGTTTCACCGTGCTCACCCCCCAGCTCATTCGCATGGAATGGTCCGCCGACGGCCGCTTCGAAGATCACGCCAGCTTCGTGTTCATCAATCGCCGCCTGCCCGTCCCGCGCTTCCAGCACGTCATCGCCGACGACAAAAGCAAGGTGACCATCAAGACCAACGCGCTTACCCTTGTCTACACGCCCGGCGCCGCATCGATTTCCAGCCCATCCCCCAATCCCGACGGCCGCTTCACCTCCGAAAACCTCGTCATCAATCTCGAGTTCGGAGACAAGCTCGCCATCTGGCGTCCCGGCATGGCCGACGACCAGAACCTCCTCGGCACCACCCGCACCCTCGACGGCGCCGTCGGCGACAAGACCCGCGAGCCCATCGAGCAGGGCCTTATCTCCCGCGCCGGCTGGGCTCTCGTCGACGACTCATCCCGCCCGCTCTTCGACTCCGCCGACTTCAGCTTCAAAGAAGGCGAAAAAAGCCCCTGGCCCTGGGCCATCGAGCGCCCGCCCGGCGACCGCCAGGACTGGTACTTCTTCGGCTATGGCCACGACTACAAGAAAGCCCTCGGCGATTACGTCAAGGTCGCCGGCCGCATCCCCCTTCCCCCGCGGTTCGCATTCGGCGCGTGGTGGTCGCGCTACTGGGCCTACTCCGACCAGGAGATCGAGCAGATCGTCCGCGGCTTTCATGAAAACGACGTCCCCCTCGACGTCTTCGTCATCGACATGGACTGGCACATCAACATCGACCAGCTCAAGGCCCGCGGCGAAACCGACAAGTCCGGCCAGCGCCTCGGCTGGACCGGCTACACCTGGAACAAGCTGCTCTTCCCCGACCCCGACGCCTTCCTCGCAAAACTCCACGCCGACAGGCTCAAGACCAGCCTCAACCTCCATCCCGCCTCTGGCATCCAGCCCTGGGAAGACCAATACGCTGCGATGGCCCGCGCCATGGGCATCGATCCCGCGACCAGGCAATACGTTCCCTTCGACATCACCAGCAAGAAATACGTGACCAACTACTTCAACCTCGTCCTCCACCCGCTCGAGAAACAAGGCATCGACTTCTGGTGGCTCGACTGGCAGCAGGAAAAGACCACCAGCATGCCCGGCGTGAACCCCACCTGGTGGCTCAACTACGTCCACTTCACCGATCAGCAGCGCGAGGGCAACCGCCCGCTGCTCTTCCACCGCTGGGGCGGCCTGGGCAATCACCGCTACCAGATCGGCTTCTCCGGCGACACCGTCTCCGTCTGGCCCTCGCTCGCCTTCCAGCCCTGGTTCACCGCCACCGCCGCCAACGTGGGTTACGCCTACTGGAGCCACGACATCGGCGGCCACATGCCCGGCGCGGTCGATCCCGAGCTCTTCACGCGCTGGGTCCAGTTCGGCGCCTTCAGCCCCATCCTCCGCACCCACACCACCAAGAACCCCGCGTCCGAGCGCCGCATCTGGGCCTACCCCGAGCCTTACTCCAACATCCTCCGCGACACATTCCAGCTCCGCTACGCTCTACAGCCGTACATGTACACTGAAGCGCGGCGCACCTACGACACCGGAGTAGCCTTCTTCCACCCGCTCTACTACGATTGGCCCGACTCACCCGGCGCCTACTCCAGCAAGGGCGAATACTTCTTCGGCGACCAGGTGATCGTCGCGCCCGTCGTCGCCCCCGCAGACAAGCTCACCGGCCTCGCCGCCGAAGATGTCTGGCTGCCCCCCGGCGAGTGGATCGAGTGGCCCACCGGCAAGGACTTCGCCGGCGGCACGGCCCACAAGCGCAGCTTCTCCATCGACGAGGTTCCGGTCTATCTCAAGGCCGGCGCCATCATCCCCATGCAGCCGCCCATGCGATCCACCGGCGAAAAGCCCGTAGACCCGCTTATCGTCAACGTCTGGCCCATGCCCTCAGGAGCAAACAACACCTACTCCGTCTACGAGGACTCAGGCGTCTCGGTCGAATATCAGCGCGGCGTCTACGCGCGCACGCCCATCAAGGCCTCCCAAAAGGACGACACGCTCCGCGTCGAGATCGGCCCTGTCGAAGGCAGCTTTCCCGGCATGATGAGGACGCGCAGCTACGAGCTGCGTCTTCCGGCCGACTGGCCGCCCGAGCGCATCACCGTGAACGGGGCCCCCGTCAAGCGCGCCGGCCCCACAGGCAAAGGCGGCTGGAGCTACGAAGGCAACACGCTGACCACCATCATTCCCGTGCCGTCCTTCAGCGTCGAATCGCGCGTCATCATCGAAGTCCACCGCGCGCAGGGTTCGCTCGCCCACCGCAGCAACCTCGACGGCTATGCCGGAGCCATGGCGCGCCTCCGCGGCGCATACGACGCGATGCAGAAGACAGACCCCGTCTCCCGCCCGCCCGACGACCTCATCGACGCCATGCAATCGGGCGACCGCCTCGGTTATCACCCCGAGCGCGCCACGGAAGAGCTGACTCACTTCCACGACACCCTTCCAAAAGCGCAGGCCGCGATAGAAGTCATCGGCAAAGACTTCCAGCAGCGCGTAGACGACTACGCGATCCACATGAACCCCGCCCAGCGCCCCGCCAACATGGACACCGAAAAACAAATCCGCATCGACGCCATGACCCGCGCCCGCGCACTCGTAGCCGAAGCCATCAGGGAAACAGGCAAAGTGCCGGCGACTTCAATGCCGACCGACAAAGCCACGACATCTAGCGACAAGTATTAGCAAAACCGGCGCAGCTGTACCTCGGTGCTCTCGCCTTTCTTTCTGTCATTCGCGGCAGGGAATCTGCTGGCGCGATGTCCCGGCAATAAGCCCGCAGGGATATAGCAGAGATACCGCTGCGCTAAGATCCCGAGAAATCGAAAAGAAGATACGGAACACACGCGCACTATCCGCGACCTTGTCCACTTCGGGCGATTCACATGGGAAACCGCCGAATCGCACTTAGGCGGACCTCGAGGTCATTGCTGAAAGGGAAAGATCAAAGATTGGTCAAAGCAGTCTATGGTCGCGCAAACGAGTTAGGGGCCACCACTGTCGCGCTAACCGCCGTCACCCTGCGGAGAAGGCGGCACTGGGGCAGGGGCCGAGGCAGCCTCCATTTCGAGCTCAGGCTGGGGGGGAGCACTCGTTTCCTCGACTTCGACAATGACTTCAGTGATCTCAGTAATTTCGATCTCGTTGGATTCTTTCATGGGTCACCTTGGCTCAATACACACCAGGCTACGATGACTGTCAAGAAGAATCTCCCGACATACACGCAGAACTCGGCCCAGCCGATTGTCCACGCGGAAGAAGTTTGGATGCTTCGGGGAGTCAGAAAGCGAACGGGCTAGACTGGACGCGGAGACACGCGGCTATGCCGCCCTTCCTGAAAATCCGGATTTTCGGTGGCCGTGTCACAAACGGGGCACCATCGGCCACTGCATATTGGAGACACTGGTGAGTACCGCCTCGCGACAGGGCCCGTTCGTGCGCCGAGAAACGAAAGGCAAGATTCGCTTGACGTGTGCGCGGTCATCGATGATCGCGCTGTTCGGCGCATTGCTTGCCGCGCAGTGTTCAGCGCAGCAGACCTCGCCCGCCGCCATGCCTAGCGGATCGCAAGGGCCCGATGCTGTGGCCACCTCTCCCGGTCAGAAACCCGTTCAGGACCAACCAGCTCCGAAGAACGCCGACGAGGCGCGCGCCATTCTCCAGCACGACGAAACGGAGCACCCGGGCGACACGGAAGTAGTGGCAAAGGACCTCGCCAGCGTCGCCCTACTCGATGCGGCTTACCAGAAGGCGACGGATAAGACTCTTGACGACGCCCGGCGAGCCGTCGCCATGGCGGAGAAGGTCAAGGGAAGAGAATCGTCGCTGTATGCATACACGCTGGCGGTGGAAGCGCGCGTAGAGTCGGAGCTGGATCGGCCGGACCTGGCGCGGCCGCTGGCCGAGCAGGCCGTCGCCATCGGGCAGCGCACCGCCGCACCGATGGACGAGTTCGCCAATGAGGTCTCCGCGCTGAGCACCGTCTGCTGGAGCCAGCACGATCTGGATTGCGCAGTGCGCGCGGCACGAACGTTAGTAGACGCGGTGCGCGCGAAGCCTGACCAGAAGCCAGCCTTGGTGGCATCCGCGCTAAATTCGCTTGCAAACGCGCTGTACTTAAAAAATGACTTCGTCACGATGGGTAGTGTGATTTCGGAACTGCTCGAACTCGAGTCAAGGCAGGCCAGGCTCGATGATCCCAACTGGGTTTCGGTAGAGAACACGGCGTATCTCTACTTCAGCGCGATGAAGCAATACGACAAATCGCGCGAGCACCTGCTGAAGGCCATCCAGATTGACACGCAGCAGAATGGGTCGGACGATCTCAGGCGGGCGACGATGATCGCCAACCTGTCACTTGCAGACATGTATCTGGGGAATTTCGCGGAGGCCTACAAGCAGTACGCTCACGCGCACGACCTGTACGTGCGGCGATTCGGCCCGGCGCACTCGCGAACGGCGAATCTCGATTTCCGTTACGCCGAGGCCCTACACTTTCTCGGCCGGGACAAAGAGTCGATAGACTGGGCGCTGAAGGCTCACGCCGCCAAACGTGAATACGTCAGCCTCGTGATCCGCCTGATGCCGGAGCGGCAAGCCCTGGCAGTGGCCGGAACCAGTATGCCCTCGCTGGGAGCCGCCGTGACCGTAGCTCTGGAGCATCCCGAGCTCGACCCGTCCGCCGTCTACCAGGAAGTCGTCCGCTCCCGCGCCCTCGTCGCCGAAGAGATGGCCATGCGCGCCGCCGGATTGAACCGCAAGCCCGACCCGGCAGTGTCAGCGCTAGAAAAGGAACTGGCCCAGGACCGCCAGGCCGTCATGAGCCTGCAGGGCTCCCCAAACAAGACTCCTGAAGCGCTCGACGAGGCCACCGCCAAGATGGAAAAGCTTGAGCGGGAGCTCGCGGAGCGCAGCGCCCAGTTCCGCACCGATGAGCGCGAGCGGTCCAGCGACCTCGCCGACCTGCGCGCGCACCTTCCCACCGACGCGGTTCTCATCTCCTACCTGAACTACGAAAGGATTCCCTCGCCCCCAGGCAAGTTCAGCGACGGAAGCTCCTCCTGGTACGCGGCATTCGTCATGCATCCCGACGGCCGCCCCATCTCGAGCTTTCAACTCGGCCGCTCCGCGGATATCCAGGCGCTCGTCAAGCGCATGCGCGATTCCGCCGAAGCCGAAGCCCACGGCGGCGGCTTCAACTCCACGTGGAACGAGCGACAATACCGCGCGGCCGGCGAGCAACTGCGCAAGGCCATCTGGGATCCGCTGCTCAAGGAAATCGGCCCCGCTCATCGCGTCTTCGTTGTCCCCGACGGCGTGCTCAACCTCGTTCCGTTCACCGCGCTGCCATCCGGCAAGGGCTACCTCGTCGACCATCCCCAGGTCGTGCACATCCTCTCAAGCGAACGCGACCTGCTCCCGAGCCCCGACGTTGAGAAGAAGGTTGGCCTCCTCGCGATCGGCGACCCGACATTCGAACAGGCCGCCGTCGATGTTTCATCCAATAGACTGCGCGACGGCGGCGTCACGTGCGCCGCGTTCAACAAAATGCAATTTCCGGAATTGCCTTCCTCGCTCGCCGAGGTCAAAGACATCTCCGCCACGTGGGAACGCTGGAACACCGGCGAGCACGCGCGCCTTCTCACCGGGGACGAGGCCACGCGCGCGGAGTTCATTGAAGAGGCTTCGCAATCGCGCGTGCTGCACATCGCCACCCACGCCTTCGTCCTCGACAAGTCCTGCGGCAACGGCAACCCCTTGCTCCACTCCGGCCTCGTATTCGCCGGCGCCAACAAGTCCCGCGAAACCTCCGTCCTCACCGCGCAGCAGATCGCCTCGCTCGACCTGCGCGGCGTGGACTGGGCCGTGCTCTCTACCTGCAACAGCGGCTACGGCGAGCTGCAGGATGGCGAAGGAGTCCTCGGTCTTCAGCGGTCCTTCCGCGTAGCCGGCGCGCGCAGCGTCGTCATGGCCCTCTGGCCCGTCGACGATGCCGTCGCCCACGCCTTCATGCGCATTCTCTACGCCGACCGCTTCGCCCGTCACGAAAGCACCGCCGACTCCATCTGGAGCGCCTCGCGCACCGTCCTCGAGCGCCGCCGCGCCGAAGGCAAGAGCACGCACCCCTGGTACTGGGCCAGCTTCGTGGGCGCCGGCGCCTGGCAATAATCCTCCAGCACCGCCTCTGCTTTTCTTTCTGTCTTTCCCGCAGGGAATCTGCTGTTGGAGCACGCGGCCTCCAAATTTGACGCACTGAACAAGACTGCCCGTGGCGCACCTCCCGCGCAGACAATTCAGCCGCGACTCAGAACAAATCCGGAATACTATGGAACGCGATCCGCGTCGGCGCCGCCTTATACGCCGTCAGCATTGTCGCCGGCGCGAGCGTGGACATGCCGTATTTCTGATTGATCCCATCCATCGCGGCAAGCAGCTTCGCACGGCTCTGTTCCACGTCGAGCGCGTCAAACAGGCTCATCGTGTGCAGCCGCGTGGGCACCAGTCCCCCGAGCATCACACCGATGAAGAATGGGTGCTCATACTCGGCCCCCTTCGGCTGGCGCTCCCACAAGTGCTTGAGACCCGCAATCAGCGTCTGATTGTCCTGGCACTCCGAGAGCTTCACCTCGCCGTGCCAGCCCTTCGTCGGCACGCCGAAGCTGCTCACCGGCGTCTGCATTCCATTCGTCCTCGGCACTCCGAACCCCACCGCCAGCCCGATGCTCGAAGCCCACAGCCCTCCAGCTCGCAGCCGCATCGCCGCCTTATGCAGAAGCTTGTGTGCCACCGCCCACGCCTTCTCCTTCGTCCGCATCTCCGGCGACAGCACATGCTGGTGGCTGATCGACTTGAGATGGTCCGTCTCCGACATCTCGAAATCTTCCCCTCGCAACCAGTGCCACAATCGCTCGCCCCAAACCGAGCCCCACAACTGGCCCATCTGTTCGCACTCGAGCGCAAGCAGTTGCTCCATCGTGGAAAGTCCGCGCTCGTTCAGGCGCTTCTCGGTCTTCGCGCCGATGCCGGGCAGATCGCGCAGCGTCAGGCCGCGCAGCGCCTCCGGCAGTATGTCCAGCGTCAGCGCCACCAGGCCGTTCGGCTTCTCCATGTCGCTCGCAACTTTGGCGAGATAGCGGTTCGTCGCCAGCCCCACAGAACTCCGCATCCACTCCCCGGCCCTCTCTCCGATCGTGCGCTTGACCTTCCGCCCAAGTTCGAGCGCCGCAAGCAGCGGCCGCTCGCGCCCCATCAGTCTGCAGGCCATCTCGTCGATTGAACAGACCGCCGTCACCGGAAGGCACTCTTCAACCGCTTCAACAATGCGGTGGTGGTACTCGGTGTAGAGCTCGTGCCGCCCTTCCACCAGGATGATCTCCGGGCACATGCGCTTGGCCTCGGCCACCACCGTCCCCGTCCTCACCCCGAATGCCTTGGCCTCATAGCTTGCCGCAATGCACACCGTCGTGTCCGTGATCACCGGGACCACCCCTACCGGCTTGCCGCGGAGCTCCGGCCTGTCCTGCTGCTCCACCGACGCAAAGTAGGAATTCAGGTCCACGAAGAGCCAGTTGACGTGCGGACCCGCTGGTATCCCCGCCCCCCGGGCGACACTTTCGCGTGCAACAAAGTGGTCTTCCCACCCGTCTAGGGATTCAGGAGAAGGCGGATTGGGGACGTCATCCATCTGGTGACGATTTTCGCCTTTTCTTTGCTGTGATGCAATGAAATCCTGGTATACCAGTTACGTTTTGCCGATGGTACACTTTCTGCATTCATCCTTCGGGTGTTCGCGGTCCGCGAACGAAACAGCGCGTGCCGCAGCCATCGCATCGTACTTGATGGGAGTGAGCAGGAACGGGTCCGGATTATGCATACATTGATGCAATGGTTAATGACGAGCGGGAGCCTCCTGGCCCTCGTGGTAACTGCAGGCGTTGCGGTGCTGCTGATTTGTTGTCTGGGTTGCTCGCGCTGCCCTTGCCGCGAGAAAGACGACATCTTCACCAGGCACGAAGTTTAGAGGCACGAAGTTTAGCGCGAAACATTCTGATTGCGTCGCCTCGTAGAGGCTGGCCCTTCACGCGTTCTCCGCAACATCCGTGAACTCCGCCGATGCTCCGAAAAAGAAGAAGGCCGCGGTCAGCGCCGCGGCCTTCGTCATCTCCATTACTGCGCAATCTACGAACTCGATTCGCCCTCGCGCAGGTTCCGCGTCAGAACCTTGTCGACAACCTTTTCGACGTCGCTCAGGAAGAAGCCGTTGCCTGTCGCCGGGACCGCAACGTTGGTGCCCTTGTGCCCCAGCGCCGAAGCGATTTCGTTCCAGCGGTAGATGGTGGAGTTTGCTGCCACCACCACGGGCTTGCGAGCCTGTTCCGGCAGCGCGCAATAGGTCACCCAAACTCCCAGCGCCAGCAGCTGGATCGACTCGTAGACGAACTCCACCGGAGCAGTCATCGGAGTGCTGTGGTTGATGAACAGCGAAACCACCAGGTCATTTGACGCCATCATGCCGAATCCCAGCGCGATGCCGAACGCGCCATCGCGCGCCGACACCTGCAAGGCATTCATGCTCAGGCACAGGAAACCGAGCAGGCAGAGCTCGAGGATGCTCACCGACCGCATCAGCGAGAAAGCGATATCCGGAATGACCAGCAGTCCGCGGTGAGCGAACGACACAGTCGATACGGCAACGATCACGGACGCAAGCGCCGCCCAGCGAAAGATCACCAGTCCGAACCGTGTCAGCCCCGAGAACGATGTAAGCGCCGACCGGAACACTTCCATGCAGACGAAGAACAGCAGCACCGCGCTGGCGACGTAGACCGCCCAGAACAGGTACCAGTACGAAATCATCCACCACTGCGACTTCACCACCGAGTTCGCATTCCACAGACACCAGAACACCGGCGTCGAAATAGCGCGCAACGCCAGGTAGGCGCCCATGCTCGGAAAGCGATGTTGCATGCCCTTCTTGAAGAAGAGAAATGCCAGCAGGGCTGAAAGTGCGAATTCGCCCGCGGTCATCATTGACATTGCGAGATGTGAAGACATAGGAGGCCGTCCGCCAATCTGAGGGTGCTCCCAGAATAGCGCCGTTCTCCCATGCGCTCCAATGAAAAATGCTTATGCCTCTAGCACTTTCGGGCCATTACGAGTGCCGTTATCGAACATCTCCCGATCGGCCTGTACCCGTGCAGGTGGGGAATCCCGGAGTGCAGGTAGGTATCGGCACTCCAGCCGTGGCCGACTGGTGGCTCGCAAAGACGCGGGACGAAGACGATCCAATGGAGGCTGCAGCAACGCCGGCGATGACGAGAGAAAAGGCGAAAAGACGAACAGTGAGTTTCATAATTGGTTACCCCTTAAGAAGTTTTTTTTGAAGACTGAGGTCACACCTAGTCACACTGAAATATAGCGCGGAAGTTGTATGCAACTCGATGTTTTTGCAGTTATTTCGGTGAATAACTCATGTCTATGATTACTAACGTCACTCCAGATCGGGAATTTCCCACGCCGCCACCCCTCGGCTACCCCTCCCCACCGGCCCGGTTTTCCACCCCCTCACGTGCTAAAATAGTTACAGGCAAGAACGCCCCGAAGCCCCCGATTTTTCAAGCGCTTAATCGCGGAGAACCCGCCCCGCCGGGTCCCCCGGAACAGAGCGCAAAACTGCCGGGAGCACGGCGCGGGTGCCAAATTGGAACTCTATGGCGACTGAACGCATTTCTCTCCCCGACGAGCTAGGTACCGACGGCAGCTACACCAGCGAAAACATCAAGGTTTTGGAGGGCCTCGAAGCCGTCCGCCTCCGCCCCGCCATGTACATCGGTTCCACGGGCGACATGGGCCTGCACCACCTCGTCTACGAGGTCGTCGACAACTCCGTCGACGAGGCCCTCGCCGGATTCGCCAAAAAGATCGACGTCATCATCCACGTCGACAACTCCATCACCGTCATCGACGACGGCCGCGGCATTCCCGTCGACATGAAGACCCTCCCCGACGGCACGCAGATGCCCGCCGTCCAGGTCGTCCTCACCAAGCTCCACGCCGGCGGCAAATTCGACTCCTCCACCTACAAGGTCTCCGGAGGCCTCCACGGCGTCGGCGTAAGCTGCGTCAACGCCCTTTCGGAGGACTTCAACGTCGAGATCTGGCGCGACGGCCACACCTGGGAGATGGACTTCAAACGCGGCCAGCCAGAGGGCGTTCTCCGTCAGACTGGCGTGAGCAAGAAGCGCGGTACCAAGGTCCACTTCCTTCCCGACAAGTCCATCTTCGCCACCACCGAGTACAACTACGACACTCTCGCCCAGCGCCTCCGCGAGCTGGCCTTCCTCAACAAGGGCCTTGAGATCTCGCTCACCGACGAGCGCACCGCCGACGCCAAGACCGGCGAAGCCAAGCGCGCAGAGTTCAAGTACGCAGGCGGCATTGCCGAGTTCGTCAAACACCTCAACCGCGGCAAGCAGGTGCTCCACGAAAAGCCCATCATGATGGAAGCCTCGCGCGACGGCGTCGAGATCGAGATCGCGCTGCAATACAACGACAACTACGTGGACACGATCTTCAGCTTCGCCAACAACATCAACACCGTTGACGGCGGCTCGCATCTCTCCGGCTTCCGCACCGCGCTCACCCGCACCATCAACTACATCGGGCAGCAACTCGGCCTCTTCAAAGACATGAAGGAGAACCTCTCGGGCGACGACGTCCGCGAGGGCCTCGTCGCCGTCGTCAGCGTCAAGCTCTCCCAGCCGCAGTTCGAAGGCCAGACCAAGGGCAAGCTCAACTCCGACATCGCCGGCACCGTCCAGGCATTCGTCAACGAGCGCCTCGGCATGTTCCTCGAGCAGAACCCGCCCGTCGCCAAGCGCATCATCAACAAGGCCATTGAGGCCGCCCGCGCCCGCGAGGCCGCCCGCAAGGCCCGCGACCTCACACGCCGCAAGGGCGCGCTCGACGGCGGCGGCCTTCCCGGCAAGCTCGCCGACTGCTCCGAGCGCAATCCCGACCGCTGCGAGCTCTACCTCGTCGAGGGCGAGTCCGCTGGCGGAACCGCCAAGCAGGGACGCGACCGCCGCTTCCAGGCCATCCTCCCGCTCAAGGGCAAGATCCTCAACGTCGAAAAGGCGCGCTACGACAAGATGCTCGGCCACGAGGAGATCCGCGCCATGATCACCGCCCTCGGCACCGGCATCGGCAAGGACGACTTCGACCCCGCCAAGCTCCGCTACGGCAAGATCATCCTCATGACCGACGCCGACGTAGACGGCTCGCACATCCGCACTCTTCTGCTCACCTTCTTCTTCCGCCACATGACGGACCTCATCAAGCGCGACAACGTCTACATCGCGCAGCCGCCTCTCTACAAGATCAAGAAGGGCCGCTTCGAGCAGTACATCAAGGACGATCGCGAGTTCGTCAAGGTCATGGTCAAGCGCGCCTCCGAAGGCACCATCATCCGCCACGGCGAGAACGCGCAGAAGATCGAGGGCGCAGACCGCGTCCGCTTCATGAGCACCCTCGGCGAATACCTCGCCCTCGTCGAAAAAGTAGACAAGCGCATCCGCAACGAGAAGCTCACCGAGCTGCTCGCCCGCGCCGAGCTCACCCATCGCGCCGACTTCACCTCGCCGCACAACGGAGACCTGCCCGACAAGATCGCCGCTCTCCACAAGCAGCTCAAGTCAGTCGCCGACGAATTCGAAATCAAGCTCCACACGCCCGTTCAGGACGAGGAGCACCACACCTGGTCCCTCTGCTTCACTGACTCCCAGGGCGCCTCGCGCTGCATCGACTGGAACCTTGCCTCGAGCCCGGAGTTCCGCCAGATGATGTCGAAGTACGTGGCGATCAAGGAGTACCTCGAGCCGCCGTTCCTCATCGAGTTCGTCTCGAAATCCGCAACGCCCTCCGAGCCCTCCGCCGAAGAGGAAGAGCCCGATGCTGAAGGCGCTCCCTCACCCGGCAGCGTGGAGACGCGCGCAGAAAAGGGCGCCCGCGCCTCCCGCATCCCCCGCGAGCCCGTCGAGAAAGCCACCGCGCGCGAGCTCTTCACCTACATCGTCGAGCAGGGCAAAAAAGACTACCAGGTGCAGCGCTACAAGGGCCTCGGCGAGATGACCGCATCGCAGCTCTGGGAGACCACCATGGATCCCGAACACCGCACCCTCCTCTCCGTAAAGTTAGAGGACATCGCCGAAACCGAAACCATCTTCACCACCCTGATGGGCGAAGACGTAGAGGCGCGAAGGAAGTTCATAGAAGACAACGCCCTCGACGTAAAGAACCTCGACATCTAGGCTTCGGACGTCATGTCCTGGATGAGGAACCCGAAGTACGGGAACAATCAGCCCGAGTTCCGGCATATCGAACGATTAGCGCAGGCGTCTCAAAATGGAGCAACGCGCACGCTAAACCCGATCGAGATTTGTGGGTGATAATTCCATACGACTGGAACGCTCGTGCCGGTGAAGCCGGTCGGGAGCGCGCCTGTGCTGAACCCCGGCGCCAGCTGTTGCGAACGTCCGTAATCCAGGCCGCCATGAATCAGGATACGGCTGAACCCGATGGCGTAGCCCCCGAAAAACTCGGCCTGATTCGTCCCGGAATTTGAGTTGATTCCTAATCCCGCACTCGCATTATGGGTGATGACCAGTTCGTTATTGGGCTCGTGCCACCATGTCGTTAGTTTAGGCTGCCCAAATCGAAAGTTGAAGAACGCCATCGGAACGACACCCGCACGCGCCGAACTGGTGAGACCGATCGCGCTGTAGGCCGTCGCCGGCGTTGTGGCTGTCGCGGGGGTTATCTGCTGAACAATCCCATATTGGTTCTGCTGAATAAGACTCACCAGAATGCCGGCGGATGCGGTGAGTGTCGGGACATTCTGGTAGAGGATCGAGACGTTGATCGCGTCGGTGGTCGCGACCGATGGGGTCGCCGTCGTTGCGCAACTTACCGTTCCGGGAGAGGTGGCTGCGTAATTCGTTCCGAGCGGCATGACCTGCATCAAGGAGGTCAGGTGCGTTTTGGGGTCTGCCGGTGTCTCCTGGAAGACGTTGGCGGTCTTGTGCAAGTCGAATTGATGTTTCTGAGCCAGAAGAGCGTAATAGGCGGTCACGATGCCTGCTTGGGCTGCTTGCAGGGTCTTCAAATTGCCGCCGGCCACAGTCAGGTAGGAATTTGCCTTCTCAATCACTGCCGAAGTCGAGGCCAGAATTTCGGGGGAACATTTCTTTTTGCCGGTAGGGGCGGCGGTACAGGCGGCGATCAGCTGCGGCTGAAGGTCCTTCAGCTGGTCGATGAGCGCCTGCAAGGGGACATAATCCATCTCACTGGGAGGGTTCTTCGGGTCCGTCGCGTCGTCTGTGATCGGGGGGAATGTGATGTGCGTTCGGACCGTGTCCAGATTGTTATCTACGAGGGGGTCAAATTGTTTCCACGCCTGTCCCCTGTAGTTTGCGGTCTGATAATCCTGCAGCGTCTTGAGATCCGCTTGGTAAGACTTCTGCCAGATGGATTGTTTCGTTGCGATCGCTTGTGCCGTTGGAAGCACCTTCTCCGCCAGTTCGTGGAACAGTCTGGCGATCGGATCCTTTGGAGCGTGCCTTTCCGCTTCTGTGAGGGGCTGGCTCGTGTCAGGCTCGATGAGATCAGGGATCGTTTGAATTTGGGTCTTAAAGGCCGACCCCGTAACCAAGTTGAACGACTTCAGGCCGCTCACCGTGTTGATGATGGATTCGATCGGGTTCGTGACCGTCGTCGGCGTCGGAGCTGGAGCCGTCGGAGAGCAGTATTCCGTGGGACTCACGTTGACTATGTTAAGAGTGACCTGGGTGCGATCAGGAACGCGGATGCGTTGCGGCTCGCAACTAGGCTCCATGGAATTTGCAACTAACGGGACGTTTAGGCTGGTCGCTCCAGGAGCGGCGTAGCACAGTCCTTGGCCAAAGCATGGGGACGCAAAAGCGATTGCAAGGCAGACAGTAGCGACTGCTCGAAGCATGGCAACCAGCGGCTCGATGCAGAAAGATCGACTCTTCATTTCGGACCCTCTCGCGGCAAAAATTTGTCACTTCGTCTCTTAATGCGCAGAAGTAGGAAGAAAAAGGACAGACGGGTACTTCTGTGGTGCTAGTTGGGTTGGAGATGGAGGCGGAAGAAACATATCAGGCGTAGGTGTCTCTTGCCCATCAGAAAAGTGATGCGATGGCGAGGCGCTTGTGGAATAACCGCAGTCCTGAAATCCTGCTCAATCGCGCCAGACCCTCGCCGCCGAATTCGCGTGGAGATACTCATCAGGTGTCCACCAACAGTACAAGTGGACTCCTGATGAACGACCCTCCACCCATCAACGGAGACTCGGCTCACGCGCGCAAGAATGGCGACAACACCCGCCCTCACGGAAGCCTGGCGATCAGCTCTTCCACATTCGGCGATCCCAGTCCGGTGACCTGGTCGTACCCCGGTCCGCAATTGAATGCGCCATTGCTGCCGGATGCAATGTCCTGAAATGCCGGGGTCCCGTTCAACCGGTAGAGCGAAGGGTTGAGAAATCCCAGCAGAGGCTTCCCCGCGCCTTCGCGAGCCTGGTTGATCAGGGCGCAGAACCCGGCCCACACGGGTGCGCTCCAGCTCGTGCCGCCAATGCCCATCGTCCGGCCCTGAAACACCAGCAAGGCCCCGGTATTCGGGTCGGCAGCAGAACACACATCCGGCACAACACGCTGGCTGCCTGCCGGCACGCCTGCTCCGGTTTGCCATACTGGGCGGGAGAAGAAGCGGCTCGTACCGCCGCCGCTCGCACTCCAGCCCGTCTCCGACGCGATCGCTCCTGCAGTATCGAGGCGGAGGGTTGTGCCGCCCACCCCAATGACCGCAGAATCGGAGGCTTCATACTCCGCTTGCAGCGGCCCCGTCTGGCTGTGCCCCGTTTTATCGGGATTCGAACCGGCATCTCCGCTCGAGACAAATACATTCACCCCCGCGGATGCCAGATGCAGGAACTTCGTGTGTTCTGCGCTCACTTCAGCCGGGGACATGAATGTCTCGCCCAATCCCAGGCTGATCGACAGCTGCCTCATGCCCGGCTGGTTGGCAAGGTCGTCGATGATCTGGTCGAGCGCCTTGTCCAGGGCGACAAACGTCAGCGCTCCGCTCGCGTAAATTCGGATCTGAGCTTTGGGCGCCACTCCGCTGGTCCAGGAGGCGTCGAGAGTTTCCTCGCCCGTTGGCGCCGGCAGCGTGCCGCCGCCCACATTGATCTTCGTGATCTGTGCCAGCGTGACCGGCAATCCGTTTTTTGCCCAGAACGCAGTGAGGTCATTGTCGTTCGGAAACGTGTCGATCAGGATCGCAATCGTCTGGCCGTCCCCATCCCCGACCGCGGCGTTATAGGCCTTCACAATCTCCGACACCAGGTACGGCGGGGCGTTTGCAATATTGGTGGCCGGGGCACCGGGGCCATTCGTCCGGTTGCCGTCCGCAACATGGAACCGGATGAGGTGTTTGTTTGCCTGGCGGAAAGGCTGCAGCCCGTTGATCGACCGCACCTCTTCGCCTATGTCTTCAGGCAGGCTCGGCACGTTCTGGGCAGAGGGATAGGTAACGCCGTCCTTCGTTACCGCGACCATGTTGACTTCAAGGCTCTTGGCAACCTGGCTGACCTTCGCCCGTGTGTAGATGCCGTCCCGCGACGTACGGTCGATCTCGTAGCCGTTCGCCTTCAGCCACGACGCAACTTTCTCCTTGGCAGCCGGAGTTGCAATATACATTTTTTTGAGCTGCTCAGGAGGAACCACTTCACCCTTGGCGACCGCATCTTCGAGCTGGGACTGCATATTCTTTGCGATAGGAAAGGAAAAATGCACGTCCATCAGCTCGTCCGGGTGCTCAGGGGCCAAAGCATTCACATTCAACCCGCTCGGCGTCACGCCGGAGTGCGGGGGCAGCGGAACCACGCTGTCCTGATAAAACTTTCTCGCGCTCATTTCTTCTTCCTTCCTCTGGACAACACAGAGTGATGTCAGTTATGCCAAGCTGTCCCCCGGCCGGAGTCTCCGTCGGGGCCGGCTCGCGGCGTGAAGATGGCGGTGCGGCAACTGGGCTAACCATGTTGCAGCCGGCACCGCCTTCATGTGACTTCGTTACAGATTTGGAGTTGGCAGAACTCCGCCCGCGATTGCTCGCCGCCGCGCAGATCTCACGCGCTCACGCGCGCGCTGCGGCAGGCGCCGGGCACAGTTTGTCCAGTGCTGCCATCAGAAGCGTAAGCGCCTCGACAATCGTCCCCCCGTACACGGGAATCAGCTTCAAAAAGGGAAGTAATGCAGTGATGATCGGCTTGACCTTCGCGTATACCGGGCAAGGGTCGAGGCCGACAGCCGCCGTACTGAACTGGGCAGCTTTGAAATCTTCGATTGCATTGACTAAAGCTTGATCAGCCATCTCTTCTCCTCCGATTCGGATTTGTTCCGGCCTCGCGATCGCGAAGTACCGGTACACCAATAAGCGAATTCACGAGGAAAAAGAGGCCATCAGCCTTCTGTCCTTCCCGGCGCAGAGAGCCTCCCGCGCACAGAGATTCTCCAGCGCCTTCATCACCGCACTTTGTTTTTCACGCGAATGACGCCTGCGCTCGCTTCAACGAGCAGCCGAAGCGTCAGAAAAATAGGCAAGAGAGAAAGGCAACACAACCAGGCGCGTCCTGTTCGAAGCTCGTACTCTGTCGAACAGGACGCCCGCCTGCAATCGCATCAATGATGCCCGTTGCTGCACCCCGGCCCATCCGTCACCGAAGTCAACACCTGCGCAGCTGCCGTAATCGTGCGGTCCCAGCAATTCCCGCCTGAAGTCTGCAGCCGGTATGTCTGTGTAGTCATGCTTCCCATCGGCCCAAGGAAGTTCCCGCTCGTATCCCACTTGAGCGTGTCCGTCGCGTGCACCTCGTTGTCCAGGTTGCTCACGTGCGCCGGGCCCCATCCCGCATTGTTCACTTCGCGGACAAGGTCCTTCTGGTCGCTCGTCGTCGTCTGCATGAAGCTCCCGTCCGCATTCACGATGAATGCGAAATCAATGTTCAGCGGATACGAGAAGTGCTGCTGCACCACTCCCGACCCCGCCCCTCCCCGGATGAAGGTCTGCGAATCCAGCGTCGTCAGCTGTTGCGCATTCTGGATATCGGTATTCGCGTTCACATCGAACTGCTGCCTGTTGATGAAATCGACCGTCTGGTTCACGGTCGTCTCCACCCGCCCGTGCGATGTGTTCACGAACCCCGAAATCTCGAAGCTGCGGTTCGAGCTCACCGTCACCGTTCCCGTGTATGTCGGACCAGCGCCCGTCGTGATGTCCTCGTCGACCACCGGTGTCGGCGCCATGCTCAGCGTATTGCGCAACACGCCTCCCGTGACCTTCGCCGCACCGTGATCCTGGTAGACGAGCAGATTCGCCGTCGCCAGGAAGTAGCTGTTCGCGTTGTACACGCTTACCGCCACCGTGTGCGTGCCGCCATCCGACAGCACTCCCGCGAACGGCGTCAGGTCCACGCGATACGGAACAAAGTCCAGCGTCTGCACGCCCGGAATCGGCTCCCACAGGTACGGGTCGATACCGCCTGTATAGATCCACGGATACACGGGCGCCACGCCCGCAGGCTGCCCGTCGATCCAGATCTCCGTCTCGCGGAACGCCGTGTTCCCGCAGCTCTCCAGGTTCGCCGTCTGGTCGTTCGGCACGCAGAAGTACCAGAACTCGTCGTTCGACTGGCTCTGCGCAATCACGTCGAGATACACGCGCTCCACGTTCGTCGGCAGGTTCAGCGTCTGGGTAATCTGGTCGGTCGTCGTGAAGAGTGTGCCCGCATCGCCGCCGCCGCCATTCACCGGAACCACGATATCCGGCGTCACTGGAGCATGGTCATGGTGGTCCGCGGGATAGAACTCGAGCGCTGCGTTCGCGTAGATGATCCCGTTGTAGACCACGCCTCCAGACGTGCCGACGAAGTTCTGAATGTTCGCTTCGCCCGTCTGCGGAGACGTGAAGATCGCGCTCAGGTCGGTCACGTCGCGTTCAACGTGCCACGAGGGGCTCAGCGTCTTCCGCGGCTCGGCCGTGGTCCCGTAATAGATGTTTGCGTGCCCCAGGTAGAACGCCGCGGTGCGGTCGAACTGGCGCCCTGCCGTGACCGTGATATCGGCCGTGAACACCACCTTGGACCACGGCCCCGGGCAGCCGGATGGCGGCGCGTAGCTGAAGCTCTTCGGGTTGAAGTCGGCAAAGGCCAGGTTGCTGAAAAGCTGCACGACGCACGGCGTCGTGTGCGGCCGCGAAACCGGCGGCTCGGCCGTTATTGGATCTGAGGACCCGATCTGCGGGTTCGGCGGCACAACCACAACTTGCGCGAGGGCAGCGGTTGCGCATGCAAGCGAGAGCACGGCGGCCAGGCCGGCCAGCCGGACTCGAGGGGAGGGCATTGCTGTCATGGCAGTTTTTCCTTTCGGGAGCCTTCCAAAGATGCCGCCCACTATACACCCCGTTTTGTCCATCAATCTACCCAAAAATGATTACAGTTTTCATTTTTGTGGATTTTATGTTCATTTTCATGTAAAGTTGCTTCATTTCGAGGACAGGTCACAGACCCGTCCCCAGTTCCTCGAAGAGCTTCAATTCCTGGCTATCGATCCAGTTGCGATTTGACGGCGTGCGGGCCGAAGCGGCGACAAACATCCCCATTCCAGCGCCGTTTCCGAGCGATCGACCGCAATGCCTTAACCCCGGCGACATCCCCGGCGGTCTTGCACCAATTCAAGTGAGGGCAGAGATGAAATCAGCTTCCTTCCGGATCAGCTTCCTGTGCGCGCTCACGATTTGGGCGTGCGTGTCCCCCCTGCAGGCTCAGAAAGTCACCGGCTCCGTCACCGGCGTCGTCACCGACCCCAGCGGCGCCGTAGTCTCCGGCGCGCACGTTACCGCGCACAACATCGACACCGGAGTCGATACCGCCACCACAACCGATTCCTCCGGCGTCTACACCATCGAGTTCCTGCCCATCGGCCACTACCAGGTCACCGTCCAGGCGAATGGCTTCGCCACGGCCGCTGTGCCGCCCTTCACTCTTGAAGTGCTCCAGACCGCGAAGTTCAATGTGGCTCTCCAGGTCGGCAGCGCCCAGAGCACCGTCAACGTCTCCGCCGCTGCTCCCATCCTCAACACCGAGCAGCCCACCGTTGACAGCACCTTCACGGCCAACACCATCCAGAACCTGCCCCTCAACGGCCTCGACTTCTCCGCTCTCACCCTCTACGTTCCCGGCGCCGTCGATACAGCAGGCTCTTCCGGCCCCACCAACTTCGAGCGCAGCACCTACTACACTGACATCCCCAACATGAACGGCAACCGCGCGCAGGCCAATAACTACACGCTCGAGGGCATCGACATGAATGAGGACTACAACAACCTCATCTCCTACAGCCCCGCGCCCGAAGCCCTCGAGCAGGTCCAGGTCATCACCGCCAACTCGCCCAGCTCCTACGGCAACCTGGCGGGCGCAGCAGTGGTGAGCATTCTCAAGACCGGCTCCAACCAATTTCACGGCTCCGCCTACGGTTACGCGCAGAACTACCGCTTCAACGCCAACTCGTATACGAACGGGCTAACCACTCCGCCAGGTCCGATCAACCCGTTTTCGTTTTCGCAGTTCGGCGGCACTCTCGGCGGTCCCATCCTGCGCAACAGGCTCTTCTTCTTCGTCGACTATCTCGGCTCGCGCTGGCACAAGGGCGGCCTCAACACCGCAAGCGTCATCCCCGACGCCATGCGCCACGGCGACTTCTCGGCGCTGCTCGGCGGGTCGAGCCCCATTCAGCTTTACGATTCCCAGAACAACTTCGCGCCCTACGCCAACAACATGGGCGTGCCCATCGTGAACCCCGTGGCGCAGTTCCTCTTTTCTCATCCCCAGTACTACCCCGACTGCGGCTCTGCGAGCCCCGTTACTCCCAAGGGCGGAACCTGCCTGCCGCCGTCCGACGGAATCGCGCAGAACAACTACCAGGCCCCGCAGCGCAGCTACAAGGCCAACAACCAGGGCGACATCAAGATCGAATACGATCCGCGCCCCTCCGACAAGATCACCGGCTTCTATGCGATGTCCACTGCCTACGACGGCCAGACCGCCGTCCTCGACATCACCTTCCCCGGCCTCAACCTCTTCCCCACGTGGCTCTTCGGCAGCACCTGGGTCCACACCTTCTCGCCCAACCTCGTCAACTCCGCGCGCGCAGGCTTCACGCGCACCAAGTGGTTTGAGGGCCTGCCCCAGGATCCCACCGGCTTCTTCGGAACCAGCGGCAATCAGAAGGTCGGCATCGCCTTCACCGGCCAGGCCTACGATGGATTCACCAATCAGAACTTCAGCAACAACAACCTCACCAACGTCGGCACGCCCGCCTACAACGGCAACAACCTCATCGACAACACCTACAGCTACTACGACAACGTTGAATGGCAGCACGGCAAGCATTACCTGGGCTTCGGCATCCAGGGCATCCGCTACCAGAACAACTACCCCACCGGCAACAACAACGGCTACCTTGGCTCTCTCAACTACACCGGCGCGTTCACCGCAAATCCCTCCGCAGCCAACGCCGCAGGATACGGCGCCGCCGACTTTGTCCTCGACCGCGTGCAGTCGGCAGCGGTCACCCTCGCCAGCATCAACGTCGGGCAGCGCCAGTGGCGCATCGGCGGCTTCGCCCAGGACAGTTACAAGGTCCTGCCCAGCCTCACCCTCACCTTCGGCCTCCGCTACGAATACGACGAGCCCTGGATCGAGCAGAACAACAAGACCGGCACAGTCGATCTCGCCACGGGCCAGATCCTGTATGCCCATAGCGTTCCTGCCGGCGCCCCGGCAGGATCCGGCCTCTGCAGCAATCTCGCCTGCTACCAGCCCAACTTCCGCCAGTGGATGCCACAGGTCGGCTTCGCATATTCCGCCACCAATCGCTTCGTCGTCCGCGGCGGCTACGGCGCCACCAGCTTCTTTGAGGGCAACTCATTCAACCAGCGCCTCACCTCCATCACGCCCTTCATTCAGGCCGTGAATGTCTCGGTCACCTCTCCCGCCCCCGGCGCAGTCACCACCCCGCGCACCGCCGAGCAGGGCTTCACCGGCGGCACCACGCAATTCGGCGGCACCTTCAACGTCTATCCGCAACACATCGCGCCGGCCTACGTGCAGGAGTGGAACCTGACGCTCCAATATGCCCTCACGCAGACCACGTCCCTCCAGGCCGGCTACATCGGCGAGAAAGGCGACCACATCGAGGACTACGGAAACGTGAACCAGCTCCTCGTCAATGGCGACCCCACCTCGGCTCCCTACTACAACAACCAGTACATCGGCGTGAACGGAATCGACTCCTCGCTCGGCATCGGCCCCAATCCTCTTCTCATCACCGAGTCGCGCGCCATGATGAACTACAACGCCCTTCAGGTTGTGCTGCGCCAGCACCAGCGTCACGGCCTCGAGTTCACCGCCAACTACACCTGGGGCCGTGCGATGACCAACTCCCTCGGCAACTACGCGCTCAACGTCAACGGCTACAGCGGCGCATTTCAGAACTACTACGACTCCGCCGCCGACTACGGCTCCGCCGGCTACGACGTGCGCAACAACTTCTCCGCGACAGCGGTCTACGCTCTCCCCTTCGGCCGCGGCCAGGAGTATCTCTCGAACGTCAACCGCATCGCCGACTTCGCCATCGGCGGATGGAAGCTCTCGACCGCCATCGTCGCCTACTCAGGGTTCCCGCAATCGGTCACCGGCGGCTCGAGCAATTCCTTCAGCTATGGCGTCAACCGCGCAAATCAATACCGCACGCTGCGCATCCACGGCCGCAGCAACAACAACTGGTTCGGCACCGACCCCTCCGCAACTCAATGCACCATCCCCGGCATGGACAACGGAGTTTGCGCTTTCGGCCCCCCGGGAACCAACGACTTCGGTACCTCGCGCAATGGCGCCGTCCACGGCCCCGGCTTCTTTAACACCGACCTCTCTGCCTTCAAGGACTTCCACATCACCGAGCGCCACACCATCGGTTTTCGCTTCGACGCATTCAACGCATTCAACATCGTCAGCTACGGCAATCCCGACACCGGAGTCGGCGACACGACGTTCGGCAATGTCTCTCTCCAGACCCCTCGATCCACCGAGCGCCGCCTCCAGTTCTCACTGCGCTATACATTCTGATAAAGGAACGCGCCAGGGCGGGACTTCAGTCCCGCCGCAAGGCCCTCAATAAAGGATTCGGGATTTACATGTTGCGAAAATCCTCCATCGGTGAACCCAAAACGCGTCAGGGCATGACTTCAGTCATGCCGACAACCCCAATTCCAAAGAGGTTGGGCTTCAGCCCCTGACTCTTTCACTTGTTAACGTCGAGGTTTCGTATCAGGGCACGGCCGGGGAACCCGGTCCGAAGGACTGGGTCGCGGTCCAATACAGCATGATTTAAGAATTCGGGCTTTAGCCCCTGCCTCGCTGATACTTCGCACACGCCCCGAACTTGAAAGTCGTAATCGTCATGGAACTGGAAATATGCGTTGACTCAGTCGAATCTGCCGTCGCAGCCGCCAACGGAGGGGCGGATCGCATCGAGCTCTGCAGCGCGCTGAGCGAAGGCGGAATCACGCCGAGCGTCGGCCTCATCAACGCCGTCCGCGAAGCAGTCGCCATCCAGATCTACGTCATCATCCGACCCCGCGGCGGCAACTTCGTCTACTCCGGTCCGGAGCTCGAAGTCATGCGCCGCGACATCGCCGCCGCCAAGGCGCGCGGCGTCGATGGAGTCGTCCTCGGCGCTCTCACCCCCGGCGACACCGTGGATAAAACGCTCACCGGCGAATTGGTAAAGCTCGCGCGTCCGCTTCAGGTCACCTTTCACCGCGCATTCGACGCATGCCGCAACCTCGACGAAGCCCTTGAGGACGTCATCGCCTGCGAAGCCGACCGCCTCCTCACCTCCGGCGGCCGCTCCGACGCGCTCAAAGGCGCAAAGGCCATCGCCGGCCTCAGGCACAAGGCAGCCGGCCGCATCAGCATCATGGCCGGCGGCGGCATCCGCATCGGCAACGTGCGCACCATCGTGCTGCGCACCGGTATTCGCGAGGTCCACACGTCGCTTAGCACAGCCGTCAAGAGCACCGCCTACGATGGCGGAGCCGACGGCAACGGGCTTCAGAACGGCTTCACGCGCTTCGTCGTCAAAGAGGACGACGTGCGGCACTTCAAGTCCGCGCTCCTTCGCATTGCGTTGGAAAGCGATGCGCGCTCGCCCGTACAATAACAATAATTTTCCAAACCAAGGCAATCGGAACCACAGCCTCAAGCCATGTCCGTCAAGACCGACAAACGCGCCAAGGAAATTCTCCACCTCCTGCTAAGCCACGGGAGAGCCTCCGTCGAAGAACTGACCGCCGCGCTCGGCACCTCGCCCGCAAGCATCCGCCGCGACCTCATCCGCCTCGAAACCCGCGGCCTCGTCAACCGCACTCTCGGCGGCGCGATGCTCGCCGGCAACGGCAACCCGGTCTACGAGCCATTCCGCTTCGACGCATCGTTCCACGTCCGCGAAGACCGCTTCGCCTCCGAAAAGCAGCGCATCGCCCGCGCCGCGGCAGCCATGGTTCAGGAGAACGAAACCATCGGCGTCTCGGCCGGAACCACCACAACCCTCGTCGCGCGCCAGCTCCTTCACCGCAAGAACATCAACATCATCACCAACGCGGTCAACATCGGCATGGAGCTGAGCTCGAGCACGCGCCTGCACACTACGCTCACCGGCGGCACCCTGCGCTGGGCCGGCGCATTCTCCCTCGTCGGCCCCATGGCCATCGAGTCGCTCGCCACGGTCGTCATGGACCGGCTCTTCCTGAGCGCAACCGGGGTCGACGCCGAACGCGGCGCCACCCTCATCCAGCCCGACGAGGCAGCCGCCTTCCGCGCCATGACCCGCCAGGCCCGCCAGGTCATCGTCGTAGCCGACTCGAGCAAGATGGGCCTCGTAAGCCCCGCCGTAATCTGCGCCCCCCGCGAGATCGATCTCCTCATCACCGACAACGGCATCAGCGAAGAAGCCGCCGCCGCATTCGCCTCCAGCGGCGTAAAAATCCTCGCCGTCTAGATGCGCCACCCGTAAATCCATAATGAATTTGCATAAAATCTGACCTGCTTCGAGGCAAATCCTTTAGACTGAACCGGGTGTCCGCGTAAAATCGTGGCACACAGCAATCATCCGGCGGAGATTCCCCGGCGTTCCGCCAGCCTGCAAAGTCCTTACCGTCTTTCTCAGTCCGTTCAAAAAATTCAAAGCAGCAAGGAGGACGCTACATGAGCTTCCCACGGCATTGCCTTTCCCTTGTCACCATCGCAGCTCTGCTCGCGATCGGCGGATGCCATTCCAACAGCGACCAGACCGCGCAGAACGCCGGCGACAGCGCAAATCCCGCGGCGCCGGGCGATTCGGGTCACCGCGACCGGGCGAAAGATCGCGACAGGCGGCCCGCCACGCCCCCGCCGCCCGCCGTCATCGAGCTTCCCGCCGGCACTGAGGTCCAGGTCCGCCTCGACCAGGACCTCAGTTCCAAAGACAGCCAGCCCGGTCAAGCCTTCTCCGGAACGGTTGCCAACGATGTCGTCGTAAACGGCACCGTCGTGATCCCCCGTCAGTCGCGCGCCGATGGCACCGTCGTCGACGCCAAGCCCCTCGGCCGCTTCAAGGGCGGCGCTCTGCTCGCCGTCAAGCTCGACCGCGTGCACACTACGTGGGGAACCTATCCCGTGGACACGGGCACCATCTCCAAAGCTGAAGCCGGCAAAGGCAAGCGCACTGTCGCCTTCATCGGCGGCGGTGCGGGGCTCGGTGCGCTCATCGGCGGCCTCGCCGGCGGCGGCAAAGGCGCGGCCATCGGCGCACTGGCTGGCGGCGGCGCCGGAACCGCGGGGTCGGCGTTCACTGACAACAAGCAGATCGTGCTCCTCGCCGAATCCGTCCTCACCTTCCAGCTGCAGCACTCAGTTCACATCACTGAAGCCCCCGGCGGCGGTCAGGGCGACCCGCAGCTCCAGAACCGCTGAACCGGCGAATCCGTACCGCCGGATCACAAATCGGCTGTCGCGGGGGTCGCCCGGCCCCCGCGACAAGGCATCCTCTCTTCTTCTCTGGTTCACCGTCTCTATGGTTCGCCGCTGCCCCGCTACAATAAAACCGTGTTGGACCTGATCCAGATCGCCCCCGCGCGCACCACCCCCGCGCCCAAGCCCGAGTGGCTCAAGGCCCGCGCACCCGTGGGCGAAAACTACCACGCCCTCAAGCGCCTCGCTCGCTCCCTCAATCTCCACACTGTCTGCGAGAGCGCCCACTGCCCCAACATCGGCGAGTGCTGGCACCACAAGACCGCCACCTTCATGATGCTCGGCAACCTCTGCACGCGCCGCTGCGGTTTCTGCGCCGTGCCCAAGGGCCGCCCCGAGCCCATCGACTTCGACGAGCCCCGCCGCGTCGCCGAAGCCGTCGCGGCCCTCGGTCTCGACTTCGCCGTCATCACCAGCGTCAACCGCGACGACGACAACCGCGGCGGCGCCCGCGCCTTCGCCATGGTCATCGCCGAGATCCGCCGCCAGGCCCCCGGCTGCAAAGTCGAAGTCCTCATCCCCGACTTCCAGGGCGACCGCGAGTCCATCCGCACCGTCGTCGAAGCCCGCCCCGAGATCCTCAACCACAACACCGAGTCGGTCCCGCGCCTGTACCGCGTCGTCCGCTCCGGCGCGCGCTACGAGCGCACCCTCGAGCTCCTCCGCTACGCCAAGGAACTCAACCCCGCAGGCATCACCAAGTCAGGCGTAATGGTCGGCCTCGGCGAAGAGACCCGCGAACTTCTCGAAGTCTTCCGCGACCTAGCCCGCGTTCACTGCGACATCCTCACCATCGGCCAGTACCTGCGCCCCTCGCGCGACCACCTGCCCATGGCCCGCCTCTACACCCCCCGCGAATTCGCCGAGCTCAAAACCGAAGCATTAAAGATGGGCTTCCGCCACGTAGAATCCGGCCCGCTGGTCCGCTCCAGCTACCACGCCCACGAGCAAGCCAACTCCACCGGCCTCGCAGTCTTGGCATAACCCTCAGCCCCCAGTCTTCGGGCCTGGAGCAAGACGAGAGTAGCTATGTCCCGCCGCTGTTGCCTTTCTTTCTGTCATTCCCGGCGGGAATCTGCTGGTGCCATCACAGGGCAACAAGCCGGCAAGGGGACACCAACTGTTCAGCTTCTCTAAACGTGAAGCTCGGGAAGATCGGGATTCTGGCCTCGCTCAATCGCAGCCATCCACGCATCGACTTCGTCGCCGTCCAAATGAAGACCAGTCGATTGAAAGTGCTCCCAGTCCGCAGCCAGCTCCTGGCGAAGCTTTTCTACATCGCGTGGAAGCGCTTCCTGTCCCTTAACCATCATCCCCATCCTTAAGCCCTACCACCCGCTACCGTTTAGTAAAATAGCCCATGGCATCACGCCCCTAGAGCGAGGACTAAAACCATGGCAGTCTCCGTGATGGCCGGAATCCCGGCATTGAAAGACATCTCCGCAGACCTCAAGCGCCGCATGGACCAGGCGGTCGCCGACTTCCAGTCCAACCTCGCATCCACGCGCACCGGCCGCGCCAGCGGCCACATGCTCGACTCCATCAAGGTGGACTACTACGGCACCCCAACCCCCATCACGCAGATGGCCCAGGTCTCCACCCCCGAGGCCCAGCTCATCCTCATCCAGCCATGGGACCCCTCCGTCATCAAGGAGATCGAAAAAGCCATCCAGGCCTCCGACCTCGGCTTCAACCCACAGACCGACGGCAAGATCATCCGCATCCCCGTCCCTCCCATGACCGAGGAGCGCCGCCGCGACGTCGTCAAGCACCTCAACCGCGTCCTCGAAGAACACCGCACCGCCATCCGCAACGTCCGCCGCGACGGCAACGACGCCCTCAAGAAACTCGCCAAAGACAAAAAGATCTCCGAGGACGAGGAAAAGCGCGCCATGGAAGAAGTGCAGAAGATGACCGACGAAGAGATCCGCCGCATGGAAGAGATGTCCCGCCGCAAAGAAGCCGAAGTCATGCAGGTGTGAAGCGAATCCCCGGATGTTCGCAAGACGCGCTTCTGAAAAACTCAATTTAGCGGTGCTTTGTAACAAGGGCACGGCTTCAGCCGGGCCGCTGCGGCAGATTCTGAAGACCTGGGCTTCAGCCCCTGCCTCGCTGTTTCCGGCACAAGGGTCGGATACCACGAACGTCCGCACCGCCTGCCTTTAAGGGAGCCGACTCCACGACCCTCATCCGCGCGCCTCACGGCACAGTCCAAGTGCTCATCTGCACCCATCCCGCCGATAGGCCTTCGTTATCCACCGCATTCATGTAGATGTTCAGCACCGTGCCGCTGGGGGCTGAGTAGTGGGTGATGGGCACGTTGAGGTCCCAATCGAACGGATCGGAGTAGTCGCCCGGCTCTGACGATGCGGAATTACCGGTGTTGACCGTGCACTCGTTATTGCTCAGCGATCCCGCAACGCCGGCAGTGAACTGGCCAGGCACCGAGAGGCTTGGTTGCCCCGGCCCCCTCCAGCCTCCCGCATCATCGGAGAGAAAGATCGTGTTGTTCCCCTTTTCGTATCGCACCTGGCACGAGGCAGTGAGATTCAACGATGGGCCGACCATGACGTACAGGGTCCTCAGATCCTGGGATCCGCTCGCGTCGGCGTACCTCGTGTACACCGTCGGCGCGACCACGCCGTTCTGCGTTCCGTAAACGTAAGTCGGGGCGACCGGAGCGGACACCGCGTACGTACCGGTGGTATGGAACCCCGTGTTCTCCCCGGCGTTGTCCTCCGCATAGGTGATGATGTTGAGCGGTCCGTAAAACGTGGAGGCGAACGTAACCGGCAAGATGATCTGGAGCGTCGTTCCTCCCGCGGTTGCGGATGCATTGCCCGCGTCAACCGTGCATTGGCTGTTCGAAAGTGTTCCCGGGGAGCCGATTTGGCCTGGGCCGACCACCGCGTCGTTCGCGTCGTTCGCGAGGTAAACATGCCACCCCAGCATGTGCTCAAAATAGACAGCGCAGGCATTTGTGCCGTCGTTGTTCGGCGAGAACAGGACATACGCGAAGTCGATAGCGCTGCCGCCGTTCGCATCCGAGAACTCCACGTTAAAGGTGTTCTGATTGGAACTGGAGTGGCAGCTCGGGCCGCAGGCCGTCGTCGCGGAAACTGCGTAAAAAGGCGGAGACGTCACCGTGAACGTGCCAAGGTTTTGCTGCGGGCCGCCGTTGGCAAACAGATAGATGCCATAGGAGTTCGCGGGCTTACCCTCAAAACTCAAAGCGACGTTCAATGTCAGGGTGTTAAGTGTGTGGCTCACGCTCGATGCGCCCACATCGAGAGTGCATTGTCCATTCGTGAGCGTGCCTGCCTGTCCCACCGCGCCCGGCCCCCACGAGCCCCCGGTGTCATTCGAAAGGTAGATGAGGTTGTCGCTCGGGTGATAGAAGAAATAGCAGGTATTGGTGGCGTCGGCGGTGCCTGAGGTCGCAAGATACGCATATACCCACCGCAGATCGGCTGTGCCGTTCCCGTCGTAGTACGTGAGGGCAAACGTCTGGGAAGGCCCTGAACCTGCCGAGGGCGAAACCGAGACGCCCGTCGGGGCGACCGACTCAACGGTCCACGAGCCGCGTTTCACAAAGCCGCTGTTGTTGCTTTCGTTGTCCTCTGCATACATGTACACGCTGGTCGGGCCGATAAAGGTTCCGAAGAACTTGAAATGCACCACCAGGTTCAGCGTGAGCGTGTTGCCGATAACCGAAGTGGAAGTGGAAGACGCCCCCACGTCGATCTTGCACTGGCTGTTCGAGAGCGTCCCCGGCTGTCCCACGGCCCCGGGCCCAAGCACCGTCGTGTTGGTGTCGTCGGCCAGGTAGATCAGGTTGTCTCCGGGGTGGTAATAGACGCCGCAGGCATGTGCCCCATCGCCGTTCGGGGTAAACAGCGCGAACACCCAGCTCAGGTCTGAAACTCCTGCCGAGTCGGAATAGGCCAGCGCGAAGCTTTGCACCGTGCCCGCGCCGGAGGCAGGAGTCACCGAAACCGCCGTCGGATTCGAGCAGAATGCAATGGCCGGCAGGCACAGAAGGAGACCGGCTACCGCCCTCCTCAACGCAGTGGAGGAAGCAATCCTGGCGGGGGATTTCATACAATCCAGCCTCTCTGGGGAATCGAACAATCAACTATCGTTCGCAATTTAGGGCCGAGTCAACCGGAAACGCCGCCGTGCGATCCCATCGAGGCTGCACCACCGGTCCATAGCGAACCAGCTCAGTCACAAAAGCTCCGTGCCCCATCCCTGCGCTTTTCTTCTGGCGCATGGGTGGGAAACCACCCATGCTCGCACCCACACGACTTCATGAAGCCCGGTCTCACGGCACAACGAACTTCCTTTGCTGCAACACCCATCCAGCCGAATTGCCTTCGTTATCCACCGCATTCACGTAAATGTTCAGGACCGTGCCTCTGGGCGCTGCGTAGTAGGTGATCGGCACTTCGAGATACAAAGCAGTCGGGTCGCTGCTCCCCACGTTCACCTGCGAATAACCCGTGTCGATGGTGCATTCGTTATTGCTCAGCGATCCCGGAACGCCGTTGACCGTTTTGCCGTTCTGCGACGACAGCCGTGGTTGTCCCGGCCCCCTCCAGCCCCCCGCGTCTTCGGAGAGATAGATCGTGTTGCTCGCCGTCTCGTAACGCACGTAGCACGAGCCAACCAAATCCAAAAATGGGCCGACCAGGATATACAGCGTTCGCATATCCTGGCTCCCGTTGTCGTCGTCATAATATGCGAGCACAGACGGCTCACCCAAGGAGGTGTCCTCGAATCCGGTGTATGTCGCAGCGACCGGAGCGGACACCGTGTAACTGCTGATCCGCTGCAATCCGGTGTCCAGGCCGGCGTTGTCAGCCGCATTGGCGATGATGTTCAGCGGTCCGTAAAACGAGGAGGCAAACGTGACCGGCAGATTGATCTGGAGCGATGTTGCTCCCACGTTTGCGGATGAGTTGCCCGTGTCGACCGTGCATTGACTGTTGGAAAGTTTTCCCGGGAAGCCCATTTTGCCAGGCCCAAGCACCGCGTCGTTCGCGTCGTTCGCGAGGTAAACATACCCCTCCGGCATGTGCACATAGATCGGGCAGGCATGTGAGCCGTCCTTGTTCGGCGTGAACAGAACATTCATGAAGTTGATTGCGCTGCCGCCGTTCGCATCCGAGAAAGTCACGAAAAAGGTGTTCTGATTGACTTGGTAGCCAGGCCACTGATCTGTTACGGATGCCACGTATAAAGGTCCAAAATCCACCGTGTACTGGCCCACGACTTGCGCCGAACTGGTAAGGCCCGCGTAGTTTTCGGCAAACATGTAGATGTCCTTCTCACCCGCCGACGCGCCCTCAAAATTCAAGGCTGCGTTCAAGGTCAGGGTGTTGAGCGTTCGGCTCACGCTCGTCGCGCCCACATCGAGAAGGCACTCATTATTCCTGAGGGTGCCGGCCTGTCCCACCTCGCCCGGGCCGAATCTACCGCCGTTATCGTCCGCAAGGTAGATGAGGTTGTCACTCGGGTGGTACCAGAAGTAACAAGTATTGGAATCGGTATTGGCGTTGGGCGGCGCAAAGAACGCATAGACCCACTTCAGATCGTTCGGACCGTTGGGATCGGAGTAGGTGAGGGCAAACACCTGGCCAGGTCCGGAACCTGACGACGGCGAAACGGAAACGGGCAGAGGTACCGTGTTGGCCTCCACGGTCCACGCGCCGCGCTTCTGCACGCCGCTCACGTTGTTTTCCTTGTCCACCGCGTACAGGTACACGCCGGTCGCGCCCTTGAAGTTGGCGTTGATATGGAAAGTGACGGCCACATTCACTGTGAGCGTGTCGCCGCTCACCGAAGTGGAAGACGCTCCGACGTCGATCGTGCACTGGCTGTTCGAGAGGTGCCCCGGCGATCCCACGGCCCCGGGCCCGAGCACCGTCGTGTTGTTGTCGTCGGCAAGGTAGATCAAGTTGTCTCCGGGGTGGTAGTACACGCCGCAGGCATGGGCGCCGTCGCCGTTCGGAGTAAACAGCGCGAACACCCAGCTCAGGTCCGAAACTCCAGCCGAGTCGGAGTAGGCCAGCGCGAAGCTCTGCACGGTGCCCGCGCCGGAGGCCGGAGTCACAGAAACCGCCGTCGGATTCGAGCAGAATGCAATGGCAGGCAGGCACAGAAGAAGGGCCGGTACGGCCATCCTCAACGCAGTGGGGAAAGCAGTCCAGGCGCGGGAACTCATGCGATGCACCTCTCTGGGGAATTGAGATGGGAATCGAACAATCAACTATGGTTCGCAGTTGAGGCCCGAGTCAACCGCAAAGTCCCACGCGTGCCCACCCCCCTCTCCCCCCACAAGAGCGTGTCATCCCGAAGGGCCGCACGCCTGGGGCCCCGCCCGCATTTGGCGGGGTAAGCGGACCGAGGGATCTGTGGTTGCCCCTCGCCCGCCCAGCCGCAGACGCTCACTAAACCGGCCCCAGGTTTTGGGGCCGGCTCACCCAATGCGCCAGCGCCCCACCGCCCGCAAATAATCCGCCTCATACCAAGCGCACGGAGACACACGCTCACCGGCGCCTTCCCCCGCAACTCCCGCTCCCCCACAAAAGCGTGTCATCCCGAAGGGCCGCACGCCTGGGGCCCCGCCCGCATTTGGCGGTGTAAGCGGACCGAGGGATCTGTGGTTGCTCCTCGCCCGCCCTGCCACAGACGCTCACTAAACCGGCCCCAGGTTTTGGGGCCGGCTCACCCAATGCGTCAGCGCCCCATTCGCACAACCGGGCCGCAACTCCCTGTGGAAATCCCCGTCCAAAAACGCCTGTCAAGTAGGGAAGAAAAAGCGAAACACAGACAACCGGCTTTATATCATAAGGTTACCCTATAGAAATTTACCCTGGAAAGTGGCCGATTCACTTTTCAACCCTGTTAGTCTTAACAATAGAGGCAGAAAAGCCTCTCAAATGCCCGCCAGACGCGGGCATTTCGCTTTTTCCAGGGCACGGCCGGAAGACGGGATAAACTTACTACATATGTGTGCGGAATTTACTACATATGTGTACGATAATTACCACAAAAGCTGGCCGGCCCGGCCCCGGACCCCGCAAAATCAAGCCGGAAACTCGACATCTTTGACCGGGAAGAGCGCTACCCCCAACCCGGCGAGGCGGGAAAATAAATATCCCCCTCCCCCCCCTATAAAATTTCCTGTGAGTAAAAACGCGGCGTCAAACGATTGAAAATAAATAATTTACCTTAACGGCAATGTTACATTCAGGCGATATCCCGCCCAGTACAGCACCAGGTATCTTATTGATATAAAAAATCTTACTTCTTTACTTGGCGGAAGCGAACTAGCGCTTAACCCGCTTGTAGAACGGTATTAAGACCTGCTTCGCGCGAACCTGGTTCGCCCGCACCTGGACCAGCACATCGCTTCCGCTGGCGGCAACATCGGCCGGAACCAGCGCCATCGCGATGTTGGTCTTCAGAAACGGCGCCGGCGATCCCGAAGTCACCACTCCAACCTCCTTGCCGTCGAGATTCAGCACCGGATACCCATCGCGCGCGATCCCGCGATCGATCATCTCCAGGCCGACAACCTTCCTCTTCGGTCCGCCCGCATCCTTAACAGCCTGCAGCGCTTCCCGCCCGATGAACTCGCCCTTTTCGAGCTTCAGCCACCGCTCCAGCCCGCCTTCGAACACGTTGATCTCCTCGCCGATCTCGTGCCCATACAGGCTCATTCCAGCCTCGAGGCGCAGCGTGTTCCGCGCGCCCAGTCCGCACGGCCGGATGCCGAACTCCGCGCCCGCATCCATCAGCGCGTCCCATACCTTCACGCTGGTCGCCTCATCCGACGGAATGTACACCTCGAAGCCGTCCTCGCCCGAGTAACCCGTCCGGGCGATCAGCACGTTGGGAACACTCGCCACCGCGCCCCATGTGAACCAGTAGTTCCTGATTGCGCCCAGATCCACCCCGGTCAATCTCTGCAGCGTCTCGAGCGCCCTCGGCCCCTGCACCGCAAGCTGGGAATAGTACGCCGAGTAGTCGCTCACGTGCGCCCCGGGCCGCGCGCCCACCTGCTGCCGGATCCACGTAAAGTCCTTGTCCTTGGTCCCCGCATTCACCACCAGCAGGTAGTCGTTCTCGCCCAGCCGGTGCACAAGGATGTCGTCCACAAACGTGCCCTGCGGCGTCAGCAGCGCGGAATAGTGAGCCTGCCCGTCCTTGAGCTTTGCAGCGTCATTCATCGTGATGTGCTGCACCGCGTCGAGCGCGTGCGGCCCGCGGAACTGGATCTCGCCCATGTGGCTCACGTCGAACAATCCCACCCCGGTGCGCACCGCCATGTGCTCCGCAATCAACCCGCCGCCGGTACCCGGGTACTCGACCGGCATGTCCCATCCGCCGAAGTCCACCATCTTGGCCTTCAGCGCCCGGTGCTTAGCGTTCAGAGCGGTCTTTTTCAAAGTTGTCGCGGCCGGTGCTGCAGGAGTGCTCATGATGTGTCCTTCGCCGCCTTCGAACGCAATGACGCTCGCGGCGTTTGTCCTTCCTCACGATAGGCAGTCCGGATGCGCGCGGTCAAACCCATCTCATCGGCTTAACATCTGAAAGTCGGCACGATTGGAAGGATCTGAATGGACGCTGTTCGCGGCATCATCATGCTCGGCCTCGGCGTCTTCGTCCTTTACCGCGGCTGGGTGATCCATACAGGCCAGCGCGCGTGGCTCGCCTACGGTTTGGGACTGCTCGCCATTGCGCTCGGCATTTGGCGCCTGCTGCGACGTCCCGATAAGCCGCGTCTGTAGCTGGCGTACTCTACTTCCGCCTCGCTCTCCAGAACGAACTCGCGCTCAAATAGAGAAAGAACAGCATCATGCCCGCGTAGACCAGGAACCTCAGGTGATCCGGCCCGTGTGCATAGCTGGCCCGTAACCGCCAAGCCCACGTGCCGAACACGAGAACAAACAGCAGAAAGAAGACCCCGGTCACTTCGAGAAAAACGATTCCGCCCACCCGTCGGAAGGGCCGGAAGAACCCGCCTAGCCCGCGCGCCAGGCTTCCGGTCGCGCGTCCGGCCTGCACGCCGGAATTTCTCGGAGTCGCTGGCATTGTCGCGCTTTGCGGAGCAGGCGACGGCGCCACGGACGCGGTTCCCGCACCGGCCAGGCGCTCGCCGGCCATGCGGCCCGCCACACGTACTCCAACGCCCAGCACCCGGCCAATCTTTTGCGGTTTCATCCCGTCTATGATGGTATCAGCGACGTGCGTGAGAGCATTGATTTCAACGGTATTTCGAGCAGCATTTGCCCTTCAACGCGTGCGCAAGTAAGGTAGATTCAATCTCAATTTGCTCCCCGCGCATCTTAAGCGCTGGCCGCCACTCCTCGGAGGTGCACCGTGACATCCCGTCTTCGTGAACTCATTCAGCAACTCGGAGAGGCGATCCACGAGTCCGTCATCGAGAGCGAGCAGATCGCCGGCGTGGTGCAGGACATCCGCAAGCACGGCTTCGACGTCCTGTTGATGCTCGAAGCCACAATCGGCCTGAATGAAGTCTCCGCAAAAGAAACAGATAGCGACAGCGAAGAGGCCGAAGGCGAGGCGCCCTTCACCCAGAACGACCGCGACTGGCTGCGCTCCCTGCGCATCTCCGTGGAAGGCGACAACGACGACGACGAGGAAGAGCCATCGAAGAACGAGTAGGCTCGGCCCGCCTCCACCATCGTCAGCTAGCCTTTGGCGGCAACCCGGATATGCAGCTCTCTCAGCTGCTGCTCCGTCACAGTCGTCGGCGCGTCGGCCATAAGGTCGATCGCCTTCGCCGTCTTCGGGAACGTGATCACTTCGCGCAGGTTGGACGCGCCGGCAAGCAGCATGACGATGCGATCGAGTCCGAGCGCGATTCCTCCGTGCGGAGGCGTTCCGTATTCGAGCGCATCGAGGAAGAAGCCGAAGCGTTGGTGGGCCTCTTCATCGCTGATGCCCAGCGCCTTGAAGATGACCTGCTGCACGTCCTTGCGATGGATACGGATCGAGCCCGAACCTAACTCCAGCCCATTCATCGCGAGGTCATAGCAGTTGGCGCGCACGCTGGCCGGATCGCTCTCGAGGTTCGCCATGTCGTGCTCGTGGGGCGCGGTGAACGGATGGTGCGCCGGAACCCATTTCCCGGTCGCCACTTCGTACTCGAACATGGGGAAATCGATGATCCACATGGGATGGAACGCGGCCGAGCCGTCGATCCTCTTTCCGCTGTGCGGGTCGGCCTCGCGTACGCAGCGTTCAGTGACCTCGAACGCCTTGTGCCGGTCGGCGTACTTCTTCGCGAGCTCGGTGCGGAAGTTGCCGGCCGCCGCGTACACGTTGATCTCGCGCTCGCTCAGGCGGCCTTCGAACTTGGTGTCGCTGGCCTTGATGTGGTGCGCTGGGTCGCCCGCGACGATGACGACGAAATCATTGTCGAATGCCCCCGCGAGCTCGCGGACCTTCGCGGCCGGCTCGGGGAAGCTTTTCGCGAGCCGCTTGAAGTCGTCGATAAACTTGGCACCCTTGTTCTTGTCGAACATGGGGTGGTTGTCTTCGCGCTCCTTGCGGCTGAGCTCGCCCACGGCGGGAATGCGAAACGCGACTACCGGAAGGGCCGGATCGATCTGCAGTGTGGCAAGGGCTTCATCGGTAAACGCCGAGCGCACATCGGTGAGTCCCGGCAGGCGCAGGTCCGGCTTGTCCGACCCGAAGTTTCGCATGGCCTCGTCGTAGGTCATCTTGGGGAACGGGGTCGGCAGCGTGATGCCGGCCGCGGCGAAGCCCGCGGACAGGAATTTCTCGACCACGGCAAACACGTGCTCCTGGCGCGGGAAGCTCATTTCGAGGTCAACCTGCGTGAACTCGAGCTGCCGGTCCGCGCGGAGGTCCTCATCGCGGAAGCAGCGGGCGATCTGGAAATAGCGGTCGAAGCCCGAGATCATAAGGATCTGCTTGAAGATCTGCGGAGACTGCGGCAGCGCGTAGAACTCCCCGGTATGTATGCGGCTGGGCACAAGGAAGTCGCGGGCGCCCTCGGGCGTCGACTTGGTGAGGATAGGCGTCTCAATCTCGAGAAATCCCTGCGCGCTGAGGCTGTCTCGAATCGCCAGTGTGATCTCGTGGCGCAGCCAGAAGTTGCGCTGCATCTCGGCGCGGCGCAGGTCGACGTAGCGGTACTTGAGCCTCACTTCTTCGTTTTGGATGGCTTCGTCGGCAGGCGAGAAGGGCGCGAGACGCGTGTCGTTCAAGACGCGGAGCTCTGTCGCCTCGATCTCGATGTCGCCGGTCACCATCTTGGGATTGATGGCGTCGGCCGCGCGCAGCCGCACCTTACCAACGGCGGCGACGACATACTCGGGGCGCACCTGTTCGCCCTTGGCATGCCCGCCGGGCGTGAGTTCCTTGTCGAGCACCACCTGGCTGATACCGCTGCGGTCGCGCAGATCGAGAAAGATGAGGTTTCCGTGGTCGCGGCGGCGGTTGACCCAGCCCATCACGACGACAGGTTTGCCTGCATCCGAGGCGCGCAGGTCGCCGCACATGTGCGTCCGTTCAAGATTGCCTAAAAAGTCCAGCACGATGAGTGTCCTTACTAAGAGTCTTTCCAGCCGTTGCCGCCAAAGGAGGCGCGGAAGAGTGATTCGAATGTTGTTGAGAGCGGCCGCTGAAATCTGAGAATCGGCAACGCAGACTGTGAACTACGATTTGAGAACTCCCGCCAGCTCTGTCCGCGGAACCTTTGTCTGCGCCCCGGAAGCAAATTCCTTCACTGTCAGGATACTGGACTTGAGCTCGTCTTCGCCCAGGATCACAATGCGACGCGCGGTCTTGTCCGCCGACTCGAACGACTTTTTCAATCTGAAACTGCCGTCGCCCAGCTCGACGGCGAGGCCTGCGCGGCGCAACTCGCGGGCCAGGCCGAGAGCAGCTGGATTCATGTTCTCGCCGAGCGGAGCGATGTACGCGTCAACCTTCTGCGTTTTGGCCTCTTCGATCGCCTGTAGCGTCAGAACAAGCCGATCCTCGCCCATGGCGAAGCCGATGCCCGGCGCCCTGGGACCGCCAATGGCTTCGCTGAGGCCGTCGTAGCGTCCGCCTCCGAGCAGGGCGTTCTGCGCGCCCAGGCCGCCGTGAGTAAATTCAAATGTTGTCCGCGTGTAGTAGTCGAGGCCGCGCACCAGCCGCAGGTTCCGCTCATACGGCACGCCCGCCGCTTCGAGAGCTGCAAGCACCGCGGCGAAGTGCTGCTTCGAATCCTCGGCCAGTACGCCGTCGATCTTCGGCAGGGCGTCGATGATCGGCTGATCCTCGGGAACCTTGCAGTCGAGCACGCGGAGCGGGTTGGTGACGGCGCGACGCTGGCAGTCGCCACACATCTTCGGCGCAACCTCCGCTAGCGCCGAACGCAGTACCTCGTTGTAGCGTGCGCGATCCTCAGCCGAGCCGACAGAGTTGAGGTGCAGCGTCCAGCCGGTGATGCCGAGCTCGTCAAGCAGCGAGGCGAGCATTTCGAGCACTTCGGCATCGCGTAAGGGCGACTCGCTGCCCGACGACGGCGGCCCGATGACCTCGGCGCCGATCTGCGAAAACTGGCGGTACCGCCCCTTCTGCGGGCGCTCACGGCGGAACTGCGGGCCAATGTAATAGAGCTTCTGCAACTGACCGGTCTCGCCCAGCTTGTGCTCTATGTAGGCCCGGACCACGCCGGCTGTGTTTTCAGGGCGCAACGTGAGGCTCTGCGATTTTTCGCTGGCGGCGCGCGCGCGGTCCTCCCAGGTGTACATCTCCTTGGAGACGATGTCGGTTTCTTCGCCAACACCGCGAGCGAAGAGCGACGTGTCCTCGAAGACGGGCGTGCGAATCTCGCCGAAGTTGTAGCGCTCGAAGACGCGCCGAGCCGTGGCCTCGATGCGGTTCCACAGGGCCGTCTCCGGCGGCAAAAGATCGCGCGTCCCGCGCACGGCTTTCAATGTTCCACTCATTCAGCTGACCTTTGAAGCAACCTTTAGGATACAAGGCGAGCGCCGAGAACTTACCTTGCGGATTCTGCAGGCCCGCCAGTTGACTGTTGCAATCGCTGTGTCGCGTTCGCTTTGCGGTGTTGTGAATTGACGCGCTTAATAATCTCAAAAGAGATTCACTTCGCAGTGCAGACCGATTGGGGGCCACAGGCGTAGCCTGAACATCCGCAAGAAAAACCACAGGAGGTTCCCCCAATGGCTCAAAAAGCAAAGCCTGTTCCTGACGGATATCATTCCGTTACGCCTTACCTCGTCATTAGCGGTGGTAAATGCAGAGAGGCGCTCAAGTTCTACGAGCGCGCGTTCAATGCAAAGGAAATAATGCAAATGCCGGGGCCCGACGGCGGCATTGCCCATGCCGAAATTCAACTGGGCGATTCTCGAATCATGCTCGCCGACGAGGCTCCCAAGATGGATGCGTACGGCCCGCATCACTTCCACGGTTCGCCCGTAACGCTTCATTTCTATCTGCCCGACGTGGATACCGCTACCGAGCAGGCCAAACGCGCCGGCGCCAAAATCATCCGCCCGCTTGAGGACCAGTTCTATGGCGACCGCTCGGCGGGACTGGAAGATCCGTACGGTCACAAGTGGTATCTCTCAACGCACATCCGGGACGTATCCAAGCAGGAGATGGAGCAGCACATGCACGCCACGGCATGACCGGCGGCGGTCACCAACTGGGCGGCGCCTTCTCATCGGAGGCGCCGCTTCTCAAACAAATAGTTGTTGCAACAAATATCTCCATGGCGCATCAAAAGGAGCGAAAGGAGCCACTCCCGATGGCAACAACCACTTCTACTCCTGCTTCCACCATCACCTCGAAACTCGATCCGGCGCATTCGAGCGCTGAGTTCAAGGTGAGGCACATGATGATTTCGAACGTGAAGGGAAACTTCAGCGGTCTGAGCGGTACTCTGACCGAAGATGCCGCAGATCGAACGCGCAGTCATGTCGAGGCCTCGATCGATATCGGGACGATCAATACCGGCGACGCGCAGCGCGATGGCCACCTGAAGAGCGCCGACTTTTTCGATGCGGAGAAATTCCCTGCGATGAGTTTCAAGTCGACGAAGGTCGAACGCAAGGGTGACGGCGAGTACGCAGTGACAGGCGACCTTACGCTGCACGGAGTGACGAAACCGCTGACGTTCGCTGTGGAAGGACCGACTCCTCCCGCTAAGGACCCGTGGGGCAATGCGCGAATCGGGCTGTCCGCGACCGCAAAGCTCAATCGCAAGGACTACGGCCTGGGCTGGAACGCCGCGCTTGAAACCGGCGGATTCCTGGTAGGCGAAGAAGTGCATATCACCCTCGAAGTGCAGTTCATCAAAGGTTGAGCAGCGGACGGCTAAGCGGCGAGCGCGCTTCTGAATGTGGGCCCGCCCGCTCGCCTAAACTGAAGACAGGCATGACCCCCTCGACGCGCGCTGAAGCTGTTCTTATCCATTTTTCCGGTCACGATGCCCCGGGGCAGGCCGCCTCACTGACCAAAATCCTTGCGGAACACGACATCCGCATTCTCGATATTGGTCAGGCCGTAGTGCACGAATCTCTCGCACTGGGCCTGCTTGTCGAAGCCGGCGCTGCGGCATTCGCCCCAGCAAAGGCGGATCTGATGGAGCGGGCCCAGGCTCTCGGACTGCAGGCGCGCTTCAGGATTGTGCGGCACGGCGAACTGGAGCATTGGGCTCGCGGACTGCAGCGCCACCACTTCATCATCACGGTGCTGGGCCGCGCGATCACAGCACGGCAGCTTGCACGAGTGAGCGGCATCCTTGCTCGGCACTCGATGAACATCGAACGCATCGACAGGCTTTCCGGGCAGCTCGTGCCGAGCGAGACGGCGGCAAATGCATGCGTCGAATTTGCGGTAAGCGGCGAGTCCGCGAACGAGCAGGCGATGCGCGCGGAGTTTCTTGCGGCAGCACAGGAGCTCGAAATCGACATCGCATTTCAGCGCGAGAGCATCTTCCGGCGCAACCGGCGGCTTTTTGCGTTCGACATGGATTCGACCCTGATCCAGGGTGAGGTGATCGACGAACTGGCGCGGCTGGCCGGGGTGGGCGAGCAGGTGAGCCGCATTACCGAGGCTGCGATGCGCGGTGAGCTCAACTTCGACGAGAGCTTTGCGCGACGGGTGGCGCTGCTGAAGGGGCTGGCGGCCGAACGGGTGTACTCGCTGGTGGACTCGATTCCGCTGGCCGAGGGCGCCGAGCGGCTCATTCGCACCCTCAGGCTGCTGGGGTACAAGACGGCGATTCTTTCGGGCGGGTTCACATTTTTCGCTGAGCATTTGCAGCGACGGTTGGGCATCGACTATGTGCATGCCAACGAGCTTGAGACTGCCGATGGCGTGGTTACGGGGCGCGTGATTCCGCCGGTTGTGAACGGTGCCCGCAAGGCCGAATTGCTCGGCGAAATCGCGCGTGAAGAAGGCATTTCCCTGGAGCAAGTGGTCGCTGTGGGCGACGGCGCGAACGACATTCCCATGCTGAATCTGGCAGGTATGGGAATTGCGTACCGCGCCAAGCCGCTGGTGCGCCAGAAGGCGGATCAGGCGATTTCCGCGCTCGGCCTGGACGGGCTGCTTTATCTGATCGGCGTGCGGGAATGGGATCTTGTTCTCCACGAACCCGTGGTTCCGGGTATCGAGCCTTAGGCATTCGGGTACCGGGGCGGAAGGTTGCCCTGCGGGTAAGAATTTCCCAGCACAGGAGATTCTTTCCTTTTCCCCGGAATTTTTTCGAAGTTGTTACGCCCGTCAATTCAGGAGCTTACGGGGAATCGGCTGACTGGCAGCGCACGTGCTTCTTTCTGAGTAGAGGGCGGCCGAAACGCCATTCTCAATTCGTAGGCACCATGGGAGGCAATATGTTCGAATTCCCCACTTCCAGCGGGCTTCTGGCGAGCAAACATCTCGTCGGATATGCCGTTCTTGCCCTGCTCGGCGCATCGCTCGGCGGATACGCGATACATGAACGGAACAATGCGCAAGATCTGAATGCAAAGAATCAGCAGACGACTGCCGCTCTCACTCAGACCAAGCAGGAACTCATGGACCTGACGACCAGGGTCAATCTGCTGGCAGCACAGAAGGATGAGCAGGCGGCTGCGCCGACGCGGGCCGCTGACGCCCCAAGAACTCGCCGCAGTGACGCGGATGCGAGCCGCCCCGTGCATGTGGTGGTGCACCACCAGGACTCGCGGTACAGCAAGCTTCAGGCGCAGGTTGACGCGCAGGGCAAGGCAATCGAAGAAACCAAGAACGCGCTGGCAGGCACGCAGAGCGACCTTGTAAACACGCGCACGGAGCTGACGGGCTCGATTGCACACACCCACGACGAATTGGTGCTGCTCGAGAAAAAGGGAGAGCGGAACTACACCGAATTCGACCTCTACAAGTCGAAGGAGTTCCAGCACAAGGGGCCGTTCGGGATCCGGCTGAAGAAGGCCAATGAGAAGCACCAGTACGCGGACCTGGAACTGATCGTGGACGACCGCAACCTGCAGCAGAAGCACGTGAACCTGTACCAGCCGGTGATGTTCTCGACGCCCGATAGCCCGCAGGCCTCTGAAGTGGTGATCAACAACGTCAGCAAGAATCACATTCATGGCTACATCAGCGCGCCGAAGTACCGTCAATCGGAGCTGGCGTCAATGGCGAATGCGGCCGACAACGGTGCGCAGGCTGGGAACGCGCAAAACGGCGACAACGACATCGTCCATGCCAATGCGCAGGCGGCGCCCCCGCGGGAAAAGCTTCCTGTACCGCAGCAGTAGAGGTTCGGAACGCCGCGTTTTGAGTGATCAGTGCCCGATCGACGATTCAGTCTCGGGAAAAGAGAGCCGGGCAAGATTTACGTGCTGACCTCTTCGCGATCGAATTCGGGGGTGTACCAGTCCTCGCGCACGAGAGGAAGCCTGGCTTGTCCGCGCTCAGGACGCGAGAGCAGCAACTGGTAGACCCCGATATCGCCCCGGCGGAACGCGGCCGCGCAGCCCGCCATATAAAGAAGCCAGATGCGGCAGGCGGATTCCGACGCGTGATGCCGGACTTCGTCTGCGTGCGCGCGCAGGCCCTCAACCCAGTGGCGCAGGGTCAGCTCGTAGTGTTCACGCAGGTTCTCGGCGTCGCGCACTTCGAAGCCGGCCTCTTCGGCGGCCTGAACGGCCTGCGTGAGGGTGACGAGGCGGCCGTCGGGGAAGACATGGCGTTCGATAAAGGAGTCGGGGAGTATGGGAGCAACGGCTGAGCGCGCGATGCCATGGTTGAGGAAGACACCTCCGGGCTTGAGGAGGGTTTGCACCGCGCGAAAGTAGGCGGGGAGGTTGGGAAGGCCGACGTGCTCATACATTCCCACGCTGGCGATCTTGTCGAACGATCCCGCCAGACCAGTACAGTCTCGGTAGTCGCGTAGCTCGACCTTGCAGGCATGGCCCAGGCGCGCGGCTGCGATCCGCTCGGATGCGACGGTGTACTGGCTCTTGCTCAAGGTGATGCCCTGAGCTCGCACGTGGTGCTGCGTGGCTGCATGCAGAACTAGGCTGCCCCACCCACAGCCGATATCAAGAAATGCCTCGCCGGGCTCAAGGCGCAGCTTGCGGCAGATGAGTTCGAGCTTCTGCGTCTGCGCGAGATCGAGAGGGTCGTCGGGGGACCGGAAATAGGCACAAGAGTAGGCCAGGGTTGGCCCAAGCCAGGGGCGGAAGAACTCCACCGGCTGGTCGTAGTGGAAGGAGATGGAGGCCTTGTCGCGGCCGCGAGAGTGCATCCTTCCGAGCCGCAATGCCTGACGTAGCGAGAAGTAGGTTCGCGCAGCCCACGCGCACGCCGATTGCAGGGCCTGGAGCGGGCGCGCGAAGACGTACTTGGCCATCTCAAAGGCGGAAAAGATGTCACCCTCGATGTCGAGATCGCCCTGGACAAAGGCTTCGCCGAGGGTGATTTCATTGCGGCGGAAGAGGAGCGATTGCAGCGCAGCGGATGACCGGATTACCAGCGTGAAGGCTGGGTTTGAGCCGGGATTCCAGGTCCACTCGTCCCCGTCCCAGAAGCGAATGGAGAAATTGACTCCGGTGTAGTCGTGGAAGAGGCCACCCAGGACTTCGCCTCTTTGCAGGAGAATGCGATGATTCATGGCGTTTCCCGCTTGCACAGGATTGGATGCGGCTATCGGGAGAGTGTCAGCGGATACCGGGAGTGTGTAGCAGGGGCAATTTCCGTCTCCGGGATCTCAAAATCGAAACCGGCCTCCAAATGGGTGCGAATCGGCGCAGAGCGATGATGCCGGATGTTAGTCGGAAACGGGCTGGGAGTCAATGGTTGGAGGTGCTCGCCGGCGCCAGTTGCGCACACGCCGGCCAGTTACGAAGTTCGACGCTTCTGCGTGGCAGAGGCGTTACAAACTATGCGCAAATTCGCTGCGATGCCTGCTGTAGAAGAAGTAAATCACCAGCCCGATGGCAAGCCAGATGAAGAACGTGATCCAGGTGAGGATCTCAAGGCCCATCATCAGCAGGATGCAGAAGACAATGCTCAGCAGCGGGAACAGCGGCCCAAACGGCGCACGGAAGCCGCGATGCCGATTCGGTTCGCGGTAGCGGAGGATCAGCACGCCCATGGAGACGAGCACGAACGCGAAAAGCGTGCCAATGTTCGATAGGTTTGAGACTGTCCCGATGTCGAGCAGGCCGGCCGGGATACCCACGACGAATCCGGCAACCCACGTGGCAAACGCCGGCGTCCGGAACTGCGGGTGAAGCACGCCGAAGACGCGAGGCAGCAGCCGGTCGCGCGACATGGCGAACCACACGCGGGCCTGGCCCAGCTGGAAGACGAGGATCGATGAGATCATGCCCAGCATCGCGCCGATGAGCACGACCAGCCGCACCCAGTGCAACTCGTTCGAACCAGTCTGGAGTGTGAGCCGCTTGAGCCCGTTGACCACCGGGGCCGCGTCCCCCATCAGCGACTGCCATGGCACGATGCCGCTGAGGACGATGGCCACACCGCCATAAAGGATCGTGCATGCGGCCAGCGTGGCGAGGATGCCGATGGGCATGTCGCGCTTGGCGTTTTTGCACTCCTCTGCCGCGGTGGAGACCGAGTCGAAGCCAATGTATGTGAAAAAGATGATGGAGCCGCCAGTGAGAATTCCGGCCCACCCGTTGGGCATGAAGGGATGCCAGTTGTGCGGCTTGACGAAGCTGGAGGCGGCGATGATGAAGGCAAGAATTGCAACGATCTTGACGAAAACAAGAATGTTGTTGGTGCGCGCCGACTCGCGGATGCCGCGGACGAGGATGACCGTGAGGATCATCACGATGAGGAACGCGGGGATGTTGAAGCCGAAGTGCCAACCGGGGTCGTAGAGATTGTTTCCGGCCATGTCCTGGAGGCCCGTGGGCAGGTAGGCAGGCGAGATCCATCGGAGCGAAGGATGGACGCCGAACCAGTCGAGCATGTCGAGCACGTGCGCTGCGAATCCGACTGAAACGCTCATGTTCGAAAAGGCGTACTCGAGGATCAGGTCCCAGCCGATGATCCACGCGATGAGTTCGCCCATTGTGACGTAAGTGTAGGTGTAGGATGACCCCGCGATGGGGATCATGGAGGACATTTCGGCGTAGCAGAGGCCGGTGAACGCGCAAACCATCGCGACGAGGACCAGCGAAAGAGCGAGCCCGGGCCCGGCGCCTGGCCGGCCGTTGAGAGCCGTGTGGTAGATGATCCAGTGGATCAGCGGGGTGTTGGCGATCTCCGGCGTATCGAAGTGCTGACCGGCCATGGCAGTGCCGATGACCGTGAAAATGCCGGAACCGATGACGGCGCCGATGCCGAGCGCGGTAAGCGACCAGGGCCCGAGCGTCTTTTTCAGCGACTGGCCGGGTTCTTCCGACTCGCGGATGAGCTTGTCGATGGATTTGCGGGCAACCAGTTGGCTGGGCAGGGCAGCGCTCCTCTTTACCTGGACCTCTCCCATGTGCGGAGACCTGCTGACACGATAGCGGAATTTGAGAGCAGAGATAAAGGGAGAAAAACAGCCTTCAGCTATCAGCCCTCAGCCTTCGGCAGCTGTGGTTCGCAGACACACGGCGTGGCTGAAGGCTGAAAGCTGACGGCTGATAGCCGGCATTTACCGCTTCGATTGGCCGCGGGCAAGCTTCTTGACCTTCTTCTTCTGGGAGCCGCGGGGGGTGGTCCGCTTGGCTTTAGGAGCGGCCTTTTTGCGGGCGGCGCGCTTGATCTTCTTTCGTTCCTGCGTATCTTCAATCTTCTTCGTATCGGCCACTTGTACCTCTTCGGTGCGATGGATTCACTCTGCCGGATTTTCCGGTGTATGCGCAATTTATGGTAACAGCCGAATTGCGCGGAAGCCAAAGCGGGAATGCGCCGTTTGTCAGTCAGGAGGCGTGTGGACGGCGGTGATGCGCAGGGTGTATCGTCTCTGCGAAGCTGGAGATGCAGCCTCTCAATTTTCCCCGGCGAGGTGCAGGATTGGTTCCTTCCGACCCTCCAAATCCCTGATGGCGCCTGGCCAATCATTTGAGTTCTGCCTCGAATTGGCATCGAACTGACTACGGACCTGAACCTTGCCGGCATAATCGGAGACGATGTGAAAGGACTGAACTTTGAGCTGGGCGAGTCGATCGCGCTGATGCGCGAGACTGTGCGCCGGTTTGCGCAGGAGGAACTGGCGCCGGTTGCGGCCGAGGTGGACCGCAAGAACGAATTTCCGCGGTGGGTTTGGCGCAAGCTCGGCGACCTGGGCCTGCTGGGCATCACGGTAGACGAGGAGTACGGCGGCGCGGAGCTCGGCTATTTGGAGCATGTGGTGGCGATGGAGGAGATCTCGCGCGCGTCGCCATCGATCGGGCTGTCGTATGGCGCGCACTCCAATCTTTGCGTCAACCAGATTGCGAAGAACGGCAACCGGGAACAGAAGCGGAAGTACCTGCCGAACCTGATCAGCGGCGAGCACATCGGCGCGCTGGCCATGAGCGAAACAGAGGCCGGTTCCGACGTGGTCAGCATGCGGCTCAGGGCGGAAAAACGTGGCGACGCATTCGTGCTGAACGGCTCGAAGATGTGGATCACGAACGGGCCGGACGCGGATACGCTGATCGTGTATGCCAAGACTGAGCCGACAGCGGCCTCACGCGGAATCACGGCCTTTATTGTGGAGCGGGGGTTCAAGGGGTTTTCGAGTTCGCCCAAGCTGGACAAGCTGGGCATGCGCGGGTCGAACACGTGTGAGCTCGTGTTTCGCGACTGCGAAGTGCCGGAGGAGAACGTGCTCGGCCGCGTGGGAGGCGGCGTGCGCGTGCTCATGTCGGGGCTCGATTACGAGCGGCTGGTGTTGTGCGGAGGCCCGCTGGGCATCATGGCGGCGTGCCTCGATGTTGTGATTCCATATGTGCACGAGCGCAAGCAGTTCGGCAAGCCGATCGGCGAGTTTCAGTTGATGCAGGGCAAGCTGGCCGACATGTACGTGGCGTATCACGCGTGCCGGGCTTACGTGTATGCGGTGGCGCAGGCGTGCGACCGCGGCGGCGAGAACGTGCGCAAGGACTGCGCAGGCGCGATTCTCTACTCCGCCGAGAAGGCGACTTGGATGGCGGGGCAGGCGATCCAGGCGCTGGGCGGCAACGGCTACATCAACGAGCATCCGACAGGCCGGCTGTGGCGCGATGCCAAGCTGTTCGAGATCGGCGCGGGCACGTCGGAGATCCGGCGCATGCTGATCGGCCGCGAGCTGTTCAAGGAGACTTCTTAGGAACGCGTGCGGATATGAGTATTCTCAGCTCGCAGGTCGAGACGCGCAGTGACGAGTTCCGCGCCAACGTGGAGCGCATGACGGAGCTTGTGCGCGAACTCCGCGAACGGACCGCTCAGACCGCGCTCCGCGGGTCAGAGAGTGCACGGAAGAAGTACAAATCGCGCGGCAAGCTGTTCGCCCGCGAGCGCGTGGACCTGCTGCTCGATGCGGGGACGCCGTTTTTGGAGCTATCTGCGCTGGCCGCGAACGGCATGTACGGCGGCGACGTGCCGGCAGCGGGAGTCGTCACGGGCATCGGCCGGATCAGCGGGCAAGAGTGCGTGATCGTCGCCAACGATGCGACCGTGAAGGGCGGGACCTATTTCCCGCTTACGGTGAAGAAGCACTTGCGCGCGCAGGAGATTGCGCTTGAGAACCATCTGCCGTGCGTGTACCTGGTCGATTCGGGCGGGGCGTTCCTGCCCCTGCAGGATGAGGTGTTCCCGGACCGCGATCACTTCGGCGCGATCTTCAACAACCAGGCTAACCTAAGCGCAAAAAGCATCGCTCAGATCGCGTGCGTCATGGGCTCCTGCACGGCGGGCGGAGCGTACATTCCCGCCATGTCCGACGAAGCCGTCATCGTGAAGGAGCAGGGAACGATTTTTCTCGGCGGGCCTCCGCTTGTAAAGGCGGCGACAGGCGAAGACGTGACGGCCGAAGAACTGGGCGGCGCGGATGTGCATACGCGCATCAGCGGCGTGGCAGACTATTTTGCCGAGGACGATGCGCACGCGCTCGCGATGGTGCGCAGGATTGTGTCGAACCTGAACCGTCCGAAACCGGCGGGGCCGCAACAGGCGCCGGAAGAGCCGTTGCTTGATGCGCACGAGATCTACGGCATCGTGCCAGCTGACACGCGCAAGCCCTACGACGTGCGGGAAGTAATTGCGCGCATCGTGGACGGAAGCCGCCTGGACGAGTTCAAACAGCGCTACGGAAGCACGCTGGTGACGGGATTCGCGCACATCTGCGGATACACGGTTGGCATCCTGGCGAACAACGGAATCCTGTTTTCGGAGAGCGCGCAGAAGGGAGCGCACTTCATCGAGCTGTGCTCGCAGCGCGGAATTCCGCTGGTGTTCTTGCAGAACATCACGGGCTTCATGGTCGGCAGGAAGTATGAAAACGGCGGCATTGCGAAGGACGGCGCGAAGATGGTGACCGCCGTCGCGTGCGCGCGCGTGCCCAAGTTTACAGTGCTGATCGGCGGCAGCTTTGGCGCGGGGAACTACGGAATGTGCGGGCGGGCTTATGGGCCGCGCCTCTTGTGGATGTGGCCCAACGCACGCATCAGCGTGATGGGCGGCGAGCAGGCCGCGAACGTGCTGGCTCGCGTGCGCCGCGACGCGATCGAAAGCCAGGAGAAGCAGTGGAGCGCGGAGGACGAAGAGGAATTCAAGGCGCCGATCCGCCAACAATATGAGGACCAGGGTAATCCCTATTACGCGACGGCGCGCCTCTGGGACGACGGCATTCTCGATCCCATGGACACGCGGCGCGCGCTGGCTCTGGGGTTGGCGATGGCGCAGAACGCGCCTTCGCAGGCGACGCGGTTCGGCGTGTTCAGGATGTAAGCGAGACGATGGGCGAGCAGACGATTGAAGTGGAGAATCGCGGCGTCGCGGCATGGGTGTGGATGACCCGGCCCGCGGTGCACAACGCGCTGAACGAAGATCTGATCCGGGAATTGACACTTGCGATGCGCGGGCTGGCAGAAGATCCGGCGCTGCGGGTGATCGTGCTCTCTGGAAGGGGCAAGAGCTTTTGCGCGGGGGCGGATGCGGACTCCATGCGGCGACAGGGAGCGGCGGCCTTCGACAACAACCTGAAGAACGCCCGCGAGCTTGCCGAAATGTTTCGTGCGATCGCCGAGTGCTCGAAACCCACTATTGCGCGCGTAAATGGAGCGGCCATCGGCGGCGGCCTTGGTCTCGTGTGCGCATGCGATATTGCGATCGCGACGTGGGAAGCGAAGTTTGCCGCGTCCGAGGTGAGGTTGGGACTGATTCCGTCGACGATCGGGCCGTATGTGGTGCGCGCCATCGGAGGGCGATGGGCGCGGCGGCTGTTTCAAACGGCGGAGCGGATTACGGCAGAACATGCGGAGAAGATCGGACTCGTGCACGAAGCAGTTGAGGGAGAGAATCTGGACAAGCGCGTAGATTCCGTAGTCAATGATCTGCTCGCCTGCGCGCCCGGAGCGCAGAAGGCGGCGAAGGAATTGATCGACGTGGTGGAGGGCCAACCGATTACGAGCGAATTGATTGAAGATACAGCAGTGAGGATTGCCGCGATTCGCGCCGAGGACGAAGCTCGCGAAGGGTTGAGCGCGTTCCTCGAAAAGCGGTCGCCGAAGTGGGCTCCGAAGAAATAATGGCCAAAATGTTCGAGACGATTCTCATTGCCAACCGCGGGGAGATCGCCTGCCGCGTGATGGCGACGTGCCGGCGGATGGGGATTCGCACGGTCGCGGTGTACTCCGATGCGGACGCTGCGAGCCGGTTCATGCGCATGGCGGACTCAGCGGTGCGCATCGGCCCGCCACCTTCGCGCGAGAGCTACCTCAACATCGAGCACATTCTCGCGACGGCGAAGGAGATGGGCGCGCAGGCGATTCATCCGGGCTATGGGTTTCTTGCCGAGAACGCGGAGTTTGCCGAGGCGTGTGCGCACGCGGGAATCGTCTTCATAGGGCCGCCGGTGGCGGCGATTCGCGCCATGGGCTCGAAGGCTGCTGCTAAAGAGCTGATGCGCAAAGCAGGCGTGCCGCTGACGCCGGGCTATGACGGAGCCGAGCAGTCGCCGGCGTTTCTGGCGCAGCAGGCCGATGCAATCGGCTACCCGGTGATGATCAAGGCCAACGCGGGCGGCGGCGGCAAAGGCATGCGGCGCGTGGACGCGCGCGCGGACTTTAATTCGGCCCTGACAAGCTGCAGGCGCGAGGCCGCCGCTGCCTTCGGCAATGACTCGGTACTTCTGGAAAAGTACCTGGTTGAACCGCGGCACGTCGAAGTTCAGGTGTTCGGCGACACACACGGAAACGTGATGAGCCTGTTCGAGCGCGACTGCAGCGTGCAGAGGCGGCACCAGAAAGTCATCGAGGAAGCACCCGCGCCAAAGTTGTCTGCGAAGTTGCGCGCGGCGCTCAGCAAGGCCGGGTGCGACGCGGCGCGCGCGGTGGGCTACGTAGGTGCGGGCACGGTGGAGTTCCTCGTGGATCGCGACGGACGGTTCCACTTCATGGAGATGAACACGCGGCTCCAGGTCGAGCACCCCGTCACCGAGATGATCACTGGGCTCGACCTGGTGGAATGGCAGCTCCGCGTGGCCGCAGGAGAGTTGCTGCCGCTCAAGCAGGATCATCTGACGATGCGCGGTCATGCGATTGAGGCGCGAGTCTACGCCGAGGACCCCGCACACGAATTCCGGCCGTCGATCGGCAGGATCGTGCACCTGCGCGCGCCGGCAGCATCGGAACACGTGCGCATCGACACCGGCGTGGAGCAGGGAGACACGATTACGCCGTTTTACGACCCGATGATCGCCAAGCTGATCGTGTGGGACGAGACCCGCGAACTGGCCGTGCGGCGCATGGCCGAGGCGCTCGGCGATTACCAGATCGTGGGCGTAACGACCAACGTCGAGTTCCTGCGGCGATTGGTGACCAGCCCGTCGTTCTCGGAGGCGCGGCTGGATACGAGCCTAATCGAATGCGAACGCGAGTGGATCAACACAGCGAATGCCGGGCCGCCCGCCGAGGCGGTATTCGTCGCCGCACTTGCCGAGTTGTTGAAGGAGAGCGACTCGGCAGCCAGCGAGGCGCGCTCGCCCTGGGCCGCGCGGGAGGGGTGGCGCATGAATGTTCGCTATGAGCGGCAGATACCCTTTACGCACGCGGGGCATGAGGCGACAGTAACGGTGGAGTATCGAGGGGCCGGATATCGCATGGCCGGGGGCGGAACCCAAGCGGAAATATCTGGCGCGAGAAGCGCGAGCGGCGACTTGCACGCGACGATCGGCGGAAGGCACGTGGAGGCGACTGTCGTCGCGAACGGCCACGATCGTCACGTGTTCCTCGATGGGCAGCACTACGTGTACGCATATGACGATCCGCTCGATGTGGAAGCTGAGCATCAGGCGCACGAAGGAAGCCTGCTCGCGCCAATGCCCGGCAGGGTTGTTGCCCTGGCGGCGGATCCCGGCGAGCGGGTGGAGAAAGGCGCGGCGCTGATGGTGCTGGAAGCGATGAAGATGGAATGCACGATTCATGCGCCCGCCGCGGGCCGCGTGGAGCGATTCCATTTCACTGCGGGCGACCAGGTGACCGAAGGCGTCGAGCTGCTCAAGTTCACGCAGGATGATGCGAGCGAGAACGGCAATGGCTGAGCAGGTGCGGATTGTCGAAGTGGGCCCGCGCGACGGCCTTCAGAACGAAGCCGAGAACGTTCCGACTGCCACAAAGTTCGCGCTCATCGGGCTGCTTGCGGATGCGGGCCTGAAGACGATTGAGGCCACGTCGTTCGTCTCGCCGAAGTGGGTGCCGCAGATGGCCGATCACGCCGAAGTGATGCGGACACTGCCGCGGCGCGAAGGCGTCTCGTACCCCGTGCTGGTGCCGAATCTGCGCGGGTTTGAGGCTGCAGTCGCTGCGGGTGCAACGGAGGTCGCAGTGTTCGCGGCCGCGTCCGAGACGTTCTCGCAGAAGAACATCAACTGCACGATAGCTGAGAGCCTGGAGCGCTTTGAGCCCGTGTTCGCGGCGGCGCGGGCAGCGAACGTGCGCGTGCGCGGGTATGTCTCCTGCGCGCTGGGCTGTCCCTACGAAGGCCAAGTGGATCCCGCGCGCGTTGCGGAAGTGGCGGGGCGGCTGTTCGAGGCGGGATGCTACGAGATTTCGCTTGGTGACACGATCGGTGTGGGGACGCCGCTGCGCACCAAGCAGATGATCGCCGCGGTGACGGAACGCATTCCGGCTGCGCATCTGGCCGGGCACTTTCACGACACGTATGGGCAGGCGCTTGTGAACATCTACGCGGCAATGGAGATGGGCATGCGTGTTTTCGACTCATCGGTAGCCGGGTTGGGCGGATGCCCGTATGCTCCAGGAGCGGTGGGAAACGTGGCGACCGAAGATCTTGTGTACATGCTGAATGGAATGGGCGTGGATACGGGTGTTGATCTGGACATGCTGATCGCGGCGGGGAGTTTCATCTGCGGGATGATTGGGCGGGAAACGCAGTCGCGTGTAGCGCGGGCACGGATGAAGTGAGTCAGCCAGCCAGCGACGTAGCAGGTCAGCTGCGGTCAGGCGAGGATCCTTGGCTCGGTTTTTGACTGGACCTCATCGCGGGTGACGCCGGGCGCGAGTTCGACGAGCTTCAATCCATCGGGCGTAATGTCGAGCACGCACAGATCACTGATGATGCGGCCGACGACCTGAGTGCCGGTGAGTGGCAGCGTGCACTGGTTCAGGATTTTTGGCTCGCCGTTTTTGGACGTATGTTCCATGAGTGCGACAACGCGGCGCACGCCGGCGACCAGGTCCATCGCGCCGCCCATACCCTTGATCATTTTTCCGGGGATCATCCAGTTGGCGAGATCACCGCGCGCCGAAACCTGCATGGCGCCCAGGATTGCGAGGTCGATGTGGCCGCCGCGGATCATCGCGAATGAGTCGGCGCTCGAGAAGTAGCAGGCGCCGGGCAGCGCGGTCACAGTCTGCTTGCCGGCGTTGATCAGGTCGGCGTCGACTTCGCCGTCCGTGGGGAAGGGGCCGATGCCGAGCAGGCCGTTTTCAGAGTGCAGCGTAACGTGGATGCGCGCCGGAATGAAGTTGGCGATCAGCGTCGGCATGCCGATGCCGAGGTTGACGTAGAAGCCGTCTTCGAGTTCCTGCGCGGCGCGCTGCGCCATCTCGTCGCGAGTCCAAGCCATGGCTTATCTCAGGCCTTTCTTATCGTCCGCTGCTCGATGCGTTTCTCCGGATGAGGATTGTGCACGATGCGCTGCACGAAGATGCCGGGAGTGTGGATGAGGTCGGGATCGAGTTCGCCCGGCTCTACGAGTATCTCGACCTCGGCCACCGTGACGCGGCCGCATGTGGCCGCCATGGGATTGAAGTTGCGCGCGGTCTTGCGGTAAATCAGGTTGCCGTACGCGTCGCCCTTCCACGCCTTGACGAGCGCGAGGTCGGCGCGGATGCCGCGCTCAAGGATGTACGTGACGCCATCGAATTCGTGCTGTTCTTTGCCTTCGGCGACCGCAGTACCGAACCCGGTCCGCGTGTAGAAGCCGGGAATGCCCGCGCCACCGGCGCGCATGCGCTCCGCAAGCGTGCCTTGTGGGCAGAACTCGATTTCGAGGTCGCCGGCGAGGTACTGGCGCTCGAATTCGCGGTTTTCGCCGACGTAGCTCGAGATCATCTTGCGGATCTGGCGCGTTTCGAGGAGGACACCGAGGCCCCATCCGTCGACGCCGGCGTTATTGCTTGCCACGGTGAGGTTCTTCTTGCCGGCATCGCGCAGCGCGGCGATGAGAGCTTCGGGAATTCCGCAAAGGCCGAAACCGCCCACGGCGACGATCATGCCGTCTTCGACGATGCCGGTGAGGGCGGCGCGGGCATCGGAGTAGATTTTCGATGCGGGCTTCGATAGGGACAAGGGAAGGACCTTTCCGGCGGACCTGTGCAATGCCACCGCGAACTCCGCAGAGTAGTATGCGAGGCGAGGCGCGATGGATGCAAGGCCTCGTATACGTGACAACGCGCGATCAGATCGTATGGCTACAATGGCGACGAGGCTGGCCGATCAATGTTCTCGCGCGCAAACACACAATTGAACGGGATGTGGTCCCGTCGCAATTCGGCTCGGATCTCCCTGTGGGCGGCAATGCTTCTGGTTGCTACGGCCGGAGTCATACATGCTCAGGCGCCGGCGGCGAAGTCTAAGGCTCGGTGGGCCATCGAAATCCACGGCGGCGCGGGCGCAGCTGAGTGGCTCCACATGGACCAGGAGACGGCGGAAGCTTACCGGACATCTCTGGGACGCGCGCTTGCGGCTGGGGCGGCGGTCCTGGCGAAGCACGGCTCGGCGATCGACGCCGTCCAGGCCGCCGTCGAGGTGCTGGAAGACGATCCCCTGTTCAATGCGGGTCGCGGCGCGGCGTTCGCGGCGGACGGCACAAACGAGATGGATGCCTCGATCATGAACGGTGCCGATCTCGCAGGCGGAGGCGTCGCATGCGTCCATTACACGCGGAATCCGGTCCGCCTGGCGCGGGCGGTGATGGAACATACACCTTACGTGCTGATGGTGGGGCCGGGCGCGGACGCGTTCTCGAAGGAGCAGGGGCTTGCACAAGAATCCCCGGCCTACTTCTTCACCGAGATGCGCTGGAAGGAATTCGAGGACGTGATGCGCAGCGGCCACCGGCCGATTCCTCCTCGGCCCGCGGGCGTGCCGGAGTCAAGGGAGAATGGCCGGCAAAAGGGAGCATTGCTGGATCCCGGCCCGATCTTCCCGCATCGCTATGGAACGGTCGGCGCGGTCGCGCGGGACAGTGAGGGACATCTGGCCGCGGCCACCTCAACGGGTGGCATGCAGGGCAAGCATCCGGGGCGCGTGGGCGACTCGCCCATCCTCGGTGCAGGAACCTATGCCGACGATGGCGGCTGTGCAGTCTCGGGAACGGGCGTCGGCGAATACTTCATCCGGCTCTCGCTGGCGCACGCGGTTGGGGCGCTTTGCCGCGCTGGCGACTCGCCGCAGCAGGCTGCCGACCAGCTCATCCATCACGATTTGCCTGCCCTGCCGGGCGGCGAAGGCGGAGTCATCGTCGTCGGCGCGGGCGGGGCTCCGGTGTGGAGCAACAACACGCTGGGGATGTTTCACGCGCGGCAGGTCGAGGACGGGCAGCCGGAGATCCTCGTGAAATGAATTATGCGGTGCAATGCGCAAGAACCCGGGTACACTGGGGAGAAATCTCCTGCTTCACGGGTACCGCCGAGACGCGATGGAAACGCGCATGGAAGCGGAGTGTTCGGGTTGAGCTATGCCAATTGTCCTCGAAATCTGCGTTGAATCGGTAGAGTCTGCGCTCGCTGCGCACGCGGGCGGCGCCGATCGCGTCGAGTTGTGCTTCGCGTTGCGCGAAGGCGGGCTCACGCCGAACGCCCGGTTGATTCACGCCGTTCGCACAGCCACTCAAATCGAAGTTGTCGTCCTGATTCGCCCGCGCGGCGGCAACTTTTGTTACACCACATCCGAATTTGGAGTGATGTGCGAAGACGTCCACAGAGCGCGCGCCTTTGGCGCCGACGGGGTCGCTCTCGGCGTTCTCACGCGCGAAGGAATCATCGACGTTGAGCGCACCACAGAGCTGGTTTTGCTGGCGCGGCCCATGAAGGTAACGTTCAACCGAGCTTTCGACCTCACCCCGGACCTGGAGCAGTCTCTCGAGGATGTGATTGCCACCGGCGCGGACCGGGTTCTCACGTCCGGCGGCGAGCAACTCGGACTGCGTGGCGCGGCGAAAATCGCGCGTCTTGTGGATGCTGCCAACGGACGGCTCACAATTCTCGGTGCGGGCGGGGTCCGCGCGTCAAATGTGGCGGAATTCATAGCAGCGAGCGGAGTTGCCGAGGTTCACTCGTCTCTACGCCGGCGGGTGAACGCAACGGAAGGGACGCGCGCGGACCTGATCCTCGGCGTCGACCATAATGGAACCGATCAATCTGCAGTCGCCGAGAGCGACGTCCGCCACCTGCGAAATACGCTGAATACGATGGAAGCGGAAAGAAGCGCGATCAGCCGTTACTAACATCGTAAAATGCGATATCGGAGATTTCCTTGACCTGCCAGGGATCAACCCGTCCGGGTTCCCTGGTGGAATCGCATGCGCCACTCGCCGTTTTCGCGGGTCCACAGCGAGCTGCGCAGGCTCACCAGGCGCTCGCCGGATTTGCGATCGATTCGCACGGTTCGGTAAGTAACGAGCGCAACCTTGTCGGAGATTTGTGCGCACTGAAAGTCCTCGATCGCTGGCGGAAAGAAATTCATCTCGGTGGCCAGCAGGTCGATGATCGTATTGCGCGTCCACACACGGCCCGACGACCCAAACTCGAGAAAGTCTTCCGCGAGCATCTGTCGCAAACGGTTCCCATCGCGGCGCACAGCGGAGTCGAGAAGCGATTCTTCCAGCCTGCGCAACTGCGCCGCCGTTCTCTCAGTACCTCGTCCACTGTGCTCGGAATGTGTCATTTCTCCGGTTTTAGGTTCTCTTCGAAATGGGACAGGATGCGGTTATACAGATGGGTGCGCACATCGGGCCCGGAGAGCGAATGTGTTTTGCGCGGGTAGATCTGCAAGTCGTATGGGATACCCGCCTCGACCAGCTTCTGGATGAACTGCACCGAGTTCTCGATGTGCACATTGTCGTCGCCCGTTCCATGCACCAGCAGCAGCCTCCCTTTCAACTTGGCAGCAGAGTTGACGACCGAGAAATCCTTGTATCCGTCGGGGAAGTCCGCGGGCTGGCCCATGTAGCGTTCCGTATAGATTGAATCATAATCTCGCCAATCGGTTACCGGCGCAACCGCTACGCCAGCTTTGATGCGGTCCGAGTGCGTCATGGCGTAAAGGGTGAAGCTTCCGCCCCAGCTCCAGCCCCACCACCCAAGCCGGTTCTTGTCGAGCTGGGGGTATTTGGCCAGCACCTCGTCGATAACCGTCATCTGGTCCTCCAACTGTGGGGGACCGAAGTCGCGGTATGCCACCTGGGCGAAATCCCGGCCGCGATGGCTTGTGCCGCGGTTGTCTGCATGGAGCACCGCGAAGCCATGCTCGGCGAGCAACTCGTCGAAGAGCAGGCCATCATCCCACCTGTCGGCCACCGTCTGCGATGCTGGACCGCCATAGGGGTTCACAATCATCGGCACACTTCCGGCGCTCTTGTCGCCCTGCGGTAGGAGCAGCGCGCCGTAGATGGTCTCGCCGTCTTTGGCCTTGACCTGCAACTGCTCCGGCGCGCGCAACCGGTAAGGCTCGAGGCCGCGGTTGGACCAGAACATTGTGCACTTGCCATCGACCTGGCACAGGCTCAGGCTCGGCGGCTCCATCAGCGTGGAGTATTTGTCCACATACTCCGTGCCGCCGGGCGAAAAATTCCCCTCATGGAATCCCGCGCCCGACGTGATCTGCTTGCGCTCGCCCTTGAAGTTCACCTGCCACAACTGCTGCTGCAACGGGTCGCCTTCGTTCGATGCGTAGTAGATAAGCTTGTGCGGAACGTCGACCACCGAGATCGAGTCCACGTCAAAATCGCCCTTGGTAAGCTGTGCCGTCTCCGCGCCCGACGGGGACATAGGGTTCGACGCACTGTACCGGTAGAGGTAAATGTGGTTATGCCCGTCCTGCCAGTTGGTCAGAACGATGGCCCCGTCTCCTACATCGGCGTCGTAGTTGTCGTCGAGAAATTTGTTGTCCTTGATCTCAAGCACCAGCCGGGACTGCCCGTTGGCGTAGTCAGAGAAGAAGATGTCCCGCTGCTTGTGATCGCGCGAAAGCGTCTCGACCCAGATGGTCCTTCGGTCTACCCACCCGAAGCGCGGCACATAGTCGAGGCCCGGATGATTCGGCAGCCGTACCCAGTTCACGTGGCCGCCTGCGGTGCCGACAACGCCGATGCGCACCTCCGGATTCGGATCGCCGGGTTGCGGGTATCGCTGCAGGTCAACGGCCGCGTGCGTCGGGAGCCAGTCCGTAATCGGATACAGGGGCACGTCCGACTCATTCATCTGCAGGAACGCTATGTTCTTCGAATCGGGCGACCAGAAGTAGTTGCTGCGGACATCAAGTTCTTCCTCGTAGACCCAGTCGACCTCCCCCATCGTGGTGGTGGGATTCGGCGCCGCAGCGACTGCAAACGAATTGTCGCCGAAATCGCGCGGCCGCACGATGCTCACGCCATGATTGCGGATAAACGAGATCGTTTCGCCGTTGGGCGAGAACTTGGGATCGTCGCCGGATGCAGTGTCGGTGAACCCGACCTGAACTCCAATACCATTGCCGAGATCGTATAGCCACAATCGGCCGGCGGCGTCGAACAGCAGGTGCCGTGAATCCGGCGCCCACTCATAATCAGCCATCTTGTAGCGCTCGCGATGGTCGCGATCCTGCTCGGTACCTGTGCCTCCGGAGATCGCGGCCAGCTTGGCGCGGCTCACCAGTACGTGTGGTCGCGCCGTAGCCGGATCGAGATCGATGAGCTCGCCGCCATCGAGATAAGTGAGGTGTTTGCCGTCCGGCGACCAGGTCAGCGTGTCGGGCAGATTTCCTGTGAGAGAGCCGTGCGCGAATATCTTCTCGACCGTGAGGGGAATGCCATTGGTCTGGGCGGAAATGCCAGAGGCAGAAAGGAAAATGGCCGCGGCGGCCGAAAAAATGCAGCGGGCTGCGCGAGTCACAAAAACCTCCGATGGCGGAATCCATCGCCTGCATCCGCCGCGAATCCTGGGTCGCAACAACCGATGATTGGGGAAGTCCCGCGGCACGCAATCCGCCCGGGGTCTGCGTAGTTGCATTCTTTCGAGCAGGATAAACCACCCGCGGTTAGGATCGATTTGCCGGGCCGCCAGGGCCTTTTGAATGCCGCAGCCCAACTGCAGTACCTAACATGCGCGCAACTCAGTGCCCCATCGGCCCCCCGCCCTTCGGCGGACGCTTCATCAAAAACACAAGGGGGATGAGGCAAACCATCAGGCAGGCGAGCACCTTGATCACGTCCAGGTATGCAAGCATCGCGCTGTGCCGCACAAGCTGCGCGTACACATTTCCTTCAGCGAGCGCCTTGCCCTGGGCCAGCGTCGCGGCGCGTCCGCCGTGGACGAGGTAGTGCCCCATGCGTTCGATCTGCGTCTGCAGCGGCCCGCTGCTCTGCGAGATGTTCGAGCCCAGCCGGCTCTGATGAAACTGCTGCCGCCGCGCCAGAGTCGTGACAAAGAACGCCGTCCCCACGCTTCCGCCGATGTTGCGCGCCAGGTTCGTCAGCCCGCTCACATCGTTGTTCTTTGTCATCGGAATGCCGTTATACGAAAGCGTATTGATGGGGATGAACAGGAACGCGAGCCCGGCGGCTTGAAACACACGCAGCCACGCAATGTAGCTGTAGCTCACATCCAGGTCAAGCGTAAGCATGGTGAACAGAGCGGCCGAACACATGGCGAAGCCAAACACGATCATCCAGCGGGGGTCGACACGCGATACCAGGAAGCCAACGATCGGCATCATGAGCATGACCGCGATGCCGCCCGGCGAAATAACGAGCCCGGCTCGCTCGGCCGTGTACCCCAGCAGCGTCTGCACAAACTGCGGAATCATTACGGTGGTTCCGAACAGCACCACGCCCAGGGTAAACATCAGCACGAACGAGACCGCGAAGTTGCGGTTCTTGAACATCGTCAGATCGAGAATCGGCCGGTGACTTCGTCGGATCTGCGCCATCTCCCAGAAGAAGAGCGTAACCAGCGAGAAAATGCAGAGAAACACGAACGTGGTAATGAGCCGCGAGCCGAACCAGTCATCCTCCTGGCCCTTGTCCATGACGAATTCGAGCGAGCCAAAGCCGAGGGCGAGCAGGCTGAATCCAACGTAGTCCAGTTGCAGGCCCTGGCGTTGCGTCTTCTTCACCTCCTCAAGCAGGTGCGGCGGGTCCTCGACGATGCGGCTGGTGAGGAAGAGCGACAGGATCGCCACCGGAACGTTGATGAAGAAGCACCATCGCCAGTCGAAGTTGTCGGTGATCCAGCCGCCGAGCGTTGGGCCGATCGCCGGCGCGAAAACCACCGCGAACCCATAGAGCGCGAACGCCTGGCCGCGCTTCTCAGGCGCGAAAGTGTCGGCAAGGATCGCCTGCTCGCTCGGCTGCAGGCCGCCGCCGCCCATTCCCTGGAGGACGCGGAAAAAGATCAGCAGTGGCAGCGAAGGCGCCAGCCCGCACATCATCGAGCTCACGCCGAACAGCACCACGCACATCATGTAAAACCGCTTGCGCCCGATGAAAGTGGTAAAGTACGCCGAAGCGGGAAGAATGATCGCGTTGGCCACCAGGTAGCTGGTCAATACCCAGGTGGCTTCGTCCTCGCTAGCGCCCAGGCTTCCGGCGATATGGGGCAGCGCGACATTGGCGATCGAGGTGTCGAGCACCTCCATGAACGTTGCCAGCGTCACCGTTATGGCAATAACCCACGGATTCCGCTTGGGCTTCCAAACGGCGTGCTGGGCGGAAAGAGGAAGTGGCCGTGCGTCGGCCGACGCGGCGCTCATGCTGGCTTCAGTCTAGTAGAAGTCGTCGACCCCGCCGGGGATGCAGAAAAATCAGCACCCCGGGAATAACAGCACGGTTGCGTAGCGAAGCCACTGGGACGGAAACTAGCTGTTCATGCGCACCGTTCGCTCCTTCGTCATGGCTCTATTCGCCGTGGCCCTTGCCGGCTCGCCCGCATCGGCGACAAATCTCGTCACCGGCAATGGATTCGGATTCGCCGTCGTCAATCCCGAATCCGCCACGATTACCAGGTTCTACGCACACCCATATAGTTTTACGCAGCCCGATCCTTCAAATCCCCTCAGCGAAGGCGTTGAGACAACCAACTTCATCAAGTCGATCAGCTTTGGCGACTCCGCCGCAAAGAACGCCTCCGCCGAATACGAAAACGATTCGCACATCATCCGCATTCGCAACTCCGCCGGCGAAGGCGACGTGTTCTTTCCGTTCGGACTGGCCAGGCCGGCGCTCATCATCGCGTGGAATCCATCTCCCGGTGGAGAGCGCACCGGCGGAATGAACGTGGACTGGAACCATCATGTCGCCACCAGCCTGGTCTTCACGGGCGTTGATTTCGGAATTCGGCAGGTGCTCTTTCAAGACTGCAACCAGACTCTGTTGCTCATTCCACTCGCGCCCCCGTCAAATTCTGCGACGTCAAAGTCTCCCTTGGACGGAAGCCCGGCCTGGGCATTGGTCTCGATCGAGAAGGGCGATGATCCCAACAAGGTGGTCGACGAATTCAATCGCTGGCGTCGCGGCCTCTCGCCAAGCGCCCTCATCCAGCGCGAGCTTGCCGATCTCGAGCACTGGCGCGTCCACCCCACCGTTCACTTCGCCAGCGAGACCGAACGCCACCTCTGGCGACAAAGCGAAGTCATGCTGCGCATCGCGCAAAGCCGCGAGCCGAACACCGCCGATCGCCACGGCAACGGCCTCATCGTCGCCAGCCTGCCCGACGGCGTGTGGTTCACCCCCTGGGTGCGCGACATGGCCTGGGCCACCGTCGCCCTCGCGCGCATGGGCCACCAGGCCGAGGCCCGCGCCGCGCTGCTCGCCTACTTCAACGCCGAGCCCACGGGCAAGATGCGCGCCGAGGTCAACAACGCCGACTACCAGGTCTCCGTCGTCCGTTACTGGGGCAACGGCGCCGAGGAGCCGTTTTTCACCGAGGAAGGCTCGACCAACATAGAGTTCGACGACTGGGGCGAAGCGCTCTGGGTGCTCGGCGAATACCTCCGCAAATACAGCGATCCCGCGCTGCTGTCCACCGCGACGTATCGCGGTCCGCTCTATCAGAGCGCCCGCGACTTCATCGTCAAGCCGCTCGTCGCGAACTTCGAGCCATACGGCGGCGGAGAAATCGTCACGGCCGACACCTCCATCTGGGAGGAACGGCAGAAGGACAAAAAGCACTTCGCCTTTTCAACTGCCATGGCCATCGTAGGCCTGCGCGAATTTGCCGAGATCGCCCGCAGTGCCGGCGACGGCTCCGCGCGAACCAAGGCTCTCCGCCACGTCGAACTGCTCGAAAAGGGCTTCAACGCCGCATTCGTTCGCGGCGGCCACCTCCGCGGCACGCTCGAAGACGGAGTGAAGAACGACATCGACGGCGCGCTGCTTCCAATCATCCACTTCGGCGTAGTGTCTGATCCCGCGCTCGTGCGCGACGCAGTAGCGCGGATGGATCAGCTCAAAGTCGCCTCCGGAGGCTACCGCCGCGTCCGAAGCACCTACACCGATCCCGCCATCTTCGAGTACTGGTACGAGCGCCAGGAGTTCCTGTTCGTCGACTTCTCGCTCGCCCAGGTTCTACGCACCCTCGGCCATGGCGCGGATTCCGCCGCCATGGAAAAGCGGATTGTCGACAAAGCCGCCGCCGACCACGACATCATCCCCGAGATGTATGTCGCCCTCCCATGCAAGTTGTTCCCTGGCGCCATCGGCGACCCCACCGGGGCGCGCCCGATGGTGGGCTATGGCGCCGGCGAGTTTATCCTCGATCTTCTCGATCGGGACACACATCAGCAGTAGATAGAAGGCAGCCTCGCAGTGTATGTTGCTGAGAATGCACTGGTCCACCCCCGAAGAACGCCGCAAGCTTGGCCAGGCCCGCCGCAAGCAGGTGGGCCGCCAGCAGCATAGCGAACTCAGGCCAAAGGCCCGCCCGACGCCCGCCCTTGAACTCCTGCAACACGCAGCTCGCGGCCGCGTTTCCGCGCTCGTGAAGATGAAGTGGCAACTCATGGCCGTTTCGCCCTTCGGCTACTTTCGCGGCGCCGTGCCCGTAATGGCCGCCGATCTCTCGGTTCTGCCCAACACCGGCATCCTCACGCAGATCTGCGGCGACGCGCATGTGCGCAACCTGGGCGCCTTTGCTGCGCCGGACGGCCGCCTCGTATTCGACATCAACGACTTCGACGAAACCATCCGCGCCCCCTTCGAGTGGGATCTCAAGCGCATGGCGGCGTCGCTCATTCTTGCCGGCCGCGAATCGGGACACAAGGAATCCTCCGCCCGGGAGGCCGCCCACCTGTGCATTGCCCGGTATGCTGAGCTGATGCGGGGCTTCGCCAAAATGCCCGCCATCGAGGTCGCCCGCTATCAGGTTCACCGAATCGGTTCCGTGCATCCCATCCACGATGCTCTGCTCAAAGCCGAGCGCGCCACACCGCAACACAACCTTGAGCAGCTCACTGCGTTATCCAGCAAGCACGCCGACGGTCCGCGCCAGTTCAGGCAAATTCCGCCGATGCTCTCCCACGTAACCGGCCGGTCCAGGTCGGACGTTCTTAACGCCGCCGGCCCGTATCGCCAGATGCTCGAGCCCCAGCGGCAGCACCTTCTATCGCTTTATCGCCCGATTGACGTAGCGTTCAAGGTCGTCGGAACCGGGTCCGTGGGGCTGCGCGACTACTGCATCTACTTCGAAGGCAACGGCCCCCATGACCCGCTCTTCCTGCAGATTAAGGAAGAGCCGGCCTCAGGCTATGCACCCTACCTGCCCGACGCTCGCCCGCCACATCACAACGGCCAGCGGGTTGCCGAAGGGCAGCGGGCGATGCAGGTGCAATCCGATCCCTTTCTGGGCTGGACGCACATCGCCGGCCGCGATTACCTTGTCCGCCAGCTCAACGATCACAAGGGCAGCATCGAACTCGAAGACCTTGAAGGCACGGGCCTCGCGGCATTCGCCGAGGTCTGCGGCGAACTGCTCGCAAGGGGTCACGCGCGCGCCGGCGATCCTCTAGCTATCGCGGGTTATGTCGGCTCCGGCGAGAGCTTCGCCGAGGCACTGGCCGAGTTCGGCGTCAGCTACGCTGACCAGACCGAGAAAGACTGGCAGCAGTTACGCAAGTCTGCGCTCGCACGGCAAAGCAAGACTTTGCCCGCACCGGCCACCGCAAAAAAGAAGTCCGCCTGAACGGGCTGCTCAGGCGCAAACTGCGGCTATCGTGATTCCACCGCGGAACGTGCCGAACTTACGCGCGGATTCGGGTGCCGGATTCTTGTTGGGTTAGAACCTCGCTTCGAGTCTGCGGCGCGTTGGGAAGCGGATCGGCCGTGGCAGTTTCTGAAGCCAGCCCGAGCGCGCTCTCTCCAGTTTGGTCCGGCTGGACAGGCCTGGGCCTGCCGCGAAACAGGGACGCAATGGCGTCTCCCCAGGATATGGGGTGATGCAATTCGTAGCCGCGCGATTTACCGTCCCGCATGGCAAAAGTGTACTTCACGTGCGCGGCGATTGTGTGAATAGCAAGTGATTCGAGGGGTCAGGGTTACCTTTGATTTTTCTGTACGCCAAATCTGCTTTCCATCTGCTTCAAAAGTCGTTCGAGGGCGGAAACGCATGGACCCGTGCGGTGAAAGCAGACGAAGTGAACGTCCTTCTATACTGGGAACACGATGATCGACGAAGTGAATGCTCGCACCCGCACGCGCTCCCAGGCTCTTCAGCAGCGCGCGGAGCACTACTTCCCCGGCGGAGTCAACTCGCCGGTGCGGGCATTTCGGGCCGTCGGAGGCCACCCTCCATTCATCGCCAGCGCGGAGGGCGCGTACCTCACGGATGTCGATGGCAACCGGTACATCGATTACTTCGGCTCGTGGGGGCCCATGATCCTCGGCCACGCGTTTCCGACCGTGGTCGAAGCGATCGAGCGCGCGGCACGTCAGTCGGCCAGCTTCGGCGCTTCCACGGCCGCGGAGGCGGATCTCGCGGAGCGCATCGTCGCCTGCTATCCGGCGCTCGAGAAGCTCCGCTTCGTGAGCTCCGGCACAGAGGCCACCATGAGCGCCATCCGCCTGGCGCGCGCCGCCACGGGCCGCAATCTCATCGTCAAGTTCGAGGGCTGCTATCACGGCCATGCCGACGGCCTGCTGGTCAAGGCCGGTTCCGGCGTCGCGACCTTCGGCATCCCGGGTTCGGCCGGAGTTCCCGATGTGATTGCGCACCTCACGCTCGCGCTGCCCTACAACAACCTCGCCGCGGTTGAAGCTGCCTTCGGCGCACACCGTGGCGAGATTGCCGCGGTGATCCTCGAACCGGTGGTCGGGAACGCCGGCTGCATCCCGCCCGCGACCGGCTACCTCGATGGCCTCCGCGCGATCACGCGCCGCGAGGGCGCGCTGCTGATCGTCGACGAGGTGATGACCGGCTTTCGGGTTGCGCTCGGCGGCGCGGTCGAGTTGTACAGGATGGATCCCGACCTGATCACCCTCGGCAAGATCGTCGGCGGAGGACTGCCCGTCGGCGTCTTCGGCGGCAGGCGCGAGTTTATGGACCTGCTCGCGCCGCTCGGCCCCGTCTACCAGGCTGGAACGCTGAGCGGCAACCCGCTGGCCATGGCCGCGGGCGTCGCCACCCTGAGCCACCTTCAGGAGCACGCAGCCGAAGTATATCCGCGTCTTGAATCCACCGCCCGGGCCGTCGCCGATGGCGTCGCTCGGGAGGCTCGCAACGCCGGCGTCCCGCTCACTACCAACCGTGTCGGCGCGATGTGGACGTGGTTCTTTTCGCCCGATCCCGTGGAAGACTATGGCGACGCGGCGAAGTCCGACACGGCGGCGTTCGGCGCCTTCCACCGAGCGATGCTCGAACAAGGCGTGTGGCTGCCGCCGTCGCAGTTCGAGGCGGCCTTTCTGAGCACGGCGCACGGCGATGCTGACGTGCAGGCGACGATTGCCGCTGCGCGTCTGGCGTTCGAGATCAGCCACGCAATCTAGGCGGCCAGGCGGCCTCGAGCTACGCCTGAAGAACCCACTCCTCCACCGTTACGAATTTCCGCGCGGCCGCGTATCGCTCGAGCAGCAATTCGGCTGCATTCACTGACGGCCCGCGATCGATGCCGAGGCCTGTGTGCCCGCCGTCGTGCAGCACAATGTTCGCCGCGCGCCCGGAACGCGAGGCAGCGTCCACTTTTGCTGCCATGCGCTCGGCGATCGCCTCGGGCCGCCTCTCCTCCCAGTCGTTTGTCATCGAGTTCCACATAACCGGCGTCATCCCAAGTTTGCGGGCTGCGCTCAGCACGTCGGGCCGTCTCCCTCCGTAGGGCGGCCGAAAGAACTTCACCGGCTGTCCCGTAATCTCTTCAAGCGTGCCGCTTGTTCTGCGCAGCTCATCGCGCACCTTCGCCGGCGCGGTCAAGGCCAGGTTTGGATGCGACCAGGAGTGATTGCCGATCGTGTGGCCGCCGTTTGCAATGGATCGCGTCAGCACGGTCTCTTCCGCTGCGAATTTGCCGATGAGAAAAAACGTGGCCTTCACGCCGTGCTTGGCCAGAATTTCCAGCAGCCGCGGCGTCCACGCAGGGTTGGGCCCGTCGTCGAACGTCAGGGCGATCTCACCAGGCCGGGGCGGCGCCACCAGCGTGCGGCCGAATATCTGCGACGTGGACCACATGGCCGCATGCGCGCAGCCGCCCGCCGCCAATGCAACCGCGGCAATCGCGCCAAGCCCTTCTCCAATCCACGCTTCGGAAATCATCGTCCACCCAAGTGTGCGGTGCCGCGCGCATCCTGCGCAAATCCCGTTCAACCGCTGCGGATCTTTCGCCTCACCGTTATACTTCCCTCAACCCTGGAGGACTCTCCCTCATGCGAACTTCCTGCAGCATTGCTGCTGCCGCTCTCGCCGCGGGCCTCGCGGCGTCCGCAGCCGCCCAGGCATCTTCCGCGCTGAAAGCTCCCACGATCGATCAGTCTCTCGAGACCGAATCCGTATTTTCTCCGCGCATCTCGCCCGACGGCAAGCGCGTGGTCTACGGCCAGGGCCGGCTCGACTGGGACAAGAACGAGTGGGACACCGACCTCTGGATCGCCGACATCACCACCGGAGACCACCGCCCGCTTACGGTGATGTCGGGCACCAGCGCCAACCCGGCCTGGTCGCCCGACGGCCGCTGGATCGCGTTCCTCTCCGACCGCCCCGGTTACCTGAAGGACTCGCCCTCCGGCAAGCGCCAGCTCTACATCATCCGCGCCGACGGAGGCGAAGCCCAGCAGCTCACCAAAATGGAAAACGGCGTGAACGCGCTCGACTGGTCGCCCGACTCAGCCCACATCGCCATCTCCGCCGAAGGCCCCGAGCCCAAGCCGATGAAGGACCGCAAGGACTACTTCGGCGACTACCGCGTGATCCACGCCGACTACCAGATGACGCACCTGTGGCTCGTTGACCTGCCCACCGCGGATGCATCCGGCCGTTACGCCAAGCCCGGCGATCCCAAGGCGCTCACCAAGGGCGACACATTCAGCGTCGACGACTTTTCTTACTCACCCGACGGCAAGCGCATCGCCTTCAGCGCCACGCGCGACCCAGACATCATCTCCGGCGATTCCTCGGACATCTACACCGTGACCGTGCCCGAAGGCGCAGTAAAGAAGATCGTCGACACGCCCTTCCCCGACGGAAACCCGCACTGGTCGCCCGACGGCAAGCAGATCGCCTACAACACCGCCAACGGCAGCAAGTACTACTACTACACCGACCAGCGCATCGCAGTGGTTCCGGCCGACGGCGGCACGCCTCAAGTGCTGACCGAAAAGTTTGACGAAGACCCCAATCTGCTGCGCTGGGCGCCTGAAGGCATCTACTTCTCGGCACAGCAGAAGACAAACTCAGCGCTCTTCGTGCTCGACCCCGCGACCAAAGCAATCCGGCAGATCGACCTGCCCGGCACACCCATCGCCAGCCAGTTCACTTTCTCGAGCGACTTCAGCCACGTTGCGTATCGCGGCTCAGCGCCCAACCAGTTCGGCGAAATCTATGCCTCGGCGATCGACTCGCCCGCGCCCGTAAAACTGACCCGCGCCGCCGATCAGCTCAGCGGGTTTACGCAGGCGCACCGCGAAGTCATCCGGTGGAAATCCGGCGACGGCACGGAGATCGAGGGAATTCTATTGAAGCCCGCGGACTTCGACGCGCACAAAAAGTATCCGCTGCTGGTCATCATCCACGGCGGACCGACGGGCGTCGATCAGCCCGACATCGGGCTCGATCGCTACTATCCCATCGAGCGCTTCGTCGCGCGAGGCGCGCTCATCCTGCGCCCCAACTACCGCGGCTCGGCGGGATACGGAGAGGCCTTTCGCTCGCTCAACGTGCGCAACCTCGGCGTGGGCGACTACGCCGACGTCATCTCCGGCGTCGACTACCTGATCGGCCAGGGCTTCGTGGAGAAGGACCGCGTGGGCTCAATGGGCTGGAGCGAAGGCGGCTACATCTCGGCCTTCATTACCGCTTCGAGCAACCGCTTCAAGGCTGTGAGCGTCGGCGCGGGCATCTCGGACTGGATGACCTACTACGCCAACACCGACATCACGCCCTTCACCCGCCAGTACCTGCACGCCACGCCGTGGGAGGATCCGGACATATACGCCAAGACCTCGCCCATCCACTACATTGCGAAGGCGCAGACGCCCACGCTCATCCAGCAGGGCTCGAATGACCGGCGTGTTCCCGTGCCCGACTCGTTCGAGCTGCGCCAGGCTCTTGAGGACCGCGGCATCCCGGTCAAGATGGTGCTCTACGAGGGCTTCGGCCACGGCATCAACAAGCCCAAGCAGCAGCGCGCGGTAATGGAGGAGAACGAGAACTGGTTCGATCACTACATCTGGGGCGATCCGCTGGCACCTTCGCTCACGCCGGTGGTCACCCCCAAGCCGGCAGAAAAATAGCAGCGCGTGCTCCCTCGCGGACCTCGTTGTTTCGCTGGCGGTTCTCGGCAAAGTATGTCCGGCCTTCAACCGCGCGGACGTGCCGGGCTCGCTCGTTCGCCGCGCAGTCCGTTCCACATTCGCTACATCCGCCCTGCTGCAACCGTTCTTGCCAACCCGCCGTCCCCTCTGCTAAAACGTTTTTGCTCACGTTTTCAGCAATAATCTGTGTTCCAGAAGGGAAGCATCCATGAAGCCCATCTCTCGTCGTCTGTTCGGCAAGACCGCCGCTGCCACCGCCGCTGCCGCGGTCTCCGGAATTTCGTTCCCGGGCCTCGCCTTCGGCCTGCCTGAATCGAACCCGCGCTCGCTGAGCTTTCCCGGCGGCTTCAAATGGGGCTGCGCCACCGCGGCCTACCAGATTGAAGGCGGCGCGAAGGACGGCGGGCGCGGACCGTCGCTCTGGGACGTCTTTTCGCACACGCCCGGCAAGACTCACGAGGGCGACACCGGCGACGTCGCCGACGATTCCTACCATCGGTACAAAGAAGACGCGCAACTGCTCAAGAACCTTGGCGTCGCGACCTACCGCATGTCCATCTCGTGGTCGCGCATCTTTCCCGAGGGCAAGGGCGAGCCCAACCCCACCGGCGTCGATTACTACAGCCGCGTGGTCGACGAGCTGCTCGCCAACAACATCACGCCCTACATCACGCTCTTCCACTGGGACACGCCCGCCGCGCTGCCCGGCGGCTGGCAGAACCGCGACACGTCGAAAGCCTTCGCCGAGTACGCGGCCTACATCACGAAGAAGCTTGGCGATCGCGTGAAACACTGGATGACCACCAACGAGTTCGTCTGCTTCACTGATCTCGGCTACTTTGAAGGCACCTTCGCGCCCGGCCTGCACCTCGCGCCCGCGCAGCGGAACCAGGTGCGGCACCATGCCATCCTTGCGCATGGGCTCGCTGTCCAGGCCATCCGCGCCAGCACGCCCTCGGGAACAGAGGTTGGCCTCGCCGAGAACACGGTCGTCTTCTGCCCCATCATGGAGACGCCCGAGCACATCGAGGCCGCGCAGAAGGCAACGCGGCTCGAGAATGGAATGTTCATCACGCCGGTGCTCGAAGGCAAATATCCCGACGAATACCTCCAGAAGGAAGGCGCGAACGCGCCGAAGGTCGAGCCGGGCGACATGGAGGCCATCGGCAGCAAGCTTGACTTCGTCGGCATCAACATCTACACGCCGTCCTACGTGCGCGCCGACAGCTCCGCGCCCAACGGCTACGTCATCGAGAACAATCCGAAGTCCTATCCGCACATGTTTTCGCCGTGGATCCAGATTGCGCCCGAGTGCCTCTACTGGGGCCTTCGAAACGTGCATGACCTCTGGAAGGTGCCCGCGCTTTATGTCACCGAGAATGGCACGTCATCGGACGACATCATCAGGGCCGACGGCCGCATCGAGGACACGGACCGCATCATGTACCTGCGCAACCACCTCACGCACCTCCATCGCGCGGTCCGCGAGGGCTACCCCATCAAGGGCTACTTCCTGTGGAGCCTGCTCGACAACTTCGAGTGGGCCGATGGGTACAGCAAGCGGTTCGGCATCCACTACGTGGACTTCAAGACGCTGAAGCGCACGCCGAAGCAGTCTGCGGAGTGGTACAAGACCGCCATCGCGCACAACGCCGTGGTGTAGAGGACGTGTGCGGCGCCGAAGAATTGGGGGGGCGTTTCGCTCGTTCACTTCTTCACGCGTTCAACGATCAGAATCCCCGCTTCACGGCAAGATAGGGGATCATCAGCACTTCGATCAGGCCGGGGAGCGGATCGTCCGTGCTGAAGACTGCTTCAGTCGTGGCGTTCCTGAGCGACCGCAGATATTCGCCGGGCGTGGTGTCGCCGGCCCGCATGGCCACCAGGGCCGCGGGCAGGTCGGTCACGGTCCGCATCCAGCCCACGCCCTCGCGCGCGCGGCAGCGTTCCACGGGCAGCCCAGCCTGGTCGGCGTACTGCATGTAACTGAAGTCGACGCCTGCGCTCGCGCCGATCGAGTGATATCCCCACGTGCGGGCGTTCACGTCCAGGAGCTTGTACTGCTGGTCGCGCGGGTCGAGTTTGTATTCGAGCTCCACCAGCCCGTAATAGCCGCATGCGCGCAGGAAGCGCTCGGAGTACTCCTCGAGCACCGGAACATCGACCGTCTCGACATACGTGCTCGCCCTGCCGAACTCCAGCGGATGCTGCCGGCGGCGGCGCGCGATCATCTTGGCCACGGCTTCGCCATCGCGAAAGAACGCGCAGTATGAAAACTGCTGCCTGCCGCCGCCCGGGATCATCTCCTGCACCATGATTTCGCCGGGCTCAACGAGATCGGCAGCTTTTAGAAACAGCTCGCGGAGCTGGGCATGGCTGTTGGCGCGCCACGCCTTGGCATGGGTGGCGTAGATGAAGTGCTCCTTGATCGCGGGCTTGATCACGAAGGGCGGCGCAATCGCATCGAGCCCCCGCAGGTCGTCTGCGTTCCGGGGATAGTGGGTCGCCGGCGTCGGAATTCCCTGCTCCTGCGCCAGCCGGTAGGTGTTCCGCTTGTCCCATGCCCATTGAACGCTGTCCCATTCCGCCGTAGGCACGCGGAAAGTCCGCTGCAACCGCTCGCGATGAAGAGAGATGGCCGCGACCAACTCTTCGCGCGTGGGATACAACACCCAGCCATCGAGCTTGAGCCGCTTCGCGGCATCGAGGAGCGCTTCGACAATCTCGAGCTCTCCGCGCAGGCGCTTCACGCGCAGAAAATGCGTGCAGAATCGCGAATGCCGCGCGATCGACATCTCATCGTCGATCACGCAGACCGGGATGCCGCGGCGTCCGAGGCTGCGGACGATCCCGAGCCCCTGGTAGTCGCCGCCGATCACCACTACGCCGATCTCGGCCGCACCGGGCGAGCCTGTCGATGTCGCCGCCTCCGCGCCGGACTCCGGCAGCATGGTTGCTGCTTCCATCGCCTATTGCCTCGCTGCTTTGTGGCCGTTGCCGTTCCGCAGGCTGCAGACCAATTCGGTCACGGCAAACTCCGCGCCGGAGACGAATCCGACGATCGGCCCGAAGCTCCATGCAGCGGGCTTGCCGAGAAAGTGCAATCCGGAAACGGAGCTCTCGAGGCCGCGGCCGAGGACCGGAAAACCATTCACCGTTCTTAGTTTGTCCTTGAGTTCCGGCGCCAGAAAGTCGAGCCGCCTCACGTCCACGCGATAGCCGGTGGCAAGCAGCGCATGGTCTACCAGCCGCTCCGATCCGTCATCGAGCTTCAGCCTCAGGCGGCCGTGATCCTCCAATGCGCTCGACACGCGAACGCCGAGGGTCATCTTCAGGCCCTTCATGCGCGGCCCGAGCCAGCCCGCAACCGCGGGACGAATTGCGCGATAGGCCGTCTTGTCCTGAAATGACCGCGGAAAGCGGCGAAACACGTGAGGCGCCGCAACCAGGCGGCTGATGCCCGCCGGACCGACGTCGCGCTTCGAATAAAGCATCTTCGAGACAAACCCGAGGCGGTGCAGCCGCGGATGCAATCCCACCCAGTTCAGCATGGGCTGGCGCACAAGCACCTCGACATCCGCGCCATCCTCACGCAGCAGCGCGGCCGACTCCATCGCACTCTGCCCGCCGCCGATTACCGCAACGGTCTTTCCGCGGAACACGCCAAGGTCGGTGTGCTCCCTGGAATGCGATGCCAGCTCGCGCGCCAATCCGTCGAACTCGCGCGGCCGCGCGGCGAACGAGTTGATCCCCGTGGCCACTACCACCCGCCGCGTCTTGAATGTCTCCTTATCGGCGAGCGTGACATGGAACCCATCTCCGTTCGGTTCCACCCATGTCACCTGCCGCCGCTCCACATCCGGAACAGCTTTTTGCTGGTACCACTTTCCGTATTCGACAAAATGGCCCAGGGGAAGCGGCTTCGCATGCGCGTATCCGCTCTCCCGGCAGAATGCGTCCAGCGTCAATTCCTCGGCCGGATCGGCGATGTGCGATGCATCCCAGTTCGACCGCAGGCACATGCCCCTCGGCATCTGCTGCTGCCAGAACGACATCGGTTCGCCGAAGATGCGGCGCTCGATACCCGCCTTGCGCAGGTAGTTTGCCGCCGCAAGCCCGTATGGCCCCGCACCGATCACCGTCACTTCAGACATGCTTGTGGTTCCCATAGCCCTTCTTCCAGATTTGCCATTTTTTCGTTTCGCCAGGTCTCGCGGTCAGTCGCCCGCCAACGCTTCTTCCGCGGCGCAGGCCGGGCTCGCGGTTCGTGCCCCGTCATCCATCGTCAGTTGCAGCCGTCCGTCCCGTTCCGTCGCCCATGCCAGCCGCGCACGGTCGCTCCCTGGCCCTTCGATGCGCCACGACCCATTCCGCTCGACCAGCCGCATCGCGGCTCGCTGCCGCCACCAGCGGTTCACTTCGCCGGGAGTCGCCATCCAGACATCTCTCTCCTGCTCGAGTTCCACCAGGTATTGCAGCAGCTCCTCGTAGACAGCCATCGAACGCCGCGTCATTACATAGTCGGGATGAACAATGAAACTCATGAGCCCGTGCCTGGCCATCACGATCTCCGCCTGCTGCTTCCAGATGTCGATCGAGTAATCGTTCAGGATGTGAAAGAGCGTGTAGTCCTGAATCATCGTCACCGGGATCTCGAGAACGTCGCGCAGGAAATACGGCATCACCGTGCAGCAGCCCCCGCGCTGCGGGTCCAGGTGCGCCACGTTCGGCACCGACATGTCGAACGCGCATTCCAGCGCTTCAAACCAGACCTGCTTCCGATAGAGCACGCCGGCGCGGAACCCGTCTGCCTGGTACTCCTTCAGATACGCATTGATCTTCTGCGCGCGCTGCTCGAACTGCTCGCGGTTCTCATACAGGTGTCCGTCATGATTCAGGTCGTGCACCGCCACTTCGCAGCCATGCGCCCGCAGCGACGCCAGGAACTCGGGGCTCACGCTGTAGCGCTCCTCCGGCACCACCTGGTAGGACGCTCGTATACCGTACTTCCGGTCCACTTCCATCAGCGTCGGGCAGAAATCTCGGCCCTCCGGCATCTCCACGTCGTGGGTCATGATGGCGCAACTTGACTTGCCCTTTGGCCAGAACCAGATGAATGGGATCCGCTCTTCCCCTCGTTCGCGCAGGCACAGCAGCAGAACCTCTTCGAGAAGATCGTCTACCGAGCTGTCGACCGGCCAGCGCGGAAATGCAATGTTCCGCCAGTTGCGTAGATGGAATTTCTGCAGATGCTTGCGCACGCCCACCGGCAGCAGGGGCCGCACAAAGTAATACGCCCGGGCGACAAGGCCAGAGCCCGCGCGCCACTCCTCCGTATACCGCTCGCGATGCAGGTTCTCCGTCACTTCGGCGGGGTCGAAGGGTAACCGCACGCCCGCCGGCCCGAATTCGATTCCCGCTTGCGCATCCGGCGTCGGCCCGCCGGGATCGGCCGCCGGAATACTGCTGACGTACTTGCCGAAGCAGACCACCTTTTCGCCGAAGGAGAAGTATCCGGGCCCATATGCGGCTCCCTTCCGACGCGAGAGCCTCACGAACTCCCCGGGGCAGCGGAAGTAATCCGTGAGGCAGCGATCGACTTCGGGACCGGTGCTCATTGGATTGCGATTCCTTCTCCGGGGGTTGAACGTCCCCATTGCGCGGTGCGCTGTGAATTGCACGATGCGCGGGAGATGAGCGGCATCATCCGCAGGCCTGCGCGGGCCGGGTGGCGAGGAACCAAGGCAAAGTACGACATTGACCCTCCTGAAAAGGGAGAACCCGGTGGGCCCGCTGCCGTAGCCTGACCAGGACGGGAACCGGGGAATTCGCCCCAACTGCGTCAACGGGCGTTCCATTCAATGCCGAACGCGATGGGAGTGCCATGGTTATAGCCAATGGACGCTGCCGCCTCAATGCTCCGTTGGTTGGGGATTCATCCCCCCGTTGGTTGGGGCCGATCCCTCCCTGGTAATCTGTTTTGGTAACGCGAGCGATCTAAACCGCTGAAAGGACAGGCCCTGGCGGTTCTCGCTTCAATTGGCGGGTAACGTGGGGCAAACCCTGCCAGGATCGCTCCGCAATGGCCATCGCATTGACCCGTCAGGCCAAACCCGGTAAACTACTCTAGTTTGGCGATTCCTGCCTGTTGCCGCGGAGCCAGACGCTCGCCCTGGGAGTTGTTAGCGGGCTTGAGCGTACCGCAGCACGGAAGTTTCCGCCTTTTTTCTTGGTTTTGGAGCAGAACCGCTGTCGGGCGGCCTGCAGTGGAGGACTTATGTACGCGGTTCTACGGACCGGTGGAAAGCAATATCGTGTCGCCCCCGGCGACGTTGTGAAGATTGAGACGGTTTCGCCGTCCGAGGACCAGACCATCGAGTTCAGCGATGTTCTCGCCGTCTCGGGCGACAACGGCATCCTCAAGCCCGGCTCGGCCAAGGTCACGGCAGAAGTCGTCGGCGAGGGCCGCGGCGACAAGATCCTGGTGTTCCATCTCAAGCGCAAGAAGCAGTACAAGAAGATGCAGGGGCACCGGCAGAACTTTACCGAGGTGCGCATCAAGGCCATCGAGGCCGACGGCGTTACCTATACGGCGGAAAAGTAGCTTTCAGCCCTCAGCCGTCAGTTTGAGCCGACGGCGCCGCGGGGCAAAGACAGATTTACCGAAGGCTGAAGGCTGATAGCTGACGGCCCGGAAGAGAAGAGGATTCGGCAATGGCACATAAGAAGGGTGGAGGCAGCTCCACAAACGGACGCGATTCGAATGCGCAGCGGCTCGGCGTAAAGGCCTTTGCAGGCCAGCTCGTTACCGGGGGATCCATCATCGCCCGCCAGCGCGGGACCAAGATCAAGCCCGGCCCCAACGTGGGAATCGGCTCCGACGACACCCTGTTTGCCAAGGTCAGCGGGCGCGTAGTCTTTACCGATCGCGGCAACCGCGGGCGCTTTGCTTCGATCGAGCCCGCCGCGGCCGAGTAAGCCCGGCGAACCAGATCGTCCGATTCAACGTTAAAGGCCGCGGGGTTCCGCGGCTTTTTCGCGTCTCGTTGCCGGTCACGGCGGCCCCTTCACTCCCACTCCTCAAACTGCCCGCTCTCGGTGTTGTAGACCTCCACTCTTCCGGTGTGGATTTCGTAGTACCAGCCGTGCACCGCCAGAGTGTGGTCCTTCAGCCGGCCATCGACTGCCGGGTGCGTCCTCAGGTGGGATATCTGCTCGACCACGTTGAGCTGGCTCAAGCGCTTCAGCCGTTCGTGCTCCTCGAGGTGGCCGTAGTTCTGCTTGAGCAACAGCGCCGGCGCCTCTGCAAACTTGAGCCACCGCGCTGTGGCCGGAATCTCGTGCAGTTCCTCCGGCTCGAGGAGCGCCTTCATGGCGCCGCAAGCCGAGTGCCCGCACACGATCACGTGCGATACCCCGAGGACAACCACCGAATACTCGATGCTGGCTGAGACTCCCACCGCGACAGCGTCGCTGTAGATCGGCACGATGTTGCCGGGCGTCCGCTCCACGAAGATCTCTCCGGGCTCGGTGCTCGTCAGCGCCGTCGGATCGATGCGCGAGTCGCCGCACGTAAGGAATAGCGCGTGCGGAACCTGCTTCTCGGCGAGGTTCTCGTAGAGTTCCCGGTTCCTGGGAAACACCTCGCTGCGGAAATGACGCACCCCCCGGCGCAGATAGTCGATACCTGGGCCTTCCTGCAAGAGCATTTTGTCTTCGATCCCCCACCGGGCAAATCCGGTCGGTGGAATGCTAATGCTGCAGGAATCGGCAAAGAACTGGCAGAATTACGGTATTCGCCCGTCGAAGTTGCTCCGGCTGCTACGTTTGTGCGCGCCGAATTCTTTTCTGTCGACGCCTCATGGCAGAAGGCCCGTCGCGGCGAAGTCCCTCATTGCAAAACTCCTGTAATATCTACCAGCAGACGGATTTGCTCTGCGGGAGGTAGCTTTCGGGAGGACAGCGGACCCGCGCTTACGCTATACCTTGACACCCTCAGCGGGTGGTCAATACTCATCTCAAACCGCACCATTCGGGCCCCGTCGTCTCTTCCATCTGCGCGTAAGCCGAACCCCGCCCGCTCCCGCAGGGGGTCGCCATGCTCTCGATCAATCGCGGCATTTCAAGACGCGCATCGTTCCTTGCTTCGCTGCTGATAGCAACGTTCGTCTGGGCGCAGTCGGAGGGCCCGGCGTTTCCCGATCCCGGCAAGGTCTCCATGTCCCGCGACCAGCAGCGCGCCATGGGCTTGCAGGCCGCCCAGCAGGTCTACCAGCAGATGCCCGTGCTGCCCGACAACAGCCCGGAGACACAGTACATTCGCGCGCTCGGCCAGAAGCTGGTCGCGACCATTCCGTCGGACCACACCTGGCCGTTTGAGTTTCACGTCGTCGCGCAAAAGGAGATCAATGCCTTCGCACTTCCCGGCGGGCCGATGTTCGTCAACATTGGCACGATTACCTCGGCAGTCAATGAGGCCCAGCTTGCCGGCGTGATGGGGCACGAGATGTCGCACGTCTACATGCAGCACTCCGCCAAGCAGGAGAGCAAGGCGCAGAAGACGAGCATGATCGCCGAGCTTGCCTCTGTCGCTCTCGGCGCATCCGGAGTCGGCAATAAGGCAGGAGGATTGGTCGGCCAGCTCGGCCAGGAGGGCATTCAGATGGGTGCCCAGACCCTGATGCTGAAGTACTCCCGCACCGACGAATCGCAGGCCGATAACGTCGGCACGATGATCCTGTACAAAGCCGGGTACGACCCCCACGCTCTCGCCGATTTCTTTGAGACCCTGCAGCAACAGGGCGGAAAGCTTCCTCCGCAGTTCCTCAGCGATCACCCCAACCCCGGGAATCGCCGCGAGGCCATCGAGAAGGAAATCGCCAACTGGCCGCAGCAGAACTTCACCGGCGATTCCGGCGCCTTCGAGAAGGTCCGCCAGCACGCGATGGGCGTAAAAGCGTACACCGCCGAAGAGATCGCGGCCGGCGCAAAGTCCGGCCAGTGGGCTCAGCAGAACCAGAGGGCCGGCGCCACGTTTAACCCTTCAGGCGCAAATGCGCTGATGGCCGGCTCATCCGCCGGAGTCGCGCAGCCCGCCCACCCTTCCGCCACCTCCCTGGAGAGCGTTGCGCCTCGGGGCGGCATGGTTGAAGCCAATCTCGGCCCGGTCACGCTTCAGCATCCCGCGAACTGGCAGGTCGAGATGCCCGAACAGCAGGGGCAATTCGTCACCATCGCGCCAGAGGCCGGAGTCACGAAGCAGGGCATCGGCTACGGCGTCCTGCTGAACGGCATCAGCGGACAGCAGCTGCAGGGCATGAGCATCGATCAGGCCACCGCGCGCATCGTCCAGCAGATGCAGCAGAACCAGGGTTTGCAACTGCTGGGCAAGGATGCGCCTATCACCATAGGCGGAATTCAAGGCCGCTCAGTCATGCTCCAGTCGGTCTCTCCCATTCCCGGCCCCGGCGGCCAGCAGCAGAAAGAGCGGGACTGGCTGATTACCGTACCGCAGCGCGATGGCTCGCTCATTCTGTTCGTATTCGTAGTTCCCGAGGCGAACATTGGCCAGTTCCGCCCCGCCTTTGTATCCATGCTGGAATCCGTCCAGTTCCATTGATTCGAAGCATGGCGAATTCAATCGAACTCACTTCGGCGTCATCGACTGCGACAGGCTCACCAGGTTGTAGGGAACCACGCGGATCATCCCTCCGTGTGGGCTGTCGATCTCCGCGATCAGGAACAACGCGATTGCCACCACGATGGGAAACACCAGGAGAGCGCGTGTGTCGGTGCGGCTCTCCGAGTATCCGATGAGCAGGTTGCTGTAGATGGCGATGGCCGCCATGAGCCCCCACGCCGCCGTCGGAATCCGGTCAAGGTACGCGGCCTGCGTGTAGCCCTCGGAGTTGATGACGTCATTCATTCCCGAAAGCACCAGCACGGACGTTGCCGGCTTGTCATCCGCCTTTTCCGCCAGAATCGCCGCCCATAGCTGCTGCTGGACGTCGCCCGATCCGGTCCTTACTTTCGCGGCTTTCTCGGAATCGCCGGCTGCGTAGAACAGAATGCGTTGGTCCACGTATTTCTTCAGAAGCCCCTGGATCTTCGCCGCGTTTTCCGCCGACAGAAGTTCCGTCCGCAGATACTCGGTGCCGATCGCGTTCGCCTCTTCCTCCTCCAGCTTTTTCCGCTGGTCGTAGCGGCTCACTGCCATGGAAAAAGTGAATCCGATGAGCAGCGCCAGGAGAATGAGCACGGCATTCAGCACCATCTTCATGTCATCGCGCTGCGCATCCGCCACTCCGCGTCGATTGCGCACCCGGTCTCCGAGCCACGCCGCGATCAGCATCGGAACCAGGGACAAAACCAGGACCAGGATTGGGTAGTCCATAAAGTTCATTACCGTCACCCCGGGACGACAATCCATCGTTGTTGGAAAAAACTTCGGCGGCGGTCCGCATCATTTGCACAGACCGCTGTGCGCTCACGCGCTGTCTTGAATCCGGTGAACGCCGCTTTCGAAAACTCTGCGGGTCATGCTGCGCTCATTCAACTGGCAACAGTCCCAGTACTTGCGCCCAAGACGAAATGCCGAATTGAAGTGTGCCGGAGATTACGAGTCAGAATCCGCGACCTCGATATCCACGGCGAGGCCCGCTCTGCACGACTCGTAAATCCGCGTCGTGAGCTCAAGGGCGCGGAACCCTTCGACAGCCGAGACCAGCGGAGGCTCGCCCGTCCTGCAGGCGCGGGCGAAGTCGAGCATCTGCCGCTCAAGCGAAGCGGTTGTGATCGCCATGGGATCGGACGCGCCTGAAGCGAGAGCGGTCGTGAGGGGCGCATCTTCGCCGCCATCGTTCTTCACATCCCAGGTGGTGAGCTTGTCGCCTGTGATGATGGCAGTCCCTTTCGTTCCGTGAATCTCAATCCGCTCCGGATACCCGGGCCAGACGGCTGTCGATGCCTGGATGACTCCCATCGCGCCGCTTTCGTAGCGGAGCAGCGCGTTCAGGCAATCTTCCGATTCAATTGCGTGAAGCGCGCCGATCTGCCAGCCTCCCGTGACCTGGCGGACCGGACCCGCAAGGTAGAGCAGCAGGTCGACCTGGTGAATGGCCTGCGTGATGAGCACGCCGCCGCCCTCGCCGGCCCACGTTCCCTTGTATGCCCGGCTGTAGTACTCGGGCGAGCGGTACCACTTCACGTACGCGTCGGCCTCGAGAATGCGCCCGAGACGGCCGGCCTCGATAGCCTTCTTGAGGAACTGCGCGGACTCATCGAAGCGGTGCTGGCTGATGACGCCAAGCTGGATTCCACCCGCGCGGGCCGCGCCGATCATCGCGCGCGCTGTTGCCAGATCGGTCGCCATGGGCTTTTCGATGAGGACGTGCTTTCCCGTCTTCGCGCAAAGATCGACGGCGGGCAGGCGGTAGCTCGGCGGCGTGCACAGGTCGACGAAATCGACCTCGGGATGGCGGCAGACCTCCTCAACACTGGCGACGAACTCCGCGCCCGAATCGCGCGCGAACTGCCGGCCCTTCTCCGCGTGGGCGTTGGTGCACACCGCCAGTGCGAACCCGATGTTGCGGTACGCCTGGGCATGCTTGCGCGCCATCGCGCCCGTGCCGATGAGTCCCACTCTCATGACTGAGAACACTGTAGCCGATTTTGCGCGCAGGCCCGGCGCGCGGCAAAACTTTACGCGCGCTGCTCCTCCAGCCCCCGCGGCTTCCAGTTGATGACGTGATAGACGGCCGGAGTCGTGCCGATGTTGCGGAAGCCGTGCAGGCTGTTCGAAGCATTGAAGACAACAGAACCCGGCGTGACCCTGATCCACTTGCCGTTGGACAGCGTCTCGCACTCGCCCTCGCGCAAAATGATCAGCTCCTCGTTGACGTGGCGGTGCGGCGGATGCGACATCAGGCCGGCGTTCAAAGTTGACACGTGCATTTCGAGTTGTTCGAGAGTAGCCGTCGGCGACTTGCAAAGCGAACGCACATCGCCGGTCGCGTTCTTTACCGGCTTCATATCCTCCCACTCGAAGACCGCAGGCCCCAGTATCGGTTCCTGCACCGGGGCTTTGGACTGCTCCGCCGGAGCAGCGAATGCCTCGAGCGCGCTGGGCATGGCGATGATGCCGGCGAAGATGTCGCGTCGTGTGATCATGATTGCTCCCTCTGAGTAAATCGATGCGTGCGGCCGCCTCATGGAATCCGTTCCTCACGGCGGCGGGCTACTCTGCCCGGCGGTTCACAAGGCTGAACTCCGTGTGGTGGAAGAGCGCTTTGTGAAGAACGAGCGCCGCGGCGCCGCGAAGGCGAGCCGCATCGCCGTCGAGAGCGGGCACCACGCGCGGCGTGTGGCCTGAGATGGACTTCGCCGCAAGGTGGCTGTCGATGATCGGCGCGATGCGCGACCAGAGCGCAGTGAAGTCTCCCACAATGATGATGACCTCAGGGGCGAGGCCCGCTACCAGCATGGCCAGCCCGCGCGCTAGGTAGGATGCCATGCGGTCGATGGCGTGCAGCGCGTTGGCATCGCCCGCCAGCGCAAGGTCGAGCAACTGTCGAAAGGTGGCGACATTGCTTTCAGGAAGAAACTCGCGGTAGTAGCGCAGGCCGGCGCGGTTCGATGCCAGGGTCTCCCAGCAGCCCACGTTGCCGCAACCGCAAATCGGGCCCGATTCCGCAATGGACATATGGCCGAACTCTCCGGCCATGTCTCCACGCCCGCGCAGAAGCCTGCCATCGACGAGCAGTCCGGTCCCGATGCCCTCCGAAACCGAGACCGCGATCATGTGGGAAGCGCCGCCGAACTCGCCAAACCAGCGCTCGGCGAACACGCTGGCATTGGCGGCGTTTTCCATTTCGATCGGGCTCTTGAGGACGCGCTGCAGCTCGCCGTGGACATCGATCTCGGCCCACGGCGCATTCGGCGAGAAGAGCGCGCGGTGGGTGGCTTGGTCCACGCGGCCGGAAACGCTCACGCCCACGCCGTCGAACACGTAACCCCTGTGAGACGCACGCAGCGCCCGCGCGGCCTTTGCGACCTCGAGGATCGCCTCGCGCGCCTCCGCGCGCGCATCGCCCTGGTGTACGAAGGGAATCTCCTCGCGGCTCAAAATCTTTCCGCTTATGTCGACCACGGCGAGGTTGGCGCGGCCGGGCCGGAGGTCGATTCCAAGCGTAACGTGCCTGTCGTTGAGCTTGACGAATGTGGGGCGGCGGCCGCGCGGCAGACGGCCCAATTCCCCCGCAACCACCCATCCATCGTGAATGAGCTGGCCGATGATCACCGACACCGTGCTGGGCTGGAGGCCGGTAATGCGCGCAAGGTCGGCGCGGCTCACAGGCTGATGGCGATGGATAGCGTGGAGGAGGACCTCGCGGTTGATTTCGCGCGCGGTTTCGCTGGACGCGACGCCTCGACGATCCCGGGTGGCCTTGCTCACACCGCGCCCTCAAAAAAGTTGGAGGACGCATTCAGGGGAAAGCGAAAGCGTTGCATGGCTTCCAGGCGGGCTCGATTTGCTAGTAGGCAATGTACCACAGCGAGCCCGTGCGTTATCCTTCTCGCGGCGCGGAGGCCTGCCGGTGATGAAACTGCGATGCTCGCTTCTGTCTCTTGGGCTTCTGGCTCTTGGTCTTTTAATGCCGGCGTGCGCATGGGCAGCGCCTCACGAGAACTCGCGAATCATCGTGGGCTACATCTTTCCGCAGCATTCCACGCTCGCCGCGGGCCAGGTGGACGCGCACAGCGTCACGCGTTTCAACTACGCGTTTGCGAACATCGCTGAAGGCCGCATGGTCGCAGGCTATCCCGAGGATGCCGCGAACATCGCCTTTGTCGCCGCGCTGCGCAAGCAGAGTCCTTCGCTCACGGTGCTGATCTCGGTGGGCGGCTGGCTCTGGTCCGGTGGATTCTCCGACATGGCGCTGACCGGCGAAAGCCGTGCGCGATTTATCGACAGCGTGATGGACTTTATCAAGCACTACGATCTCGACGGCCTCGACGTGGACTGGGAATACCCGGGCGAGCCGGGCGCAGGACATACGTTTCGCTCCGAGGACAGGCAGGACTACACCGCCCTGCTCAAGGAGCTGCGCGAGCGCTTCGATGCCGCGACGAAAAAGAGCGGCAAAAAGCTGTACCTCACGATCGCTGCGGGCGCATCGAACGATTTTCTCGCCCACACAGACATGGCCCAGGTCGCGCGTTATGTCGACACCGTGAACGTGATGGCCTATGACTACTACGAGCCGGGATCCGATCCCACCACGGGCCACTCCGCACCGCTCTACACGAACCCGCGCGATCCGCACAAGGATTCGGCCGACGCTAGCGTGAAGGCCTTCGAAGCCGCGGGCGTTCCAGCGAACAAGATCGTGCTCGGCATGCCGTTTTACGGCCACGTGTGGAGCAGCGTTACTGACAGCGAGCACGGCCTGTATGAGCCCGGCAAGCCCGGCTCTCCGGGATCGGCGCCGTTCAACGTCATCGAGTCCACCATGCTGGGTCACGGCTTCACGCGCTACTGGGACTCCATCTCGCAGGTGCCGTGGCTCTTCAATGCGGGCACGCGCACGTTTGTTTCCTATGAGGATGAACAATCGATCAAGGGCAAGTGCAGATATGTGATCGACGGGAAGCTCGCCGGGATGATGTTCTGGGAGCTAGAAGACGACCCGGAAGGAAAGCTGCTCAATGTGCTGGATGCCTGCATAAAATGACGCGGTCGCGTAACCACCGTGCGTCCACTTATGTACCCTGAGATCATTTCAATCGCGAGGCAAGATACCCATATGCCTGAACTCGAAAAGCTGATTGAGGCGTCGATACGAGGCGCATTGGAAGACGTCACGGCTATCCTTGACGATTGTCCGGAACTCATCAATATGAGAGACGACCTTGGGGCGACGCCTCTTCATTACGCGGCCTTGGGTGGACATAGTCAAGTAGCTCGGTTATTGGTCAATCGAGGTGCCGATATCAACGCTCCCGACAATCAATTCGGCGCGACTCCCGCAGGTTGGGCGATTGAGTACATGCGCGAAATGGGTGGCTTTCTTGGGATTGAGCTTGCCGACTTTGCATATGCGATACGCCGAGGTGACGTCGAATGGGCAAAGCGATTCCTCAGCCGCTTTCCTGGACTTCGTCGAGCCAGTGACACTCGAGGAAATTCGTTCAAGAGGCTGGCCGAGGAATCCGGAAACGCGGAGATTGTGACGATGCTTCAATCAGACGAAAACCTCTTGCGTTGAATTGCCGTCGACTAATCGTCTTTGCATTCAACGAGAATTTGGAGTTCCGGTCGGAGGCTTCGGGCGGTTAACCGCCTACCCTTCCCTTTGAGTGATCTTCGCCCCGGGGCCGGCATCCGAGCCGCGTCCGTGAACTCGAAAATGACAGAATAGTCGTTGAGGACTCGCACGACCATGAACGAAGCCGCGGACGAAGCAACGCTCATCTTCCTGAAGCATTCGCGTGAGAAACTCATCGCTCAGTTCTGGCCGCGGTTGCGCAGTTGCGTCGCTTCGCTCAGCGAGGAACAAGTCTGGTGGCGGCCGAACGCTTCAAGCAACAGCATTGGCAACCTCATTCTGCACTTGAACGGCAACGTCACGCAGTGGCTGATCGCGCCATTCAATCGCCTGGCGGACGAGCGGGACCGGCCCGCGGAATTCAATCGCCGCGAAGGCATCATGCGGGATGCACTGCTGAACACGCTCGCCGGAACGATGGAAAAGTCATCGGTAACGCTCGCTCGGCTGACGCCGGCCGATCTGCTCGAGCATTTCGATATCCAGGGTTATCGCGTCACCGGGCTCGAGGCCGTCTACCAGGTTGTCGAGCACTTCGCCCTGCACTACGGCCAGATCGCCTTTATGACCAAGATGCTGCGCGACGAGGACCTCGGTTTTTATCGCGAGTTGAACGCCACCGGCCGGCGGCCGGCATCGAGCCCGGGAAGAGTCACTCCATAGCGCTTCGCCCAAAACCCCCAAAGCTGCGTTATGCCTAAAGGACGGAGCCGCAGCCGGAGCAGAACCGGGCTCCCGCCACGTTCGTCGTATGGCACTGCTTGCATGCAATCAGCGTTCCAGCCAGCGGAAGGGCGGCGCCGGCAACCAGCGGACCCGGAGCAGCCGGACCCCCGACGGGAGGCACGCTGCCGGCCGGGCTCACGGGCCAACCCCAGCCAGTGGGAACGTTGATCCCCAGCGCGGCGGCGATTCCCGCCGCTTGAATAGCGTTGAACTCGCGCACTCGCCCCGGCATGAAGAAGCACTCGATAAAGCCGAGGATCATGGTGATCCCGGTCCAGCAGAAGCAGCAGTAAAGGATCCCGAGGCCTGTGCGGCGCAGGTAGAAGTGGTGCACCCCGAAGGAGCCGAGAAACAGGGCAAGCAGAATCCCGACGACTTCGTCCCGGCGCACGGCCTCGTACTGCTCGTAGAACATCGCCTGCGTATTCATTACCGGTATCCCGCTCATTACTGCTTCTCCTCGCCTGCTTGATTAGATACGCGATCCGGGGTGTCGAGGTTCCTGTCATCCTCGGGGTGAGCCTCGGCTCGCGTCCTCCGATTTTTTCATACGGGCCGCGGCAGATAGCATCTGAAATTGGAATGAACACTCCAACGGCAACGGCCAGCGGCACATTTCTGATCGGCGGTGACCTGCCGGTCAACCGGCTTGGATACGGAACGATGCGCCTCGTGGGCGAAGGAGCCTGGGGCGAGCCGGACGATCCTGAAGAATGCCGCCACGTGCTGCGCCGGGCCGTGGAGCTTGGCGTAAACCTGATCGACACGGCGGATGCCTATGGACCGGAGATTGCCGAGCGGTTGATTGCGGAGGCGCTGCATCCATACCCTGCAGGCCTCGTGATCGCAACCAAGGGCGGCATCACGCGGCAGGGGCCGGCGAAGACCGAGTACGTGGGGCGGGCGGGATACCTGATCCAGTGCGTGGAGATGAGCCTGAGGCGGCTGAAACTCGAACGGATTGACCTGTACCAGTTGCACCGCATCGACCCGCGCACGCCGCTCGAGGAGAGCCTGGGCGCGCTGAAGCGCATGCAGGAGCAGGGGAAGATCGGGCACGTCGGGCTGAGCGAAGTGACGCCGGGCGAGATCGAAGAAGCACAGAAGATCGTCCCGGTCGTGACGGTGCAGAACCGGTATTCGCTCGCCGACCGGCGCCACGAGCAGACGCTCGCATGGTGCGAAGAGCGCGGAATCGGCTTTTTGCCGTGGTACCCGATGGCGGGCGGCAAGCTGATGAAGCCGGATCACCCGGCGCAGAAGGCGCTCGCGGAGATGGCGGCGCGGCATTCCGTCTCGATTGCGCAGCTTTCGATTGCATGGCTGCTCCACCGCTCGCCGGTGATGCTGCCGATTCCGGGGACCTCGAAGGTTGCGCATCTTGAGGAGAACGTGGCCGCGGCGGAGCTGAAGGTTTCGGCCGGCGAGTGGGGTGAGGTGGAAGCCGCTGTGAAGCAGTGATGCGCTGAAGTCTGGCTTTCACGCGAGAGTTACAATGGCGCTGCCCGACAAGCTGGACAATCCCACCTGCTGAAAGCTGGTTCTCTCGATGCACGAAACCGTCATTCTTCCGTCGCGCCCGGACGCGCACCGTGGGCGCAACCGTGTCTGGATCTTCGCCGCCATCGTCGTGCTTCTGATCGTGTTCGGCTTCCGCACGGCGGTCTCGTGGTACGTGGAGAATCTCTGGTTTGGATCGCTCGGCTACCGGAGCGTGTTCTGGAAGTCGCTGAACCTGCAGTGGGAGGTGTTCGCGGTCTTCTTTGCGGCCAGTTTCATACTGCTCTATGGCTGGTTCGCCATCCTGCTGCGCGCTTCAGGACCCCACATCCGCAGCGCCGGAACGTTCGTGATCGGAACGCGGACGGTGAAGCTGCCGGTCGAAGGAGCGCTGCGGCTGGGGGCGCTCATTCTCGGGCTGCTCATCGCGCTGGCGGCCGGTGCGAGCATGAAGGCGGAGTGGAAGGATTTTGCGCTGGCGTTGTATCAGCCGCATGCCGCGGGCGGAGTGACTGACCCGATATTCGGCCGGCCGCTGGGGTTTTTCCTGTTCACGCTGCCGGCGTGGCAACTGGTGGCCGGATGGCTGCTCACCATGGTCATCCTGATGTGCGTGGCCGCCGTGTTCTTCGTGCTGGTGGACAGCGGCAGCCGGTTGTCGCCGCGCGGATTCGATCGCTCAACACCGCTACCGTGGGGCACGTTTTCCATTCCAGTTGTACTGCTGATGCTGGTGCTGGCGATCCGCGTGTACCTGAGCCGGTTTGAGCTTCTGCTTGCCGATCACACCGTGTTTGGAGGCGTGACCTACACGGACGCGCACGTGATGCTGGGCGGGTTGTGGATAGTGTGCGCGGCGCTCGTGCTCGGGGCGGTGATCGCGGCGCTGAATTTTGCCGGGCGTCCGCGGCTGAGCTGGGTCATCCTCGCGCCCATTCCGGCGATTGTGTGCTACGTGGCCGTGCAGGCGGTCGGCTGGTATGTAGCGACATTTATCGTAAAGCCGAACCAGCTCGAACGCGAACGGCCCTACATCACCTGGAACATCCAGTACACGCGGCAGGCCTACGGGCTGGACCGGGTGACGGAACACGAATTCCCCGCGGAGACTGAAGTGGCGGCGGCGGATCCTGACAATAACCAGGCGACATTGCAGAATATCCGTCTGTGGGACTGGCACGCGCTGCAGGACACGCTCAGGCAGATCCAGGAGATCCGGACCTACTACGATTTTCCCGACGTGGACATCGACCGCTACGCGATCGGCGGCCAGACGCGCGAGGTGATGCTTGCGACGCGCGAGCTCAGCCTCGAGAAACTGCCCGAGAGCAGCCGCAACTGGATCAACGAAAAGCTGATCTACACGCACGGCTACGGCGTGACGATGAACCCGGTGAACGGCTTCACGCCTGAAGGGCTTCCGACGCTTTACCTGAGCAACATGCCGATCCAGAGCAGCGTGCCGGGCATCGAGGTGAAGCGGCCCGAGATTTACTTCGGTCAACTGACCAACACCGACGTATACGTGAAGACGCGGCAGAAGGAATTCAACTATCCGCAGGGCGAGACCAACAGCCTTTCGTCTTATGACGGGACAGGAGGCGTCGCGATGGGCGGCCTGTTGCGCCGCGCGCTGATCGCGTTCGACCGCGGCGACTTGACGAAGGTTCCCTTCAGCGACGACATCGGGGCAGACAGCAGGGTCCTCATGCGGCGCGCGCTGCAGGAACGCGTGCAAGCGCTGGCGCCGTTCCTTGTGTACGAGTCGGACCCATATATCGTTGTGGGCGATGACGGGCGCCTCGAGTGGATGCTGGATGCATTCACCACGTCCGACACGTATCCCTATGCCAGTCACACCGCGCTGCGCGATGACGAAATCAACTACATGCGCAACAGCGTGAAGGTAGTAGTGGACGCGTACAACGGCGACACCACGTTCTATGTTTTCGATTCGGCCGATCCGGTCATCGCCGCATGGCGCGCGATCTTTCCCGCGTTGTTCAAGGACGCATCGGCGATGCCGCAAGACCTGCGCAGGCATATACGCTACCCGGAGCTGCTCTTGCGCCTGCAGGCGCAGGTGTACGGGCTCTACCACATGACCGACCCCGTGGTGTTCTATAACCGCGAGGACCTTTGGACGATCGCCACCGAGGTGGGCCTCGGCGAGTCGGGAGAGCAGGGCTCCGTGCCGATGGATCCGAATTACGTGCTGATGAAGCTGCCGGGCGAATCGGACGTGGAGTTCGTCGGCATCCTGCCGTTTACGCCGGCCAACCGCAACAATCTCATCGGCTGGATCGCGGGTCGAAGCGACGGCGAGCACTACGGCACTTCGATTGTTTACAACTTCCCGAAGACGAGACTCGTGGACGGGCCGATGCAGATTGAAGCGCGCATCGACCAGAACGCGCAGCTCTCCGGACAGCTGACGCTCTGGAACCAGCAGGGCTCTCACGTGCAGCGGGGCACGCTGCTGGTGATTCCGTGCGGCAAGGCGCTCCTGTATGCCGAGCCCATCTACCTGAAAGCGGCGCGCAGCCCCATGCCGGAGTTGCGTCTTGTTGTGCTGGCCTTGCAGGACAAGCTGGCCTATGGAACCAGCTTTGAGGCCGCGCTGCAATCTCTGTTTGCGGGTACGGCGTCGAGCCTGACGGCCCAGGCACCGCCGTCGTCGCCGGCGCCGGCTGCGGGTGCCGCGCCAAATCCAACAACCGATCTGAATGGGCTGATCGAAGGCGCGGCGCGCGACCTCGATGACTACCAGCGATTGACTGCGCAGGGAAAACTGGGCGAGGCCGGGCAGAAGCTGGAACAGCTGAAGCAGAAGCTCGACGCGCTCAACGCGCGGCGGAAGCAACCGTAGAGTCTGAATGAGGGCACGATGAAGAGTTCTTTTTGGAATAGCGCTCGGGGCTGTGTGGCGGGGGTCTTGCTTGTCCTGGGGGCGGGAATCGCGGGACAGCCAGTTTGGGCACAGGAGCCGGCGTCGAACAAGGCGCCGACGGTGGAAGATGCGCGCGCATTCCTGGACCGCGCCAATGCAGAATTGCTCAAGCTGACCGCGGCGGCCTCGCATGCGGAGTGGACCGCGGAGACCGACATCACCGAGGACACAGAGACTACGACGGCGCTGCTGAACGAGCAGGCAACCGCACGAACGCTTGCGTTGACCGCGGAGAGCCATCGATTTGACCATCTCACCCTTCCGCCCGATCTGAGGCGGCAGATCATGCTCCTGCAGGTGAACGCGCCGGCCGCGCCGACCGATCCCAGGCTGCTTGCAGAGCAGACGCGGCTTGCGGCAGAACTGACAGGGATGTATGGGAAGGGGAAATACTGCCCGCCTGTGCCGGCGGGCCAGGAGGCTGCGCCTGACGCGCAGTGCATGGGGATCGACGCGATCTCGAGCATCATGGCGAAGTCGCGCGACCCGGAGGAACTGACGAGGCTCTGGGCGGGATGGCATGCCATCGGCGCGCCCATGCGGCAAAAGTATGCGCGGTTCATGGAACTGCAGAACATCGGCGCGCGCGAACTCGGCTATCACGATACGGGCGAACTGTGGCGGGCCGGATACGACATGACTCCGGCGGAGTTTTCGGCGGAGCTCGACCGCGCGTGGAAGCAACTGGAGCCGCTTTATCGCGAGCTGCACACTTACGTGCGGGCGCGGCTGATCGCAAAGTATGGCAAGGCCGCGGACCGGCCTGACGGCTTGATCCCCGCGCAGCTGCTGGGCAACATGTGGGCGCAGGAGTGGGGCAACATTTACGACATCGTGGCGCCCACCGACCCGAAGCTCTCGCAGTTCAAGCCTCTGGACCTGGAAGCGGCTCTGAAGAAGCAGATTGGGGAGAAGGATCCCGCGGCCGCGCCGGCGTTTGCGCCGGGAGCGGATCTGTCATCGGACAAAGGGCACGCGGCGGAGCTCGCGGCGGGCCGGGACATGGTGCACTACGGCGAGAATTTCTTTAAGAGCCTTGGATTCGCGCCGCTGCCGAAGAGCTTTTGGGAGCGGTCGCAGTTCGTGCACCCGCGCGACCGTGAAGTGGTGTGCCATGCTTCGGCGTGGGATATCGATACGGCGGATGATTTGCGCGTGAAGATGTGCATTGAAGTAAACGCCGATTACTTCACCACAGTGCACCATGAGCTGGGCCACAACTTCTATCAGCGGGCATACAACCAGCAGCCCTTTCTGTTTCGCAATGGCGCGAATGATGGATTCCACGAGGCCATCGGCGACTCCATTGCGCTTTCCATTACGCCCGCATATTTGAAGACGCTGGGACTGGCGGCGACGGAGCCTCCGGCAGAGGCGGATATTCCGCTGCAACTGCGCACGGCGCTCGACAAGGTGGCGTTCTTGCCTTTTGCCCTGGCGCTGGACAAGTGGCGCTGGGAAGTCTTCTCGGGCGAGATCAAGCCGGCGGACTACAACAAGGCGTGGTGGGAGCTGCGCGCGAAATACCAGGGCGTGGCGCCGCCCGTCGAGCGCAGCGAGGCAGATTTCGACGCCGGCGCGAAGAACCACATTCCGACGAACGTGCCCTACGCGCGTTACTTTCTGGCGCGCATCTACCAGTTCCAGTTCTTCAAAGCCATGTGCGACGCCAGTGGTTACAGTGGACCGCTGAACCGGTGCAGTTTCTACGGATCGAAGGCGGCCGGCGACAAGCTGAACCGGATGCTCGCGGCGGGCCAGTCCAGGCCGTGGCAGGAGACGCTAAAAGAGATGACCGGCACGGACCATCTGGACGCCCAGCCGATGCTCGACTATTTTGCTCCGCTCTATGCATGGCTGAAGGAACAGAACCAAAACTCCGGCGCGCATTAAGAACGAAACAACGGATGGATGACCGTGGATGGCGCAGCAGTTTTTGCCACCCGCCTCTGCTTCAAATCCCAGTGAGGCCTGTCAGGTTCGTGGGTTAAGATTAGTGCGTCACGTGCTTCCCGACGCCTGCGCGCTGCCAACAAGCCGCGCCCCATGCGGTGCAACCTGCGCATCCATGAAACGGGCAACCGCCCTGATGGGATGAGCAAAGTAACGGTTTTCGCCGGTCTTTCGGAATCAGCCGCCATAAATGCGCGACCGACTGCAACTCGCAAGATGGACGCGCGGAGCGATCTGCGCAGCGAGCGTGTTGTTCGTTTCCGTAAGGCTCACCGCGGCATCTCTTCCAGGTTCGATCTTCGCCCCGTATTCCACGCCCGCCAGCGAAGAGAAGAAGCTCTCGATCTTCGTGCTCCTGATCGCCGCCGTCATCTTTTCCGGCGTGAGCAGCCTGCTCGTTTACGCGCTCGTGCGTTTTCGCTCCCGGCCGCACGATACTGCGGAGCCGCCGCAGGTGTTCGGCAGCATGCAGATCGAGCTCTCGTGGACCATCATCCCGATCCTCATCATCGTCGTGCTGTTCCTGGGCACGGCGCGCGTGCTGTTTTCCGTTCAGGATGCGCCGCGGCCGGCCAACGCGCTGGATGTGATCGTCGTGGGTCACCAGTTCTGGTGGGAGTTCCGCTACCCGCAGTACAACGTGGTGACGGCGAATGAACTTCACGTCCCGGTAAGCAGCAAGGCTGAGCCGCGGGAAACGTTTTTGAAGCTCACTTCAGCCGACGTGATGCATAGTTTCTGGGTGCCTAAGCTGGGAGGAAAGACGGACCTGCTGCCGAACCGCGTGAACGAGATGTGGTTCGACCCGCAGGAGCCGGGGCTCTATGTGGGCCAGTGCGCGCAGTTCTGCGGGGCCCAGCATGCCAAGATGCTGCTTCGTGTCTACGTCGATACGCCGGACAAATTTCAGCAGTGGATTGCGGAGCAGCAGAAGTCACAAGCAGAGATCGCCAACGCGCACTTGACAATGGCTTCCATGCCGAACGCAGGGAATCAAAATTCAGCAGGCGGCAATCCGCCCAACACGCAGGCGACGAACGGCGAGACGATGGCTCAATCCGCTGACATATCGGACGCAGTGACCCCGCAGAATGGCCAACTCGTGTTCGAGCGCGAGGCCTGCATCAGCTGCCACACGGTGCAGGGGACTGTCGCGAACGGGCGTTACGGGCCTGACCTCACGCACCTGATGAGCCGCGCGACACTCGCCGCGGGCGCGGTGGAGAACACGCCCGGCAACCTGGAGGCGTGGATCAAAGATCCGGCGCAGTTCAAGCCCGGCTGCCTGATGCCCGCAATGCATTTGACCGATCGGGAGAACCAGCAGATGACCGCATACCTGCTGACTTTGAAGTAGACGCAGAGGAAGTGTAAGCCCAGGAGACGCGATGGACTCAGGCATGCCGATACCGCAGGGAATCGAAGGGGCCATCGACCGCACGCCTGCGCAGAGCGCGCGCGGCACATATCTTGAAGCCATCCACAGCTGGATCGTGACGGTGGATCACAAGAAGCTGGGCATCCTTTACATCGCCTACGCTCTCGTGTTCCTGCTGGTCGCCGGCGCGGAAGCCCTGATGATCCGCATCCAGCTCATCAGGCCGCACAACGATTTCGTCTCCCCGTTTACATTCAACCGGCTTTTCACGATGCACGGCACCACGATGGTGTTCCTCGTGGGCATGCCGATTTTATTCGGCTTCGGCAATTACCTGGTGCCGCTGATGATCGGCGCGCGCGACATGGCGTTTCCGCGGCTGAATGCGTTCAGCTTCTGGATCAGCGCGTTCGCGGGTTTGCTGCTTTACTACAGCTTTATCGGCGGGGTGGGCCTTTCAGGGACCGGCTCGGCGCCCGACGTGGCGTGGTTCGCCTACGCGCCGCTCACGGAGAAGGCGTTCTCTCCCGGACACAGCACCGATTACTGGGCGGTCGCGATCCTCGCCAGCGGCATTGGCAGCATCGGCACGGCGATCAACATCCTTGCCACTGTTTTCTGCATGCGTTGCAAGGGGATGACGCTGTTTCGGATGCCTCTGCTGCCGTGGCTGTATGCAACCACGTCGTTCATCGTGCTCGTCGCGGTAAGCCCGCTCACCGCGTGCCAGGCCATGCTGCTCATCGACCGCTATCTCGGCGGGCATTTCTTTGACACGCAGGCCGGCGGCTCCGCAATTCTATGGGCGCACTTCTTCTGGATCTTCGGCCATCCCGAAGTGTACGTGCTCGTCCTTCCGGCGTTTGCGTTTGCTAACGAGATCATCCCCGTGTTCTCGCGTAAGGCCATCTTCGGCTATCCAGCCATGGTCGCCGCGTCGGTTGGCATCGGGTTCATCAGCCTGGGCGTGTGGGCCCACCACATGTTCACCATCGGGATGACATCGTTCGGCAATGCATTTTTCACGCTCTCGACGATGCTCGTTTCGATCCCAACAGGAATAAAAACCTTTAACTGGCTTGCGACAATCTGGGGCGGGCGAATCCGGTTCACCACGCCGATGCTGTTCTGCATCGCGTTTCTCTTCCAGTGGGTGATCGCCGGGCTGACGGGCATCATGCTCTCGGTATCGGCGTGGAACTGGCAGCTGCACAACTCCTACTTCGTGGTCGCGCACTTCCACTATGTCCTGATCGGCGCAATCGTCTTCATGATCTTCGCCGCAATCTACTACTGGTATCCGAAGATAACGGGCCGCATGCTCGACGACAAGCTGGGCAAGTGGCATTTCTGGCTCATGCTCATCGGCTTCCACGTGTGCTTCGACACCATGCATATTCCAGGCCTGATGGGCATGCCGCGGCAGATCTACACCTACGAGGCCGATCGCGGCTGGAACACGCTGAATGCCATCGTCTCCGTGGGCGGATTCATTCAGGGCATTGCGGTGCTCGTGCTGGTGTACAACATGGTGCACTCGTTCTTCCGCGGCGAAGAAGCCGGACCCGATCCGTGGGATGCGTGGACGCTCGAGTGGGCTACGGCTTCGCCGCCGCCGCCCTATAACTTCGCCACTGACCCGGTGGTCGCAAGCCGGCGCCCGCTGTGGGATCTGAAGCACCCCGAGGACCCCGACTCCGCGTTTGAGTAGGAAAGGAATGCATGGCCACGATCCCGCTGGAGCACGCGCATAACGAAGCAGAATGGCGGCTGCCCACGCGCGGCGTGGTGGCGATGACGTCCCTGATCATCGCCGAGTCCACGATCTTCACAATCTTCGTGACTGCCTACCTCTACAACCTCGGACGCGACACGCACGGCCCCACGCCGAAGGAAGTCCTCGACATTCCGTGGTTCTACAGCATTTGCCTTATCTCCTCGAGCCTCTTCATCTGGCTCGCGGAGCACGCAATCGAACACGCGAAGATGGCGGCGTTCCGGTTGTGGTGGTCGGTCACCATTCTGCTGGGGCTCATCTTTCTCTATGGAACCGCGATCGAGTGGCACAAGCTCATCTTCGAGGACCACCTGACCATCAGCACGAATCTGTTCGGGACCTGCTACTACTCGCTCGTGGGACTGCATGCATCGCACGTAGTTGTCGGGCTCATCATGATGCTGGTTACGGTTGCATTTGCATTCACGCGGCACCTGCATCCCGAGCACGCGTATCGCGTTAAAGTTCTGGCGCTCTACTGGCATTTCGTAGACGCAGTCTGGATCGTTGTTTTCACCGTGGTCTATGTGGTGGGCCGATGAACGACACCAGTCATTCCGCGAACGTACCGCCGCAAGGCGGAGAAACGCACTCGGGCGTCGTTCACCTGCCGGCGCCGACCGCGTGGCCCTTCGTCATGTCGCTGGGACTCACGCTGGTGTTTGCCTCGCTGGTCATGAACGCGTGGATCGGCACGCTTGGCGCTGTGCTGACGATCATCTCCATCGTCGGCTGGTTCCGCGAAGTGCTTCCGCATGAGGCGCACGAGAGTATCCCGGTCACCGACGAGATCATTGCCTTTGTGCCCGCGTATGAAAAGGTCGCCCGCATCCGCGTAGACGAAACGCACCGCGCACAGCTCCCGCTCGAAACATTTCCCATCACCAGCGGCATTAAAGGCGGAATCGCAGGCGGGATCGCCATGGTGATCCCCGCGGAGATCTACGGGCTGATCCGCTACCACAGCATCTGGTACGTGGTGAACCTGCTGGGCGGCGCAGGCGTGGGCAACTGGAGAAACCCGACGGTGGAGGAGATGACCCACTTCCGCCTGAGCGCATTTATTACGGCCAACATCATCCAGGGCGCAACGACGCTGCTCGTGGGAGTTCTCTATGGCGCGATGCTTCCCATCTGGCCGAAGCGGCCCATTCTGCTGGGCGGAATCCTCGCGCCGGTTGCGTGGACGGGTTTGCTCTACAGCACTCTCGACATGGTGAACCCTTTTCTCGCCGAGCGCATTGACTGGTGGTCCTTCGCGGCATCGCAGGTGATCTTTGGCCTGGTGGCCGGATACGTGGTATCGAAGACCGGGCGGCTGAAGCGCCTGAGCCAGGTTCCGCTGTCGGTACGCCTTGGAGTTGAGGCTCCCGGCCTGATGCACGGCCATGACGAACAGAACGAAGATGGCGAGCAGAACAGATGAGGGCGATCTTCAGCTTCGGTTGTCTCGCGCTTCCGCTTGCCGTTTCGCTGGCGGGATGCGACCTACCCGGGCGGCCCAAGGACGATCCTGAGGTTCCGCGGCCGGAGGCGGTCGTGTCATTCGACAAGCTCTACGGCGAGAACTGCGCCGGATGCCACGGCGCGAACGGCCAGAACGGGCCGGCCACCGATCTCGCCAACCCTTTGTATCAGGCGCTGATTGACGATGCGACGCTGCGCGATGTGATTGCGAACGGCGAGAAGGGGACGCTGATGCCGGGGTTCGGCGTTCCGAGCGGCGGAACCCTGACCGATGCGCAGATCGATGCGCTGGTGCTCGGAATTCGCGCGCGATGGAGAAAGCCCGACGCGATTGCCGGCGTCACTCTGCCGCCCTACAAGGCCTCGCACGCCGGCGATGCGGGCAAGGGCGCAGCGGTTTATGCTGCCGCCTGCGCGCAATGCCATGGAGCCTCTGCCCATGAGCCGGGAAAGGCGGGATCGATCCTCGACGGATCGTTTCTCGCTCTGGTCAACGATCAGACCGTGCGCACCACCATCATCGCGGGGCGGCCGGATATCGGGGAGCCCGACTGGCGCGGACACATCGAGGGAAGGCCGATGACCGACGAAGAGATCACCGATGTGACAGCCTGGCTGATGGCGCAAAGGCCCGCGGCCCCGGGACAACCGTATCCGGGCGCGAAACCGAATTCTGGCCAGCCCGCAGAGGCCCACCCCCTTGCGGTAAAGCGCTGAAGCAAGAGGAGCACAGGAGCGACCATGGACGAAAAACTTCCGCCGCTGGGCCCGCAGGAACAGGAGCACCGCCTGGAGCAGGAGCGCGTCACGCGGCGCACGTTCCTGATGAACGTGGGCATCGCGCTGAATGCCATCGTGGGGCTCGCGATCGCCACGCCGGTGGTTGCCTATCTGCTGGGGCCGATGCTGCGCCGCAAGGAATATCGCGATTGGGTCGCTCTCGGAAACGCAAGCGACTTTCGTCCCGGCGAAACAAAGCTGGTTACATACCGCAATCCCTTTTCGGATGCGTGGGATGGCGAAACGGCGAATGTTCCCGCGTACGTGCGCTGCTCCGCGCCCGGCGAGTTCACGGTGTTCGCCATCAACTGCGCGCATCTCGGATGCCCGGTGCGCTGGTTTGCGGAGTCGCAGCTTTTTATGTGCCCATGCCACGGGGGCGTCTACTACGCCGACGGAAGCCGCGCTTCGGGCCCTCCCGAACGCGGATTGTTCACTTACGAATTGAAAGTGGAAGGCGGCAGGCTGTACATCCGCGCCGGGCAACTGCCCACGCTGAGGAACCGCGCCGCGCTCGGGGCGTGCCCCGGAGCCGTTTCGCCCGCTAAAACCGCAGTTGTCTCAAGGATCGATCCATGTCCTGGTACAAACACGCGTACGACTGGCTAGAGCGACGCCTGCAACTCGAAGGACCGATCAAGGACGCCGTGCTGCATCCGGTTCCGCGGAGCACCGCAAGCTGGTGGTACGTCTTCGGCAGCGCGAGTCTCACGCTGCTCATCCTGCAAATTGTCACCGGCGTTCTTCTGGGGCTCGTGTACCAGCCATCGGGCGCGCACGCGTGGGAATCGCTGCAATTGCTCAATCACAGCCTGCCGCTTGGCTGGTTCCTCCGTGCGATGCATGGCTGGGGATCGAACTTCATGGTCGCCGTCGTGCTGATTCACATGGCGCAGGTGTTTCTCTTCGGCGGATACAAATTCCCGCGCGAGTTCACGTGGATCCTCGGCGTCTTCATGCTGCTGATGACGCTGGGCATGGCCTTCACCGGACAGGTCCTGCGCTTCGACCAGGATGCCTACTGGGGGCTCGGCATCGGCGCTTCCATCGTGGGGCGGGTGCCCCTTATAGGCGGCCAGCTTGTGCACCTCATGCTCGGCGGCCCGATCATCAACGGCGCAACGCTCACGCGATTCTTTGCGCTGCACGTGTTCATCATTCCCGGGGCTCTGCTCGCATTTACGGCACTGCACGTGTGGATGGTACTCAAGCTCGGCATCAACGAGTGGCCCATGCCAGGCCGCATCGTGCGGCGCGAGACCTACATCCGTGAATACAACGAGCTCGCGCACAAAGACGGCATTCCGTTCGTGCCCGGAGCGGTGTGGAAGGACCTCTTCTTCTCTGCTGCGATTCTTCTCGCCGTCGCGGTATGCGCGGCGGTGTTCGGCCCCTTCGGCCCCAAGGGTGTTCCCGATCCTACGATTATCAATACGGTCCCGAAGCCCGACTTCTTCTTCTTGTGGATCTACACGGTCCTGTCTTATCTGCCGCCCGAGATGGAGACGCCGTTCCTGCTGATCGTGCCTCCCGTCGTGGTGGCCTTCCTGGTGGCGCTGCCTTTTGTCGCGGGCATCGGCGAGAAGAGCTGGTGGCGGCGTCCCGTCGCAGTGTTCTCGCTCCTGTTCATCGCCGTCTGTTTTGGCGTTCTTACCGATCTTGGAACCTCGACGCCGTGGAGCCCTGAGATGAGCGCGTGGAGCGGCGCGGCCGTGCCCGTTGTGTACTTGCAGAAACGCACTCCTCTGGAGCGGCAGGGCGCGAACGTCTTCCAGCAGAAGCAGTGCCGCAACTGCCACGCGATCGGCGGGCTCGGCGGCATGCGCGGCCCCGCCCTCGACAGCGTGGCCACGCGGCTCACCGAGGATCAGCTTTACCGCCAGGTCCTGCTCGGCGGCGGGAACATGCCTGCCTATGGCAGCGCGCTTTCTCCCGCCGAGACCACGGCGCTCGTAAGTTTCCTCAAGACATTGCATCCCAACTACCAGGCGCCCGCCGCCGATGCTTCCCGGCAGGTGGTCGGTCAAGCCGGTGTGCCTGCAAATTCGACCGTCGAACGCGGCGGCACACAGATCCCAGCGAAGTAGTGGCCATCTCCATGCAGGCGGCCCTGGCATTCATCGATTCTGAGGCACCACCCGCGAACTGGCTCGCCGCGTGGTCCGTCCCCGTCGTCCCGTTGATCTCGCTGTGCATCCTGCTGGTTCTCTATCTTGCGGGTTGGGCCGCGGCCCGAAGGACGCGCCCGCTTGAATTGCCAGTATGGCGCGCGGCCTGCTTCGTCGCCGGAATCGCAGCGTTGTGGACCGCGGTCGCCTCGCCCATCGATGCGCTCGACGATTACCTGCTCGCCGCGCACATGATTCAGCACTTCATTCTCATGTCCATTGCGCCCCCGCTGATTGTGCTGGGCGCGCCCACCGTGCCCATGCTGCGCGGGTTGCCGCGCATCGCGGTGCGCGTGCTGCTCGGCCCCTTGTTCCGCCGCCGATGGTTCCACAAGACGCTCAGATTCATCAGCCATCCCGTGACAGCATGGCTCTCAATGAACGTCGCGTATCTCGCATGGCACGTGCCCGCCGCGTTCGAGTTGACGTTCCGCTCGGAACGCATCCACGACTTCGAGCACCTCTGCTTCTTTGTCACGTCGCTCGCATTTTGGTGGGTGGTGCTGAAGCCCTGGCCCGCCCGCCCGCGCTGGCCGCGCTGGACGGTCATTCCGTTTCTGCTCAGCGCGGACATCGTGAACACGATTCTCTCGGCGACGCTGGCATTCTCGGGCAAGGTGCTGTACCCCACCTACGCGCAGGCGGAGCGCATCTCGCGCCTCACCCCGCTGCAGGATCAGGTCGCGGCAGGGGCGGAGATGTGGGTGTTGAATTCGATCGTGATGCTCCTGCCCGCGGTCATCATTACGCTCAGCCTGCTCGCGCCGCGAGCGCTCCGGTCGCCAGTTCCGGCTGAGGCCGCGAAGCTGTGACGAATCGCATTTAGAAGCACACTTATTGTTTCGTCGATCCGGTAGCCGGCACATTCGGCTCCGCGTTTTTCGCCGGCGCACCGGACATGGCCTTCAACAGACTCTCATCCGCCCGCTTGTTCAGCGCCGCGGCCTTGTCGAGCTCCGCCTTTGCTTCCGCGGTTTTTCCCATCGCGCGGTAGAGCCGCCCCAGCCGCCAGTGGACATTCACATCCGCAGGCGCAAGCCGCTCAGCGGTCTCGAACTCCTTCAGCGCGTCCTGGTTCTGATTCTTTGTCGCATACACAATGCCCAGGTCGCGATGCTCCATCGCATTTTCCGGATCGGCACGAATAACCCGCACAAGCAATGCCTGCGCGTCGTCCGGGCGATTCAGCTCGATGTAAGAATCGGCAAGGTAGCGCATTGCCTGCGCATGCTGCGGCACATTCTCCATCTCGGCCTGGAACTGCTCTGCCGCCTCCGCGTACTGGCCCTGCGTCCACAGCAGGTAGCCGAGCCCGAAGTGCGCGTTGGGCTCCTTCGGATTCGCCGCCACTGCCGCTCGAAACTCCCGCGTTGCCTCCACGGTTTCGTGCATCTCGTCGAGCGCTTCGCCCGCCAGCATGTCCGCTTCTGCCGAGTCGGCGTTGAGCGCCACGATCTTGTGGAACGCGTCGAGCACGCACGGGTACTGCTTGGACAACAGGCAGCTATGGGCGAGCGTGAGCTGCAGTTGCAGGTTGTTTGGATCCTGCCCGGCTGCGTGCTGGAGGTAAGGCGTCGCCGCCGCGTATTCTCCCAGTCCGTAATACGCCATGCCGGTGAGCAGTGCAAGCCGCTGGTCGTCGGGACTAGCCTTAAGAAGCGGTGCGAACGTTGCGATCGTCTCCCGGTAGTCGCCTTTTTTGAAGTATGCGAGACCGAGATTCAGGCGCAGCCCGGGCATTGTCGGGGCAATCGCCAGGGCCTTGCGATACTCGCGAATCGCCTCATCGTAGTGTTCCTGCCGAGCTTCGAGCAGTCCAAGATGAGCCGGCGGTTCGGCGTCCGCCGGATGCTGCGCTGCGACCGCGCGCCATGCAACCTCCGCTTCCGCAGTGCGCCCTTGCTGCTCCAGCAGAATTGCCTGTTCCCGCTGATCGCCCTGCGGCAGCGCAGCGAGAGTGCCGGCCATCACCAGCAGTGTGACCCGGAAGGCTGCTTGTGCACGAAACATGGGGCTCCCGCAAGGATTCTCGCCCGTCGAACGCCGGTCGCGCAATGTAGAGAATCGCCGTCTACGACTTCGCACTTCTTGAATTCCGGCCGAGCCCGTATCTTGGGTAGGAGAGAATTCGAGCGAGCTTCCACAACCTGCGGAGATTCCAGCCAAAGGCGAACAGAAAAGGACACCTGGATGGGCCTGAATGCCCTCGACTTTGCGGTGGTTGCTGCGTACCTGGCCGCGGTCACGCTGTTCGGACTCCGCTTCCGTTCCTCGGAGCGAACACTCAAGGGTTACTTTCTCGCGGGCAACACCGCCCCATGGTGGGCGATTTCACTCTCGATCGTCGCCGCCGAAACCAGCACTCTTACGGTGATCAGCGTGCCCGGGCTGGCCTACGCGCAGGATTTCCGGTTCCTTCAACTGATTCTCGGCTACATCGTGGGCCGGATCATCGTCGCCTTCGTCCTCGTTCCCCAATACTTTCGCGGCGAACTCGTCACGGCATATCAGCTCATCGAGCGAAGATTCGGCCAGGGCCTCAGATCGCTCACCGCGGCGCTGTTTCTCGCCACCCGTTCGGCCGCGGAAGGCGTGCGCGTCTTTGCCGTCGCCATCGTGGTGCGCATCGCTCTCGGTCCATTCTTCGGCGGCATGAGCAGTTTCGAGCGCGACCTGACCGCCATCACCGTCGTCACTCTGCTGACCCTCGCGTACACCTTCGAAGGCGGCATGAAGGCCGTGATCTGGACCGACGTCGTGCAACTTGCGGTCTATCTTGCCGGAGCCATCGTCGCCGTGTTCTCCATTCGCAGCGCTGTACCTGGAGGCTGGAACGCGATTGCTTCCGTGGCCGGGCACGCAGGAAAATTCCGGATGTTCGACTGGTCGTTCAGCGTATACACGACCTATACGTTCTGGTCGGGACTGATCGGCGGCGCATTTCTCACGGTCGCCAGCCACGGCACCGATCAGCTCATCGTGCAGCGCGTGCTTTCGGCGCGCAGCCAGCGCCAGGCCCGCGCTGCTCTTATCTCGAGCGGGTTCGCCGTTTTCTTCCAATTCTGGCTGTTCCTGCTCATCGGCGCGATGCTGTTCGCCTTCTACAAGCTCTATCCGCCGGCAACTCCCTTCGCGCGCACCGATGCCATCTTTCCCACCTTCATCGCTACGCGCATGGAGCACGTTGCGGCCGGAGTGCTCATCGCGGCAATCCTTGCAGCCGCCATGTCGAACCTGAGCGCGGCTCTCAACTCGCTTTCCTCAACCACCATCGTCGATTTCTACTCATGTCTCTTTCCCGGCGCTTCGGAAGAGCGCCGGGTTCGCCATGCGCGTCTTGCAACGATCCTCTGGGCCATCGCGCTTTTTGGCTTTGCTCTCCTCGCGCGCCTCGGGGGCAGGGTTTTGGAAACAGGACTATCCATCGCGTCGGTAGCCTACGGATCGCTGCTCGGGGTCTTTCTGCTCGGCGTACTGACGCGATCTGCAAACCAGCGCGGCGCGGTCACAGGCATGTTGTGCGGCCTTGCCGTGAACATGTACCTGTGGCTCTTCACTGCGATTCCCTTTACGTGGTACGTGCTGCTCGGCAGCTTTGTAACATTCTCCATCGGGTACGGAATCAGCCGGCTTGCGCCTACAGCGCGGCGGGAGCGCGATGGGATTGAACCGTCAATCTGATTTGAGCCCGGCCGGGTACGGCGCGGGAAACATGGGATCAATGAAAAGATTCGCTCGTCTGCCGGCTCTGGTCTCCATCCTTCTGTTTTCAGCAGCTTCTCTGTGCGCCGCGCCGGCTTCGCCCCATGCCGACACCGAATCCGCCCGTCTGCATTCGCTTCTCGATCCCCTCATGCAGAAGGCCGTCGCCGACCACAACATCCCTGGCGGCGTCCTGCTCATCGGCCACGACAGCCGCGTCGTCTACCGCAAGGCCTTCGGCTGGCGCTCGCTCGAACCCACGCGCGAGCCCATGACCGCGGATACGATCTTCGATCTCGCCTCCCTCACAAAATGCGTCGCAACCGCAATGTCTGTCATGAAGCTGGTCGAGAATGGCCGCGTGCGCCTCAACGATCCCGTGGCTGCGTACCTGCCCGAATTCGCGCAGAACGGCAAGCAGGACATCACGGTGCGCGAGCTGCTCACGCATTACTCGGGCCTCGCCCCCGACCTCGACCTTTCGACGCCCTGGCATGGCCGCGACACCGCGTTCACCATGGCCATGCAGCAAATGCCCACGCATCCGGCGGGAACGCGATTTGTCTACAGCGACATCAACTTTGAAGTCCTCGGATTTCTGGTCGAAAAGGTTTCGGGCGAATCGCTTGACGAGTTCGCCGCGAAGAACATCTTCGAGCCCCTCGGCATGACGCACACGCACTTTCTTCCGCCGCCGGAATGGAAGCCCCTGATCGCGCCGACGCAATACGACGAAGACGGCCAGATGCTGCGCGGCATCGTGCACGACCCCACCTCGCGCCGGATGGGCGGCGTTGCGGGACACGCCGGGGTGTTTTCCACTGCAGATGATCTCGCCATCTTCGCCCAGGAGATGCTGAGCGGCTCGCGCGTGCTGAGCCGCGCCAGCATTCAGAAGATGACGACCCCTCAGCAGCCGGCCAACGCATCCAGCCTGCGCGGCCTGGGATGGGACATCGACTCGCCCTACTCGAGCAATCGCGGCGAGCTGCTGCCCGTGGGTTCGTTCGGCCACACCGGATTTACGGGCACTTCGATGTGGATCGATCCAGTCACCAATACCTACATCATCCTGCTGACCAACGCGGTTCATCCGCGCGGCGGGCATTCCGTCGTGTCGCTGCGTTCACGCGTCGCGACGGCGGCCGTCGAAGGCCTTGACCTGACGGTTGCGGAGAAGGAGAAGCTTCGGCTCGCACGCATCACCGGCTACAACGAGTCGCTCATGGCCTCGCGAAGCTTCGACGCACGCAACGGCAAGGTCGTTGCCGGAATCGACGTGCTCGAGTCGCACGGATTCCGCGACCTGCATCCGGATCCGGCACATCCCGTGCGCATCGGGCTTGTAACCAACCAGACCGGCGTGAACGCGCGCGGCGAGCGAACCGCGGATGTGCTGGCCCGCGTTCCCGGCATCCGGCTGGCCGCCATCTTCAGCCCCGAGCACGGCATTGGCGGCAACCTCGACACAACTGACATTGCAAACAGCCGCGACTCCGCCACCGGCGCGCCGATTTACAGCGTCTATGGCAATTCTGATGCGCAGCGCCGGCCCGATCCCGCCGTCATTTCCGGTCTCGACGCAATCGTCTTCGACATTCAGGACGTCGGCGTCCGCTTCTACACCTACGAGAGCACGCTGGGATATTTCCTCGAAGCTGCCGCGAAGGCCGGCAAGGAGATCGTCGTACTCGACCGGCCCAATCCGGTAAACGGCGCGTTCGTGCAGGGGCCTGTCGCCGACCCCGGGCGCGAATCGTTTGTGAGTTATGGCCAGACGCCGGTACGCCACGGAATGACCATCGGCGAGCTTGCGCGGCTATTCAACTCCGAGCGGCACATCGGCGCCAACCTCACCGTCGTTCCAATGGAAGGATGGATGCGCGGCGACTGGTTCGACTCCACCGGCGCAACGTGGGTCAATCCTTCGCCGAACATGCGCAGCCTGAACGCAGCCATACTCTATCCCGGCATCGGCGTGATCGAGACCACCAACATCTCTGTCGGCCGCGGCACGGACACGCCGTTCGAACTCGCCGGCGCGCCCTGGGTGGATCCAGCCGTACTGGCGCAATACCTCAATGCACGCGCGATTCCCGGGGTGCGATTCGTTCCCGTCCACTTTACGCCCGGCAGCTCGGAGTATGCGGGCCAATCATGCGGCGGAGTCAATATCGTCGTCACTGATCGCAACTCCCTCGATGCGCCGGAACTGGGAATCGAAATCGCATCCGCGTTGAACACGCTTTATCCGCATCAGTACAAGATGGCCGGGCTGGACACGCTCATGGTGAACAAGGCGAGTCTAGACGCACTCACGCTGGGCGAAGACCCGCGGCGCGTTGCGCAGCGCTGGAACGACTCGCTCCATCAATTCGAAGTAACTCGCGCGAAGTACCTGCTCTACTGAATCGCGGCAGACTCAAAAATACGTCTGCACGATGTCAATCACATTGAGCTCGTCATCGACCACCGGCAGCGCGCGCCACTTGTCGAAGGTCAGGCACGGATGGCAGATATCGAACGCGATCATGTCGCCGACACGCAGTTCGTTCTTATCTCCGATGCGCAGGTAGGCATGCTGGTCCATCAGCTTCGTCACTTCCCAGTGAGGCGGCGCGGGCTTCGGCGCAACGTCGCGTGGACGATAATGCAGCGCCGGGACCGGGAGTCCCGAGTCGAAAGCAGCGTCGCGCCGGCCCATACCCACGATTGCGCGCGTCGGTTCGGGGATCGATTGCACGTATGCCCAGATGTGCAGTGCCGGCGTGAGTTCCGAGTTCATCCCCCGCGCGACCGCATTGCTCTCGCGCATGCGCGCATGGGCCTTTCGATACGAACCCACGTCATGCGTCAGGTAGCAACCGGGCCGCAGAACGATCTCGACTGAATCGCCCAGCTCCGCCTTCGTGAACACTTCGGCCACAACGTCGAACCACGCCGACCCGGCGCCAGAGAGTATCGCCGGTCTCCGGCTGAATCGGCCTTGCGCCGCGAGCCTCCGCGTCACATCGCAGGCGCGCTCGAGCAACTCGCGTATCGCAGGCTCGTTATCGAGGACTCCCTCGTAGACCTCGATTCCGGCGAGCAAAATCGCGTGCCTCCATCGATCCAGTGCATCGAGCACGCTGCGGAGCTGCTCCTCGTCGCGCACCCCTGCGCGGCCTCCCATCACGCCCAGCTCGATCAGTACATTCAGCCGCAGTCCCTCCGACGCAAAGTACTCGCCTAGCAGATTCACCTGCGCGGCCGAATCCACAAGACAGTAATACTCGAACGACGTGCCGCGAAGCATGCGGGCGATCACGGCCATGTTCTGTTTTCCGACAAGCTGGTTCGCCATGATGATGCGCCGCACTCCGTGCTCGTACGCAACAAGCGTCTGGTGCGCGGTGGCCAGCGTGATTCCCCATGCGCCGCTCTGCAGCTGCATGTCAAACAGCTTCGGCGCCATGGTGGTCTTGCCGTGCGGCGCAAGCTGGACGCCGTAAGCCTTCACGAATTCGCGCATCCACGCGGCGTTGTGAACCAGGCGTTCGCGGTAGAGAATTGCGGCGGGCAGGCTCAGGTCTTCGCGAAGCACATTCCATCCCAGGCGCGCGGCCTCGGCCTCCGTCACCTCACCGGTGAGAGATCCCAGTCCCTTGTTCAGCGTGCCGATACGCTCCGCCTCGCCCGTCTCACTCACTCTGCTCATCGCTGCTCTCCCTGCCGTGGAACGCGCCGCGTTTAGTCTATAGTCTGGTCGGATCACCATGGTGAAGTGCGATCTCCTGATACGCAATGCAAGCGTTTTCGACGGCACCGGGCGCGACGCCGAGACTCTCGATGTCGCCTTTCGCGGCGAACACATTGTTGAAGCCGGAGCCGGACTGCGCTGCGAAGCGGCCACCGAGATCGATGCAGATGGCCTGGCGCTTGCCCCGGGCTTCATCGACACGCACACGCACGACGACACCAGCGTGATCGAAACACCGTCGATGCTGCCCAAGCTGTCGCAGGGCGTCACAACGGTCATCGCCGGCAACTGCGGTATCAGCGCGGCGCCGGTGCGGCTCTCCGGCGATCCGCCCGATCCCATGACCCTGCTCGGCCCCCGCGAGTACTTCCGCTATCCGACCTTTTCGGCGTATGCCGCCGCCGTGACATCGGCGCTTCCATCGGTCAACGTGGCCGCGTTCGCAGGGCACACCGCGCTGCGTAATAACCACATGGACGCGCTCGATCGCGAAGCGACGGATGCGGAGATCGCAGCCATGCGCGCCGACCTTGAAGAGGCGTTGCAGGAGGGCGCTCTCGGACTCTCCACCGGCCTCGCCTACGGGTCTGCAAATGCGGCTCCGACATCCGAAGTTCTCGCGCTCGCCGATACTCTGCGCAGCTTCGGCGGCCACTATGCCACGCACATGCGCACCGAAACCGAAGGCGTGCTCGATGCGATGCAGGAGGCGTTTCAGATCGGGCGCGCGAGCGATGTCCATGTCGTCATCTCGCACCTGAAGTGCGCGGGCATCGACAACTGGGGACGCAGCGATGAACTGCTCAACGCACTCGACGCCGCGCGAGCTTTGCAACCCGTCGCATGCGATTGTTACCCATACGCCGCCGGTTCCAGCACGCTCGATCTCAAACAAGTCGACCCGCGCGTCGAGATCACGATCACAGGCAGCACGCCTCATCCCGAGATGACCGGACTTTCCCTTGCGCGTATCGCCGAAACGTGGGGCATGTCGCAGATCGACGCCGCCCGCAGGCTCCAGCCCGCAGGCGCCATCTACCACAGCATCTCCGAGAGCGATATGCGTCGCATCCTCGCCCACCCGGCTACCATGATCGGCTCCGACGGCCTGCCGCTTGATGCGCATCCCCATCCCCGCCTGTGGGGAACATTTCCGCGCGTTCTGGGCCGCTTCGCGCGCGATGAAAAGCTGCTTCCCCTTCCGCAGGCAGTACACAAGATGACCGGCCTGCCCGCCCGAACCTTCGGAATCGAGAACCGAGGGCTCGTTCGCGAAGGCTGCTTCGCCGATCTCGTGCTCTTCGATCCCGCCAGGATCATGGACGCCGCCACATTCGCCGACCCGATACGCCCCGCCGAGGGAATTCACATGGTCTGGGTGAATGGAGTGCTGTCGTACACTGCGAAGGGAGCGACGGGCCATCGCGCGGGCCGCTTCCTTCCGCGCGCGGCAACACCCCAATCGAAGCGGTGAGCGCTGCTCCGGCATTTCTACCCCTCACGCGATGATCGATCCGCACAGCATGTTTCTGCTTCTCGCCACGTTGGCCGCGGTCGTGGGGCTGATCCTCCTCGTCGCCGTTTTCAAGCTCAACCCGTTTCTCAGCCTGGTTCTCGCGTCGCTTGGGCTCGGAGTGGCAGCAGGCATGCCGTTTGTCACCATCATCCACTCCTTTGAGGCGGGCCTCGGCGGCACACTGGGACACATCGCCGTGGTGGTCGCGCTCGGCACCATGCTCGGCAAGATGATGGCGGAGTCGGGTGCTTCCGATACGATCGCCCACACGCTCATTCGGTGGTTCGGTGAAAAGCGCGTGTCGCTCGCCATGATGGTCAGCGGACTCGTCATCGGCCTGCCCGCTTTCTTTGAAGTGGGCTTCGTGCTCCTTGTTCCCATCGCATTCACCGTGGCGCGTCGCACAAAGACCTCGCTCGTCCTCGTCGGCCTGCCCATGGTGGCAGGGCTCTCGGTGGTGCACGGTCTCGTGCCGCCGCATCCTGCCGCGATGATGGCCGCGATGATCTACAAGGCCGATGTCGGCCGAACCATCCTCTTCGGCATCCTCATCGGAGTGCCGACCGCGCTGCTCGCCGGTCCGCTCTACGCGAAGATCATCGCTCCGTTCGTGCAACTCTCCGACGAAAACCCCATGGCCGCCGAGTTCGTCGAAGAGGCCGGGGAACGCGAGCTGCCCGGATTCACGCTCTCTTTTCTCACCATCCTTCTCCCGGTCTTCCTCATGCTGATCGGAAGCTGGGCCGACTCGATCTCAGCCGCGGGAAGCGTGGTCAATCAACTCCTGCATCTCGCCGGCAACGATGATATGGCGCTGCTGATCGGCGTTCTGGTCAGCTTCTTCACGCTGGGCAAGCTTCGCGGATTCAGCCGGGAAACGATCCTGCGATTCACCAACGAATGCCTTGCGCCCACTGCCACCATTACTCTGCTGGTGGGCGCGGGCGGAGGCTTCGGCCGTGTGCTTCAGGACAGCGGCGTATCGCACGTGATCGTCTCGATCGCGCTCGCTAGCCACGTATCCGTGCTGCTGCTCGGATGGCTCGTTGCAGCTCTTCTGCGCCTGGCCACCGGGTCCTCGACAGTCGCCATGTCCACCGCTGCCGGAATCGTCGCCCCCGTCGCGCTCCACGCCACGGGAGTCAGCCCTGAACTCCTCGCCATCGCAACCGGCGCGGGAGCACTCATTTTCTCCCACGTAAACGACGGCGGCTTCTGGCTTGTAAAGGAGTACTTCGGCATGAGCGTGCCCCAGACGCTGAAGACATGGTCTATCTGCGAAACCATCATCGCCGTAGCCGCGCTGGGCTTCACTCTTCTCCTCTCTTTCGCCGTCTGATTCACGGTGGTACAGGCGCTCCGCCGGCGCTTTGCTGCATTTTCTTCGACACACTTCGAGGTCTTCCGCAGATCTTGAAAAGTTTCTCCGGAGTTAGTTTTTTTGTGAAATTGTCTTGACGCAATAAATCCGCACGTCTAAAGTGAGGGCTCGACGTACCTGCATTTTCGGAAATCGATAGAGTCCGCATTCCCCACCCCGCTCCGCGGACTCATCCGGCCAAATTAGGCAGTAACCTTTGTCCCTGGATTTGCGCCCTCGAACTGCGCCCTTGCGGGCGGGAGGAAAGCTATGTCCAGCGTCTACACCTACCCCGGCGTCTACATTCAGGAACTGCCCAGCCCGGTACACTCCATCGCCGGCGTGGCTACGTCCATAACCGCTTTCGTCGGATACACCGCGCGCGGAATCGATAATCGCGCGCAGGCAATTTACAGCTTCGCGGACTTCCAGCGCCTTTATGGCGGACTGGCCTCCAACAGCGAGGTCAGCTATGCGGTGCAGCAGTTCTACCTGAACGGCGGATCCCAGGCGTACGTGGTGCGCACGCCCATGCACTACAACTCGGGAGCCGTCGTCTACGCGGAAGCCGGCTTCGGCGCCCCCAAGGCTCCCGCTACCTCCGGGCTCGCCTTCGCCGCCCTGAGCAGCGGCCAATGGGCCAACGGAAAGATTCTTATCGACGTGGACGTGCAGGGCCTCAATCTCTCCGCCGCCCCAGCCGGCGATCCGCTGTCGTTCAATCTCACCATCACAAATCTCGCCGACGGCACCACGGAATACTTTCCCGACGTCACGCTCAACAGCGCCGCCCAGAACTTCGTGCAGGCGGTGGTGAACGATCCCGATAACGGCTCGCAGCTCGTCAATGTGACCACGGCGCTTCCCACGCCTACTCCCACGGCGCTCGTGGTGACGGGAGTTCTCGGAACCGGGCTGGCCTCTACAACGGTCAGCGGCGTCAGTTACCTCGAGACCGTGAACGCTATCCTCGGCGGGGGAAACACCACCACCACCGCCAGCGCCGATTGCAGCCTCACTTTGACGCTGCCCGCTTCGGTCGCCGGCCCCATGGTCATCAAGATCATCGGCAAGGGCGCGCCTATCCCGCAGACGGTCGCCGGTCTCGCAACGCAAATGCAGCAGGCCATTAACAACGCGCTGGCCACCAGCGTTCACGGCGCGTCGGTCACCTGCTCCGCTGCTCCCAACGGCGCCAACACCTTCGGAATCCGCGTGAATGCGCTGCTGCCCAACCTGCCCGACGCGACGATCAGCTTCAGCGCGCCCACCGGCACGCCCACGCCGAACGACGCCTCTCACGCGCTCGGCCTTACCAGCCCCACTTCCTCCAACGTGGCGCATTACGCGCTCGGCACCGGCAATACGCATCCCGCCACCGAGTACACCTCGACGGCAGCCACTGCGCCCGCGGGCCTGCCTTACAGCGCGGACCTCATCGGCGATCCCTCGGCCTTCACCGGAATCTATGCCCTGAACAAGGTTCCGATATTCAACCTCCTTAGCATTCCTGAAGCCGCGCGCGCTCAGGCCGGCAACCCGACGACCCTCGATCCCAACATCAATCCGGTCGAGATCTACTCCAGCGCCATCGTGCTGTGCGACAGCGCGCGCGCGATGCTGCTCATCGATCCGCCGCCCAACGTCAGCACCGTCTCCGGCGCGGTGGACTGGAAGAGCAACACGATCGCCTCTCTCAACAACAACAACTCCATCGCGTTCTTCCCGCGCCTGCGTCTTGCCGACGCGCTGAACAACGGCCAACTGCGCACGTTTGCGCCTTCCGGCCTGGTAGCGGGCGTCTACGCCAACTCAGACGGCGCCAACGGCGTGTGGACCGCGCCCGCCGGCATCAGCGCAGTTCTTAACGGCGTGCAGAACATGACTTACCAGTTGAGCGACGCGGAGAACGGCGTTCTCAATCCGCTCGGCCTCAACTGCTTCCGCACTTTCCCGATCTACGGCCCCGTGCTGTGGGGAGCGCGCACAACCGTGGGCGCCGATGCCCTGGCAAGCCAGTGGAAGTATGTTCCCGTGCGGCGCATGGCGCTGTTCCTCGAGTCGAGCCTGTACCAGGGCACGCAGTGGGTGGTCTTTCAGCCCAACGCTGACCCGCTCTGGGCGGCCATCCGGCTCAACGTCGGCGCCTTCATGCAGACGCTGTTCCTCAAGGGAGCTTTCCAGGGCCAGACGCCGGACCAGGCCTACTTCGTCAAGTGCGACGGGGAAACCACGACCCAGACCGACATCGACAACGGCGTGGTCAACATCCTGGTCGGCTTCGCGCCGCTCAAGCCCGCCGAGTTCGTGGTGATCCAGATCGAGCAGCTCACTGGCCAGCCCGCGTAGTCAAGGACGCGCTGGCCTTGTGAGCTTCGGCAACCATCAACCGTATTGAAGATCGCAAGTGAGGGAAAGCTTATGGCAGAGTTCGTCGTAAATGCGCAGCGTTTCGATCCTTACAAGAATTTCAAGTTCCGTCTGAAATGGGACGGCCAGTACGTCGCGGGTGTGAGCAAATGCACCGGCCTCACGCGCACAACTGAAGTCGTCAAGCATCGCGAAGGCGGCGACCCCAGCACCAGCCGCAAATCGCCGGGCCGCACCGAGTTCAATGCCATCACGCTCGAGCGTGGCGTCACCCACGATCTTGCTTTCGAGGCCTGGGCCGCAAAGGTGTGGCAGATCGGCGCCGGGCTCGGCTCCGAGGTCTCGCTCAAAGACTTCCGCAAGGATGTCATCCTCGACTTCTACAACGAAGCCGGGCAGCTCGCGATCAGTTACAAAATTTTTCGCGCGTGGGTTTCGGAGTACCAGGCCATGCCGGACCTGGACGCCAACGCCAATGCCGTCGCCATCCAGCACATCAAGCTCGAGAACGAAGGCTGGGAGCGCGACACCTCGGTGAATGAACCCACCGAAACAAGCTACAGCTCCACCGCCGCGTAACCGCGCTGCGGGCGGATATTCGCGCAGTAAACGCGCTCTGGACGGCTCGTTTCCGGCGCCGTCCTTTGCATGCCTTGTACGATGCCCCCGGCATCAGGTGGTCGAGCAGGAGCGGGAGCAATGGGCAGACTCATCGGTGAACGGTTGTTGCAGGCGTGGGAGCGCATCCGCTCCCTCCCCGAACAGGAAGCCGTGCTGGCTGTGCTCGCACTGTCCTGGCCCCAGCGCCCGGAAGGCGAACTGGCGCGGCTGCCGTTGGGCGAGCGCAACGCCCTGCTGCTCGATCTCCGCGCCGTCACGCTTGGCCCGGGGATCGAGGCCTTCGCCGTCTGCCTCAAGTGCGAGGCTCAGCTTGAGCTCACGCTGGATGCGCGCGAGCTCGCTGCCGGACTGCGCGCGCAGCAAGCTGAACAGCCCGCCGGGACTGGTCCGTTCACCATGCGGCCTGCCAACACTCTCGATCTTCTCGCCGTCGGCACTATGCACGACGAACAGCAGGCCCAATCGATTCTTCTCGCGCGCACGCTCGTTCCCTCCGGCGCAGCTTCGCCCGCGGCAGATCCCGAACCAGACCAGGGGAAATGGCTTGCGGCGCAGCCGGAGTCCGCGCGAACCGCTCTAGTTGCGCAGTTCGAGCAGATCAATGCCGCCGCTGAGATTCGCGTCGAGGTGGAGTGCGCCGCATGCCACGCGCGTACGATGCTCGATCTGGACATCGCGCGCTTTTTCCTCCGCGAGCTGGCCGCGGCGGCTAGGCGGCTCATGGAAGACGTCCACCAGCTCGCAAGCGCGTACGGCTGGAGCGAGCGGTCCATTGCAAGAATGAGCGGCGCCCGCCGCGCCGCATACCTGGGAATGGTGGGCGCATGAGCGGACTTCTCAATCGCATGGCGAAGCGCGCCGCCGGCCGGCTGGACGGAGTGCAGCCGCTCCTCGCCCCGCACTATGCTCCGCGATCGGCGGACCCTCGCGCCGGCGCGTTCGCACAAGAGGTGCCGCTCGAGATTGAGACGCCTGCGCCCCGGCAGCAAAGGCAGCTTCGCGAAGCAATCAGCGCTCACGAGTCCGCGCCCGAGACCAGCGTCGCTCCGGCTCGGCCTTATCCCGCATCGACGCGCCGCGCCGTCGATTCGGCGCCGGCGGCATCACCGGCACCGCGGTCTGAATCCATCGCCTCCCGCGCTGAGCCTGCCCGGGCTATTGCTCCTGAGCCCGCGCAGCGCGCCGACGCCGAAGAGATCTCTCCCTCACGCGTTCAACGGCAGAAAGCCCCTCCCATCCTTCCCATTGCGCTATCCCGCCTCGCGCGCGAGCCGAAGCCCATCCCGGATTCAGGCGATGCGCCCGTATTCGCCGGTCCCCCCACGGAAATCATCCCTCGCAATGAGGCCGCATCCGGCCACAAGTCGGGCGAAATCGAACCCATCAATATCACGGCCAAAGAAGAGCTAAGCCCCGCGCGATCGGCACTGCGCATTCCACCGGAGGACAAACTTCCGCAGCCCCCGCCGCGTGCGCAGGCCGCGCGGCCGGCGCAGAGCGCCGAGCCCTCCGAGCAGAAGACCGAAATCCACATCACCATCGGCAGCATCGAGCTGCGCGCGCCACGTCCCGAACCCAAGGCGCCGCGCGCGCCGTTTCGTCCGCGCGTCACCCTTGATGAATTCCTGCGCCGCGGACAGGGGGGCCGGTCATGAGCGACTATCTTGCGGTCGGCGGAGTCACCGCCGTGCTCAAGGCCCTTCTGAACTCCGCGCTTCCGGCGGGGCCGGCCACTGTACTCGTCTCGCCGCCCGGCGTAACGAACAAGCAGCCCGACCTCATCACCACCGGCCCCGACGAGCCGCCGCAGCTCAACCTCTTCATGTATTACGCCAGCATCAATCCGGCGCTGCGCAATCTCGACCTCCCATCGATGAGCTCGAACGGCACGCCGCTGAGCAATCCTCCGCTGGCCATCAACCTGCATTACCTCGTCACGGCGTACGGTGCAAATCAATACGATCCCGAGATTCTGCTCGCCTTCGCCATGCAGGTCTTTCACAACACGCCCGTCGTGCCGCGCAGCACCATCCAGGCCGCGCTCACCGCACTCGATTCCGGGACGCCTTCAAATGAGCAGAAGCTCATCGCATTCAGCACGCTCGCCAGCCAGATCGAACACATCCGCATCACGCCCGAGACGCTGACCACCGAAGAGATCTACCGCCTCTGGACTGCCTTCCAGGTCAGCTACCGCCCCAGCACGTCCTACCAGGTCTCCGTTGTCGTCATTCAGGACACGCAGAGCTTCCAGTCGAACCGGCCCGTGGCGCAACGCTCGCTCGTAGCCCTGCCGCTCACCGGACCGATGATCGCCTCGATCGCGCCGTCCATGATCGTCCCCGGCGCCATTCTCACGCTCAACGGCAGCAACTTCCTCAACGGGCCGCCCTCCAACACCCTCGTCTCCTTCGACGAAGGCGCGGGCATCGTTCCCGCCGCCGTGCAGGGCAACTGCGTGCGCGTTGTCGTCCCCAACACGCTGCAGGCCGGAACGTGCGACGTGCGCGTCCTCACCAACGTTACGTTCCCGCCATCCTCCACGGCTCACCCCTGCTTTGCATCGAACGCCTTCCCGTTCCAGTTGATCCCCACCATCACGCCGCCGGCCACACCTCCTTACACGGTTAAGCAGGGCCAGCCGCTCACCCTCACCATCACTCCCGCGGTCGGCCAGCTGCAAACAGTCGCCGTGTTCATTGGCGACCAGGCTATTCCGCTGCCGCAGGTGCCGATCCCGCCCTCCGGCCCCACAACGTCCACCACGGTGACCGTCACCGTGCCGTCCACCATTGCCGTGGGCACCTATCCCTTGCGTGTGGAAGTAGACGGCGCTCAGAGCGCGCTGACGCAGGACACGAACCCGGTGAGCCCGACTTTCGGACAATGGTTTCCGCAAGTGGCGGTGACGGCATGACCGCCACCCGCAAGCGCGCTGCTCGCGCCGCCACCGTGCAGGCGGAGCCTCCCGTCGTCATCTCCGCGGAACCGCAGGCGCCGACGCTGTGGTCCGAGCTTGACCGTGTTTACCGTTGCCTTGCGCGCGCCGCGAAACAGACCGACCTTCAGGACATCTCCGGCGCCCCCGCGCATTTTTTGCTCGCTGGATCGTCCCCCGAGGGCTGGAACCCCGCCGCCAAGCTTCGCGATATCTTCGGCCTCAGCGAGTTCGAGCTCGACATTCTTCTGCTCTGCGCCGGTGCGGCCGTTGATCGCCGCTTCACTACCGCCATCGCCGTTCTCCAGCCTCACTCGCCGCTGCCCACATTTGGCCTCGCTGCATCGGTCCTCGATGCACCTCACTGGAGCACCATCAGCCGCATGCGCCCGCTGCGCTACTGGAACCTCGTCGAGCTTTCTCCCGGCCCTCTGCTTCAGGCTGCCCTCACCATCGACGATCGCATCCTGCAATACCTCCTCGGCGTGCCGGCCGCCGACGACCGGCTCGATTCGATCATTCACTCCCTCACTCCCGCCGATGCCGGGATTCCGGAAGACCTCGCTGAGTTGGAAGCAGCAGCCGCTCGCGGCACACTGCATTGGCGCCGGGCCGGCGGAAGCGCAATCCTCCTCACGGGCAAGCGCGCAAGCGAGCGTCTCGCTCTCTTCCACACGATGTGCCGCGACGCCGGCCTTCATCCCTGGGTGCTCGATGCCGGCGACCTGCCCGAAGCGCCCGCCGACCGCGAGCGCGTGGCGCGGGCCTGTACGCGCGAAGCCGCCTTGTGGCCCTCCGCCCTCTTCGTCAGGACCGAACGCCTCGAGAACGCCCCGCAATTGCAGGCGTGGCTCAACCGCGTCAATGCTCCCATCGCCATCGACGTTGAAGCCGGCTCCGCTGCCGAACGGCTCTCCGGCCTTCGTCTCGATGCGCCCTCGATGAGCGCCTCCGGGCGCAAGGCGCACTGGCAGCGGAAGCTCGGCCCCATGTCGGCGCAGTTGAACGGCCGTCTCGACGCCATGGTCGACGCATTCGCCCTCGATGCCCGTGAGATCCACGAGACCGCCGAAGCCATCGAGGAAGAAATCTCGCTGCGCTCTGCCGCCGGCCACGAAACCTCCCTCGCTTCCACCGCGTGGACCCTCTGCCGGAATGCATCGCGCCGGTCGCTCGACGAGCTTGCCGCCCGCGTCGAAAATACCGCGTCCTGGTCCGACCTCGTTCTCCCCGAACCGCAGACCGCCATCCTGCGCCAGATCGCACTCCACGCCCGTCACGCCGCGCGCGTCAACACCGGCTGGGGCTTCGGGGCGCGCTACACCCGCGGCCTCGGTCTCTCCGCGCTCTTCGCCGGCCCCAGCGGCACCGGCAAAACCATGGCTGCCGGCGTGCTAGGCCGCGAGCTCGACCGCGACCTGTACCAGATCGACCTCGCCACCGTCGTCAGCAAATACATCGGCGAAACCGAAAAGCATCTGCGCAAGATCTTCGACGCCGCCGAGCGCAGCGGCGCCATCCTGCTCTTCGACGAAGCCGATGCTCTCTTCGGCAAGCGCACCCAGGTGCGCGACAGCCACGACCGCTACGCCAACCTCGAGATCAGCTACCTTCTCCAGCGCATGGAGACGTACCGCGGCATCGCCATCCTCACCACTAACATGCAGAATGCGCTCGACCCCGCCTTCCAGCGCCGCCTGCGTTTCGTCGTGCAGTTCCCATTCCCCGATGCGCCCAGCCGCGAGCAGATCTGGCGCAAGGTCTTTCCCGCATCCGCGCCCGTTGCCGGCCTTGACCATGAGCGCCTCGCGCAGCTGAATGTCACCGGCGGCTCCATTCGCAACGTCGCCCTGCTCTCCGCGTTTCTCGCCGCCGATGCCGACACGCCCATCTCGATGCGCCACATCCTCGAAGCCGCGCGCACGGAATACTCGAAGCTTGACAAGCCGCTCTCGGCGGCCGAAACCCGGGGGTGGGAATGAACTCGCTGCATCTTCACATCGGCCGCATCGTGGTGGATGGCCTCGCGGAGCGCGAACAGCAGCGGTTCGCGCGCGTGCTTAGCGCCCATCTCGACAAGTTCGCGCGCAGCGGCATCGCAGATCGCCTCTCTGCGAACCAGCGCAAGTCCATCTCCGCGCTCCCCGGCACGTTGCCCCCCGGAGCCACCGCGGAACAGGCCGCCGCGCAGGTCGTCCGCTCTCTCCGCCGCAGCATCGCCCCCAACATCGTTCACGGCCCGCGCGCCACCCAGGCGTCGCCCGCAATCAAGCCTGTCGCAAGCAGCCCCGGCGCAGGGGAGGCGCATCGCCATGTCTAACGTCTCTCCGCTTCTGGTCAAGGGCGCGATTCTTGTTCTCGAGCCGAACACCGGCATCCCGCTCAACACCATCCATCTCCAGTACAACCCCGAAACCATCCGCCGCAGCCTGCAGCCGCAGAGCGTGGGCGACCAGCCCGACCGCACCGAAGTCCTGCGCCTCAAGGGACCGCCCATCGAAACCATCTCCTGCGAAATCGCAATCGACGCCACCGATCAGCTCGCCGCCGGCGACCCCACAACGATAAGCGTCGGCATCGCTCCGCAGCTCTCTACACTCGAGCTGCTCGTCTATCCCTCGAGCGCAGTCCTCATCGCCAACGAGGTGCTCTCGCTCATCGGCACCATCGAAATCATCCCCATGTTCTCGAACCTCACCGTTTTCGCATGGGGAACGAACCGCGTCACGCCGGTGCGTCTCACCAGCCTCGAGATCACCGAAGAAATGTTCGATCCCCAGCTCAATCCCATTAGCGCCAAGGTCTCTCTCTCCATGCGTGTGTTGAACGTCAACGACTGCGGCTTCCTCTCGCCGGCCGGCGCGCTCTACATGGCGTACCAGATCGGCAAGGAATCCATGGCCGGCCGCTGATTCGAAAGGAACGACGATGGATAACGCAATCGCAGCACTGGTCAAGGCCGGAGTCGGCACCGGCGCGCCCACCAACCCGAGCAGCCGCTACTACGGCTTCGGCGTGGAGCAGATCACGCTTGCGAACGGCCTCACCGTCTCCTATCTCTCGCGCCGCATCATCCCGCAGATGAGCCTCTACACGCAGACGCAGAACTACTCGGTTGTCGCCGGCGATCGCCTCGACAACCTCGCCGCACGCTTCATCGGCGACCCCATCCTCTTCTGGATGATCGCCGAAGCCAACGGCGTCGAGGACGCCGACTCGCTTACCGCCGAACCCGGCCGCACCATCCTCATCCCCCTCGTGGCCGGAATCCCCCCGGGAGCGCGCAATGGTTAGTCCGCTCTACCTCACGTTGCTGATCGGGCCGATGGAGCCGCTCCCGGCTCCAAAGCCCCTCGCCGACGCGCTCGTCTCCGTTCAGGTCACGGAGAGCGCCACCGGCCGTAGCGGCTTCCAGCTCGTGTTCACCCTCTCCGACATGGGTATCCTCGAGACCTTCTTCCTCCTCGCCGGAGGATCGCCTCTGCCCATCGTGCGCGTTGTCCTCCTCGTCACGTTTCCGGGCCTCCCGCAGGTGCTCGTCGATGGCGTGGTGCTACACACCGAGGTGCAGCCCGACGCCATGTCCGGCTCCTCCAAGCTCGTCGTCACAGGCCAGGACCTCACCGCGGTGATGGACCTCATCGACTTCAGCGGCCTCCCGTATCCCGGCATGCCGCCCGACGTCCGCGCGCTCACCATCCTCGCCAAGTACGCCATGTTCGGCGTCGTGCCCGAAGTCATCCCCGTCCCCGCGCCCGACATTCCGATCCCCATCATGCAGATCCCTTCGCAGAAGGACACCGACTTCAAGTACCTCCAGCGCCTCGCCAGCGACGTCGGCTACGTCTTCTATCTCGTCCCGGGCCCGCTGCCCGGCATGAGCCAGGCTTACTGGGGGCCGCAGATCCGCGTCGGCATGCCGCAGACCGCGCTCAACGTGAACCTCGACACGTGGACCAACGTCGAAAGCCTCAGCTTCCGCTACGAACCTCAAAACGCTGTCCTGCCGATCATCTTCATCCAGGACCCCATCAGCAAGGTCCCTATCCCGATTCCGATTCCGCCCGTCACGCCCTTCTGTCCGCCGCTCGGCGCCGCCATCATGCCTCCGCAGAAGATCGAGTTCATGGCCGGCACTGCGAAGGACAATCCCGCCGTCGCACTTATGAAAGGATTCGCGCGCGTCGCCGAAACCTGCGACACCGTAATCGGCGACGGCACCATCGACGTCATGCGCTACGGTTCGCCTCTGCGCGCGCGCAGCCTCGTCGGCGTGCGCGGAGCCGGCCTCGCATTCGACGGCCTGCACTATGTCGACCAGGCCACGCACAACATCAAGCCCGGTGAATACAAGGAGAGTTTTGTCCTGAAGCGCAACGCGCTGGTGCCTACCACGCCGATCGTTCCGTCGCTTCCATTCTGATTTTTTTATTGGTTTTGGAGGAGTTTTGGCCAAAGGCGAACACTACGGCAAGTTTCGCGGCACGGTCATCAACAACGTCGATCCCATGCTGATCGGCCGCCTCATGGTGATGGTGCCCGACGTGTCGAATGTCATCCCGTCCACGTGGGCCATGCCGTGTCTGCCCTTCGCCGGAATTCAAAACGGGTTTTTCGCCGTCCCCGCCATCGGTTCCGGCGTCTGGGTTGAGTACGAACAGGGCGATCCCGACTACCCCATCTGGTCCGGCTGCTTCTTCGGCACCGCCGCCGAGCCTCCCGCGCTCGCCATGGCCACGCCTCCGGGCCTCCAGTGCGTTGTCATCCAAACCATGCAACAAAACACGCTGATGATCAGCGACATGCCCGGGCCCACCGGCGGCATCCTGCTCAAGTCCACAGCCGGCGCCATGATCTCCATCTCCGACACCGGCATCATCATCTCGAACGGCCAGGGAGCAACCATCATGATGACCGGCCCCTCGGTCATGATCAACGAAGGCGCATTGGAGGTGATCTGATGGCCGGCTTCCTTCTGCATCAGGGCGCGGTCGTCATGTGCGCGCACGGCGGCCAGGCCACCCCGCCCGTGCCCAATCCCCGCGTGATGGTCATGGGGATGCCCACGGCAACCATCTCCGCTCCGTGGATCATCGCCGGATGCCCCGGCGTCCTTCCGCCCATTCCGCCCTGCGTCACCGGCCAGTGGGCGCTCGGCACCCTGCGCGTCACATCCATGGGCCAGCCGCTCGTTGTGCAATCCGGCGTCGCGATCACCGTTCCCGGCGGCGTTCCGCTCATGCCCGTAACCCAGCAGACCCGCGTGCAGGCGATGTGAGGACACGATGAATCTCGCCTTCCCATTCTCGTTCGACACCACCGGCCGCACCGCGCAGGCGTCCCTCGCCGATCACGTCTACCAGATGATCGAGCTCATCCTGTTCACGTCGCCGGGCGAGCGCGTCAACCTGCCCACATTCGGCAGCGGTACCGCGCAGCTCGTCTTCAAGCCCAACAGCGACGTCCTCGCCGCCGCGCAGCAGCAGGCGATCCAGGCGGGCCTTCAGCAGTGGCTCTCCGACCTCATTCGCGTCAACTCCGTCACCGTCGTCGCTGAGGATTCCACGCTCATGGTCACCGTCGTCTACACGCTGGTCGCCAACCAGCAGCAGCAGTCGCAGCAGTTCCTGTATGGAGGGCCAACGCAATGATCGCCTTCTGCAAGGACAAGCAGCGCGCCAATCTCATCCTCACGACGCCCGGCGTCAACGGCCTAGATTACCTCGAAGTTCTCGGATCTCCGGGCTGCGGCTCCCAGCTCGCGCTCACGTTCCTCAAGCCCGCGCAGTCCCTCGCGCTTGCCCCCGCCAACATCCAGCTCGCCGGCGACACCATCCTGAACGTGACCGGCATCCAGCCGCCCACGAGCGACGACCCCAACACCATCACCGTTCAGCTCGACGGCACCGGCGACTTCTCGCCCTACACTCTCACGCTCGTCAAAGGCCCGAACGACCCCGATCCACCGCCCGGGGTCGATCCGCAGTTGAACACCGTCACGTTCTCGTTCAAAGCCGGCTGCGCTACGCCAGTCGATTGCAACCAGACCCAGTGCTGCCCGTCGACTCTCGCCACGCCGCCCGATATCCACTACCTCGCGCGCGACTTCGACCGCTTCCGCCAGGCCATGATCGACCGCATCAGCGTGCTCGTGCCCGGATGGACCGAATCCCACGAAGCCGATCCCGCCATCACTCTCATCGAATCGCTCGCCTACGCCGCCGACCGCGTCAGCTACCTTCAGGACGCCGTCAACACCGAGGCCTACATCGGCACGGCGCGCAGCCGCATCTCCCTGCGCCGCCACGCGCGCCTCGTCGACTACCAGGTGAGCGAAGGCGCCAACGCGCGCGCATGGATCTGCCTCACCGCCCAGCACACCGTCACCGTCCCACCCCAAACGCCGTTCTATCCGCTTGTTCCCGGCGTGCCTGCCGCCGTCGATCCCAACACGCAGATCTACGCCGCCGATCAGCTCACCGCCAGCCCCGGCCCGGTCTTCGAGAGCATGGAGAAACTCACCCTGTACCCGGAGCAGAGCAACATGCCTCTCTACACCTGGGGCGGCGACCAGTGCTGCCTGCCCGCCGGCGCCACCGAGGCCACGCTCAAGGGCGCATTTCCCAATCTCGCCGCAGGCCGGGTCCTCATCTTTGAGGAAGTGCTGGGTCCCCTCACCGGCAACGCCGCCGACGCCGACCCGACCCATCGCTGGGCCGTGCGCCTCATCTACGCATCGACCAGCGACCACTCCAACAAGCCGCTCCACGACCCCCTCAATCCCGGCCAATCGCTCACCAGCATCCAGTGGAACAGTGACGACGCCCTGCCATTCCCGCTCTGTCTGTCCGCGCTCAACAGCGAAGGCCTTCCCGTCTCCGGCGTCTCCATCGCGCATGGCAACGTGATTGCCGCCGATCAGGGCGTGTGGACGAACAACGAATGGATCGGCGTCGTCCCGCCGATGCCGGCCGCTCCCGTCGCCGGCGTGGGATGCAACTGCGCAACCGCCCCCGGCGCCGCTGTGCCGCGCCCGAACTTCGAACCGGTTCTTGTCAACGAACCGTTGACCTTCGCCGCGCCCTACGTCACCACCGTGCCCGTTGCGCAACTCCCTTCCGCCTCGAGCTTCCTCTCCCCCGACATCTCCACTGCCACGCCGCAGATCGCCGTTTCCAGCAACGACGGCCAATCCTGGCAGGCTGTAGAGGACCTCCTCAGCAAGGACGATGGATTCAACGGCTTCATCCCCGAAATCGAGTGGGACGGCACCGCGCACCTGCGTTTCGGCGACGGCATATACGGCGCGGCGCCCGAGCCGACTGTCGGCTTCACCGCCACCTACCGCACCGGCAACGGCTCCGCCGGCAACGTCGGCCGCGAGGCCCTCGCCCACATCGTCATGCCCGGCGCTGCGGCCATTACGCGCGTGCGCAATCCCATTGCCGCGGCAGGAGGCGTAGACCCTGAAACCATGCAGCACATCGTGCAGGTCGCACCGTTTGCCTTCGAGTCGCAGGTGCGCTGCGTCACCGCCGCCGATTATGGCACGCAGGCCGCGACCCTCCCCGGCGTAAGCGAGGCCCAGGGCACCATCCGCTGGACCGGCTCATGGTACTCGGCCTTTGTCAGCGTCGATCCGTCTTCTGCATGGACTCCCACGCTTGCATCGAAGGTCAAATCCGGCCTCGACCGCCTGCGCATGATGGGCACCGACCTCGTCGTCGAGGAAGCCATCTTCGTCGGCCTCAGCATCGGCCTTGAAGTCTGCGTCATGCCCGGCTTCTTCCGCGGCGATGTCTACCAGGCCCTCTGGAAGCTCCTCGTCATCGGCGACAGCTGTTCCGGCGTGACAGGCCTCCTCAACGCCGCCAACTTCCGGTTCGGCCAGACCGTCTACGCCAGCCCGATCATTGCCGCCGTACAGTCCGTCACCGGCGTTGCGGCCGTCAGCCTCGCAACCTTCGAGCGCATGGATCAACCCACTCCGCCCGGCGTGTCGTCGCCGAACCAGCTGCTCATGGGAGCAGTCGAGATTCCCTGCTGCGACAACGACCCCAACCACGCCGATCGCGGATCCCTCACCCTCACTATGGACGGTGGCAAATGAGCTGCTCCTGCCAGGATATGCAAACCGGCCCGTGCGGCTGCTGCGCTGGAGTCGTCGAGCTCACGCCCACGGTTATCGCCAACCGGCCGGCGCTCTCCGCCATCAGCTACCGCGTCGGCGTCTATGCCACGTTCCTCGCGTCCATGCAGGCCGCGCTCTCCGGTTCGAACGTGCCTGCCCTCGCCGGGCTGCGCACCCGCGCCTCGAGCGATTTCTCCATGGCGCTCATCGACGCCTGGTCCGAGGTCCTCGACATCCTCACCTTCTACACCGAGCGCCTCGCCAACGAAGCCTGGCTCGGCACCGCAATCGAGAGCCGCAGCGTCTTCGAGCTTGCCCGCCTCGTAGGCTACAAGCCTTCGCCCGGCGTCAGCGCCTCCACGGTCCTCGCCTTTAGCCTCGCCACCGCCCCCGGCTCGCCCGCAATCGTCCCCATCCCCGCCGGCACTCGCGTGCAGAGCGTCCCCGGCCCCGGCCAGTCGCCGCAGGTCTTCGAAACCTCTACTCCTCTCACCGCCACCATCGCCAACAACGCCATCCCCGCGGCCACTTCGCAGCCCTGGCAGCTCTTCGGCAATGACACCTCCACCTGGATCGCCGGAACCGCCAACAATATCCAGCCCGGCAACGTGCTCCTCTTCATCAGCGCGCCCGGCGGCGTCCCGTCCGTCACCGGACCGGCAGCCGTCGTCAACGTCACATCCGTGACCATCGATTCCGTCGGTGGCAACACATTGATCTCCTGGGACCAGGCGCTCCCCTTTGGGAAGACTGACCCGACCGCACCCATTGCGATTGTCCTCTATGTCTTCCGCACCAAGGCCGCGCTCTACGGCGCCAACTCGCCCGCCCCCGGGATGTTTGCATCGAGCGTCATAGGCACCATCCCCGGCACCCCCGGCACTTCGGTCACCGCCAGCTCCGACTGGAATTGGCAATACAACGACGACTACAACATCAACCTCGATAATTCCTATCCCGGCCTGAGCCCCGCCAACTGGGGTAAGAATTCACCCGCCAACCAGTCGCAATGGATGGTCCTCACCGGTCCGCAATACCTCTCCTACTTCCAGATCAAGAGCTCCACCGAGACCAACCCCCACCTCTACTCGCTCTCGGCGAAGACCACGCAGCTCAACATTGCGTACGGCTTCACCCTCATCGGCGACGACGATCCGCCGCTCAGCCTGAACGTGTTGCTCTACGAGTTCGTCCAGGAAACCCGCGTCACCACCGCGTATGTCCAGAGCCAGCTGCTCACCTTCGCAAATATTCCCCTCACCGCATGGTCGCCGCAGAGCACCACGTACCCGCTGACCTCCGGCATGCTCGCTCCCACTTCGGGCGCCGCGATCCTCCTCGCCGGACTCCAGCCAATCGCGAACAATTCGCCCATCGGCGTCAGCGGCAAGCGGTTGCGCATCGCACCCACCGTCGCGCTCACCGGCTCCGGCGTATCCGGCAATAACGGGGGCTTCACCCCCGCCGGCGCAACAGGCTCGCTCGCCGCCAGCCTCAATCAGCCGTTCCTCGTGGACGCCTTCCCGCCCGTGAGCGACCTCTCTATCAGCGGCAACGTGCTCTGGTCCGTCCTCACCGTGACAGGCCAGCCCGGCATTCTGTCGGTGCCCTCGGCCTCGTTCATACTGCAACCCTCCGTCACCGCCGACCCCCTCGCCGGCGAGGCCGCCCTCGTCACCACTTCGCAGGTTCAGGGAGCCACCACCGCTCTCACCCTCACCAACGCTCTTCAGCGCATCTACGACACCCCCACGCTCACCGTGAACGCCAACTCCGTCGAAGCCACGCACGGCGAAACCCAGATGGAGATCGTCGGCTCAGGCGACGCCACCAATCCCGCGCTCGAGTTCCAGCTCAAGCAGTCGCCGCTCACCTACACCTCGTCCTCGGGACCCGGCGGCGTCCAGTCCACCCTTCAGGTGCGCGTCAACAACCTCCTCTGGACCGAGATCCCCAACTTCCTCTCCTCCGGTCCCGGAGACCGCGTCTACGTCACCGTCCCAAGCACCACCGGAGGGCCCAACATCCAGTTCGGCGACGGCATCGAAGGCTCCCGCACCCCCACCGGCGCCTCCAACATCCAGGCCAGATACCGCAAAGGCATCGGCGTCGCGGGCATGGTCGCCGCCGGCCAGCTCACCCAGCCGCTCGACCGTCCCCAGGGCCTGCAGAATGTCACCAACCCCGGCCCCGCAACCGGCGGCGCCGATCCCGCCACGGCATCGAGCGCACAACTGTCCGCCCCGTTGCCCACCCTCACGCTCGGCCGCATAGTTTCGCTCGAGGACTACCAGAACTTCGCCCTCGCCTTCGCCGGCATCTCCATGGCGCAGGCCGCTTGGGCGTGGTTCGGAAGCACCCGCGGCATCTTCCTCACCCTCGCCGGTGAAGGCGGAACGACGCTTCAGGCCAGCGATCCGGTCGTAATCAATCTCATGCTGGCCTATCAGAATTACGGCCTTCCCAACATGCCCGTCCTGCCCGTCTCCTACGTTCCGAAGAACTTCGAGATCGGCATGCACCTCACCATCGACACACCGACCTACGACCCCACCATAGTGATTCCGCAGGTGTGGCAGGCCCTCACCTCAGCCTTTGCCTTCGGCCAGCTCGCTCCCGGCCAGGGAGTCTCGGCCAGCCAGGTCATCGCCATCGCCCAGCAGGTCCCCGGCGTCGTCGCCGTCGACCTCACTGCACTCAACAAGAGCGGAGAAGCTTCGGTACCCAACACAATGCTGTGCGCCAGCGGCCCCATCCCCGCCGGCGTGAACGGCTCCAGCCAGCCTCAAGGCGCCCAGGTCCTGCTGCTCGACCCGGCCTCAGCGGGCAACGTAACGGTGGCATGATGAGCACGACGCCCTCGCCCATCTACTCGCTTCTTCCCGCGGTCTTCCGCACCCGCGACGCCGTGCTCGGCGGCCCGCTCCAGGCGCTGTTCGAGGTGCTCGAGGCCCAATACGGCATCGTCAGGGACAACGTCCAGCAGCTCTACGACGACCAGTTCATCGAGACCTGCGCTCCGTGGGTCATACCCTACCTTGGCCAGCTCATCGGCTACGACACCGTCTATACCGCCGCCCTCGCCAGCCCCGACAGCCGCGCTGAAGTCGCAAACACCATCGGCTACCGCCGCCGCAAGGGCACGCTCGTCGCACTCGAGCAGGTCACGCATGACGTCTCCGGCCGCCCCACCATGGCCGTCGAGGAATTCAAGCGCCTCGTCACCACGCTGAGCCTGCGCGACGTCCGCCCCCGCCACGCCGACACCGCGAACATCCGCTCCAACCGCGCGCTCCACGATCAGTACGGCCCCTTCAACCGCCTCAACCGCACCATCGATGTCCGCAACATCACGCCGCGCCTTCGCGTCCCTGGCAACCCCGACACCGCGCCTCTCGAAATCGCCCTCCACGGCCCCGGCCGGTTCAACATCCCTGAAGTCGCCGTCTGGATGTGGCGCTGGCGGAATCAGCACGTCTCGAACGCGCCCGCGTTTCCGCTCGGCCGCGGCGGCTACTTCTTCAGCGCCCTCGGCGGCCCCGTCCCCCTCTTCCAGACGGTCCCCGACGAGCCCGCGCCCTTCTCGCGCCTTGTCACCGAAGCCGACGTCCCCGACCCCATCGGCCTGTGCCAGGCCGCCGGGAACGTCGCCGGCTTCTATCCCACCAGTTTTGACCTGAGCATCAACGGCACATTGATTCCCCCCGGCCAGATCATGTGCGCCAACCTCACCGAGGCGCCCGATGGATCCGTGTGCAGCGTGCCTCACGGCATGATCGCCATCGACCCCGAGCGTGGCCGCATCCAATTCGCCGCCGATCTCACCCCGCCAGCCGACCTGCGCGTCGACTACAACTACGCTTCACCAGCTGAGATCGGCGGTGGCCCATACGACCGCACCCTCAACATCATCGAACCCGGCTCCGATCCCAACACCTCCTTCGTCAACAGCACCAAGCCTTTCGTTGCTCGAGTCGGCACGAAATCGTATCCCACCCTTCAGTCCGCCGTCGCCGCGTGGAACAAGCTTCCCGCCAATTCCGCCGGAACCATCCTTCTGCCGAACTTCGAGGCCTATAACATCGACCTGACCGGCCCGCGCGCCATCCAGATTCCCGCCGAGAGCCTTCTTCTCATCGCATCCGCCTCCTTCACCGCCGCCGGCGCGCCCGAGTGGACAAAGTCCTGCGTAACCCTCCGCGGCAACATCGAAGTCGTCGCGCCCAACGTCAAGCTTGGACCCGACGGCCTCGCTCTGCCCACCGGCGTCGTGCAGTTCAACGGCATCTGGCTCAGCGGCCAGCTCATCCTCTCCGGCGACGAAGCATGCGTGCAGGCCTCCGACTCAACGTTGATTCCCGGCCTGGCGCTCAACGCCAAGGGAGATCCCGTTCATCCCGGCCAGCCCAGCGTCTCCGGCAACGCGCTCGCCGTTACCCTCACGCTCAATCGCGTCATCACCGGCCCCGTCGCTCTCGCTGCCACGTGCACCACGCGCATCTGCGACAGCATCGTCGACGCCGGCGGCCCATATTGCCCCGCGATCGCCGGGCCCGACCTCGCCTCGCCCGGCGCCAGCCTCCACATCGAGGAGTCCACCGTCATCGGCCGCGTCTGGGCGCAGGCCATCCGTCTCGCTTCGAACACCATCTTCTACGCGCGCCTCGGCAGGCACGATCCCTGGAAGGCCTCGGTCTGGGCCCATCGGGTGCAAATTGGTTGCGTACGCTTCTGCTGGCTTCCGGCCAACTCCATTACGCCGCAGCAGTACCAGTGCCTGCCCCCGGACTCCGCCAGCCAGGCCGCGCTCGAACCCCAGTTCATCACCCTGCGCTTCGGCCTCCCCGGCTACTGCCTCCTCAGCGGAGACGTGCCCATGGCCATCTGGCGCGGGGCCGACAACGGCTCCCAGATCGGAGTCTTCTACCAGATCCAGGAGACCGAGGCCGTCTCCAACATCCAGATCCGTTCCGCCGAATATCTCCCTGCCAACCTCGAGGCCGGCGTGTTTCTGATTCCATCGCGCTCGCTTCTCGTAGAGGTCCCGCACCTCGACTACGGCTACGGGTACCGGCGGAGAATCCGCACCTGCGCCGAGCCCGATCTCGTGGAAGATGTGCCCGTCGGTATCGGCGTCGGATTGATATGAACGCAGTCAACCCATGAATTGTCCGTGAACCAATGCTCTCTATATCGGCCGCAAGAAACTCGATGGAATCTCGGGGCCGCCGCGCCGAAGGCGCAGTGCTCGTTAGCCCCGCGCTTCAGCGTGGGGAAAAGGGGTTCTGCAATTGCGCTTTGCAGTCCCGCAGGGACGGCGCACTTCGGCCAGAGACTGCAACTCCCCATGCTCTTTTGACCGAAATAAGTCCTCACGCACACCATACCGCGCCACTTCAACGACTCACCGGGCCCGCACCAAAAAGGCAGATACAGCAAAGGCCAGATAGGCGGATGAGATGAAAGGTGATTTCAGCCGGATACGCTTCAATCCCGCGAAGCGCTACACGTCGGTGCTCAAGCAGCAGGGCCGCGTCGATCTCGACTCCGACGCGAACGAGCAATGCTTCATCGACGAAAACCTTCGCGACACCATCAACCTCGACGTCATCGGCCGATACGGCTGCCCCGAAAACTCGCCCGGCTTTGAAATACTCGTCGCCGGCAGCGGCGAAATCTATATCGGCCCCGGCCGCTATTACGTCGACGGCATCATGGTTGAGAACCCGCGCTGGCGGACGCTCGAAGACCAGCTATACCTCGTCAACCCCGGGTTCTCCTCCAGCGATTTGATCGGGCAGCTCATTGAATCCGGGCAGACGGCTTCCATCAGCGTTTGGCTTGAAGTCTGGCAGCGGCTCATCACCGCGCTCGACGACCCGTGTCTTCTCGAGCCTGCTCTTGGTCAGGCCGACACGACCGCACGCCTGCAAACCGTGTGGCGCGTCGTCGCCGCGTTCAACTCCGGAAGCTCCCCGAGCCCGACTCCCGTGCCGGTGCAGACCAGTTCCACAAGCACATTCGCCAAACAGAGTGCTCCCGGCAACAAGGTCGCAGCCGCAAAGAAAAGCGCGATTAAAGGGCAAACGTCGAAGGTCGCGTTTCCCACCCCTCAGCAGGGGTTGAAGTCTGTCGATACCAACGCCCAGACAGCCTTCAGGATAGGCGATCAGCCCATCGCCTTCGATCCCATTACGAGCCTCTCGCCATGCTGCCAGAGCCTCTATGGCGGAGATGGCCTCGAGCGAACCGGCTCCATGGAGGTCACTCTTGCCCAGGGCGGCAACGACTGCGGCTGCCAGCCCATCGCCGCCGCCGGCTTCCAGGGCCTCGAGAACCAGCTCTACCGCGTCGAGATTCAGCAGGGCGGCGATCTTACCTCCGCCACCTTCAAATGGTCGCGCGAAAACGCCTCCGTGGTCACCGCCGTCACCCAGGTGGGCGCCAACAGCCCCATCATCACCGTCGCCGGCCTCGGTCCCGACGCCAACCTCGGCTTCCAGCCCGGCCAGTGGGTCGAGCTTACCGACGACAGCTACCAGTTCGGCGGCGCCCCGAATCAGTCCGGCCCGCTCTTCAAGATCCTGTTCGTCCACCAGGAGACCCTCCAGGTCACCATGACCACCCCGGTCTTCGGCATCGACACCAACCTGAACGCGCGCATGCGCCGCTGGGACCAGGCCGGCGACTCGCTCACCTCCGCCGGCATTCCCGTCTCCTCCACTCCGGTTCCGCTCGAAAACGGCATCCAGGTCGACTTCCGCGACGGCAAGTACCAGCCCGGCGACTACTGGACCGTCCCGGCCCGCACCGCCAGCGGCCAGATCGACTGGCCTCCCTGCGGCGGCGACGGTAACCAGTACCAGCCCGCCACGTGGACAAAGGTGCATCGCGCGCCGCTTGCCTGCATCAGCCTCAACACTGAAACCGCATTGGCGACGGCGAAAAAAACCGGCAGCAACGTGATTGCCGACGGCCGCTTTCTCATCAGCGACTGCCGCCTGTTCTTCCCGCCGCTCACCTCTGTAACCACCCAGTCCGCGCCTCAGGCCCTCCACGTCACCGCCGTCAGCTGGAACAACGACGACATCATGACGGCCGACGCGCTTCTCACCGCCGGCTTCTCCGTCACCTTTGACCAGCCCACCACCTGCCCCTGGGGTGGAGGCAATTTCCAGGTGAGCATTGAAGCTCCTCTGAATCCCCCCGGCGCGGAATTCGCCATTCTCGAAGGCAAATTGCCTGGCTTCACCGTCCCGACCTTCTCGTCGCCTCCGGGCACTGACTGTTTCCTGCGGAGCGTCGTCGCTCTCGATCCGCCCTTCGGAATCGAAGTCTCCGGCAACCAGGTGACTTGGATTACCTCGGCTCCCGGCCCCGGCGGCCAGATCGATTACGGCGCCTATTGGATCCTCGCCTATCTCAATAACTTGCTCAGCTGGACCTCCCCGATCGGCTACGGGCGCATGCGCGTCCGTCTCATCGGCGGCGCCGTCTACGGTTCCGATGCCAACGGCAACAAGATCTACCTTGACGGCCAGAGCCTCGGCAGTACGGGTACCCGCTTGCTCGACGGCAGCGAGTGCGTCAGCCTCAACACGCCCAGCGGAGACTCATTCGCCCTGAGCGACTACGAAAGCTGGTTCTATCTCGCTCCCACCGTCTACATTACGAATGTCGTGATCCAGGGAATCAACAGCAACGGAACGGTAGGGGTGCCCAATCTCACTACGGTCACGGTCGTCGTAAACAACCAGAATCAGATCACCGGCTTTGCCGTTCCCGGCTTTGATGACATTGCGTCCATCCAGGCGGTCATCACCCTTTCGTATCCTCCCGTCTCCCCTGTCACCGTCAATCTGACTCTCCTGGGCCCTGGCGCCGGCACCATCGTCACCGTAAGCTCGTCCGTCCAGGTTCCCGCCGGCCAGGTGACCTTCAACGTTCCCATCAACGTCATCGCAAATCCCGGCTTGAACGCTTCCGGCCAAGCCGTCTCCGACACCGTCACCCTCGTCGCCGCAGTGCCGATCTTTGAAACCGCCCTCACGTTTTCCCCGGGGCCGACTCTGACGATTAACGGCGTGGCTCCGCCTACTGTGCCGATTATTTTCAGGCCGTCGGGGCCGGTAATGCCCACGGCTAAAGTTGCCGGCGACATTGCAGAGCAGCTTAAAAAAGTCGAATAGGCGGCTGAAGAACGCAAAACTGTTGACCGAAGGAAAAGGGTCCCCGATGCGCGCAGTCTGGTCGTTCTGGAGCAAACCGTATCTGGCCTGCAGGGGCCGCACCTGGCGCGAGCCCCAGCACCACCTGCTCGCATGGGGACTCTCCTTTCGCCTCGCCCGCGCGCACTTCGGCGAAACCCTCCTCGTTACCGACACGCCCGGCAAAGCCCTCCTCGTCGACCAGCTTGGCTTGGACTTCGACGACGTTTCCACCGAGCTTGACGGCCTCCGCAATGCCGATCCCGGCTGGTGGGCGCTCGGCAAGCTCGTCGCATACAGCCTTCAGGACCGTCCCTTCGTCCACCTCGACACCGATGTCTTTCTCTGGAAGGCTCTTCCCCCCGCACTTCTTGCCGCGCCGGTCCTCGCCCAATGCCCTGAGGTACACTCCCTCGACCACGCCTGGTGCGGCCCGCGCAAAATCGAATCGCTCTTCGACCGCCATCGCCTCGAGCTCCCTGTCGAATGGCAATGGGCCTCCTCGCGCAATACCGTCTCCTTTCGCGAGGAGAACTGCGGCATCCTTGGCGCCAACCGCGTCGATTTCATACGCTACTACGCCCAGGCCGCCATCCGCCTCGTAAGCGACCCGGCACATTCTGCGCTCTGGGCCGAGCTGCCTGAGAAAGACGGCCACAACATGCTCATCGAGCAGTTCCTGCTTGCAGCCTGCCTCGACTACCACCGCATCTCTCCCGGCTCGCCCTTCCGCGGTGTCCAGATCCGCCACTTATTTCCCTCGTTTTCCGACGCCTTCAACCCGCAGTTCAGCACCCGTGTCGGCTACACGCATCTGCACGGCGACACGAAGGCTCATCCCGGCATCACCGCCCGCCTCGAGCGGCGCATGGCCGAGCTCGACCCCGCGTTCCTCTCCCACTGCCGCACCGTGGCGCAGTCGCCATTGGCCTCCGGAGTTGGCAGATGACGTTCGCCCGAGCCTCGCGCGCGCCGCGCACCTCGCGCCAGGGAATCCACTCCGGCTCGTCGCCCTTTGCTTCGCCTGTGCACAAGCCCGCGCAGCCTTCGCCGCGGGCCGCACTCCCGCATTCCCCGAACCGCATTCCCGCCGGACCCGATGCCGGCGCGCCCGCGCAGGTCCACCAGGCCCTCGCCACTCCCGGCGAACCCCTTGACACCCCCGTCCGCGACTCCATGGAACAGCGCTTCGGCCGCGACTTGGGCAACGTCCGCGTCCACACCGGAGAAACCGCCGCCGCCTCGGCAAGCGCCGTTGACGCCCAGGCCTACTCCGTCGGCGAGCACGTCGTCTTCGATCGCGACCGCTACTCCCCCGGAACCGTGAGCGGCCGGCGCCTGCTCATGCACGAGCTCGCCCACGTCGCGCAGCAGCCCCGCCATCATTCATCCGGCCGCAACCTCCGCATCGGCTCCCCCGACGGCGCCGCCGAGCGCTCCGCCAACCTAGCGCTTCACCCGCAAGTCGGCCCCGCCGCCCTCGGCGCGCAGCTCTCGTCCCTGGCTCCCACCGAGCCCACGCTGCACCGCGCCGTCAACACCTGGGGCGGCACCTGGGACACGTCAAGGTACAACGACCTCGATACCGGCGGCGTGAAGGACGGCATCGATATCAAGCTGCACTTCAAGCCGGGCCCGCCCGTCGACGCCAGCATGATCAGCATCGTGCAGAAGGTCACCAGCAAGAAGGACGGGGCCATCCTCGCTACAAGCCCCACCGTCGGCGCCCGCTCGATTCCCGCTGGCAAGCCCGGAGAAGGCGCGCACATCGACCAGGCCCCGACGCACAGAAACCCGCTTTACGTCGCCGGCGACCCGAAGCCCGCCAATGTCGCGGCCGGCAAACAGGACGCGCTCTGGGATACGCCAACCGAAGCCGGATTCGGTGAACACGGCTTTCATCACGTCGACTCGAAGGGCGTCCTGGCTCACAAGGACGCCACCATCGAAGACAATCCCGAGCTCCCCGGCCGCGGGGCCAATTCAAGCCAGGTCTTCGAAGACACCGCCCTCGCCGTAACCGGTGTCCAGACCGGCGCAAACTACGGTTCGGTCCAGTGGGGCTGGAAGACCGATGCCGCCGGCACTTTCACCAAGTTGCCCCTGTCCAAGGTCTCCGACACCGTGCCGAGCAGCACCTTCATCGCCGCCCAGGCCATCTGGAACAAGAGCCAGGACGCCGGCGGAAACGACGTCGTAAAGTTCTTCTCCGCGGCGGAGAAGTTCGTGCAGGCCGACAAGACTTCGCTGATCGCCGATCCCGGCAATGCCGCTCCGGCCGAAATTGCAAAGCTCGACCTGAACGCCCGCGTCGAAGTCATTGACTACGGCGTCGGCCAGAAATTCAATCTTGCCAGCCCCGCCGACAAGTGGGTCAAGATCACCATCACCGATGGCCCATCTATCGGCAAGACCGGTTGGGTCAGGACCAGCCAGATTGCCCGGACCAAGGTGAAAGCGGATGCCAAGCCCTGACTCCACCGCCCTTGTGCACCGCCTCGGCCAGACCACATACCTCGACCTCTTCCAGAGGCTGAACCGGAAGCTCCTTGAAGAAATCTGGGACGGCGGCCAAGCCTCCTTCGCGCTCCGGGCCATCGTCATCGACGACCCCAGCCCTCCGCGCATTCGCTTCCTCGCCGCTGAAATCCTCTTCACCATGGACCCCGCTTATCCGAACGGCGAAGCCCTTGAATCTCTCGCCTCCATCTACGCCGGCGCGCTCCGCGACGCTCCCAGGGAGATGGCCAATCCCTGGGGCCTTCCCGGATCAGCCGATGGCCCCATCGCCGATCATGTCCTTCGCATCGGCGCCGGCGCGGTTCCGGCGCTTCGCCCCCTCCTCGACGACGCCGCGCCCGTAAAGTTCTCAGGAAGCCGTGAAGCTACCTACGGCAATCGCTTCGCCTGGCGCGTCAAGGACATCGCCGCCTCGCTCCTCGCCCGCATCTGCGGAATTCCGTTCAATCCCGTTCCCGATCCCTCCGCCCGCGATTCCGCCATCGTTCATCTGAAAGCCGCGCTGGAGACGTCCCGATGATGACCGCCTGCGCAACCCTCACCGCGAACTTCTGACGCCCGACAGTTCGCGCATCTTGGAGGTCTCCTCAACCTGTGGCCGCGCGCATACCACTCTCGGCTCCATCGCGCTCCCGCACCGCCGGTTCCAAAGCGGTGCGCGGCCCCGCCGCTCCGGACGCCGCTCAAAAGGCGCCCGCCGCCTCCGGGCTCCTCCCGCAGGCTCCCTCCGCCATCCCCGCCGGTCCTCTGCCGCTCCCCGCTGTGCCCCTTCCTCCGCTCGCCCTTCAGCGCAAGCTTGCCATCGGCTCCTCCGACGATCCTCTCGAGCGCGAAGCCGATCGCGCCGCGCATGCGGCCGTCAATCCGTACGCCTCACCGATCCCGGCGCGCGCTCCCGGCCGCGCCGCACCCGCGCTCACGCAGGCTCCCCCTCTTGTCCATCGGGTTCTGCGCTCACCGGGTCACAGGCTCGACGAATCCACTCTCTCGTGGGCGGAGTCCGCCTTCCAGTCCGGCTTCGGCAACGTCCGCCTCCACACCGGTCCCGAAGCCGAACAATCAGCCGCCGAGGTCCGCGCTCGCGCCTACACAGTCGGCTCCCACATCGTCCTCGGCCCCGGCCGCAGCTCAACCGACCGCCCCCTCCTCGCTCACGAGCTCGCCCATGTCGTCCAGCAGGGAATGGCTCCGACCCAGCACGCCCCCCATGAAGCGCCAGCACGCGCCGCGCTTCCCCATCGCGCCACTTCGCCGCTCGTCCAGCGCCAGGACGCCGACGACACCCGCGACCGCGACCTTGGCTGGGTCACCGAAAAGCTGATCAAGGTTGCCTCCGCCCCGGCTCTCGCAATCGGCGACACCACCTACGATCTCGTGCATGCCACATGGCATGGCTTCGTGGCCGAGGTCAAGGATCACGGAGGTGAAGCGGCCGACAAAGTCTGGGACAACTTCAAGGACTTCGTCACGTCCCCGAGTCAGCTCGCCCTGTTCTTCCCTAAATACTGGTGGGGCCTCATCAAGGGGATCTTCAGCCCCATTACCGGCCTCTTCGACCTCGGCAAGCTCGGGATTCAACTCATCGCGATCGGCGGGCACGCCGCGGAGACCGCCTGGGAGAACCGCGACAAGATCGTCCAGGACGCTGAGGCTCTGGGCGCTTCCATGGTCGGTCTCGGAGCCAAAGCCAAAGCCGCGCTCAAGAGCTTCATCGATCACCCGATCGACTCCGTCAAGGCTCTCCTCCCCCTCCTCGATGAGGCCAAGAGTCAGGCCACCGCCGCCGCCGAGAAGGGTGGGCACTCGGTCGCAAGAATGCTTCTCGCGGCCACCGACAAACCCATCGACGACCTGGCCGAAGTGGGGGGCGAGGTTATAGGAACCGTGGCCGTCAACGTCGCCCTGTTCGTGCTCACCGACGGCATCGGCGACGCCATTGTGCAGATCGCCGGCAAGCTCGGCGAAGTCGCCGGCTGGCTCGCCAAATTCGGCAAGACCGCGGAGATGCTTGCTGGCGTCGTCGCCAAGCTGGGCGAGTTGCTCACCACGGTCGGCGCTTGGGTCACGCGGGCCGAGGCCTTCATCGGCAAGATGATCTCGACCGTGCTCAAGCCGCTCGAGCCCGTCCTCGAAGAGTTCGGCGGCCTTATGGGCAAGCTGCGCACCTTCCTCAAGGATCTGCTCGGCGTGGCTGAAAAAGAAAGCGCGCAGGAAGCATCAGCCGCTGCCAAGGCCATCAAGGGCGCAACCAAGGATACGCCCGCCCTCAAGCCTCCGGAGCCGCCGCCCCCGCCCAAACCGCATCCGCCTGAACCCAAGCCGCACGCCCCTGAGCCGAAGCCGAAGCCGCCTGAACCCAAGCCGCATGCGCCTGAGCCCAAACCGAAGCCACACGTACCTGAGCCTGAACCCAAACCCCACGCTCCTGAACCAAAGCCAAAGCCGCACACGCCTGAGCCGAAGCCAAAGCCGCACACACACGAACCTGAACCAAAGCCGAAGCCACACGCGCCTGAGCCAAAGCCGAAGCCGAAGCCGCACCCATCCGAAGAAGAACCGCACGCGCCCGCAAAGAAACCTGCCAAGCCCGAGCCGAAGCCGGCAAAGAAGGCGCCTCCTGCGGAGGAGAAACCTCCAGCGGCGCCTAAAAAGAAACCTGCTCCGAAGAAATCCGAGCCCCCGCCTCACGAGAAGCCCGCTGAACCGGCGCACAAGCCGCCCGAGCATCCTCCCGACGAGGCCCCCAAGGAGCCAACTCACGAGGAAAAGGCACGGGCAAAAGAAGCGGCCGACAAAGCCAAACGAGTGGAGGAGATCGACAAGGAACTGGCTCCGAACAACGCCAGGATGAAAGAGCTCGACAAGGACATTCAGGCGGCAAAGAAGAAAGCCGAGAAGTCCGGAAATGACATGGCCGCGGCGCGCGGCGAGCAGCGCGACCAGCTCGAAAAGAAATGGAAGAAAGACAACCGTGAGGTCAAGCGGCTCGAAGACGAGAAAGCAAAAATCCAGCGCCGTAATGACGAACTCTACGCCGAGCGCAGGCGGCTCACGCGCCCCGCGGACCCCGCCACCTGGCAGGATGCAGAGGATTACCTCCGCGAGGAGTTCAGCGGCAAAAAGAAAAGCATTAAGATCAACGACGAGCTCGGCGAGCGCGATATCGACTGCTGGACACCCGACGGCATCGCCCGCGAATCCAAGCACGGCGGTCCGTTCGACCTCAGCGACTCGCGCATCAAACTCGAGATCAAGAAGGACACCACATTGCTGAAGCAGGGCAAAGTGAAGAGCGTCGAGTGGCACTTCTACCGCAACCCGGCGAGTCCCCGCTACGGCCCCACCGACGCTTTGGAAAAGGAGTTGCAGAAAGTCGGCATCAAGGTCGTCCGGCACTGACCGTTGCAATCCGCCGCACTGAGCCATTCACCCGAGAGGAGACCTCGCAAATCAAATGAGCTACGGATTGGACCTGATCCGATTGCCTTCCGGCGGCGACCGCGATCAGGCATACAGGCAATACCGGGAAGAACAGAGCCGCGCCGGGACCAGCGTGTTGGACGATGAAGACCCCGGTCCTCTCGATCCCTCGAAGGAGGATCGCAAGCAGCGCCTCGCCTCCGCTTTGATCGCCCGCGACCCGGACCTGAAAAAATTCGAACGCAATTACGCAAAGATCGCGGCCGGCCGCTCAATCAGCGAGGCCGAAGCCCGCCGCATCATCCGGAACATCGAGCTGAACGACCACCGTAATCACATTCAGATCGATCTCCGCGACGACGAAGGTTCGATCGGTTTCTCCCCCGAGGGCCGGGGAGACGCCTGCGCCCGATCGGTCCGCATCCTGTGGGACTGCCTGCGCGTCCTCGAATCGGAAGGCGGTTACTCTGCCTGGGATCCCCAGATCAACAGGCTCCTAAACCTCGATTCCGACTACGATACCCTCGTGAAGAACATCTGTGCTGCTGGTTAGGCGCGCGCCGTACTTCGGCGCGTTCTAAGCTCGTGAACCCCGATGCCCCGATCCCCGGCGCCATCGCCATCAGACCGATCTCACCCGAACCCCCGGCTGCAGTTCGATCCATGCACGATGGAGGTACCCCACCCCTTGACCGCGCACATGTCAGCCTCAGGTCCCACGCGCTCCCGCACCGCCGGCTCAAAAGCCGCGAACCGCTCCGTCACGCCATCCGCCGCTCAAAAGCCGCCCGCCGCTGCTGGACTCCTGCCCGAGACTCCATCCGCCATCTCCGCCGGCCCTCTGCCGCTCCCCCCGGTGCCGCTTCCTCCGCTTGCCCTTCAGCGCAAGCTTGCCATCGGCTCCTCCAACGATCCCCTCGAAGCCGAAGCCGACCGTGTCGCGCAAACAGCGTTGGAAACTGGCGTTCGTCATCGGGCTTCGCAAGTCGGCCGCTATTGCCCACCTCCCTTGACTGAAGCGCCTCCCGCAGTTCACCAGGTTCTTCGTTCACCCGGTCAGGAACTCGACGTTCAGACCCGCGACTGGGCGGAAGGAGTATTCCAACGCGATTTCCGTCAGGTGCGCGTCCACACTGGCGAGCGGGCCGAAGCCTCTGCCGCGGCGATTCACGCTCGTGCTTACACCGTTGGACCGCAGATTGTGCTGGGTGCGGGAGCCAGTCCCGGCAGTGCCGATTACCGGCCGCTGCTGGCTCATGAACTGACCCACGTGGTGCAGCAGCAAAGAAGCGGTGATCGCACTACGATTCGGCGGCAACCTTATTCTTACACCGCGGGCACGGACAGTCAGGGGGCAACCGGCTCGAACAAACCACACGCCGGTACTTCTGCGGCCGATACGGCGGAGGCACAGGAAGCAGAATGGAAACGCCTCAAGGAGCAAGAGGAGCGGGATAAGTTCGCAAAGGAAATCCAGGGAACCATCGAGCGAAATATGCAAAAGGCAGTCAAGATGCTCCCGCTCGAGTTGCTGGCGACTGGCCATCCGGCGCTGTGGCTGTTTGAAAAGTCCAAAAGCGTAGATGCTGCCAAGCGTCAGCGAGCCGCTACGAAGATTCCCGCAGCCTATGCTGACTTCGGATGGTATCTTACGCAGCAATATCAATCGACGCAGATTATGCTGGCTGAGAAAAAGCTATTGGACTATATCGCGTTCAACTTCTCGAGGACGATGTCGTGGGAGGAATTCCACAAGAAGTGGCCTGACCTTCATCCTCCCGGTCTTCAAGCTTGTAACCCCCGGGGAGACTTCGCGGATCTCGCAAAGGCTTTCATTGCGCCGGAGGATCCACGCGACATATTCAAGCCAGGGCCACCGGTCGCTCGTGCGCAAGTTGGCCGCCCGGGGCCCACTTATGAACAGTTGCAGCAGGCTCAAGCCGAAACGCTTGACAATTTGGCTGAATCGCCGATCGGGGCACTCTTGTACTATATCGGGCTGTCGCGCGATTACGGCACCATGGACATGGCGGCATTTACTTCGGCCGGCCCAGTCCTGTCGGGAGCGGCACTCGGCGTCGCCGGCATGGGCCAGAACCTCGTGCCACCTGATGACCATGATCAGCGACCCAAAATTATCGACGAATCCAAATCGGCGCCCGCGCCCGCCAGAACAAGTCCGCCGCTCGAGCCCTTGGAAACACCGCCTTCTGAGGATCTGCCCAAGACTCCCTTGGATGAATTGCCATCCGAGCCCGAGCCAACCAGACCAATGAAAGGACTGCCGAGTGGTGCACCGGCGAGTCTGCCCGAGACTCCGCTGGAGGAATTGCCGTCCGCTCCCACGGCAACCAAACCAATGAAGGGACTGCCGGGTGGTGCACCGAGAGGAACCGGCGTCGGGAAGCCGGCCGAGCCCGCCACTCGTCCCCAGGTCCCCGCCAAGGGCGCCTCGGGTGCTGGCCGTCAGCCGTCGCAGCCTCCTGCAGCCGGCGCGCAGGACCCATTTGAGGCCAAGGTGAAAACCGCCCTTGAGAAGATCCCCGAAACCAGCTTCGACGAGATTCTCGATGCGCGCATAGAAAGAAAAGGCTTCAATGGGCGCAACCTGATGGACGCAGTCGGAAAGGTCGATCTCGACCTCTACGGCAAAGTGAAGACCGCAGTTGAGAGCCTCCACAACCGCAAGATCTGGGAAACCGTCCTTCGCCGCATCCAGGCCGAAAGAACTCGCGTTGTGCAGGGTACGTCGACGTCACGCACGTACCGGGAATCGCTCGCAGCCATGCCATCGATGGAAGCCAATGACCGGTTGCCGCGAACCATCGAGCTCGAGCGCGCCGGTTCCCCTTCCTCTGAGGCTGTCTGGAACCTCGCCGAGCAGGCGCACGGTTCCACCCCTGCTATGGTGGTGGAGTTTGGCGATTTCTGGGCCGCTCCCGGCGTCGATGCCAAGGCTCCCTTCAAACAGAGCTTCTACGACGTCAATATCTCTCCCGACCACGAGCACGGCGTTTCCACCCACATGATCCAGGACCTCGTCATCACTGAAGGATTCCGCCTGGCAGGGAAGACAGGCTACACCGCCGAGAAACTGCGCAACGACATGGACGCCGCAGGCAGCAAGCTGCAGTCCTCAAGCGGTAAGTTCGATCGCAGCGATCTGTGGAACTTCACCCACGACAACCTCGAGAGCAACAAGCAGATGACCGCCCCCGAGAACGTCAACGAGATCGTCAACTCTGTCTTCCCCGATATGCGTTAGGTTGGCAGTCAGGGACTTGCCTTCAGCTCGTGAACGGCGACTCCTCGATCCCCGGGCGTCAGCGCCATCAGAGCGATCTCGCCCGAACCCCCGGCTGCAGTTCGATCCGTGCACGATGGAGGTACCCCAACCCGTGGCCGCGCGCAGCTCAGTCTCGCCTCCCACCCGCTCCCGCACCGCTGGCGCCAAGGCCGCGCCTGACCGCCCGGCTCCATCCGCCGCCCAAAGAGCGCCCGCCGCTCCCGGCCTCCTGCCCGAGGCTCCATCCGCCATCCCCGCCGGTCCTCTGCCGCTCCCCCCCGCGCCGCTTCCTCCGCTAGCCCTTCAGCGCAAGCTTGCCATTGGCTCCTCCGACGACCCCCTCGAAGCCGAAGCCGACCGCGCCGCGGCCCAGGCGATGAGCGCATCCCGCCCCGGCCAGGCGCCATCCGCGCCGGCGCCAGCGCTGCGCCGCAAATCCGCAGACGAACCGGGCGCGGTCGCCGCGCCGCCCGTCGTGCACCGGGTGCTTGCCTCCCCCGGCCAGCCCCTTGAGCCCGCGGTGCGCGCCGACATGGAGCCCCGCTTCCAGGCCGACTTCAGCCGTGTCCGTGTGCACACCGACGCGCTCGCAGCCACATCCGCCACAGCCGTCAATGCGCTGGCCTATACCGTGGGCACGAACCTCGTCTTTTCCTCCGGACAATATCAGCCCGGCTCCTCCAGCGGCAGAATGTTGCTGGCGCACGAGCTGGCCCATGTAACGCAGCAGGGATCCGCCCCGATGCCCTGGGTCCAGCGGCAGGGCCCCACCGTCACCACGCCGACTCCGCGCAAAGACTACGTCTTCATCATGGGCAAAGATCCGTCGGGCACGGGCAATCCGTTCTACACGCAGGCGGCCAACTACTTCCACGCGCATCTGCCTGCCGCCACCTTCGTGGACGATAAGCGGTCCCTCGACGACATGCTGAGCTGGATTTCGGCGAACGTGAAGGACAAAATCGGCAATCTCTACATCGTCTCTCACGGCAATGAGGACGGCACCCTGGGCTTCAGCCTCAATTCCTCGGGTACCGGACATATGACGGTCAACGAGCTGCGCGACGCCCTGCACCCCGCCGGGGGGGGCTCAACCTCGCTTACATCCGTCTCCTCCGTCGTCGATGCCCAGACCATGATCCACATCAAGGGTTGCGATATTGGCCGCACCACGGAGATGGTCGAGCTCATCGACGAGGCCTTCGGCGGCGCCGGCACCGTCACCGCGCCGACCCACGAGCAGGAATACACCCCGGATGCCAAGCTCGGAACCGACGCGCGAAAAGCCGCTCACGACACTGACATCGCGGCCTTCACCGCAAAACAGCCGGCAATTCCTCCCGCGCCCGCGCCCGTCGATCCAAAGCTCAAGGGAGACGACCTGAAGAAAGCCAAAAAGGCCCATGACGACGCCGTGGCTGCGCGCAAAGCGGCCCAGGACGCGCAGAAGCAGGCCATTGCCGCCGAAGAAACGCGCATCAAGCCGGAGCTCGACGAGGTCGAGAACAAGGCGAAGATCGTCGACGCCCTCTCCGGACCGATGTTTCAGCGGCCCGGCAACAAGCTCTTCACCACTGCGGAACTGCAGCCTGATATCGACAGGCTCTATCCTCACCTGTCCCTGAAACAGCGCCAGGACCTGGCGACGAGGCTGGTCGCGCGCGATCCCGGGAGGGCCGGCGACCAGCAGGGCCAGATGGTCGACCGCAGCCCCGTTGCCTCGGATACCTTCAACGATCCGCAGACGCTGGCGGAGGGCAAGATCCTGTACGGCAAGGCCATGAGTGACGGCGACTTCACACCCGATGCCATGTCGACGAAGAAAACCACCGGTCCCGCCGGCACCACGATCGACATCACCTTCACCGGCACCTTTCACCACAAGGGCGCTGACCCGTTTGACGGATCATGGACGGGCATCTCGAGCACGGTGCCCGACAGCACCAAGCTGATCGCCCTGGCCAAAACAAGAGTCAACAATCCCGACCGCTATCAATGGCAGGTCGAAACCAAGCATTCCACATCCACCGGGGTGACCACGCTGAACGCCTTCGGCGAAAGGGTGAAGGCCTACCTGCACCACGGCTCGCTCGACGCGGCGCCGCACGAGCACTTCAGTGAGCCCGAGAGTAATCCCGACTTCTACTACACTTCGAAGTTCGCCCCACCCCCGCCGCCGCCGCCCGCGACCGGCACTTCATCGCCTGCGTCGGGGGCAACGAAGCCGTAGAACCCCGCCCGGAAGACGGTTCCCAGTCGCATCCGAAATCCTGTCAAGTGCCAGCCTGTGGAAAATTTCCCGTAACTCTATGACAATACAGGAGAAAAAGTTTTTCCCAGGTTTGGCCGATCCACTTTTCGAAATCGGTATCATTAAATAAGAGCCTAAAAAAACCATCCGTACCGCCGGTTTCCAAACCGGCTGTAGTGCGAGTCTCCAGACTCGCACTTTAAGTCTTCCAACGCGCCGGGTGTCCCGGAGCCTACCCCTGAGCCGGGGTGCCCTTGGTCCCTCACATTTGGGGACCAGGGGACTTCAACCCCGCAATCGCCTACGCGGAGTGAGAAAACACCCACCCCCCACCCCCCTCCCCCCCATAAAATTTCCTGTAAGTTAAATCACAAGGACAAATAATTGAAAATAAATCGTTTACATGAACTTGGCGGGGTGCCCCGGAGCCTGCCCTGAGCCTGCCGAAGGGTCCCTCGCATTTGGGGACCCGGGAAGGACTCCGAATACCAATCATCTCCCCGGTGAGGCCGAAATAATACCCCCCACCCCCCTATAAATTTCCTCTGAGTTAAATCGCAAAGTCAAGTGATTCAAAATAAACCGCTTACCCGATTCTCCCAAGACGAGCCCCGCGCAGGACGCCTGATCCCAGGAATCTCGCATCAGATTGATAAATATACCCTTATCCTCCGTGGGGCCGGGAGCGAAGGGGCGCTAAAAGCGCCGTTATCCTCAGCTTATGAACCCCGAATCCTCGATCCCCGGCACCTTGCTCGCCGGCGCCATCGGCATGTTCTTCACCCGCACGCCCGTCGCCTGGAAGATCGCGTTTCCCACCGCCGGCGCCAGCGCGATCAGCCCGATCTCGCCCGCTCCCGCCGGCTGCAGGTCCTTGCGGTCGATCAGCACCACCTCGACCTCCGGCGCGTCCTTGAAACGCGGCACGCGATAGTCCGCAAAGTGCGCGTTCGCGATCTTCCCGTCGCCGAACAGAATGTGCTCGAACAGCGCCCCGCCCAGCGCCATCACCGTTCCGCCCATCTGCTGGTTCTTCAGCCCGTCCGGATTCACCACCGCGCCCGATTCCCAGGCCGCCACCACGCGCCGCACCCGAACCTTCTTGTGAGCGTCTATCTCCACCTCCGCGCACGTGGCGATATACCCGCCCTTGTCCGTGCCGCACGCGATCCCGAACCCGCGCTCAGCCGTCGCCTTCGCTTTGCCCCAGCCAAACTTCTCCGCCGCCGCGTCCAGTACTGCCCGCAGCCTTTCGTTCTTCAAATTCTTCCGCCGGAACTCCAGCGGATCCATGCCCACCGCGTGCGCCACCGCGTCCATGTGCGACTCGCGCGCGAAGTTGTTCGCCGTCGCCGCCAGCGCCCTGTACGATCCCTGCCGCAGCGGTGTCTGCGCCGGATGGTATTGCGCGACGTGGTTCTCGACGTCATAGGGAGTGTCGATCGCCGACAGCCCCGAGTTGTAGTTGTCCTGCTGCCACGCCACCAGCGTGCCGTCCTTCTTTGCGCCCGCCCTGATCTCGATCAGCCCCGCCGGCCGCAGGTACGCCCACGTGAACTCATCCTCGCGCGTCCACACCACCTTGACCGGCGCGCCGGCGGCCTTCGCCAGCCGCGCCGCCTCCATCGCCGCCTCGCCCGTGTGCTTGCCGCCGTACCCGCTGCCCATATCAGGCTGGATCACCCGCGCCTTCTCGGCAGGCAGGTTGAACGCCTGCATCAGCTCGCCCTGGACGCCGAACGGCCGCTGCGTCCCCGTCCACACCGTCAGCTTTCCGTCCTGCCACTCCGCCACCGCCGCTCTCGGCTCGAGCGGCGCGTGCGCAATGTACTGCACCGTGTAGCTCTCTTCGAGCTTCACGTCCGCGCCGGCGAGCGCCGGGTCCACCGAGCCCTTCTGCATCTGTCCCCGGCCGCCGCCGCGCTCGTGCTCAGGATGGCTCTTCAGATACGCGAATAGCCCATCGTTTCCCTGCTGCTTCGGAACGTCCCACTTCGCATCGATCGCGTCGGCCGCCTGCCGCGCCGTGTACGCATCCGGCGCCACCACCCCGATGAAGTCGCCGTCGCGAACCACCTTCACGCCCGCCATCTTCTCCGCGGCGCTCGTATCCACGCTCGTCAGCTTCGCGTTGAACCCCGCGGGCCGCACCACCGCGCCATGGATCATTCCCGGCCGCGCAATATCCGACGGAAACTTGTGTTTCCCCGTCACGAATTCGCGCCCGCCCACCTTTGGCTCCGGCGTCCCCGCAATCTTCCACTCCGTCGCCGGCGTCAGCGGCGGATCGCCCTCAACCACCTTCACCAGCTTCTCGCCATGAGTCAGCTCGCCGTATGCGATCGATCTTCCGCCGCTCGTCTCCTTCACCTTGCCGTCCGCAGTCGTCAGCCGCGACGAATCCACCTGCCACTCGGTCGCCGCCATCTGGACCAGCATGTCCCGCGCCGCCACCGCCATGTTCCTCAGCCGGGGGCTCATCGTCGGCGTCGTCATGCTCCCGAACGTCCCCATGTCCCACGGAACCTGGTCCGTGTCGCCCATGACCATCGACACCGCGTCGAACTCGACCCGCAGCTCCTCCGCAACAGCCTGCGCCAGCGACGTGCGGATGTTCTGCCCAACCTCCACCTTGCCGGTAAAGACCTTCACCTTTCCGTCCGCTCCAATGTGGATCCACGCATTCAGGTCCGTCGGCAGCGCGTGCCCGCCGAAGCCGCCCCCGCGGCCCGACTCCTGCGCCCACGCCTCCCCGGAGGCCATCGCCACCAGCAGCCCCGCGCCAAGACCTTTGAGAAAATCGCGCCGGTCCACATGCATCGCACCCGGCCGCACCGTCTCGCGGAATCCTTCGGTCCAGACATTCATGCTCGTATAGGGAGAGTTCATCGCCCGCCTCCCGCCTGCGCCGCGAGCCGCGACGCCAGCCTCACCGCCGCCACGATCCGCGGATACGTTCCGCACCGGCACACATTCCCGTTCATCGCCTCCACGATCCGCTCATCGCTCGGCGACTTCTCCTCCCTGAGCAGTGCCGTCGCACTCATCACCATCCCAGAGGTGCAATACCCGCACTGATACGCGCCTTCCTCGACGAACGCCTGCTGCACCGGGGTCAGCTTGCCGTCCTGCTCGAGGCCTTCGACGGTCGTGATCTTCGCGCCCGCCGCCCCCGAAACCGGCGTCAGGCACGACCGCACGGCCTTGCCATTCAGCAGCACCGTGCACGCGCCGCACTGGCCCTCGCCGCATCCGTATTTGGTGCCCGTCATGTCCAGCCGGTAGCGCAGCACGCTCAAGAGCGGCTCATCCGGCGGAGCCGTTACGTGTTTTTGCTTGCCATTGATGTTCAGGGTGTATTGGGCCATCGCAACCTCCCGCGCCAGCCGCGCCGGCGCCGTCCACAGGCCATCTTTCAGCGGCCTCCATCATAACTCCGCCGTCCATTCGATGATTCGTTGACAACCGCTGCTGCCTCGTCTGTTTGTCGACCCGCTCATTCGTTGAACCATTGCGATCGTTCATACTCTTTCTGTGCTCCCGCTCCTCCGAACCGGGTCTGCCCTGCTCGCCGCCGCACTCTGCGCCACAGGCCTTGCGGCTCAATCCTGGTCCTCCGCCGTCACCGCCGCTTCGAAGTCATCCTCCAGCGCCCGCATCCTCGTCCTCGACGTCGCCTCCAACCACGTCCTCGCCTCCCGCAACCTGCCCGAAGCCGCACGCACACTCGCAGCCCCCGGCTCGACCCTAAAGCCGCTCGTCCTATACCAGCTCCTCGCCCGCAATCGCTGGGACCCCGCCCAGCGCGTTGCCTGCAACGGCAACCTGGTCGTCGCCAGCCACCGCCTCGCCTGTTCTCACCCGCTTGCCACGCCCTTCGACGCCCGCCAGGCCCTCGCATGGTCCTGCAACACCTATTTCGCCCAGGTCGCACGCACCCTGCGCCCCGGCGAACTCGACGCGCTCCTTCGCCCCACCGGCCTGCTTGCCCGAACAGATCTCGCGCCCAACGAAGCGATCGCCGAATTCCACTCTCCGCAGACTCCCGACGAAACCCAGCTCGCCCTTCTCGGCGTCGAAGGAATCCGCATCACGCCCCTCGAACTCGCCGAAGCCTACCGCTGGCTCGCCCGCGAACTCGCCGCACACCACGGTTCCGTCCCCGCCCAGACCGTCCTCTCCGGGCTCACAGATTCCGCCAGCTTCGGCATGGCCGGCCAGGCCGGCCTCGGCGGCGTCCCCATAGCCGGAAAAACCGGCACCGCCGAAAGCATCGCCTCGGCTCAAACTCATGGATGGTTCGCCGGACTCGCCCCTGCCGCCCGCCCTGAAGTCGTGATCCTCGTATTCGTCCCCTCCGGCCGCGGCGCCGACGCTGCCCACCTCGCCGGCATACTCCTTGCCCACTCCCCGCTGGTGCCCAGATGACCCGTACTTTCAGCGCCGGTCGCATCCCCGCATCAGTATTCGTCGCAGTATTTGCATTCACATCTTTGGCATCGCGCCCCGCGTCAGGGCACGACTTCAGTCGTGCCGATGATTCCATCAAAAATGTGAATGGGGCTTCAGCCCCTGAGGTGGCACGTACCTCAACCCTCCGTATCGGCCTCTGGACTCTGTGGCACGACAAACAACTCTCCGTTGCCCCGGGTCCGAATGCGGCGTGGAAGGACTGCGAGCGTTGCAAGACCCTTACTGAGCCCTGGCCTTTCTCCGTTCGCGCCGACGGAAACAACCTCGTCGTCAGCCTCGGGATCGAAAGCGCAACGCTCCGCGCAATCTACCTCTCCGGCTCCTTCACTCTTACGGCCCACAACGAATCCGAAACCCTCTACCACCCTCTCGCCATCACCGCAAGCAACGGCGAACTCGTCCTCGCCGTCACCCTCCCCGTCGAAACCTACGTCGAACGCGTCGTAGCCAGCGAGTCCGGTCCAGCCGACTCGCCTCAGTCCCTGCGCGCTCTCGCCATCGTCGTCCGCACGTATGCGCTCCACGTCCGACACGGCCACAAGGGCTACGATCTCTGCGACTCCACCCATTGCCAGCTCCTCCACTGGCACGGCGTTCCCGACCGCGCTCCCGCCGCTCACGCTGCAACACTCGCCACAGCCGGCGAGACTCTCTGGTTCCACCACCAGCCCGCACTCGCGTATTTCAACAAGGATTGCGGCGGCCACACCGCCACGCCCGCCGAGATCTGGCCAGCCGCCCCGGAAGCTCCATATCTCCCGTCGCGCCCCGACTCATACTGCGCCCGCAGTGGATCGAACGACTGGGCGAGCGATCTCTCGCGGCAGGACATCTCCTCCGCCCTCGCCGCCCGCGGCCTAGCTCCATCCGGCTGGCAGCATCTCGCCGTTGCGAGGCGCGCTCCCTCCGACCGCGTCCTCACTGTGCGCCTCGACAACCGCGAGATCTCCGCAGAAGGCTTCCGCCTTGCCGTCGGCGCAGCCCTGGGCTGGAACCGCATCCCCAGCACATGGTTCGAAATCTCCGAACAGGGCGACCGCTTCTACTTCCACGGCCGCGGATGGGGCCACGGCGTCGGCCTCTGCCAGAAAGGCGCCGCAGCAATGGCCGCGCAAGGGCACTCGGCCTCAGAGATCCTGAATCAATACTTCCCCGGTGCCGTGCCTCTTGACGACGCAACGGGCCGCGCCTGGACTGGGCTCGCCGGCCCCGGCTTCACCCTCGAATCGCTCGACCCCGGCGCAGAGCGATTTCTGCCTGAGCTTGCGCGCGCCCGCGCCGAAGCCTCCCAGCGCTCCGGCCTCGATCCCGCAGCCACGTTCACCATCCGCGCTTTCCCATCAACGCCCGCATTCCGCAACGCCACGCTCGCGCCTGGCTGGGTGGCCGCCTTCACCGAGGGCGACTGGATCGCGACGCAGCCGCTGGCGATTCTCTCCGCGCGCCATCTGCTCGCCGGCACAATGCGCCATGAATTTCTGCACGCCCTCATCGAGAGCCACGCAGGTCCGCAAGCTCCCCTGTGGTTGCGCGAAGGATTGGTTGAATTGTGGTCCGAGTCGGGCGACTCCGCATCGGCGGCCACCCACCGGATGCCCACGCAGTCGCTGACTTCCGTCGACGCCGCTCTCGCTCACGCCACAACCGAGGCGCAGTCGGCCACGGCCCACCGTGACGCCGCAATCTTCGCCGGCCGCCTTCTCGATCGCTACGGCCGAGATCAGGTCCTTCGCTGGCTCCGCTCAGGCCTTCCCCTCAACCTCGTCGCTTCCCTGCGGTAACGGCCGCCCAACCAGCCCATCCGGAAGTGTCTGGGGCGCTTCCTCCCCGGGCTCCTCCTTCAGCGGCTCCGGCTCACCCTTCGGAGGCTCTGTCTCGGCGACACGCTCAACCTTCTCGGCCGGCTCAACCTTCGCGCCAGGCTCAGGCTCCGGCGCAACTTCTTCCGCGGCGGGCGCAATCGGCAGCGGCGGCGTCACGGCGTCGCTCAACCCCAGCCGCAAATATGGCTCGTCCATCAGCGTCCGCGGCCGCGGGTCCACCAGCATCGCGGCCCACCCCACCACCTTGTTCCACCCCAGCACTGCCAGCAGATACCACCCGGCGAGTTTCCATACAACGCGCCAAACTTGTTCATGCACGGTCCCGTGCGGTTGCGTGCTGAACCACGTTTGTGGCCACGCCTCGCCGATCAGCGCCCACGCCACTACCACTGGCCACCAGTTCCACTTCCTCCACACGCACAGTCCGCGCCGCCACGGCGTCCGAATCAAACCCCACGCAGCCGAGCAAACCGCGAGCGGAACCAGCAGCCCCGGAACCACCACCCACTTGAGCGCCCAGATCCCCCACTCAAAATCGCGGTACACGTTGTTGTAGCTTCCCCACGTCGCCCGCGCGTGCGGCCCGAGCTTCGAGTTCACATACCCCGACCACGAATATCCTCGCAACTCCAGGTGATCCAACCCCCACCACGCGATACAGCCAATCGCGATCCACAAGATCAGCGTTACCGCGCCCCATGCCAGCAATACCCGCCGCGGCTCCTGATCGTCGTCTTCCTCCTGCCCCTCATCCTCCTCTGAAACTTCCTCGTCCTCGGCCTCAATCGCCACCGGGCGCGGCCCCTCGCGCAACCACGCCCGCATGGTTCCCGCCTGCAGCCATAGGAATCCCGCAATGATCACCAGTGGCAAAACGAATGTGAGCGCCACCTGCCAGCCATACTTCTCCGGAACCCGCGTCCAGCCGAGCCCAAGAGCGATCAGCAGCACCATCCCGATGAACTGCGCGACAATCCAGCCCCACGCTCGCCTGAGCCGCGCCAATCCGTCTCTGATCAGATCGCCCCAGACTTCAAATACCCTCATGGCTGCACCTCCAGCATCGCCGGATCCGTCGTCGCCTGGGTGCCCGGCTGATACATCGGCCCCGCGGAGGCCGGGCTGATCTGGAACTTGCCCTCGTTATCCACCTTCAGCAGGTAGACGTACTCGCGCCTCGTGCTGAAGTCCGTGTTGAAGAACGCCGCCCGGTCGTCGTGGAACTCTTCGCGCGTAAAGTAGTCCGCCCACCACGAAGGCTTCTGGTTGATCGTGTAAAGCCCCGTGTTGGGCAGAAACTCCGTCCCTGCCGGAATCGGGTCCTCGGCCAGCAGGTACCTCCAGTCGCTCCCATTCACCGCCAGCCGCACCGCCACAATGTCGCCGATGTGCACAGGGCCCGCGAGCGGCACGAGGTCGTACGTGATCGGGTCAGTTGGCTTATCCTGCCGCTTCTTCAACAGGTAGTAATCGCGCGCGATGTTCAGCGCAACTTTTCCCTGCTGATACAGCCGCTTGTCCGCCGAGTACCACGCGCCCTCGGCCGACCAGTACGTGATCCCGTTCCCCGTCTTGCGGATCGTCACCTGTCCGCCCGTCCCGGACTGCGCTGCCGGAATTGTCACCTTCCACGGCAGCCCGAACGCATCCGCCGCGGCGAAGTGCCGCTTGCCCACGCTTGTTCCGTTCACCAGCACTTCCACGTCGCTCTCGTTCTGAGTCTCCCCGCTCAGCGCCAGGTAATCCGTCAGCCCTCCAATCACCATTGCCGTCTGCTTCGTCGTCCACCAGTAATCGCCGTCGCGATGCTCTGCCAGCCACACCGCGGCCTTCGGCATCAGCCCGCTCGACCGGTCCTCCCGCACCAACAGCTTCAGCGCAAACGCAGTCGTCTCAGACGACGTGTCGTACCAGTACTCGAGCATTCCGTCGTAGGTGCCTTCCCAGTGCGCGTCGTGATCCGTCACCTTGGCTTTCTTCTCGAGCATCTGCGCCACGTCCTTCGCGCGCGCGTCCTGCGTGGCATCGAGCGCCAGCCCGATCAGCGCCAGCCCCTCATCGCTCACCTTGCCCCGATCTCCCCATGCCTTCTCCAGCGCCTTCTTCTCCGCGCCGCCCGTCGTGGCCAGCGCATACACCACGTATGTCCGCAGATCCGGAATCATGTTCGGATGCGCGGCGAGCGCCTTTCCGAGCCAATCACGCCCTCTCTGCAAACGCGCTTCTTCGATCGCGTAGCCTGCGTCCTTCGCCTGCCCCAGCCCGCTTACTACATATGCAGTCATGAACACGCGGCTCTCGTCGTCCGGCCACCATCCCCACCCGCCGTCATCGTGCTGGAACCCGTTCAGCCGTTCGAGGCCCGCCTTCACCATGTCGTTCAGAGTCGCGCGGTCTACTGACGACTTCACCTTAAGCTGGTCCACCGTGTGCGCCATGATCACATCCGGCAGGAAGCTCGACATCGTCTGCTCCGTGCATCCCCACGGATAGCTCGCCAGGTAATCGAGCGCATCAAAGACCGTTCCCGCTACGCTCGGCGCCACCGTAATGGTCAGGCCGCGCGTGCCCGCATCCGAGCCCGCAGGGAAGGAATAGGTCCACTGGTTCTGTCCCGCGCCCGAAAACACCACTCCCGATCCCGCCGCTCTCTGCTTCACCCCGAACGGCAGCACAGGCAGCGTGATCTGCAACGCGTCGCTCTCCTCGTTTGTCAGCGCCTTCGCCGTCAGCACCGCGTTGCCTGTCACGCTGGCCTTCACGCGCCAGTCCACTGACGCCTCGCCCTTAGCCGGTACGTTCACCGTCTGCTGCTGCCCGCTCACCGGGTCCACGCCCTGCGCATCGAGCGCGAACGTCACGTCCTTCGCCGATTCGAGATAGTTGTGCGCGATCACCCGCAGCACAGTCTCGTCGCCTTGTCGGAAAAACCTCGGCGCCGCCAGACGCACGATCAAATTTTTGCGAACCAGCACCCGCGTCACCGCGCCGCCGGCCTTGCCGTCGTCTGTCATCGCGCGGATCGTCGTCCGCCAAGTCGTCAACGCATCCGGAAAATTGAACGTCACCGTTGCATGTCCGGTCGCCCCCGTCCTCACGCTCGGATTCCAGTACGCCGTATCCGGAAACGCCTTCCGCACCTTCGGCACCACCAGGTCCGATCCCGGCTTCACCTGCACCATCCGCGGGTGATAGAGGCCCGCGCTCAACGAGGCCAGCAGCGGGTTCTGCTTGCCCGCCTGCCCGCTGAAGAAGAAATCAAAGGAACTCTGCGCCTGCAGATACACATACCTCTTCGGGTAGAAATAGTTCACGATGTTGCCCGTCGAATCCGGCCGTACAGAGTAGAGCGCCTCATCCACCTCCCCGAAGCTCAGGTCCGCCTGCACGGGCTGCCCCTTCGAGTCCGCCGCGAATACGTCGAAGCTCCCCTGCTCGCCCGGCAAATACTTGTCCTTGCTCGGAGTCGCCGTGATGGTCAGCGTTCGCTCCGTCAGCGGAACGCTCAAACTCTTCTGCGCCGTCATCATCTGGTTGTCGTGCACGACCACAGCCGTCACAAACACATTGGGCTGCGACTGCGCGGTAATCGGCACATCGATCGGCACGCTCTCGCTCGTCCCGTGAACAACGCGCCGTAACTGCACCGAGTCGCCCTCGACCGTCACCGCCGCCCACGACTCCTTCAGCCCTGTCACCAGCAGCAGATGCGCCGTCTCGCCCACGGTGTAGGTCTTTTTATCGGTGACGATCTGCATCTGCGTGTTTGGGTTGTAAAACTCGCCCGCCCCATTCCAGATCCACACCCAGGTGCGCCCCTCCACCACGCGCTGCTCGGGCGTCATGGCGCTCGCCTTCACTTCGAAGTCGCCGCTTCCCGCAATCTGCAGCTCAACCAGCGCAGTCCCATCCGCGCCCGTCGTCACTTCCTTCGCCGCGGCCTGCTTCTCCGTTCGCTGGTGCGTCACCGAATCCCACGTCGTCAATGACGCCGTCACATGCATCGGACCCTGCACTGGCTTGCCTTCGTAGTCCTGCGCGTGCACCTTCACCTTCACCGGCTGCCCGCCCTCAACCACATAGCTCACCGGCTCCACGCTGATGCGAAAGCTTCCATACGTCGCCAGCGTCGTCCCGTGCCCACTCACCTCGCGGTCCGCCGCGTCCGTCACCCGCGCCTCAACGCGGTAGTCCATGTCGCGGTGGCCCTGGCCGTTGCGTTCTTCGTCCACGCGCGTCGGAATCTCGACCGTCAGCCGCCCGTTTGCGTCGAGGACACCTTCCTGTTCCTGCTGTTCGTCGCCACCCCCCTCGGCATCGGCATCGTACTCCGTCGCTCCCTCCTCCGCCTCGCCGCCGTTCTCGTCGCTCTCGTCCTCGTCCCACCACCAGTGCTGCGACGTATGCACCACGTACTTCACCTTCGCCCCCGCCACCGGCTCGCCAAAAAAGTATCGCGCCTGGATAATCGCCGTAATCGCATTCCCCTGGATCACGCGCGGGGTCAGGTTCACCGTAACCTGGTACTCCGGCTTCTTGTACTCCTCCACGTAGAAATTGCCGTTCCCCATCTGCCCGTTCAGCGTGACGCTGTAGTACCCAAGCGCCGCATCGCGGTCCAGGTTAAGATCGCCCGTCACTGTACCGTGCGCGCTCACCGGAACATCCTGCTTCAGCACCGTCTTATCATCCGGACCCGTCACGGTCAGCGTCACGGTCTTCTCATCCGGCATCAGCAGCGTGTCGTTCTGCTCCTTCCTGAGAACCCCCTTGATGTGCACGGTGTGTCCCGGCCGGTACACAGGCCTGTCCGTATACAGGAACGCCCTCTCGTTCTCGTGCCCGCCTTCGTTGAATCCGTATCCCCACGGCGTCACCAGCGCCGCATCGTCTCCCTTCCGCGCAAGCACCCACACGTTCTCGAGCGACGCCCACTCCTCCGCCGCGGCCGCTGCGTGCTTCTCCATCGTCAGGTCCGCGAGCCCGTCCCCGTTCGTCTTCCCCGACGACTGAAACTTTCCGCTCGCATACATCGCAACCTGCGCATCTGCAATCGGCGCGCCCGTCTTCCGGTCCGCTACATATAAGCTCGCCGTTCCGTTCGAGCTGCGCTCCACAAGCGCCATGCTGGTCACGATCGCCACCGTGTACGCCCTGTACGTCCCGTCCGTCGCCTCGACGAGGTACACGCCTTCCTTGAGCCCCTCAATTGGCAGCTGCTGCGTCTCGCTCACCACCGCCGGAGGCGTCTCCAGCTTCCACCGCGCCACCAGCTGGCTCTCGTTCAGCAGCGGAACCTGCGCAAACTGAGTCGCCCCTACGACGCGGCTCCGCTTGCCGAGCTTCCCCTGCTCCTCGCGGAAGCTGTCCCGCGCGTCGTCGGTAAACTGCCCGCGGAAGAAGTGCCGAATCTGAAACCACAGGTGCGCCTTCCAGTCGTGGATCCGCTCGATCCACGTCTTCTGCTCGATCTGCTCCGCGGGCGACTCCGCGTGCTCGCCGAAGCTGTGCACGTCCTTCAGCCCTGCAAAAAACTTCTCCGCGTCCTTCACCCTGTACACGCGAAACTCGAACTCCGGCACGTTGCGCGCGAAGAGCTGAATCTTCACGCTCTCGCCCGGCGCAAACGTCCGCGAAGTCGAGAGCGAGAACGACCGCGGCGCATCCTTCGCAAAGGCACTCGTAACGAACAGAGCGAACAGCAAGAACGCAAGCAATGTCTTGGAGGCCGCGCCGGAGGCGCAGTGTTCGTTAGCCCCGCGCTTCAGCGTGGGGAAGGTGGTTTCCACAAATTCCTGACGAGTCCCGTAGGGACGGCGCAACGACATTGATTTTGCGCGAATCATTCGCCCCAGACGAATTCCGCTTGCCACGCTCATTCGCTTCCTCGCAGAATGTTCCACCGGTACACGCCCAGAAAATTCGGATTCCCTTCCATCGGCCGCCACCGCGCATCCGGATGCTCCACCAGCTCCGCAATCCTCACCCGCCGGATCTCTCCGGGCTCACCGTGGTCAGGGCCCGTGTCGTACACAACCTCCGCATCCGCCGCCACGCGCGTCACGATCATCGAGTGCCATGGCGACGACTGACCGAACTGCCGCCAGAACAGCAGATCTCCCGGCAGCGCCGCCCGCACATCGCGGCTCACCAGGTACGCATTCCGCTCCACAAGTGTCTTCGCATCCGCGAACTGCTCAAACGCGCCGTTCGCAGCATCCGCCGCCACAAACGGCCCCGACGTCACGCGAAACAGCCCCATCCCCAGCGGCGTATCCGGATAGCGCCACGCCCGAACATCCCCACCCGCCATCGGAGCCTCGATCCCCGTCGCCATCACCCACTCTGCATCATGCCGCTTCAGCGCCTCGCGATACGCATATCTGAGCAAACTGGCGCAATCTACAATCTCAGCCGGAACTTCGCCTTTCGGCCGCGCCGACTGGTACATCGCAATCAGGGTGAACCACCGGCGGAAGGCGGCCTGATCCGCCGGATCCGTCAACCGCAGAAAATCCGGCGTCCCATCCCCGAACCGGTCCGTCCACGCGAGTTCAGCGTTCTGCTGTGGGTGCCCCCGGTCCCTCGCACCTGGGGACCGGGAAGCATGCTCGCCGATCTTCAACACCCGCAGCGGCACAAGAACCAGCACCGCCAGCGCCAGCACGCCCACCGCCGCACGCTGCATCCACGCACGCACGCGCCCACCGGAGTGTGCGCGCACTCCTCCGCGCACCCGCTCCGTCCGCCGCTCTCTTGCTGCAGCCATAAAACCGCGCGCGCTCAAGCTCATGGATCAGCCACTTAAAGGCCGCTCCCATCCTACCGCGGAAATTCCACAATCATTTGGAAATAACGCCGCCGTTCGCGAACCCGAGCCTCCGCTTTCCGGCCAGCAATTCCGGCAGCCTGCCGATACGCCGCCATCCTGAAGAGAATTCCTCACGAAGATGCAGACGCCTCGATTCGTCAACAGGCTCTTGATTCACTCGTAACGCAGAGCCTGGACAGGATCGACGCGAACCGCGCGAACAGACGGCACCAGGCTCGCCACAATCGAAATCAAGACGAGGAAACTCGTGATAGCCAGGAACGTAATCGGGTCATAGAAGCGCACGCCATAAAGGAAGTCGAGCGAGCCGGGAAGAGCAAGGGTGCTGTGAAGCAAGAGCGACGCGGCCGCACCGCCGGCAAGCCCGATCGCCATGCCAGCCAGCACCGGGCGCAGCCCCTCAACCGCTACAGACCTGACCACGCGAGCGGGCGTGGCGCCGAGTGCGATCCGGAGTCCGATCTCGCGGGTGCGCTGGCTGACCACGTACGCCATCACGCCGTAGATGCCGATGCCGGCGAGCGTAAGAGAAAGCAACGCGAGAATGCCGGCCAGCGCCGCGAGCGACCGCGAGAGCGTGCGCTGCATGCTCACCACCATGGTCTCCATATTCCAGAGCCGGATGCTCGGAAGAACGGCGGGGTCATAGTCGCGCAGGCCGCTCCACAAGGTGCGGAGCGAGCTCTGCGGGTCGCCGCGGAGGCTGATAAGCACGGGATGGTCGACCGCGGGATCGGGCGGGAAATAGACGTGGGCCGGATCGATGCGGGTGAGGTTGGCGAAGCGCACGTCGCGGGCGATGCCGATCACGGAATACTCGGTGAGCTTGCCGTCGAATTTCAAGTCGAGCCGGAAGCGTTTGCCGATGGGATCCTCCCCGGGCCAAAACTGCCGTGCGGTTGCGGCGCTGATGATCGCAACAGGCGTCCCGGCGGCCGATTCCTGGGGCGTGAAGTTGCGGCCGCGAAGCAGCGGGATTCCGAGCGAGTCGAGGTAATGGTCCGAAGCAAAGCTGGCCAGCGTTCGGCCCTCTACTTCTCCAGCGACCGAGCCGGAATGCCGGATGACGATGCGCGGGGTCCACGTTCCCAACATGGGAGCGGTGCCGTAGCCAACATCGCGAACCTCAGGCTGCCTGCCGAGCCAATCCAGCATGCGGTGGAAGGAGACGGAAGCCCGTGCCGGATCGTCGCCAAAATCCGCGCGCATCAGGTAAACGCTGCGGGTAGCGAACCCGGGATCGGCATGCTGGGAGCGTGCCAGGCCGCGGACCAGAAGCCCGGCGCTGGTAAGCAGCAACATCGAGACGGCAACCTGCCCGCCGATGAGCAGGCTGCGAAGCCGCGAGCGGGAGACGCCATGGCCAAATGAAGTCGTATCGTCTTTGAGCGACGAGCTGAGATCGCGGCGGGTGATCTGCAATGCCGGCGAAAGGCCGAAGATGATTCCGGTCGCAAGGCACAGGACGAAAACGTAGACGAGAACGCGCCAATCGGGGCTGAAGTTGAGGCTGAAGACAAAGTCGGCGCCCTGCTGGCGGATGAGTATCTCGTTCATCGCGATCCAGAGCAGTTTGCCGGCCGCAACCGCCAGCCCCAGGCCTGCCGCGCCGCCCGCGAGCGAGAGCAGGACACTCTCCGTCAAAAGATGGCGGATGACGCGCATCCGGCTGGCGCCGAGCGCCATGCGGACACTGATCTCCCGCTGGCGTGCGGCGCCGCGCGCCAGCAGCATGTTGGTCACGTTGGCGCAGGCGACAAGGAGGACCAGAAAGAAGACCGCCATCATGCCTGCCATGCCGGCCCTGAAATTGATGTCCTCCGTATTGCCGAGGAATGAAGTGGCTTGAAGCTTGACCGCGAGGGTACGGTCGCGGGTGGTGTAGCTCGTAGCGAACTGCCGGACGAGGGTGTCGGTTTCCGCCTCGGCCTGCCTCATTGCAACACCGGGCTGGAGCCGCGCAAGGACCTGAAATGCGAAGTCCGTCGGCGTGCGCAGCCAGTACTGGCCGGGAACGAATTGCTGCTGCATGGCGATCGGCGCCCAAAGATCGGGCACCTGCGGGTTCAGGCTTGTTCCCGTGAAAGATGCCGGCGTGACGCCGATGATCGTGAATGCGAAGCCATTGATTTCGAGGATGCGGCCAATGGCCTGCGGGTCGGCGTGGAACTGCCGCTGCCAGAAAGCGTGGCTGAGCACCGCGACCGGGTTTGCGCCTGGAGCCCGGTCTTCGTCGGGACCGAACACGCGGCCTATCGCAGCGCCAATTCCAAGCCCACCGAAGTAATTGCCCGAAACAAGTTGCCCTTGCGCGGAAATCGGCGCCGACGAGCGCTGCCCATCGGGAGAAACCAGTAATCGGATCGGCCAGCTCGTCGCGACAGTGGAGGCAAAGTTACTCTCGTGGTCGCGAAGGTTCTCGTACTCGGGATAAGAAAAGGCGTACTGGAAGTCGCCGCTCGAGCGACTCTCGAAGAGCCGTTCGAGGCGCACCACGCGGCCCGCGTCGGCCACCGGCAGCGGCTTGAGTGCGACGGCATTGTACGCAGTAAAGAGAGTCGTGTTCACGCCGACGCCCAGGGCCAGCGTGGCAATGGCGACCAGGGTAAATCCCGGGCTTCGCAGCAGGGCGCGGCATGCGTGGCGCAGGTCCTGGAGGGTCTGTTCGAGCCAGAGAAATACCCTGGCGTCGCGATGGAGTTGGTGGGCCTGTTCGGCGCCCCCGAGCGTACGGCGTGCGGCGAGCCGGGCCTGTTCGCGGGTCAGGCCGCGGCGTTCATATTCTTCTTCAATCAGGGCGAGGTGCGAAGCAATTTCGCGCGCGGCATCCTCCTCGGCGCCGCGCCGGTTCGCGGACGCGCGAAACTTGGCGAGAAGGCTTCTCCAGTTCGTCATGATTGCGGTTCCTCGCCGAGCACCTTCTCAACCAATGCGGACATCTGCCGCCAGCGCCCGGTTTCATCTTCCAGGGCCTTCTCGCCGGCACGCGTGATGGCGTAAAACTTGGCCTCGCGGTTGCTCTCTGTCCTCTCCCATGAGCCCTTGGTCCAGCCGTACTGCTCCAGCCTGACCAGCGCGGGATAGATCGTGCCCTGGTTCAGGTTCAGCAGGTCGCCGGAAACCTGCTCGAGCCGCGCCGCGATGCCGTAGGCGTGTTGCGGCCCCATGGTGGCGAGGGTCCGGAGGATCATAAGGTCCAGCGTGCCTTGCAGGATCGGGATGGAGGTCTTCTTCACTTGGCATCCCAGTGGACGACTCGACTACTATCGATCCTGGTTCACTTGAATGTCAAGTGGAAATGCGGTGGCCGGAGATTGGATTCACGCGACACCCCGGTCTTGCTAGTTCGGATGATTCGCTGTCAGTTTCCCGGCCGCCTCCCGCTCTGCTGCCGCATCCTGCGCCCGCCCTTGCTGCTCATAGGCCAGCGCGAGCTGGCTGTGCGGCTCGGCAAACGTCCCATCCGCCGCAATCGACTCCTGGTAGCGCGCAATCGCATCCGCTATCTGCCCCTTCAGCATCAGCTGGTTCCCTGCATTCAAGAGGAAGTTCGCCCGCTGCCGGTTCTCCGCCGCCTGGCTCATCTCTGCCGCATCCTTGCGGAACTTCGCCGCCTCACTGCGCAGTGACTTCATCTGCGTCCGCAACTGCTCCGCCTTCGCCGCATCGCCCGCCGCATCGGCCGCGTCGGCTTGCTGACCTGCCTTCGCTGCCAGCTCCGCGAGCACACCAGCCAGCGTCACGCGCGTACCGGGTTGCCCCGGTTGCAGAGGAATCGCCTTCTCGAGCGCCTCCTTCGCCTCGTCCAGACGCTCGCTTTGCTTCAGCGTGCTTCCCAGGATCGCCCACGCATTCCCGTTGTCCGGCCGCAGCGCCACGGCTTTCTTGAGCTCCACCACCGCATCGTCAAGCCTGCCCATCTGCATGTAGAGGATCCCAAGCGTGTACGGTGGATCTTCGAGCGTCGGATCCATCTGGCCCGCCTTGCTCAACTCCGCAGCCGCATCCTCCATCCGGTCCTTGAACTTGTACGCCAGGCCGAGGTCGTAATGCGCCTGCGGGTCCTTGGGATCCAAAACCAGCGCCTGCCTGAAATCCTCAATCGCCTCGTCAAACGCCGACAGTTGAAGATGCGCCACTCCGCGGTCCTTCACGATCGTCGGGCTCTTCGCGTCTTCAACCTCCGCGCGCGCAAGATACTGCAGCGCTTCCTTCGCGTTGCCGGTAAGCGTCAATGCGAGGCCCAGGTTCGCCAGCATGGTCGAATTCTTCGGCTCCGCGGCAACGGCCTTTTCAAACCACGGAATCGCCTCCGCCTGCCGTCCTAGCCGTTGAAGCGCCATGGCCAGATCGCCCGCGGCCCTCGCGACTTTCGGATCGATCGCCAGCGCCTTCTCGAGTTCCGGCACCGCGTTCTCATCCTGTCCCGCATCCGCCAGTGTTGCGCCATACGCTGCCAGCGCCTCCGCATTCGGCGGATTTCCATGTGCCGCCGGCTCCAGCACTCTAAGCGCCCCTTCCATATCGTGCTGTTCGCGAAGCACCGCCGCAAGATGAATCCGCGCCGGTGCATACGAGCCGTTTTCCGCGACCGCCTTCTCAAGCGTTGCTCGCGCCTCGGTCCAGTTGCCCATCCGCGCGTCCACGCTTCCGATTGCATCGTCCACTTCAGCGCGAGGGCCGGTCAGCTTCAGCTCTTCGCCAAACTGCGCGAGCGCATCCTGCCCCCGCCCCGCCGCGGCCAGCGCACGGCCGTAGCTGTCGTAGAACGCTGCGTCCTTCGCCTGCGGGGTCAGCTTGAGGGCCGCTTCAAAATGAGGAATCGCTTTCGTTGGCTGCCCTGCCTGCGCGAGCGCAACGGCCAGGTTGGATTCAATCGCCGCATCACCGGGCCTGAGCCTTGCGGCTTTCTCGAGCTCCGGAACCGCCTCGGCGGGCCGTCCCAGCGCCGTGAGAACCGAGCCCAGCGCCTCGTGCCCCTCGGCGATCTGCGGAGCCAGCCTCACCACCTCGGCGAACTGCGCACGCGCCTCTTCCAGCTTGCCCGCCGCCGAGGCCGCATAGCCTGCGTGAAATGCCGCGTCCGCCTTGTGGATTGCCTCCGCGTCAGCCGGCTTCGGGCTTTGTGCAGAAACCGGCCCAATCGCGGTGCAGATGCTGAAGAGAACGACCAGCAGCCGTGGGCCCATACCGCTATTTCTCCGCCGGCTTCGGATCATCGCGGTGTTGGATCTCCACCACCAGCTTGAATTCGCGATTGGCTTCTGCCAGTTGGCCGGTTGCCTTGTACGCCTGCCCAAGCAGGTTGTGCGTAATGTAGTTCGACGGATCCATCTTCACCGCGTGGTCAAGATAATGCAGCGCCTGGATCGGCTGCTTCAGCTTGAGGAAGGTTTGCCCGAGGAGAATGTACGGCTCCGTTGCATAGGGTTCCAACAGAACGGCGCGGTTGAGTGCGCGCTGCGCGTCATCGTACTGTCCGGCGCGCAGGTAAGCGTCGCCGAGGCGGCCGTACGTCTCACCGTAGAGGGGGTTAAGAGCTCGCTCGGCTTCGAGCTCCTTGATGGCGCTCGGCACGTCTCCGCGCGCCAGCGCCGCTTCGCCCATCAGCTCGTGAGCGAGAGGCAGCTTCGGATTCAGCTCCAGCGCCTTTGCAGCCTGCGCAGCGGCCTGGTCGCGCAGTTCGCGTCGCAGAAAGAGGCGTCCGGCCAGCAGGTACGCTTCGGGAGAATCAGGAGCGAATCCATACTGCGCGGCGAATGCGTGGCGGGCGTCGTCGTAGCGAGCCACGTCCGCATAGCAGAGCCCGAGGACATACTGCGGATCGATGTTTGCGTTCTGCACGCTCTTGTGCGCCTTCTCAAGGTAGGGCAGCGCGTCCTGCGGGCGGCCAAGCCGGAAGAGGCTGACGCCCTCCATCTCCATCGACTCGTGATCGCTGGCGTCCTGGCCCGCAGCCTTGTCGAAGGCGTCGACGGCTTCGGCGAGTCGGTCCATTTGGTAGAGGATGTTGCCGCGTAGCCGCTGCACTCCCGCGGGTACGGGTGTCTGCGCGGCAAGCTGATTGAGGATGTTCATCGCCTGGTCGAGTCGGCCTTTGGCGGCAAGGGCCTGTGCGTCTTCAAACGTCCAGCGCTGCGCGGTAGTGTCGCCCACCGCAATGCCGGGTTCGGAAGCCTGGGCCGTGGCGAGCGATGGTGCGGCAATGAACAGCAGTGTGAAAGAAACGGCGAGCAAGGAGGTGCGGATCATGGGGCGCCTACAGACCAGTGTAGTGCGGGACGCACATCCACAAAATCCGCAGCCGGACACTTTTCTGGTCTATCGATATTGAGACGGCCCCGGACGGAAGGAAGCCGGAGCAGCTATTTCGGCGCAGGGTTCAGCGCATTCGAGAGGAAGGAAAAGTCATAGCTGATTCCGATCTGCGCTCCTACCTTGTTGCCCGTAAGAAGCTCCGTCTTGTTCGACCATTTCACGCCAAACGGAATCGAAAGCCCCGAGCTATTCTTGTATTGCAGTTGCGCCTGTGCCACCCACAGCGACCCGGCGGTTCCGACCAGCACCTGCGTCGGCACCAGGATTGAGATTCCCGACCCGACGTTCGCCTGCGTGATGTTCAGTACCGATGGATCAGGCTGATACTGCCAGTAGCCGGCCAGGTTCAGGTTGATCGGCCCTGTCGCTGTGGGCGAAGCGATGATCCGGTCGAATTCGGCTGATGCCAGGCCGTATTGCAGGCGCCCGTACTTTGCGCCGGCAGGAATGGTTCCTCCGTAAATTGAAGCGCCGAAATTCGCCGTAAGCAAACCGTTGGCTGTCGAATTCTTCGGTGCATAGCTCAGGATCCCGGTGATCGTATGCGTTTCGGGCTGGTTCGACGGCCGCGAATATGCGTATTGGATGGTTGCCAGCGTTCCGATGCCTTGAGCGCGGATGTTCTGCCAACTCGCTGTAAGCTGCGAATAATTCCTGAGATATGTCGCCAGGTCCTGGTTATCCAGCTTCGCGCTGTCGTAGGTGTTCGTCGCGTAGGAATCGTAGTCGGCAGCCAGACTCTGCGGCTGAGTCAGAACGTCGGAAATGAGCTTCTCCCCCTCCCCGAGCAGGCCGTCATCTTCAGCCAGAAAGATCGCGCGGCTGATCTTGCCGTTTGACTGCATGAGCGAATTGGCCAGCGGGACATAGTCTGTGTTCTGCTGCACCGCTGCGTTCCAATTGTTCCTGAAGGTGCTGCTGTGGGGGTCGAACTTGTTCAGGAGCCGAAACTTTGCCGTTATTCCGGAGAGTTTGCCGACATTCGAAGGCACCGTGACGGCGGTTCCGGCCGGGGGAATCCCGCCATTGGCCGGCTCGGTTTCGGTGGTTGTCGTTGTCGAATTCTGGTCGAGAGTGAAGCTGGCCGAGGCGCTGATGGACCCCAGGATGTTCCGCATCGCGCCGCATTGCACGAAGCACACCGGGTCCAGTCCCACCAGCGAGTAAAAGGCCCCCTCGATGTTTCCGCTCAGCGTGGCCGTGTTCCCGACGGTCGACTGCGTTAGTGCGCCGGACTCGAGCGCCAGCGAGAGCAGCTCCGGTCCCGCAGCCTTCTGAACCAGTGAAGTTGCCGCGTTCACGGCCTCGCCCGCCGTTGTCTGCTGGTCGGGCCGGTTCTGCGTCGTGGCCGACACCGCGTTCTTCAGGCGTGCCGTTGCATTTGCTACAGCTGCATTCCGGAGTTGCTGGATTGCATACACGCGCTTCGGGCCGTCCTGTTGCGACGGCCTCAGATTGAGCCATGCCGCCTTGACCGCCGAATTCGACATCAGCTGCTGAGCAAGTTGCGGGGAATACTGCTGGCCCTGGCTGGCGTTCACAACTGCCTTGCAATAACTCTGCAGAAAAAAGGTCACGGCGCGATCTGAATTCACTGCCGCGATTCCGCTGCAGGACTCGGGCGACGTCTGAGCCTGCTGCGCGTGAGCAGGCACGAGCGAATCGTGCACAACAAAGGCCAACAACAGCAATTTGCCCAGAGGAAAGAGGGGCGGGACGCGCCAGGCGGAATGCATCATCATGCTTTCACGGTCGATCACTTTCCGAAGAGATTGATCTGGATGATCGGGCTGAATAGCGGACGGTCGACGAAGAAATCTGTGCTCGCCCCGCCGTTTACTTTGAACGACAGGCTGCCGGTTTCAGCGGTCGGACCGAGCAGCAAAACCAGTTGAACGATCGAGTCGGAGACCGGCGCTCCTGGCGGCGCGGCTATGGTCGCCCTGTTCGCCGCGACTGCAAGCGCCGACTGGATATCCGTGGCGACAACGAGCACCGACGCCGTCGAAAGGCTCGTTAGCCCACCCGCCTCGGGAGTAAATGTGAACTCAACAGAATCGCCAACATCGACGACGATATCGGCAGTGGCTTGTGACACAGTACCTCCGCAACACTCCCATTGGTTGAGGAAATGCGCAGTCAAGTAGGGAAGTTACTGCAATTTGAAACTCAAGTAAGACGATTACCGGCCAGGAATGGGGGAAAGTCAAGCAAAAGGTCGCGGCCGGAACTTCGAGAGTCAATGCATTGTGTTGCAGGAGTCGCTCCGGCAATTCAGAGGCCGCCATTGTCCCACCGGTAGCCTTGCTCGAGTTAGCGAGCCCCTTATCGCGGCGATAGTGTGACGGTGTAAGTTCCCGGCGCAGCCGAAACCGGTGTCGGACCGGCCCAGACGGTCGCAGCCGTCAGCAGAAGGACAGCCAGTTCCATCATGGCGAGGGGTACGAAGAGGCGGATGCACAGCGCAATACGGCGCATGCTCGCGCCCAAATGTAGGTTAGTCATAAGTCGCTTCCTGATTTCGAGTCTTAGGGGTATCGACCGCGGCTCGCATTCGCTTATGTTGTGGGTTATTTCGGGGAGATTGTGACAGGAAGGGAAAGAACGACTGATCGAGCGGGCTTTCAAAACGATCCGGAAACGAAAAAAAGGGGAAGCCGAAGCTCCCCCTTCATGTTTGTTGCGGCTCCTCGCAGTTAGAACTGCACACGAAGCGAGAATTCGAGTTGGCGTGGTAACGCACCCGGCGCTTCCCCGCCGATGGTGCCATCGGACTCGATGTTCCCTCCGGGATTGCCGGGGTTGATGTGGTTGAAGGCGTTGAACGCATCCATTCGGAATTTGGCAGCGACTTGCTCCCAAATCGTGAATGATTTTGTCAGACCCAGGTCCGTGTTGAAGAACTTGGGGCCAAAGTATGTGTTTCGGCCTACGTTTCCGATCATGTCGAGCCCTGGGTTCTTGAATACTCCGCTGTTCGTCGATCCCGGGCTGATCAGGTTGTCGACCTGCTTCAGGTAGAAGGTGCGATTTCCCGTGCCGCTCGATTTGGCTACAAACCCGGTAAGGTTGGTCTTCATCTTGCCTTTCCCGGCGTAGCTCGGATAGCTCGGCACGCTGCCCGGGACGTTCGAACCGGCTTCGTTGTAGTTGAGCGTGAACGGCAATCCGCCTGCCCAGTTGAGCGTACCGCTGAGCTGCCAGCCGCCAATTAGCAGGTCCTCCACATGGTTCACATTGGGCATGTATTGCTTCCCGCGGCCAAACGGCAGGTCGTAGGTTCCATACCAGGTCAACTGCTGCCGGCGCACGTTGCTGTCGCGCCCGTACCCCGCCGGACGGTCCCAGGTGGCATATTGGGTGCTGTCGGAGAATGCGCTTGCCCATTGGTAATTGGCCTGGTATTCCAGTCCCTTTGCGAATTGCTGTTGCAGCGTGATCTGGAGCGCGTTGAAGTTGGTATTCAGATCGTCGCTGTAATAAGTAATGTCGTTGGTCCATTGGCACTGGCCGTTGCAGGCCGGCAACTGCGTGCCGTAGTACCGCCGCAGGAAGTTGTTTGTACCCGTCGCCCCGCTTGCCGAGATGGTCCCCTGTGGCACGGTCGGGTCATAGTGGAGAGTCTGGCCTGTGGTGCTGATCGAGCCCGGCACGGTAATCCCGGCCTCGTTCGGATTGGTTGTATTGCCGCTGCCATCACCCAGGTTGTGCGTGCCCTTGTTGCCCACGTACGCCACGGTCAGCGCCAGGGTCGGCGTGAGCGCACGCTGCACTGCCAGGTTCCACGCATCGATCGTAGGGAAGCGCAGCGGATCTGGACGCGCCCTTGAGTTCACCTCGGATCCCGGGTTGGGCAATAGTCCGTTGGAGGGAATCGTCACCGGTACCGGCGCCGCTGGTCCTTTGTCGAGCGTAAAGGCCGCAGCGGTCGATGTCGCAGCGTTGATCTGCTGGTTGGTCAGGACCGGCAGGTTCTGCGTAACGGTATGACCGAAGATCGACCCGAAGATGCCGATGTCGAAGCTGCGTCCATATCCGGCGCGCACCACTGTTTTGGGATCAATCTGATAGGCCAACCCTACGCGCGGGGCGAACCCCGTCTTGTCGGTACTCCAGCCCATGTTGCTCCCGATGCCGCCGTATTCAGCGATGTGCAGGTATCCATCCTTCAAGCTCAACAGCGACCCGTTGCCCTTCCCGTTCACAGATTCGGGGAAGTACAACTCGTAGCGGAGCCCGATATTGACGTTCAATTTAGGAGTGGCGCGCCAGGTGTCCTGCCCGTAAAAGAAAATCCGCTTCTGAAATTCTTTCGCGTTGGTCGAAGTCGAGACGTACCGGTTGAAGTTCGTCGCATCGCCAAGCAGGTAGGTTGCAAATCCCAGTCCGCCTTGCGTGGCCCCCGCCGGGTCCGACGTCGGCCCTGCGTTGAATTGAATCAGGCCCGCGCGATCGTTATCGGACGGCACGCGCAGGTTGCGCGCATAGCGAAGGTCGGTTCCCACCTTGAAGGAATGAGTGTTCCAGATCTTCGTCCAATTGTTGACGATCTGGAACTGGTCTTCCTTCTGGGTGAGCGGGCAGTTGCAGCGGTTGATGTTCAGACCGTCTCCATATTGCGGCTGCGTGCTGCCTCCTGGAAGCGTCCCGATCTGGAATCCGGGCGCGCCGCCGGTGAAGTAGGTCCCCATGTTGATCCCGGGGATGCCGATCTGGTTGGCAAACTCCACGTTCTGGTCGTGCTTGGAGTCGATCACGTTATACCGGTAGTATCCGAGGCGGAAGTCCGTCAGCAAGTTGGAATTGAGCGCGATGTCCATGCCCGAGGCGAGGCTGGAGTTTGCGCCCTTTGAGTTCCCGCCGTATCCTCCGATCCCGAATCCCGGTCCGCCGGCAGAGCCAAACATCACCGCACCGCTCAACGTGTCGGTAAACCGAGAGAACCGCTCGAACAGGTGCATCTTCTGGTTGATTGTCCAGTCCACGCGTTCAGTCCACTGGTCACTGTTGAACAGGCCCGTCCCCGAACCGTGATAGTTGCCGTCCAGCCCGTTCAGGTTTCCCTGGCTCCCGAGTCCGATCCCCTTGGTGTACGGCTCAAGGAGCTTCAGGAGGTTCAGCGCGGGTATCGCTCCGGGATTCTGCGGGGCCTGTAAGTAGGACATCGGAATCACATTGCCCGGAAAGGCCGGGTAGTGCGTCTTCCCGTCCGGACCTATGAAGGGTTTCGTGGTGTCGTAGATCGTGCCCGCGGCGCCGAGCTGCGTCTTGTACTCGCTGAAGTCCGCTCCCGCAATGCCGCTGGGGCCGACCTTGTTGCCCAGGGCCGTCTCAGTCAACAGACTCGTCGGAAGCGTGTCCGTCGCAGCCGTCCCTACCTTCTGCCGTTGCCCCTCGTAGCTTCCGAAAAAGAACAGCTTCTCTTTCAGGATCGGACCGCCAATCGAACCGCCAAAACGGTTCTTCAATCCTGGGGGAATGGAGTTGGGCAGACCCTGAGCCTTTGTGATCGACTCGGGCGCCTGCGAGAAGGGGTCGCGCGCCAGGTTGGCATTGCCTGTGCGGTAGTCGTATGCGCTCCCATGAAAGGCGTTGGTGCCTGACTTGGTTTGCGCGGTCACCACGGCCGACACCGCCTTGCCCAGCTCGGCATCGAAGTTTTGCGTCGTGATTTTGGTTTCGGTCACCGCGTCCATCGTTGGATTGATCACGATGATTCCCAGGATCGGGTCCTGGTTGTCAGTACCGTCCAGCTCGAAGGCGGTGCCGGCAAACGCCTGTCCGTTTACCATGATCTGCTGCGAGGCCTGCGGATTCTCATCGGCCGCGTGCGACCAGCCAAGCTTTTGTGCACCCGGTAAGAGGAGCTGCAGGTTGGTGAAATTCTGGTCGGCGACAGGAAGACTCGCCACCTGCTGCTGATCGAGCACCAGGGACACATCCGCGCGATCTGTTTTCAGCTGCGGTTCCTGATCGGCGTTCACCTGGACGGTTTCGGTCGCACCTCCCACGTCCATCGTAGGGTCGATGCGAGGGGCGGTATCGGCAAGCACCGAAACGCCCTTGGTTTCGAATGATTTGAACCCCTTGGCGTCAACCTTGAGGTCGTAGACGTCGGGAATGAGGTGGGGAACGCTGTAGTCTCCGGATGCATTTGAGGTCACGGTCACCACCGTGCCCTTGGCTTCGTCTGTAACCGTAACTGTGGCGCCCGGTACAGCCGCGCCGCTCTTGTCCGTCACAGTGCCGAAGATCGATCCATAGACCGACTGTGCTCTCGCAGGTGCGAGCAGCACCATACCTGCGCAGGCGAATGCCGCCAGCGCAAGGGCTGTGCGAATCATCTTGTTCATGCGGTCTCCTGAAGCAACTGTCTGTTTTTTTTGTCGACTTTTGTTGGTACCGCCGCCGGCTGGTCAACCGGTCGGCAAGGGAAGGCTTGCCTGCCGCAATGGCAGGGTCGCGAAAGGACGGGGAAGTCCCTCAGGTGAAGGTAGCTTTTTCCTCAGAGGCTAAAAACACTATCCCCGAAGTAATTGCAAACGATAGCCAATTGCCTCCGGCCGTGTCAACGAGCAAATGGCCCATTTCACTCGCGCGAATTGTCGAAAAACGATCGTACTCTCTGAAAACGGTTACGGATGATTAAGCCAGCGTTCTCAGATATTTGCGGACCACATATCAGGAAGCGTAAAAGGACTCGGCATAAACCGATTTACCGTCTTGTGACTGGATACGGACCGCTGGTCCGGAGTCTTGTTACAGGGTATTCATGAAGACGTTTTCTCGATTTCCACAGCGGCTGTTGACTTTTCTGCTTCTGCATCTCAACCTAAGCCGCGAAATGGCGAAAGACCTTGGGGCCCCGCGGCCATCGCCGCCGTTCTCGGTCGTTCGTCAACGGAAAGGGAAAAATGCCGGCGGAGTTGAGGGGGCTTGCGGAGTAACTTGCCCGAAGATTCGGTCTACAATACAGCCGTGCGCTCTGCTCGCTGGCTGCTCTGAGCCGGTCCGGCGGGTTCTGATCTGGGAGCACCACGGCGGGAAAGGAGGCATAGCCATGCTCCTCGAGCTGTTCAAGGCGGCGTCCTTCTTTGGGTCGATTCTCGCCCTCTACCAGGCATCCATCTTCGCGTTCTTCGTGCCCGGGGCGGGATGGCGCGAGCGGCTGCTCCTGGCCTTCCTGAGGCTGGCCTTTGCGGCCTGGGTGTGCCTTGTCAGCGGCCTCGTGTTCACGTTCCCGGCGCGGACGAATCCCGAGCGCGGCAAGAAACTGAGCTCGACCCTCCCTGTTCGGCTCTTCATGTGGGGATCAGTGTGCATCGTGGCGCTGTTCTTCTGCTCGTGGTACCTCACCGGCCTGGCGCAGGATGCGGCCCCCTTCATCTCCAACCGGACTCTTCAGCAGTTCTGATTCAAGCCATCTCAATTGCCCAACCACGGTGATTGGCCGGCCGAGCCCGGAACCGGGCGGAGCCCCGCACCGTACTCCCCCGTAGCCATGGGATCGATTGCGAGCGCGGCCTGGGTGGAAGCAAGGGGAGCGGCGTGCGCCGCCCTGTGGCGTACGTGTTCCGCTCCGTGGGCGCATCCGTCGCGCATGTACACAGGGCGCGAACAGCGTGCGAGAGAGAGCGCCTACGATCGGGCCCTCAGCGATGTGCAGCGGCTTGCCCGGCCCGCTGCGCGGCTGAACGCGACTCAAGCTGAGCAGCGGATCCTTGCAGCCTTCGCGCGCTTCGCAGCCGAGGCGCTCGACCTCGGCCCCGATGCAATCGATCTGCTCACGCATGACTTTCTGCCCGTGGGCACGTGCCTCGCGCGATGGGCGCGCAGCTTCGATCCTGGGCTTTCGGATGCCGGCATCGTGCAGGCCTGCCGCAATGCGTGGACGGCCTGCGGCCTTCAGCCCCTGGTCGGCGAGCGAATGTGCCTTACCCCCGCGATCCTCGCCTACAGCCTGCTTTACCCATACAGCGACAACTACCTCGATGCGCGCCTCGTAACGCGCGCGGAAAAGTTCGCATTCAATCAGCGCTTCCGCTGCCGCCTTCAGGGTGAACGCCTCGTCGCGGCCACTCATCACGAGGTCTGCGTCTGGCGCATGGTGGAGCTGATTGAACTGGAGTTCGATCGCGTGCGGTATCCGCAGGTGTACGACTCGCTGCTCGCAATCCACGCGGCGCAGGCCAGCAGCGTGGCGCAGCTAGAGCAGTGCGGATCCATGAGCGAAGACGAATTGCTGCGCATCAGTTGCGCGAAGGGAGGCACGAGCGTTCTGGCCGATGCGGCGCTCGTACTCGGCGCGATGAGCGAAGACCACGCGGACTTCGCGTTTGCGTGGGGCGTGCTGCTGCAGCTCGGAGACGACCTGCAGGACGTGCGCGAGGACCTCCGGCGCGGCTCGGACACGCTGTTCACACGCGCAGTGCGCAAGGGCGGGCTGCTCGATGAACTGGTTGCGCAGTTGCTCAACTTCAGCGGTCTCGTTGGCGCGCGCATGGATTCGCTCGGCAATGGAAGCGCAACGCACAGAGCGCTGCTCAGGATGAGCTGGCGGTCGCTCATCCTGATGGCCGTCGCGGAGGCGCAGGAGTTTTTCAGCACCGCATTTCTGCGCGAGCTTGAGCCGCGTTCGCCGTTCCAGTTCGAGTTTTTGCGCTCGCGCCGCGAAAAACTGCAGGGCCGCTCGGGCCTCCTCCAGCGCCTGTTCGATATCCTGCTCCACAGCGAAAGCTCGAGCGGTGCATCCATGCTTCCAGATCCAACGCGACATCCTTCCTCGCTTCCCTCCATCGCCGTCCTCCTAAGCGGGCCCGCAGGGCGAGTCGAAGGATCCGCAGTTGCCTTTCACCACGCCCAATTGCAGAATGATTCTGCAACCGACGTCCTCTAGCTCTGGGCGCAGCGATGAAACTCGACACCTCAGATAAGACAACCGTTGTCTCAAAGGATGCGCGCGCGCGACCGGCGATAACAACTGCTTTCTCCAGCTACAAACCGCCCAGCGACGTGGTGCCCATGATCCGTCGCATGCTCGATTCCGTTCCAGAGAAGTACCTGTCCGGGCTGGCCGAGGTGGTGCTCACCGATACAGGCAGCATGCCGCGCAGCCGCCGCCGAAGTGTCACCAGATCGCGCGGCAAGAAAGTGCGCATACGACAGGCCAGAGGGCTCTATCATCCCAAGTTCAAGAATCGTGCTGCCTGGATTGAGATCTTTGTCGACCAAACGCTGAAACCGTGGGGAGACAAGTGGTGGAGCGGCTGGCTTCGAGACATCGAGATGTCGGATGTGCTCTTTCACGAAATCGGCCATCACATTCATTACACCGTGCGGCCGGAATACCGCGAGAAGGAAGATGTCGCCGACGTATGGAAAGTGCGCTTGAGAAAAAATTACCAGCGACAGCAGTATCCCCGATTACGGCTGCTCATCCGATATCTCGGCTTGGCCGGCCTGTTTCGGCGCATGGCCAGATACGCAGATCGCCGCTTGTTCGCGAACGGCTATATCTCGCGCGCCGAGTACGAAGAGTCAGCAAGGGGCAGAAACCGCGAAAAGGCCTCGGCCGAATCATGACCAGCACGTTGCACTTTTACCTCGACCGCCCACCCCCATCGGCGACCTCCAAATCGTCGCAGATGACGAAGGCAACCTCCGCGCCACCTTCTGGACCGAGAAAGACCGCGAGATGCAGTCCTTCCTCGATCGCCACTACGCCCCGGCCCGTGTAGCCCTCTCTCCGGCGCGCAACCCGCACGGCCTCACCGAAGCAATCGCCCGCTACTTCGCCGGCGGTCTCGACGCCATCGACGATCTGCCCGTGAAGACCGCGGGAACCGATTTTCAGCGAAAGGTCTGGCGGGCGCTGCGCGACATCCCGTGCGGTACGACGATCTCCTACGGCGAGTTGGCCCGCCGCATCGGCCAGCCCCACGCAGTGCGCGCCGTGGGAACAGCGAACGGCGCGAATCCGATCGGCGTCGTGGTCCCCTGCCATCGCGTGATCGGGGCGAACGGATCGCTCACCGGCTACGGCGGAGGCATGGAGCGAAAGCGCTGGCTCCTTGACCACGAAAGGACCCCGCGCCTGTTCTGATCCGCAAACCGCCCTCCGAGGGAGAAACCCAGCCCAGAAACCGGCGCCCAAGGACCTCGAACGATGCGAACCTGCCTGAAGCGTTCCATTTTGACCCACCGGCGATGCAGACTGTCGATTTCGGGAATGTTTCGGGTGTCTACGTGACTTAGATCACAGAAGGCCCACCATCCAATACGAGAAACTTGAACCTGTCAGCATGGTTCGAGGAGCCGCAGTTTGACCCCTCTTGAGCCGAGCGACACGGGGCCGTTGTGGAAAGGGGAAGCCGCAGCGCGTCTCGTTAAAAGCGGGTTACCAGCAGCTGCGCTATCGACCTCCAACGCTGGCTGCTGGTGCCTGTTTCCCGTGTTTTCATTCCGATACCCAACTCCACGCCTGATCGCAGATCGCTCTGCCTCACGCCGCCCGTGCAAGCCAGCTCTTCATGGTGCCGGCATCGACTAACCCGGCCTGCTGGAACTTGAGCTGCCCATTCGCAAAAACCGCGAAGTTCGGAATGCCCTGAACCTGGTAACGCGCAGCGAGTTCTGGATATCGTTCGGTATCGACCTTCACCACCACGGCGCGACCCGCAAGATCGCGCGCCGTCTGCGCCACGTGCGGCGCAGCCATGCGGCACGGTCCGCACCAGGAAGCCCAGAAATCCACCAGCACCGGAACCTTGCTCTCGCGCACAATCTCGTCGAACTCCGCGGTCCCAACCTCAATGGGTTCCGACACGGCCGCCAGCGGCGATTTGCACTCGCCGCAGCGTCCGGCGTCGGCAAGATGCCGAGCCGGAATACGATTCGATTTGCCGCAGTGTGCGCAGGCGCGGATGACAGGCATGGCGGGTCGTTCTCCGGTTAACGTTGATGTTTCATCAGCCGCAAAAGATTCGAACGTGGCCGAATCGTGCCGCCTCGCATTGCGAGAGAAAGCACGCCAGAGACGGAAGTAATACTTCAATCGCCGGCCGCATGCAGATCGGCCCGCACCCCTCGGGCTCAACTCCAGTTCCCGCCGTCGCCCTTCTCAGACCTTGCCTCAGCCTCCGCCAGCCAGCCCCGGCGCAGCTTTTCCGGCGCCACATTCGAAAGGAACGGCTTGATGTCGAGGATCGGCGTGCCGTCGAGCATATCCACGCCGCGCACGTGCAGCCGCGCGCCCTCGCGCCGCAGAAGTTCCACCACCGTGAGCCCGATCGGGTTCGGCCGCCGTGGCGAGCGCGTCGCAAACACGCCATGCGGCCGCCCGTCGCTCGGCGGTGTCGCAATAAGGTCGACGCCATCGGCGCGGTCGAACACCCAGATCACGTAGAGATGCGAAAATCCCTCGATGTCGACCAGCCCCGCCTCGAACTCCGGCTGAATCTCAAGCACCCCCTCCGCGTCATGCTTAGCGCCGAGCCCTTTCGGAATCCCTTTCGTTTCTGTAAACGGGCTCGCGACGCGGCCAATCTCGGTCATCGCAATCATCGCAAACTCCTTTCGCCGCTCGGGCAGCCGGAATCACTTCTTCGCCGGCTTCAACGCCTCGTTCTTCAGCAGCTTCCCGCCTTCTTCGATGACGTAGAGCCTGTTGACGTCGAGATTTTTCAGCGTATCGACCTCGCCGGAGGGCCACGCGATCTCGACAACATCGACCTTCTTCGTGTCGTTAAGCCCGAAGTGAATGCGCAGGTCGCTCGCCGAGTAATATCCGTTCGACGACTTCACCTCTTCGATCTGCGTAAGCGTCGCCTCGGGCTTTGCGCTCAACAGCGGAGATCCAGTCTGCGCGACGACCTTGATCTTCGCCCCAATTCCCGCCCTGTTCGACTTGGTCCCAACAAGCCGAATCTTCACCCAGCTCCGATTCAGCGTTGATTCGCACCGCAGCAGTTGCGGAACAGCATTCACGCAGTTCACCACCGCGTCGAGGTCGCCGTCGTTGTCGTAGTCGCCGACGGCGAAGCCGCGCGCCTTTGCGGCCGTCGTGATGCCCGCGCCGCCTTTCATGCTCACGTCTTCAAACTGGCCGTTGCGAAGGTTGCGGTAGAGATACTTGCGCTCGGCATAGGCCGCATCGATCGGCGTTCCGTCCACCTCGGGATACACGTGCCCGTTGGCGACGAGGATGTCTAGCCACCCATCGTTGTCGATGTCCACAAAGCTGATGCCCCAGCCGAGCAGGCGCGTGTTCATGCCCAGGCCCGCCTGGTAGGTCCGGTCGTCGAACGAATCGTCGCCCAGGTTCATATAGAGCGAGTCGGTATCTCCGGCGAAGTTCGACTTCACAATATCGGGCAGACCGTCGCGGTTGAAGTCGCCCACCGAGACGCCCATGCCGGCCTGCGGCTTGCCATCGGGTGAATACGCCACACCCGCTTCCACGGCCTCGTCCTTGAATGTGCCGTCCTTCTGGTTCACGTACAGGGTCGCGCTCGTCGAGTCGTTGGCCACGTAGATGTCCGGCCAGCCGTCGTTGTCGAGGTCGCATGCGGCGCAGCTCAGCGCGTACGTCCCGAGCGTTCCCAGGATCCCGGCCTTCCGGCTCACATCCTCAAACGTGCCGTCGCCCTTGTTGCGGTAGAGAATATTCTTGCCGCCGTCGAGCCCCGGAGGCCCGCAGGCAACGGTGATCCCCTTGTACGTGCAGTTGGCCTCTTCAGGCGTCGGCGTCGTCTTCAGGTCGAGATCGATATAGTTGCCGACAAAGAGATCGAGGTGCCCGTCCTTGTTGTAGTCGACAAAGGCGCAACCGGAGTTCCACCGCAGCCGGTCCTGTATCAGCCCGGCCTCCTTCGTCACATCGGTAAACGTCCCGTTGCCGTTGTTGCGGTAGAGCGCGTTCTGCCCGTAATAAGTGACGAAGAGATCGTTCCAGCCATCGTTGTTGTAATCGCCCACGCAGCAGGCCTGCCCCCAGCCGGTCTTATGCTCGAGCCCCGACCCAGCCGTCACGTCCGTGAACGTCCCGTCGCGATTGTTCTTGAAGAGATGGCAAATCGGCTCATGCCCCTTCGGGAATCCCTCAAGCCTCCAGCCGTTCACCAGAAAAATATCCAGCCAGTCGTCGTGATCGTAGTCGAAGAATGCTGCGCCGCAGCCCGTGGTTTCGAGCAGATATTTATTCTTGTGCTCGCCTCCGTAGATGGTCTCCACATTGAGCCCAACCTGCTTCGCCACATCGACGAACTGGACCCCAAGCGGCGTTCCGGCCACCGGCGAGTACGCTCCCTTAGGCGCCGGTCGAGCTTCGGCGGAATACGACTGCCGCGAGCCGCCTTTCGGCTTCTGATCGGCCGGCTGTTGCTGCGCGAATGGAGGGCAGCCGAGAGAGAGAACATCTTCGAGCGAGAGTACGAGCGCGGTCCGCGAAAGCGACTTCAGAAATCCTCGGCGGGAAGGGGACAAGATGGGAACTCCGGGACGCGTCGTGCCGACGGAAGCAACACGACTGCGCCTGAAGTCCGAGTATAGCGTTCGAGGATTCTGACGGCTGCAGGGAAGAACGATTGCGGCGCGGATATGGCGGATAAGCGGCCCCGGAGGCAGTGCACACCTGCAGAGGTGGCCGGCATCTGCAAAAACTACAGGCGGACCTAACCAGCCAGGCGTTCAAGCAGCGTGTCGAAGTCTTCCAGCTTGGCGTATTCAATGATGACCTTGCCGCGCCCGTTCTTGTCCTCGATCGTCACCTTCAGGCCCAGCGCGCTTTGCAGGCGGTCCTTGACTTCCCGTACATTGGGGTCGACAGACGCTTCCGGTTTAGGTTCTTTAGTTTCTTGCTTTTCCGGATTAAGAACACCCTGGACCATCGTTTCTGTCTGGCGAACAGAAAGCGAAAGTGCAGATACCCTTGCCGCCACCTTCTCGAGCTCCGGGCGTCCCGTCAGCCCGAGCAGCGCGCGGGCATGGCCAAACGTAAGCTCGCCGCCTTCGACGCGAGCCTGAACCGCCGCAGGCAATTTGAGCAGTCGTAGGAAATTGGCCACGCTTGCACGATCCTTGCCTGTCCGGGTCGCCATCTGTTCCTGGGTCATGTGGAACTCACGGCTGAGGCGCTCGAAAGCGCGTGCCTGTTCCATGGGGTTCAGGTCCTCGCGCTGCAGGTTTTCGACGATCGTGATCTCCATCGCCTGCTCGTCCGAAACCTGGCGCAGAATCGCAGGGATGGTCGCTTTTCCGGCCTGCATGGAAGCGCGCCAGCGCCGCTCCCCGGCAATCAGCTGAAATCGACCGCTCGCCTGCGGCCGCACCAGGATGGGCTGCACCACGCCGTTCGCCGTAATGGACGCGGCGAGCTCGGCAAGCTGGGTCTCGTCCATATGTCCGCGAGTCTGGAACGGGTTCACGTCGATCTGGTCCACCGGGACCTCGCGCGGCTTGCCGCCTTCGAGCTCTGCGCCGTGGGCTGGGGCAACGCTCGCGTGGACGCGCGGAAGGAGAGAATCGAGCCCTTTACCCAGGGCGCGGCGTTTTGGATCGGCAGTGGCGGTCGTCATGAATCAGTTTCCTCAGGCCGGATCGAACCGGCATGGTTGGGGTGCAGACGGCGGAGGCAATCAGCAGCGGCCAGGCTCCCGCTCAGGAGTAGGGCCAGAATCGAACGGTAGCCGCGGCGTTGGCCGCCATGGCTGGCTGCGCCGTCTTGCGGGCGCGGCTGCGCGGGCTCTCCATGCGGTTGCGCGCGAGGAATTCGCCGGCAAGCTCGAAATACGCCTCAGCTCCGCGTGAGCGCGGATCGTAGACCGCAACGGGCTTGCCATGGCTCGGCGCTTCGGCTAGGCGCACATTGCGCGGGATCACGGTCTGGTAAAGGCGCTCTTTGAAATACTCGCGGAGGGTCTGGGTCACTTGCTGGGCAAGGTTGGTGCGATCGTCGTACATCGTGAGCAGTACCCCCTCGATCGTCACGTCGGGATTAAAAGCTGCGCGCACGCGCTCCAGCGTAGAGATGAGCTCGGAGATGCCCTCCAGTGCGAAGTACTCGGCCTGCATCGTCACGATGAGCTTGTTTGCGGCAGCAAGAACGTTGAGGGTGAGCAGATCGAGGGCGGGCGGGCAATCGAGCATGATAAGGTCGTACCGGTTCTTGACCTGCTCGAGCGCCTGCCGGAGGCGCAGAGCGCGGTCGTCGGCGCCCGCAAGCTCGATGTTCGCGCCGGTCAGGTTCTTCGAACCTGGCAGGATGCTGAGGTTTTCGAGCTCTGTGGGCAGGATGATCTGCTCGGCAGGAGAGAGTCCCATGAGGACGTCGTAGATGGAATGGCGGTCGTCGTCGCGTTGGATCCCGAGGCCGGAAGACGCGTTGGCCTGCGGATCGCAATCCACGAGGAGAACGCGGAGCCCCTCGATGGCCAGGCACGCAGCGAGATTGATGGCGGTTGTGGTCTTGCCCACGCCGCCCTTCTGATTGACGATCCCCACGATGTTGCCCATGGAGTTTCAGACTAATGGGTACGGGTGGATTGGGCCAGCAACATTACCTGTGGAGAATTAGACAAACCTGTGGAAAGTTCCTGCGCTCAGCGCGCATGGATTGCAGTGAAGTGATGGTGCAGCTTGGACTTGCGGGAGGGAGCAAATCCGCGTCCAGCAGGAGGCAGCCGACGGCAAAAAGTGGAAAAGTCCTCACCGTCGGTCAAGTTGGCGTCCCAAAACACGGCTGTTTTGCCGGCATCTCTGCCCAATCGCATCCTGGCATCTTTGTTCCACGTGGAACGTTGTCCAGGCCGTTTCCACCCGGATTCGCCATCCGCAGCCACCGTTGTTCCACGTGGAACAGCAGCCCTTCAGGACCCAAACTATCTACCCCCCTCCCCCCCGTTCACGGCATCTATACGCCTCCCCAGCAGGATGGCCCGCTCGCTTCCGCCCTCCAGGTACAGCGGTTCCAACCACTGAAACCCACCGCCAGCGGACTCCTTGAGCCCGCTCAGACCTCCGGCTGTCGTCAGCAGAGCCAGCCAGCCGTCCACTGCTACAAGCCCGGCGGCTGTCGCCGCCGCAGCCTTCATCTGGTCCACCGCCCGCATGCCGACGCAATCGAATGAGCGGTCAAGAGCTTCGGCACGGCCGGCATATACCTCGACCTGGATCTTCACAACCCGGATCGCCTCGCGCAGAAATGCCGCTTTCTTTCCCTGTGACTCTGCCAGCGTTACGTGTATCGCGGGCCGGCACAGCGCAACCGGGATTCCCGGGAACCCAGCCCCCGATCCAAGATCGAGAAACGAGCCGATTCCAGTCGGAAGCGCGCGGGCATACACGATTGATTCAACAAAATGCCTTCGCAGGATGCCTTCCATGTCACGGATGGCGGTCAGGTTGACCCTTGCATTCCAGCGCATCAGAAGCGCCGCATAGGCCCCAAACCGGGATGCAATGTCCGCCGGCAGCGAAGGCTCCCCTTGCCCGGTCAGGAGCTCATTTAGTCTCGCCCCCGTGAGGGTAGCGTTCTCTTCGCTCATAGGTCGGCGGCCGGCTCCCCGGCATGTTTCCGGCCCCATGCCTCCGATTCGCGGACCAGCGATTCAAACAACGCGCGGGAGAGAGCACTCACCGTATAGGTCCTCTCGGGATGCCACTGCACGCCGACGACGAAGTGATCCGGCGCGTCCAGCTCCACGGCCTCGACGACTTTGTCGACAGGGCTCACCGCGGTCACTCGCAGGTTGTCGCCCACAACCTTCAGAGCCTGATGGTGGCTGGAATTGACCATAACCGGACCGGGTCCGGGCGACACCATGCCTGACAGCCGAGATTCCACGGACAATTCGACCGCATGCGCCTCATTCACCGTGCGGCCCGGCGCATGATTCACAGCGGTCTTTCCGGAGCCGGCGAGGTCCTGAATCAGCGTTCCCCCACGCCACACGTTCAGGCTCTGGATCCCCTGGCAGATTGCGAGGATCGGCTTGCGGAGGTTGAATGCATCCTGCAGAAGCAGCTCATCGGCCGCGGTGCGCGCCGGATCCGCCTCGCCGCAGGCGGGGATGCGCTCCTCGCCGTATCTCTCCGGGTCGACGTCGTAACGGCTGCCGGGCAGAAGCACGCCCTGGGTGCCCTGGAGGAGCCGGGCCACACGATCCGGTCGAGCATCGAGCGGCACGATAATAGCCTTGGCGCCCGCGGCCTCGAGCGCCTCCATATATTGCGGAAGGGCGCGCTCGTTGTATGCGTCGTCGCGGCTTGTAGGCTCCGGTATCGCGATCCGGACGGTCATATCTCCATGATCCATGCGGGGGTGGGCTGGCGGCAATGCTCCCGCTTAGCTCAGCATTGTGTCCAGCGGAGCCTTCGCGGCATCCTTGGCCAGCATCTCCGCGATCTCGGCCCGCAGGCGTGCCGTCAGCTCCTCGGTCTGGCGCGGTGTCATGCCCTTGGTTTCGATCGGCTCGCCCGCAGCAAGCGTTACGTCGCAAGGATAGAAATGCCGCGTATGAATAGGCAGTAGCTCGTAGGCCCCGCTCAGCGCGATCGGCACCAGCGGCACCTGCGCGCGGATGGCAAGGTACGCCGCCCCGGCCAGGAACTCCTTCAACTCCCCATCCGGCGTGCGCGAGCCTTCAGGAAAGACGAACAGAGGCATTCCGGCCCGCAGAGCCTTGACTCCGGCTCCGAGGCTCGACAGCGTCGCGCTCGCGCTCGATGCGTCGACAGGAATTTGCCCGGAGCGCGCCAGGTACCAGCCGATAAACGGCAGCGACCAGAGCTCCTTCTTTGCCAGGATCCGGAACTGAAACGGCAGGCTGGCGAACACGACAGGCGTGTCCATGTACGACGTGTGGTTGGCCACATACACCGCAACCGGATATCGCCGCAGGTTCTGCACGCCTCTCTGAGTCAGCCGCGCCCCCGAAATGCGCACGCACAGTCGCGCCCACACCTGCGCAATGCGGTGCTGTGTTCGCCCTGTCTTCGCCACCAGCGAAGCCGCCAGCGCCAGTGTGCCGCAGATCCCGGTGGCCAGAAAGAACAATGGTGCCTGTATGACATTTGTACGCCAACGGTGCCAGCGCGGCATGGGATCGGGCCGGCAGCTCATCCTCGTTCTCCCGTCCAGCCGATCAGAAGCCCACGGGCTTCCCCCACGAGATACACCGATCCAGACACAACGGCCACCCCGCCGGCTACCGCTTCCCGCCCAATCTCGATCGCGGCGCCCACGGATTCAGCCGCCCGGGCGGGAGTTCCAGTGGCTTCAGCGGCGGCGAGAAGTGCCTCCAGGTCCGCTGCGCGAGGGCTGCGGATCGGCGCAAAGATCACCTGGTCGAACAATGGAAACAGAATCTGCGCCAGCTCTTCTACCGGCTTATCGCGCAGGCAGCCAAACACCAGCACGCGGCCGGCGCCATTGCGCTCCGCCGTCTCGAGCGCATCCCGCAGCCCCGCGCGCAGGGCCCAGGCGCCGGCCGGATTGTGCGCAACATCAAGAATCCACTCGACATTTCCACAACGAATACGCTCCAGCCGGCCCGGCCACCGCGTGCGCTGAATGCCCGTTTCGATGGCTGCCGGGGTCACCGGGAACCCGAAATGATTCGCCAGCTCAACGGCCGCGGCAACCGCCAGCGCCACATTGCGATGCTGGTGCGCCCCGGCGAGCGGCGATTCTACGTGAATCAGTCCACCCAGAGCTTCCACTTCGTAGCGGTCTCCCGCTGCTGCATTCACAGCCGGCATAAACGGTGTCGCGCTCACGCCGCGAATCTCAAGCTCCGTCGCCACCTCACCCAGAACCTGGTTCGCCTCCAGGTGCTGCGGCAGAGTCACCATCACGCCGTGCCGGCGCAGGATTCCCGCCTTCTCGCGCGTAATCGCCGCAATCGTCGGCCCCAGCCATTCCGTGTGGTCGAGCGAGATATCGGTAATGATGGAGATCAACGGGTCCGCAGTGTTCGTCGCATCGAGGCGGCCTCCCATGCCGACTTCGAGCACCGCGATGTCCACGCCCTTCTCGGCAAACTCGAGAAACGCCATCGCCGTGAGAATCTCGAAGAAGCTCGGCATCTGGGCGAGCTTTCCGCCCGCGACCAAGCGCCCGGCCGCATCGTCCACCGTGAAATACTCGCGCGCAAAATCGTCGTCGCTGATCTCCGCATCCTCGATCCGTATGCGCTCGTTTGCGCGATCGAGGTGCGGCGAGGTGTAAAGGCCGGTGCGTAACCCGGCCGCGCCCAGAATGGATGCAAGCGTGGCCGCAGTCGATCCCTTTCCGTTGGTTCCGGCAATCAGAACGCTCTTAAAACGCTCGTGCGGATTCCCCAGGTCGTCGAGAAGGATGCCAATCTCAGCCAGCGAGAACTTGCGCCGCGGCCGGCCCGGCGTCGTGAATAGCTCCGGCGCCAGGGCGTTCAGTGCATCGATGGCCGCCGCATAGGACATGGAAACTCAAGTATAAAAGAGTCTCTCTGACTCATCCCTTGCACCGCCGTGGCCTTTCAACTCACGCCGGCTGGCATGCTTGCCGTGAAATTCAAACCACGTTTGCCATCGGCGCACAGCCCGCTGTGGACAAGAAAGATCGCACATCCCCACGATCCATGCGGCTCCGGACGCGCTCTTCACAAATCTCGCGCACGATTCACAGGCCATTTGCGCCTCACTGTGGAAGAGGTGGGAAACACCTGCCCATTCATGCCTGTTTCTGAGAGTTTTCCAATTGTCCTGAATTCCACCGCCGCGTTTTAGAAAACTCTCACCCATGCCAATCCGTAGGCTCCGCACACGTTGGCCGCAATTTCCACTTTTCCAGCCTGAACTACGGAGACTACTGCCTTTAATCTTTTCTCATCCACACATTTCCTCCTTAACCACCGCGCGTCAACCAACAGCAATCCGGATTTGAACCTGCCAATGCATCCCGGTCCCGCAGCCTCCCTTTCCACTTAATAGTCTTCTTTTCCACGCACCCCAAAACGCGGGATTCTGAATACAATCGAGACCAGCGGGGCATGGGTTTTCACAGGGATGCCTGAGTTGTTGTAGAGTGTGGCCAGCGCAGATGCCGCGTTGAATGAGCAGTGTGCCGCGCACCAATGCGGCGAGCGAGAGGTGGATCATGGCGATCGTTGAAACGGAAATCGAGCAACCGGCGGCGCAGGGAGCAGCGATGGAAATCACCGTAAGCCGGCAGGAACTGCTGAAAGAACTCACTGCGACCCAGTCGGTAGTCGAGCGCAAGACCACCATCCCCATCCTCTCGAACTTTCTCATCGAGGCCGAGGGCGACCACCTGAACATCACGGCCACCGATCTCGACCAGGCGATCCGCACGTCGGCCGCGGTCAAGGTCAAGAAGCCCGGCTCGTGCACCATCCCCGCGCGCAAGCTCTACGACTACATCAAGCTGCTTCCCGATGGCGACATCTCGATCAAGCTCCTCGACAACCACTGGGTGCAGATCCGCTCCGGCCGCTCGAACACCAAGATGGTCGGCATGGCGCGCGCAAATTACCCGCAGGTGCCGGAGTTCCCGAGCGTCGCTGTCACTGCAATCTCTGCGGCAGCCCTGGCGACGCTTATCGAGCGCACCGTATTTGCCATCTCGAACGAAGAGTCGCGCTACACGCTCAACGGCGCGCTCATGGTGCTCAAGGCCGAGTCCATCGCAATGGTGGCGACCGACGGGCATCGGCTCTCGTTCGTCGAAAAGCCGGGCGAGACTCTGGCCGGCATCAGCGGCGAAAAGCGCGTGCTCATCCCGCGCAAGGCGCTCCACGAATTGCAGAGCCTTCTCGCCAACTCCGAGGACGCCAGCGTCGAATTCGCCGACGACGAGCACACGCTCTTCTTCCGCATCGGCCACCGCACCCTCAGCTCGCGCAAGCTCACCGGCCAGTTCCCCAACTACGAGGCCGTCATGCCGCGCGACAACACGAAGTTCGCCGTCGTGCGGTCGAAAGAGTTGTCGGAATCGATCCAGCGCGTCGCCCAGTTTGCCGACGAGCGATCCGGCGCGATCCGGCTCAGGCTCGAAGGCAACGAGCTCAAGATCAGCTCGAGCTCGACCGAATCCGGCGAGTCGGAGGACACGATCGACACGCCATACTCGAGCGATCCCATCATGGTGGGCTTCAACTCCACCTACATCCTCGACTTCCTCAAGGCCTTGGGCAACGAAGGCGAGGTGCGCCTAGAGTTCAAGGACTCGCAGTCCGCAGGCCAGATGCGCCCCGAGGATCCCGACGCCGAATACCGCAGCCGCTATGTGCTCATGCCCATGCGCATCTGATCCGACGTTCCAGCAACAAACGTGAAAACAACCTGTAGCGTTGTCGAATTTCGTTAGAATTCCGTGATGAACGAGATTCAAAGCAACGGCAGCGACATCATTTTGCGGCCGGATAAGCGAAGACTGGCGTTGTTTTGCTTCACTGGTCTGGGTTTCGTCATCATTGGGGTAATGCAAATCGCTCGTCGTGAGGCCGGGGCAATTAGTTGGTTATGTATTCTGTTTTTCGGATTGGGTGTCGCGGTTATTGGGGTGCAGCTCTTGCCAGGCGCCTGTTACTTACATATTCGAGAAGATGGTTTTAGATATTGCTCCTCGTTTCGCAAAAGCCCGCTGATCCTTTGGCAGGACGTGAGTGATTTTCGTGTGGCCCGGGTACCTCCTACTGGCCATCGAATGGTTGTCTTCGACTGGCACACCGCGCCGAATCGCGGCCCACGCCGGTTGAATGCGGGTTTGGTCGGCGCTACTGACGGCCTGCCCGACAGTTACGGATTGCGCCCGGAAGAGCTCGTAGACCTTCTGAATGCTTGGCGATCGCTCGCGGGTTGGGACAGATGAAATAGCCAATACATCCACGCGCACTCTCAACGGAGTTACTCGGACCAAGAACAGAAGTGATTTTCTTAGTTGAGGTTCGATGGTCGTCTACTCGTCAGTTCCCCCTCGGTTAACAGTCAATCCCAGCCCCGAACCACAAGTGCTAATCTGCGAACCGTGAGAGCTCCATCACTGCTTGCCGTGTTTGTGTTTGTTCAGGCAATTCTCCCGTCCGGTTCTCAGCCGTCCGCTCCTTCGCAGAATTCCCAGAAGAAGATACTGTTCAAGCACCGTCCCACCATTGCTTGGTCATGCAGCTCATCCGCAGTGCAGGCCTTCGTCTATCAAAGTGGCATGGAGATCGACGCCGATGGAGCATACCGCGCCTATCATCCCAACAACCGGCTTGGTCTCGACACCATTAAAGACGCCGGCCGTCCCGGAAACTGGTGGGCACTGGCCACCGACACCGGCAAGCCGAATGGCCGACCGGTCATTCAACGCAAGGGCGATCCCGCTCCGGGGTTCTATGTGTCGATGACCGCGCTCTACGACTCAAGCATCGAGGATGAGCACAACCCCAAACGGTTTGTCGACGCGGCAACCATACCCTACGTGGTGCTTCCGCCCGAGGGATTCAGGCACGCGAAGCTCGGCGACTTTGCGACAGTTGTGAATCTCGAGAACGGCAAGGTTGCAGGCGCCATTGTCGCCGATGAAAGCGCTCCCGGCCTGCCCATGGGAGAAGGCTCAATCGCCCTCGCGAATCTGCTCGGCATAGATTCCAATCCTCGCACTGGCGGAATCGAACAAGGCGTCGCGTACGTCATCTATCCCGCTTCGGGCAATGGCGAGCCGCGTCCCACAGGTGAGATCACCAATCGTTCACAGGCATATTTCACCAGGTGGGGAGCATTGCGACACCTCCACAGCTGCCTGCAATGACCAGTTACTCGTTGCGCAGCGCAACCATAGGCTCAACCCCCGCAGCGCGGCGCGCCGGAATGACCGACGCGACAAGAGCCGCCAATGCAAGCAGCAACGTAGCAGTCGCCAGCATCGCCGGGTCCCATGGCCTTACGCCGAACAGCTGATCCTTCATCAGCTTTCCGGCCAGCACAGCTAACGGAATCCCAAGCCCCAGGCCAATACCCACCTGCCAGGCCGCGTTGCGCAGCACCATCCTCAGCACGGTTCCGCGGTCGGCGCCAAGAGCCATGCGCAGGCCTATCTCGTTCGTGCGCTGCTCAACGGCGTAGGACATCACGCCATACAGCCCGATGGCTGCCAGTGTCAGGCCAAGCAATCCGAATAGAGTAGTCAACGTCGCAATCATGTTCTGTTGCTGGAAATCGGCGTTCACGACCTTGCCGTATGGTGTGACGTCATTCACCACGAGCGTCGGATCCACAGCCGCAATCGCCTTGCGCACCTGCTGCTCCATGCCGGGAGGATTGCCGGGTGCCCAGATGGCGATGTTGTAGAGAAAGTGGGAATACTTATCGCCGGTCACAAACTCCGGATCGTCGTACGTGGTTACGTACTGCGTCTCCGACACCCAGAACATAGGCCTGATCGGTTCCTTGTAGTTGTAGGTCATGTAGCGGATGTCCCTGACCACGCCCACGATTTCCCACGTTGAGGCATACTTCACTCGGTCCATGCCGAAGTGCTGCCCGATCGGGTTCTGATTCTTGAAGAAGCGTTTCACGAACGCTTCGTTCACCACCGCGACATTCAGCGTGCTCTGCGTATCGTCATCTCGCAGAGGCCGGCCCAGCACGATCTTCGCGCCAATCGTCTCGAAGAACCCCGGCATCACGCGCGCCCATCCTGCGCCGGTGTCCTCCTTCGGGTTGGGCTCCGGCCTGCCCTGGATGCGGATCCCCTCGTTCCAGCTGTCGCCGCTCATCGGCGCGTAGAGCACGGGGGCAACCATCCGCACCCCCGGAATCCGCATAAGGTTCTCGTCAATCCGACGGAAGATCAGCTCCATCTGTTCTGGCTTGTACGTGCTCAGCGAGGGATTCATCCACACCAGGTACCGGCCCTGCGTTTCGAAGCCGAAATCCTGGTGCTCCAGGTTCTTCAGGCTCTGCGCCAGCAGCGCAGCCGCCGAAAGCAGCACGAGCGACATCGCCGCCTGCCCGATGACCAGCGATTTCTGCGTCCATGAGCTGCCTCCGCCCACCGAGCGGTTCGCCCCGCGCAGCGCCTCCACAGGATCCGCGTGCGAAGTCATCCACGCCGGCGCAGTTCCGAAGATGATCCCCGTCAAAATCGAAATGCCCAGCGTAAACAAGAGCACCGGCCACGACGGCAGCGGGCTCACCGGCACGTAGTTGTTTGGCCCTCCCACCTCGAACGCCAGATACAAGATGAATCGCGTTCCGCCATACGCCACCGCAATTCCCAGCGCGCCGCCGATCAACGCCAGCAGCACGCTTTCCACCAGCGCCTTCCGCACCAGCCTGATACGCGAAGCTCCCAGCGCGACGCGAACCGAAATCTGCGCCCGCTCTTTCAATCCGCGCGCCAGCATCAGGTTCGCCAGGTTCAGGCAGGCCACCAGCAGCACGCATCCCGCGGCAATCAACAGGAGCCTCAGCCCGTCCTCGTATTCGTCGCGCAGCGATGCCACACCCGATCCGCCCGGGGCAATATGAAGCGTCTGCTGCTGCCAGGTTTGCTTCTCGCCGGGCTCCATGTCCGACACGTGGCTGGCCAGCCAGTCGTGGAACTCCACCCGCAGCTTGGCTTCGAGCGCCTTCGGGTTGACCCCCGGCCGCACTCTGCCCAGCAGGTCGAGCCAGTTCTCATTCGCCCGCTTGAGCCGCGACACCTGCCCGTTCAGAATGTCCTCCGCGGTAATGGGCAGCCAGAAGTCCGGCATGCCCCAGCCTGCGAGCTTGGCGCCATAGAATCCCGGCGGCGTCACTCCGATCACGGTAAACGCGTGGCCGTTGATCAGGAAGCTCGCGCCGGCGACAGAGCGGTCGGAACCAAACTTCGATTGCCAGGTGCGGTAACTCATCACCGCAACCGGGGGTGCCCCCTTCTGGTCATCGGCGTCCGTCATCAGCCGTCCGATCCACGGCTGCACTCCCAGAGTGCTGAAGAAATTCCCGGAAACGTGCTGTCCGTTGAATGTATCCGCCTGCGCCTGCGACCCTTCGCGCCGCACGCCCAGCGGAGCGTTGCCCGCCTGCAGCGCCGCGAGGTCCGAGAACTCCGGCGTATGCTCGCGGAAGTTCTTGAAGGCATCCCAGGAGAAGAGAGCAAAATCACCGTCGTCGCCCTGCGTGTAGCCGCCCCAGTTGCAGCAGCGGTCCTTGTCTCCGATACGCCATAATTCATCCGGCTTCGTCACCGGCAGCGACTTGAGCATCACCTGGTGCACCAGGGTAAAGATGGCCGTCGTAGCGCCAATTCCCAGCGACAGGGTAATGACAACCGTTGCGGTCAACGCCGGCGCTTTCCGCAGTTGCCGTAAAGCGTCGCGAAGGTCCGTCGACATATGGCTCTCTCCTATGGCAAAACGCGCCAGGGCGGTACTTCAGTACCGCCGCGACGTGCACAAATAAAGGACTAGGGCTTGAGCCCTGAGGTTTTTCAATGGTTCCTCTCGGCTCAAGTCGCATTTTTCAGCAAGCTCTTCAGTCGTGCCGCACCCGCGAGAGCAGGCCCCGGATTCAACCGAAAAGGCTTCCGCTCATTGCAGGCGCGCTTAGACCGACAAAGGTATGAACGGGAAGCGCCGCAGCCGTCGAGCCGCGGCGCATAGACAAGATCAGTGGATCTGAACGTCGCCCGAGCCCGTCTGCACGCGAACCGTGGGACCGCCGCCATTCAGCTCGCCGCGGATGTGATGTTTATCGAGGTTGCCCTGCACCATCATCTCGTGCTCGGTCTTCACAGATCCTGATCCCGTCGACGCATCGAGCGTGAGCGCGGCATTGCCGGTCCACAGCTCGACATTGCCCGAGCCGGTCTGCAGATTCCACCCGGCCGAAGGCGTGCCGCTGGCCTTGATGTCGCCCGACCCGGTCTGGCCTTTGAAGCCGCCGTGGATGTCCTTCAGCTCGATATCGCCCGACCCCGTCTCCGCAACCACATCGCCCTGGCCCGTCTGTGCCGCGACGATATTCCCCGATCCGGTCTTCGCCACGAATGGCCCTTCCAGGCTGGTGGCCTTGATATCCCCTGAACCGGTCTGGAGCTTCGCATCCTGTCCCACGCCCTCGTCGACAATATCGCCGGAGCCCGATATGGCGGAAAGCTGAATACCGGCGGGCGCTTCAATCTGGTAGTCGATGCTGATACCGCGCCACCGCTCGCGATCCTCATCGTGGTGCCGGCCCACGACGATTTCGTCGCCGTTCTGCACGATCGGCGGGTTGGCGGCAATCTGGCGGGCCATTTCTTCATTGCCGTCACGGTTCACGTGGATCTTGCCGTGAATTTGGATCTGGCTGCCCGAACCGCGCGTAAGGTGGATATTGCCTGACCCCGTGGAGACCGAGAGCTTCGTTGCCCCGCTTGCAGGAAGCGTGCGATCGAAGGACAACGATTCCCCTTCCTGCATGCCTCCTCCTGCCATTTTGAAAACGGAGAGAAAGCGCATCCTGGGCGCAGGCGCGGCAGCCGCTATCAATACGGGCGCAGCCTCCGGGGTCGCTGCCTCGCGCTCGGGGCAAATCGGCAGAAGAGCCTTCGGCACGGGCACCTGAGAAAGCTCCTGGTTATCCAGCGGGACAGCCTCGGTTGCCGGACCGGCTTGCTCCGGTTCATTCACGCGGATCGCCTCGACAACTGGCGCGACTACGTAGGTATCAACGTTCGAAGCGGCCTGCGATGTGGGCGCAGCCTCGGATGTGGGAGCCGCGGCCCGGGCCGGCGAAGTAAACTGCGTTCCGGTTACGGCATGTACGGCGCCCGCGGCCTGTACCCTGACCAGTGCCGTCGCGGCAAGCACCGCCAGCGGGACCAGCGCAACTGCAACGAGCGCGCGAGGCCCGCCTGCAAAGCACTGGCGGAAAGAATGATCGTTGAGCAGGCGTTCAATGCGGCGGGACAAGCTTCCAGGGCGTGCCATGGCAACTCCTATCGAGGTTCGGCGCGGCACAGCCGCGAATTCAAGAAGGATCTGGGCGTAGGACGCGTTGCTGGCAGCTTCCTCGATTCCGGCGAAGTCGCTGATGGCTTCGGCCAGCTCCGCGAGCTCATGCTTCAGCCACCAGCCAAGCGGGCTGAACCACACCACTGCCGAGTAAAAGCTGGCGAGCAGCTGCAGGTAGAAGTCGCCCTGGCGGATGTGCGAGCCCTCGTGGGCCAGGACGATGCGCAGCTTCTCCGTGTCCCAGGTTTCATAATCGGCGGGCAGCAGGATGGCCGAGCCGATGGTGATTGGCGAAGCAACTTTGTTGCTGGCGCGGACCCGCGTGTGCGCCGGAACCGGTGTGGCTGTGCGCCAAAGCCGAACCGTCGTGAAAAGACCCAGGACAAGGCGGATGAGGAACAGCGCGGTAATGCCGCAATAGAGCGTAAGAATCAGGATGATGGGAGACGGGATCAAGTGCCGCGCGGTTGCCGGAGATTGCGCTATCCGGATAGGCTCGCCACTCGCCGCCGTGCGCACGGGGGAAGGGGATGAAGAGCTGTCGAGACTGAAGGTCGCGCCCCGTTCCGCCCTTGCAGCCCGGTGTGCACGCGGCGCGGGAGATGGCGTTTTGACCGCGCCCGCGGCTCCTGCCTGCCCGGCCGCCGCGCCAGGCGCAGTAGCCTCCTCGACCTTCGGGGAATCGCCTTGGGGAACCTGGGCAGTCAGCGATGCGGCTTTCTTGGGCGATCCGCCCTTGGCAATAAGGCGGGCCTGAAGTTCCTCGAGAAGCGTCTCGGGATGCGGCGGAAGATTCACGTTGAGCCCCGCCGGCACAAGACGCCACTGCGCCGTGATCGGCAAGAGCAGCGGCATCGAAAACGCGGACACCAGCACCAGGCCCCAGGCGGCCTTCTGCGCCAGCACATTCCGCACCCTGAAGATGCGCAGGCCCACTGCGACTGCCAATCCTACGAGGAGCGAGCGCAGGGCTGCTTCGATCATGACGGGAAGCATTGAACCTCCTTTGCGGCAGGGGAAGCTGTCTTTTGAGCGGCGGCGATGCGCTCGGCCAGGCGCTGAAGCTCGGCCTGGTCGAGCACCTTGGAGTCGACCATGCCCACCAGCAGCGTTTCGACCGAGCCTTCGCAGAACCAGTCCACAATGCGCTTGGCCGCCCGGCCGGCCACATGCTGCCGCGACTCCGCTGGACGATAGACGAATGTGCGGTCGCTGACGCTGTGGGCGAGGTAGCCTTTTTCTTCGAGCCGGCGAAGAACCGTACGCACCGTCGAGTCCTTGAGCGGACGATCGAGGCCTTCTCTCACCCGGTCGGCGGTGGCGAAACCATAGCGCCAGACCAGGAGCAGAACCTCCCGTTCCAATTCGCCAAGTTCGGCTGGATCGTGGGCCGGGGTGGTGTTACGACTCATAGCGTTACTGACTGTAACACACAACCCCGGTCGGCGCGCAAGGGGATTTTGCGCGAATTTTGCAGGGCCGGAGAAAAGGCGGTCCTAGGCGGATTCATCCTCGCGAAGAGCCTGACCAACCATGAAGCGTCTTCATCCCATCCAAATCATTGGAAATTCACTGAATCGGGCCCAAATCCACAAACTCGGTCGTCGTTTTTGGGAGTGACTTGTGGCGTTGGGCAAATGTATGTGGCCTATTGCATTACTTTTCCTCGGCGCACCGGAATTCCGGAAACTCGGGACGAATTCGCCCGCTCTCCCCAGCGGGAAGGGCCTCTGCGGCCTTGGAGTTCCTCACCCGGGGGTTTCCTTCAAACCACCTCGGCCCGGCGCGCTTAGGTGATCAAAGCGGGAACAACAGATGCCCAAATCGCATCTTCTGGAGCGGCAAGAGCGCATGGATCAAAACAACCAGACTCGCCTGTCCACCGGCGTTCCGGGGCTCGACGACATTCTCCGTGGAGGCCTGGCCACGGGCTTTCTTTACCTGATTGAGGGCAGCCCGGGCGCCGGCAAAACGACGCTGGCGCTTCAATTCCTCATCGCCGGGGCGCAGAATGGCGAAAAGGGGCTCTACATCTCGCTCGCCGAGAGCGAGGCCGAACTGCGCTATGTCGCAGCCTCGCATGGGCTCAACCTTGACGCAGTTACGATTGCGAAGATCACCCCTCCTGAGATCGCGGGCAGCGCTGGCCAGTACACGGTCTTCCAGCCCGCCGAGGTGGAGATGGGCGACGTGATGGAGACCATCCTGGCCAAAGTTCGTGAGCTTGCGCCCTCGCGCGTCGTCATTGACTCCATGTCGGAGCTGCGCATGCTGGCGCGCGACTCACTTCGCTACCGCCGCCAGATCCTGAGCCTCAAGCAGTTCTTCGAAGGCCAGGACTGCACCACCCTGCTGCTCGACGAGCGGTTCCGCGATAACGAAGAGAGCCAGGTGCAAACCATCGCCCACGGAGTGATCTCGCTCGAAGTTCTGCCGCGCGAGTATGGCGTCACCCGCCGCCGCCTCGAAGTGGTCAAGGTGCGCGCCTCCAGTTTCCGCGAAGGGTTTCACGACTACGTCATCATGACCGGAGGGCTCCGTGTCTTTCCGCGGCTCGTATCGGGCGAGTACCGCGGCGGCCCTATGCACAGCGATCTGCTTCCGAGCGGCGTGGCCGAGCTTGACGCGCTGTTCAACGGCGGCGTGCAGCGCGGCACCAGCACCCTCATCGCCGGCCCCACCGGCTGCGGCAAGTCCACTTTGTGTGCCCAGTTTGCCTGCACCGCTGCACGCCGCGGCGAAAAGGGCGCCATTTTCACCTTCGACGAGACCATCCAGTCCTTCTGCGACCGCAGCCGCGGCCTGAACCTGGACCTCGACCCCCATCTTCATAGCGGGGCCATCCATCTGGAGCAGGTGGATCCGGCCGAGCTTTCCCCTGGCGAGTTCATCGACCGCATACGCCGTGGCGTGGAGGACAACGGCTGGCGGGTGGTGGTCATCGACAGCCTGAACGGGCTGATGAACTCCATGAGCGAAGAACGCGCTCTCTCCGTACAGCTTCACGAGGCCTTGTCGTATCTAAATCAGGTAGGTGTCGCCTCTTTCCTGGTGCTGGCCCAGTATGGGCTTTTGGGATATGCGGTGTCTTCTCCAACCGACGTGAGTTACCTGGCAGACAACGTTCTGCTGCTCCGGTACTTTGAGGCAGCAGGCGAGGTCCGCCAGGCGCTCTCCGTCGTTAAGCGCCGCTCCGGTCCCCATGAGCGCTCCATTCGCGAGTTGCATATCAGCAACGGGAAGTTGACGATTGGCGGCCCCCTGAGAGAATTCACCGGCGTCCTCACCGGGACTCCGGAATATACGGGAGGTCAACCGCTGCTGTGACGGGCTCCGAAGCACAAACTCGACGCTTCGTGGTGATCGCGCCGGCGGGCCGCGACAGCGAGCTCATCTGCGGACTTCTCAAGGCGACGGGCTACCTCGCCGAGCGCTGCGCGAGCGTTGCCGATGCGGCACAGGCCGAGAGTTCCTTGCTCCTCGGCCTCATCCTCACCGACGAAGCCCTGCTTGGAGACGGCATCGACTCCCTCCGCCTGCTGATCGAATCGCAGCCCGACTGGTCTGATCTTCCGGTTCTCCTTCTCAGCAGCGGGCCGAGCGAACCGGGATTCGCGGCAGTCGCCACGCGCGCGCGCATCGAGATTCGCAGCCTGTTCCTCCTCGACCGGCCCATCCGCAAGGAGCTTTTGGTCAGCGCGGTCAGGATAGCCTCGAATTCACGCCTCAAGCAGCTCGAAGTGCGCGACGCCGCCGACCGCCAGTATCGCAGCGATGAAACGCTGCGCAACACGGAGAGGCTCGCCGTAGCGGGCAGCCTCGCCGCGACCATGGCGCACGAAGTGAATAACCCGCTCGAAGCCCTCTCCAACCTGCTCTTCCTGGTCGAACACAGTTCGACGATCGAGGAGGCGCGGTCCTACGCCGGACTTGCCGCCCAGGAGCTGCACCGCGTCAGCGAGATCGTCGACCACACGCTGCGCTTCCACCGCGCGCCGGCCAAGCCCGGATTCGCCGAGATGTCGGAGATCGCTTCGTCGGCGCTGGCGCTGTTTCGCGGCAAGCTCCGCGAGCGGCGCATCCGCGAGCGCATCGCCACGCGCCCTGCCTTTGCTTACTGCTCTGCCGGCGAAATCCGGCAGGCCCTGGTTAACCTCATCGGCAATGCACTCGACGCCATGCCTGAAGGCGGCAGCCTGCACCTGCGCGTCGCCCCGGTAACCCTAGGCGGAGTCGCCTGGGCCCGTATCACTGTAGCCGACACCGGCAGCGGCATTCGCAGCGACATCCGCTCCTGTCTCTTCTCGCAGTTCTTCACCACAAAAGGCAGCCGCGGCACCGGCCTGGGGCTTTGGCTCACCCGCGATATCGTGCTGCGCAACCGCGCCCGCCTGCGCTTTCGCTCCCGCGTGCAGACCCCCACCGGAACCGTGTTCTCCATGTACATCCCGGCAAACCCGCCATTGGAGTTCCTCCAGCCCTCCCTCATCCGTAAGGAAGGCGAGCCGGCTCCTCTTGAAGCCGCGTAACTCAAAGCGTCAGCGCGTGGTCGTCTTTCGATCTTCCGCAGATTCACCGCGCGGCCCGGTCGCAACCGCAACCGCTTCCCGGATATTTCCGGCGCTTTTCATACTGCCGCTGCCGCCGCCTGCAGCTGTCCGGCGCCGTCCAGAGCAGGCGGCAGTGGCCGCACAAAGGCCGTGACAGGCAGAGTCGACATCGTTTCCACGATGTGCGGGTCAAACTGTGTGCCGGCGCATTCCACCAGGATCGAGATTGCCCGCTCGTGCGTCATGCCGCGGCGGTACGAGCGATCCGTGGTCATTGCGTCATAGGCATCGGCCACGTGGATGATGCGTGCATCGACCGGGGTTTCCTCTGCCTTTTGCCCATGCGGATAGCCGGTTCCGTCCCAGTTCTCGTGGTGCAGTTCGACAGCCGGGAGATAGGGCGTAAATCCCTGCACGCCTTCGAGGATCCACTTTCCGGTCACCGGGTGCTGCTTCACCAGGTCGAACTCCTCAGCCGTCAGCTTCCCGGGCTTTTGCAGCACCGCATCCGCAATCCCGATCTTTCCTATGTCATGCAGTAGGGCGCCGATGCGGATGCGCTCGATATCCTCCGAGCTCATCTCGAGCGCCGATGCGATAGCGCATGACATCTGGCTCACTCGCCGGCTGTGGCCCGCCGTGTATTGGTCGCGCGCATCCAGCGCGCTGGCCAGCGAGCCGACAAACTCGAGATACGCGCTCCCGAGTCTCTCGCCCGCGGCGTGAACAGACACCGCGGCGCGGTTGTAAATCTCCACAAGCTCCTTGATCTCCGCGATGGAAGAGGGACGTGTCGTGAGCTCGGTGAGCCTGCCGGTCTTCGCCGCGCCGCGCAGCTGCGAAACCACTGCGGCAATCGGACCCACGATGGACCTCGACGACCCGAGTCCGCATAACACCGCTACGAGAGTGCATCCCAGCGCGAGCGTCAGGAAGAGTGCGTTCAGCCTGGACTGGATTGGCCGCGTCGCGGCATCGACATTCTGAAAACTCAGCAGCTCGTATCCATGGCCATAGGACTGCATGCGCAGCGAAAACCAATCCGCCCCGCCAAGGCGCACATCGCACTCCTCCCGGTCGCCGCATCCAGCCAGCGCTCGTTGCAACTCGGCCTGCGGAACTCCCGGAAGGTTCGATTCCACGACATTGCCGTCGTGGATCACCGCAGCCAGGGTCGTCATCCCTGCTACGCCAAATCGGCCGCCGACCGAGAGAGTGCCGAGGTTCTCGTCGTTCATGCCCATCGGCACCGAGGCCACCTGCAATGTCTGCCCATTCATGTCGAGGAGCCCGGCGGCATTTCCACGCAGTTGATTAGGTTTGAGCGGCGCCAGTTGGTCCGCAACGCTGCCCGCGGACTGCCGAATCACGCCGGCCAGCGGCACTCCATCCGGACCGGACACCAGCATGAAGTCGAATCCCATTCGTTCGCCCAGCTCGCGGAGCTCGTCTTCGACTGTCCTGCGCGCGCTTTCATTCGCCGGCTGCGAAAGCAACAACACCATCCCGGCTTTAAGCGCCGTGTTTTCTCCCGCCACCTTCAAAAAGCGGCTGTTCTGCAAGTTGCCCTGCGCATACATTCGCGCCATAGCCACCTGGTTCTGGCGCAACGATGCGCGAAGCCCCTCGCGCACCGTGGATTGAACCGCGCGCTGAACCATCCAGAAGCTGACGGCGAGCAACACCGCAAAGGGCAGGAAGCACAGCAGGAATGCGCGCGTTTGAAATCGCATGGTCATCGCACGCCCGCCTCTCGGCCACGGTCTTCTTTCGGCGCCACTGCTCTCTCCTCCTTGGTCGGGAAGAAACAGAGTCCCCATCGCACCACTGAGCCCCTTCGATCCCATCCAGAACAAATCGAGGATCGAAAACCGTCGGCTGAGAATGATTCGGGGGGAATCCAGCGCACAGTCTAGTCCGCTGCCAAGTGAACTGGAATACCACTATTCCGTCACCGGGCGCGAACCCCCTGGCTACAGGCGCATCATTGCCGTGCTAACCATTGGACCTGCCGGCCATGGATCCAGTGACAAAAGTCTTGTCATTTAAGAGTCACGGAAAAGTCGCGTTTGAGCATGAGCTGCCGGCCATACGCAGGGATGCGTTCAATGCGCTGAGACGCTGTATAGTGATTTCTCCGGCTTTTTCTTGAGTACTGAGGGGTAGCGGGTCCGGCTCACGCCGGGGAGGGAAGCCCTTGACCTTGCGAAAGATGATCGGGTCAATGAGTTGCGCGTCCGGAGTTCTCATGGTTCTGCTCGCAATTTGCGCGGCAGAAGTACCGGCGCAGAGTCCGGTGGAACCGGCAGCCTACACCGTCAAATCGACGAACAACATGACAGGACAGGTCTCCACCAGCGAGACCTACCGTCTCGGATCGAAGGCCGTGGTGGATTCAATCACCCCGGCGCAGGGGTCCAGCGGCGCAATGCGTGTGCACACCTGGTACGACCTCGATAAAAGGATCAGCTACACCTGGGACCCAAAGAACGATTCGGTCTCCTGCGCCAAGGGAACATTTTCCGGAGACTGGGGCGACCCCTTCAGCGGCGCCAGCGGCCTGGTCCAACAGGGCGCTAAAACTGTGGGCGCGGAGACGGTCAATGGGTTCCCGTCCACGATCCTCGAAGTCCAGATGGGTGATAGCGGAACCCTGCGGGCGTGGGTGGACAAGAAAACCAATATGGTTGCGAAGGCCGTTCTGATTCCACCCGGCGCCGCGCCGCTCACTATGGTCGAAGTCAAAAGTGTGGACCTGAATCCTCCACCGGCCTCGATCTTCACGCTTCCCGCAAAGTGCGCCGTCGCGCAGCCCGCGGCCTCGCGCCTGTCAGACGCAGATCAGAAGATCGCCGAATTCACCGGCGGCGACCCGCAGCAGTACGAAGACGGAATCTATCCCGCCGGCTCCGGTTCCAGGGATTCGTGCACCGTCGTCTTCCGCGTCGTGAAGGCAGCGACGATGGAGCCGATCACGAGCGGTTTTCAGGTGGCGCTGGACATGGATATCTCCACCGAACCAGAGCCGCACTACCGGTTCGGAGTTGGCCAGAAGGGCCACACAACTTTTTCCGGCGGCGGGCTCCGCGAGGTCACCGCGCAGATACGCAACGGCGTGCTCCGCATCGAGAATCCCCCCGCGAAGTTCCATGTGGAGACGGCTCTCGGAAATGGGGGCCAGGGCAGCGCAGACATCTACCGGCGATGCTTCGGGCCGGAGACCGTGCTGCTGTATGTGATCAGGAACCCCGCCAACATTATGGACGGTGCGTAGTGGCTTTGGGCGAAGTCGGGCAAGTACGCCGCTGCTCCGAAGTGAGGCTCACCCTTCGAAGTCCAGCTCCACCGGATCGATGAGCGGCACAAGCCACTCGAGAAGCCCGCGATGCACTGGGTGGATGGAGTAGGCGGCGCATGCGGCGCGGTCCGTGAAGGTCATGAGGCCGGCGAAGGTGTAGCCCTGGCCGCGCGGCGAGAGGTTGGGGCCGACATGCACGTCGACGAGGCCTGGAATGACGCCGCGAAAGGCGAGGATCTCGCGTGCGGCGCGCTCCTGGTCGGCGGCGGTGGCCTGCGGTTTCCAGCGAAAGCCAAAGACGTGCATGAACATGGGCGCTCCTTCGCTAACTCGCCAGCGCAAACGCGCGCCCTGACTCGAGCAGGCGGTTCACGGCTTCCTTCGAAACGGACTCGGTGTAGATGCGCATCAGCGGCTCTGTTCCGCTGGCGCGCAGCAGGATCCACGTCTCCGCGGCATTGGGCTTTGTTCTGGCCTCGGGGTTGTCGAGGTAGAACTTCACGCCGTCGAGCGTCTCCTGGCGCAGGATCGCCATGCCCGCGAAACTCGAGTCACCCGGCTGGAGCGCACGGGCCCGCGCGATCGCCGCGTTCTTGATCTCGTCGGGAATGTGCAGGTCGATGCGGCCGTAGTGGTGCTCGCCATATTCCTGTTGCAGATCGGCGACGAGCCGGCCGAGCGTCTTTCCTTCCTCGGCCATCACGTTCGCGAGCAGCAGAGCGTTCAGCAGGCCGTCGCGCTCGGGCAGGTGGCGCTGGAAGCCGATGCCGCCCGACTCTTCGCCGCCCATCAGGATCTCTCGCTCGAGCATGTAATCGCACACGAACTTGAACCCGATGCCGTGCTCGAGCAGCTCGCGCCCATACTTCGCGCAAATGCGGTCGAGCATCTTCGTCGTGTTGAACGCACGCGTCACCGCTCCGGGCCAGCCCTTGCGGCGGAGAACCCAGTCGAGCAGCACCGAATAGATCTTGTGCGGGTCGACGAAGTTGCCGTATTCATCCACCGCGCCGATGCGGTCGGCGTCGCCGTCCGTGCAGAGCCCCGCGTGGCATTGTTGCGCGACCACCGTCTCCTGCAGCATGCGCACGTGCGGCTCGATGGGCTCGGGGTTAATCCCCGGAAACAGCGGGTCGACGTAGCCGCGGATCTGCACGTGATCGACCCCAAGCCGCGTAAAGATTTGCGAGAGGATGGTGCGGCCCGCGCCGTACATCGAGTCGATGGCAAACTTCATTCCGGACTTTGCGATCAAATCGAGGTCTGCGAAACCCTCGATGGCACTTAGGTACTCGGGCAGAAAATCGCGTTCGCGGATCGCCGCAGGCTGCGCCGTTTTCGCCACAGGCCGGCCGAGGAACGACTCAATCTCCGCGATGATCGATGGCTTGCCCGAGCCGCCATACCACGCCTTGTACTTCACGCCATTCCATTGCGCCGGGTTGTGCGACGACGTGATCATGATGCCGCCCGCCGCTCCCAGGTGGCGCACGCCGTAGCTCACCGCAGGCGTGGGCGTGATGTCGTTGGCGAGGGTGACAGGAATCCCGGTAGCGGCAACAACATCAGCGCAGGTGCGCGCAAAAGCCTTCGAACCGAAACGGCTGTCGTATCCAATGCAGATGCCCTTCTTCGGGTCTTCTTTCGCATGGACATAGGCGGCGACGGCCTCGGCGGCGATGCGGACGTTGGCAAACGTGAAGTCGTCTGCGATGACGCCGCGCCAGCCGTCGGTACCGAACTTGATCTGCGGATGAGGCATGAAAAAGGGCGTGCTCCTTGAATAGATCAGTGTAATGAATGAAGCGGGTCACACCAGCTTCCGCGGGCGCGGACGCACAGGAGACTAAGATGCAGTTCCCTTCCGGGACGGTGCGCGCGGTTTCTTCCCGGGCGGGATGTAGTGGAAGCGCACGAGGTAAATATTCTCGCCGGGGCCGTGCTTGGCGATCTTAAGCAGGTCGATGACGCCGAGAAAGCCCGACTCGCGGGCCAGCTCCGGCGTGATGTCCGGAAAACCGATCTGCGTGATCGAATCGATCTCGATCTCGCCTTCGTCCATGCGGTAGCGGTTGCCGATCTTGACGTGCGGACGCTGCCAAATCCGCACGCTCACGGTAATGCGCCCCTGGCGAACACCCTCACGCAGGCGTTTGGTGAAGACCATGGGGGCACTCTCCTCTTATGGGCGCAGAGGCCCAACCATGTCGCCCGCCTGCTTGTTGGGCCAATTGCGCCGATGGTAGCATCTGATTCATACGGAAGCCAGAGGGCGGCTATGAGCGAAATCATCTTTGAGGTGCGCGAAGACGAGGTGGATGGTGGCTATACAGCCTCTGCCCTCGGATATGGGATCCACACCCAGGGAGACTCGCTCGAAGAACTCCGCACAATGGTCAAAGACGCCGTGAAGTGTTACTTCGACGAGACGATGGAATCGCCCAAGATCATCCGGCTTCATTTCGTGCGGGATGAAGTGCTCGTCCAATGAAGTTGCCGCGTGATGTCGATGGTCCTCGGCTTGTAAGGGCGCTTAGGGTCCTCGGATATGAACAATCTAGGCAATCCGGATCTCACGTTCGGGTAACGACTCAGCGAGACGGAGAGAACCACGAAGTCATTCCACAACACCATCCGATCAAGACAGGTACTCTTGCATCGCTTCTGAAGCGAACCGCGATGCATCACGGAATGACAGTTGACGAGCTACTGCGGGTTCTGGACCTCTAGGGGGCTTCAGATCAAATCCGTCCGCCCGCTCAGCCCCAGCTCCTTCACAATCTTCCCCACATCCTGCGAATGGTCCCGCCGCGCAATCAGCAGCGCGTCCTCGGTATCCACAATCACCAGGTCGTCCACGCCGACTAGCGCCACGAACTTCCTCGGGCTGTAGACGTAGTTGTTCGCCGCCTCGAGCGAGAGGTGGCCTTCCGTTTCGGCCACGTTGCCGTCGCCGTCGCCGCGCAGGCGGCTCTCCATCTGGTACTCGTAGAGCGAGGCCCACGAGCCAAGATCGTTCCAGCTGAACTCGGCGGGCAGGCAATACAGATTGGAAAGGTGCTCGCCCTTGGCCGACCTTGGCTCGAGCACCGCATAGTCCACGGAGATGTTCTCGCACTTCGCGTAGAGCTCGCGGAAGACCTCTTCGAACTTCGGCGTGCCGTACGAGGCAGCGATGCTTTCGAGCAGCGGCGCGGTCTCGGGCAAATGCTCGCGAACGGCGTTGGCCAGCGTGCGCGCCGACCACAGGAACATGCCCGAGTTCCAGTAGTAGTTGCCGGCGGAGACAAACTCCTCGGCGCGGTTCAGATTCGGCTTCTCGGTGAAGCGGCGCACGTGCAGGGCGGAGTCGTCGCGGGCAAAATCGCCGGTTTCGATGTAGCCGTAACCCGTCTCGGCGCGCGTGGGCTCTATGCCCAGCACCACCATGTTTTCGCCCGCCGCCGCCACCTGGATTCCCCTTTGCAGGGCCTTGAGGAAGCGCGGCTCGTCCGCAATCACGTGGTCCGAGGGGAAGACGCCCAGCACGGCCTCGGGATTGCGGCGTTCGATGATGAACGCGGCGAGGCCGCAGGCGGGCGCTGTATTGCGCGCCACCGGCTCCTGGATGATCTGCCCCGCGGGAACGCCCTTGAGCTGATCTGCGATTTCATGGGCCAGGAACTCGTTGGTGATGACCCAAGTGTGGCCGACGCCTGCCAGCGGCTTCAGCCGCTCGACGGTCTGCTGAATCATGGAGCGTTCGCCGTCGAGAGCCAGCACCTGCTTGGCGCGCGCGCGGCGGGACCGCGGCCAGAACCGGGTTCCGCTTCCGCCGGCCAGGATCACAGGTTGGAAATCGATACCCTTCGCCATGAGAGAGTCATCCTACTTGATAAACGTTGTGTTTGAACAGTGATAGGCGCGGTTTTCAGGCGAAATTCCAGTGCTTCGTCCGAAGGCCGGGCTTTGATATTCCGGCGCGCCCGATCAGGCCAGCCGGCCGAGGAACTCGCCCATCCTCCGCGTGCCTTCGTCGATGTTCTCGCGGGTCACGGGGTAAGAGAGACGGATGTGCTCGCTGGTCCCGAACGCCTCGCCCGGCACCGTAACGACATGCGCCTCGTGCAGCAGGCGGGTGGCAAGCTGGGTAGCCGTCTGGATCCCGCCTTTTCCGAGGAACGCCGAGATGTTCGGGTACACGTAGAACGCGCCTTCAGGCTTCGTGCACGTCACGCCGGGAATCTCGGCCAGATTCTTGAGCATGTAGTCGCGCAGCTCGATGAACTCTGCACGGAATTCGGCGACGCACTCCTGCGGGCCCGCAAGAGCCGCAATCGCCGCCTTCTGCACGATGCTGGTGGCATTCGATGTCTGCTGGGACTGGAGCTTGGACAGGTTCGCGATGACTGCCTTCGGCGCCATCGCATAGCCGCCGCGCCAGCCGGTCATCGAGTAGGTCTTCGAGAGCGATCCGAGGACGACCATGTGCTCCTTGGCCCACGTGAACGAGCCGGCGGAGACGGGCTTGCCGGCGTAATTCAGGTAGACGTAACACTCGTCCAAAAGCAGAAAAATACCGCGCTCGTGCGCGACGCGGACGATGCGCTCCAGGTCCTCCGCCGAAACGATGGATCCTGCAGGATTCGACGGCGAATTCAGGATGATGGCCTTGGTGCGCGGCGTGATGGCGCGCTCGATCGCTTCCGCGGTGATGCGGAAGTTCTCGGCCTCACTGGTCTCGAGGAAAACGACCTTGCCGCCGGCATATTGGATGATGTCCTTGAAGCTGACCCAGTAGGGGACAGGCAGAATGACTTCGTCGCCGTAATCGACGAGGATCTCGATGGCGTTGAAGAGCGCGTGCTTTTCGCCCACCGTGAAGATGGCTTCATCGACCGAGTAGTCGGACCCGAAGTCGCAGGCATGGCGCTCCACGATAGCCTTGCGCACGTCGGGAATCCCCGGAACGACGGTGTAACGGGTGAAATTGCCCTCGATGGCGGCGATGGCGGCGTCCTTGATATGGCGCGGGGTGGCAAAGTGAGGCTCACCGGCGCCGAAATCTACCAGCTTGGCGCCCTGGGCACGCAGCTTGGCGGCCTCGGCGGCCACGGCCATGGTTGCGGACACTTCGATCCGGCCGATGCGGTCGGCAAAGATCTTGGAGGGGGCGGCAACTGTCGTCGTCATGCCTGTATTTTTGCAGATTTTTCGTGATTCACACAACGCGAGCACCGGGCGGGCGTTACAGGCCCGGCCGGCGTTGTGTCCCAGATCACCTGGTCCACTGTCCTTTCGAGTGTTGACGCCGCCACCCGCCGGGATTATGTTCCCTCCGTGTCAAAACCTCACCCCCGGAGGAAATTGAATGAGCCCCATCAGCCGAAGGAGATTCTTTGGATACGGACTGGGCGCAGCCGTTGTCGGCGCCGCGCCCCTGACCGCCGCGAAAACCGCCCTTGCAGCTCCAACTCCCGCCCAGGAGGCCGAGGCCTTCTTCCAATCGATCGCCAATGCCGCCAGGTTCCAGAACATGATGATGGACTCATACGCCACCGGAGCCACGGTGCGGCTGATCCAGAGCTACGCCGACCAGTCCGGCCTCGAGTCCACCGCATTCACCTACGACAACGCAGTCTCCATCCACGCGTACCTGCTCGAAGGCAGCGCCGATTCGCTGTCCCGTGCAAATGTCCTGGGCCAGGGTCTCATCTACGCGCAAGCCAATAACTTCCCGTTCAACGACGGCCGGTTCGCACAAGCCTACTTCGTCAACACGGCTTCCGGCAGCGGCGCTTTCATCACGCCGGCCGCGTTCCCCTTCTTCTTCTACACAAGCGCCGTCGGCGATCAGGCATGGGCCGGAATGGCGCTGGCACAGCTTTACGCCCGCACGCAAAACGCGGCCTACCTCACCGCCGCGCTCAGCGTAGCGAACTGGATCGTGAACAACACCTACGACACCCAGGGCCCCGGCGGCTACCGCTTCGGAGCCAACATCAACCAGTTCAATCAATCGGTGCCCTCGCCCAACGGCAAGTCGACCGAGCACAACATCGACACCTACGCGTTCTTCGCCATGCTCGACGCGCTGACCCACCACGGCTCGGCGTCGAACGGCATGTCGTGGAGCGCCCTCGCGGCGCATGCCCTCGGCTTCGTGGCGGCGATGTACAACGCGAGCGGTCCCTTCTTCTGGACAGGCACCCTGGGCGACCAGGTTTCGATCAACTACTACCCCATCCCCGAGGATTGCCAGACCTGGTCGTATCTCGCCACGCTCAACAGCCAGTACGAACAAACCATCGACTGGGCGCTTGCCAATCTTCAGGCCACAGACACCGCCTCCGCGCCGCACTCCAGCCTCACCGGAAGCGAATCGTTCACCGGGATGGTCTTCGATTCGGCCAGCCTGAACACGACGGCCTTCGATCCCGACGCCGTGTGGCTCGAAGGCACGTCGCACACCATCGCGGCACTCACCGCGCGCGCCTTCACGGGCCGCGAGACGTTCCAGAAGCGTCTCCAGGATCTCCAGACCGCAGCGCATTTCGTGAACATCTGCGAGACAGCTCAGACCGAACTCGGCGCTGGCCAGACGGTTGCCGGAGTCACGATCCCAACCGGGCAGGGACTTGTGGCCTCGACCAGCGTGATGGACACCGGCTTCGGCTACACCTACGGCCCGTCGAAGCACATCGGAGCCACAGGCTGGTATCTCATCGCGGCTTTCGCGGGCAATCCGTTCCGGCTTGGGTATCGAAGCTGACGATTGAGTGAAGCCCGACGCGGGCGGCGCACCCACGCGCCGCCCGCGATTCGTGCCGCTGCGCGACCGGCCCCGGAAGCGCCAATCCCCCTATGTACAATCGATGATTGATCTTCCCGTGAGGTCCGTGCACTCCGCCCGCCGGATATCGATCCAAGCCGCACCAGGAGGTCCCGTGCTTCGTCTCCGCAGCGCCCCTGCACCCTTCTGCCTGATCCTTGTTGCCTGTTTTTCGCTCGCGGCGTTCCGCGCCCAGGCCGCCCAGCACGTGAGCCCCGCGCAGTTGCAGGCCCTGGCCGGCGAATACACCGGCACGGCCGACCCCGACACCCCGTGGAGCTTCTACCCGGAGAACGGCAAGCTCATCTGGGAATCGGAACGCGTGGTCCCGACCGAACTCAAGACCATCTCCGCCACTGAGTTCGGTATTCCCGATTCGAAGGCGACGTTCCAGTTCGCGCTCGACGACTCGACCCACGCCGCCACGCTGGTCGACTCCTCCGATCCGGGCATGGCTTACCGCCGCACCGGCGACCCCGTTCGCCACAAGTTTCACGACTACCAGCGCATCGAAGTCATGATCCCCATGCGCGACGGCGTCCGCCTCCATGCCGTCATCCTCAAGCCCACTGACCTCTCCACCCCGCTGCCCTTCCTCATCCAGCGCACTCCCTACGGCGTCGACGGCACCACCCGGCGGTCGTTTTTCGGGCAGCGCCCCGAGCTCGCGCGCGAGGGCTACATCTACGTGGACGAGGACATCCGCGGCCGGTTCAAAAGCGAGGGAGAATTCATCATGAGCCGTCCAATGGCCGATCACAAGGATCCGAAGGCCGTGGACGAGAGCACCGACGCCTACGATACGGTGGCATGGCTGCTCAAGAACGTGCCCGGAAACAACGGCCGCGCGGGCTTCATCGGCACCAGCTACCCGGGCTTCCTCGCAATGGCCGCGGGCATCGACCCGCACCCCGCGACAAAGTGCGTCTCCCCGCAGGCTCCCATGATCGACGTGTGGATGGGCGACGACTTCTTCCACAACGGCGCCTTCCGCCAGACCTATGGTTACGACTACGTGAAAGGGCTCGAGAGCAACAAGGAGACTTCGGACGTCAGCTACGGCAAGGACGGCGAAGGCAAGAACGTGGACGGCTACAACTACTTCCTCGAGCGCGGAAGCTTCGAGCAGGACGTGGCGCAATCCGGCTCGAGTGTGCTGCCCACGTGGAAGCTGTTCCTCGAGCACCCGTCCTACGACGAAAACTGGTCGTCGCGCGGAGTGGAACACCACCTCAATGAAGTGCAGGTTCCGGTGCTGAGCGTCGGCGGCTACTACGACCAGGAAGATATGTGGGGCCCGCAGGAGGAGTACAAATCGCTCGAGCCGCACGACGACAAGCACGAGAACTTCCTGGTGCTCGGTCCCTGGCGGCACGGGTACTGGTCGTCCAATTCGCGCCACCTCGGCGCGCTCCAATACGGCGAGCCCATCGGCAAGGAGTACCGCGCGCAGATCGAAGCGAAGTTCTTCGCCTTCTACCTCAAGGACGAACCCGGTTTCGACCTCGAAGACACCGCCAGCTTCCAGACGGGCTCCAACACCTGGAAGCGCTACAAGCACTTCCCGCCCGAGGGCTCGCAGCCCACCGCGCTGCACCTTGAAGGCGACGGCAAGCTGAGCTGGGCTGCCGTAAAGACTCCGGCAAAGACGAGCTACACCAGCGATCCGGCGAACCCCGTTCCCTACCGCCACCGCCCGATCCAGCCCACCTACAGCAACGGCTCGCAATGGTTCAACTGGCTCACCGAGGACCAGCGCTTCGTCACCGGCCGCGACGACCTCGCCGTGTGGAAGCTGCCCGTTCTCAAAAAGGATCTGATCGTAACCGGCGAAGTGCTCGCCGACATCTACGCTTCAACGACGGGCACCGACAACGACATGGTCGTAAAACTCATCGACGAGTATCCCGACGACGACCCCGACTCGCGCATGCGCGGCTACGAGCTCATGACCAACGAAGAGATCTTCCGCGGCCGCTACCTCGACGGCTTCAACCGCCCGCGCGCCATCCGGGCCGGAGACGTGCGCGAGTACAAGTTTAGCCTGCATAACGTCGATCACGTCTTCAAGGCGGGCCACACCATCATGGTCGAGATCCAAAGCACGTGGTTCCCGCTCTACGACCGCAACCCGCAGACCTTCGTGCCCAACATCATGACGGCCAAGCCCGAGGACTACAAGCAGGCGACAATCACGATCTATTCCGACCCCGACCACGATTCCAATCTGCAGGTCCCGCTGATGAACCAGTGCGATGCGGTGGAGTGTTTCTAACGGATTTCAGTCGGGCTATACTGTTTCGCGATGAAGAGGCTCTTATGGACGATCGGCTTTTCTATCGTGCTACTCGTATGTCTATTCCTGTGCGCCATCTCTGTGGGCGCTCTTATTGTTCATAAGGGACGAAGCATAGGAGGCTGGGAATTTCTAGCGATCAGCGCAATGGGTTTCTGGCATGTCATTGGGCGAATTAGAGTCACGCTCGTGCATGGCGATCCAACAGCGGATCTCCATCCGGACGTCGAGTAACAATCCCGATTCAAAGTACTGCGCTTCTTGATGACCCGGGAACTCTTTTCGCGGTAAAATAGTACAAGCAGTGACCCTCCACCACCCCATCCCGGCCCTCCTCTAGCGGCGCCCGCCGCATACACTCCTCCCGCGCCCTTTTCCGATCCACCCTAATAAGCCACAAGCCCCGCGCCCCGCCGCGCAACGAGAGGACCAAAAATGCTCGACCGCCTGGAACAAATGGACCAGCGATACAACGAGCTGCAATCGCAGTTCGCGCTGCCTGACGTCATCAGCGACCACGAGAAGTACTCGAAGATCGGCAAGCAGCTGCGCGAGATCGAGGAGCCGGTCGAGAAGTACCGCGAGCTCAAGCAGGCGCGCCAGGGCCTCGCCGACGCAAAAGCGATGCTCGCCGAATCCGACCCCGATCTCCGCGCCATGGCCGAGGAAGAGATCGCCGCGCTCGAGCCGAAGGTTGCCGCCCTCGAAGAAGAACTCAAAGTCCTTCTTCTGCCCAAAGACCCCAACGATGAAAAGAACGTCGTCCTCGAAATCCGCGCGGGAACAGGCGGCGACGAGGCCTCGCTCTTCGCGGCCGAGATCTTCCGCATGTACACCCGCTTCGCCGAGCAGCACCGCTGGAAGGTCGAAGTCATGTCCGTGTCCGAATCGGGCGTGGGCGGCCTCAAGGAAGTCATCGCCATCATCGAAGGCAACCGCGTCTACTCGCAGCTCAAGTACGAGAGCGGCGTGCACCGCGTGCAGCGCGTGCCGCAGACTGAAACACAGGGTCGCGTGCACACTTCCGCCGTCACCGTCGCCGTGCTGCCCGAGGCCGAAGAAGTCGACATCAAAATCGAAGCGAAGGACCTGCGCATCGACACCTTTTGCTCCTCCGGCCCCGGCGGCCAGTCAGTCAACACCACTTACTCGGCGGTGCGCATAACGCACCTACCCACGAATACCGTGGTGAGCTGCCAGGACGAGAAGTCGCAGATCAAGAACCGCGAAAAGGGCATGCGCGTGCTGCGCTCCCGCCTCTACGAGATGGAGATGGAGAAGCAAAACGCCGAGCTCGCCGCGACGCGCAAATCGCAGGTAGGCTCCGGCGACCGCAGCGAGAAGATTCGCACCTACAACTTTCCGCAGAACCGCGTCACCGACCACCGCATTGGTCTCACGCTGCACCAGCTCGACCTTGTGATGGAAGGCCGCCTTCAACCCATCGTGGACGCGCTCGTCGCACACGACCAGGCGGAAAAGCTGAAGGGCGACGACGATGCCCAGGCCGCCTGATGACGCTCGAAGAGTGCGTCAGGAAAGGCGAGGCTCTGCTGCGCACCGGCCCGCACCCCGGCCGCGCGCGCGCCGATGCCGAATTGCTGCTGCGCCATCTTCTGCAGCGCGATCGCGCGGCGGTTCTCGCGCGCTGGAAGGAACGGCTCGCCGAGGACGAGCAGGCGCACTACTCCGAGCTGCTCAAGCGCCGCCTTACCGGCGAACCAGTTCAATACATCCTGGGTGAAACCGAATTCCACGGCCTGCCGCTGCGCGTCACGCGCGATGTGCTCATCCCGCGCCCTGAAACCGAGCACGTAGTCGAGAAAGCGGCCGGGCTCGCGAGCCGCGTCGCTCAACCGCGCATCGTCGATGTCGGCACAGGATCCGGCGCCATCGCGATTGCTCTTGCGGCGGCTTTGCCCGCCGCGCAGATCACGGCCATCGATATGTCCGGCCCGGCTCTCGAAATCGCAAAGGAGAACGCGGCCCGCAATCACGTCGCAGACCGCATCCGATTCCTCCGCGGCGACTTGCTGTCGCCTGTCGCCGGCGAGTGTTTTGACATGGTGGCGTCAAACCCGCCCTACGTCTCCAGATCCGAAATTTCAACCCTCGAGGTTGAAGTGCGCGATTTCGAGCCCGAACTTGCACTCTTTGCCGGCGATGACGGCCTGGCCATCTATCGCCGTCTCATCCCGGCGGCGCATCGGTCGCTCGTCCCCGGCGGCGCTCTCGTCCTCGAGATCGGCTACGGGCAGGCCGAAGCCCTCTGCGCGCTGCTGGCCGAAAACCGCTTCGAGCGAGTTGAGTTCACTGCCGATCTGCAGGGCATTCCCCGCGTCGTATCCTCTCTCCGCGTCTAGAAGCTTGACATCGTTCTTTGCGCATCGGTATGTTTGCGCCAGCCTGACCGCCACCGGAGCACCGATGAAATCGCGCAGCACGCTCGCGGCCGTCCTGTCCGACAGCCACTTCCTCATTCCGCTGGCCGTCTTTCTGTTCGGCGTGGCAGTGCTCGTCGCGATGCACTGATGCGCTCCTGCACCGCTTCTCCAATTCCTGCCCGGATCGCTTCGGCCCTATGACCACGCAACCCGCCGCCACGCCCCGCCTCAACACAGCATCCATGCATGGCCTCGGCGTGCTCTGCGGCATTGGCGCCGGCGTGTGGCTCGGAGCGGCTGAAGCCCCCACCAAGCTGGTCAACTCGGGCCTCTCTCCCTATGCCGTCTCGCTCTGCATGGTGGCCGGAGTCTTCGTCGCGCGCTGGTCCGTGCCCACGCTGCTCAAAGGCACGCGCTCGGCCTTCCGCGATCTCGGCCGCAACCGCCAGCTCATCCCCTTCGCCATCCTCGCAGGAATGCTGTGGGCGGTCGCCAACACGCTCACCGTCTTCGCCATCCGCGACGTCGGTCTTGCCATCGCCTTCCCTCTCTGGAACACGAATTCGCTCATCGGCATCCTCTGGGGCCGCCTGCTCTTCGGCGAACTCAAACGCGCTTCCGCTTCCAACGTGGCGCGCGTGGTTCTCGGCACCATCGCCATCGTTGCCGCGGCGGTCATGCTCGGCTTCAGCACGATTCACGGTGGGGGACAAGGCGCCCACGCTCATCACGCTCTCGGCGGCATCCTCGCCGCCATCGGCGCAAGCCTGCTCTGGGGGTCGATGTACATCCCCTACCGGAAGGCCTACCTCAGCGGCATGAACCCGCTCTCGTTCGTCACCGTCTTCACCGTCGGCGAACTCATCACCATGCTTGCTCTCGTGCTCGCCTTCGATGGGGGCACGCACGCGGCCGTCTTCCACTCACCCACCGTTGTGCCGATGCTGTTTTGGCTGTTTCTGGGCGGGTTCGTCTGGGTCATCGGCGACATCTTCCAGCAGTTCGCCACCAAGTATCTCGGCATCGGCCGCGGCATCCCGCTCTCCAACACCAACCAGCTCTGGGGACTCGCATGGGGAGCGCTCGTCTTCGGCGAACTCGCGCACGCCGATGCTGCTCACCGCTTCCTCGTCATCGCTGGCTCGATCGTCATGATCGCCGGGGCGCTTGCCGTAAGCACCGCAGTCGCCACCGAACGCGAATCCGCATCCACACACGAGGCCATCGAACGCGAGTGCGCGCGCTACGGCCTCGAGCGCGACCACGTGCTCCGAGAGTTCAGTGGCAACAACTCCGCCGGTGGCGATGATCGATCTCGCAATAGCCGCGACTGGTGGGACTGGCTCATCCTCCTCGTCGCCGCAGGCATCTTCGTCGCCCTCGGCGTATACGCGCGCGTTCCCGCGCTCACAATGAACCTCGCCTGGGCCGCGATCCTCGCCGCAGTTCTCATCGCCAGCGCAGCGGTCTGCGCGTGGACGCTCTGGAAGTCGACGGGCTTCTCCTGACCTCTGTAATGCGCGGCTCCTCGCCGCGGTCTAGCATGGCCGTGGAGCGTCCATGAACAAACGCGAGCTGCAGCGCACGATGTATGAACTAACCCGCCCCACGCACATGCAGCGCGTCACGCTTGCGGTTATCGCCGGCGCCTGGGTCCTGCTTGTCTGGTGGCTCCTTGAAGCAAACGGCATTTCGTTCGTCGAAAAGCGAGTAGGCTTGTCCTTTCCAGACGGCAACACGGCACGCCGCCTCTCCCTCGCCGCCGCCTTCACCATCTACTACGTCAGGCTTCTCTTCACACTCTTCATCTTCCTCAAGCGCGGTATCGGCTGGAGCGAAGTCTTCACCATCGTTCCCTGGCTGATCGCCATCGTCCTCCTTCTGGGCATCGAAGGCGGAACCAACCCGGCCCCCTTCGGCATCGCCGCAATCTGCGGGGCCGTTCTCTTCATCCTCGGCTCATGGATCAACACACATGCCGAGTACGCTCGCCACCGGTGGAAGCAGCGCGCTGAAAACCACGGCAAGCTCTACACCCGCGGATTCTTCCGGTTCGCGCGCCATCCCAACTACTTCGGCGATCTCGTTTCAACCTCCGGCCTGTGCCTCATCACCGGCAAATGGCTCACAGCCATCGTGCCCGTGCTCATGCTCGCGGGATTCGTCTTCATCAACATCCCAGTTCTCGATGCCCACCTGCGCGACCACTACGGCGCCGCCTTCGACGACTACGCGAGCCGCACCCGCAAGCTCATTCCCTTCGTCTACTGAGCGGCGCCGGCCCGCGTGTGCTCGCTACAATCAACCAATGCCCAGCGCGCCGATGGCCAGCGTACCAGTGGTGGACCTCGTCGGTGTCGGCCTCAACGCCACCGACACGCTCATCCCCCTGGCCGAATTCCCCGCGCGCGGTTCCAAGGTTGAGTTCGCGCCCGTGCCGCTGATGCCCGGCGGCCAAACGGCCAGCGCCGTCGCGGCATGCCAGTCGTGGGGGCTTTCCACGCGCTACGTCGGCAAACTCGGGGACGACGATGCCGCACGTCTGCACCGGAGCGAATTTGTCCGCCTCGGCGTCGATGCGCGCCTCATCGAGATTCCAAATGCGGCGAGCCCGCAGTCATTCATCCTCGTCGACGGCGGCGGCGAGCGAACGGTGCTGATCCGGCGCGACGACCGGCTCCGCCTTGCTGCCGGGGACATCCAACGCGATTGGATCGTGAACGCGCGCGCGCTGCTCGTAGACGGCATCGAGGCTGCGGCGGCCACGCAGGCGGCGCGCTGGGCCCATGAGGCCGGGGTTCCCGTAATTGCCGACCTCGACGAGGAGTACTCGGGCGGCGACGAGTTGCTCAAGTGCGTGGACTACATGATCGTAAGCCGCGACTTTCCCGCGCGCATCACAGGCGAGAGCGATCTCGCCACGGCCCTGCGAACGCTCCACAGCAAATACACTTGCGCGCTTACCGCCGCCACGCTCGGCCCCGAAGGTGTTCTCGCCTGGGATGGCGCGCGCCTGCTGCATCGCGCGGCTTACCGTGTGAATGTAGTCGACACCACCGGCGCCGGCGACATCTTTCACGCCGGCTTCATCCACGGCCTGCTCAAAGGCTGGCCGCTCGAGCGCCAGCTCGACTTCGCCTGCGCCGCCGCCGCGCTCAACTGCACCTGCCAGGGCGCGCGAGGCGGGATTCGCCGCGTCGCCGACGTTGAGCAATTGATGGCCTCAACTCCGCGCTACGAAGCCACGAGAAGGTAGCAGGCGAAATCGACCGCTGGAACGCCGTCGCATGTCAATTGGCTCGTTGTAAGGAGTATTCTTCTGCCTTTGGGGCCAAGCCCAGGCGGAAGTGGAAGAAAGAAGTGACGAAATGGACTATCGCAAAGAATTTCGCGTGAAACCGGGAGCCAGGGTCAAGCTGGCTGCGATCGATGCCGCGTACACGGGCAAGCACGTCGATGAAGACGGCGCGAAACCCGAGATCGAGAAAAACAAAGAAAGGGTTTGCCGCCAGCAGTACCTGATGTACTCAGAGAAAAGGCATTCGCTGCTGATCGTGCTTCAGGCGCTCGATGCCGGCGGCAAGGACGGCACGGTCAACCATGTGATGAGCGCGATGAATCCGCAAGGCACGACTGTGACCGGGTTCAAGGGTCCGACCGCGGAGGATCTCGAACACGATTTCCTGTGGCGGATTCATCCTCATGCGCCGGCAAAGGGAAACGTTGCTATCTTTAACCGCTCGCACTACGAGGATGTGCTGGTGGTGCGCGTCCACAAACTGCTTCCGAAGCATATGTGGCGCGAGCGCTATGAATTGATCAACGAATTCGAGAGCCTTCTCTACCGCCAGAACAATACGCACACCATCAAATTCTTCCTCCATATAAGCAAGGACGAGCAACTGAGACGTTTCGAGCAGCGCCTCGATGACCCGGCACGCAACTGGAAGATCAGCGATAGCGACTACAAAGAGCGCGAGCGCTGGGATGATTACATCGAGGCGTTTGAAGAGACATTCCAACGGACAAGCACGAAGCATGCGCCGTGGTACATCATCCCGTCGAATCACAAATGGTTTCGCAACCTGGCTGTATCGCAAGTTTTGGCGGCGACGATGGAGGATCTGGGAATGCAGATGCCTTCACCGAGAGTCGACCTGAAAGTTATCCGCGAAGAGTATCACCAGGCTGCGGACGAAGAGCGCCATCACGGGAAGCGAGGCACGGGCAAGGAAAAGCACGAAAGAGATAACACTGCGCAAAGATTTCCGTTTTGAACGCGTTGCCGATCCGGAACTGCAGAATGATTCCGGCGTCTCATTAAGCCGCTCAGCGCATCAGGTTGAACCCTAAGATGGTGGCCATGATGCAGTCCATGATGCAATCCCAATCGGCTCACGACCGCGCGCGCGTGTCGGCGTTGCAAACCCTGTGTCGCTCGCGGCAGGCGAGAGACGGGTTTCAGCTTCTTGTACGCAACCAGGTCGATTGGTTCGCCGAAGGGGAGACGATGGACCGTATCCGTCATCGCTTCGCCATCGGCGTGACTCCCCCTGTCGATGCAACGGAACTGAAGAGCCCGGCACACCCCAACGAACCTTTGGTGCTCTGGGTCCTCGAATCACCCGACGCAGGAATGCCAAAGCAGCTCGGCGTCTATGACCTGGCTTCGTTTCTGGCTCTGCCTGCGGCCCTTCGGGGCAACCGGCGCGAAGACCCAAGCTACCTCGAGATGCTTGGGCATCGAGTGGTTCCAATGGTCCTTGCCGCGCTCGATCTGTACCTGCGCCACCGTGGCCGGCACTCTGCATAACGAGCTTAGCGCCTGGTTCTGTCCGCCGAGCGCGAAGTCCATGCGCGCCCGCCCGGTTGCTGGCAGTAACCGTTTTCAAAAAGTTGCCCGGCGGCATTGACAACTCTCGTTTCCCGCATGTAACGTGCAAATAATCAATCAATCTGTGGAAAAGATGGAACCGAGCTGTGGAGAACACACAGCCATTCATCTTTCACACGCCGTCAAAGCGTGTTTGATTTATTTACCGCCGAGTCAATCGGCGGCTGTCTAGAGCCGGTTCTCTTTTTGACGACAGGCCCTCTAGAACTCCCGCGATTTTGCGTCTTGAAGTATTTGGAGTTCTTGAAGGTGACCATGTCCGATCTGGGGAAGCGTGATTATCCAGCCCTTAGTTATCCATCTCTGACTCGCTTTGTTCGCAAGCTTCGCGGGGGCTCACAAGCAATTCTTGCCGAGGCAGACGACGGCCTGCTCTACGTCGTCAAATTCACCAACAACCTCCAGGGGCCCAATGTTCTCTTCAACGAAAGCATGGGGTCGGAGCTTTACCGGGCATGCGGCTTGCCCGTTGCGGAATGGACCCCCGTCAGGGTCACGAACGCATTCCTCGATCAGAATCGAGCAGGCTGGTTGCAAACGGAAACGCAGAACCTGAGGCCGGCCTCGGGATTGGCCTTTGGATCCCGTTTCCTGGGCAACGATGCGAGCCGGTTGATCGAGATCCTGCCGGAAAGCAGATTTGGCCAGGTTCGCAATCTGCAACAGATTTGGCTGGCGTGGATGGTGGATATCTGCGCGGAACATGGCGACAACCGTCAGGCCATCTTCCAGAACAGCGATGGGGCCCTGTCTATGGTATTCATCGATCACGGTCACCTGTTTGGCGGGCCCGACGGCGGAAGGCGGGTCCATTTCAGCGCCTCCCGCTATCTCGATACGCGCGTTTATCCGGCCGTAACAGACAGGTTTTTACACCGGTTGACTAGAATCGGTCGTAGCCTGAAGGTGGATGAGCTCTGGCGGGCGATGGAATGTATGCCGGAACAATGGAGAACGCCTTCCGCCGCTTCGAGCTTCGCTGCCTGTATTGAGCGGCTGACAAATTCAGCAGTATTGGTTGACATCGTCCAGTCGATGGTCGCGTTACAAAGTCGAACGAAAACATATGCCAGAACCACTCAATTCCCTATTCTGCGCGCTGCTGTACCATCCCGAAGAGCGGAGCCCGGCCGAAGAGGCCGCGGTGATCGCCTTGTTTACGCTTGAGTCGCGATTCGGACATCTGGAGATTCGCGTGCGCAAGAGTTGGGAGCAAATAGTCCGCTCCGCCGATCGGGAAGAGATGAGATCTCTCCTCGATGACTTCAAGAAGAGATCCGCGATCGATCCCCCCTTGTTGTTCAAACAGGCGTCGTCGCTGAGCGTCGGGCCGCTGATCGCTCACGAGGTTGTCTCGAATATCGAAGGCGTTCCGCATATTGCCGAATTCCTTCCAAACTCAATCACTTTGTGACTCACGGCATCACGCGCGCCCCGATCAGCTTGTCCAGCTTCGGAAACTCGCGGTCGAGATACGCATTTCCCCCGGCAAACATCGCATCCTGGTGCCCGGCCCGCATCCCGCCGCCCGCCCGTTCGCCGTACCCGCCGTACAGCTTCTCCACCACATCCATCCCTTCCACCACCTGCCCGAAGGGTGCGAAGCCGTTCTCCTTGTCGTTCCGCGTATTGTCGCCGGTGTTGATGTAAACCTGCGTCGAGCGCGTGTCCGGTCCTGTATTCGCGAACGCCACAAAGCCTGCCGTATTGTGCTCCACAAGAGGATCGTCGGGAATCACCCGGTGCCGCCACTTTTCGGCCGTCCGCGGATCGCCGCTGATGCCGAACTGCACCCATCGTCCCGGCACTACACGAAAGAACCGCGAATCGTTATAGTAGCCATCCCGCACAAGCTCGTAAAAGCGGTCCGCCCCGTGCGGCGACCAGTCCCGGTGTACTTCAATCACGAAGTCCCCGGCCGAAGTCTGGATCTTCACCCGAAAAAGGTCCGGCGACTGGTCCGAACGCGGAAACGGCAGAAGCAGCAAGAGAGAAACGAGCGTTGTGCAGCGCAGGCGCATGTTCGAACACTACCTTACCCGAATCGCGGTCTGGGTCAAATTCCGAGTTGACGCATATAAGGCAAAGCCTCGTGTCAGGGCACGAGTTCACTCGTGCCGCAAGAGCCTCCCTCAATTGTTCCGGGCTTTAGCCCACCTCGGGTTCACCAACTCTGAAATTGATCTGGCGGCCTTCTCCGGATGGTACGATGACGCCAAACTGCATAGACCGATGCGAAACCCGGCCTTCAACCCGGATATCGAGAGGACCAGATGACGTCATCGAGTGTACAAACTGAAGTGCTGATTCGAAACGCCACGCCGGACGACGCCCCGGCCTGCGGCCAGATCTGCTACGACGCCTTCCTCGCCATCAGCGCCGCTCACGGGTTTCCCTGCGACCTTCCCGGGCCCGAGGCCGGCATCGGCGTGCTCTCGATGATGTTTTCCGCTCCCGGCTTCTACAGCGTCGTAGCGGAATCAGGCGGCCGCATCGTGGGCAGCAATGTCCTCGCCGAGCAGTCTGTTATCCAGGGCGTAGGTCCGATCACCATCGACCCCAAAGCGCAAAACCTCGGCGTCGGCCGCAAGCTCATGAACGCCGTGATGGACCGCGCCAACAAAAATGGCGCTGCCGGAGTGCGGCTCGTGCAGGCCGCCTACCACAACCGCTCGCTCTCGCTCTACACATCGCTCGGCTTCGACATCCGCGAGCCCCTCTCATGCCTTCAGGGGCGGACGAGCGAACGCAGCATCGCTGGATGCACTGTGCGCGCCGCTCAGTCCTCAGATCAGGATGCCTGCAACGCCCTCGCCCGCCGCATTCACGGATTCGACCGCGCCGCCGAGCTGGCGCACGCGATCCACCAGGGCTCCGCGCGCGTCGTAGAGCGCGGAGGCACCGTGACCGGATACACGACGATCCTCGGCTTCTTCGGCCACGCCACCGCGGAGACGAACATCGATATGCAGGCGCTCATCGCAACGGCGGAGTCTCTCGCGGGCCCCGGAATCCTGGTGCCGTCGCGCAACAGCGCGCTGCTGCGCTGGTGCCTCGCAAACGGTCTCCGCGTCGTCGAGCCCATGACCCTCATGAGCACAGGACTCTACAGCGACCCCGCCGGCGCGTGGCTCCCATCGGTCGTCTTCTGAAGCAACTGACCGACAAGAACTGATCACTGACAACTGTCTGTCAGAACCCGGCCGGCCGCTCGCCCATCACGTTGAACGCCCTCTCGAGCGCGATCCCCGCCTGGCAAAGCACGCCTTCCTCGAACAGCCTCCCGATCAGCGTCACGCCGTGCGGCACGCGGCGCGGCGGCGAGAACTTCGGCAGCGGATGCGCCGGGTCGGGCGCCCAGTCGCTGCGCGCCTCGCTCACCTCGACGAATCCTGCGCGCAGCGTCAGCGACGGATGGCCAGTGTTGTTCGTGATCACCAGCATCTCGTCGCGCAGGCTCGGCACCAGCAGCAAATCAACCTGCGACATCACGCGCGCCATCTCCTCGGCCACCTTGCGCCGGAACCGGTCCGCCTGCACAAAATCTACCGCCGAGAGGAACCGCGACTGCCGGAAGACGTTGGGCCATGCGTCGGGCACCTGCATTTTCAGCTGGTCCACCTTGCGGCTCAGCACCAGGTCATCGAACGCCGCCGCAGCCTCGGCAAACAGCATCAGGTTCAGCGAGTCGTAAGGCCAGTCGGGAATCTTCACTTCGACCGCCGTCATGCCCACCTTGCTGATGGTTTCGAGCGCCGCCCGGTCCACGTCCGTCGCCGGCGGCTCCTTCATCCAGCCGGGGAAGTAGCCGACGCGCAGTCCCTTCACCCCCGCGCCCGCGTCGAAACTGAGCTTCGAGGGCACGCTCGCCAGGTCGCCGGGGTCGGGCCCGCTGATCGCGTTGAGAACAATCACCGTGTCCTCGACGCTGCGCGCCATCGGCCCCAGCTTGTCGAGGCTCCAGCAGAGCGTCATTGCGCCGGTGCGCGCCACGCGGCCGTACGTCGGCCTCAGCCCCGTTACGCCGCAGCGCATTGACGGGCTCACGATGCTGCCTCCCGTCTCCGACCCGATCGCGAAGCCGACCAGCCCCGCCGCCACCGCCGCCCCCGGCCCCGCGCTCGAGCCCGACGAGCCCTCATCGTCCGGCAGCCACGGGTTCATCGTCTGCCCGCCGAACCACACGTCGTTCAGCGCCAGCGCGCCCAGCGAGAGCTTCGCCACCAACACCGCGCCCGCGTCGTTCAGCCGTTTCACCACCGCGCTGTCGGCATCCGGAATGCGGTTGCGGTAGGGCTCCGCGCCATAGGTCGTCGCAATGCCCTTCGTGTCGAGCAGGTCCTTCGCGCCCCACGGAATCCCGTGAAGCGGTCCGCGGTACTTGCCGTTGGCGATCTCCTTGTCCGCCGCCTTCGCCTGCTGCAGCGCATGCTCGCGCGTGATCGTGATCGCGCACCGAAGCTGCGGATTGAAGCGCACAAGCCGGTTGAGATAGATCTTCGTCAGCTCCTCGGACGAAAGCTCCATCGACTCGATCCACTTGGCCAGTTGCGTCAGCGGCGCGAAGGCAATCTCTTCTTCCTTCGGCAGCGGCTTGTTCACCGCCGTGCTCGGCATAAAGACGCCGGTGCCCTCCTCGAGCTTCACCTGCGGAATCGCTGGATTCCACACCGTCGCCGGCGCCAGCGTCGCCTCGGGGACAAATTTGCGCGGTCCGGTCCGGTACTCGTAGTTCGGCGCCATCTGCATGCGCCAGTTGCCCGCGGCCTGCGCGCGCTCGGCGTCGGTCATTGTGATCTGGACGAGCTTCTCCGCGTGAGCAAAGTCTTCCGCCGTCACCTCCGGCCCGACTGCCGGCGAGGTGCCGAACGCCGTCGGCGCCCCGGGGGTCGTCTGCTGCTGCGGGGGCACGGGCGTCTGCGCGGCCAGTCTGGTGTCAAGGCTTGCCTCGAGCGCGGCGGCCAGCGCTCCCATCGAACTCAGCGTCAAAAACTCCCTGCGCGATCCGGACATGCTGCCGTCCTTTCGAAGGCGATGTGAAATGAGACGGATTCCGTCTCCGCATTATAAGCAGCGGCGCGTGCATCCACTCGCGAGCCGCGAGAAAACCGCCTGCCGATTCGTGATTGCGCCCCCGAGCCGTCCCGGCGTACCATTACCCGCTGAAACCGTTTTCAGGAGAAACCCTCCATGCGCCTTGCTTCCCTGTTTTCGCCCGCCGTGCTCGCCCTCGCTTCCACCTTCGTCCTCGCGCAGCCTTCCGCCGGGTCGAAGGTAGCTCTCACCCCGCCCATGGGCTGGAACAGCTGGAACTACTTCGCCGAAAAGGTCACCGACAAGGACATCCGCGACTCCGCCGACCAGATCGTCTCGAGCGGCATGCGCGACGCCGGCTACATCTACGTCAACATCGACGACACGTGGGAGGGCCAGCGCGACGCCAACGGCGTGCTGCACACCAATTCCAAGTTCCCCGACATGAAGGCCCTCGCCGACTACGTTCATTCGAAGGGCCTCAAGATCGGCATCTACTCCGGGCCCGGCCCCAAGACCTGCGCCGGCTTCGAAGGCTCGCTCGGCCACGAGGAGCAGGACGCGAAGATGTACGCCGACTGGGGCATCGACTACCTCAAGTACGACCTCTGCTCCTACATCCCCGCCGTCATGCAGAAGCAGGCTCCCAACGACCGCGCCGCGCAGATGCGCCTGATGCACGAGGCCTACGAGAAGATGGGCAAGGCCCTCAAGGCCACCGGCCGGCCCATCGTCTACTCCTTCTGCCAGTACGGGTGGGACGCCGTGTGGGAGTGGGCTCCGCAGTTCGGCGGCAACCTCTGGCGCACCACCGGCGACATCGAGGCCAACTGGAACTCGATCTACACGATCCTTTCGCAGCAGGCGGGTCTCGAGAAATATGCCGGGCCTGAAGGACCAAGCGGCGGCCACTGGAACGACCCCGACATGCTCGAGGTGGGCAACGGAAAGCTGAGACTGTCCGAGAACCGCACGCACTTCTCCATGTGGGCCATGCTTTCCGCTCCGCTCCTCGCCGGCAACGACCTGCCGCACATGAAGCCCGAGATCAAGGACATTCTCACCAACCGCGACGTCATCGCGCTCGACCAGGACAAGCTCGGCCACCAGGCCGTCCGCGTCTACTCCGAGGGCGAAGTGGACGTGTGGGTCAAGCACCTCTCCGGCGGCGCGAAGGCCATCGCGGTCGTGAACGCCGGCAGCGAGCGCTACTCAACGCACCCGTTCCACCTGAGCCTGTCGAAGCTCGGCATCACCGGGCCCGTGCAAGGCAAAGACCTCTGGACCGGCAAGGACATCACGCTCACCGACAACATGCCGATCGAGATCGCGACTCACGACATTCTGCTCGTCCGTGTTCCGGCTGCGAAATAAATGAACGTGACCTTCGGTACCCCACCCTCACATCGCTTTTGCATTCGCGGCGGGGATGGGGTTGTACGATCATTGCCAACACAAGCGCGGTTCACAGCAAGGCAGTGACCCTGCACAATTGAGGGCACGGTGCGAATCAATTTGCGGAATGAACAGATCCTGTCTCAGGCCGGAGCAATTCTCCTCGCGATCCCGCTCGCTCTGGCCTTCTCAACAAGCATCGCTTTCGCGGCCGACGACAACGACGCCCTGAAGGCAAAGATCAAGGAAACCAGGTCTCTCATCCAGAAATCCCGCGTGACGGATGACTATCGCGCGTCCATCCGCAAGAGCGTGCTCGCCTATGAGAACACTCTTGATGCGCACTGCAAGGATGTCGTCCTGGATTTCGACTCGGCAAAGGACATGATTGTGACCGAGGTGGAGCGGGATGTCGAAGGAGGAACCGTCGCAGGCACGTGGAGAGAGACCATTCCGGGCTCGGCATGCAGCGAGAAGAGGATGTACAACGTCGATGTGAACGAAACGCCCCAGGGCCTTCGATTCACTCCCACCTTCCCGGGCGATGCGGCAGGAGATCCCGGACTGCAGAACGACACCCTGGAAAACATCGAAAAGAATTTCCGGATCATGCGGCTTTCAAAGAAGAAATCATGCCGGCCCCAGGTGTTGGATACTCACTTGATTGGCGCGGCATCCCAGCCGCTGCCCAGCGGCTTGCAATCGCCGTGGAGAGAGTCCTGGGACGTGAGGACATGCGGCACTCTGTATTCCGTACCGATCACCTTCACGCCCGACGCCGACGGCACCACCATCACCGTCCATACCACCGACATCAGGCCCCTTTAACCAGGCCGCCTCTACTGCGCCACCCGCCAGGGAGACGTGGTGTTCCACGCCTTGAGCTGCTCCGTTGCCCACGCCGTGCTCTTGTCCTTGTGGCACGACGTGCACGGATTGGGAATCCCCGAGAGCTCCGTCTCTCTCGGCGTGATGAAGCGGAACGTGTGCGCGGCAACGAAGTTGTCCTTGATGGTCTGCTCGATGTGCGGCATGTGGCAGGCCACGCACTCGCTGCCGGCGCTGCCTTCCGCGTGGTACGTGTGTTCGCTCACCGTGCCGCGCAGGCCGGCGGGGTTCTGCTTGTTGTGGCAGAACAGGCACATCTGGTTGCCCTTCAGCGCCAGGTTTGATTCGTTCTTGTTGCTGTGCACCTGGTGGCAATCGAAGCACCGGATCTGCCGGTGATACATCGTGCTCTGGACGAAATCGTTGCCTTGCATGCGGTTCTTGTGCGCGGTCATGTCCGCGTACTGGAAAAAATTCGTTGCGCCCGGCTTCACCTCTTCCAGTTCCCAATAGTCGGCAAGCCGATGCCCGGGCAGATAGCCGACGGGCCAGTCGTACCAGCGGCCGTTCACCGGGTTCTTCAGCGGCCGCCCCTGCGTGTGGCACTGCATGCACACGTCGTTCCCGCGAACGTAGTCGAGCGTCTCCGGGTTCACGATGTTCGCCTTTGTCGGGTGTGCAACGTGCTCGCTCCCCGGGCCGTGGCATTTCTCGCACCCCACGTTCCACTCCGTCACCGACTTCGTCTGCACGTTGTAATTCACGGAGTGGCAACCGTCGCACGTCGGCCCCGTGGGCCGGTCGAAGTTCGTTGGCCCGTAGTAAGGAACCCACCAGTCGGTCCCCGCTTCGACGTGATATGGCAGCCAGCGCTTCTTTGCGATGTCCCACTGCGCCGGAAGCGGAAAATAATCGTCGCCCCTTCGCGTGAAATATCTCTGCTTGTAACGGCTGCCGTAGACGAACGCAACATCATCCAGTCCGAACGTCCGCGCGGGGTCCGGATGCTCGAAGTCTCCCTGGACGGCATCCGGGTGCGCCTTCGGGTCGCGGACAACGTTTGCCATGCGGGTCTGCTTCCATCCCGCATAGATCTCCGCGTGGCACTTCTCGCAGCGTTCCGATCCTACGAATTTCGCGTTGCTTGTTGGCGCACCGGATTGCGGCAAAACAGCAGGGCAGAGCGCAAAAATCCCGCCCGCCATCAGCAGAGCAATCGCCGGGGTCACCGCGATCCTCGTCCGCAGCCTGTTCATATCGTTCTTGCTCCTGTTGGGGAATACCTGAGCGATTCCAGTAGAGCACAAGCTGTTCAAACGTCACAAAATGACTGGCCAACAGGGCGGCTCCGGCAGCCAGCGCCAGGCGCACCGCGAACCACCCCTGTCTGGACCGGCCTCGCCGCGGGTGATACCATCCAGCCGTTCAGGTCACTCGCATTTCCCCAACAAGGAGGTAAGTCTGTGCGCTCTCGTCTTCCCATCTTGTGCTCCATTCTGGCCGGGCTCTTTCTGGCAGTGCCGCCGGCCAACGCAGCCGGAACCAAACCGGCCCGCGCCGACATCATGAATTCTCAAGGGGCCAAAGTCGGCTCCGCCAGGATCACCGCCGCCGGCGACGGCGTCAAAGTCTCGGTGAAGGTCTCGAACCTCAGCCCCGGCGACCACGGCATCCACATCCATAACGTTGGCAAGTGCGAGGGGCCCGACTTCAAGACGGCCGGACCGCACTTCAACCCCACCGGCGCGCATCACGGCATCCACAACACGCAGGATCCCAAGCCGCACCTGGGCGATCTGGCGAACCTCACCATCAGCGCAGGCGGAACCGGCTCCGCCACCTTCACTGTCAGCGGAATCACTTTGGGCGACGGCCCCAACTCGCTCTTTCATGACGGCGGCACGTCCATCGTCATCCACGCCAAGGCCGACGACCTGATGTCCGACCCCTCCGGCAACTCCGGCGACCGCATCGCCTGCGGAGTGATCGAGCGATAGCAAGTTCCTCGCGAAAACAGCAAAGGCGTCTTCTCGAACGAAGGCGCCTTGATGTTGAGAAGAATTGCCGTTCAGAAGCAGTGCCGTTCTCGAACGCTGATTACGCAGCCCGCGCCAGGCACACCGCGAACCACCCGCGCTCATCGGTCCACGTCTGCGCCGCCACAAATCCCGCCGACTCAACCAGCGCTTCCACCTGGCCAGGCCGGTACTTGTAGCTGTTCTCGGTGTGAATCGTCTCGCCGCGCGCAAACCGTATGCGCAAATCGAAGTCCGGATCGGGGCTCGGTACGCGCACCGTCTGCGCCACGCGGCTCTCGAGGTGGATCTCGATGCACGACTTCACCGCATTCCACGCCGCGCGGTGCTCAAACGCCTCGGGATCGAAATTCGCGCCGAGCTCGCGGTTGATGCGCGCGAGAATGTTGCGGTTGAAGGCCGCCGTCACGCCCGCCGCGTCATCATACGCGTCGAGCAGCGTGCGCTCGTCTTTCACCTGGTCCACGCCCAGCAGGATCGAGTCCCGCGGCCCCAGCGCCGCCCGCACTTTCGTAAGCAGCCCGAGCGCCTCGTCCGGCTCGAAGTTGCCGATGCTTGACCCGATATAGAGCACCAGCCGCCGCTCGCCGTAGAACGGCGCCTCCAGGCTGAAGTCCCGCGTGTAATCGATCACGCGCGGGCACACCACCACTCCCGAGATCTCGCGCTCAATCCGCTGCTGCGCCTCTCCGAGTGCGCTCGCCGACACGTCCACCGGCTCATACAGCACCGTGTCCTGCCGGTTCACCGCGGCATTCAGCAATATGCGCGTCTTGTCCGCCGAGCCCGCGCCGAGTTCCACGATCCGCAGGGCGTCCGCATCGGCCGCCAGGCCGATCATCTCCGCGGCATTCGCCGCCAGGATCCTGCGCTCCGTGCGCGTCAGGTAGTACTCGGGCAGTTCCGTGATCTGGTCGAAGAGCCGCGAGCCCGCCGCATCGTAGAAGAGCCACGCCGGCAGCCACTTCGGGCGCGACAGCAAACCTTCCGTCACCACCGCGGCGATGTGGCCATCGAGTTTTGTGCTGCTGAGGGGAAGCGAAGTTGTCGTCGTCATGCCGGATCGTCGTAACTTGATCGTGAGGGCTCGTTCCAGTAAGTCCGGGTCAGAATGCCGCCCCTCAAAAGACCCCAGACCTAAGATGCTGTCTCGCGGGATTAAAGTTTCCGCCCCGCCCGAATTTCCAGCCTGCTCGGCTAGTTTCCAGCCCGCCGGGCTAACTCGCCACTATTGGAGTTACCAGCTAGCCATTCTGATTCCGGAAAATTGCCAGCGAGTTCCGGGCGCAAAAAAATTTCGATAACTTGAGCGAATGTGCGGCGCCGGAGTCACGCACGACCCTCCCCGCAGCACCATCTGTCCGCTCATGAATTTCCCGTTATATTCGCCCAGCGACCCCGGCAGCGCCTGGAACCCCGGATACGGCAGATACGCCGATGCCGTCCACTGCCAGCAGTCGCCAAAGAGCTGCCAGGGCCGCGCAAATGCCACCGGCGACTCCGGCAGCAGCGCCTTGCCCTTCGCAGGCCGCTTCGACGGCGCGTTCTCCTCCATCTCGCTCGCCTCAACCGGCATCAGCCACCCCGAATCCAGCAGGTTCCCCGCAATCTTCCGCCCCTCGGCCGCGGCCTCCCACTCAAACTCCGTCGGCAGCCGGAATCCCGCCCAGCGCGCGTAGGCGTCGGCTTCGTAAAAACTCACCTGGCTCACCGGCACATTCTTCATCGCGCTCAGCGGCATCTCGCCGCGCAGCGTAAAGACGGTCCACTCCCCGCTGCCGCTCGACCAGTAGAGCGGCGCATTCCACCCCTCGCTCTGCACCGCGGCCCAGCCATCGCTCAGCCATAGCTCCGGCCGCCGGTACCCTCCGTCCTTCATGAACTCCGCATACTCGCCGCAGGTCACCAGCCGCTCGGCAAGCCCATAGGGCTCGAGCCACGCCTTGTGCCGCGGCAACTCGTTGTCGAAGCAGAACCCGTCGCCCGCATGCCCCGCCTCGTGCACCCCGCCCTCAAACCTCAGAAACTTGGGCTGCCCGAGAGCTTGCTCACCCTCAGCTTTCGGAGCATCCGCATATCTATAGCTTTTTACCGTTTTATCTATCCCTGATCCCTGGTCCCTGATCCCTGATCCCTGTTTTTCATACGCCGGCCGCAGCGGATTCGTATAAAACGCATGCAGGATGTCGGTGAGCAGCAACTCCTGGTGCTGCTCCTCATGGTTGACACCCAGTTCGATGCGCTCCAGCGCCTCGCGTGCAGGCCCCTGCTCCATCAGCCGCTCCACGCCCTCATCCACGTGCGCTCGGAATCGCAAAATCTCCTCGAGCCCCGGCCGCGAAAACGACGACCGCAGCCGCTTCTCCGGGAACTTCGCAAATGTCTCGTAGTAGCTGTTGAACAGCCAGATAAAGTCCGAATGAAACGGCTTGTACCCCGGCAGGAACTCCCGCAGCACAAACGACTCGAAGAACCACGCCGTATGCGCCAGATGCCACTTCGCGGGCGACGCCTCCGCGCACGACTGCACCATCATGTCTTCAGGAGTAAGCGGCTCGCAGAGGGCAGCCGTTCGCCGCCGGGTCGCGCGAAAGCGTTCGGTCAGGGCCGCAGGAGCTGACGGGGTCATTGGGGTGGTGGTGGTCATGCTCACGATGCAGCCTCCCGTGTGTTTCCAGAGTGTACTCCAGAACGCCGCGCCCACACTCCGGTAACTCCTTTATCCAGGCCGTGTCGCAACAACGCTCCTCACCTTTTCCCGGTTCATCAGTCTGCAACAGGTAGCGGGCGTATCAGCAACATTGGATGCCGCATCGAACGGGGAGTAGCGGAGAGACCGATTTAGTGGTTTAATTTCGGGTACACACGGAGGCGCGCCGCGAGACGAGCCAGATTCCTTCGCTCCTCGAGGAGGGAATTATGAATCGAATCAACTCAACGAGTTGGCCGATAGCCTGTATGGCCGCGATAGCCCTCGGCGGGGCATCTGGTCAGATTCCTGTCCCGCGCCCCATCCAGAATCCTGTCCAGAATCCCGCCCAGCTTCCTTCGCCTGATCAGTTTCCCGCCTCCCAGGCGCCTGATCCGGAGCATCCCGCACAACCCGCGCACCAGAACGTCGTCATCACGCCGTTCCAGCCCACCCCCGAACAGGTAGCCGACTCCCTCATGGCCCACCAGCGCTACCAGGCCGCCATCGAGGAGTACAGAAAGGCGCCGCAGGGCTCCGCCGACACCTGGAACAAGATGGGCGTCGCCTACCAGCTCATGTTCGACAACTCGCAGGCCGCGCGCTGCTACCACAACGCCCTCAGGATCGACCCCAAAAACGCGACCGTACTCAACAACATGGGCTCCATCTACATGGCGGAAAAAGAGTACAGGACTGCCGAGAAGTCATACCGCAAGGCGCTCAAGCTCGATCCGCAGTCTGCCCTGTTCCACAAGAACCTCGGCACCGCGCTGCTCGCGGAGCGCAAGTACGAGAAGGGCTGGGACGCCTATCAGCAGGCGCTCAAGCTCGATCCGCAGATCTTCGACCACTCCGGCAGCGTGCGCATCGAGAACCCCGGCACCCTCCAGGACCGCGGAGCCATGAACTACTACATGGCCAAGGGCTGCATGCGCGCCGGCATGAAGGCGCGCGCCATCGAGTACCTCCGCCTCGCCCTCAATGAGGGCTTCACCACGCCGAAAAAGATCATCAACGACGCCGAATTTGCCAGCCTCAAAGACGTTCCCGCCTTTCAGGAGATGATGGCCTCGCAGGGCGTCTACCTCACGCCGCTCGGGGCCCATGGCGGCGCCGTCCAGCAGTGAAGAGGGTTTACTCCTTCAGGAATGTATCCAGCTTCGTCAGCCGCAGCAGCTCAGCAATCTGCGGCTGTACGCCCTTCAGCTTGATCGTGCCCTGCTTCTCGTTGAGGCGTCCATACGTGTGAATCAACAATCCCAGGCCGGCGCTGTCGGCGAAATCCACGCCCGAAATATCCAATACCAGGTGGAGCAAACCGCCATCGATGAGGTTTTGAACCTGGGAGTCCAGAACCTTGAGCGAAGAGCCGGCGCTCAACCTGCCGGTCAGTGTGATTACAGCCTTGCCGTCGGGCAGCTGTTCGATCGTACTGCTGGTTAACATGGCAGAAAAATCCTCCGGGTGACATCGCATGGGAAAAAACAGAGCAACAATACCAGTGCGTTTGCGGTGGGAACGGCAAGCTATCGTTTCATAGAGACTTTGAGAATGGCAACGGGCAAAATGATGTGCAACCGCTCACGAGGGACGAACACAATGATGAATCGGCGCATTGCATCGCTCTGTATCCTGAGCCTCGGCCTCACCCTAACCGCCTCCGCCCAGCAGAAATACTTCCAGAACTGGCCCGCGAATGCCGATCCCAAAACCGTAGGCGACAAGCTCGCCGCTCGCTTCATCCAGAGTCAGCACCTCGATCCCATCATTTACCCCGAAGCATGCGCATGGTACGGGGCCCTCACCTACGCCGAGGCCACGCGCGACTCCGCGCTCACCCGCCAGCTTCAGGCGCGCTTCGAGCCGCTCCAAAGCCCGCCCATGAACCGCCTCGTCCCCGACAAGGAACACGTCGACTACGAGATCTTCGGCATCATCGCGCTTCAAATATCGATCGAAACCGGCGACGATGCCCTGCGCCGCTCAGGCCTCCGCTTCGCCGACCGCCAGTGGAGCAATCCCCGCCCCGACGGCCTCTCCGGCGAAACGCGTTTCTGGATCGACGACATGTACATGCTCACCATCCTCCAGCTCGAAGCCTTCCGCGCCACCCATGACTCCCGCTACCTCGACCGCGCCGCCCTCGAAATGACCGCCTACCTGCGCAAGCTGCAGCAGCCCAACGGCCTCTTCTATCACGCCGACGACGTGCCCTTCTTCTGGGGCCGCGGCAACGGCTGGGTCGCCGCCGGCATGGCGGAGATGCTGGTCTCCCTGCCGCCCACTCACCCCGCGCGCGCAGAAATCCTCGCCGCCTACCGCAAGATGATGGCCGAGCTCATGCGCGATCAGAACCCCGACGGCACATGGCGCCAGTTGATCGACAGGCCCGAATCGTGGGAGGAAAGTTCCTCCACCGGCATGTTCGCCTTCGCCATGATCGAAGGCGTCCGCCGCGGCTGGCTCGCTGAAGATACCTATGGCCCCGTCGCCCGCAAGGCCTGGATCGCCATCGCCGGCTTCGTCGACCAGAACGGCGACGTCACCAGCATCTGCGAGGGAACCGGCAAGCAGAACAGCTACGACTACTACCTAGCCCGCGCGCGCAAGACCGGCGACTTCCACGGCCAGGCCCCCGCGCTCTGGGCCGCCCGCGCCCTCCTCGAACCCTAGAGTCAAACCAACGCCGCTGTGCCCCGTGCCTTTGCTCTTCTTTCTGTCCTTCCCGCAGGGAATCTGCTGGTGGCGCTTCCCCCCACCCCGCCCATCCGCACGCGCGCCTGTCAAATCCTCCAGGGATCAGCTAACATGAGGCGATTCCTTCCAGTGAATTGAGATTTGGTTATGTTACCCAATGCTTATACAAGTGCGGGTGCCCGTGCGGGCGCCGGGCCGGCAACGCGGAGGCTGGCGGGTCTGGGCTCAATTGGCCCGGGCTTAATTGGATTCGCCCTGGCCGGGCTGATGGCGGCGGCCACCGCCTCCGCTCAAACGGCCACAACCCCGAACCTGGGGAATCTAAAGGTCGGCTCCAGCGTCACGGCCCCGGTGACAGTAATAGTCGCAACCGCCGGGACTCCCGCGCAGATCAAGGTGGTGACACAGGGCATCGAGGGGCTGGATTTTACCGACGCCGGCGGCGACGCTTGCGCGGTCGGCACTCCCTATGCGGCGGGAGCGACGTGCGCGGTGAACGTAAAGTTCGCACCGCAGTACGCCGGCCAGCGGATGGGCGCTGTGGTGCTGGCGGACGCGAGTGGGAATCCCTTGGGAACGGCGTATGTGATGGGGACGGGGCTGGCTGGGCAAGTGGGGTTCTATCCCGGAGGCGCCTTCGCCTACATCGGGATCAGCGTGTGCGGCATGAAGTCCAATGGCGCTCCCGTTTCGGCTGATGTGGGGGGCGTAGCGGTTGACGCGCGGGGGAATGTGTACCTCACGTGCCCGCTGTCAGGTGACGTGTACAAGGAGGCGCCAGAGCCGGGAGGCACGTGGACGCAGACACAGATCGGAACCAACATCTTGGCGCAGGACGGCCTGAATGAGCCAACGGGCATAGCCGTGGATGGCGCGGGAAATGTGTACATCGCAGATGCAACGCAAAACCGCGTGGTGATGGATGTGCCGACGGTCGCGGGTTATGCGCAAGTGGACCTGGCAATCGCTGGCCTGTCGCAGCCGCAGGGCATTGCGGTGGATGCGGTCGGGAACCTGTACATCGCGGATTACTTTCACCAGCGGGTGGTCGAGGCGCAACGAACGGCGTCAGGCTACACCGTGGTGGAGCTCGCCACCCAATTGAACCAGCCGGTGGGGGTGGCGGTGGACGGGGCGGGCAACGTGTTTGCCACCGAGGGGCCGTCGCAGCAGATTCTCGAAATCTCGAATTGCGTATCGGCGTGCGCGCCGCGGGTGTTGGACACGCTTCCTGCCAATGTCGAAGGAATAGCGGTCGACGGTTCGGGCAATGTTTATGTGACGTGCCCGAACGACGTTTTCGTTGAGTTGGCGTCGAACGGCAGTTATAAGCAGGTGGATCTCGGCCTTGGAAAAATCAACAACTTTTCCGTTGTCACACCGCTGCTCGGACTTGCAGTGGATGGTGCGGGAACCGTGTACCAGTCCTACCAGACTGCTGGGACCGTGCAGGCGTACATGGCGGCGACGCCGGTAGCGGCCGCCGCGGGAAACGCGACACTGGGCGTGAACTCAGGGACCATTGCGGAATACGGCCTTATGAACGTTGGCAATGAGCCTCTGGCATTCAAGTCGGTGAGCTACCCGCCGGACTTTCCGCAAGGGCCTCCGGAGAGCAACGACACTCATCTCCCGGCAAACGCGACCGTGGACGGTGAGTGTGCGGCGGGGATGAACCTGCCGACAGGCCAAATCTGCCTGGCCTCGATTGAGTTCTATCCCTTGGCCTCGATGAATGGGCAGGTGTTTAACAGCCTGAACGAAAACGTGGCGCTGACATCGGATGCGCCGGCGGAATTGGGCAACTCCGAGATGATTCCGGTGTCGGGCCTGGTAGCCGAGCCCGATACGACCGCGCTTCTTGCGGCTTCAGCGGATCCCGGCATCCAGGGCCAGCCGGTCACGTTGACGGTTACCCTCACAGCGCCAGGAGTGGTGACACCCACCGGAACCGTGGCTTTCAACCAATTGATCAACAACGCGTGGACGCTGCTGGCCAACGTGCCGGTGAGCAACAGCCAGGCTGCATATACACTTTCGGGATTGGCGGTGGGCACGACGCAGTACAGCGCGAACTACTCCGGCGACGAGAACTACCCGGGGGTGAGTTCAAAGCCGCTTACGCTGAGCGTGGTGCCGGCGCAGGGTGTGAAGGACTTTGGCAACGAAGATCTGGGCACGGAGAACCTGGGAACAGCGGGTAGCTCCACGCCGCTGAACATTACCTTCACCGCGGCAGAGACGCTTGGCGGAATCGCTGTGTTGACCCAGGGGGCGCCAAACCTCGATTTTCAGGGCGCGGACGGAGGCACCTGCACGCTGGGCCACAGTTATGCGGCCGGCGACGCCTGCACTGTGAACGTAGTGTTCAAGCCTACAGCTCCGGGATCGCGGTATGGGGCGGTGGTGTTGACCGATGGCGGCGGCAGGGTCTTCGGCACGGGGTATCTTCACGGCATGGGCGTGGGGCCGCAGGCGGCGTTCATGCCGGCGACGAACGTGAATGTGGCAAGCACCTCCACGTTTTACCCGTTCGGGGTCGCGGTCGACGGCGCAGGGAACATCTATGTAGTCGCCGCAGGCTTACTGTACGAGCTGACGCCGAACAACGGCGTGTATACGCGGACAACCATACCAACAGAAGGCTTCCACGCCAGCGGTGTAGTAGTGGACGGTGCCGGCAACCTCTTCGTGACTGACAACACGCAGTACACGGGCGGAGTGTACAAGGTTAGTCCGTCCGCTGGCGGATATATTACTGCCAGCCTCGGATACGGGATGCTCGTGGCTCAAGGAATGGCCGTGGACGGGGCAGGAAACGTCTTCGTTGCGGGGGCAACCGGGCTGAATGCAGCCGCTGTGTTCAAGCTGGCGCCTTCGCAGGGGACCTATGTGCAGAGCACCATCGACAATCTGCCCTCATTAGCCTATGCGGCGCCCAATTTGACGAGTGTAGCGGTCGACGGTGCGGGAGACCTGTATGTCGGCGAGTGGGACGCGCTTGGGAACAACCTGTTCAAGGGGACCCCGGCCGGCGGCGGCTACACGTGGACAACGATTGCGAAGCCCAAAGGAGGGCCGCCTCAAAGCGTCGCAGTCGATGGGATTGGTAATGTCTACGTGGCGACAAACGACGAGGTAGGGGACGGCCTGGTCTTGAAAGAGACACCGCAGAGCGACGGAAGCTATTCCGCCGCGACGCTGCCGGCGGGCGAAGCATACCCTACCGGCGTAGCGGTGGACAGCCTTGGCAACGTGTACGTGTCCGGAGTGAAGAACGGGATCACCGAACTGAATGCATCCAGCGCGCCGGCGCTGGCGTTCGCCACGACGAATTGGAGATCAACGAGCACGGACAGCCCGAAGGCGGTGACGTTGACGAACAACGGCAACGCGGCGCTGACTATCTCGGCGGTAACTTACCCGGCGGACTTTCCGGAGGCTGGCGGGACAACGGGCGACTGCAAGGCCGGCGCGCTCGCACAGGGCGCGAACTGCACGCTGACCATCGATTTTTCGCCGCAGGCTACGGGCGCACTGGGCGCCAGCGTGCCGCTGACTGAGAACGTGACCGTGACTGCCGGCAACTTGACCGCTCCGGTGAACATCCCGGTGAGCGGGACGGAGACGATTCCGGCGAATCCCACGATTGCGATGGCGGGGACGGCTCTGAGCCTGGCTCCCGGTGCGACAACGGGCAACACTTCAACCATCACGGTCACGCCCGGCGGAGGGTTCACGGGCTCCGTCGCCCTCACGGCGGCCGTGACGTCGAGCCCGCAGGGCGCGCAGTACCTGCCGACCGTGAGCTTCGGCAGTACGACGCCCGTGAACATCGGAGGAACCAGCGCTGCGACCGCGACAATGACCATCGCCACCACCGCAGCCTCTACGGCTGGCATGAAGCCGCCGGGCGGCGCGCGGATCCCGTGGTATCGGGCCGGCAGCGTGCTGGCCTGCCTTCTCGTGATCCTGGTCCCCGGGCGCAGGCAGGGCTGGAAAGCGCTGCTCGGAATGATCGCAATCGCCCTGACGCTGGGCGCCGTGGCCTCCTGTGGCGGTGGCGGCTCCACTGGCGGCGGCGGTGGTGGTGGCGGCGGCATCGCCGGAACCACTGCCGGAAGCTACACAATCACGGTGACGGGCAGTTCGGGGTCGGTCACGACCCAATGCACAGTGGCGCTCACGGTGCAGTAGGGCAGTCGCCGGCGATGGCTTTCGCGGCGTGTCCCTGCGGCAGACCCCTGCGCCACTTCTCATGCACCCCGAGAAATCCTGTCAAGCACTCCCTCCTGCCTGTGCAAATGTTGAAATCCCCACAAACAGCCTTCATTCATGACTTTGCCCTGTGGAAAAACTCCGGGAATAAACCCTCCGCAGTTGGCCGATTCACTCTCTGAACCTGCTAGCCTTAAAAATAGAGCAGAAAAAAGTCCCCTCGCGGAGCGCCTCTCCCCGAGGGGTTTTGCTTTTACCCCCAAGCCAGGCGAGGAAGAGAACGCGGTTCACAGCTTGGTGAAGAACTCAATTTGGAGAGGCTTTGCAACGAATTACGCGCCGAAATCGCCTTCTACGAGCGCCCAAAAAAGCGGCTCCGGCCACCCGAAAAATGCATACCCCCCTCCCCCCTCCCGTAACCCCTTTAGAATGTTGAGGTCAAAAACAGACGTAAATGGATAACAAGCTGATAATAAATAACTTAAATCAATTTCAAAAAGTGCAAAAAACGCCGCTGTTGGACCGTTTTTTTGCACCTTTTTTGACCCGGCTTGAAATCCGCCGCGCACGCACCTCGATCCTGCGCTCATCGCCTCTTAGCCACCTCGAAATACGTCCGGATCATCCGCTCCTCGTAGTGCTCCACCGTGAACCCGCCCTCGATCTTCGCCCGCGCGGCTCTTCCCATTTCTCTCGTAGCCTCGCGGTTTTCGTAGTGCCACTCGAGCGCCTTCGCCAGCGCATCCGCATCGCGCGCCGGAACCACCGTCCCGTCGGCTCCCGGCGTCACGCAATCCTCCGCGCCTGAGCAGTCGGTTGCCACCACCGGCAGCCCGCTCGCCATCGCCTCGAGCAGCACCCGCGCCAGGCCTTCATTCACTGACGGGAACGCCATCACGTCCGCCGTTCGATACGCCTCCGCCAGCCGCTCCGCAGGCAGCAATCCTTCGAACCGCACGTTCCCGGTTGCGAACTCGCGGATCAGCTCGCCCATCTCCGGCGCCACCTCGCCCACCATCACAAGCTCCGCTCCGTGCAGCGCCAGCTTCTTCCACGCCTGCAGCAGGTAGACCACTCCCTTGGCCAGCTCCACGCGCCCTGCATACACAACACGGAATGTCTTGTCGTCCCGCCTGCCATCCGCGGGCCTGAAGAAATTCGCGTCAATCCCCGCATGAACCACCAGCGGCTTCGCGGCCGTTTCCGCGCACTCGAAGCTCCTTGCCGCAATTGCCGACGGAACAACCACAAAATCCGCCCGCTTGAACTCGCTCTCCATCCGCCGGATGAGCGGCTCGGGCAGCAGCCCGCGGCAGTCGCGTGGCCGCACTCCCCAGGCTTCGCACTCTGAGAGCACGGCATTCTGCCACGCGCGGGGGTGCATCGACGGGTTCTCGACGAGCGTCACGGCCCCGTGGCGCTTTGCCTGCGGCAGCCCTGCACGGCAAAGGGACGTCCATCCGTGAAACAGGTCGCAGTGCGGAAGTCCGCGCGAGAGCAGCCAGTCCGAGTAGGCGGTCGAAATCACGATGGGAAGATGCCGCGATCGGCTGGTCAGGGGAAGCCTTCTCCACGCCGCCCACATCACGCGGTTGGCGAGGCGGTAGTGCCGGTAGCGCCGGACAAGCCTCAGCTCTCCTTCGCTGTCTGGGTCCAGGATCTCCGCATCCAGCCCGAACGAAAGTGCTCTGGCCAGCATGCCGCGCTTTGCCAGCGTCACGGCAAGCTGCCTCTGGAACGACTGCGAACCGAGGCTGAGCGTCACCTTCAGGGCGTTCGTTCCTCCCGCTGCCGCCCAACGGCAGTTTCGAGCATACCTGCGGACTCCCGCCGGACTCCAGCACACAGGCTCCGGCAAACCAGGGAATCGTTCCGCATCAAGATGTCGTCTACTCTCGCATGGTTTGCGTCTATGGGATTGGATAAGCTGGAATTGGGTTTGGATAAGCTGGAGCTGCCATGAAACTTCGCCTTCTTTCCACCGTCGCGCTGGCTGTCGCGGTTGGCGCCGCCGCCCTTGCCCAGCAACCGCCTTCATCCTCCCAAGCCACGCAAAGCCCTGATCAGGACGGCCAGAATGGAGCCCAGCCCGCTGGTCCCCGCGGGGGAGGAGGCTGGCGCGGCGGCGGAATGATGGGCCGCAGTGTCATGGGCACCGTCACTGAGGTTTCTTCCGACCACTACACCGTCAAGAACGACGCCGGCGAGACGTGGACCGTACACTACAGCGCCAACACCCGCGTCATGAAGCAGTCCCCGCGTCCCGCAGGCGCCGAAGTCCGGCAGGGCGCCGGCTCCGGGGAAGGCCGCGGCCAGGGCGAAGGCCGCGGGATGGGCATGGGCACCAATCCTCCGACACCCATCAAGGCCGCCGACATCAAGGTGGGCGACGCCATCACTGCCATGGGCGAAGTCGACCAGGCCGGGAAATCCATCGGCGCAATGGTGGTCATGCAGCTCAATCCTGAGACCGCCAAACGCTTCGAAGAGATGCGCGCCAACTTCGGCAAGACCTGGCTCATGGGCCGCGTCACGGGCGTCAACGACACCACCGTCACGCTCCAGAGCGAGGTCGATAATGCCGCCCATTCCTTTGTGGCCGACGAGAACACCAGCTTCCGCCGCCGCCGCGATCCCATCACGCTGGCCGACATCCAGCCCGGCGACAACGTCCGCGTAGAGGGCGCCCTCAAAAGCGGCCAGTTCGTCGCCACCTCTGTCAGCGTAATGATGCCGCCGGCCCAGGGAGGCCCGGCCCGCCGCCCCGGCCCGCCACCGCAATGAGGCTGCTACCAGCCCTCAGCCGCCGGCTCCACTGAGTCAGTGATAACGAACGGCCGACGGTTGAAAGCTGATGGCTGAGAGCTGAAAGCTATCGGTTCACAGCACCGACGAGATGATATCGTCCGCCCAAACCACCGCCTCGGTGAAATTACTGGTCAGCCGCTCGCTATCCAGGTCATGCTCGCGCGCCCATCCGTCACAGCGCTCCCAATCCCCGTGCTCCTGAAATTCCAGCCATGTCAATGGATAGCGGGCCGGCGTAGGGACCCCCAGGAGTGCCTCGCGCAGCGGTGCCCGAAGCGGCAGGTCGGCAATCGCCTCGTCCATCCGCGACTGCAGCATCGCGGGCAGCATGCTAAGCAGCCCCACCAGGTACTGCTCAATCCCGTCGAGCCAGGATCCTGAAGAGCTCAGCTCACAGAAGCGCGCGCGCACAAACGCCATCCGCAGGATCTCATCGGGCTGACCTGCGTTCATCTCGCTCGCGATCGCCAGAATCGCGATCCGGCGGAACAGATCGTCGCCGATTGCCAGCAGCGCGGCCTGTATCGAACTGACCTCCTGCCGCATTCCAACTGCCGCGGAGTTCACCAGCCTCAGAAGCCGATAGGTGAGCGATGGATCGCGCTTCACCAACTCGCTCACCAGCCTCAGGTTCAGCGGGCGCTCATCCAGAATCTCAAGCAGTTGCAGGTGAATCACGTGGTTGGCCGGGATGTTGCGCTGGGCCATCATCGTCGGCTCGCAGAAGTAGTACCCTTGGAAGAGCGAGAACCCCTCGCTTCGCGCCTGGTCGTACTCCTCGCGTGTTTCCACTTTTTCGGCGAGGAGCGCCCCCCTGAAGTCTCCCAGCCGCGACCTCGAATCCCTGCGCGAAGCTGCGCTAGTCGCCTTGAAGTCGATCTTGATGTAATCCGCGATTTGGAGCAGCGGTTCGAGCTCCGGCCGGTACACGAAATCATCCAGCGCGATCCGGAACCCTTCGGTCTTGAGGCGCCGGCATGCGGCGAGAATCCCCGGCGTCGGCTCAATGTCTTCAAGAATCTCGAGTACCGACATGCTAGGCGGAAGAGCTTCTACAAGGTCCCTGGTGAGCGACTCCGCGGTGCAGTTGACGAACGCCGGAAACCCTCCAGCGAGCTTGCGCACGCCAAAGACTACGGTATTGTCGATCATCGTGCGCGTGGCATGTTCGCCTTCGCCGTCGAACGAGTTCTCGGGGCCGGAGCGAAACAGCAGCTCATAGCCGTGCATCCTGCCGCGAAGATCGAGAATGGGTTGCCGCGCCAGGTAGCGTACTGGCGCAGCCGGTTCTGTCGCTGCCCGGCCGGCGAGCGCGAGATCGGTTCCACGGGTGGACATAAGGATTTCCCAACGTTCTTATCGGCGCTGGGGCCGCTGCCCTGACCTGCCCATGGTAACGGTGCGCTTTATCCCCCCATGAACATGCCGCCGTTCACGTCGAGAACGTGTCCGGTGATGTACGAGGCGTCATCTGAGGCGAGGAATGCCACGGCGCTCGCGATGTCCCGGTCCGTGCCCGCACGCCCCAGCGGAATCGACGCCAGCATCGACGCGCGCAGCTCTTCGCTCAGCACGTGGGTCATGGCGGTCTCGATGTATCCGGGAGCCACCGCGTTCACCGTGATGCCGCGCGAGGCTAGTTCGCGGGCCAGCGAGCGCGTCATGCCGATCATTCCGGCCTTGCTCGCCGCGTAGTTCACCTGCCCGGTCTGGCCGGTACGGCCCACCACACTGGTGATGTTGATGATCCTTCCCCAGCGGTTTTTCATCATGGGGCGCATCACTGCCTGGGCCAGCAGGAAGGCTCCGGTGAGGTTTGTGGACAGCACATCGTCCCAGTCCGCGCGCTTCATCTTCATGGCAAGGTCGTCGCGGGTGATCCCGGCATTGTTGACGAGGATTTCGACCTTGCCGAACCTGTCGAGCACGGCCTTCGCGCCGGCCTTGATCGACTCCTCGCTGGCTACATCGAGCGCGAAGACGGCTGCCTGGCCCCCCGCGGCTTCGATCTCGGCTGCGGCCTCGGCCAGCTTCGCCTCGTTCCGCGCCGCGAGAGCCACGGTGGCCCCTGCACGCGCCAACTCCAGCGCACACGCCCGTCCTATGCCCTGCGACGCGCCGGTAACCAGCGCAACTCTTCCGTGCAGATTCGCCATCTCCCGTCACTCTCCGGCGCCACCCCCACCCCGGGCAGCCGCACATTCCAAAGGCCATTATAGGGATTCCGGCCAAGGGCGCTTCACGCCGAAGGCGGGCCCTCGCGACCAATAGAAAAACCTTTGCATTGATTACTTCGAGTGATATAGTTCAATTGAACTATATGGCCCTCGAACTGGGAATCTGGGAACTCGCCGTACTCGCCCTCCTCCGTGAGGGGCCAATGCACCCCTACCAGATGCAGAGCCTCCTGCGAATGCGCCACAAGGACGAGATCCTCGCGCTCAAGCGCGGATCGCTCTATCACGCCATCGCCCGCGTCGAGAAGGCAGGCCTCATCGCCATCGAGGCCACCGGACGCAACGGCAGACGACCTGAACGGACAATCTACAGGATTACCGAAACCGGGAAGCAGGCGATGGTGGAGACGCTTCGCCGCATGGTCGCCGAACCGCGCCGGGGGTCGTCCGAGTTCATGGCTTCCATGAGCTTCCTCGTCTACTTGCCGCCCGCCGAGGCTGCCGAGAAACTCGCGGAGCGTGCCCAGGTCCTCGAGTCCCAGATCGCCGCTGAGGTCGCGAACCTGTCCCGCATTGCCACATTCCTCCCCCGCATTCATCTGATCGAAAACCAATACCTTACCGCGATGCTCGAGGCCGAACTGGCCTGGGTGCGCGGCTTGGAGAAGGACCTCCGCGCCGGTCGGCTCGAATGGAACGTCGAGCAGATTCTCGCCGAAACCCAGGCGGAACGCGCGCGCGCCGCCGAACCGAAATCGAAGGCAGAAAGGACAAAGCAATGACTTCAGAAGTCGCCACCAGTGCAACTCCCGCGGCCACATCGCGCCAGCGCTTTGCCGGCCCCATCTGGACCCTCGTCGCCCTCGCTCCGGTTATCGCCGAAGTGCTCAGCGGATCCACCCGCACCAGCATCCTTTTCGTGCTCATCCCCGAAATGATGGTCTGGGGAGTAGGCGCTTTGCTCTGCCGTGAGCTCGTCCGGCGCTGGAAGGCGGGAGGGGTCAGCCTGCTGCTTCTTGGACTCAGCCTGTCGATCGCCGAGGAGTTCCTCATCCAGCAGACATCCATAGCCCCCCTCCCATTCGCAGGAGCGCATGCCGACTACGGCCGCATGGGTGGAATCAACCTCGTCTATCTCCTCTTCATGCTGGGATTCGAGAGCGTGTGGGTGGTGGTAGTCCCAGTGCAGGTCACCGAGCTTATCTTTCAAGCCCGTCGCGAACTACCCTGGCTGCGCATGCGCGGGTGGATCGTGAGCTCGGTTCTCTTCCTGATCGGGTGCCGCATTGCCTGGTACGGCTGGACCCAACAGGCGCGGCCGCGCCTGGGTGCGGCGCCCTATCACCCGCCGCTGGCGTTTCTGGCGAGCGGATTCGCGGCGATTCTTGCTCTCATCGTCCTAACCTATCTGCTGCGAAATGTCGGCCATCCAGTCGCCGGTGGCCGCACCGCTCCAGCGTGGCTTGCAGGCTTGGCCGCGTTTGTCCTGGGGGCGGCGTGGTTCCTGCTTATCAGTCAGATCTTCATCCCGAAACCCTGGGTCGCGCCGAACCAGGCTCTCGCCGCGGGAGCAGCCTGGGCCGTGCTGGCGTTCGCCCTCTTTTCATGGTGGACCAGCCGCCGCGCATGGAGCGATGTGCACCGGTTCTGCGCATCATGGGGCGCGACGCTGGCGTGCCAGGCAATGCCCTACATCAGTATCGCGAGCTGGCCTCGCATCGATGTGATCGGAAAGGTGATCTTCGACGCGGGTGCTTTTGTTCTCTTCATCTGGCTGGGCGCAAAGACCCTGCGCAGGGAAAACTCCCAACTTGCTCAGGCCCGGGCGGCTATGTAGACGGTACTGCCGTCGCAGGAATGCGCTGTGCTCCCCGTGCGGCACGTACGCGCTCGAGCTGCCAGACGTACACGGCCAGTCGTCGCGAATAGTGCAGAACCGGCGGAACGTTCGGCAGGCTGATGCCAACCGCATCGGCGAGATCATTGCGCTCAATGTCGGCCTCGGCCTCTTCGAGGGGCCAGGGAACGTGGTAGATGTTGGCCCGCATTGGATGGCCGTCGCGGTCGCGGGTGAACAGGCAGTAGCGCTCTGTCAGGAAGTATTCGAGGCTGCCGGGCAGGCTCTCGGCCAGGCGGCGTGTCGGGCCGAGCCCCCGGTACCGCGCCTGAAAAATTACTGGGCGGCTCGTCATGCGACGCCTGCTCACGTAGTGGAAATCCCGCTCGTCCTGCTGTTCGAGGCGCATGTCGGCCCAGTAATACGGCAGGCGGAAAAAGGAGCGGGCAAACAGCACGGCGAGAAGGCTGCCGGCGTCGAGCGAAAAAAACCACACGCCGGGCGTGCCGGTGCGTTCATCGCTGACATAGGTGCGCAGGTTGAGCTCGGGAAACCGGTTCGCCCCGGGGACCGGAGGCACACCGCGCATCCTGATGCTGTCCATCCAGAACGGCACCACGCCCAGCCATGCCGAACCCTGGAAGATGTCCACCTTTAAGCCTTCGGGAATGAACGGCGCAATCGCGGTTGCGGGGATCGGCCAGTGCGCGAAAAGAAGGTCGTTCCAGCGCTGGGTCATCACCCAGCGGCCTGACGGCAGCGGCCGCGGCCTGTGCGACGTCCTCAACCGAAATTCACGCATCGCCCTGTGCGCTCCCGGCTATCCTGCACCTAAGCGTAATCGACAGGCGCGGAGCCGCGCCAATTCGAATCGGGAATCTTCACGCTCATGTCGTATTCTGGTCGCGAGCACACAATCATGTCCAGTGAATCTTCTCTTCCGCGCGGCGCCCATAATCAGACCGATGTTTACGCCGTGCACGGGGCCGATCCCGAAGTTTTGGCCTATGCGATGGCCAAGTATTCCCGCTCCGCGCTTTCGATGCGCGAGTCGCTGGCAGAAATCAGCGCGCAGCGTGCGGAACAGTTCCTCAATACGTTTTATTTTCAATACGGTCATCGCTCCATAGCCGATTTGGCGCACGTCGCCTTTGCCGTAGAACGGCTGAGCCTGCTGGCCGCCATCATTCTCGTTGACGAGCAGCGCTGGGACGGTCAGGAACGGTCCACGCGCTACCAGAATTTCCGCGAGTCGGGCTGGTACTACCCCGATTTTGGGCGCGACCATGAGTCGGCAAAGCTCTACGCGGACACAATGGAGAACCTGTTCTCGGCTTATGAGCGCACCTCCGCTGGGGTCCTCGATGCCCTCAAGGACCGCGTGGCGCGCCCCGACAACATGAAGCCCGAGGCCTACGAGCGCACGCTGAAAGCGCGGGCGTTCGATGTTGCCCGCTACCTGCTGCCGCTGGGTACCAACACCTCTCTCGGCCAGATCGTGAATGCCCGCACGCTCGAAACCCAGGTATCGCGGCTGCTCTCCTACGGCACGGCGGAGATCCGCGAGCTGGGCCGCAAGCTACGCGAGGCCGCCAGCACACCGGCATTCAACGTGACAGCCCAGGCCGGCTCGGCGCTTGTGGCCGAGATTGCGAAGATCGATCCCGCCCTCGGCGCGCAGGCTGGCGCCATGCTCACGCGCGATGTGCGCACGGCGCCCACACTGGTCAAGTACGCCGAGCCGAATCCGTATCGCATCGAAGCCCGCATCCTGCTCGAGCAACTCGCGCATCAGCTCCTCGCAAAGGTTCCGGTGGCCGATGCGCCGCTTGTGGACCTGGTGGAGCGCACCGAGTCGATGGAAGTGGAGATCGCGTCCTCGCTCGTCTACTGGGCGGGCTGCCACCCCTACCGCCAGGTCCGTGAAATTGTCGCGGAGCTGCCCGAGAAGCGAGTGAACGAGATCATCGAAGTCGGCCTGCGGCATCGCGGCAGCCACGACGAAGCACTGCGCACCTTCCATGCCGGGGCGGCCCTGCGGTTCGACATCCTCATGGACGTCGGTGGGTTCCGCGATATGCACCGCCATCGCCGCTGCGTGCAGATCCGGCAGGCTTTCACGGCGGCGCACGGTTACGAGACGCCCGAGTACGGCGATGCCGCGGGCCTGGCCGAAGCGGGCATGGTGGGCGACTATCAGCGCACCGTGGACAGCGCCCATGCCGCAGCAGCCCGGATCGCCGAAGGCTCCGCGCCCGAAGCATCGCAGACCGCGAAGTATGTTCTGCCGCTGGCAACGCGCGTGCGGTGCCTCTTCAAGATGGATTTTGCGGAGGCGCAATACATCTCGGAGCTGCGCTCTGCGCCTGCCGGCCACTTCAGCTACCGGCGCGTGGCGTGGGAGATGTTCCTCGCGATGCAGCGCCAGCATCCGCTTCTGGCCAGGCACATCCGCGCGACCGACTTCTCGAAGCCAATTGATCTGCTGCAGCGGTGAGCAGTTGATCGCGAAAGGCACGCGAACGATGTCTTGCCCTCTGCCCTATTGAACTGTCCGCATTATGCCCACGGGATCGGCTGCCGCCGCGCGCGCGGCTGGCAGGATAGACGCGAGCACCGCGATCAGCATCATCAGCAGAGCGCTCGCGAAGTAGATCCACGGGTTGGTCGCGGTCACGCCGAAGAGGAACGCCTGCACAAAGTGCGACACCGCTATTGAGGCCGCGATGCCGATGGCGCAGCCGAACAGCGCGAGCTTCGCGCCTGAGCGGAGAATGAGCCGCGCGATCGAGTCGCGCTGCGCGCCCACGGCCATGCGGATCGCGATCTCCTGCCGGCGCAGCGACACGGCGAAAGACATTACGGCGTAGATGCCGGTGAAGGCTAGGGCGATCGCTGCAAGCGCGAAGCCGCCGATCAGCTGCGTGGTAAAGCGCCGCGGAGCTTCGATCGTGGAGATGAAGTCCGTCATCGGCCGCACGGGATCAAGTGGCAGCAGCGGATCGATCTTCGCCACAGTCTCGCGCAGAACGGCAATTATCTGCTCCGGCGGCAGCGCTGCGCGCACGACGATAAATCCGCCGGAGGGAACGGTTACGGGCTGCGCCGATCCCAATCCGTTGAGGATGGCGGGCTGCTGCATCGGCACATACCACTGGTCATTTCCCTGGTGGTCGCGGGCGCCGATTCTCGTGTTGCCCACGACGCCGACCACGGTGGCCCACGGCAATCCCTTGTTCGGATTGCCGACGTGCATGCGCTTTCCAATGGCGTCCTGCCCGGGCCAGGAGTGCTGCGCCATCGACTGGCTGACGATGACGACGAGCGGCGAATCGCTGCGGTCGTTCGCGGTGAACGCGCGGCCTTCAAGTACCGGGATGGCGAGGGCCTGGAAGAAGTTCCCATCGATGGCTCCGAAGCCGGCGAACCGGAGCTTCCAGGTCTCCACGCGCTCTCCCTCAACGGAATAGGCAGCGAGCCCGGAATTGCCCGAGGAAGGCAGCGTGTTGCCGATCCCGGCCGCGGCGATGCCTGGCTGTGCCGAGAGCCGATCGAGAACGGCCCGGTTGAATTGCTTGACCGCCGCGTCGGATGCGTACTGCGCGGCGGGCAGTTGGTAGCCTGCCGCGAGGACGTGCTCGGGGCGGATGCCGGGATCCACTGCAAGCATCTTCTGGTAGCTTCGCAGGAATGCGCCCGAGACCGTAAGCAGCAGGAGAGCGACCGCGATCTCGGCGACTGCAAGCGTGGAACGGATACGCGCGTGACCCGTGCCGCCGGCGCCCGAACCCGGGCTTTGCTTGAGGATGAGCATGAGGTTGGCGCGCAGCGCGACGAAGGCAGGCGCTAAGCTGCACACTGCTCCCGTAAGGAGCGCGACGCCGACGGCAAAGAGCGCCACCGTCGAGTCCACCGGGATGGAGTCGACGCGGGGCATGAAGTCCGGCCAGAGCCGCACGGCGATGCGCACCGTGGCCGCTGCAAACGCGAGCCCCAGCAGGCCTCCGGCGAGGCTCAGGAGCGATCCTTCCACGATGGTTTCACGGACGATGACGCCAGGGCGCGCGCCGAGCGCGAGGTGCACGGCGTAATCGCGGTGGCGGCGCACCGCGCGGGTCAGCATGAGGATCGTCACGTTTGCGCATGCGATCAGGAGCACCACCAGTACCGCGACAAACAGGACGCGCAGAAGCGGACGCACGTTGCCGGTGAGGACCTCGCTCAGCAGTTCGACATCGCCGCGAATGTTGATGCTCGACATGTTGGCTGGAAAGTTGCGCATGATCTGGTGCGATACGCGATCGGCGTCCTGCGCAGCCTCCGCTAAGGTGACGCCGGGCTTCAGTCGCGCAACCATCTGGAAGGCCCAGTCGCCGGCATTCGCGTCAGAGAGCTCGTCGGGAGTCAGGCTCATGGGCACCCAGAGCTGGGCCTGGTTGATGCGCCCCGCCTGCAAGGGAAACTCGAAGTCCCGCGGCATGACGCCGATTATCGTGTACGGCTTGCGGTTCAGCTCGATCGTCGAGCCCGGTACGTGCGGATCGCGGCGATAGCGGTTCATCCAGAGGGCGTAGCTGATGACGGCCACCTGCGCGCGAGCATCCTCCTCCTGCCGGGTGAAGACGCGGCCGGCAATCGGCTGCACGCCGAGCGTAGGAAAAACGCTCGAGGAGATGCGCGCTGCCTGGATAACCTCCGGAATCGAACCGCCGCCGAGCTCAAACGCCGTGCCGGTGACGCCGCCCGTTGATGAAAATGCATTCGTTTGCACCGCGTACGCGCCAATATCGCGCGCGGTTGTGCCGATGCCGGGGTTGTTGCCGACGTGCTCGCCGAGCTGAACCAGCCGGCCGGGATCGTTGAACGGAAGCGGCCGCAGGAGTATGCCCTCGATCAGCGAGAACATCGCGGAGGATGCGCCGACACCGAAGGCCAGCATCAGGATGACGGTCGCGGAGAACGCGCGGGCCTTTGCGAGCCGGCGGAGAGAATACCGCAGATCGCTTGCCAGAATATTCATGGCTCGCCTCCCGAAGATGTTCGATTTGGCTGCCGGCCAACCCCGGCATTCGATGATGTACCGGGGAAGGAGGAGCACTTCGGCTCCGCACGCTCGAGCGAGCGCGAGGGTTGAAGATCAGTTTATCGTTTGACGCGCATGGCCGCTCATTCGTTTTGGATTGTGGTCGCCTTGTCGTGCTGGTAAGTCACTTTGATGTGCTTCCCATTCACTTCGTAGTCCACCGTGCGGTCGCCCTCGGTCTGCCCATCGTACTGCGCCTTCATTCCAATTGACATTCGCGTCTGCAGTTCGCTCATGCCGGGCCTCACCTGGTGCGAATCGATCGACGCCCACGTGTCCTTCGGCCAGTTCGAATAAATGGAGTGAGGGTCGTCGTAGTAAAGGAGCAGGTCGTCGAAGTAGTGCTCGTCCGAGCCTTCCATGAATCCAACGGGAGTCGCAGACTGCTCTTTCGCTCCGGGCAATGTAAACACGATCAGAACCTGCCGGTCGCCGTGCTCGATATTGTTATTCACCGAGGCCGGAGCGGCCGCCTTGATGACCTTGACGGCGTCGAGACGTTGCGCGGCAGGAATCACGCCCGCAGGCTTGAGCCACTCGACGCGCCCGCCGGCGTACGGATAGTACGGCATCGAATAGCGTTCTTCATCCACACGCTCTTGCCTTCGAGGTCCTTGACGTCGTCGAAGTGCTGCGGAAACTCCATCCGCACCACCGCAAGGTCATCGGGTTTGACGGGCTCCGCAGGCTGATTCCGCGAGGCGCCCGGCTCCTGGCGATGGCGCCACACTGTGAAGAGATAAATGCCGCCAATAGCGATCGTAATGACAAACGAGATGAGGATCGGTTTCCAGTTCTTCACACGGTCTCCGGCAAAGCTCGCTGAGAATGCAATAGCCGCTTAAAGCAAAGTTGCGTCTGCTTCGGCCGGCGTCTCGTCAGCCGGCGCGTCGCGCAGCAGCGCCTCTGAGGTGAGCTCGTCGGCGTGGCGCAGGCTCGGGAAGATCGCTGCCCACACGCCCGCCACGGCTAGCGCGCCGATGCCGCCGATGACCGTGCCCCTGACCGCTCCCCACCACTGCGCCGTAAGGCCGCTTTCAAACTCGCCCAGTTCGTTCGATGCGCCAATGAAGAGGGAGTTGACTGCCGAGACGCGCCCGCGCATCGCCGGAGGCGTGGCAAGCTGCAGCAGGGATCCGCGGATGATGACGCTCACCATGTCGGCGGCGCCCAGAACGGCAAGCGAGGCAAGCGAGAGCGCGAGGTTGCGCGAGAGGCCGAAGACGATAGTGCAAGCTCCAAAAATGGCGACGGATATAAACAGCCGCGGTCCGGCACGGCGCTGCAGGGGGAATCTCGCCATGAAGAGCGAAGTGCACAGCGCCCCGACGGCCGGCGCGGCGCGGAGCATGCCCAGCCCGCGCGGGCCGGTGTGCAGAATGTCGCTTGCGAATATGGGCATCAGCGCGACGGCTCCTCCAAGCAGCACAACAAACAAGTCGAGAGAAAAGGAGCCGAGCAGCATCGGCATCCGGCGCACATATTGGAAACCGGCAAGCACAACCTTCAGCGACGCGGCGCGGTGCTCCATGCGCCCGGGGCGGACGTGGAGCGAACCGATGAGCACGAGGAACCAGAACAGCGTAAGGAGCGTGAAGCAGTAAACGATGCCCCCGCCGGCAAGGTCCCGCGAAGAAGCCTCCTTTGGGAACAGGTGAACGAGCGGCAGCGTAAAGAGGATCCCCCCGAGCGCCGGCCCGGTGGTGTTTGCGAATTGGAAGATCGCCCCGCCCCACGTAACCGCGTTGACGAAGTGCTTCTCAGGAACGAGGTGTGGAATGAGCGCCGAACTGGCCGGCCCGGAGAATGACCGGCCGGTGCCGACGAGGAACAGCACCGCGTAAATCAGCAGCACCTTGTGATACCCGGATGCGGTGAGCGCAAGCAGCGCGCCGGTGCACAGCACCTGCAGCGAGTAGCACACCAGGATCACCTGCCGCCGGTCGAACCGGTCTGCCACATGGCCCGCGGGCAGCAAAAACAGCAGCCCCGGCAGAAACAGCGCCAGCCCCGTATATCCCAGATCGAGGGCGCGGTGCGTGATCGCATACACCTGCCATGCGACCGCCACGGCCTGCGCCTCCGCACCCAGGATCACCATCACGCGCGCAAGCTGATACCTCCGGAAATCCCGGAAAGCGAAGGCTTCAAGACCGCGGTGAGGAGACCGTTGGGGCGGGTCAGGCATGTGGTACTAGGGTAAAACAGGCGCGGCAGGGACCATGGATCAGGGGCCAGGGACCAGAAAGCCGGATGGGAAATTGCTCGCGAGCACCCGCCGCGCGGAAATGCACTTCTAAGTTCAAGTGGCTCTCTGGATAAGTCTGGCTGGGCAAGGCGGCGCCCCGGTTGGTAAAAGGAACGCGACGTTTCACTGGCTGGTGCACCTGGGCGCGCCGGGCGTATTCGTCATTTCGTTCATCGATGCGTCCATCATTCCGCTCGCCATTCCGGGATCGACCGACCTGTTGCTGCTCTGGCTCATCAGCCATCGAAGCAGCCCCTGGATCATTGTGCCGTGCGCGCTCGTCGGGAGCGTCCTCGGCGGCTGGACGACCTGGCGGCTGGGCCAGAAGGGCGGGGAGAAGGCGATCGAGCGGTATGTGCCGCCGCGGCTCAAGAATCGAATGCATGGGTGGTCCCAAAGGCACCCCCTGCTGATGGTTTTTCTGCCGGCGATCCTGCCGCCGCCGATCCCGTTGTGGCCCTTTCTGCTGGCGGCCGGGGCGCTGGGCGCGTCGTGGAAGAGATTTCTCACCGCATTCGGCGGCGGGCGGGCCCTTCGCTACGGCTTCGAGGGATGGCTCGGCATCACCTACGGGCGGCGGGTCATCCACCTGTGGTCCAAAACCCTCGACAAATGGCAGCCGGCCATACTTTGGGCCTTTGTGATTCTGACCTTGGCGGGGGCGGCATTCAGCGTCTGGAAGCTGCGCAGGGATGCGAGGCACCCCCGCGGCGGCCGAGCCGTCCAGCCCTCTCATGCCAATTAAGAATCAGGCTGGAGCAACCGGATCAGGCTCCGCGATATTCTCACCTAACATGACGCGGTCTCTCGAAGAGGCGAACGATCTTTCAGCGCTTGACGCCAAGGTGCTCCGGGAGATCCACACAGACGGATGGCAGATTACCGGGGTGATGGCCCACGAGCAGGACCGCGGACCCGACTTCGCGTATTCGATCGGGTTTTTCCATTCGCTGGGCCACCCGGAGATAATTCTTTTCGGCCTGCCGCTGGACACGTGCATGCGCGCCGTCAACGTGATCGGCCTCGACGTCAAGAACGGGATGCGGTTCAAGGCCGACCACATCTACGAAGGCATCCTGAGCCGGCCGCACCTGTGCTGCTTCAAGGAAGTCGACCGCAGGCACTACGAAGAGCACGTGGGCTACGCCCTCTGGTTCTACGAGACCGACCCCTTTCCGCTGATGCAGTGCTTCTGGAGCGACGAGTACGGGCGCTTCCCGTGGAATCGGGATTGCCGGGCCTACGCGAGGGAACTCCAGCCGCTGTTGTTTCTGAAATAGAACAGCTCCCCAATCCCCCCCTTTGTCTTTTCTCAACCTGCCCCAAGTGGCACAACAGGCCTTGCCCGGTCCACATTCCGGGACCGGGCACAATGCATGAACCCTGAGGCGGCCGGCTGAATCTAAAGCCAAGAACGACTCGGATCGGGAGTAAAAGCGCAGACCTCCAACGACAGCTATAACATCGCAATTCTTCCAATTGAAATTTCGCCACCATAGTATTGAGATTTTTCCCAGGAGAAGTTTTTGCCTCAAACGGAAGCCACATTACCCGCGATGCCGGCCAGGCCGGGCGCTTCTGTCACGGCGGCAGCGCCGCAGGCGGGCTGGAAGCCGAGGGCCAATCCGTGGATGATTGCCGCGACGGTGGCGCTGGCCGCGTTCATGGAGGTGCTCGACACCTCGATCGCGAACGTTGCGCTTCCGCATATCGCCGGCAGCCTTGGCGCCAGCATCGACCAGGGCACCTGGGTGCTGACCAGCTACCTGGTTTCGAACGCGATCGTCCTGCCGCTCGGCGCATGGGCCTCAAACGTCATGGGCCGGCGGACGTTCTTCCTGACCTGCATCGTCATCTTCACAATTGCCAGCTTCCTGTGCGGCATAGCGCCGACCCTGCCCATGCTCATCATTTTCCGGATTCTCCAGGGCGCGGGTGGCGGCGGCCTGCAGCCCATGGCGCAGGCCATCATGGCAGACTCCTTCGAACCGCACAAGCGCGGCCAGGCGTTCGCCCTCTATGGCCTTGTCGCCGTGCTGGCCCCTTCCATCGGCCCCACGCTCGGCGGCTGGATCACGGACAACTACTCCTGGCGCTGGATCTTTTTCATCAACATCCCCGTCGGCCTGCTGGCCTTCGTCCTCGTCACCCGCCTCGTCGAGGACCCGCCGTGGATTAAGCCCAACCCCAAACTGCTCGGCAACATGGACTACCTCGGCCTCAGCTTCCTCTCGCTCGCCATGGGCGGCATGCAGATCATGCTCGACAAGGGCGAGGAGAACGACTGGTTCTCATCGGGCTTTATCCAGTTCTTCGCTGTTCTGTTCATCGGCGGCATGGTGGCGCTGGTCATATGGGAGCTGCACACCGACAAGCCGATCATCAACCTGCGCCTCTTTCGCTACAAGAACTTCGCCATCTGCTGCTTCCTCATGATGCTCGTGGGCGGCGTGCTCAACGCCAACACCGTCCTCCAGCCGCAGTTTATGCAGGAGCTGCTCGGCTATAACGCCACCACCGCAGGCCTCGCACTTACGGCCGGAGGCATCGCTCTCGTCGTGGTCATGCCCCTGGCCGGAATCGCCACCGGCCGCATCTCGGCCCGCACCCTCGCCGTCGGCGGATTCATCCTGTTCACCTTCACTTTCCGCTACGCGGCGGCCGTCACGAATCTGCAGATGAGCTTCGCCGAGGCATCATGGCTCCGCGTCGTCCAGATGCTCCCGCTGCCGTTCTGCTTTATCTCGATTACCAACGCCGCCTACGTCGGCTTGCCGAAGGAAGAGAGCAACCAGGTCTCCGGGCTCATTAACTTCGCGCGCAACATCGGCGGCAGCATCCTGATCGCCATCACCAATGCCCAGGTCACCAGCCGCGCCACGTGGCACCAGCAGCACCTCCAGGCCGACCTTCAGGCCGGGCTCCCCGGCTATCAGCAGCACCTCCACGCACTGAGCGGCGCCCTGGGCGGAAACGTCGGCAGCGCCAACTCCGCAGGCCTCGCGATGGCGTCGCTTTACAACCAGCTCAATCAGCAGGCGCAGATGCAGGGCTACCAGGACGTCTACATCGAGCTTTCATGGATGAGCGTCGTGCTGATCCTGCTCGCGTTCATGCTGAGCAAGAACAAACCCGGGCAGAGCGACGCGCCCGAGGGAGCGGTGCACTGATCGGCCACGGTTATCAGCCCACAACCAATGCCAGGGAGAGAACGGTGATGTCGTCCTGCTGGCCGAAGGTCTGCGCGGCCTGGGCGACGTTCTGCGCGGGTTTCAAGGAGATTTGAGCGGCGAGGTCGAAGCCGAACAGCTCGCCCTTGGCATTCTGCGCTTCGACCACTCCGTCAGTGAGCAAGGTGAGCGCGGTGTTCGCTTCAAGGTGGAGCGTGCAATCAGAGTATGTGGCCGCTGCAGTGATCCCGAGAGGCAAGCCATTATCGATCTCCAACTCTCTTCCGTTGGCGTAGGGAGCGATGTGGCCGGCATTGGCGGCGGTGAGGGCGCCATCGGGATCGAGGCGCATCACGAGCGCGGTGGTAAAACCGCTGCCGCGGCCGATCAGCCGCTGGTTCATGGCAGCGAGTATCTCAGCGGGGTCTTGCGTGTAGTGGGCAAGCGTGCGGACGGTGCCGACAAGCAGCGAGACCGTCATGGCGGCGGGCATCCCCTTGCCGCTCACGTCGCCGATCACAGCCAGCAGGCCGCCGTTCGGCGCGGGCAGCACCTGGTAGAAGTCGCCCCCAACCTGGCCGGCAGGCTGGTAGACGGCATCGATGAAAAAGCCGGGAATGGTCGGAACGTGCTCCGGCACGAGGATCTGCTGGACGGTGCGGGCGGCCTCGAGCTCGGCGGCTGCGCGCTCCTCGTCGCGCGAGACGCGGATGAAACGGTAGAGCACGACGGCGATGATCCCCAGGTTGAACAGGATGCTGGAGAAGTAGTTGCCCTGCATTCCGACGGGACCGAAGCGGAATATGGGCTTCCACGGTACGGCCGCGGGAAAGAAAAATGCCGCAACCCACGCGAGATTGAGGGCAGCCATAACTGTGCACGATATCAACAAGAGTCCGGAGTCCGTCATCCCGCGCCGGAAAGCGGAGACGAGGCAGACGATTTCGACGGCGGGTACGGCGAACAGGGCTGCCAAAAGCGACAGCATGTAGAGACGCCAGGTTGACGGACTGAGACTCAAAAGCGGTCCGATCAGAACGAAGCCTTGCAGCATCCGGATGGGCCAGCGGCGACGGGTCCGGGTGAAGCGCACCATGAACTCGACTTGTATGGCTAGGCAGGCCCATCCGCTGTACGCGCCCAGCAAAATCATAGGAAGTGTCATGGGCACCCATCCGGAAGCGATTGCGCTATCTCCGACGACGGTGTAGAGCGCGAAGTCGAGACACAGGAATCCGAACCAAAGATACTCATCGTGATCGCGCTGCATCCTGTACAGGATGATGGCGATGATGGAGAGCGCCAGGACAACGAAGAGCCAGGCGGAATTTGCGAGTGTGCCGCTTTCAAGGAGGCTCTGGAGATGATCGAGTTCGGCGGCGGCCAGAATGGCGTCTGAGGAGCCGACGCTGGCTCGCGTGAAGGGAAGGCCCTGGCTGGGGATTTCGCCGCAGTAGAAACGGATGGCCAGGACGACGTCCCCGGCTGGAGGCAGCGATACCGGAAAGACCGGCCCAACCCTGAGTGTGCGCGTCGCCATGCCGGGGGTTGAGGCGATGGCGGATCCGTTCACAAAGACTTCGTATTGCTCGCTCCAATCGGGATAAATTGCGAGCGCAAGCGGGCCCGCAGAGGCGGAGAGCCGCAGGTGGATGCGGGCCCAGAGAAAGCCGCCGTGAATGGCGCGACTGCCGTCCGTCTTGCGGGGCTGTTTGGGACGGGCGGTGGGCCAGGCTGAGTCGTCGAAATTCGAGTCGGCGAAATGCGGGTCGTCACCGGCGTGGAACCGCCAGGGGCCGTCAAGATCGACAACGAAGCTGTGGCCGCCAGCGTCGATGGCTTGGACGGCGGAACCGGGGGCCGTCGGGGATTGCGCACAGGTTTCAGTCGAGAAGACGGCAACGGCAAGGCAAGCAATCGATCCGGCGACGCGCAGAATCCGGCGCGCCGCCCGCCAAAAGGCAGGACAACAATAAGTATTCAAACAGCCCCCTGGGAATGGTGTAAGTCGAGTCTCTCACAGTTGCGTAGATGGAGGAGTTACGCAAGCCGACCTGTTGACGCCAATCGATCGGCAATCGGCGAAACTGATCGGAGGAGGACCAATCGCATCGCTGCTGGCTGACCCATCCGTCCCGCGCCAGCCATCGCCATCAAACGAAAACGCCAGAAGCCTTTCGGCCTCTGGCGCTTTCCGGGTGCCCAAAGTTCATCGGATCCAACACCATCCAGCTTGGTTCAACGATGAATCTTCAGCTGAACCGAACCTCGTCCTCCAGCCCGGCGGTCCATGATGCTTCCGATATCCGCCTTGAGCCCGGCCAGCGGCGAACCGCCTCCTTGACCCCGGCGTACATCTTCCCCACCACTTTCCCACCGTGCCGGTGATGCCCCTTGTCCTCTCCTCCGCCCATCTGGCTCTGCGGCCGAAACCGCCGATCCCGATGTCCGGCTGGGTGGACTCCCTGCATCTCCTTCCGAACCTTCCTTGCTGCCTCGAGGTGCAGCCGGTCACTCGCCTTGCGGCAAACGCCCGGTTATCTCCCGTGGCCGCTTTTCCAGCCCGGCTGGATAAGCCTCTCCAGCTTCGTCCGGGGACCGTTTCCCTGATCAGGGGATAAATCTTCCGGCTTCCGTCAGATCCTGCTTATCCTGCCTGACCCGCATCGCATGTTCCAATTTCTCTCGGCGCTTCCACCGGTGGCCGCCGGCGAGAGTTCCGTTTTCCATCTTCCTTTGCGACGCTGCCAAGCCGGCAACGAAATCCCTTGAGTTCAACCGAACTTTGCATCGTCCTGCCAAGCCGGGGATGGACTTCCGACTGCCTTTGAATCCTCAATCTCCGGGTTTCCCCGTCGACCAAATCTCCTCTTGCAATCGAACCTTCATCTTCCTGCAGGGCAGGAAATGTTCGTTTCCGTTTCCCTGTTGGGCTACCAACTTGCGAGACTATGCGCCGGTTGAATCTGTGAATGCAAGTTGAAAAAAGGAATAAATCTGTGGATATCACCACGCGTGGTGCAATCGTACGAATAATTTGCGGGACCGGATGAGATTGATGATTTGGAATCGCGGGGAGCGGGGGTTTACCGCGGCGATAGCACTCCGGGAAAATACCGATGCTCAGCGGGTGAGGCGAAGATCAGGATGCTGAAGGCAAAAGCAGATTCCCTCCAGGAATGACAGAATGAGAAGCAAAAGCAAACGGCAACGGAGGCGGCCTTGCAGGTGGATTTTGAGCGCGTTAAGGGGCGGTACCTGGACGATCTGCTCCATCAACCCGAGGCCCTTCAGTCGACGTGGAGCGAATTGCGGGCGAGCGCGGTGTTCGAGCAGATCGCGCAGGGCTGCGGGCCTTCGCGGTTTGAGCGGATCGTTCTGACAGGGATGGGCTCATCTTACTTCGTCCTCCACCCGCTGAGCATTGAACTGGCGGAGCACGGATGGACGCCGCTGATGGTTGAGACGTCGGAGCTGATCCACTATTATCCGCACCTGCTGACACCCTCGACGCTGGCCGTGGTTGTTTCTCAATCGGGCCAGAGCGCGGAGACAGTGCGCCTGCTCGGGCTGAACGCCGGGAAATCCACGGTCATTGGCGTTACCAATCATGCGGACAGCGCATTGTCGACGCAGTCTGCATTTACCGTTCTCACGGCTGCGGGTGACGAGTACTCGGTTTCGTGCAAGACGTATGTTTCCGGCGTGGCCGCGTTGCAGTTGCTTGCCGGGGCGCTGTGCGGCACCGATTGCGGCGCGCGCCTGCGCATTCTGGAGGAGGCGGCGGCGAAGGTGGAAAGCTACCTGGCCGGCTGGAAGAGCCATGTGGCAGAATTCGGGGAATTGCTGCACGAGACGAGGAACGTGTTTTTGGTTGGGCGCGGGCCGTCCCTTGCAGCGGCCGAGACAGGAGCACTGATCATCAAGGAATCCACCCACGTGCACGCGGAGGGAATGAGCAGCGCCGCTTTCCGGCATGGCCCGTTCGAGATGCTGGGACCGGACGTGCTTGTAGGAGTATTTGCGGGCGAGGCGAGGACCAGGGCGCTGAACGATGGGCTTTTCCTGGATGTTCAGCGTACCGGAGCACGAGCGGCTTTTTTCGCGGGCGATGCAGAACAGGGCGCGTGCAGGCTGCCGGAGGCCGACGAGTTGCTGCGGCCGATTCTCGAGATCCTTCCGGCGCAGATGATGACGCTTGCGCTGGCGGCGGCGAGAAACCGCGAGCCGGGCAAGTTCGAGCGGGCAAGCAAGATCACCGCGATCGAATAACAGGCCGCAAGGCCGCGGGGTGCATGTGCGCAGACACGGATGGATGGTTGGGATCATTTTCCTGGTGTTCGCAGTGATTTCGCTGCTCACAAACGTGCTAGGGCCGATCATTCCCGACATCATCGACAGCTTCCGCGTCAGCCTTGCAACGGCGGCGTTTCTTCCCTTCTCCTTCTTTCTCGCCTACGGGATCCTGTCCATTCCTGCCGGGTTTCTTGTCGAGCGGTTCACGGAGAAGCCCGTAATGATCGTGTCGTTCCTGGCGGCGACGGCGGGCGCCCTGAGCTTTGCGGGCCATCCCACGCTTCAGGTCGCCGCAGCGTCGCTGTTCGTAATCGGCGCGGGAATGGCCATGCTCCAGGTGGCGATCAACCCCTTGCTGCGGATTGCCGGCGGCGAGGAGCATTTTGCGTTCAACTCCGCGGTTGCGCAGTTTGTTTACGGCGGCGCTTCGTTCCTGAGCCCTCATATCTACTCCTACATGGTGAACAACCTGCCCCGCGCAGGGGAGCATGGGAGCGTTCTGCAGGCCATGGCGCGGATTACGCCGGAGAATCTGCCGTGGGTTTCGATCTACTGGATCTTCGCGGCCGTCTCCACATTGATGATGATTGTCATCTCGTCGGTGCGCTTTCCCCGCATCGTGCGCACGGATGAAGAAAAATCAGGCACCGTCGCAACGTACCTGCTTTTGTTCAAGCGCAGAGTTGTGTGGCTCTACTTTGGGTGCATGTTTGCCTACGTCGGCTCGGAACAGGGAACTGCGAACTGGATATCCAGATTCCTTTCCAGTTATCACGGCTTCGATCCGCATACGACGGGGGCGAGCGCGGTTTCGTGGTTCTGGGGCCTGATGACGATCGGGTGCTTTTTCGGGATGATTCTTCTAAAGGCGTTCGACAGCAGGAGGGTGCTGCTCGGTTTCTCGATCGGGGCGCTGATCGCATTGAGCGCGGGCCTGGTCGGGCCGGCCATGGTTTCGCTCTACGCTTTCCCGGCGGTGGGATTCTTTGCATCGATCATGTGGCCTACGGTCATTTCGCTGGCGCTGAATTCGGTGGCGGAACACCACGGCACATTTGCGGGCATTCTCTGCACGGGCATCGTGGGCGGAGCGGTGGTTCCGCTGATCATCGGGCGGCTGGGGGATCTTGCAGGATTGCGCACCGGGATGAGTTTCCTGTATCTGACGTTTGGCTGCGTCCTCAGCATCGGGCTGTGGGCGAAGCCGATCATCAATAATGCGGTGATTGGCGGCAAGGCGGAACAGGCAGTGAACCGGTAACCAAGATCGTGCGCGCGGGCCGCTATCTGGGCTTGTCCGTGCATTCGGTTTCGCAGATTGCGTGAGCAACGTAGCCCGCCGCGGTGGCAAAGGCCCGGCCGGCCTGATCCATTCTGGCTGAAGCGGGATCGACGCCTTCCGTAATGATGCCTCCATCCCAGTCGCTCGCGCGGAGGATCTTGAGCGCCTGTTCGCGCCCGGCCGCGAGCAGCAGGTGATCCGCAATGCTCCACGAAGTTGTGAAGGGCAGGCGATAGCTCCCAGGCAGACCGAAAGACTTGTCGGCATAGGAATACGGGTAGTTCTTCGAGTGCAGCCATTGGTAAGTGCGCACGAAAGTCGGGTCTGTTTCAGCGACAAATCCGAGAGTGGGCAACTTGAGCAGCGATCCGGGAGGAATGTCGGTGAAAACGAAATTCTTTCCATCCGTGGCGGAAGCGAAGACCGGTCCGCCCGCGCCGGGAGCCGATGCGGAGACGCAGCGCGCGAGGATCGCATCGTGCAGGGAGGCGGCGCGTTTCGTCATCTCCTGCGCGGCTTCTGGATCGTTGAGCTGATTGTAGAGTTCCGCAAGACGGTTGAGCGCGCGCCAGACGAGCACGTTGTCGTAGGTGAGAAACGGAAGCTTCTGAAATTCGTCCTGGGAGTCCTGCTGCGAGGAGTAGAGGCCCGTGGCCGGATCGAACCTGCGCGCCAGGCCGTCGCTGAGATGTTGAACCGCCGCGCTGTGAGCGGCGAGAAAAGCTGTATCGTGGGTGCGGCTCACATAGGACGCAAGCGCGATGACCGGGGCCGCGGCCTCATCGAGCTGAAAACCGTCCTCCAGCACGATGCCATCGATGAAACGGCTGTGCGTCCCCGCGTTGCGCAACTGGATCGTGAGTGCGTACTCGAGCGCGTCGCGCGCCATCGCGGGATCGGTGTCGAGAAGGCCGGGGAAGCTCCACAGCATCGCGTCCCGGTCCCAGTACGCGGCGGAGACGTAATAGCGGGGGCTGCGTGATGTAACGCCGACGAGTTGCTCGGTGTCGATGGTGCTGCCCCAGGCATACAACGTCGTAAAGAGGAAGTTGCGGTTCATCAGCAGGTCGAGATCCCGCTTGCCGGTCGTGCGGGTGCGCCGGGATAGCCACGCAGCGGTGTCTTCGATCATGCGCTCTGCGCCATTTCGCTCGATCTGCTCGCGGAGCGCGCGCGCGTTGTGCGCGGCGCTGAACTCCTCGATTCCCGCGGCCAGAATGAAGATGGCCTCGGCCGATTCTCCGGGCGCAAGAGTCTTCGCCTGGCTTGCATCGACCGCAGGAGCAGCCGTGAGCGGCGGCGCCGTAATGGCCGCTTTGGAACCGGGATGCAGCAGCGTCCACGCGAATTCGGTGTCGGTCGTGATGAAGCTGAATGCCTCGGCCGGCTCGACCCACGGCGCCGCGGCCACCGTGCGCTCGCCGCGCAGCTCCACGGGAACATACGTGACGCGATAGAGCGCGCCGAACGATGCCTTCACGCCCATGGCTACTTCCACCGGCGCGGTTCCGCGGTTGGCGAGGGTCATGCGGAGAAACGCGGCCCGCGACTCAGGCGGCGCGCACCAGGTCAGGGTTGCATCGAGATCTCCGATGCTCATGTGCGCAGAAGGAATCCAGTACTCGACGAGTTCCCAGGACGGGTTGCTGAATTCCAGTGGCTTTCCATTGGCGGTGAAGTAAGGCTCGAGAGCGGGGCCGCCGCGTTCCCCTGACACCTGGAGCAGCCCGCGATGATGCATCGAGAGGACGTTGAACGAGTTCAGAGAGCCGTCGCTCGCGCGAATGTCGGGCAGCGAGATCCACTGGTTGCCCGTCGGAAGCACGTCGTCGAGACGCAGGGTGATTGGAAAGCGGCGAGCAGCTTGTTGAGCTGCAACGTTGCCCGCGAAACCCAGCAGCAGGATCGCCGCAATAACCCCGACGGCCGTGAGTCGCGCGCGGCGGCGCGTGGTATTTTCAGCTCGAAACGACAGGATCTTCGCGGAGGCCGGATGCATGATCGTGTTTCCCGCCGCATAGGATACACGGCGAACCGGGCACTGGCTGAAGTGTCTCGCGCTCCGCGAACCCGGATCCGCGGGCTTCAGCATGTTCGCCGCGCTATGGGGTGCCGGCGGTTACCTCGACGGCGGCGGGAACGTGCGCGGCGCGCCGGCGTCGCCCGCTGAGCAAGTAGATGGCGGCGCGCAGCTCAAGCAGCGGGTCGGCCGAGGGCTCGATGCTCTCCACGCGCGGAATCGGATCGAAGATGATGTGCTTCTGCTCAGTGGGATTATCGGCTACAACCTGGTTGAGCTCGACAGTGCCGAAGTCCACGATCTCGCGGCCTTCAGGCCAGTGCACGGTAGGGTCGTCGGTCGTGTCGGAGGCGTCTGCAACCTGCACGCGTAAATGAAAACGAACCGGTTCCTTCGCCACTCGTGCGGCAATTTCGTCGTAGTGGTAGTTCGGGGAAAGCGCCTTGCCCTGCTCATCGCTCAGGAAGTCGTTCCCCAATTCGGGCACGATCCGGTAACGCCCGAATCGTGTCTGCCCCTGGGCATTTGTGAACTCAAAGGCGGTCACGGCAAAGTAAGTCTCCCGCGCCAGGCTCGAAGGGAACGGCTTGGGCGCCTGCACAAAGGACAGCGCAGCCGGGTGCCCGCCGAGAAACTTTTCGATCGGCTTCGGCGAGGGAACGTCGGGCCCGCTTGCCGCCACCGCGCGCAGCATCTCAAGAAACTCCGCCCCGTCGCGCGTCGGAAACCCGTCGAACCCGTGACTGATGATGTCGGTGTGAACGCGCTCGGCGAGATGGAAGCGGATGGCCAGTCCGCGCGGGTTGGCGTCGGGCGAGCTGTCGGGGATCTGCGGCACGCCGGTGCCGTTCGAGAACCGCGCCGTGACCGGCGTCGACGCGCGCGCAATGTGCGGGGCCGAGGTAAGTGAGCGCGCCTCAGGCGCAGGCGTGAAGGTGCCGGTCAGCAGAAGACCCTTGGCATGCGCCGCCCGGAATCCCGGGTGCACGCCGAAAAGCTGATCCATCACCTGGAGCAAATCGTTAGCGAGGGCGACGACGCGTTCATCATTCGGGAGCGGCATGGGGAAGTGTCTCCTTGGGAGATGGGGATTGCGGGTTGCGAGAGGGTAACAGGCCTGGACCGAATTAAGTGGAGCAGCCGCGGGGAAGGCGGCTGTTGGACTGATTGTAATTGCGCGCAAGCGATGCTGCTAGAATTGCCTCGCTTCAAGCGGGGCCTCCACCTCGGTCGGGCGATTTTTCGATCAATCGATGAGGAGTCTAACTCCATGTTCAAGCAACCGGTTTTTTGGGCGGCAGCAAGCGCGATCATCGCCCTGCTCGGTTTCGTTTTTACGCACTTAGTTGGAAGACACTGGATGCGCTATTGGCGATTGCAACGGTTACTCGACAGGGAGCGCTCATTTTATACAACTTATACAACGATGCCGCGACCCCCAAGCGCGGCGCTTATCGACATCGCCGGCTCCCAAACGCAACAGTACGTTTCGTCTGTAACACAGAGCCTGGAAGGGTTCGATGCCTTGCCAACGGAGACTGTTAGGCAATCGAAAGCAGAACTTCGCCGGCTCTTGTCCAATCTTCGTGCGACTCACCAAACATTGGTTTCAGCGCTTGAACCATTCTCGATAACCGATGCGAAGGAGTATTTCGAAAGGTTTGATAGCATCGCCGCAAAGTTCGCAACGCTTTATCATGGAGGACAGATTCCGCATGAGGCCAGAACTCATTGCGAAGAGGTGGATTCGGTCATATCCGAATTAGCTAAGACGATCAAGGCGGATGCGCCCGGCTGGAACAAAATCGCTTCGTTGCGTCGTTCAGTTGTTGTTTATGATTTCGACGTAATTATCCCCCTTATGACTGAAGTCCTTGGTAAGGCACAGGTGGAGATCTCTATTATTGGCCAGGCGATTCGCTCCCGCGATTTTCGAAAAGCCGTCTATATCAAGGAACGGTTCTGGTTTGAGGTTAGAGGGCTCTATCCGGATCTCAATTCCGCTCTCACGAAAATGAGCAGTCTCGCTGCACGACTCTGAGGAATTCAGGAAGAAGGGCGCGAAGCAGATCAGGCTGGCACCAGCCCTTTGACCGCCGACGCTTTTGCGAACATCTGCCTGATCCCCCTCAGCGCCTGCCTCGTCCGCTCCTCGTTCTCAATTAGGCTGAACCGCACGTGGCTGTCGCCGTAGTCGCCGAACCCAATGCCGGGACTCACGGCCACCTTGGCTTCAGTCAGCAATAACTTCGAGAACTCAAGCGATCCGAGGTGCCGGTATGGCTCGGGAATCTGCGCCCAGACAAACATCGTCGCCTTCGGCATCGCGACCTGCCAGCCCAGCTTGTTCAATCCCTCAACTAACACGTCGCGGCGTTTCTGATAGGTGTTGCAGATTTCGGCAACGCACTCCTGCGGGCCTTCGAGAGCCAGAATCGACGCGACCTGGATGGGCGTGAACGTTCCGTAGTCGAAGTAGCTCTTGAGGCGGCCAAGCGCGTTGACGAGCACCGGGTTGCCCACCATGAATCCCACGCGCCAGCCCGGCATGTTGTACGACTTCGAAAGCGTGAAGAACTCGACCGCGACATCCTTGGCCCCGGGCACCTGCAGCACGCTGGGAGGCTTGTAACCGTCGAACGCGATATCGGCATACGCCAAATCATGAATGAGATGAAACCCGTACTGCCGCGCCAGTTGGACGAGGCGCGCGAGGTAGGGCAGGTCAACGCATTGAGTCGTCGGATTCGAGGGGAAATTAACAATAAGGGCCTTTGGGCGCGGGGTCAGGCGCGGAATGAGGTCTTCAAGCTCGGCGAGAAATTTTTCCTGGTCCACGATCGGCACGGAGACCACGTGCGCGCCGGCAATCACCGGGCCATAGATATGAATTGGATAAGAAGGATTAGGTACAAGGACGGTATCGCGCGAGTCGAGGATGGCGAGGCAGAGGTGGGCGATGCCTTCCTTTGACCCGATAGTAACGATGGCCTCGCGGTCGGGGTCGATCGTGACGCCGTACCGCGACGCATACCAGTTCGAGATGGCGCGGCGGAGGCGCGGCAGGCCCTTCGACACGGAATAACGGTGCGTCACGGGCTTCTGCGCGGACTCGACGAGCTTCGCCACGATATGAGGGGGCGTGGCGCCGTCGGGGTTGCCCATGCCGAAGTCGATGATGTCTTCGCCACGGCGGCGGGCGGCCACCTTCATCTCCCCGGTGATGTTGAAGACGTAGGGAGGCAGGCGCTGAATGCGGGAGAACTCTTCCATGATGACTCCAGTATGCCAGTGGTCAGGTATCAATGGTCAGGGGTCAGGCGCGCTTAGAAGGCGCGGGGACCTGAAGTGGAACTGTGCCGATTTGCGATGGGATGAGGTGGTGCGGAGTCTCAGGCGGCCGGAGCCGCGGCACACGCCGCGCAGGCGGCGAGCAGAGGCACGGTCATGGCGGGCAGGCGCATGTAGGGAATTATAGCGGAGGACATCTCGGAGCACAGAGCGCGGATAAAAAAGGCTTGACGGTGGGATTAGCGATTCTCTAGTCTCGGGTCACTTAACACACTTCAGGTTCACTTGAGGATGCTCCATGAAAGAAAGGGTCAGTTCCCCGCTCGACCGCGCGTTGGAGGGTGTACCGCAGGACCGGCGCAAGTTTCTCGCCATGCTCCTGGCCGGCGTTGTTGCTGCGCCGCTGGTAGCAACGACGGTGTTGACCGATGAGGCGAACGCCCAGAGACCCGTAAAACAACAGAAGGCCGCCCCGGCGCAAAAGAGCACTTCGGCTCCCTTCAAAAACGACGCATCAGATCCCTATAAAAACATCGATTCGGCTCCCTTTAAGAGCAATACTTCGGCTCCGCTGAAGAACAGTGCTTCGGATCCCTATAAGAACATCGACTCGGCGCCGTTCAAGGACAATACTTCGGCTCCGTTGAAGAGCAACGCCTCAGATCCTTATAAGAACATCGATTCGGCTCCGTTCAAGAACAACTCGCAGGCGCCGCTTGAGCAGAAGAACGCTTCGGCTCCTTTTAAGAGCAACTCAGAGGCGCCTGCTCCGTTCAAGGACAATACTTCTGCTCCTTTCAAGAACAGCTCACAGGCCGCGGCCCCGTTCAAGAGCAACACCTCGGCTCCACTCAAGAACAACGCTTCGGCTCCGTTCAAGAACAATTCTCAGACGCCTTCAGCTCTGAAGAACTCTTCGGCCCCCTTCAAGAACAGCTCCCAGACACCCCCGGCGCTAAAAAACGCCACGGGCCGCGTGTCAACTGAAAAGAGCAAAAAGAGCAGCTCGACTACCACCGCGCCGCCGCCCAAATAGCGACGCAACCTGACTCCAATCTGCCTCTGCCAGGTGGTCCGCACTGCATGAGCAATCCGTACGTCAGCCCATCGGTGGGCCTTTGCCAGCTTGAGGATGGATACCTGGTTTACGATGCCGCCGCGCAGATCCTGCACGAGCTGAACCCGGTTGCGGCGCTGATAGTGGAGCTGGCCGACGGCAGCCGGAGCGCGGAGGAGCTTGTCGCGCTGGCCGCGCCGTTGATCCCGGGCGGTGACCCGGCCAGCGTGGCGCGCGCATTTGTCGAGGAAGGACTTGAGTCGGGCCTGCTCGAGGCGGGTGACGGGATTGCGCGACCGGCCCGGTTCCTGACAGCGGAGGAGATTCGCGACGCAGGCAACGAACTGTGGAAGCGAAACCGCACCGAAGCTGCGCTGAAGCTGACGCGCCGCGGAACAGAACTGGAGCCGGAGAATGCGCAGGGTTGGTACCAGCTTGGCGCGCGCGCCCTGTGGCTGGACCGGACGCCCCTTGCCATCGACGCATACCGGCGCTATCTCGAAATCATTCCCGATGACGATGCGGTTCGCCAGATTCTCGCGGGACTGGAAGGCGGACCCCCGCCGCCGCGTTGTTCGGACCGGTGCATTGAACTGATCTTCGAGAGTTTTGCGGCAACGTACGACGAGCACATGCAAGAGGCGCTCTGCTACCAGGCGCCGGAGCGGATCGAAGAACTTCTTGCAGCGCACCTGGATGGGTGCGCCGATCTGGAGGTGCTTGATCTGGGCTGCGGGACTGGTCTGCAGGGCGCGCTGCTGCGCAAGCGGGCCCGGCGGCTTACGGGAGTCGACCTCTCCCCCGCGATGGCCGAGAAGGCGCAGGCGCTCGGGATCTATGACGCGATCGAGATCGAGGAAATTCATGCGTGGCTGGAAGCCCCAGGGGATTGGTTCGAACTGATTACGTCGACGGATTGTTTGATCTACGTCGGCGACCTGGGACGAATCATGCGGCTGGCGCGGCAGCGGCTCAGGCCGGGCGGCTGGCTGGCGTTCTCGCTGGAGAAGGGAGAGACGTTTCCGTTTGAGCTCAAGCCGACCGGACGCTACACGCATCACCGGGACTACCTAACGGAATCCGCGCTGGCAGCGGGCCTGAATGTGGTGGAACTGCGGGAAGGATTTCTGCGGAACGAAGGCGGCCGCGAGGTGGCAGGATGGCTCGTACTGCTGCGGAGGCCGGTGGGGGAGTAGAAACGGATCGTCAATTTTCAGAGATCGGTGCGGGTCGGGCCGACGGGGATTCGGCGATCATTCGCCGCACAACGGCGTGAGTAATGTGAACGCCCCGATATACCCCGAAGACACCGATCAGGAAATCGATCGGACCCACGAGCAAATAGAAGTCATCGCCGCGCTGGAGGTACTTGAGGAACTGAAAGAGGCCAAGGGAGCTAATGAAGGTGAAGATTGCGATTATGGCAATGGCCCAGTTCAGAGAATAGTTACGGGCAGTTCTGTCGTAGTAGGAGTGCAGGCGGCTCATGGCGGGAAGTATAGTCCGGATTAGCGCTTCCGACCGCGGTCCATCGGGTCACTTGATCTTCTGGCAATTCGACCAGGGGCCGTTACCGGCCGCTGCGGCGGTGGACCGTGGGGATTTCATTCAGGCCGTGGAAAACCCCGAAGATCCCAATGATCAGGATCAGCGGGCCTGAAAAGAGGAAGTAGGAATCCGGCTGCGTAAGGGCGGAGTTCAGCTGCAGAAATCCAAAAAGCATGAGAAACGCGTAGACCGCGATGTGGCCTATGGCTCCCCCCAGGGAGAACTGATCGCGACGTCCGAACATCGGGGTCATGTGGAGAAGTATAGCGCGGAATCAGAACAAACGATTGGTAATCTACTTTCCGTCCCACCCGGGAAAACCAATCTCCATAGGCCCCCTATGTTCTTTGAGCATTTGCCCCGTTGGGAGAATTGGGGCCTTTCCGCTCAGTTGCAGCTTCACTTTCCGGTCGTGAAGGACCACGTTTGCGGCTGCCGCAAGATTGAGACAGTGATTCGCCTGAATGTGGACGAAGCGGTGGCACAGCCGGCGAATTACCTGGGGGACACCGCCGTCTTCGGGACCAAAGATGTAAACCGCGTTATCCGGATGGGCGAACGTAGTGAGCGGCTCGGAGTTCTCGAGCAGCTCAACGCAAACGGGCGTAACACTCGGTTGGAAATGCGCAAGCGGCTTGTCGCGCTTGTCATGTGTCCAGACGACATCCTTGTAGCCCTTCATGCGCTCTTCGCGTGGGAGACGCTCGAGCGGACTCAAGTCAATTCGGGACCCGGTCCACACCAGCCGCGTAACGTCGAAGCACGAAGCGGCGCGGATGGCTGCCGCGATGTTGTGCAGATATTTCGGGTCGATCAGAATCAAGCCGGGTCCGGCACTCAAGCCTTGTGCAACTTTTGCGCTCTGCATGACTTACCGACTTCTCCTGAAACGGCAGGCTTGCTTCTGGCTTGCTCTCCGGGAGTATAGCGCGGGGCTGCGAGCGAAGGGCAATTGCAACCGCGCATCCCTCGACTCCGGTCGCTGTGCGACCTGCGCTCAAGATGAAAGCGGATTGGAGATGGTGGCGATGTTTACTGATTCGCTGGCCGCGGGCTTGTCGGCACTCTCAGTGCGCGTGGCCGTGATGGTGATGCGAGTGGCCGTGCCCGCTGGTCATCTGGTCGATCGGGACTACACAGCCGTGCACTTCAGGGCAGTTTTCGTGTTCGAACTGGATGGTGGTGTGGCAGATGTTGAAGTGGTCTTTGAGCACGCCGTTGAGGCGCGCTAGGATGACCGAGCTTTCAGACGGCGGGATGTCGGCGATGGTGACGTGGCAGGCCAGCGCCCGCGACTGCGAGCCGAGCGACCAGATGTGCAGGTCGTGGACGTTGAGGACGCCGGAGATTTCCTCCATATGCGCGCGGATGTGGTTAAGGTCGACGCCGCGCGGGGTCCCTTCCAGCAGGATATTGAGAGTCTCGCGGACGATGCCGGCCGAAGACCAGAGGATTAGGGCGGCGATCACAAGCGAAAGGGCGGGGTCGATCCAGTTGCGACCAGAGAAGAGGATTGCCGCGCCACCGACGATGACGGCGGCGGTGGACAGGGTATCCCCTGCCATGTGGAGGAAGGCGGAACGCAGGTTGACGTCGCGGGCCACCCCCCACAGCAGCGCGGCGATCGCGCCGTTCATCAGGACGCCCGCGGCGGCGACGATCATCATGACGCGCGGCTGCACGGCGACCGGCGCGTACAGGCGGTGAATCGCCTCAACACCGATCCACAGTGAGATGACAATGAGGGTTGCCGCGTTGACGAAGGCGGCGAGGACGCCCGCACGCTGGTAGCCGAAGGTGCGGACGGGGTCCGAAGGGCGGGACTGAAAGTGGACCGCGACGAAGCTGAGCAGAAGGGCCAGAAAATCCGAGACGTTGTGACCTGCCTCGGAAAGCAGCGCAAGAGAGTGAGCGCGCAGCCCCGCGATGAAGGTGATGGCGACGTAGGCGGCGGTGGCGACGAGGGAGATGCGAAGTACGGTCTGGGTGCGAGCAGCGCCCGGGGATTGTGAAGAAGCAGGCGCGGCATGAACATGCATGGGGAATAGTATACCCCGGATGGGTATCAAGCCGGGATCAGGCAATAGGCATTTGATCGAACGGGGTTCCAGGCTCTACCTAATGCCTATTCCCTGATCCCTAATGCCTGTCTTTCAGCTTCCGGTTTTGGGGTGGAGCCGGGAGGAGTCGATGGGCGCAGGGTTCTCGCGAACGGGAAGGACCGGAACCGAAACCCGCAGCCCCGACCAGTTTTCGGCGACGACGATGCTGTTTTGGGGGGTGCCGGGCTGGTACCGGACGGAGCACGGGAAACCGGCGCGGACGTGGGCGACAGTGACGACATGGCCCAAGCGGGTGATGTCCTGAGAGCACTCGTAATCCACGCCGCCAATGCGGTACTCGTAGATAAGCATGGTGAGGGCGTGGCCGTCTTCGCCGGGAAGTTCGGTAACGTCGAGCAGCGTTCCGTCGACGATGCGGCCGGACTGGGTGAGGAACTGGCGGCGGGTATGCTCGATCTCTTCGGGCGTTGGGCGTCGGCGGAAGACAAGCCACGCGGCAAGGGCGGCGCCGCCGGCAACCAGTGCGGCGCCCGCGGCGATCTCCCAGATTCTGGCATCGTGGACGTTCATGGAAGGCAGGAACCCGCCTTTCACGGTCCCCAATTGAAGGATAGCGCAGGTGTGATTCCGGCGTTTGAATCGAAAAGAAAACTGGAGTTACTGAGCCCTTTTCGGGAAGCCTCCGCAACTGTGCGAACACGAGAGGTCAGTGCTGGGACGCGCTTTCAATCGTGCCATTCCAGACCTGCTCGACAATTTTCAAGGTTCCATCATTCTGCTTGCGGTAAACGGTCAGGTAGCTTCCTTTTGAATGCATCTGCTTGCCATTCGAGCGGGTTACGAGTGTTTCGGAATAGCTGCCGGAATCGTATGCAAGGTCGCCGGAGACCTCGACCCGCTTGGACGAGAAGGCGAGGTCGCTGTCAAAGGTGGAAGTAACGGTCTTGAATGGCTCGCGGATTGCGGACGCGCCTTCCACGCGGCTGCCATCGGGCTGAACGAACACTGCATCCGGAGAGTACAGGGCGACACATGCCTCGATCTGTTTCTGGTGCAGATCCTGCGCCCACTCGGCTCGCAGGCGCTCAAATGCATCTGGGGGAGCGAGCAGTGCAGCGAGCAGCGCGAATGCGAGAAAGCGCACAGGCATTTCGGTTCATCACAGCGCGAAGTCAGGCCATTGTCAACAGCATTGCGAAATCAACTGCGCCCCGCTGCAAAAATTCCGATTGGAGACTCAACGCCGGGCGATTCTTTGAACGGCGAGCATTTCGGCGGAATCGAGTGCGTGGGATGCCGGGACCGCCACATCGGGCGACACGCCGTGAACGGCCCAGTCGGGTACGGGATAGGGATTGGGGACGCGGCTCTCGCGCAGACCGATGCCGAAGTGGTCGTCGATGCGGTGGAAGACGCCAACGTCGGTCGCGCCGCCGGTGGTTTCGCCGACCAGGGTGGCGCGGTGGAGCATTTTGAGGTCGTAGCTGAAGTGCTCGGCAGCCGACCAGGTGCGCGGCGACGTGAGGATGTAGACCGGCTTGCCGGCGAGGCCGCTTCCGGCCATGGGCGAATGGGTCCAAATATTGGCTGCGGAGTTTTCGCGCGGGTTCCAGAAAAAGGCAGGCTCGTCGAAGAGCCAGCCGGCGAGGAACATCACCATCTCGGGCTGGCCGCCGGAGTTGTCGCGCAGGTCGATGATCAGGGCATCGGCCCGGCTCACCGTCTTCATGGCGGCAATGGCGGTGTCTCCGCAGACATCAGGCGGGGGGAAGGAATCGAGCTTCAGGTAGCCGACGTTGTGGGGTAGGAAATCTACTTTCTCAAAGTTGCAGTTGGCCCGCCGGAGGACCTGGCGGTAAATGGCGTCCTCGACGGGCACCGCCGGCGCTGGATCTTCGCGCAGCACGTCGCGGCTGTAGACGACCTCGAAGTGAAGGTCATGGCTGGATTCGCGTATCTCGCGGGTCACGAGCTCGGCGAACTCGGCCGGATCGCCGATAGACCGGTAGTAGCCGAGACCCTCGTGAAGGCGAAGTGTACCAGCAATAGTGCGGGCGACACCGGCGTCGGGGTAGTGCTGGTTGAGATTGGCGATGATGCCCTCGATGACGCGATGCTTCTCGGCGGCGTCGAAGAGCGGCAGGCGCGGGCGGTCTTTGAAAACGACAGTGGCGCCTGGATTCGCGCCTGTAGCAGATTGCGCAGCCCCCGCCGTGCCACGGCCAATGGCGATCGTTTCTGCGTCTCCGTCGCCGGATGCCGGACCGGTGGCCCAGGGATCGACGGTGAAGCCGCCGGCGTCTTCCGCCGCGCTGGGATGAAGAATGGGTACATGCCCGCCGTGATTGAGCAGGACGATGACGACGGCAATGGCGACGACGGAGAGAATCGTTCCCATCGCGTAAGACCTGGGCTGGATGGGCTGCCTCTGGAGCATGTAAAACGACGGCACGCCGCTGGAATTCGCCGTGGCCGCGGGGAGGAGCGAAGGGTCTTCGCTTGAGTAGATACGCGGAAGCGTAACGGCAATATCGGCGAGGAGATCGATCCAGAGAAGCAGGCTCTTGATGAATCCGCGCTCGTGACGGGCGCGATCGCAAAAGAGGTGAAGCGCTTCATCGTGCCAAGCGGCGCGGAAACGCGCGGGGAAGAGGCGGAAGAGGAAGGCGTAGATCTTTTCAGACATAGTCCCCCCTGAAGATTTTCCGCGCCCGAGCGGTGCGGAGGGTTTCGGCCAGGTGCTCGGCCTCGCCGCGGGCGAGCTTGCGGCCCGCAGAGGTTAGACGGTAGTGGCGGCGACGTCGCGCATCGGCTGGCTCGCTCTCCGGTCCGTCGACTTCTTCAATCAGCTTGTGCTCGAGCAGGGTCTGGATCGAGCTGTAGAGCGTGCCGGGCCCGAGGTGCATTCGATTGCCGGTCTGCTCTGCCACCTGGCGCATGATGCCGTAGCCGTGGAGGTCTTCCTGGGCGAGTGCGAGCAGAATCTGAAAGGCGGCCGAGGGAAGCGGGTCGAGGGTGCGCTTGGGCATGGTCGATATCCTCGATGATCGATATATCGATGAACGACTGTAGCGCTTTCCCTTGAACGAGTCAACCAGTGTCCTGCAGTGCCGAAGCGAAAGGTGGTAGGATCGAGTAGGAATTATTCCTACCGAGGGCGAAGTGGCGAATATTGAGAAGATTAGCATCGCGCTCCCGCCGGAGATGGTGGCAATGGTGCGGCAGGCGGTGGACGCGGGTGAGTACTCCTCCTCGAGCGAGGTGGTGCGAGAAGCGCTGCGGGACTGGAACCAGAAGCGGGCGCTGCGCGAAAAGGGCCTGGATGAGCTGCGAAGGGTGTGGCAGCAGGCACTTGCCGATGATTCCCCCGGGATCTCTCCCCGTGACGTCTTCGAGCGCCTTGAGCGTAAGTATCAAGCGATCGCAGATGCGGCGGGTGAACACGAAGAATGCGCTTAGAGCTCTCGAGGTATGTTGAGAACGACATCGAAGCGATCGCGGATTTCATTGCCGAGGAGAGTCCCGAGCGGGCCGTCGGACTAGTCCGCGAGATCTGGCGAAAGCTGCTGCTCATCGAAGAGAAACCACTCATCTACCAGCTTCGGCCGGAGATTGGCGAAGGAGCACGAATAGCTGTGGTCGGGCGGTACATAATTCTGTTTCGCGTGATTGGTGAGATCGTTCGGATTGAGCGGGTGGTATACGGCGGCCGGGATCTTCCAAATCTGATCGCGTGAATCGGCAATGCTGGGCCGGCATGCGCATGCCGTCACTGAACAGTGTCCCGAATCGAGCGATTTAGATCATCGCTTTCAGGCGTTATACTCGACTCTGCGACTTTGCGCGGGAATCACCTTGATAGCCGCGCATTTTCAGGGGTTTTGGGAGCCTTGAGCAAGACCACAAGCAAGACAAGACGCATCCGTTCAACCACCGTCATCTGCGTGCGGCGGAACGGGCATGTCGTGATGGCGGCCGACGGCCAGGTGACGCTCGGCGATCACGTGCTGAAGCACTCGGCGAAGAAGATCCGCCGGCTCTACCAGGACAAGATCCTCGCCGGCTTTGCGGGCTCGACGGCCGACGCATTCAACCTGTTCACGCGCTTCGAAGCGAAGCTCGAGCAATACGCGGGAAACCTGAACCGCTCGGCGGTCGAACTGGCCAAGGACTGGCGCACCGACAAGATGCTGCGCAACCTCGAGGCCCTGCTGCTGGTCGCGGACAAGAGCCAGACATTTTTGATTTCAGGCTCGGGCGACGTGATCGATCCCGACGAGCCCTATGCGGCCATCGGCTCAGGCGGCAGCTACGCCACGGCCGCCGCGCGGGCACTGATCGAAAACACAGACCTGGAAGCCCGCGACGTGGCCGAAAAGGCGATGAAGATCGCCGGCGAGATCTGCATCTATACCAACGACCGGGTGACGTTCGAGGAGTTAAAGTAACGGTGGTCAGAGGTGAGTGATCAGTAATCAGGAGTAGTAGTAACACGAATGGCAATCTACCTTCCCGCATCCGCTGAAGAAACCGACGTCTCGCTGGACGAGCTGACGCCGCGCGAGATCGTGGCCGAGCTCGACAAGCATGTCGTCGGGCAGAAGGCCGCCAAGCGCGCCGTGGCCATCGCCCTGCGCAACCGGCAGCGGCGGCAGAAGCTGCCTCCCGATCTCGCCGACGACATCATGCCCAAGAACATCATCATGATCGGGCCGACGGGCGTGGGCAAAACGGAGATCGCCCGCCGCCTCGCCAAGCTGACCAACTCGCCTTTCCTGAAAGTCGAGGCCTCGAAGTTCACCGAGGTGGGCTACGTTGGCCGCGACGTCGAGTCGATGATCCGCGACCTCGTCGAGATCGCCATCGACATGGTGCGCGAGGAGCGGCTCGAAGAAGTCGAAGACCGCGCGGAGATGAACGCCGAAGAACGGCTGCTCGATGTGCTCCTGCCGCCTCCGCCCAGCGCGCCGCCGGGGCGCGAAGGCCAGATGACTCTGCCCGGTGAAGACTCGCACCAACGCTCGCGCGAAAAGCTGCGCCAGCAGTTCCGCGAAGGCAAGCTCGACGACCGCATGGTCGAGATCGAGGTGCGCCAGTCCAACATGCCGCAGTTCGGCATCATCTCGAACCAGAACCTTGAGGACATGGAGATGAACCTCAAGGACATGCTTCCCAACATCTTCGGCCAGGCTCCAAAAAAGCGGAAGATGAAGGTCGGCGAGGCGTTCGATTATCTCGTCCAAGAGGAAGAAGGCCGCCTCATCGACATGGATTCCGTGAACCGCGCCGCCGTCGAGCGCGTCGAGTCGAGCGGCATCATCTTCCTCGACGAGATCGACAAGATCGCCGGCCGCGAGGGCGGGCACGGGCCCGACGTATCCCGGGAGGGCGTCCAGCGCGACATCCTGCCCATCGTCGAAGGCACCACCGTGAACACGCGCTACGGCATGGTCCGCACGGACCACATCCTCTTCATTGCCGCCGGCGCCTTTCACGTCTCGAAACCCAGCGACCTGATTCCCGAGCTCCAGGGCCGCTTCCCCATCCGCGTAGAGCTCAAATCCCTCACTGTCGAGGATTTTCTGCGCATTCTCACCGAGCCCAAATCGTCGCTCACCAAGCAGTACTCGGCCCTGCTCGAGACCGAAGGCGTGCGCCTCGAGTTCGCGCCCGACGCGCTGCGCGAGATGGCGGAGTTCGCCTTCAAGGTGAACGAGTCCACCGAAAACATCGGCGCGCGCCGCCTGCACACCATCATGGAACGGGTGCTCGAGGACGTCAGCTTCCTCGCTCCGGACGTGGTGAAGCGAGGGCAGGAGCCGCAACCCGCTGGGGCGCTCCCCGAGAGCGTGCGCAACGAAGCAACAGCGCCTCTGCCCTACGAGGAGCGTATGACCGCCTCGGGCCCGGAGAAGGTCTTCGTCATCACCGACGATTACGTAAAGCAGATGGTCGCGAGCGTGGTGAAGGATCAGGACTTGAGCCGCTACATACTCTGACTTCTCTGAACTCCCGGCCGGATTGCGCTGAGTCTCAGTCCGCATCCAATCGGGTGGCGGCATTTGGCGGTCCGCATCCATTTCGGTGTATGCTTCCCAAGCGGGCGAGGAGGTCGTCCTCATGCAACACCCTATTCGAGTGATCACCGTGGAACGGGAATTCGGCAGCCACGGCGCGCAGTTTGCTCACGATCTTGCAGACCGGCTGGGCTGGAAACTGCTTGACTCGGAGCTGGTCAGCGGCGCCGCCCGCGCGGCCGGAGTGCCGGCCGAAAAGGCGGCGCAGATCGAGAACCAGCCCGACCCCTGGTACTACCGCTACGGCAAGGTCTTCTGGCAGGACTCCATGTGGTACTCGAACGGCCCCTGCGACGACCAGGTGTTCGACTGCGAGCGGATGTACGCGCTGATCCGCAAGCAGATCGTCGATGCGGCCAAAGAGGGCAACTGCGTGATCGTGGGCCGCGGCGGAATGTGCGCGCTCGCCGGGCAGCCAGGCTGCTTCCACATCTTTGTCTACGCCACCATGGCCGCAAAGAAAGAGTGGTTTATCCAGGGCTTTCCCGACCAGGCGGACCGCGCCGAGCAGGAACTCATCGCCGTAGACAAGCGCCGAGCCGCCGTAATCAAGCGCGTCTACAACCAGGAGTGGTGCTCGCGTGGCCTCTATCACATGCTGCTGAACGCCGCGATGGGAACCGACGCGATGATTGCATCTGCCGCAGGCGCAGCAGGATTGCGCGTGCCGGAGCCTGCGCATAGCTCCTAGAACTGGTTGCATAAATCTGGCTTTGAAGGGGCACGACTTCAGTCGTGCCGCAGAAGGCAACCTAAACAACCGGCTTTAGCCTCTGAGGGACGCCTTGTCAGCGACCCCAGGCTACATATGCGACCAGCTCCGGTTCTCAGTTCCTGGTTCGCAGTTCACGGCAATCATTCAACTCCCAGGCCCGACAATTTCAGGTAGCCTATACGGCGATCCTGGGAACCCGCGGCGCGATCCGCGTAAAGACCTCCCACGGAATCGTGCCGCAGGCGTCGGCCTGGTCGAACGCGGTAATGCTGCCGTCACCCTGCGTGCCGAGAATCACGACTTCGTCGCCAGGCTGAACGCCGGGAATCTCCGTGACATCAACGACGCACTGGTCCATGCTGATGCGGCCGATGAGCGGCGCGCGCTCCCCCGCTACGAGCAGGCGGAAGCGGTTGCCGAGCCGCCGGTCGAGTCCGTCGGCGTATCCCGCAGCGAGCAGCGCGATCCGCATGGCCTCAACGGCGACGAAGGTGCCGTTGTAGCCAACTTCCGTGCCCGCGGGAATGTCGCGCACGCTCACCACGCGCGTCTTCCACGCGAGGACTGGTTGCAGGCGTGACCGGGCCTCAATGAGCGCACCGGGTTCGTCGCCTGCGGCGAACTGTGGAGTGAAGCGCGGCGCGACACCATAGAGCGCGAGGCCGAGTCGCAGCATGAGCTGCATCTTCGAGCGGCGGGCCAGGGCGGAGAGTCGTTCGAGGTCGCTGCCAAGAAGAGCGGCGGTTGCGCCGACACTGAGCAGGCGCGGGGCCGAGGCGCGGAGGTCGCGGATTTTGGCGAGCGCTGCTTCGAGCCGGGCAAGCTGCTGAGCGGTAGTAACGCCGCCAGCCTCGTCTGACGCATACAGATGCGTCGTTATGGCTTCGAGGCGAAGGGGCAGTTGGTCGTTGAATCGAGAGAGAATCGCAGGCAGGTCGTCGAGGCTCGCGCCCTGGCGGCTCATGCCGGTGTCGACCTCAAGATGGACGGGCAACGATCCGGGTCCGATCGACGCGGCACTGGCGGCGCGCTCAAGCTCATCGAAATGACGCGCGTCCCAGGCAAGCGGAGTGAGGTTGTGCGCGATGAGTGCGTTGCCCTGGCCCGGGAAGACGCCGCCGATGACGAGGATGCGCGCCCCAGGGCAGACGGCGCGGGCTTCAACGCCCTCTTCAACGCTGGTGACTCCGAGCCACTTGGCACCGGCGCGCACTGCCGCGGGCGCGCAGATCGCGAGTCCATGGCCGTAGGCATTGGCCTTCACTATAGCCAGGCACTCGGCGTCGGGGCCGGCGATACCGCGGAGAACGCGGTAGTTTTCCTCGAGCGCGCCGGTCGATACTTCGACCCAGCAGGGGCGTGTTGGCACGGCGGAATCCAATGTCCAGTTTATCGTGCCGATGACTCTTTGGATTTCACAAGCGCATACGCGACAACGGTCTCGGTCGGGTTGCCGAGCTCTTCAAGCAGATCGTCTTCGAGGTCGTGCGGAACGGGCATTTCGCAGGCGGCGATCTCGTTATCATCCGCGTTCGTGAAGCAGAGCTCGCAGCAGCCGAGGGCGCCGGTTTCCATGCGGACCGGAGGACCGAAGACGCGGCAGGTCATGGGGCGCCACGCGTAGACGTCGCAGCGGCCAGTCGCAGGATCGAGCGCGGGACAGGGAGCGTCATCTGCGAGCTCTTCGAACCGTTCACGGGCCGCATCGGACTCGGCGAGGATTCCGGTTGCGGGATCGCCGGGGAAATCGGCCGCCCACGTGGCGACCCAGGCCTGGGCGCGGCGCTCGACTTCAGCGGCGAGAACAGAATCGGTGGTTCGCAGCTGAATCATGCCGGCGCGAAGTCGGGCGACGTCGAGGGCGTTGATGGGAAACGGGCCGTGACAGCACTGGGTGCAGCCGGGGCGGCAGACGAGGTGGGGTCCGGCGCGGCGCGCGGCTTCGGCGAAGGAAGCATCCATGATCTGGATGAGCTCGCGATCGCGCGCGGGAACATGCACGGGCTCAAGGATACGCCGATCGCGGATTCCGGAGCTGCTAACCCGCGGGTCGCAGCGTGCAAGAACGACTCAGGAAGTGATTTCTGGCCCCGTCGCTTTCCCGCGCCGGAATGTGTTGTGCTGCGAGTGCCCGGGCTTGGTGGCCGTTAACGAGTCCGGCGAGTTCTGCGTTTGACGCTCCGCTCCGGGCCTAAGGCTCGAATAACTTCCTCGGCATATGCCGGCCAATCCGCGGGCAGCACGGCCGGAGCCTCGTGCGCCAGCTGCAGCAAACCGCGGTAGGCCGCGTACGCGAGCACAGCCTTGACTTTCGCTTGTAATGCCGGGAGTCCAAGCTCGCGATAGCACCTCTCAAGATATCCAATTCGTGCTGATGCCACGCGATTCAGTACGCGCCTGACGATCGGATCATCTGCGGCCTCAGCAAGCGCCGCATACAGGGAGCGGGACCTTGGCTGCTGGCTGGCAGCCTCCAGCATGAATACGATCCTCTGACGGGCATCAGGGACTGCCGAGAGTCCTGCGATGGCCTCCGTTGTCGCGCGATGCTCCCACCGCCCAAGTGCTTCCGCCAGGAGCTCAGGCCGCCCCTTGAAGTGCCAATAGAAACTGCCCTTGGTGACGCCCAGGCGCGCGGCGAGCGCGTCTATCGTGAGTGCCCGGAGGCCAGCCTCTGAGATGAGTTGAAGTGCGCCCTCAACCCAGTCGGAGAAAGTAAGGGTAGGCTCGTCGAGTCGTTTAGCGCCTGTCCCCTTCCGCACCATAAGAGCATTCTCCCATACTTGAGAGTATTGACGACTCCCCGTTCCATACTCTAGAGTATGGAGACATGGCGGTCTCATTGCCTGACATCGCGGATCTCGACGCCCAACTCGACGCAGCTGAGCGTGACGCTCGGCTGCTCGTGGAAAACCTGGCCGAAGAGCGTGGCTGTTGGCACGCCGAAGCACATTCGTGGAGCGTGGCCCAATGCCTCGACCACCTGGCAATAACCAACAAGGTCTACCTGGGCGCGATGAAGGAACCAGCAATCCGCGGCCGGGCGGCAGGTCGATTTCGGCGGCGCCCAGCTCTTCCGGGCATCGTAGGCAAATGGTTTGCGGCGACGATGGAGCCACCCGTGAGGGCGCATTCAAAAATGAGGGCTCCCCGCAAAATCAGGCCGAACGATTCGCCTTCGCTCACGGACGCTTTCGGCCGTTTCTCGGAGTCCCAAAATGAAATAAGGAGCTATCTCTCTACGAATTCTGATTTGGATCTCGCCGGAATTCGATTTCCCAATCCATTGGTTCACGGCATCCGATTTAGCCTGGCCACCGGGCTCCATATCATTACCGCTCACGAGAGACGCCATTTGTGGCAAGCCTGGCGCGTCCGGCGCGCCGCGGAGCCCACGTCAAGCTGACTCTCCGAATAACTCGAGCAACCGCCATCACTTCAGTCACGCGGTGTACGCGCCGATGCGAGTCTCTTTCGCCGTAAGTGAGTCGCACTGGCGGTCGAGCTTTTCGTAGTCGGCATCGTGGTCGCGGCGGAACGCGCGGAAGGCATCTTCGCTCGCCCATCGGTCGATCGTGAGATAAAGGCCTGAGACATAAGCATCGCGAAGCAGCTCGGTGCCGCGGTAGTCAGGCGACGAGCGAAACAAGTTGGCCCATTCGCCGTCGGGTCCGTAGGCGGCTTCGAAGGCGGCGATGTTCTGCTCGGCGACTTCGAACTGCCAGACGACGATGAAGCGTGCGGCCGGCGGCGCGGGCGGTGCGGCATCCGACGACGTCGTGGCCGGCGTGCTGGATGGAATTCCGGATTTGGAAACGGAACGAAGTCTTCCCCGATCGGCTGAGCCCTTACTCATTCCGTTTTCCTCCGTGTACGAGCGCCTCCGCAAAGTGTAGCGCGCGGCGATGTCCGAGATGCCCGATCTGCTCGCGGCAGCTGAAACCGTCGGCGACGATGAGAGTATCGGCAGCCGCGGCCTCAACAGCAGGAAGAAGTTGCTGATTTGCGATTGCTTTTGAGACCTCGAACTTTTCAGCCTCGAAGCCGAAGGGGCCGGCCATGCCGCAGCATCCTGCCTCGATGAGATGAACGTCGGCTCCGGCCTTTCGCAGAAGGTTCACCTCGCTCGATGGGCCGTCGAAGACGGCCTTGTGATGGCAGTGGCCGTGGACCAGTATGTTAGTGCCCGCGAGGTGATCGGACTCCAGTTCAGGGGCCCACTCGAGGAGAAAATCAGCGAGCAGCCACGCGGAGTCGCGAAGTTTCTTCGCGCGCGTGTCGTCGGGGAAGAGCTCCGGTAGCTCGTCGCGGAATACGCTTGCGCAGCTCGGCTCGAGGAAGATGAACGGCAGGCCGGCGTCGATGTGCTCGGCCATGCGGTCGAGCACGCGGGCGAGGTAGGCGCGCGCGGATCCAAGCAGGCCGAAGTCGTAGAGCGGGCGGCCGCAGCAGATATGGCCCTGCGGCATGACAACCTGGAATCCGGCTTCGGTGAGCAAAAACTCGGCGGCTGCGAGGGAATCCGGAAGGTAGTAGTTGTTCCAGGTGTCGGGCCACAAAACCACCCGTTGCGAAGATGGTTTCGTCGTCTCGCGGGCTTCGTGAGTTTTTGAGAAAGGTTCCAGCGCGAGCTTCGGCAGATCGCGCTCAGGAGCGACGCCGGCGATGCGCCTGATGATGCCGCCGGTGAGAGAGTTGGCAAGAATGGAATTCGCAAGCTGCGGCGCGAGCGAGCCCCAGCGCGCCATCTTGTCGGCGAAGCCGAAGATGTAATGCTGAACCGGGTGCACCCAGTGCTTGTAGCGCTGCGAGAGAAACTCGGCCTTGTAGCGGGCCATGTCCACCTGCACCGGGCACTCGGACTTGCAGGCCTTGCAACTCAGGCAGAGCGAGAGTGCTTCGTTAACCGCGTTGCTCTGGAAGCCCTCGCTACGAAGGTCGCCTTCGAGCATCTCCCACAACAGATGGGCGCGGCCGCGCGTGGAGTGCATCTCCTCGCCGGTGGCGCGGTAGCTCGGGCACATCACGCCGCCCGATGCTTTGCGGCATGCGCCAACGCCTACGCAACGCTCGGTGGCGTGCGCCATCGAGCCATTGTCGGCGGCGAAGGCGAAGCGGGTCTTGGGTTGTTTGTGTGACTTTTTCTCCTCCTCCGGAACCACGACATGGCGAAGATTCTCGACCGGATCGTAAACGCGGACCGCGTCGACCAGCTTCCCGGGATTCATGCGGTTTTCCGGGTCCCAGAGCGCCTTGAACTCGCGGAATGCCTGCATGAGCTCGGGGCCGAACATCTTGGGCAGCAGCGCCGCGCGGGACTGGCCGTCGCCGTGCTCGCCAGAAAACGAGCCGCCGAAGTAGAGGACGACGTCGGCGGCGCGGTCGATAAACTCGCGAAAGTTTTCTATTCCCTTTGGAGTCGTGAAGTCGAAGTTGATGCGCATGTGCACGCAGCCCTGGCCGTAATGGCCGTACAAGGGGCTGGAGTAGCCGTACTCGTTCATTAGCTGGTAAATGGCGCGAAGATATTGACCGAGCTTTTCGGGCGGGACGGCGGCGTCTTCCCAGCCTTCATAGCGATTGGGTTCGCCGGGCACGAAGACAACCGATCCAAGCGCGGATTCGCGCACGAACCACACGCTCTCAGCCTCGTCAGGAGTGCAGATGTGAGCGACGGGCGGGTCGGGCCACGACGCGGCTGCGAGGAAGATGCGCTGCGCTTTGGCCTGCGCCTCCTCGTCGGAGTCGGCGCCCATTTCGACAAGCAGGAATGCGGAGCCGGGCGGGAGATCTTCAAGCTGGCGCGAGGCGATGCCCTTGCGGCGCATGAAGTCGACCAGCATGCCATCAAATCCTTCGAGGCCGATGGGCTCGTGCTCGAGGATGCGGGGAACGGCGTCGGCCGCGGCGAATGCATGATCGAACGCGAGCACGGTGAGCACGCGGTGCTGCGGGCTGGCGGTGAGGTTGAGCGTGGCGGAGAGGACATTGACACACGTGCCCTCGGTGCCGACGAGCGCGCGCGCCACATTGAATCCGTTCTCAGGGAGCAGCTCGTCCAGGTTATAGCCGGAGACGCGCCGGGTAATGCGCGGGAATCTTTCACGGATCAGGCCTGCGTACTTGTCGCGGATATTTTTAAGCCCTTCGTAGATCTGTCCCCAGCGGCCGCCGCGGCGAATCAGCGACTCGAGTTGATCGGCGCGAGTGGGGCCGACATTCATGCGCGTGCCGTCGTAGAGAACGACGTCGAGCGATTCGACGTTGTCGACGACCTTGCCGGCAAGCAGGCCGTGGACACCGCAACTGTTGTTCCCGATCATGCCGCCGAGGGTGCAGCGGCTATGTGTGGCAGGGTCGGGGCCGTATGTGAGCTTGTGCTCTTCTGCGGCCTCGCGCAGGCGGTCGAGAACGATGCCGGGCTCAACAACGGCGAGTTTGCGCCGGGGATCGAGCGACACGAGGCGGTTCATGTACTTCGAGTAATCAAAAACAACCGCGACATTCGTACACTGGCCCGCAAGGCTCGTGCCTCCGCCGCGTGGCAGAACGGCGGCGCCGAAAGCGCGGCACGCGGCGAGCGCGAGTTCGACATCGTTCTCGTCGCGGGGCAGGACCACTCCAATCGGGAGCTGGCGGTAATTCGATGAGTCGGTCGCATAGAGCGCGCGCGAGCCCATGTCGAACCGGACTTCGCCGCGGATGGCGCCTTTCAGGCGGGATTCAAGCTCGCTGTGAGCCGGGAAGCTCTCGTGATCGAGGGGGGAGGAATTGCTCAGAATCTGGAAAGAGTTCACGGGTCACATGGTAGCGCGGTTTACTGCTAAATCTGCGATAACGTTGCTCTCTAGATTCGGTTCTGTTGATGATTTGTTTTAAGATTCGGAACGAGCATCTCTGGGATAGGGAAATGGATGTAATTAAGATCCTTCCGGCAATTGCCTACCTCACGCTCATTTTCTTCCTTTATGCGCTGCCTTTCGCTGCCTTGCCGGCTGGTGTGCTCGCGGCCGGGCTGAGCCCACAGGGACGCGTGTGGATGTGCACGCCGATAGGTGAAGGCGAGAGACGGAAGATTCCGTACTTCAGGTTGTGCCTTCTAGGTGGCTTAGGTGGGGAAATCCTTGCCATTGCGTCTCTGGCTTACGGTGAAGAGTGGATTTGTTATACAAGACAGCAACTCTGCAACGACGGACAAGGCGTCCTCGTTTTTATCTTCACAATTCCTGTCTTCTCACTCATAGGCAGCGTTGCCGCCCTGGGCTGGACGTGGTTGAGCCTCAGAATTTCTGAGAATACGCCGTGGTCCTCAATATTCAGATACTCAGGTCCGAACCGAAGTCTGAATTGGGCTTGCGCGATAACCGCGCAAACTCTGATTTGGCTGCTGGCGGGCTTCTGTGCCTTTCGGACGACGATTTGGCTGGTCTTTCCCTGGTGATGCCAGAGAAGTCCTTTAGCGCGACGGCCACTCCTCGACGACCACGCCGAGGTCATTGAGTTTCTGAATGGCGGCCTCGATGTTGCGGCGGATGACGTGTTGTTGCCTGCGGTCGGCCTCGGGCGATTCGGCGATCGCGACCACGCGTCCATACTGCCAGGCTCCGGGCGGCAGGGCGATCAACGCCCTCGTCAGGTCCTCGGGCCGAATCTGCAACTCCTGCCGGCGCGCGGCCGCGGGGCGGAGAAGGCTGCCCGCGCCGACCGAACTCGGGTTTGCATCGGCCATCACCACGTGCACGTCGATGGTCTTGGCGTCGACGGCGAGGAAAGGGTTCTGCCACTCGCTGGGGTCGTGGACGTTGATGTAAAGGCTCTTGGTGGGCAGTGGAATCTTGGCCAGAGCAGCGCGGTTTGCGTCGCGCTCCGTGGCGGCGGCCTGGGCCTGCTGCTGGGCGCGCTCGGCTGTCTGGGCCACGTGGGCGACAGCCTGCTCTTCCTTGTGACAGGCGCTGATAGCGAGGGCAAACAGCAGCGCCATGGCTGCCGTGCCATTGATGCGGGTGCGGGGGATCACTCTTCAAGGATAGCAGTTGTTCACTTTAGGTTCACAGTTCGTAGTGCACCGCCCCCACCACTCTCAGCCCTCTGACCCTCAGTCCCTCAGTCCCTATGTTTCTTTGTCCCTTTGTCCCTGTCTTTCTCCCCTTGACGTTCGACAAGACGCCGGCGTATGCTCTTGTCGAGTATCGAGGGGAACGAATGCCGACACCGGTGGAACTGCTGCAGGGGACGCTGGACATGCTGATACTTAAGGCGATTGCAAACGAGCCGCAGCATGGCTGGGCCATTGCGCTCCGCATTCAGCAGGTGTCGAACAATGTGCTGCAGGTGGGACAGGGTTCGTTGTACCCGGCGCTGCATCGGCTGGAGTACAAAGGCTGGATCCGCGCGCAGTGGGGAGCGAGCGAGAACAACCGCAAGGCGCGGTTCTATTCGCTGACGGCGGCTGGCCGAAAGCAGCTGGCAGCCGAACTAGAGAACTGGGAACGGCTGGCGGGGGCAGTGAACCTGGTTCTAGCGGATATATGAGAAGCAGCGGGTCGGCAAGCCGGCAAGTCAGCAAAACCGTGAGTCGGCGAGCGCGGAGATCGATCTATGAGTGAATTTTTTTCGCGACTGCGGTACTTCTTCGCGGGCAAGCGGCGCGCCGAGGTGGACGACGAACTCTCGTTTCATGTCGAGCGGCAGATCGAGGCGAATGTGTCGGCTGGAATGTTGCCCGACGAGGCGCGGCGGCGGGCGGCGGTCGCCTTTGGCGGACGCGAGCGCGCGCGCGAGCAGTGCCGTGAGGAGCGGCCCTCGTGGCGCATGGAACTTCTGCTTCGCGATGTTCGCTTTGCGATGCGCGGCCTGTGGCGGAATCCGGGGCTGACCGCGGTGGCGGTTACGACGCTGGCGCTGGCCATCGGCGCGAACACGACGGTCTTCAGCATGCTGAACCAGGCCCTTTTGCGCGCGCTGCCGGTTCAGGATCCGCAGCATCTGGTCGTCTTCAGCTTTGCAGGCGATACCGTCGGACACACTCATTCCGAGGGCGGCAACAGTCCGGGACACCGGCACGAGTTTACGTATCCGATGTACCGCGACTTGCGCGACAAGAATGAGGTCTTGAGCGGGCTGATCGCTTCCGCCCCGGTGAGCGCCGGCATCACGTGGAACAATCGCGCTGAAGGCGTCTCCGCGGAAATGATCAGCGGCAATTATTTCGATGTGCTCGGCGTGCAGCCTGCAATGGGCCGCCTGCTCACCGCGAACGACGAAACGGCCGAAGGCGCCAATCCGGTAGCCGTGCTCAACTTCGATTTCTGGAAGTCGCACCTTGCCGAAGCGCCCGTCGTGGGCAACACGCTGCTGGTCAACGGGAAGCCATTCACGGTTATGGGAGTCGCAGCGCCCGGGTTTCGCAGTGCAGTGTGGGGCCGCACCCCCGCTTTGTACATTCCGGTCACGATGCAGCGCACCTTGCAGCCGGAGTGGTACGAACTCAACGACCGCAAGGCGTACTGGCTCGATCTGATGGGCCGCCTGCGGCCGGGTGTAACAGCCGCGCAGGCGTCCGCGTCGATGAACCCGCTCTTCCATGCGATCCGCACCGAGGAATTTACCGGACTGCCGGATCAGACACCGAAGGAACGGCAAGCGTTTGTGGATGCGGGGCATCTCAACGTCGACGAAGGTGCGCGGGGATTTTCTCCGCTGCGGGGCGATGTCCGCATGCCTCTCATCATTCTGATGGGGATGGTGCTGGTCGTCGTCCTGACAGCAATCGTGAACGTGGCGAGCCTTCTGCTGGTGCGGGCGGCCAACCGCGTGCGCGAGTTCAGCATTCGCTACGCCATGGGCGCGCGGAGCAGCCAGATCGTGCGGCAGCTCTTGTGCGAAGGGCTGCTGCTGGGCCTGGCTGGCGCGGCGCTGGGGCTCGCAATTGCGCCCGAGGCGTTGCGCCTGCTGATCCGGTGGATGGAGGGACGCATAGGAGATACGCCGCCGTTTTCCGCAACGCTGGACTGGCGGGTATTCGCATTCACGCTGGCGGCGACCCTGCTGGGCAGCCTGATCTTCAGCCTGGCGCCGGCGCTTCAGTTCTGGAACCCTCGGCTGGCGGACGCGCTGAAACAACAATCCGGTACGGGAGCGGGAGGCTCCCTGCGGTTCCGGCGCACGTGCGTCGCGCTGCAGATCGGATTTAGCCTGCTGCTCCTCGTGGGCGCCGGAATGTTTGTGCGCACCATCCAGAATCTGCGCAATGTCAACCCCGGATTCGCCACGGATCGCCTCCTCACATTCGCAGTGGATCCGGAGCTGGCGGGGTACCCCGGAGTGACTGTTGCGCCGGTTGAGCAGCGCATCCTGGATGCGATTGCGGCGCTGCCGGGAGTGCGCGCGGTCGGAGCGACCAACGACAAGGACCTCGCAGACGACGAGCGCACCGGGGATACATACGTAACAGGTATTCCGAGCAGCCCCGACGATCCGGAGTTCGACGTGGAGCTGCCGTGGGTGAGCGACGGCTACTTGCAGACGCTCGGGATTCCGATCGTGGCTGGGAGATACTTCAATAGCTCCGATACGGCAACTTCGCAAAGGGTGGCCATCGTCAACGAGAGCTTTGCCCGGCATTACTTCGCCAGCCCGCAGGCCGCCCTGGGGCGTCATGTCGGCCGGCCGCGGCGGCCGAATACCGACGCGGTGATTGTGGGAGTGGTGAGGGACGTAAAGCATGCCACGGTGCGCGATCCGGCCGCGCCCACGTGCTACACGCTCTTTGCGCAGGCAGAACGGCCGGCGGGGCTCACGTTCGATGTGCGTACGTGGCAGCAACCCGATGCGGCGGCCAACGAGATTCGCGCCGCCATCGCGAATATCGACAGCAAGCTGATCATGTCCGACGTGGAGACGATGAAAGACACGATCAATGACAGCATCCTCGCCGAACGGACGATGGCGCTGCTCGCCGCGGTGTTTGGCGGGCTGGCGGCGGTGCTGGCAGGGATCGGGCTCTACGGGATCCTCGCGTACTCGACGGCGCAGCGCACGCGGGAGATCGGGATTCGCATGGCGCTCGGAGCACGGCGGACAAAGGTCGTGGGCCTGATCCTCCGCGAGACGCTTGTGCTCTCAGGATGGGCGGTCGGTGCGACGATTCCTCTCGCGCTGCTCGGAGCGCACGCGGTCAAGAGCCAGCTCTTCGGCGTTTCATTCGCCGATCCGGTAGTGTACGCCGTGGGCGTGCTGGCCATCTGCGTCGTGGCGGCGCTGGCCGGCCTGATACCCGCAAGGCGGGCGGCAGCAGTCGACCCCGCGCGGGCACTGCGAACGGAGTAAATCTGCGCAGTTGCGATCTAACCGGCAATCAAACCGGCTAAATCTAGTTCTATATTTCGCATATTTGCAACATTATGCTAAGCTTATTCAGGCAATCTAACCGGCAAAAATAATGGCGGATTCTCTCATTTTTGACCCCTCATGGATGGAACCGATGCTCCCCGAAGCCGGACTGCGGAGCGTGGAAGACCCTGCTTTTGAGCTGGTAGCGAAGGCCAGTTCCCTGGCCGGACAAATCCACCATAGGGTGTCGGCTGCAGTCGGGTCGCTCGTGCGCTCGATGAACTGCTACTACTCCAACTTGATTGAAGGCCACGACACGCATCCACGCGACATTGAAAGAGCGCTCCGAAAGGACTATTCGGGCGAGCCGAAGCGGCGGGCGCTGCAACTGGAAGCCGTGGCGCACATCGAAGTGCAGCAGGCAATCGACGAGGGGAGGGATGACGCGTCATTCCCGGCTTCAGGCGCATACGCTTGCTGGATTCACAGGGAGTTTGAGAGCCGGCTGCCGGAGGAATTGCTTTGGGTAGAGGAGCCGAAAACGGGAAGACGAGTGCGGGTTGAACCGGGAGCGCTTCGGGATGGCGAGGTGACAGTTGGCCTCCACCTTTCACCGGCCGCGAGCGCGCTTCCGCGATTTCTTGAGCGCTTCGAGGAATCCTACACCCCCGAACGTCATTCGAAGATACGCCAGATCGTTGCGGTAGCAGCGGCTCACCATCGGTTTCTTTGGATTCATCCGTTCTATGACGGCAACGGACGCGTGGCGCGCCTGATGTCGCACGCGATTCTCAAGAGGCTCGGAGTGGGAAGCAGCTTGTGGTCTGTCGCCCGCGGACTGGCTCGCAATGTCGGCCGTTACAGAGAGCTCCTGATGAATGCGGATGAGCCCCGCCGTAATGACCTGGACGGGCGCGGGAATCTGTCCGCGGCTGGGCTGGCTGAATTCTGCCGGTTTTTTCTGGAGGTTTGCGTTGACCAGGTGGAGTTCATGCGCTCAACGCTGGACCCCGGCGAATTGATTCGCCGAATAGAAATCTGGTGCGAGGAAGAGGTTCGCGCCGGACGTCTGCCGGCTGGCAGCTTCTCATTGTTGCGGGAGGCATTGCTGGCGGGCGAATTCGAGCGCGGCAAGGGCCCGGCAATCACGGGCTATAAGGAACGGATGGCGCGCAGTGTGATGTCGGAGCTGCTGAGCAGGGGCCTCCTGGCGTCAGACGGGCCGCGGTCGGCGGTACGACTGGGGTTTCCGGTCGATGTGGTGGAGAGGTGGTTCCCGACTCTGTACCCCACTCTGTACTCCTAGAGCAGCACGAAGCGCATCTTTGGGTTCTGCTATCCTGAGTGGTTTACCTGAGCCACGGGCGGGCCATTGGGTTCGCGCCACACGGCTTGGGGAACCGCGGACGCGAAGCGCAGGCCTGTTCGCGTGAAACGCAATCAGGAGAGGCGTGCCATGCCGGAACATCGGGCACGAAAGCATCATCAGGACAGGGTCGCCGAAACCCTGCGTGAAGAGATCGGCGCGATGATCGAGGGCGAGCTCTCTGACCCGCGCATCGCCTTCTGCTACGTGAGCGAAGTGGTCCTGAATCCGGGCGCCAAGTCGGCGCGGGTGTACGTCGCCGTCAACGGCGCCGTGCCCGACATCGCCCAGGCCGAGGCCGACACAATGGCCGCGCTGGAATCCGCAAAAGGTTACATTCGCCATGAATTGAAGGATCGGATGGGGGTTCGTCACGTACCCGAACTGGCATTCTTCCCGGATCGCTCGACACGGTTCCAGGCGCGCATTGAGGAGCTAATGGAGCGGGCGCGCAAGCGGCAGAAAGCGCCAGTGGAGTAGCCGGGATGGGCGCGATGGAGCAGAAGCCGGACGAAGAAGGTGCTGCCGGGCCCGGGAGCTTGCTTCCAGCATCTGAGAAAGGCTTGAACCGCGCTGCGTCCTTGGGATGGGTCCCCAGGAATCCCGTCGAAGCAGTGCTCGAAGTGATCCGGGAAGGCGAGCGGTTCCTGGTCTGCTCGCACTCGCGTCCGGACGGAGATGCGGTCGGCTCCATGCTTGCGATGGGCATGCTGCTGGAGCAGATAGGCAAGCGCGCCGACCTTGTAACCGCCGATCGGATTCCTCATATCTATAGCGAGCTCCCGGGAGCGGATTCGATACAGCATGTGCTGCGGGTGCACGGACCATATGATGCCGCCATCCTGCTGGAATGCGACGGGCTGGGGCGGACGAAGCTGCGCGGTATTGACGAGTATTTCCTCGTGAATATCGATCATCATGCGACCGGAAGTCCATTTGCTCACTTGAACTGGATCGACCGAGATGCCGCAAGCGTTGGCGAACTGGTGTACCGGCTGGTGAAGGCCGCGGGTGTTCCCGTATCACCGGAGATTGCCAGCTGTATCTATACAACGGTACTCACCGACACGGGCGGATTCTGCTACGGAGCTACGCGCGCCTCGACGTTCGCGCTGGCTGAGGAACTGGCCAACGCCGGGGCGAATCCGCTCCGCATCGCGCAGGAAGTGTATTTCTCCACCGCGGCATCGAAACTCTTGTTGCTGGGCGCGGCGCTGACCAATCTGAAGCGTGAAGGCCGCCTCGCGTGGCTCTGGATCACGCACGAAGACATGTTGCGGACCTGCGCCGCGGAAGAGGATTGCGAAGGAATCGTGAACTATGCCATCAGCATCGCCGGCGTAGAAGCAGCAGTGTTCCTGCGCGAGTTGCCGGAGGGACGCATTCGCGCCAGCCTGCGCAGCAAGGGAAGGATCGACGTCGCCGCCATTGCTACCCGGCTGGGTGGCGGCGGTCACGAGAATGCCGCCGGAGCGAGCCTGGACGGGCCGCTGCCGCGCGCTCTCAATGAGATTCTCGGTCACATTGGTCCCGCCGTGGCGGATTTGGCTCCGAGGCCGTCGAGGCCAATCTGTTAGCCTTTCCCTGTCGAAACAGAGCGGCCCGGGTTGGCATAAGGGCCGCGCCGAGCCGGACAGTCGAGCGTGCGCGCCCGTCTTGCGCCGGCTGAACGCGCCAAGCTGGACCAGACGCCGGTGGCGCCGGCTGGAGAACCGCTCGCAGTGGAGACAGACCTCGAATCAAACACCCCGGTTTCGCCCGAACACCGGCGTCGATGGCTGCCTCCTTCAGCCACCATCGCCGAAGTCGCAGTGTTTGCGCTATTCGCTGTGTTCTTCCTCCTCTATGGCGTGACTCCGCTTCTCGGTGGCGACGGGCTCGGGCTGGTTGGAGCCGACGAGCCCCGCTATGCGCAGATCGCGCACGAGATGCTGAACCGGTTCGATCATGCCGACACCCTGAAGGAACGCTTGAGCGCGTGCGTTACCCCCTTTCTGTACGGGCGCCCGTGGCTCGAAAAGCCCGCTCTCTACTACTGGCGGGCAATGTTCGTCTTCCAGGAGTTCGGAGTGCACGACTGGAGCGCCCGGCTGCCTTCGGTGAGCTTCGCGTTCATCATGGTGGCGCTCATCTATCTGCACATGCGCCGTTTCCGACGAGGCGGGCACCTGGACGCCGCGCTCATCACCGTCGCCTGCGCGGGGATCATCGGTTTCTCCCGCGGCGCCTCGACAGACATGCAGATGGCCGCGCCCCTCTGCATCGGCCTGCTCGGCTGGTACGCGTGGTACGAGACCGACTCCAAGTTCTGGCTCTTCGATATTTACTTCTTCACCGGCGTCGCCACCCTGGCCAAAGGCCCGGTGGCGCCGCTCCTGTCATTTGTGATCGTCTGCTCGTTTGCCGCGCTGCGCAAGGAGTGGTCCATCGTGTGGCGGTCGTTCTGGTGGCCCGGCGTAGCGCTGTACTTCGCCATCGTGCTGCCGTGGTTCATCGCCGTGCAGCACCAGAATCCGACATTCTTCCACGAATTCTTCGTAAACCAGAATCTGTCGCGCTTCGCCACTCCCCGATACCAGCATGAACAGCCGTTTTACTACTACCTGTTCGTGGTCCTGCTCGGACTGATGCCGTGGACGGTGATCGCGTTGCGGGCTCTCTGGGATGGGATCCAGACTTCAGTGGCCGAATGGCGGCTGAGGCACGCGACCAACGCAAAGAAGAAAGTCAGCCGGCCAGGAGACGCATTTCCTGAGTTTCTGGTCCTCTGGGCATTCATCCCCATCATCTTTTTTTCGTTTTCGAAGTCCAAACTGCCGGGGTACATTCTGCCTGCGATTCCGCCCATCACGATTCTCACCGGAGATTATCTTTTCCGGCGGCGCGTGCCGGGTCTGCACCGGCTGGAGCTGGCAGGACACGCCGTGCTGTGCGGCGTGATGACGATGTTTGCCCTGCTGCTGCCGTGGTTCGTTGCTCATGGGGCAACGATGCCTCCGATACGGCCAATGGGAGTGGCTCTGGTCGCTGCTGCAGGCGCCGCGCTCCTGATCGTCATCGTGGTGAACGGGTTCGGAGTGGCGCGCCTGCGGCTGGTGACTTCCTGCGTGCTGGTGGTGCTGATGCTGTTCGTCTACGGGGCGGGTCCGGCCTTCGGGATCCCCGCGGTGACAGGCACCAAGAAGGTCATCCAGCTGCTCGACCGCGCATATTCGGCGCGGCCGCTGGCCGACCGGCTCGAGGGCTATGCTCCGCTGACCGAAACCGTGGCTGTGTTTGAGGTGCGGCGGGACGTCGAGTACGGGCTGGCGTTTTACCGCAACCACGAGGTGGTGAATTACAAGGAGTCTGGCGTGCCCGCCGAGCAACATCTTCTGGTGGCGCGCGTCACGGGCCGGAAGGGGGCCGATCTGCACACTCCGGCAGCGCTGGAGACGTACCTGGAGGGCCGCCATTACGAACAGCTCTTCAGCTGGCCGGAGCAGGGCCTGGAGGTCTACCTCGTGGGCGCACGCTGATCGGAGGGTTTGCACAAGCGGAACAGGCCGGTAAGGAGCGGGTTGCGGCAGCGGCTTCAAACGTGGCAGAGTTACCGCAAGGCCGGGAGTGGAACAGGGATCGAAATGACATCGGGCTTGTCGCTTGAAATCCTCGATCTGCGGCATTTTTCGGGACCGCTGCTGCGGCCTCTGCTCGAGGCCGAGGGTGCACTGTGGCACGAGCGCCTGCACTGGGATTATGCGGCCAGCGCGCGGCTGCTGATGCAGTACCTCGACAGCCACATGCTGCCCGGCTACGCCGCGCTCGACTGCGGGAAGGTTACAGGCTACGCCTTCTGCGTTTACGAAGAGAGCAAGGCGGTGATCGGCGACGTCTTCGCGCTACCCGGGATGCCCGGCGTTGGCGCAAATGCCCGCAGCGAGCCGCACCATATTGAGGAGACCCTGCTGCGCCACCTGTTTGAGACGCTGCAACACTCACCGCAGGTGGACCGCATCGAGTCGCAGCTTCTGCTGCATCCGACGGGCGTACATGGGCCGGCATTCGAAGAAGCTGGATTCTCGATGTACCGCCGCTTGTTTATGGTGCAGCAGCTGGCAGGCAGGCCCATCGAGGCGCGCCCCGAATTGCCCCGCGAACTCGAAATGCGCAACTGGCGCGAGGACGACCTGGCCGCCGCGGGCCACCTCATCTCAGACGCGTATGCGGACCATCCCGACAGCCTGATCAACGACCAGTACCGGTCAGCGCACGGCTCGCTGCGCTTTCTGCATAACATCGTGCGCTACTCCGGCTGCGGAGTGTTCGCGCAGCAGGTGTCGCACATCGTGCTTGAGCGGGGAACGCGCGAGATGGTGGCGCTGGTGCTCGGCTCGCGCGTAAGCGCGCAAAGCGGGCACATCACGCAGATCTGCGTGCAGCCTCGCTACCGCCGGTTCGGGCTGGGCCGAATGCTGCTGAACGTCGCCGCGGAAGGATTCCGGCAGTTGGGCGTCAGCGAGATCTCGCTCACGGTCACGGAGGCCAACAGCAATGCGATCCGGCTGTATCTCTCGGAAGGCTACGAATGCCGGCACAAGTTCGACGCGGCAGTGTGGCGCCGGGAGCGGATAGCGTAGGACATTCGGCCGTATTTCCGGGCAGCATTCGCCGCGAAGGCCGAATATGCGCTTAGATCAGTTTCTGGGTAGCTATATCCGGTCTTGGGCCTCGTATCAGGGCACGGCTTCACAGCTTGCTGAAAAATTCCGCTGAGACGGCTTTGTAACAGGGCACGAGTTTACTCGTGCCGAAAAAGGCCAATAAATCGCGCGGGCTTTAGCCCCCGCAATTGCCGACTTGCCACAGAAATTGATTTTTTCACCAAGCTATTCAGCCAGGCCGCAACAGCGCCAGTTTTAGGATCTGGGACTCTACAGCTTGCTGAAAAACTCAATTTTGAGGAGCTTTGTAACAAGGGCACGGCTTCAGCCGGGCCAATACGCGCTGATTCTAAAGACCTGGGCTTCGGCCCCTGCTACGCAAATGAGTCCGGTGCAGCAGCCCAAGGGACTTTTTCCGCAGCCTGTTTAGTCCCTGCTTCAGATACACCAACTCAGAATCCGCACTAGTCTGAATCCGCGGCCGGCGGTTCCTGCGAAAGACTTGCGAAAAAGAAGGTGATCCCCAGTCCGGCCGCGAGGCCGCAGACGAAATCGACGGAGTTTGCCGCGTGCCCTTCCTGTAGATGAAGACTGTGTTTTAACCAGGAAGAGGAAATCAGGCCAAGTGCGCCGAGGACGAGGAGCGCGAAACCGGCAATTCTGTTGGTGCGAGGGTTGTGGCTTAAGAGCATTCAATGGTCCTTTGATTTATCGGAAGCGTGGGCTAATTTTGGTGAATTGCCAACTCAGGCCTATCGAATGATGGAGGACGGTCACGGTAGAAGTCAGGGAGGGCTTTGCCGCACCATGGGCAATAGAAAATGTGTATGTCGGTAACAAGAGAAAGAGGACTGGACGTGTTCGGGACTTCGCTTCCAGGATCCATTGCACGGTGTTGGAACACGAACCTTCGCTGGCCTTCGGAATCGGTGCAGGCAAACAAGGCGAAGCCGCGCTTACCCGCCTCTTGCGACCATCCCTCGAACTGTACGCAGCAGAATCCTGGGGTGGGGCGCAACTGGTCGACTTCGGCGGGCTTTGGATTGGGTCTCTTCGATCTCCGAAACATGGCGTTGTGTTTCATCAGCGCGCGATAAAGAACATCAGCCAGCTGAGCACGATGGCCGAGCCGATGAAGAGCACGAAGCAATAAAGCCCGTAGCGGACCATGCGCCTTGGCGTGTCGCGCATGGTGATCCCGAAGACCACCGAGACGCAAAGCGCAAACAGCAGGACCGAAGTGAAGTGGGAGGGATGCATCAGCCCTGCTTCCTCCCCGTGCGCAGGTTATGCGCATCGACGGCGGCGATGACGTTGAGCATTCCGGCGACGACGATGAAACGGGTGCCCCAATCGGCCACGGTGGTCTGAACCTGGTCGGCGCCAACTCCCAGGCCGCGGCCGACGATGTAAAGCAGGCCGTTGCCGAGATCACCGACGAGACCGAGCAGGTCGAGGATCTCGTGCGCATTGGAGTAGAGCTTGCCCTGCATGAGCAGGCCCATGATGAACATGCCCAGAATCGAAGCGGCCAGCAGCGCCCCTCGTCCCCATTTGCGCAGCAGGAAGTGTCCCGCGCCGGGCACAAGCCATCCGGCGATGAGCGGCAAATAGACAAAGCCCTGGTCTTTGGCGACGCTTCGTCCGGGGCCGGAAATCTTGTTCGAGGATGTGGCCATTCCTTCTTGACTATATCGCACCGGAGTGGAGGGAAAACGAATCGACGGGCCTTGCGAGCCGTTCTCAGTGATGGTCGAAACTCAGTGCGCGAGTGATCTTCCACGCGCCATCCTTCAACTGCCACAGAGTTACGAATTTTGCTTTACCGCATTGCTCGGGGTGCGGATCGCCGATATGGCTGAAGCAGTGGATGCCGATCTCCACGGCGCCGTAATCCTTGATCGGATACACCTCGAGCGTGCCCGGGACAAGTTCGCGGTGAACCTTTCCGCAGATGTTGGCTTTGATGGTGGCCATGAACGGGGCGCGGCCGTACGAAGCGCCGGCCTGGTCGTGATAGAACTCGAGATCCTCGGCGATCATGGAGCCAAACTTCTCGAGGTTGCAGGTGTTGTAGGCATCGAACAGAGCTGTGTCGAGGCCGGCGATGGTCTTGTAGAGCGGGTCGGCGACCGGCAGGCCCTGGTGAGTCGAGTCCTGGGCGAAGGCATGATTCACGGGGAACACCGAGAAGAGCAGTAGAAAGGCCGGCGCGCAGCTCCAGCCCCGCAGTGCACGAATATTCATGCTGCTCATTACGGGTAACGAGGCCGCGCGGTTCCATGGGTTTGGCCTTGCCTAATTTCCCGTCGGGATGATGCCGGCGTTCTCGACCATGAGGATGACGGTGCGCTCGATGGCACGGGTGCGATGCACGATCGTGCGCGGGACCATCATGCCCTGTCCCGGTGCGAGCTCGACAACGCGATTTTCAAGATCGATGAAAAGGCGGCCTGAGACGACGAAGAAGAATTCGTCGTCCTCGTCGTGCTTGTGCCAGTGGTACTCGCCCTCGATGGCGGCCATGCGCACAACGGAGCCGTTCACCTGGCAAAGAGTCTGATTGAACCATTTGAATTTGTCCGCGTCGGGCACCGCGTTAACGTCGATGACTTCGAGCGGGCCGTAGAGGATGTTGAGTCGAGTTTCGTACCGGAAAGTCTGGGGATCGGACACTCTACACCTCGCAAGGTCAAGCATAATCTGGACCGCGCATGTGAGGTTTGAACTTGCAATGCAGGGCGGATACTCTCAAGGCTGACTGGGTGAGACCCGGGGGATGGGAATGAAGACACCGAATGAACTAAGCGAAACAGTCGAGCAGTTCGCCCTTGTCGCAGCGCAATTCTGCGGTGTTGTAGATGCTGTATTGAGCCTGGACCGATCCGAATTCTGCACGCAGATTTACAGACTGCTCCCGAAGCTCATTGACCAAGCGATTTCGTTGCCGGATGTTGCCCCTAGCAATGCCGAGGGCGGTCAAGACGAAGAGGGCATTAAAGCACCTCCTACCAGTGAAAGCCTGAGCGTCGAACAGAGCCACGCAAAATGGAAGCTCCGCTATTCTCTGCTCACGGAAAAGCTGGAGGACTGGGATCTCTATCGAGAAGTATTCAATCCCGTCAGTGACGCCGAAGTTGTCTATGGAAGCCTTGCCGATGATCTCGCAGACATCTATCGAGACTTGAGTGAACCGTTGAATGAGACATCGACGCCTCCCGAAGACAGGATATGGGCCTGGCGCTTCTCATTCCGCTCGCATTGGGGACAACACGCCGTGGACGCCTTACGCGCAATCCACTCGCGTCGACATTTCCATTGAGCCCGGACCGAAGCTCCGAGCTCAAATGCGAACCAGTTCCCGCTGAATCTTCCCCGTAACCCACGCCTTCCCCGGCGCCGTCATCATGTCGATTTCGCTGCGCACTCCAAACTCCGGCAGATAGATTCCCGGCTCGACGGAGAAGCACGTATTCGGCAGGATCAGGCGCTCGTCGTGCGTCTCCATGTTGTCGAGGTGCGCGCCCGGCCCGTGAATCTCGACGGCGATGTTGTGCCCTGTGCGGTGCGTGAAGTAATCGCCGAACCCCGCCGCCCGGATCACGCCGCGCGCAGCATCATCCGCCTCGAACCCGCAAATGGGCCGTCCGTCCTCAAAGGCTTTCTCAACAACCGCGATCGCTGCATCGCGCGCGTTGCGCACCATCTCGAAGACGTACTGCTCGTGTTCGCTGGGCTCGCGGCCGACGACGCCGGTCCAGGTGATGTCGTAGAAGATGCTGCCGGGCTTCTCCGACTTGCCCCAGATGTCGATGAGCACGAAGTCGCCCTGCCGGATCTCAACGGAGCGATCTTTGGTTGGTTCGTAATGCTGATCGGAGCAGTGCTCGTTGACGCTGACGTTTGGCCCGTTCTCCCACACCAGGCCCTCGTTGCGCATGGCGTTGCTCAAGAACTCGACAACATCGAATTCGGTGATGTGCCCGGGCCTTCCGTCGGCGGGCCGCAGCGCGCGCCCTATCTTCCGCCACGCCTCCTCGAGAATCGTGTCGATGGCCTTCTGTGCGACTGTGTGGCTTGCCATCTGCTCCGCGCTGAGGACCGCCTCGAACTGGCTGACCAGGTCGGCGGAGCTGACAATCTGTTTGTGGATCGACCGCAGGAACTCCACCGTCCCCGCATCTGTCATCGAGACGTACATGATGGCGTTGTCGGGCGAGTACTGCATGGCGATGCGCCGGGAGTCGCGTAGCATCGCGTCGAGGCCCGTAGCCAGCTCCTGCCAGCTTGAATAGAGCCCCTTCGAGCCGGGCAGCTCATCAAGGCGGTTCTGCTCGATCCGGTGCACCAGCTTGCGCGGTTCGCCCTCGGCCGGCACAAAGTAGTAGTAGCGGCGCGTGATGTGGGCCTTGGGGTCGATGCCCAGAATGTGTTCGCCAATAGGATCGCGGTGGTGATGGTCGTAGAAAAGCCAGCCGTCGTGGCCGGCCTCGCGCAGCGCGGCCTGTATCGCGTCCAAGTTCATGCGCCAATAATATCCCGGCGAGATGTTAACCGGTCTGCGGAGTGTCCGGACGACGAACACACGGATGAAATACAGTTCAAACGACGGCGCTGCCATCGCCTGAATCCAAAGGTTGAGTTAATCGGCTCTACAGCGCCGCCATCGCCGCGCCCTGGTCCGGAAACAGCCCCGCATACTTGGTGATGCCCACCATCGTGAAGACCTTGGTGAAGTGCGGCGAAAGGCCGTAGGCATACACCTTCTGGCCGGAGTTCGAGGCCTCGATGAGCAGCTGGATCACCAGCGCGATACCGCTTGAGTTAATGTAATCCACCTTGGTGAAGTCCAGCAGGATCAGCTTGGTCGTTGCCTTGGGCAGCGACTGGTACACGCCGAGCACCGCATCTTTCGAAGTGCTGGCAATGTCTCCCTCGAAGCGAAGGACGCTGACTGGGTGTCCGGCAGGGGATGTTAGCTGGTCAACACGCGTTTTGGTTTCGGTCTGCACGCAATCGTCTCCGTAAAACTGTCTCTTTTCTATTCTGAAGGGGAGTCCAGCCGGATGACCAGCCGGACATAACTGCTCTTGCCGTTGCCGCCCGCCACCCACTCGGCTTCGTCCACCAGCGCCTGGATGAGGAACATCCCCATGCCGCGCGGATCTTCTTCTCCGTGAATCTTCTTGTCGATGTCGGGCCTGGGGGGCAGGGTCTTCAGGCCCTTCCCGTCGTCGAGCACCTTAACCTCAAGGGCATCTTCGCCGGCCGAGAGCAATACGCCCACCTGCAGCCCCTCGTTGAGCCGGTTGCCGTGCTCCATGGCGTTGATGCAGGCTTCAGCTACGGCCGTCTTGAGGTCTTCGATGCGCTCTTCGCGAAAGCCCATGAGCTTGGCGACCGATGCCGCGGTGCTCATGGCGACCTTCTCGTAGCCGAGGCGGGAGGGCAGCCTCACCTCCACGCTGGTGGACTTCGCCGTCATGCCGGGACCCCCGCTTCGAGCTCCGCCGCGCGGCAAAGGACAAGTGCTGTCATATCGTCCCCTTGAGGGCCGCCTTCAACAAACGTCTGGATGGCCATCCACAACGCATCGAGAATACCATCGGCTTTCAACGACTTGCACCCGGAAAAATTTTCCATCAGCCGTTCCGGACCAAACTCTTCATCTCCGCGAAATGCTTCCGTAAGTCCATCGGTATAAAAGAGTAGACGGCATCCGGCCCGAAATGGGCAGCGCTCGACGGAATAGCTCATGCCGGGCAGCAGGCCCAGCGGCGTGCCCGTCGAGCTGAACTCGCAACTCGAGCCGTCGGGGTGGATCACGAATCCGGGGTTGTGCCCGGCGTTCACCACCTCGATCTCGCCCTTCTCGAGATACAGGCGCAAAAAGATGGCGGTGACATAGCGGCGCCGGGCCTCTTCACCCTCCTGCCACTGGTGCTGGTTCATGCGCGCGGCCAGCTCGTCCAGCGCCAGGCCGCTCATGGCCACGGCGCGAAAAGCCGACCGGAAGCTGACCGACATCATCGCGGAGGCCAGTCCCTTGCCGGCGACGTCCGCCACGGCCATCAGGATGCTCCCGTCCGGCAGTGCCACGATGTCGAGGTAGTCTCCGCCAACCTCGTAACAGGTGGTGGACTTGAACCCCACCGAATAGCCGGGAATATCAGGCAGTTCCTGCGGCAGCAGCGATCTCTGGATGGCGCGGGCGGAGTCCAGGTCCTGCTGCACGCGGGCAAATTCAACGTTGCGCTTGTGGTTGCGGGCGTTTTCTAGCGCCACGGCCGCCTGCAGGGCCAGGCCTTCGAGGAAATCGGTCTCGTAGATGGTCAGCTCGCGGCCGCCCGGCGGGGCCACCAGCAATTCGGTCATGCGCTTGCCGTCGCGGTCGAGCAGCGGGAATGCGGGTATGTCGGCAATCAGGTTCCACGGGCGGTTCGGAAAGTCTGCAATGCCATCGTACTGAGGGCTTCCCGCGATCGGCTCGCCGTACGCGTACTCGGTGCCTGCGAAAGCTGCCCCGGCCATCTCCAGCTCGCGCACCACAATGCGCAGCGCGCTTTCGAGCACTTCCTCTTCCCGGATCGTCTCGTGCACCTGGCGCGAGGCTTCGAGCAGCGCCTGCAGCCGGAACACCTGCTGCTGCAGGTCGATTGTCTCGTTGTGATCCGAGTGCTGGATATCCGGAGACATCAGATTTGACCTCTATGGAATTCCCAATCTATCACGCGCAGAGGTCACTTGGCTCAGGGTTGTGCCGGCCTCACGGCTGCTCAGGCCCTCACGGCTGCACAGGCAGGTTCCGGATCGCCCCCGCCAGCTTGTCGGGCTCGAACCCGAACGGCCCCGGAGTGGTCTTGAACACCACGCGGCCGCCCCGGTCGATCAGGTAGAGCCTGTCAGGCCAGCCGGTGTAGGCCGCCTCCACGCGGTTGTCCATGCCGTCCACGAGCGCCGGGAACTTGATGCCGAGCTTTCGCCAGCAGGCCTGGGCGACGTTCGAGCGCTCCGCGTCGGTCGTGGGATTGCGGAACAGCACGTTCTCGCGGATATTCGACCGCATCTGCCAGATATCCGTGGGATGCGCCTCGGTGATGTAAACCGCGTAGAAGTCGATCTTCCCCTTGTACTGGTCCGCCAGCTTGTTCAGGGCAGGAACCTCCTGCCGAAAAGGCGGTCAGGTATAGCTCCCGAAGACCAGCACCACGGGCCTGTCGTTCCACACCCCGGCGAGCTTCACCGGCGCTTCGGCGCCCTGCAGCTGCTTCAGCGTGAAATCCGGAGCCTGGTCGCCCGGATCCAGGTGTCCGGCGCGCGCATGGTTCCACATCGTCTCGAACGGAACCACCAGGAACACCGGCATGGGCATCTTCGCCATCACGTGCCCGAAGACCTCCGGCGGCTGGTGCATGGCCCAGTCCACGTAGATCAGCAGCCCGATCCACGCGGGGAAGCAGACCGCCGCGATACGTACAAGCCACCGCCTCCAGCGCCTGCCCGGCTTCTTGGTGACTGCCGTGTTGGTTGTAGTGGTGCCCATAAGCCTCCGGAAAGTTCGCAGTTCACAGCCGGACTCGCTAAATCGATCGACAACTAAGAACTACGAACTGTGAACTATGAACTTGAACTACGAACTCACTTCGTCATCGCGTTCATCTCCAGGTATCCCATCGGCTCAATCCCGAACGCATCGGCTACCCGGTTGAAGAACGCAAACATCGCCGTGATATACACCGCCTCGGCGATCTGCGGATCGGTCCATCCATGATCCCGCAGCGCTTGGACGTCTTCGTGCGTGGTCTTGTAAGCGGCCTCGGTCACCTTCTTCACGTAATCGAGCAGCACCCGCTCGGCCGGAGTCAAAGCTGCCCCATCCAGATCGCCCTTTGCGATCGCCTGCACCGTCTGTTCTTCGGCTCCCTGAACACGCAGGAAGTAGGCATGCGAGTCCAGTCAATACGGGCAGCGGTTCAGGAACGAGACCCAGCTCGCGATGGCTTCCTTGGTCTTGCGCGTGAGGTGCCCCTCGGAGAAGTGCACCGTGTCGCCAAACTTCATCACGTCGCGTAGGAAGTCAGGCCGGTGGCTGAAGCACTTCAGGATGCCCGGCATCTGCTGCCGTCCCGATTTCGCGCGCCACTCGTCGTAGACCTTGGCGACTTCGCCTGTCGCGTCGGCGTCCTGGATCTGCGGAATCTTGAGCTGGTGTTCGGACATGCGCTCGAGGGAAACCTGAGTGTCCGCACTATAGCATGGCGGTTTCGCGGGCTTTATCAACCGTTCGGATGGGCCGTTGGTGCTGTGTTCGACTGATTTCCTCAATCGCATTAGAGGTTGATGGCGAAATTGTCTGATCCCAGGGTCAGAACTCCTCTAACAAGAGATTGCCCCTCTTTTGGCGGCGGTCCTTTGAGTTCCACGTCAAAGGTGCAATGAACGCAGGCAAATGTCTCCATCGGAGGCAGACGGCCACCGCGGTAGATCACGTGCACGTTCTGTAATTGCAACAGACCGGTGGTCGAACGGACCGGTGCGCTCGCGTGATCTGAGGATTCGATGCCAGGCTGGTCCCCAAGAGTGAGCGTGCAATCCCGATACTTGGCAAACACACCGTTCTGGGAGAGTTTCGGAGTGCCGGTTTGACTCGCTGTTGCCGCGTCCGATCCGCAATCGGGGCTGTGCGCAGCGGCGGCGGCGCCCAGGTTCTTGTTAATAGCCTTTCCGGAAATCGTCCAGACTTCTGGCATCTCAGGATAGTCCCTCGCAATCTCACCCAGTTCTGATGAGATTGTCATCAAATCCGTCCGCGAACTGTTATTTGAGACATCAGGCATCTGCGCCAGTTCCTGCTCGGCCTGCTTGAGATACTCTTTGGCTTCGGCCTCAGTCCTGTGATGTACGGGCGATCCCACGTAGGAACGCGTGAGCGACTTTCCGACCAGAACGTATACTCCCCAGCAAACGGCGCAAAGCCACGCTCCGATAAACAGGGAGAGCACTGTGACCAAAACGGTCTTTCTACTGCCAGGGAGTTGCATGGTGAATGCAGCATAGCGCAAAGCGCCCAGACTCGCCGGTATGTTACAGGGATTTGGGAGATCGCCCTCATTTATCCTTTCCCTGCATGCGCCACACCCTGTCCATCGCCATGATCGCCATGAACGAAGAGGCGAACCTGGCCCGCACGCTCGAGACCGTCAAGTGGGCCGACGAGATCATCGTCGTGGACTCGGGATCGAAGGACCGCACCATCGAGATCGCGCATTCCTTCGGTGCTAAAACCAGCTACCACGCCTTCGGCGGCCACGGCGAGCAGAAGAATGTCGCGCTCGACCTCTGCACCATGGACTGGATCCTGCTCCAGGACGCCGACGAGCCGCTCACGCCCGAGCTCCAAAAAGAAATCCAAACCCTGCTCGCGGGCGAGCCCAGGTACACCGCTTACTGGATCCCGCGCCTCAACCTGATCATGGGCCGATGGATGCGCCACGGCGGCTTCTACCCCGACCACAAGCTGCGCCTGTTCAAGCGCGGCGCGGCGCGGCTCAGCGAAGGCGTCGGCCCGCACTCCACTCCGCAGCACGCCGGCCCCAAGGGGACGCTCAAGGGCGACATGCTGCACTACGCCTATCCCAATCTGACCGTCTATCTCGAGCACATGAACCGCTACAGCTCGGAGATCGCGCAACTGCTCGCCGCGAAAGGCCGCACCAGCCGCTCGCTTCCCGCGTTCCTCTGGAACTGCATCCTGAATCCGTGGGCGACGTTCGTTTACAACTACTTCCTCCGCCTCGGATTTTTAGACGGCCGCGAAGGCCTGCTTCTTCACGTGAACCACTCCGTCTACATCCACTGGAAGTTCATCAAGGCCTGGTGGATCGGGCGAAAGGGAAGCCTCAAATAGAGTTCCCAGTTCCCAGATCCCAGATCGTAGTTCACAGTCGCCGGGTACTCCCCGACCCTTACTCCAACACCGGACTGTCTACTGTGAACTGCGAACTAAGAACTATCGGATGGCTCCGGTACTAAAGTCCTAGCACTAAAGTGACTTCCCCCATGCGAAAAAACAACTTCAACCGAAAAGTAGTGAGCTACACTCGCCCTACACCCAAATCCACATAGGGACTTCCCCACTATGCAATCAGCTTTTCGCGTGCATCAAGATCTGACTCGTGCCTTGGAAGAAATCCTGCTGGAAGCCGCTGCCTCGCCGGAACTCGACGAAACCGCACGGCTGCAGTTCCAGGAGCGCGCGCACCAGCTCATCGCATCCTTCGTCGAATTCGAGGAAGAGGACGCCACACCACAGCAATCCGCGAACACAGAGCAATAATCTCCCGCCGCAGTCCGCCGTCCGCGCGCGATGGCCGTGCCTCGCCCAGGCAGATCGCCGGTCTCCCGGCCCGCGCCGCGTGCTCCATTCGGAACCGGGGCAACTGAAACCGCTGCGCCGCGCATCGAAGAACAGTTAGGTTCTATATAAACCCCGTGAGCGGCAAGGGGAGCGAGTGTTCCAGGAAATCCAGTCAGGCGACATAGTGTATCTGGAGGTAGGCGGCCCGCCGATGAGGGTATTAGCCGTCAGGCACTTCGACGAGACCTGCTACTGCGAGTGGCTCGTCGAAGGCAAGCCGGAGCGCGCCTTCTTCCTCCTCGCAGACCTGACGCATATTAGCTTCATCACCCGGCTGCAGGCTCGGCCGCAAGCCTGAACTCCACCCGTCGTTACTCCGAGCATCTTCCCGATTACAGGAAGGCAGCGCAGTCGCAACGCGTCCGGCAGCCATCAAGACCCTCTCACTGGTGTGGCAGCCCGCGCCGGGCCGGGCGGAAACAGCGTCCCGGCTCTACACTCCGCGCGCGCGAGTGAAAACTGGGGATAACCCTAGTTGGAAGCGGAAGCGCAGACACGCTACGCTCAAGCGCACGGAGCCAACAGTGCATAAGATCGTCTCTTCCTTTCCGGGCGACCCGGCCGAGTGCCTTCTCACCTCCCGGCACCACCTGTATAACTCCCGGTTGAGCATCCGGCGCGGTCAAAAGGCGCTGACCAACGCCCTGGCCAGAATCACCGAGTCCCAGGCCTCGCTCGATAGGACCGACGCGCTCCTGCACGCGATCCGCAAGGAGCTCATCCAGCTACCTTCGTATCTCAGTGCGAAAGGCCCAGATTAACCGGCGCGCATCGCCCGCTCACCGCGCCGGCCCGATGCACAGGCCTCCATTGCCCGGACACCCATCTCACCTCACGCCCTCCCCGCCACACTGCTCACAGCCCGCGGAAGAAACTGCGCCGCGCTCCCGAGCATCAAATCCTGAATCCGGGGGAGGTCCTACCGTGGATCACTCATCCTTCAGCCAATTCGTACGCCGCGTAAACCGGGATGGATCGGTCGATTCCATTTGCCTCGAGTGCTTCGCCACGGTGGCAACAATGGACGTTGAAGTGCAACTGGACAGCTCTGAACGCGAGCACGTCTGCGAGCCAGGGGCGCTCTACCGCTTCACATCCTTTCTGCAACCCAAAGCTGCCTGAGACACAAGCCCGCACCCTGTCGCGAAGATTTGCCTCGAGACGCAGCTGCGAATCCGGTCCATGAAAAATGAGCTGCCTCTGCGTGCCGCTACGCCGCCTGCAGCTCCAGCACGATCGCGGCCCCGTTCGGCTCGAGATTCACGGCCGAGGCGTGGCCGCTGTTGTCGCGCAGGATTGTCGCGCAGAGGCTCAGGCCGAGGCCCGTGATGTCGCCCGCAGACTGCGCAGACGTGAACGGATCGAAGGCGCGGTCGGGATGCTCGAACCCCGGGCCGTTGTGCGCGATCAGGATCTGCACCTGGCTGCCTTCGGCCGTCGCCTCGAGACGCACCAGCTTGTCGCTCTCGCTCTCCGTGCGCTCTACCGCGTCCATGGCGAACTGCAGGCAGTGCAGCACCGCCTGTCGCAATTGCTGGGACTGGGCGCGAACCTGCGGCAGCCCCGGCGCGATGTTGACGCGCAGGTCGATCGAGCGCAAAAGAAACTCCGAGCGATGCAGCCGCTCCATGTCGCTCAGCATTTCGCCGATGGACACCATGGTGAGCTGGCTGGCCGGCGCGCGCGCGACGCGCTGCAGGCTCTCCAGCGTGGAGCGCATGGTTCTTGCCGAAGTCAGAATGGCATCCAGGCCCTTGCGGTCCGGCGCATCGAGTTTCTGGCTGTCTTCGAGCAGGCCGGCATAGCCCAGAATCACGGTGAGCGGATTATTTAGCTGTTGCGCCACGTTCCCCGCCAGCTGCCCGAGCCCCGCGAACTTCTCCGAGTCGATCAGCTTCTCGAGCATGCGGGTCTGGCTGCGCACCGATTGCATGCGCGCGGCGAGCATTTCGAGCGGAACCAGGTCGTCCGGCCTGAGCGGTTCCCCTGGATCGCGCAAGCCCGCGACCAGAAAGGCGCCTTCCGCGGCAGTGCGTCCCATAAGCGGCACGGCCACCGCCGCGGTGAAGCGGAGCCTCTCGAGGTCGTCGCCCGGCCTGAGCCAGGGCTGAAGATCGAGGTTCACCGTCGCTCCTCCGGTAACAGAAGGCGACAAGGCGAGGAACTCTGCAACCGGAATGCGCGCGGCCAGGCCTGCAAGAGCCTCGGCGACGGCGCTATCCAACCCCGCGGAGCCGGCCACGCGGAAGCCGCCGCCGGGATGCAGCAGCAGCAGCACCGCCTGGGTAAAGCGGCTGCTCTCCGCCACCGCGCGGCAGACCTCGTCGCCTTGGCGATCGAAGTCGTCCAGCCGCCTGCGCGAAAGCACCAGGTCCGCATACGCTTCCAGTTCCAGGCGCACGCGCCGGTCGCGCCGGCTGGCGGCTATGTTGACGGACAGTTCGCTCTCGAGCGTGACCAGGATCAGCCCCATTGCCGACACGACCGGCGCCAGCGTGACAGACCGCAGCAGCACCTCATGCATCGGAGGCGCATGAAACGCAGGATAAAGAAGCAGAACCGAGAGCGACCACAACAGGAATCCAAGCACCCCGAGGAAAACGCCGGGGGAGATGCGCCGGAACACCGCGACGACCAGAAGCGCCGTCATGACGTAAATGCCGGACTTGGCCATAATGAGTGGCCAGAAGAGTCCCCTGTTGAAATAGCACCAGAATGCCAGAACGCCAAACACGGTGCAGGCCAGCATGCTCACCGGGACAGGAAGCACGCCCCGTTTCAGGCTCCACCGCATGCCCGCGTAAAGGGAGATTGCGCCCAGTGCGGGAAAGACCCAGTAGAGGACCCCATGGGCGGTGGCGCCGGCGGGGAGGAGCCGGCTGAGCAGCGCATAGAGAATCAGCGGGGCTATGAATGGTATGGCATACAACACCCTGATTTTGCCGATCTGAAACGAGAGCGGCGAAAGCGATGCGAGAAAGAGCCCGGAGGCGAACAAGGCGCAGGCCTGCCCCACGGCCACCTCCCATGGGCGGCGGCCGGCCACAGCCTCCCATGTGGGGTCTGGGACGAGGAGGAAGCGGACGACCCCGAATATGAAGGCCAGGAACCAGAGCAGGTTGCGGATGTCGCGGGTGCGAAGGTAGAGATAGCCGAAGGCCGGAAGCAAAAGCGCGGTAAGCACCAGCACCGGAATCTGGTACCAATCCTGCATTTTTGGGAAATCTCCTTGTTTCTGTCCGATTGGAGGATCCACTGCAGCGAGGCAAGGCGCGGTCCGGAACGGGGATGGGCGGAACTCCCCGGGGTCGATTATGTTGCCACCCGCAGGGAACGTCCATGCGTCTAATGTTGTAGACGGCAGTTCAACCAGAATCGTCGCGGATGGGATCGTCGCGGCGTGAAGGTCCCGGCCATGCGTTTTAGATACGGGAGTGTTCATAGATGACGAAGAGCGGAAATCGATGGGTGATCGGCGGCCTGGCGCTTTTGATGAGCCTTGCGGCAGCCCTCCCCGCCCGGTCGCAGGATAAGGACAGCTTCACGCCCATGGCGCTCGATGCCGGCTTTGGAGCGATGAATATCGATCCGCCGAGCACGCCTCCGGACGAGATCATCAAGAACTTTGCCGCCAAGGAGACGCAGTTCCAGGAAGCGCTGAACCATTACACCTATCGCCGCGTGGCCCGCGTGCAGACCATCGACGACGACACGAGCAAGGTGGATGGCGAGTGGTACCAGGTCGACGACGTGATCTTCGATCCCAGCGGCAAGCGGACCGAGAAAACGGTCTTCGCCCCGGAGAGCTCGCTGCAGCGGGTCTCCATGTCGCCGTCCGACCTTCAGGACATCCAGCACGGGTACCCCTTCGTGCTCACAACAGCCGAGCTGCCGAACTACGACATCAAGTACGTGGGCCGGCAGAAGGTGGACGAGATCGAGTGTTACGTCTTCGATGTCTCGCCTAAGCAGATCCTCAAGAACCACCGCTACCTGCTGGGCCGCGTCTGGGTGGACACGACGGATCTCCAGATCGTGGTGACCGACGGCCGCATGGTTCCCGACGATACCCGGAGGGGCAGCGAGGACCTGCACCCGCCGTTCATGACGTGGCGGCAGCAGATCGACGGCCACTACTGGTTCCCGGTGTACACCAAGGGCGAGGGCGTCCTGCACTTCGCCGGTCAGCACGGATATCCGCCCGACGACGTGCACATCCGGGACACGATCAAGTACACCGATTACAAGCAGTTCGGCTCGACCATGAAGATCATCTCGGTGGACGGGGAGGCGAGCACCACGCCGCCAAGCGCCCAGAAACCGCCACAGAAGCCCAAGCAATAGCATTCAACTTTGCGCATGACGTACCGCCGGTCTCCCAGACCGGCTGTCGCGGGGGTCACCTGACCCCCGCACGGGAAAATTGGAACTCCACCACGTTCTTTGCCAACGGGCCGCCGGGCGAACGCAGCAATGCGTGATTCAGATCACGCCACACATGACCGCAGCCCGCTACAGTCAAGCCATGGCCGCTGCGTCAATCTCTGCCGAAGTGCCTCGAACGGCGAGAGTAAGCTATCAGCAGAGAACCATGCGAACAGCAATCATCGGCGGCGGCATTGCCGGCCTTGCTGCCGCCTACGAGCTCCAGAAGGCGCGTAACGCAGGCGGATCGGGCGAGTACGCGCTCTTTGAATCGCGGGAGCGGCTGGGCGGCGCCCTGGCCACCGAAGTCGTGGATGGGAACGTTCTCGAGCGGGGCCCCGATTCCTTTTTGACGGAAAAGCCGGCCGCCGCCGAGCTCTGCCGCGAGCTTGGCCTCGCCGGCGATCTTATCTGCTCGAACGACAGCGCGCGCAAAACGTGGATCGTCGTCGGAAAGCGGCTCGTTCCGCTGCCCGATGGGCTGATGTTCCTTGTGCCGACCAAGCTTTTGCCCACGGCCCTCACGCCGCTGTTCAGCCTGAGCACGAAGATCCGCATGGGCCTCGAACTTTTGCATCCGCCGCGCCCCAGCCTGCAGGACGAAAGCGTAGCCGCGCTCGTGGAGCGGCATTTTGGTAAAGAGGCCGTTGACCGCCTCGCCGACCCGCTGCTGTCGGGAATCTACGGTGGCGACTCGACGCAGCTGAGCGCGCGCGCCGTTCTGCCCCGCCTGGTCGAGATGGAAGCCGAGTATGGCTCGCTCTCCCGCGGCATGTTGGCCGCCCACAAGAAAATGAAAGCGGCGAAGGCGGCGCGCGCGGCGGAGGCTGACAGTCCGCAGCGTGCCCGTGACCGCCTGAATCCGATGAACGGCCCATCCGCCGGGCCGCGCGGCGTCTTCACCGGCTTGCGCGGCGGGCTGCAGCAGCTTGTGGACGCGATTGCCGGCGCTCTCGACCCGCTGTCTGTACGGCTGAGCACTCAGGTCGATGCGGTGGAGCGGACAGCGGCGGGGTGGGCGGTCACCGCCGCGGGTGAAACGCGGACCTACGATTCCGTCATCCTGGCCTCGCCCGCATGGAATGCCGGCGCGCTGCTGGCCCGCGTGGACGTGCAGCTTGCGCAGGATCTCGAAGGGATTCCTTATTCGTCGTCGATCACCGTCAATCTTGTCTACGACGAGGCGAAGATCGGCGCGCTGCCGGAAGGTTTCGGATTCCTTGTCCCGGCCAGCTCCGGCCGCGCCATGCTGGCCTGCACATTCGCGCACCGCAAGTTCCTCAGCCGCACGGCGCCGGGCAAGGCAGTGCTGCGTGCATTTCTCGGCGGCATGCGCAATGAGGCTCTGATGGCAGAGCCGGACAACGTGCTGCTGGCCACGGTGCGCCGCGAGCTGAGCGAGATTCTCGGCGCGCGATTGATCGGGCCGCAGATCGAACCGGAGTTCGCACAGGTGAACCGCTGGCGCCGGGCCATGGCGCAGTATGCGGTCGGGCACAAGGACCGTATCCGGCGCATCAACGACCGCGCGGCGGCGCTGCCGGGGCTCAAGCTAGTGGGCAATGCCTACGACGGCATCGGGATTCCAGACTGCATCCGGCTGGGGCGGCAGGCCGCGCGCGACGTTCTCGCCCTCGCTCCGCGCTGACGAGGGAGATCCGGCTAACTCCAGCCCTGGCGCGGGGCAATGCGCCTGGTGACCCGGGTCCCAGAAACGCAAAAGTGACCACCCTCGACTGTGTTCCGTTTGGGTCGTTCGGGCCCCGGGGCGTCTCTCAGGTGAGTTGACGCCTTATCCCCAGCTCCGGCGTGGCGCAATGCGCCGTGGATCCTCGATGAATCGCGCCGTGATCACGCCGAACACGAATCCCGCCACGTGCGCAAGATAGGCCACGCCGCCGGTGCGCACCTGCGCCACCGATCCTGCATTGAACAGCTGGATCAGGAACCAGAAACCGATCAGCAGGATCGCGGGAATATACGTCACGCGAAAGAAAATGAAGAAGAAAAGCAGCGTCTTGATGCGGTCGCGCGGGAACGTCACGATGAACGCGCCCATCACGGCCGCTATGGCCCCGCTCGCGCCGAGGCAGGGAATGTGTGAGAACGGATCGGCCGCTACCTGCGCCACCATGGCCACGATGCCGCCGGCGAGATAGAACAGCAGAAACCGGAAAGAACCCATCGCAGCTTCGATCTCCGGGCCGAACGCCCAGAGGTAAACCATGTTCCCGATGATGTGCATCCACCCGCCGTGCATGAACATGGAGGTGAGCAGCGTGATGACATGATCTCCGTGCACGATGCGGGCCGGTACCGCGGACCACGCGTACACAAAGCGGTCGCCGCCCTGGAGCTCGAGAAAAAACACGAAGGCATTCAGCGCGATCAGCAGCACCGTCATCACAGCCGAGCGCCGAAGCGGGCGCGAAGCATCGCCCAGCGGGATCAGTCCGCCCATTACATCCCGCCCTTGCCGAGCAGCATTCCGATGCCGTACGTGACCGCGCCTTCAACCGCGCCGACCACCGTCATTTCCATGCCCGACGACCACCACGAGCGCACGGTAATCAGGCTCTTCGCCGCGCCTACTGCGAAGTGCGCGGCGAGCGAAACGATCGCGGCCGCAACCACCGCCGAAACCCCGCTCAGGAAGAAGAACGGGATGACCGGAATGATGGCGCCCACCGCAGTCGAAAGCGCGCCGGAGGTCGCCGAGACCATGGGCTTCGAGAGCGCTTCTTCGCTCGAGCCGAGCCGCTCGCTCGAGAGCGCGCGCAGCATCTGCTCCGGGTCGCGCGCGATGTGATCGACCACGTGAAACGCGTCCTCTTCCGGCAGCCCCTTCACCTGGTAGTAGAGCGCCAGAAGCTCGCGCGCCTCCGCCCCGTTCATGCGGATCGCTTCGCGTTCGCGCTCGAGCTCGGCATGGAAGATCTCGCGCTCGCTCTTCGCGGCAAGATAGGCTCCCGAGCCCATCGAGAGCGCGCTGGCGATCATGCCCGACAGCCCCGCCAGCAGCACATACTTGCTGTCGCCTGCGGTGGCGCCGGAGACGCCGGAGACGATGCCGAAGATCGCGCCGAGCCCGTCGTTCACCCCGTAGATCGCGTCGCCGATCCAGCTGCCCGCCTGCTTCCGCCCCTCGTTGCGCTTGGCCAGCAACTCGTCGAGCACCTGCTTCGGGTCCACCTTCGGCGCGCTGGGCGACGGAGCATAATGCCCGCGCAACAGCGACCCAAGCTCGCGATGGTGGTCGCGCTCGTCTTCGATCACGTGGTTCAGGATCTCGATCGATGCCTCGTCGCCAAGCTCCTTGAGCTGCGTGCCGTAGTTCGCAATGTGCCGGCTCTCTTCAATCTCGAGCCGCCGCAGCGCCATGCGCACGCCCCCGGCACGGTTGGCCAGCGAGTCTGCTTCGCCCGTGGGCGAGCCCTTGTAGACCGGCGCCGTTCCCCCCAGCTCCTGGATGCGGCTGCCCCATAGTGCGGCGTGCTCCAGTTCGGCGGTGGCGAGGTGGCGCAGAACCTGCGCGCGCACCGGGTCGGTGTCGCGATCGGCCAGGGCCTGGTAGGTGTAGCTGCCCTCCATCTCGGCCTGCCAGTTTTCTTCCAGAGCCTCGAGGATCTTCTTCAACCGGCCTTCGCTCAGCGCTTCCTTGGCCACGGGCATCTGCGGTCTCTCCTCACCGAAACTAGAGGATAGCCGAAAATCAACTCCGCCCGGTAGCATGCCTCACTTCCCACCCGCGCGCCTTCCCGTATAGTGTTGTGTGCAGCGAAAAACAGCTCCTGAAGCGGGAATGGGACCGGGCACGACAGCGGGCCTGCCCCAGGCCGTTGCGGCTTCTCCCGGCAACCCGGACTGTGCCTCGTCGGGTCCAATCTGAACCAGGTTCTTTTGAGCCAGGCTGTTATGCACCAGGCCCTTACCGGGGCGGAAATCTCAGGAATCGAGGGAACTACCTCTCATGGCTACACGATCGACGCAGCCCACCACCGCGCCCGGCGCGCCCAGCTATCTCGGACCGTTCATCGCGGTCGCCACGCTCTACTTTGTCTTCGGATTCGTCACCAATCTGAACATGGGCCTGGTGCCGTACCTGAAGCAGATCTTCGAAATCCACAGCTTCGCCAACTGGCAGGCCATGATGGCCGAGGGCGCATTCTTTACCGCCTACTTTGTGTGCTCCGCGCCCAGCGGAAAGCTCATTGAAGCCATCGGCTACAAGTGGACCATGGTGGTGTCGCTGTTCATCCAGGTCATCGGAGCGCTCATCTTCGTGCCCGCGGCCTCGCAGGTGTCCTTCCCGCTCTTCCTCACCGCCATCTTCGTGGTCGGCGCGGGAGTCACCGCTCTCCAGACCGCCGCCAACCCTTACATCGCCATCCTCGGCCCCGAAAGCTCCGCGCCTGTCCGCCTTACTCTCGCCCAGGCGCTCAACTCGCTCGGCGGCACCATCGCCCCCTGGATCGCCGGCGCCTACATCGTTACTTCAAAAGCGCTGGACCCGGCTGTCGTTGCGCAGGAGTCGCCCGCCGATCAGCATGCTTACCAGGTCAGCATCGCGCAAACGGTCCACTCACCCTACATCGTCATCGCCATCGGCCTCGCCGTCATGGGAATCGCCATTGCCCTGATCCACCTCCCGCACATTACCGGGGCTACGGAGTCGGAGGCCAACGAAGCAATCCACGGCGCTATGAACCGCAGCATCTGGGCCTACCGCCATACGGTGCTGGCGGCGCTTGGAATCTTCCTGTACGTCGGCGTCGAAGTCGGCCTCGCCACCCAGATGGTGCTTTACTTCAGCGACTCCGCACATCACGGCCTCGCAGCGCTCACCGCCTCCGACGCCCAGAAGCTGGTCGCTTACTACTGGGGCGGCGCGCTCATCGGGCGCCTGCTCGGCTCGTGGATGCTCACCAAGATCAAAGCCGGCAAGCTTCTCACCATCTTCGGCGTGGTGGCGGCAGCGCTCGTGGTGGTGTCGATCCTCAGCACCGGACAGGTCGCCATCTGGGCGCTCATCCTGGCCGGCTTCTTCAACTCCATCATGTTCCCCAACATCTTCGCGCTCGGCATCGCCGGCCTCGGCCCGATGACCAGCAAGGGTTCGGGCCTCATCATGACGGCGGTGTGGGGAGGCGCGCTCATCCCGGTGTTCATCGGCTGGATCTCGGACCACTCGACCTACGGGCTGTCGCTGCTCGTGCCGGTCGTCTGCTACCTCTACATCGCGTTCTTCGGCTTCGCGGGACACAAGCCCACGCGAACCGCAACGGCGTAATCGCAACCAGCTTCACCGCCCATCGGGCGATGAGATCCAAGCCTGCGTGGACACGATAGTCGCGGGATGGATGACACTGAAGGCCCTCCGGACTCCGGAGGGCCTTCGCATCTCGAATTCAGAGCGCAATCTCCATCAGCTGAAATGGCACCAAATAATGCACCGATAGGGTGCTATAATTGGTGCAAGGAGTAAAGACATGAGAGCGACCGTCTCTCTCGATGATGATCTGCTGCAAACCGCACGCGAGTATACCGGCCTTACGGAACGGGCCGAACTCATACGCGAAGCCCTGAAGGCGCTCATTGCCCGGGAAGCGGGGCGCCGGCTGCTTGCATTGGCGGGAACCGCCCCGGCGATGAAATCCACCCGCCGTACCCGCGTGGATGAGCGATGATCCTGGCCGACACCTCCATCTGGGTTGAACTTTTCCGAACCGGCAAGTTCAAGACAGAGATGGCCAACCTGATCGCAAATGACCAGCTCTGCATCCATCCGTTCATCGTCGGCGAACTCGCCTGCGGATCGCTCCCGGATCGTCGAAAGACGCTCGTTTACCTTGACCGGCTCAATCCTCTGCCCGTCGTCCGCCTGGCCGACGTGCGAACGATGATCGAATCCCGCGGCCTCTGGGCAAAAGGAATCGGCCTCACCGACGCCCAGTTGATCGCCTCTTGTCTCGCCTCGATGGGCACGCAGATCTGGACGGTCGACCGTGCCCTGGGCAGAGTCGCAGAGTCGCTTGGCATCCGCGCCAGGCTTCCCTGAACGTACTTCAATTGGCTCCTCTAATCGTGACTGCTCGCGCGCCGCCGTCGCCCCACCCGACTCCGCCGTCTCCGATCACTGCTCCATGTCCTTGAACGGCCCCACGCCGCCGCCCGCGATCCACTTGTCCAGATGCTCCCTGAGGACTGGCAGCGGAACGCTCCCCGTCTCCAGCACCGCGTCGTGAAACGCCCGCAGGTTGAACTTCGCGCCCAGCGCCGCCTCCGCCTTTTTCCGCTCGCTCACAATCGCCATCTCCCCCAGGTAGTACGAGACCGCCTGCCCCGGCCACGAAATATACCGGTCGACCTCCGTCTCGATCTCGTGATCGCTCAATGCCGTGTTGTCGCGGAGATATTGCTGCGCCTGCTCGCGCGTCCACCCCTGCGCATGGATTCCCGTATCCACCACCAGCCGCGCCGCGCGCCACGCCTGGTAGCTCAGCATCCCGAACTTCTCATAAGGCGTGTGATACATTCCCATCTCCGTGCCCAGCCGCTCGCAGTAGAGCGCCCACCCCTCGCCGTAGGCCGAGATGTACTCCTTGCGGAACTCCGGCCTCTTTTTCTCCTTCTCCTGCTCCATGGCCACAGCCCCCTGCCAGCTGTGCCCCGGCGCCGATTCATGCAGCGTCAACGCGGGCAACGCATAAAGCGAACGCGACGGCAGGTCATAGGTGTTGAGCAGATAGGTGCGCATCCCGCCCCGGCCCGCCGTAAAAAACGGAGCCATCTCCGGCGGCACCGGCACAATCCCAAACCGCTCCCGCGGCTTGTACCCGAAGTAGCGGTTCGCCACGCCGTCAAATTCTTTCGCAATCCAGGCAGCGTCGTGCAGCAGTTCCTCCGGCGTCTTTGGATAGAACTGGGGATCCGTCCGCAGAAATTGGAGAAACTCGGGAAACGTCCCGGCAAACCCGCTCGCCTTCATCTCCGCAAGCATCTCGGCGTGAATGCTCGCCACCTCCTTCAGCCCGATCGCATGAATCTCCTCCGGCGGCATCGTCACGGTCGCATACTCGAGAATCTTCGACTGGTAATACGCCTTCCCGTCGGGAAGATCCTCCGCCGCGAGCGAAGTCACCGCATGCGGCACATACTCTTCGTCGAAAAACTTCAGCATCTTCGCATACGCCGGCACCACGCTGTGCGCGATCACGTCCTCTGCTTCAGACTTCAGCCTCTGCTGCTCGGCGGCCGGAATCGACGCAGGCATCGAGGCAAAGGGCTTCCAGAAACTCGTCTCCTCGGGGCCCTTCGCGTTCACCGCGTCCTTCAATCCCTGGTCGCGCCCTTCAAGCGTCACCCGCGGCGGAGTGAACCCGCGCGCCATCCCCGCGCGCATGTTCGCCATCTCCTCATCGAAGTACTCCGGCACGTCCTTGAGCCGCGACAGATACCGCGTGTAATACTCTTCGCTGCGAAACTCCCGCGCATCGATCGGCGCAATGAACCCCCAGAACTGCGAATCCGAATTCACCGGCCGCTCATATTCCCTGAACTTCCCCTCATTGCGCAACACCACGATCTGCGCGCGATAGACCTCGAGGTTCAGCTGCTCCTCCGCCGAGAGCTTCGCCTTATCCACTTTTTTGAGGGCTTCAAGCACGCTCTCCCAATGCGCCAGCGCCTTCGCCTGCGTGGCCGCATCCTCCTGCCTCAGGTGAAATGGAGGCAGCTGCTTCTTCTCGTCTTCCTCTGAGACACTCCCGCGTTGCGCCCGGCGCCACTTCTCATCCGCCTTGTAGATCGCCTGAAACGCCTTGTCGGCCGCGCCCGGCTTCACCGCCGCGGCCGCAGCCTTTGCGCCGTCCTGTGCCGCCGCGCAACTCCCTGCCGCGAGGGCCACGCACGCCGCCACGCCGATAATGACAGACCCCTTCCAGATTCTTCGAAGCATGCCTATAGTTTTAGCCGAAGATATCGCGGTGGATGGGAGAATTCCGTGTTCTCGCCGTATGCTCCGCCGACCGCATCACTTCGGTGCCGACATCGCGTGAAGTTTCAGCACCGTGTTCCAGTTGCGCGCAGTTGCCATCACGCCTCCGAGCGCGCGATCCATCGGCCTGCCTGTGAACTTTGTGTCTGCCGCGCCGTCGGGCAGATGCAGATAGAGCGTGTCGCCCGCAAGATGATAGCGGTCGCGCCGCTGTGGGTACTGCTCCACGATGCGGTCGATATGCACGGTCGCATCCTTCGGCGCCGTCGCAAACAGAAATATTACGTGTACTCGTGCTCCATCTGCTGCCGCTTCCGCCGCAAACGGATTCGCCTCGATCACACGCGCAAGCTCATCATGCGTCCTCACCAGCACGCCAACGCTCGCTCCCGTCTTCTTTTCGAGCGCCTCAGCCACCTGCTTCGCAACCGCCGCCGCAGAGCCCTTCGCATCGAACACCGCGTTCCCGCTCTGGATATAGGTCTCCACACGGCCATACCCCAGCTTCTCGAGCAGGGCCCGCAGATCGGCCATCGAAAGCTTGCCATAGCCGCCCACATTCACGGCCCGAAGCAGCGCAACATATCTGTGCATAAGTCTCCCGCGTCGCACCACGTGTGATCGCAGACAGTCTACCGAATGCCTGCCAATTCCGTCCGGCGGTGATTTCGGCCGCAAATTGCACAGAATCCACAGCAATCCACTGAAAAATACGCAGGTGTAATAGCCCGAGAGCAGTGCCACATTAACTGAGCATTAAAGTAACTGTGCAAGTCTGGATTCAGAGTTCGCAGCATTGGACACGGAAGGTGACTTGTGTGCGGCTGGTCCTGTGTCCAATTTCTATATAGCCCTGGCGCGTACTAACTAGCAGGGCAAAGACATAAGCGGGAACGCCCGCGAAGAAAGTAACTTTAACCACCCAGCTGCGCCAATGTTTCCAGGAGAGCCACAATGAAGACCCTGTTTGCACGAGCCAGACATGCGACCTGGTTTGTGACCCTGTGCTTATTTGCCTTGGTTCCTGCTGTTCACGGCCAGACCGCCGTAGACGGCGCCATCGGCGGCAACGTTCAGGACACTACCGGCGCGCTCATCTCCAACGCCACTGTGGTGGTTCACAACAGCGCAACCAATGCCGAGCAGACGGCGACCACCGACGACTCCGGATACTACCGCGTAATTCACCTCGCGCCCGGCCTCTACAACGTCACCGTCAGTGCTTCGGGATTCGAGGCATTCCGCGTGGTCAACGTCACCGTCCAGGTAGGATCGCTCACCGACGTTGATGCAAAGCTGACCGTTGGCAGCTCGACGCAGAGCGTCGAAGTCACCGGCGATGCGCCGCTCGTCAACACCACGTCGCCGGACTTCTCGGGCGTGGTGGACCAGATCGCATTGCACAACCTGCCGGAGAACAACTACCGCTGGTCGGCCTTTGCGCTGCTCACGCCCGGCGTTGTCAACGACTCGAACGGCTACGGCCTGCTCAGCTTCCGCGGCCAGAGCACACTGCTCAATAACGTCTCCATCGACGGCACCGACGATAACCAGGCGTATTTCAGCGAAGAGCGCGGGCGCACGCGCGCCGGCTACTCGACCATCAAGGCCGCGGTGCAGGAGTTCCAGGTGAACACCTCGAACTACTCCGTGGAATACGGCCGTTCGGCTGGCGGCATCGTGAACTCCGTGACGAAGAGCGGCTCGAACGCCTTCCACGGCGAAGGCTACTATTACGACCGCGACAGCGCATGGGCCGCGCAGAACGGCTACGTCACGCATCCGGTTCAGGTGTCGGCAAACCCGATCACTTACTCGGTGCAGTCGTTCAAGCCGACCGACCTGCGCCGGCAGTACGGAGGCGCGGTGGGCGGGCCGATCCTGAAAGACAGGCTGTTCTTCTTCGTAGCTGCCGACCGGTTCTACCACGACTTCCCGGCAGCCTCCACGATTCTGGGCACGAGCGCGAACTCGAACTTCTACACCCTTGCCGACGCCACGCTGCCTGCGGGTAAAACCTGCGGCGGCAGCGGATCGTCGGCTCCCAGCTACCCCGACGCGCAGGTGTGCCAGTTCTCCAAGGCTACAGGGCTCTCGTACTCAGCTTCGGCTCCCATCTACCAGAACGGCATCAACGGGCTGACAGCATTGCTGGGGACCGTCCCGCGCATCGGCGAACAGGTGATCCTGTTCCCGAAGTTCGACTGGGCAATCAACGCGAAGCACCACGCGTCGGTGGAAGGCAACCAGATGCGCTGGTCGTCGCCCGCAGGCATCCAGACCAGCCCCGCCGTGGCCTACGGCATGGCGAGCTTCGGCAACGACTACGTGCGCGACAACTGGATCGTGGGCAAGCTCGACAGCTTCCTCACCTCCAGCCTCAGCAACGAAGCGCGGTATATGTACGGGCGCGACTTCGAGTTTGAATTCAACCAGTCGCCGACCTCCTACGAGAAGACCAACCTGATCAACACGCCTTCGGGATACGTCAATCCGTACGGCCTGCCTGTGAACGTGTTCCTCAGCGGCTTCTTCCAGTTCGGCACCGCGCAGTTCCTCAATCGCGCAGCGCTGCCCGATGAGCGCCGCTACCAGATCTCCGACACCGTGAACTGGATCAAGAACAACCACTCGTTCAAGTTCGGCGGAGACTTTCTCCACACCAATGACCTGATCTCGAACCTCTTCAACCAGTACGGCGGATACAGCTACACCGGCAACACGCCCCTCGGCAACTACGTCGCCGACCTGTACCTCTCGCAGAACCCAATCAACGGCAAAACAGCCGAGAACTACAACTCCTTCAACCAGGGCGCAGGTCCCGCCGGGCTCGAGTTCACCACCGGCGACTACTCGCTCTTTGCGCAGGATGAGTGGAAGGTCTCGCCGCGCCTGAGCCTGACCATGGGCGTGCGCTGGGACTACGAGGACTTCCCCAAGCAGCAGCTTCCGGTGGCTTCGCTGCCGTACTCAGCCTCGCTTCACACTTCGGTGGGCAACGTGGGCCCGCGCGTCGGATTTGCCTACGACCTGTTCGGCAGCGGCCGGACAGTTCTCCGCGGTGGCTACGGCATCTTCTATGCCCGCGCCATTAATTCGACTCTCTACCAGGCACTCATCGGATCGGGATCGCCGGCCGGCCAGACCAACCCGACGCTCAATCCCGGCTCGTCCTGCGCTCCGCAGTTCCCGCAGATCGTGCCGGCGGCCAGCTTCGGCAGCTGCCTCGGCGGCTCGAGCGGCAACGCCACGGCCTACTACATCAACCCCAACTTCAAACTGCCGCAGATCGAGCAGGGCGACATGACGGTCGAGCAGCAGATCGGCAAGTCGAGCGCGCTGAGCGTTTCCTACCTGGGCTCGTGGGGAAAACGCCTGCCCAACTTCGTCGACACCAACCTGCCCGCGCCCACGCCGGTGAGCTTTACGGTCACCAGCTCAGCCGGCCCGCTCAAGCAGGGCCAGGTGGTCAGGGCCAATGCCTACTTCTACGACACCGCTAACCCCAACCACCGGCCTAACCCGAGCTTCAGCTCGATCACGGACATCTACTCGGGCGTAACGTCTGACTACGAGGCCCTCGTCGTCCAGTTCAACAAGCGGATGGCGCACAACTTCTCCGTCGCCTCGAACTACACCTGGTCGCACGCTCTCGACTACGGCGAGAACAACACCACCGGCGCCTCGGCAACGGCCATGCTCGACCCTCACAACATCAAGCTCGACTACGGCAACTCCAACCAGAACGTGCCCAACCGCTTCAGCATCTTCGGCGTGGTCACCTCGCCGTGGCACTTCACGGGCCCGCTGAGCTACCTGCTCAACGACTTCCAGATGGCCCCGGACTTCGCGGTGCAGAACGGCCTGCCCTACTCGCTCGGCATCAGCGGATCGTCGTCCAAGCTCTACACCACGCCGGGGTCGCCGGCCCAGCAGTCGATCATCGCCACCGGCTCCTTCAACGGCACGGGCGGCGCCAACCGCGTTCCGGGTTTCGACCGCAATATCTTCCAGATGCCGCACACCATGGTCGTCGACCTGCGCCTCTCGAAGAGCGTTGTCATCAGGGAACGCTATAACCTCGAGTTCCTGGCCGAATCCTTCAACCTGGCCAATCACCAGAACGTCAATGGCGTCGGAATCAATGCCTACGTAATCTCCGAGGACACGACCAACCACGTCAACAACCTGGCGGCCTTCACATCCACGCCGTTCCAGTCCGTCACCAGCACCAACAACAGCAACTTCGCCTACAACGTCCGCCAGATCCAGATGGCGCTCCGGCTGAAGTTCTAACTCCGCAACTCAGCCTCAAAAAAACCGCGGCGGCCGCATCCGGGCCGCCGCATGATTTCCGCCTGCAATCGCAACTTACGCCGGCTGCCCCTCGCGCACCAGCTCCTTCACCGTGTCGGCCACATACGCGATCTGCTCCGCCTTGAGCTCCGGATAGATCGGCAGCGCCAGGATCTGGTTCGCCGCATCCTCCGACTCCTTCTGCGATCCAACCTCCCGGCACCCGCCGCGGAAGCACTCCTGCAGATGCATCGGCACCGGGTAGTAGATCTCCGTACCCACGCCCGCCTCGGTCAGCGCCTTGCGAAGCGCATCCCGCCCCTGCACCCGGATGCAGTACTGGTTGAAGATGCTCACGCAATCCGGGCTGATATACGGCGTCCCCACCGTCGTCCCCGCAAACGCCTGGTCATAGAGCGCCGCATTCCTCCGCCGCGCCGCCGACCACGCATCCAGGTGCGGTAGCTTCACCATCAGGATCGCCGCCTGCAGCGGGTCAAGCCTGAAATTCCCGCCCACAACCTTGTGGTAATACTTCGGCTTCGACCCATGCGCCCGCATCAGCAGCAGCCGCTCGTAGAGCGCCGCATCGTTCGTCACGCACATCCCGCCGTCGCCCGCGCCGCCCAGGTTCTTCGACGGGAAAAAGCTGAAGCACCCCACCGCTCCGATGCTCCCCGCCTTGCGCCCCTTGTATGTCGACGAGATCGCCTGCGCTGCATCCTCGATCACCGGGATCCCGTGCCGCCCCGCAATCTCCATGATCGGGTCCATGTCGCTCATCTGCCCGAACAGGTGCACCGGCATGATCGCCTTCGTCTTCGGCGTAATCGCCGCCTCAATCCGCGCCGGGTCAATGTTGTAAGTCCTCGGGTCGATATCCACAAACACCGGAACCGCGCCCACCCTCGACACGCACCCCGCCGTCGCGAAAAACGTAAACGGAGTCGTGACCACCTCGTCGCCCGCGCCCACGTTCAGCGCCATCAGCGCCGCCAGCAGCGCGTCCGTCCCGCTCGACATGCCCACGGCGTATTTCGAATCGCTCAGCGCCGCAACCTGCTTCTCGAGCTCCTCCACCTTCGGCCCCAGTATGCACACCTGCGACTCGAGAACCTCGCTCACCGCCCGCAATACATCGTCCTTGATGGTGGCGTACTGCGCCTTCAGATCCAGTAAAGGTACCTTCATCCGATTGACTCCTGTTTAAGGCTTCCCCAGCATTCTATCGGTAAGCCCGCCGCCCCTGTCTCAGCGGTGCCCGCCGTCACGCCGCCTGTCAAATTGGAGACTAAACGCTGCAACCGGCGCCAGCCCCCGAGTGTCTCATCTTCAGGCACCAGCATGAGCCGCCTCTTATCCGCCATCCCGCTTCTGCGCCCCCGCGCCCCCGCCTCTCCGGCCGCGACGCGCCACCCATTCGACCTCCGGCACGGCGTCGACACCTCCGGGCTCATCTACGCCCCCGACCTGCCCACCGGCCGCGCCGGCGACAGCCACAGCGAGGGCTACTACGCCACCGCCCCATCGCTCTTTCGCGGAGCCGTCGAGACCTGGCTCAGCACGCTGGCAGCCGGGCCGGCCCACGAAGACCACACCTTCGCCGACTACGCCTTCCTCGACCTCGGCTGCGGCAAGGGCCGCGTTCTCATGCTCGCTTCGGAGCTGCCGTTTCGATCCGTCGGCGGCGTCGAGCTCAATCCGGCGCTCGCGCGCATCGCCCGCCGAAACCTGCGCCGTTTTAAGCGGAGCGGAAGCCAGGTCTGCCGTGACGTCAGCGTGGAGTGCGCCGACGCGCTCGGCCTCAATCTGCAGCACGGCCTGCCCCAGGGCCCGGTCCTGCTCTTCCTCTTCAACTCATTCGGAGCCGAGGTGCTGGCGCCGCTCATGGAGAGGCTGGCCGCGTCGGCCCGCGGGCGATCAGCCCCCATCGACCTCATCTACATCCATCCCGACCATGAGCAGCTCGTAGCCGCAACCCCGGGCATCGAACTCCTCCGATCCGCCGAAATCCCCTTCACCCCCGAGGACGCCCAGGCCGACGTCTTCGGCGTATCGTCCGACTTCGTCGCCGTATGGCGGCTCGCAAGCCGGCCATTTCCGCAGTGAGCGGCAGCGTGTCTGTGCCCCGTTCATCGCAGGCACCATCGCGATGAGCGGGAGGGAAGCCGCGTGCCCCATCCATTGCGCAGCTTCACCGCGAAATGGGTGGGATGCCACAAGCGCCCACACCGTGGTCTTGAGGAAGCAAGGCTCCAGGAATCGATAATGTCCTTCAGGGAGACAAAACCCGCGTGCCCGAAAAACACTCCCCCGACAAGCTCTCCATCGACCTCCACGGCCTGCGCGTCCGTCAGGCCCTGGACCGGTTCGTCTGGTTCTATAACGACTGCGTCCGCCGCGGAGTGAAGGGTCCGATCGAGGTCGTCCACGGATACGGCGCAGCAAGCGAGGGCGGCGGCGAGATCCGCCGCGAGCTTCGCGGCTTTCTCGCCGCGCACGAGGACTGCGTAGCCGGCTGGGTAGCAGGCGACGGCATCGGCAACCCCGGAGTGACCAGGGTGTGGATTGGCAAGAGGCTGCCGGAAGGACGGGAGACTTCGCGCTGAGGACTAAGCACGGGATGCTACTCGCTGGTCGGCTTCAGGGATGCGAGCAGGCGCTCGATGGCGGGTTTCAGGTTCGGGACATCCCGGGTGGCCGCGTCCCACACCAGGTCCGTGTCGATCTCGAAGTATCCGTGGACGAGGACGTTGCGCATGCCGGCGATCTGGCGCCATGGGATCTCCGGAGCGAGCGCCCGGATGTCTTCCGGGATGGCGCGGGCAGCCTCGCCAATGATCTGGAGATGACGCAGGAACCAGGTCTGCAGCAATTCGTCGCGTTCGAACTCCTCACGCTTGCACTGGGCGTGGCGTTCGATGGCTCCGATGGCCTCCTCGATGTCGCGCAACCGTTCGACGGCGTCTCTCAAACCGGAATGGCCTCCCGGAGGACGCGGGAGCGGATGCGGGCTCTAAGGCCTTTCTCGGTGACGACATCGACGGGCCGGCCGAGAGCCGATTCCAGCTCCGACTGCAGGCCGCCGAGGTCAAAAAGGGACCTGCCGGGCTCCATCTCCACTAGAAAGTCGATGTCGCTGCGTTCGTCGGCTTCGGCGCGTGCCACAGAGCCGAAGACACGGACGTTGCGCGCGCCGTACCTTCCCGCGATGGAGAGGATTTCTCCCCTCTTGTGGCTCAGGATTTGCTGATGCGTCATTGTGCCCGTTCCTTCGCGGCTTCCCGTTCGACGCAGCCGTACAGACCACGTCGCTTGCCAAAAGGATAGCGCAGATGGGGAATTCGTTGGAGTTTGGGCGGAATCCCATCGCACCGGGCGATCATCCGTATCCGGTCCCCACGTGCGAGGAATCCTTCAACTTCGCTCGGGACAGGCTCGGTGGCACCCGCCGGGGGCGCATGAGATCCGGGACGCCCGGCCAAGCATACGAGAGCGTCCCGACCGTCCAGGGGTTTCCGTCCAGAGGTTTTCTGTCCCCAGGTTTTCCGGGGAGATCAACTTTCACTTTGGCTTTTCGTTGCGTTTTGGCTGAAGAACAAAGTAGCTCTTGCCCCCTTCACCGGTTACCGCGACTATGGAAGGTCTCAAACTCAAGAAATAGCTCTTGCTATCGTAGTCGTAAAGCAAGTCCCACATCAGCGGTACTTCTGCGGATTCCGCAATTCTAGTAAGAACCTCTCTTGCAGGTACGGATCCTTGCGGAGTCTGGATGCTAGCCGAATTCAGCAGGTTATGGGGAACCCTGCCTACGGCAACTTTGATCCCCGCCGCTGCAGACACTAAGGTCACGAGCTTATGGACAGCATCCAGGCTTACCAGGGGCTCGGTGGGCAATGAGACGCGTGTATCCAGAATGTCTACGGTCGTGCGTCCCGGGTCTCTGGGCGTCCCTGTGACTTCGATACGCCCCGAAGGCGACCGCCGCACATCAAACCGGCCGGGGTTGTCGGACGCGTTGTAATCCTCGACGACTTTCGTCACCACGGCGATGGGAGATCGGGAGGTATCGGGGCCTTCAGTGAAGGTACTCTGAAAACTCGTCCCAGAGGGCATGCGCGACGGATTTCCAGGATGCTGAGCATCCCACACCGGGTTATTTTGTGCGGTAGTATCGGATTCTGTCCAGATTGGATCGTCGAAGTCGATCACCCACCCGTACTCTCGCTCAAGTGCATTCATCGCCATCCACAAGGGACGTGGGTCGCTCGATGTCACAGTCGCCGATCCAACGGCATGCGTTACATGAGCTGCGGTCCAGAACCTGTCAGGAGAAGCGTCTTGCGCGATTACGCAAACAGGACCGCCGAGCGAGATCAAGAGACAGCTCAACAGGACAGAATGTTTTCTCATTGAAACTCCCCTCGTCAGTAATGAATGGTGTCACAGATCCCCGCGCGTGCGCCCGGGACCTGTCCTGAGCGAAGTCGAAAGCCTGCCCTGAGCCTGCCGAAGGGGACCCCTCGCATTCGGGGACCGGGGATGGATGCTCGCCCAACGAGGGCCGCGCGCGCATCGTCCGCTTCACCCGCCGCGGACATGCGCCCTGCGCCAGGATCGTCGAAATCCTCCGCAACATCGAGCGCGAGTGGAGCGCCGAACCCGGACCAAAGGACCTCGCGCGGCTCAAGGAATTGCTGGCCCGGGTAGGTGACAGCCCGCTGGCGCAATAGGGAGGACCGCCGCAAGAATTTCGCGGTTTTCTCGGGGGCGCATGAGGACTGCGTGGCTGAGTTTGGGGGCCGGGCGACAGGATCGGAAACCCGGGAGTGACGAAGGTGTGGGTGGGGGAGAAGGCGTTAAGAGGATAGGAACGAGGAAGCAGAGAACAGCGATAAGGAAACTTGTCGCGAGAGACGCGGGCCCCAAAATGTGTGTAATTGGCGCGTTAGGAAATGGCAGACCAGACCACGGTTACGTCAGCCAGTTGTCCCAATTCACTTCTGGAAGGATTTCTCGAATGCATGCCATCTTGTCGGCGGTTAGTAGGATTAGTCCGTGCTCCCACGCGGAAGCTGCGATCCATATGTCATTGATGTTGACGCCCAACTGTGCAAGATGTAGATCAGTCGAAGTGCGCGGGCTAGATGGGGGATGCTTTCGCCAGATTCGACCCATAATTTGGCCATAGTAGTCCTCGCTTGAATGCTTAACCTCAATGGCGGACGGGATGACATAGATATTCAGGAAATTGCGAAAGAGGTGCCTGCGGCGCGCATCCCCGTTCGTCATGTGGTGACCCGCCGAAATCTCTCCCAGGGAGATCACAGAAGTAAAAATCAGATCATCCTTTGGAAGGGCCTGGACCTTCGAGACGATGCCCGTTTTCTGTTCTTCCCAAGCGTAGACATGGTTTGTGTCCATCAGATAGCCGATCACGTGTTGGGACTCTCCGCCCTTCTCCTAAGCAATTCTCCGGCAGTTGATAATGCGAAATCTGGAGATAAGAAATCGGAAAGCGAAAAATAGACGTGGAACTCATCGGGGAAATACGGTGAAAAGGTATGGTCTATCGGGCGCTCCTGTCCTCGGAAGAAGTCTAATAGCAGGCGCTCAGTGCGGGGCGGCATCCTATATGCGTCCAATACTGTTGCGTCGATTTGCTTCAGTAGCACCTCGGGTTCTCTCCCCTCCGTCCTTAAGGCAAGCTCAGCGACACGTTGATACTCTTGAGCCAAGTGTCTCACCTTATCTTTTTGAATCTGAGTGAAAACAGGAATCGGAATCGATAACAGGGTCTCCTTCGTGATGTCAGTCTTCCCTTCGCGCGTGGCGACAAACGCGTTCGCAACCGGAGAGTTCAATACTGCAGCTAAAAGCCACTCGTCGTAGCTCCCAGATTTAGGCCAGATCCCAAAGTACGTCTGGTAACACACTAACCCATCGCTGTCGGGAAACGCGGCCAGCCTCCAGCGCCCGCGAGACCGTGAAGATTTATTCAAAATAGCTTTGGGCTTCTCCCAATTGCGCTGCCATGCATTCCCCCGTTGGACTTCCGGCTTCATATTCAAATATGCGGTCTCAGGGATTTGGAACTGCGAGAATCGTGTTTGAGGAGCTATGCCACACCTGAATCCGTCCGAAGGTCCAGTGCGTATCACTTTCGACCGGTTGCCGGTCTCTTTACCGTCCACTGTTAAAGGGAGATTCCATTCAATCCCTCTGTGGATTTCTCCGACGTCCCCTAAGAGAGGATGGCTTGCCAGAAAAGTCCATAATTCGGGAAGCGATGGTATCAGGAACGATCTACGAGAGTCCTCTGGTGCCTGATTGGACGAGGATTCGCTTGAAACTTCGTGGGATTTCTCAAACGCGCTCCACGAATTGGGATCGTCATTCACCATGCGATTGGCGACATAGGAATGCCTATGGGGGATTGGGTCACGAGCGATAAGAATTGCGATTTCTGAGTCCGCATCGAACGCTCGATCAGGCAATAAAGTAATCTCAACATTCGCGAATCTCCGCGCGACCCTCTCCCGAACTTCTGCGTAGGCGCCCCTGCCGTCGATAAAATTCCGCGGCAGAACAAATCCCATTTCCCCTTCTGGGTGGAGGTAGGTTAGTACCTCATCCAGAATTGCGGCTGGTCTTTGAATATACCGAGGGTTGTACCTGCTCCTCTCCTCAAGATCGAAGTCGCTGTAGGGTGGATTGCAGAGTACAACGGCAGCGCGATGAAGATAGCTCTCCGAGAAATGATTATCAAACATGTCTCCGTGAGCGATATGCCAGCCATTCGCATTGGGGAAATCGGCTAGCGTTAGGGCCAGCCTGCTAATTTCGACTGCGAACGGGTCGGCTTCGATTCCGGCAAGATGCGAAACGAAGTAACGATGCCTCTCAAGGGCATCCATCGCGAATAGACGGGGCCTCAGTATGTTCATTGCCCCGAGAAGGAAAGCCGCACTTCCGGAGCACGGTTCCAGGATCAGCCTTCTATCGTCACCGTTAGTGCAGAAGCTAAGCCTTTCCACAACGTATCGCACAATTGTGCGTGATGTGCGATGTACGCTGAGCTTCCGCTTGGTCTCAGCATCCACAAGAGTGCTCGACCAGATTTCTGCCAGCACTTCGACAGAAAGGTTTCTGAAATCAAACTCGTTCCATATCCTAGCGGCCGCAACCTGGCGAGCTTCGCGGTTCAGTAACCGAGGATGGTCTTCCCGATAATGTCGAGCGACGGAAGCGACGAGCGCGTCGGCGTCTCCCGAGAGCTTTGAAAACCCTTGTACCTGGCGGTCGAAGAAGACTTTTGCAGTCAGCATCCAAAAGATGAGTTGGAATAGCTGGCGGGCATTGGGTGCGTTACCGGTGGAGTCAATATACGACTGGCGAACTTGCGAGAGTGTTTCGCGCAGAAGAGGATCCAGCGATTTTTGGATTTGGCTTTCCAACTCCGGAACCAGTCCGACGAAAAGCCCGAGTTGCTGATTCCAACGATACGAGCCAACGTTCTTCAGCCGAAGAATGTTCTGGGGCCTCCAGTCCGAAGCCCGCGAACTGAGCATGTCCGCAACCGTTTCGATCGGGTATCGCTCTACCAACTTGTGCTCGTTCAGTTTGCGCGAAACTGCCCACTCTCGGATTTCGGTCCTATCAACCTCCAACACAACTGGAGCGCCGAGAGCGCGGCACTTGTTGATCAGAAGGAACTCTCTGTCTCCATTCGCGACGGCGACCCCGATGCATGCCGAGTCGTAGGAGACGGGCGTCTGCCCGAACGCGGCTGCGGCAACCTTCCATTCCTTCCGTGGGGATGAGAACCAGTCGGCGAAACTGTAGTTTTCCTCCAGCAATGCCCCGTGATACCCGATGCTCTTCAGCCCTGCGACGATTTGGCTGAGCACGCTAGGCGAAGGGTTGACAGGCGGAGAGTGTGCCACGCATCCAGCATATGCGATTAAATCGCCATTTTCAACAGTAAACTCTTAGAAATGAATAACTTGTCTAACCTGCTCATTCGTCAGCACTTAGGCGAAGAAAAAGCGACATTCCGCTGCCGGGCGCATGAGAGTGCCGGCGAAGGGGATGGTTTCTCTTACGTGATCGGGGCCCGCAGAGTATCGCTTTCGCAGGATCGGTCTATGCCCTCGTCCACGGGGTCGGTGACCTCAGGGAAAAAGAGCCTGAGACAAGCCTGTTCCCGAAACGGTCCTGATCGCCGTTTTTTTCATCGCGGCCAAATGCGGTGGAGGGTGCCGGCAATTAAGATGGTTTTGTGTGCGTAGGGCTCTTTGACCTTCAAAATCCACACCACATATGCAGTAAGAATCAGACACAAATGTAGTAAAATACGTCCCATAGATCGGTATGGGTCTCGCATCACGTTATTTCTGCTATTTTTGCCCCGCGCGGCTCCCCGATCGTGCGCACGAATGTCCGGAATACGCATTGTCCCTTGGGGCCCGTCCCGCTATAATCCAAAGCTGGACGCTGTATGTGGACTTCACCGTCAAGACGTCAAGTTGGCGTACTCCAGTGTCAATCCCCCGGCAGAGCGAAACATAGGGTTTAGCAGGCCCCGCCACCGGAAAATACCCCCTCCCCCCCCCCTATAAATATTTTTTTTCGGGCAGCCGTCAAATCTCGCGCGTTGCAAACAAAGCACTTAGCTCGCACTCACTCCGGCTCCGTCTCACAGATTGGTCCCTTTGGGCGCATTGGTCGCGCGTTTAGGGTGCCTTAAGCGCGGCTAAATGCCCTCTAGCGTGCGCGCGAAGCGGATTGTCTCTCGCGTGTTCCAGGCCGCAGATCCAGCCGCGACTATTCGGGATACGCTGCCAAAGCAGGGGGTATCGCGTCGTTTTATCAGATGTGTATACTGACCCGTTCTCCGCTGAGTCCGGAGAACGAAAGGCAAGCCCGCAGGAGGCAGCAGATGGGCCTGAAAGCGATGATCTGGGCCAAGGACACGCTGGTGTATCTGTTCTTCACCGGCCTGATTGGATGCGCCCTGACCGTCGCGTTGAGCTGGGTTTCCGTGCTCCGCGACGCCGTCACAAAGGACGAGGACTAGCCGCCACCGCTCCAGTCGCGGTCCCTGAAGGGGCGCCTTCAACCGCGGAGTTCTCCTGTTTTCTGCAGGTTAAGCCGCGCCCAGGCCCCGCCGCCGCCGCCGATGTTTCTCTCTTCCCTGGTCCCTGATCCCTGGTCCCTGCGTTCATGATCCCTGCCCTTACGGGTATATCCGGTGCAGCGTGCGTGCAAAGGGAATCGTCTCCCGCACGTGATCCAGGCCGCAAACCCATGCAACGATTCGCTCGATGCCCATGCCAAACCCGGAGTGAGGAACGCTGCCGTAGCGCCGCAGGTCGAGATACCACTGGAACGCCTCGAGCGGCAATCCATGCGCCTCGATCCGTGACTTGAGCAGGTCGTAGCTTGCAACGCGCTGCGAGCCTCCGATGACTTCGCCGTAGCCCTCAGGCGCGAGCACATCCACGCAGAGCGCAAAGTTGGCATCGGTGGGATCTGGCTCCATATAAAAGGCTTTCACCGCCGCAGGATACCTGTGCACCATCACGGGCCGGTCGAACTGGCTCGATAACCAGGTCTCGTCCGGGGATCCGAAGTCGTTGCCGTACTCGAAGGGGTGTTCGAGTTGGCCGGCCGCGTGGGCCTCGTTGAGCATCTTCGCCGCCTCGTCGTAGCGGAGCCGCGGGAACGGCGGCAAAATGCTCTCGAGCTTGGAGATATCGCGGCCGATCACCTCAAGTTCCGCGCGCCGGTTTTTGATTACGGACTGGACGATGTGGGAGATGAAGCTTTCGGCCAGGGTCATGAGGCCGTCGAGATCGCAGTAGGCGACTTCCGGCTCGATCATCCAGAACTCGGTCAAGTGCCGTCGTGTCTTCGACTTCTCGGCACGAAACGTCGGACCGAAGCTGTAGACCTTGCCCAACGCCAGCGCAGTGGACTCAATGTAAAGCTGCCCGCTCTGCGTAAGGTAAGCCGGATCGCCGAAGTAATCGACCGGAAAGAGCGTGGAAGTCCCCTCGCAGGCCGCCGGCGTCAGAATGGGCGGGTCGGTGCGGATAAAACCATTGTCGTCAAAGTATTCCGCAGCCGCGCGCATGATCTCCGCCCGAATGCGCAGAATCGACGACTGGCGCGGCGTCCGTATCCAGAGGTGCCGCCGCTCCATGAGAAAGTCAACGCCGTGCTCTTTGAGCGTGATGGGGTACGGGTCGGACTCGGGGACGCGCTGGATAACCTGTACGTCTTCAATGTCAAGCTCAAACCCACCCGGAGCCCGCTTGTCCGCCCGCACTTTGCCCTGCACGATAACCGACGATTCCTGCGTCAGGCCCTTGAGCGCCTCGAAAACTTCCGCCGGGACGGATTTGACGTGTGCCACCCCCTGCACGGTCCCAGTGCCATCGCGGAAGATGGGGAAGATGAGCTTGCCGGATTCGCGCGAATTGTAGAGCCACCCCCGTAGTGTGACGGACTGCCCCTCGAACTGCCCAAGAGTAGCGATGGTGGCGAGAGGAGTAGTGGGCTCCGGGATGTAGGACGGGATCGTTGGTTCGGACATGGTCTTCTCTTAGGTGCGACCTCTCAGGATAGCGCGGTGAAGCGAGTCAGCGGGCCGGCGCTACAGGCCACCCCCCTCATCGCGATACTGAACAACACCGCCACGATGAACGGTGCACAGCTTCGACGACAGTCTTCGACGCGCGATGATATTGTGCAACGTATGGGAACCCAGGTGAGCGGGACACAGACGGCGGGGCACGGGCCGCGGCCGGCGGCGGAAGCTGAAGAGATTTACAGGCGATGGATCCAGTTTCTCCACGACGAGTTTGTGCGGCATTGCCAGCCGGAGCGGCGGTCGGAGATTGTGCGCGACCAGCTGACGCAGATCTACCTGGGGCGGCCGGCGGGCGGCAAGCTGAACCTGATGCTGACGAGCGAGCTGCCGGGCAACGTGGTGTCGATGTCGCTCGACCCGAACAACGTGACGATGGAGGCGGAGCATTTCCCCGATGTGGACATGGAGAGGTTTGCGCGGCGGAAGCCCCTGTTGTGGTTCTGGCAGATGTTCGACCGGTCGCCGATCGGGCTGAACCACTGGCTGGGGCTCAGGCTGAGGTGCATGCTGGCGCGGCACATCTTCGACCACATGGGGAACGGGGTGAAGATCTATCACGGGGTCGAGGTGACGTACGGGTACAACCTGGTGGTCGAGGATGGGGCGGTGATCCGGCAGCGGGTGCTGCTGCACGACCGCGGAGGAATCAGGATCGGGAAGAGTGCGGTGATCGGGTCGTACTCGCGGATTTTTTCGCACAGCTCCGGAGCGCGCAGCCCGGGCGCGCAGGGTGACCACGTGACGCTGCTGCCGACGGAGATCGGCGAGGGTGCCCGGATCGGGAGCCACTCGATCGTGCTGGGCGGGTCGAAGATCGGGGCGGGGGAGATCGTGGGGAGCTATCCGGCGGATAAGAACTGAGTGAGCCGGCCTACTTTGGGGGAGTGACGCCGCCGTGCACGACGAAGCGGGCGATGTATTCGTGCAGGAGCTGGCGGTGCTCCTTGCGGTAGGCGTCGTAATCCTGGGCGATGCCCTGGTCGGCTCCGTTGATCAGAATCCAGCAGTCGAGCATGCCGGCTTTATGAAGTTCGAGCAGGTTGCGGAGGCTCTCGTCGAGTTCTTCGGGCTTGCTCTTTAGCTCGCCGGCAACCGTGAGAGCAAGGGTAATTGCGGAGTCCTCTTCGCGCAGTGAGTGACGATAATTCTTCTCGCTGGGAAATTCCTTGCTGAACTTTTCCGAAACCCAGAGCGAGCGCTCCATCTGGTAGCTCAACCACACCGCGCCGCTATCGCCTTTGACGCTTGGATCGAGATTGATGGTGATGTTCTTCGGATTCTTCTGATCGCGTTGCGGCGGCGCCGGGCGATCGATCTTTGGCGCCATGAGCACGGCCCTCTCGCGATCGGCCCAGTTGTGGATTCCCTGCCATGCCAGTTTGTTGTAAGGCTCGGCTACGATGGCGTCGATGAACTTGTCTTTGGATGCCTCCGGGTCGCTGCCGTATTTCAGCATCGCGTCGCCCCAGTAGCGGTAAGCCGTTTCACGCGCGGGATCGATGGCGATGGCGCGCGCGAACCACTTTGCGGCGGTGGGCAGGTCCTTGTTCTCATAGGCGGCATCCCCGGCGTAGAGAGCGGCTTCGTAGAATTTGGGGTCCAGATCAAACGCCTGGGAATATCCATCGACCGCCTTCGCGTAGTCGCCGGTTCCGAATGCTTTCTCGGCGTCCTGGAAGAGCTTGCCGGCTGGACTCTGCGGACCCTTCTGCACTCCGGCATCCGGGTTTGTACTGGCCATCAGTTGCACGAAGTAATTCGGGTCGCCATCCTTGACGGCCTGGGCCGCAGCGTCGCGCATGCGCGTGAGCAAGGCTTTCTGCCGCTTGGGGTCGTCTGTCTGTTCCGCTGTCACTTGCAGGGCTACGGCAAGCCGCTCGGAGTAGAGCCATTCATTCGGAAAGTCCTTTGCCAGCACTTCGTAATATGGCAAGGCTTCGAGGCGGTTACCTGTATTCCAGACTTCGTTGGCCTTTGCCGCCTGGTTGTCCTGCGACCAGGCTGATGCCATCGCCATGCTCAAACACACGCCCGCAATATAGCTCCTCATCGACGTTCTCCTTTCGGGACATCGGCCACGGCTGCTTGTGATTTAGTCACTTAGACTATCAAAGCCTCGAAATTGTTCCCATCGGCGCGGAAAAAGTCGGCGAACTGCCCGTGCTAACCTGAGATTTCCGGGAGCACAGGTTGCAGGCCAGCGCTTTTGTATTTGCCATCTTTGAGTTTGTGCTGCTGATCTTTTCGCTCAGCGTGCACGAGTGCGCGCATGCGTGGATGGCATCGCGGCTGGGCGATCAGACGGCGCGGATGCAGGGGCGCATCACGCTGAACCCGATGGACCATATCGATCCGGTTGGAAGCCTGCTGTTTCCGGCGATCATCATCTTCGGACCGTTCATCGGGTTCACGTTTTTCAGCGGGCTCATAGTGGGATGGGCCAAGCCGACGCCCATCATCACGCGGAACTTCAGGAAGATCACACGCGACGACAATCTGACGACGTTTGCGGGGCCGGCGGCGAACCTGCTGCTGGTGCTGATCGGCTACCTGGTGCTGGTGGTGATCAACTATGCGGCTCCCGACGGGCACGCAGAGGTGATGGTCGCGTTCATGTCGGCGTGGCGAGGCGGAGTGCTGGCGATGAGCGCGTCTTCAGGCGTGCAGGCGGTTGCGCTGCTGGCGAGCCTCGCGGTGATGATCAATTTCTCGCTTCTGTTTTTCAACCTGCTGCCGATTCCGCCGCTCGACGGAAGCCGGATCCTGCGCAACGTGCTGCCGTACAACATGGTGCAGGCGTACGACCGTATACCGATCTGGGTAAGCTACCTGCTGATGTTTTTTGTGGGTGGAACGATCGTCTGGATGTTTGTGCGGCCGGCGATGGTGCTCGTGTATATGGCGCTGAACGGGTTGTAGCAGGTCCGCGAGCCGCTGAGTCGATGCCATAAAATCGAATCTGACACCGAATTCGATTTTCGACAGGTATCAATGGCAGAATCCGCAAATCAACCTGGCCGCCCGCGCGTTTTGAGCGGCATGCGCCCCACGGGCAAGATCCACCTGGGCAACTACATGGGGGCGCTGCACAACTGGGTGAAGCTGCAGAACACGGGCAACTACGAATGCTACTTTTTTGTGGCCGACCTGCACGCGCTGACGACGGACTACGCGGACCCTTCGAATATCTCGCCGAATACGCGCGAAGTGGTGCTCGATTACCTTGCCGCAGGGCTCGATCCGGCGAAGACGGTGCTTTTCGTCCAGAGCCAGGTGAAACAGCATTTTGAACTGCCGCTCTACCTGGGCATGATCACGCCGATCGGGTGGCTGGAGCGGGTTCCGAGCTACAAGGAGATGCAGGAGAATCTTGCCGAGAAGGACCTCTCGATGTACGGGTTCCTCGGCTACCCGGTCCTGATGGCTTCGGATATCCTGCTCTACCAGGCGAAGTTCGTGCCGGTGGGGCAGGACCAGCAGGCGCATGTGGAGCTCACCCGCGAGATGGCGCGGCGGTTCAACAACTTTTACAAGCTGAACGGTGAAGACGTGCTTCCTGAGCCGGGGGTGTTGCTGACGCCTTCGCCGAAGCTGCCCGGGACCGACGGGCGGAAGATGTCAAAGAGCTACGGGAACACGATCCTGCTCTCGGACCCCGAGCCGGAAGTGCGCAAGAAGCTGAAGACGATGGTGACCGACCCGGCGCGCGTGCGGCGCACCGATCCGGGTGATCCCGACAAGTGCCCGGTGGGCGATCTGCACAAGGTGTTTTCGACGCCTGAGACAATGGCGAAGGTCTACGAGGGCTGCCGGTCGGCGGGGATCGGCTGCATCGAATGCAAGGGATGGGCGGCCGATGCGCTTGTGCAGATTCTGAACCCCATCCAGGAGCGGCGAGCCAGGATCAGCGACGCCGATGTGGACGACGTCTTGAGGGACGGAGCGGCCCGCGCGAGCGCCCGCGCGGAACAGACCATGAGAGAAGTGCGCTCGGCGATGCAGTTGCAGTAAAGGCCGGGACAGAGGGACAAAGGAAAAGAGCGATTCGAGTGACGGAATTCTCCCCCAACACGAAGCATGCTGCTAAGGAAGACGAGACGAGTCCGGCCGTGCCGGCGCGCGAGCCTGGGCCGAGGCCTGCGCCGATGACCGATCCGCCGCCGGGGCTCGAACCGGACCCCGAGCCGAACCCCGACCCTACGCCCGATGCTCCCGACCCCGAGCCGGACCGCGATCCGCACCCGGGACCGCCGGAGGAGCCGGAAAAGTTGGGACAAAGGGATAGAGGGACAGCGAGACACGGCGACCACGGGACCGAAGACGCGCCGCCGCTGGTGTTGACCCATCCTGCGTCTGCGCCGGAGGCAAAGAGCACGGGAAAACCGAAGAAGGCCGACGCGAAAAAGCCGGAGGAAGAGCAGTTTTCGCCGTTCGAAGTGATGGTGGGCCAGGTGTACGACGGGCCGCTGGATTTGCTGCTGGACCTGATCCGCAAGCAGGACATCGACATCTACGACATCCCGATCGCGAAGATCACGGCGCAGTTCCTCTCCTACGTGAATCAGCTCAAGGCAAGCGACGTGGACGTGGCCGGCGAGTTCATCTACACGGCCTCGCTGCTGATCCACATCAAGAGCAAGATGCTGCTTCCGCGCATGCCTGCCGGGCCGGACGATGCGGTGGAGGATCCTCGGCGCGAGCTGGTCGAAAGGCTTCTCGAACACGAGCGCTTCAAGAACGCAGCGCAGATGCTGCAGCAGAAGCAACTGCTCGAAGCGGCTTCGTGGACCAATCCGGGGGTGCGCGAGTTCAAGGAAGACGTGAATGCGGAACCGGAGATTGCGGCCGACACGACCGATCTTGTTCGAATCTTCCAGGAAATCATGGAGCGGGCTCGCAAGCGGCCTGTTTTCAACGTCCAGGACGATGCCGTGACCGTGGGGCAGATGATCCAGTTCCTGAGCCGGCGTCTGACGATGGAAGATCGTCCGGTGGCGCTGCGGAAGCTGCTGGGGCAGACACGTTCAGAACGGGCCCTGGTGGCTATGTTCCTGGCGCTGCTCGAGTTAGTACGGCTGCAGGCGGTGTTGCTGCGGCAGGATCGCGCCTTCAGCGAGATCTTCATCAAGAAGCACACCGAGTTCGACGCGGTGATGAACGACGGGCTGTCGGCACGCGACGACTGGAAGTAGGAGCGACCCGCGGAGGCCGTATCAACCTCAAAAATTGGCAGTTCCCGGCCCCCGGCCGGCCCAGTGTAAAATGAATATTAAAGAACCCTGAATTTAGGGTTATTTTTGATCGACCAACCGCGGAGTCTGCCGGTTGTCGGATTTTATGGACGCCTTCTTAGCTGGCCAGCGAACACCTCCCAGTCAACTTGCCGTTTTTCATTTCACCTGCAATTTCCCCTCGATTCCTCTTATCGCACCGCAGAATCGCGCGGTGATCACTTCTTTCCTCGGCAGGCCGGAGCCGGCGTAATGGCAGACCTAGTGTCCCTTGCACAACCGCTGAAGCCCGCGTCTGCGCGCGCGGAGCACAGGGTCATTCCCCGCGCAAGCAAGAGCGCTATCGCGATCTTTATCGCGGCCATGCTTGGGGGAGTGCTCTACATCGCGCTCCATGTCGCGCGCGATCTCGATGCGGTGAGGACCACGACTTCATGGCCTTATGTGCTTCTCGGCCTTGCACTCCTGATTGCGCTTGGATTTGAATTCGTTAACGGTTTTCACGACACCGCCAACGCGGTCGCGACCGTTATCTACACGAATTCGCTCACGCCCAATTCCGCGGTCGTGCTCTCGGGGATCTGCAACCTCTTGGGTGTGCTCGTCTCGAGCGGAGCCGTAGCCTTTGCGATCATCACGCTGCTGCCTGTCGACCTGATTCTGCAGGTCAGCTCCGGCGCGGGCTTCGCCATGGTGTTTGCCCTGCTGCTTGCGGCGATCCTGTGGAACCTCGGCACTTGGTGGCTGGGGTTGCCGGCGTCGAGCTCGCACACCATGGTGGGCTCGATCATCGGCGTGGGCATTGCCCACCAGCTTCTGAATCCCCAGATCAGCACCTCCGGCGTGGACTGGGACCAGGCGCGCAAGGTTCTTGAGTCGCTGCTCATTTCGCCCATCATCGGGTTTGTGCTTGCGGGAGCGCTGCTGCTTCTTTCCAAGCGCCTGCTGCGCCACCCGTCGCTTTATGAAGCGCCCAGGGGCAACGAGCCGCCGCCGTTTCCGATACGCGCGCTGATGGTGCTCACCTGTACCGGCGTCAGCTTCTCGCACGGCCAGAACGACGGGCAAAAAGGCATGGGCTTGATCATGCTCATCCTGATCGGCACCGTGCCCACTGCGTATGCTCTCAACCACGCGGTGAGCCCGATGGGAGTGCAGGACTTTATCGCCGCCTCGGAACGCGCGGTGCACATCCTCGACCAGCACAGCGACTACCAGCGCTTCGACCCGGCAGCGCCAGTCCAGATGCCGTCGCGCGCCGAAGTCACTGAATACATCCGCACCCGCAACCTGAAGCCCGCCACTTTGCCCGCTCTTCGCGACCTGGTCAACAACCTCGATATCGAAGTGAGCCACTACGGCGAATACAAGGCGGTTCCCGCCCGCGACCAGGCCAACGTCCGCAACGACATGTACGTGGCCAGCGAGGCGCTTCGCCTGATGCACGCCGCGAACAACCCGCAGTTCTCGAGCGACGAGTGGGCCGCGCTCGACAACTACAAGAGCAAGGTGGACAACGCGACCAAGTACATCCCGACCTGGGTGAAGGTCGCCGTGGCCCTCGCGCTCGGCCTTGGGACGATGGTCGGCTGGAAGCGCGTTGTGGTGACGGTGGGCGAAAAGATCGGCAAGGCGCAGCTGACCTACGCGCAGGGCGCGGCCGCGGGAGTGGTTGCGGCTACAACGATCTTTGCGGCTACGGGGTTCGGCCTGCCGGTCAGTACTACGCACATTCTGAGCTCCGGCGTGGCGGGCACGATGGCGGCAAACGGCAGCGGCCTGCGCTTAAAGACCATCCGCAACATCGCGGCCGCCTGGGTGTTCACGCTTCCTGCAGCGGCCCTGCTTTCGGCGGGCCTGTACTGGGTCTTCTGGCACCTGACGCACTGAGGATCGAGCCGTCAAAAAGGTGGCTCTCCTGGAGAGCATGGCGCACGAGGACGGCACGGCACGGGCTCACTCTCACCGGGCGCTTGTCTGGCGCATATCAGGCGCTGAGCGCGGCGTCATGCCGTACAACTTCGCGTTTGGGCGGAATGGGGCCGGCGTCAGGTTCAGCGTTCGTTCTGACTGCGGCGATCATCGGCACCGGGCGTGTGTTCTGCTGGTCCAGCAAATGCTGGATGCGCTCCTCGGAGAACCGCCACGACTCGGGCAGTGTCTCGATATGCGCCGTGCCGCCGGCATCGGTCCAGTCATAGCGCTCGAACAGCGCGCACTGGCCGGAGCGCTCGGCGGTTTCGCGCATGCACTGGGCGATCTCCTGGGGGCAGGCGAGGTAGATGCGCGGCATCTCGTGGAGCGCCACGCCCTCAAATTGCACAAGGCAGCACACGGTGCGCGAGCCATAGCTTGAGAGCCACATATTCACTGCGCTGCCGGCGTCGATCCTGTTGGGGGCCAGGTCCTGTGCGCGGCGGGAGAAGCCATTGGTGAGCCACCACTGCGCGTTGTCGCTTGCCTTCACGGAGATCTTGAGGAGGGAACCAGCGCGGCTGACCACCAGGTCGTACCACGATTTGTCGCGCCCGGCCTGAACCAGCACGTCGAATCCGCAACGCGCAAACTGCGCAGCGGCAATGCCCTCGGCGCCGACGGTGATCGGCCAGGACGTGTTGCGCGCGGCGTTCGTGACGAAGAATCCCATGGATCTCTCCTGTATGCACCGGGCGATATGCCTCTTTTCGGTACGGCGATGCAGGCATACGTTTGAAGATTGACCCACTCATCGGCATATTTCCACAGTTCGTCTGCGAGATTTCTCGCGATGATGATCCAGGTTGATACGGTGTGCCGAAATGGGACCACTGGTGGTCCACGTTCCCGCACCCTTCACCTCCTGTTCACACTGGCTTCAACTCCGGTTCATGTTTCTGGAGTATCCGTGTCGGAAGCCTGTTGTTTCCTCAGTCCCGGCGGGCATCTTCAATCGAATTCACGGAGTTTTTCATGGCTGACGCGGTTACAACTGTCGAAGGTCCTCACGGGAAATCCCTCCTCGATCGAAAGAAGAAAGAGCCGGCCTGGTTCAGCGCAGCAATTGTCCTGGTCGCGCTGCTGGGCGGATTGGGCTATGTGGGTTTCCATATTGCCGGCGACCTTGGCGGCGTGAGCCTGGGAAGCTGGTGGCCTTACGCGCTGCTGGGAACGGCTCTGCTGATCGCGCTGGGATTCGAATTCGTGAACGGATTTCACGACACGGCGAACGCGGTGGCCACGGTCATCTACACGCATTCGCTGGAGCCGAACACTGCCGTGGTCTGGTCGGGCCTGTGCAACCTTGTCGGAGTTCTGACTTCGGCGGGCACGGTAGCGTTTACGATCATCACGCTGCTGCCGGTCGAGTTGATCCTGAAGGTCAGCTCCGGAGCCGGATTCGCGATGGTCTTCGCGCTGCTGATTGCGGCGATCCTCTGGAACCTGGGGACATGGTGGCTGGGCCTTCCCGCCTCGAGCACGCACACCATGACGGGGTCGATCATCGGGGTGGGCCTGGCCAACCAGCTCCTGGCGAACTCCGGCAGCGGCACCTCGGGAGTTGACTGGGCGCAGGCCACGAAGGTGTTCCAGGTCCTGCTGATATCACCTGTCTTCGGATTCGGCCTGGCGTTCCTCTTGTTTTATGTGTCGAAGCTGACCATCAAATTCCCGGAGCTGTACGAGTCTCCCAAGGATGACACGCCTCCGCCTTTTCCGATTCGCGCGCTGCTGTTCATCACCTGCTCGCTGGTGAGCTTCTTCCACGGCTCGAATGACGGCCAGAAGGGCATGGGGCTCATCATGCTGATCCTGATCGGCACAGTGCCCACGGCCTACGCGCTGAACCATGCGGTGAGCGCGCACGACATCCAGGATTTTATTGCTGTTTCGCACGCGGCCCAGTCCGTCGTGAACAATCACGTGGACCGCGAGGCCAACCTTGGCGCGGATGCGCGGCAGGAGCTGACCACGTTTCTTCAAACCAAGAAGGTGCAGCCGGCCACCATGACGGCGCTCCGGGAGCTTATCCAGGACGTTGCAGGTTCGGTCTCGGCTTACGGCGACTATCGCCACGTTCCCGCCTCGCAGCAAACTAACGTCCGCAATGATCTGTATGTGACCAGCGAAACGATCCGCATCCTCCAGAAGAACCACCAGGGCGGCTTCTCCGCCCAGGAGAATGCTGTTCTTGCGAACTACAAGAAACACGTGGACCAGGCGACCAAGTTCATTCCCCCCTGGGTCAAGGTGGCCGTGGCGCTGGCGCTCGGACTGGGAACGATGGTGGGCTGGAAGCGGATCGTTGTTACGGTCGGCGAGCGGATTGGCAAATCGCATCTGACCTACGGCCAGGGGGCGGCAGCCGAGGTAGTCGCGGCGCTGACCATCTATGCCGCGGACACCTTGGGGCTGCCGGTGAGTACGACGCACGTGCTCAGTTCGGGCGTAGCGGGCACCATGGCTGCCAACAAGAGCGGGTTGCAGTGGTCGACGGTCAAAAGCATTGCTGCGGCATGGGTATTTACCCTGCCCGCGGCGGCCCTTCTCTCAGGATTGCTTTACGCGCTGTTTCGTACGGTGGCGGGTGGATAAGCCACACGGCGGGCGCGAGCTAACCGAAGATTCACCCGATTTTCCCGACTACGCGAACGTAGGATTTACCGACATTCACCGCGGAGGAAATTCATGTCTACTGCGCCCGGCATCCAGTTCCAATACGAAATCGAAGAAACGAGGGACGACAACGATTTCGAAGTCACGGTCGTCAAGTGCCGGGGAAGGCTGACCAGCCAAAACTCGAATGAGCTCCGCGAGGCTGTTCGGCCGCTCATTCAGCATGGAGGCCGGATCGCGCTCGATTTCGGGGAACTCGAATATATGGACAGCTCAGGCCTGGGAGCGATTGTGAGCCTCAAGGTTGCTGCGATCAACCACGGATTATGTGTACTGGAGCTGAGGAACCTTACGCCCCGGATCAAGGAACTCCTGCACATCACGAATCTCACGCAGTTGTTTTCGTCTTAGGCCGGCGGATTCCGGCAGCGAGCATGAAATCTCCGCCGGATGATGACCTCAGTACTGAATCACTGGTGCGTGGGCGGTCTGGCCCAGGCAACACCGTAACTCAGGAATCGCCCCACCGCATTCCCGTCCACAGACCCCGAAGGTCATCAGGCCCGTTCATCCGGTACGATACTTTAGGTACCGATTGCCGAATGAGCCTGAAAGCCAAGCTGGAAGCTGTGATCTACGCCGCGGAGGAACCCGTTACCCTGGCGCAACTTGCCACGCTGTTTGCCGCGGAGGCGCTGGAGTGGAGGGCGGCCCAGCAGGCCGCGGCCGCCGAACAGACTGCCGAAATGGCTGGACAACTACCCGAGAATGCCGAGGGGCTGCCTCTGCTGAAAGAGGATCTGGAAGCGCTGGGCATGAATGAGGTTGAGGTTGGGGCTGAAGTCGAGGCCGGGGCCGAAGGTGATCCGGCGCAGGCCGAGCCTGCGCCTGCAATTCCGGGGACATCCACCGAGGAAGGAGCAGCTCCCCAGGCCGAGCCTCGCGATACGGAGTCGGGGGCGGAACCGGAGGCGCGCCGGGCCGCGCGGCAGCGGGAGCGCGAGGTGAGGTCGGTGATCAAGCAGCTGCTCGATGAGCTGATCGCCGCCTATGCATCGGATGCGAGCGGGCTCGAGATCCGCGAGATCGCGGGCGGCTACCGAATGGCCACGAAGCCGGAATACCACGACGCCGTGCGGGTCTTCGTGCGCAGCCTCAAGCCGCCGCTCAAGCTGTCGCTGCCGGCTCTAGAGACGCTGGCGGTCGTCGCCTACAAACAGCCGGTGACGTCGCCCGAGGTGAGCGAGATCCGCGGTGTGGAGTCGGGCGGCGTGCTGGGGTCGCTGCTGTCGCGCAAACTCATCGCCACGGCCGGGCGCAAGCAGGTGATCGGGCGTCCGATTCTCTACAAGACGACAAAGGAATTCCTGGTCCGATTCGGGCTCAAGGACCTTACCGAGCTGCCTTCAATGGAGGAGTTCGAGAAGATGGCGGCGGCGGAGATCGAGGAGGAGATGGAGCCGGAGGCGGTGGCGGCCGATGCAGCAGAGGATCAGGCCGATGCCGCTGCCGAAGCCGCGGGCGAATCCTTACTCGAGGAGAATGGGCCCAGCGGCGTGGAACTCGCAGGCGAGGCCGCTGAAGCCGCCGCGGGGGATGGAGCACACACTTCGGAGTTCGAATCCCTGAGCGCCGGGAACGAAGAATCAGCCGGCGCAACCCCTGATGGAGCTTCCGCGACATCCAACGGGCCAGAAGAAACAGAGGACCGGGTTGCGGAGGATCGGAAATGACCGGCTGCGGAAGGCTCGCCCGTAGTTGATCGAGGCAGAGAGCCGAAAGCACGGTCAAATTGCAACGTGGCTCATGCCGGCGGAGGCACGGCATTTGCAAGTGCCGCGGGATGCGCGCAAGGGCAATTCGCCTTTGGCCGAATCCGCCGGGCGCCAACAATCTGGACTGAGACGTTCTGGATCGGCCGCGGTTTTCCGCTGATACAGGTCATATTGCGAGTGGCGCTCTACGGCAAGAGAGTGAAACGATTTCTGACGCCTTGCTGAACCGCGGAATCTTTCCCACAGCCCGGCAAGACCGGGCAGAAACAGAGGCGACATCCCATGCCGAAACGAGCGAAGAAGAGCGCCGAGGCCGAGACCCCACAGACGCATCCCGCCAGCGAAACGGTCGCGGCCGCCAAGGCGAAGGCTGAAGCAGAGGCGGAGGAGCAGCCGAAGAAGCCCGCGCGCAAGACGCGTTCGAAAAAGGCGGAGAAAGGACCGTCCTCGCTGGCCGAACTGGATGATGCCGGGATTGTGACTGCCGCGGCAACGGAGAAGGCTGCCAAGGCGGACGGGGGCGAAGCGGAGCTCGCGGCGCAGGCTGCCGAGACGTTCGAGGACGCGTTCTACTCCAAAGCCGAACACGATGCTCAATCCACGGCTGCGGCCGAGCCGGCGCCGGGGCCGGAGAAAAAGAAGGCCGTGAAGAAAAGGGCCTCCCGAAAGAAGCCTGAGCCGGAGCCGGAGACACAGCCGCAGGCGCAGGCCGATGAGGCCGGCGAGCTCGAAGGCGACTGGGAGTCGGGCAGCGGGGAGGGACAGGGACAGAGGGACAGAGGGACAAAGAGACAAGAGGCAGACGTTGCGCCGAAGCTCGAACGTCTGCAGAAGATTCTCTCGCGTGCCGGAATTGCGAGTCGGCGCCACGCAGAGGAGATGATCGCCGGGGGGCGGGTGCAGGTGAACGGCACAATCGTCACCGAACTGGGCTCGAAGGCCGACCCCGCGCGCGACCATATACGCGTGGATGGGAAGCTGCTGCACGGGGCTGAGAGGCAGAGGTATTTTGTGCTGAACAAGCCTCGCGGATACGTGACGACGGTGAGCGATCCCGAAGGGCGGCCGACGGTGATGGAGTTCTTCTCGAAGCTCGGCGAGCGCCTTTACCCGGTGGGGCGGCTCGACTTCCAGAGCGAAGGCCTGCTGCTGATGACCAACGACGGCGAGCTGGCGAACCAGCTCACGCGGGCAGCTTCTGAGGTGGAAAAAACATATCTCGTGAAGGTAAGCGGGCAGCCAGGAGATGACCTTATCGACGCGCTGCGCGAGGGAGTCCGCATAGATCGCGGCCGGCCGGGTGAAGGAAGCGTGCGCACGGCTCCGGCACGCATCCGGCAGGTACGGCAGGGCGAGAACCCCTGGTTCGAGGTGGGCCTGATCGAGGGCCGCAACCGCGAGTTGCGCAAGATGTTCGAAGAGATCGGCCACCACGTGGAGAAGATCAGGAGGGTGGGGTACGGGCCGCTCGTTCTCGACCTCGAGCCCGGCAAGATGCGCGAACTCGATCCTGAGGAATTGAGGTTGCTGCGCCTGGCGGCCGAAGGCAAGTGGAAGCTGAAGCGGATGAAGACATCCGCCATGCTTCCCCGAGAGGCCGGGCGCGCCGTGGATGACGAGGGCAGAGACCGCGGCCGGAAGCCGTTCCGGCGAGACGACCAGCGGCGGGACCGGCGGACAGAGACGGGCGGCGGCAGGCCGTGGACAGGCGGTGGCCGTTCGCAAGCCGACCGGGCGGGCGGGGATCGCGGATACGGGGACCGGCAGCGCGAGCGGAGGGGATATGGTGATCGCGGCGGGCGGCCGGCGTTCGGAGGCGGGCAAGACCGCGGGCAGCGCCAGGAAGGCCGCGGATTTGTACCAGGCCGGCAAGGTCAGGGCAGGCCGGGTAGGAGCCATGAGAGCGGCGGCCATGAGGGCCGGGCGGAATTTGGCGGCCAGCGGCGCGGGATGGCGGGAAATCGAGGCCCAGGCCGGCCGTCCGAGCGCGACCGTAGCCAGCGAGGCGGGCGGGGTGGCGCGCCGCCCAGGGGTGAGCGGCCATTCCGGCCCAGGCCGGAGCAGGGCGAGCGATCACTCCGGGGCAAGCCGGAGCAAAGCGAGCGGCCATTCCGGACTAGACCCGAGGCAGGTGAGCGTCCGTTCCGGGGTAGGGCCGAAGTGGGCGAGCGTCCGTCGTTCCCGCGCCGGGGATTTGAGGGGGGGGAGCGCAAGGAAGGCTCTGCGGACCGGGGTTCGCGCCCGGCGCGAGGCGGCTATCGGCCGGAGCGAGGCGGGGGGCAAGGTCGCGGCTTCGAGCGAGGCGGTGGACGTGGTGGCCGGCAGGCCGGCGGGCCAGGTCGGCGACCGGAAGGTGGCGTGCAGGGCCGCGGGCAACGCGGCGGATTCGGCCAGCGGTTCGGTCAGGGCTCCGGCCGCGAATCTACCCCTCGTCCCGGTGACAGGTCGGGCCAGGGCTCCGCAACACGTCCCGAATCGCGCCCCGGACGGGGCTTCGGGCAGGACTCCGGAGGGGGTTCCCGTCAGGGTACTGGCCGCCCGGCAGCTGGCCCGCGCGGCGAGGGCAACCGTGGAAGGTTCGCAGGCCGCAGATCGGGCCCCCCGAAGTTCGGCGGACGGCGGCCACCCGGCGGAAACAGGGGTCCGCGAAGGCCTTAAAACCGGGCCTCTGTGCTTATGAACGCGTCCTGGGCCACATCCCGGGCAGGGCGTCGTCCGGCGTCCGGATTTGTCTCCGTTAAAACCTTCGCGCGGGACGCACTGGGAAGCATCCCCACGGAGGGTTGCGCGCCTCCTACTCGAAGGAACCTATTTTGGCCGAGAAACAATTTCGGCCTAGAAAGATAAGGAGATTCCGGGTGCGAGTTCTGATGATTGGCGCGACAGGCCGCTTTGCCGGGCATGTATTGCCCGAGCTGAAGAGGCGCGGCATCCGGGTTCGCGCCCTCGTGCGCTCGCGGAAGGCCGAACGGATCGCCCGGGAGCGCGGCGCCGACGAGACGGTACTGGGTGATCTCGAGGATCCGCGGTGCCTTATCTCCGCAGCGGTGAGCTCGGATGGCGTCTTCCACATTGGTCCGGCCTTTTCCCCGGCTGAATCTGCGATGGGCGTAACGATGGTCGAGGCCGCCCACGCGGCGGGCGTGCGCAAGTTCGTCTTCTCCGGCGTCATTCATCCGTCGATTTCGAAGCTCACGAACCATGCCGCGAAGCAGCCGGTTGAAGAAGCCCTGTACGAATCGGGGATGACCTACACCGTGCTCCAGCCGGCCAGCTTCATGCAGAACATTGAACCGGAGTGGGACCGCATCCAGCAGACCGGTGTATTCGCGCTGCCTTATTCGCAGCGGGCGCGCGTAAGCTATGTCGATTACCGCGACGTGGCCGAGGCGGCGGCGCTGGCCTTCCTCGGGGAGCGGCTCGACAACGGCACCTTCGAGCTCTGCGCGCCCGGAATGCTCAGCCGGATGGAAGTGGCCACGCTCATGAGCGAAGCCCTGCTGCGCCGCATTGAAGCCGCCGAGATCGACTTCGACGAGTGGGCCGACCGGGTCGGCCTCCCCGAGGGCCCGCGCCGCGCCGGAATGCAGCGACTCTTCGCGCAGTACGACCAGCACGGCTTCCATGGCGGCAACCCGCTGGTGCTGCGCACCATCCTCGGCCGCGAGCCGCGCACGCTGCGGCAGTTCTTCCGCGAACTTGCCGGCAGCGCCGCCCAGATCGCCGCAAGAGACCTCGCCGCGTAAGGCCCGGGCAGCCAGAGTAAGGCCGTGTTTCGCGATTCCCGCAGCCGATTCCTGTCACCGATGGGGCCGGCCGAGCATCTCTTGGTTTATGGCACAGGAAAAAGCGACATTCGGCGCCGGCTGTTTCTGGGGCGTGGAGATGAAACTCGCCGCCATCCCCGGCGTGCTGTCTACGGCTGTTGGATACGAGGGCGGCAAGCTCGATCAGCCCAGCTACCAGGACGTGTGCACTGACCAGACCGGCCACGCGGAAGTAGTCGAGCTCGTGTTCGACAGCGAGAAGGTCAGCTATGAGAGCTTGCTGGACGCATTCTTCGCGCTGCATGATCCCACGACGATGAACCGCCAGGGCCCGGACTGGGGCACGCAGTACCGCTCGGTTGTCTTCTTCCACTCGCCGGAGCAGGAACGGCAGGCGCGCGCCAAGGTCGAGAAGCTAACCGAGGAAGGGCGCTTCAAGCCCCGCCGCATCGTAACGCAGGTCGTGCCGGCCGAAACGTTCTGGCGGGCGGAGGAATACCACCAGCGCTACCTCGAAAGGCGCGGCATGGCGAACTGCCATATCTAGAGGCAGGGACAAAGGGACAGAGAACGCGAGGGGTCCCTGGACGCCGGGCTCTTGTCCAGGCCCCTGTAAAATGACGAAGGCATGCCGCATACGTTCGCCCAGGCTGTAGAGGCCTTGACCACGGCCCTCGCCCTGGCGGGGATGGGATACTTCCTTGCGGCGATCCTGGCAGCCTACGTGTTCCTGGCCGGGAAGCGGCGCGCCGCGGCCGGATTTACGCCGGCGGTGAGCGTCCTCAAGTCGCTCAAGGGGTTGGACCCCGGCATGCTCGACGCGTTCCGGAGCCATTGCCGGCAGGGCTATGCGGGCGAGTTCGAGCTGCTTTTTGGCGTCTCGTCGATGGACGACCCGGCGGCGGCGGCGGTGATCGAGTTGCAGCGGGAATTTCCGGCCATTCCGATCCGGCTTATCGAGTGCCCGCTGCGCCTTGGGACGAACGGCAAGGTCAGCACGCTGATCCAATTGGTTTCGCAGGCGCGCCACCCATACCTGCTCATCAACGACTCGGACATTACGGTCTCGACGCATTATCTCGAGCGCATCATGGCGGAAATACAGGGACCGGCGATCGGGGACCAGGGATCGGAAAAACAGAAATCAATTGGGCTGGTTACGGCGCTCTATCAGGGACGGCCGCACGGATCGGTCTGGTCGAGCCTTGAGGCACTCGGCATTGCCACCGAGTTCCATCCCGGCGTGCTGCTCTCACGGTGGATGGAAGGCGGTTTGCGCTACGGCCTTGGCTCCACGCTGGCGGTGAGCCGGGAGGCGCTCGCCGCAATTGGAGGCCTGGAGACGCTGGTGGATCATCTCGCCGACGACTACGAACTCGGCGTGCGCATCCACGGCGCCGGCTACGCCGTTGCACTCAGCCGCGAGGTGGTTGAGACCAGCGTTCCGGCCTACACGTTCCGAGGCTTCTTCGACCACCAGGTGCGCTGGTACCGCACCGTCCGCGATGCGCGCCCGGCAGGCTACCCGGGGCTGTTGTTCACGTATGGGTTTGCCTGGGCGCTGCTCAATGTTGTCGCCAGCGGAGCGAGCCCTTTGAGCCTGTGGCTGCTCGGGCTTAGTTTCTTCCTGCGCCTTTCGATGGCCATGACGGTTGGCACGCGTGTTCTGAGCGACCGGTCCGTGCTACCGCACCTGTGGCTGCTGCCGCTGCGCGATGTTCTCTCGCTCGGGCTGTGGGTAGCGGGCTTTGCGGGGCACACGATCGTGTGGCGCGGGGAGCAGTTCGTGGTGAAAGACGGCAGGCTCAGCGCGGCGGGCGGCCTTGACTCCGGGCAATCGAAGGCGGGAAGATGAGTCACCCGGCGCTGAGGAATTCACCCATGCCAACCCTCCCTTCAACCCGACGCGGTCCGACAGGCGCGGTGGTATCGCTTGCGGCGCACGCCGCTGTTCTGGTTGTGCTGCTTGCGCTTGGCGCGCGTGCGCGGGTGCACGTGGTGCCGCAGGTTTCGCAAAAGTGCTGCGTGGCAATGCTCCAGGTGGCCGGAGCCGCGCGCACGCTTGAGGCTCCGGTGCCGGACGAGTTCAGCACGGGGCACAGCCATCGCACGCTCGAGAACTCGCAGATGGCGCCGAAGCTGCCCGATCCCACGCGGGCGCCGCATCCGGCCAGGGCTTCGAAGGATGCGCAGCAGGCCGCGACCTCGGGGCCTGGCAGCGGGATGGCCTCGAGCGGCAATGGGAGCGACGCGCAGAACACGATTCCCGCGTTTCCGGTCTTCTCGCCGAAGCCGCCTGTGAGGGATCGGGCGCTGCTGCCTGACTCCCAACAGCAGATCGTGGTGGACGTGAGCGTGAGCGCGGTGGGCGAAGTGACAGGCGAAAGCCTCGTCAAGGGAATAGGCAATGCGCTCGACCAGCTCGTGCTGGATACAGTAAAGACCTGGCGGTTTCATCCGGCGACGGTGAACGGCAATCCCGTGGCGTCAGAGGCGGAGCTGATCTTCCCGTTCACTCACGACTATCCGATTACGGCAGCGTAGACAATTAGAAGTGCAGCTCACGTTTGGGAGCAGGGCATGAAAAGACGGGCCGTTCTGTTTTACGCCCTATATCTGCTTATCCTGAGCGCGCTCTTTGTTCCTTTCTCGCACGGCTCATCGGCTCAGTTCGCGAAGGAGTGTTTCATCCGCCTTGGCATCGTGTCGGTGTTCGCCGCTGTGACTCTTCGCGTCATCAACATAGGCTCGGTGGAGCCCTACCGGATTACTGAGGCTCCTCCGCGTGCAATCGCAAGCGAAGATGTGCTGCCTGCCAACGAGCAGGACACCCCCGCAATGCTTCAGTCGCAATTGCCTCCGAAGCGGCGAAGGTCGGTCCTCGTTTTCTGGGTAGTAGTTTTTGCACTGTACTGCGTTACTCAGACCGCGTGGTGGAGTCGCCAGGCGTGGGCCAGCAGATTCACGGATACCGCGATTCGATGGGGAATTTCTCTGTTCTGTTGGAGCTGCCTCGCGCTGTTGTGGATACCTAAACCCGACGCGAATCAACCAGAAGAGCTCCACGTTGTTCCTTCTAACAGTTCAAAGATCAACCTGCCCCCGGGTCACTGAGCCAAACGCCTAAGGTCCGGACCCTTCTTCAGAGCGAATCAACGGCAATCACGAAACTGGAGCGATTGCAGGGTGCGCCGCATTAGCACCGCTGACATCGATGATGCTATCGTCAGTGCCAAATGCGGTTTGTCACTACAACCGAGGCGGGCGTGCCGATTCAGGGGCCGTCGGCGACGCTGATCTACGACGACTGGTATCCGGCGCTGCGCACGGACAGGCTGCGCAAGGGGAAGCTCGCGACCGCGATGCTGCTCGATATCCCGCTGGTGCTGGGGCGGCGGAGCGACGGGCGTGTGTTCGCGATGCGCGACTCGTGCCCGCACCGCGGCATTCCGCTGAGCTACGGGTGGTTCGACGGGGAACGCGTGACGTGCCGCTATCACGGGTGGGAGTTCGAGCCCTGCAGCGGGCAGTGTGCGCTGATCCCTTCGCTGACTCAGCACGACAGGCTCGACGCCACGCGCATCTACGCGACTGCATTTCCATGCGAGGAGCGCGACGGTCATGCGTGGGTTTACGTTCCAGGGCCGGGGTCAGGGCGGAAGAGCGAGGTTGTGCGCGCGGTTCCTGAATTGAAGAAGTTCGGGCCGCGGTATCGCAGCGCGTTTCTGACGGCCGACCTGCCGTGCAACGTGGATCACGGCATCATCGGTCTCATGGATCCAGCGCACGGCCCGTTCGTGCACCAGGCGTGGTGGTGGCGCTCGCGTGCTTCCATCCGCGAGAAATCGAAGAAGTTCGAGCCCATCCCAGAAGGCTTCCGCATGAGCGCGCACGCGCCCAGCGGCAACTCCGCGCCTTACAAGCTGCTGGGCGTGTATGGACAACCCGTAGAAACGACGATCGACTTCATGCTGCCGAATCGGCGGACCGAGACGATTCGCTGCGGCGACAAGTGGTTTTCGTCGCTGACGACGGTGACGCCGGTTACCAGTTCGACCTGCCGCATCGACGTGATCGCGGCTTGGAATGTTTTCTATTGGGTTCCGTTGGTGACGCCTGTGGCAAAGTTCTTCGGCGCGCGTTTCGTCCGTCAGGACCAGGTGACGATGATCCAGCAGGCGGAGGGGCTCAAGCACAATCCGAGCCTGATGCTGATCGACGACGCGGACAAGCCGGCGAAGTGGTACTTCGCGCTGAAGCAGGCGCGGCTGGATGGGTTGGACAAGCACCCGATGGATGGGGCAGTGGAGCTGCACTGGCGGAGTTAAGCCGGCTTCGGCTCGCTGACTCGTGTCTTTCAAGAGCCGGAGCTGCCGAAGCCTTTGGCGGCCCGGGCGGAATCTTCGAGATCCTCTACTTCGATGACCTCTCCGGTGAGCACGGGGACCGGGACCATCTGCGCAATCTTTTCGCCGGCCTTCAATTCGACCATCGCGTCACCCAGGTTGGTCATGACGACGAGAATCTCGCCTCGATAGCCCGCGTCGATAACGCCGCCGGTGGTAGCCAACCCGCGTGCGGCCATCGATGACCTGTCGCGGACGAGCAGCCCGAGAGGAACGCCGGTCCCGGGATGGCGCGCTTCGACGGCGATGCCGGTGCGCACCCGCACGGTGGCGCGTGGTGCGAGAGTGATTGCCTCCAGCGCGAAGATGTCGTATCCGAGGTCTTCGCCGGGATGAGCAACGATAGGCGCCCGCGCTCCCGGCTCCAGCAATTTCACGCGCAGCATGCTTTGATGGTAGCGGAGCGGCTCAAAACCCGGAGATCTGGGTGAGCCTGGGACCGGTGTCGAGGTCAAAGCCGAGCTGAAGCCGCGCCTCCTCGGTCATTCTGTCGGGCGACCATGGCGGATCGAAGACGACTTCGACTCGCGCCTCTTCGACCTCAGGAAGCTGGGACAGCTTGCGTTCGACATCGCTCTTGAGCACGTTGCTCATGCCGCAGCCGGGCGAGGTCATTGCCATGCGGACGGCGATGCTCTTTCCGCCTTCGGGGCGCGGGGCGATTGCGCAGGAGTAGATCAAGCCGAGATCGACGACGTTGACGGGGAGTTCGGGATCGTAGACGGTCCGGAGAACGCTCCAGACCATCTCTTCGGTGAGCGGGCCTTCGCGGGGCGAGAGCTCAGCTGGTTGGCGCGGGCTCAGCCCCAGCGCATCCGCGTCGGCGCCGTCGATGCGGAACATCGCGTGGCGTTCGGTGGATACGGTGTAGTCGCCGCCGCGCGACTGAACGATACGGACCGGCGTGCCGGAGGGCAGCGTCTGGCGCAGGCCGCTCGGGATTGCAATGGCTTCGCAGTCGCGCTTGAGTTCGATGAGGTCGGCCATGGTTCCTCCGCCGCTATTCGGTGGTTACGGGATCGTGCTGGCCGTGCAGCGCAGCCTCGAGCGTGTGCCAGGCGAGCGTGGCGCACTTGACGCGTGCGGGAAAGCCCGCCACGCCTGCGAATGCGCCGAGCTTTCCCAGGTCCGCGGGGTCTTCCTTGCCGTTTTCGCCGCGCACCATCCGATGGAAGCTGCGGAAGATCTCGTCGGCCTCGGCGGCGGTCTTTCCCTTCAGTGCCTGGGTCATCATGGACCCGGAGGCGCGCGATATGGCGCATCCAGTGGCCTGGAACGAAATGTCCTGGATGCGATCGCCGTCCATGGCGATGTAGACCTTGCACTTGTCGCCGCACAAAGGGTTGAAGCCTTCGGCCTGCTGCGAAGTGCCTTCAAGGACGCGGAAGTTCCGCGGAGACTTGGCGTGCTCCAGGATCACTTCCTGGTAGATGTCCTCGAGTTCCGCCATCAGCCCAGAATCTCCTTCACCTTTTCGATGCCGCGAACGAGCGCGTCGATCTCTTCCCGCGTGTTGTAAACGGCAAACGACGCGCGGGCTGTGGCGGGAATTCCGAACCGGTCCATGACAGGCTGCGCACAGTGGTGCCCGGTACGGACGGCGATGCCTTCGCGGTCGAGGATGGTGCCGATGTCGTGCGGGTGAATGCCGTCGATGGTGAAGGACAGCACTCCGGCTTTCTGGTGCGCGGTGCCGATCACGTGAACGCCGGGGATTGCCGCAACTTCGCGCGTGGCGTATTCGAGAAGATCGTGCTCGTGAGCCGCGATCGCGCTCATGCCTATGGCGTCGATATAGTTGATGGCCGCGCCCAGGCCGATGACTCCGGCGATATCTGGGGTTCCGGCTTCGAACTTGTATGGAAGCTTGTTGTAGATCGTCTTCTCGAAGGTTACGGAGCTGATCATGTCGCCGCCGCCCTGATATGGTGGCATCGATTCAAGCAGCCTGGCTTTGCCATACAGGACGCCGATTCCGGTGGGCCCATAGATCTTGTGTCCGGAAATGGCATAGAAGTCGCAGTCAAGGTCCTGAACGTCGACCGGCATGTGAGGCGCGGCCTGGGCTCCATCGACCAGAACTAAGACGCCTTGCGCGCGGGCCATGCGCACGATTTCTTTCACCGGGTTCACCGTGCCGAGGGCGTTCGACACATGTGGGATGGCAACGATCTTCGTGCGCGGCTTGAGGAGCGATTCGAGTTCGTCCAACAGCAATTCGCCGCTGTCGGTTATCGGAGCGACGCTCAGCGCGGCGCCCTTCTCGTCGCAGAGCATTTGCCACGGAACGATGTTTGAGTGGTGCTCCATCGCAGTGATGAGCACCTCGTCGCCGGGGCCCACGTTGGCGCGGCCCCGGGTCTGCACGACGAGATTGATGGCCTCGGTGGCGCCGCGCACGAAGACGATCTCCCGCGACTCGCGGGCGTGAAGGAACGATTGCACGCGTGCGCGTGCGGCTTCGTACTCTTCGGTGGCCCGCTGAGAGAGCTCGTGCACCCCGCGATGGATGTTGGAGTTGTTGTGGCGGTAGTAGTTCGCGATGGCCTCGATGACTGCCTCGGGTTTTTGCGTCGTGGCGGCGTTGTCGAGGTACACGAGAGGATGGCCGTGGATCCGTTCGCGGAGAATCGGGAAGTCTGCGCGAATCTTCTCGACATCGAAGCTGGTTTTCGCCGGATCGCGCCGGAGAGGCGTCACAGTGGCATGCGCGGTCATCCCACTTCCTCCCAACGCCTGCCGGGGCCGCCTTCGCTGCGATGGTCAGTGGACGCATCCTCGCCCGGGATAAGCAGGCGCGCACGGATCGCCGCCTCGGCATAATCGCGCGCGGCGCCGGGCTTCATGCGGTCGAGGCATTCGCCGGCAAAGGCCTGGAGCAGGAGCCGTCGTGCGTCGGATTCGCCGATGCCGCGCGAGCGCAGGTAGAACAACGCGTTCTCCTCGATCTGGCCGATCGTCGCGCCGTGCGTGCACTTTACGTCGTCGGCGTAAATTTCAAGCTGTGGCTTGGTATCGATCTGCGCATCGTCGGAGAGCAGCAGGTTGCGGTTCGTTTGCTTCGCGTCCGTCTTTTGCGCGTCGCGGTGAACGATGATGCGGCCATGGAAGACGCCGTGCGAGTGGCCGTCGAGGATGCCGTTGTAGAACTGGCGGCTGGCGCAGTGCGGCTTTGCATGTTCGACGAGCATGTAGTTGTCGAGGTGCTGACGGCCGCTGCCGACGAAGAGGCCGTTGATCAGGCACTCGCCGCCTTCGCCGTTGAGCACCGGATGGACATTGTTGCGCACCAGCGCGCCGCCGAGGAGAACCGAGTGAGAGGCGACATTCGCGGTCCGAGCCTGCTCGATGCGCAGCGTGGAGAAGTTAAAGCTCGAGAGGTGCTCGCGCTCGATCATGGTGTGGATGACGTTGCCGTTATTGCCTGCCACGAGCTCAGTTGCGGCGTTCGAGAGCGCGGGGGTTTCAGCGCCGATCGAGACGTAGTCCTCCAAGATGGATGCCTGCGCTTCTTCCTCGACGATGATGAGATTGCGCGGATGCGTCATCGCTGGCGATTCACCACCGGTTCCAATAAACAGCAGGTGGATCGGTCGTTCGAGGACAATGCCGCTGCGGACGTGCACGTACGCCCCATCCTCAATGTACGCCGTGTTCAGAGCGCTAAACGGGTCGCGGTCGATATCGAGATAGCGGCCGAGATGCTCTGCGATGAGGGGCGTGCCGCGCACGATCTCATCGTGAAGGCTGCTCACCGTGACGCCGGCAGGCAGGGCGCCAACGGATGAAAGTTGCGGCATGAATCTGCCATCGACGAAGGCCAGTTGCGCGGCAGCGCCTTCCATGCGCCATGCGGCGAGATCGGTTTGGGGAAGCCGATCGCGGTTGTCGCGCGGGAGCCGGAATGAAGTGCGAGCGACAGCCGCGATGTTCGTGAAGCGCCAGTCCTCGTCGCGAGTCGTGGGAAAGCCAACTTCGCAGAAGCGCGCGAATGCCCGGTCACGCAGGTCGCGTAGCCACGGCGGAGTCTCCTGCGCGGTCTCCTTCGCGAGATCGGTGAAGGTCTCGAGGTAAGTTTCGAGCTGGGCCGATTCGACAGCCATCGTGTATTCCTTCAGGCGGAGGCCGGGGCCACCTGGCGTGCCTCGGCCTCCACCCATCCGTAGCCCCTGGATTCGAGTTCGTGTGCCAGCTCCGCGCCGCCGGAACGCACGATGCGGCCGTCTACAAGGACGTGGACGAAGTCGGGGACGATGTAGTTGAGCAAGCGCTGGTAATGCGTCACGACGATCATGGCGCGATCGGGCGAGCGCATCGCGTTCACTCCGTGCGCGACGATGCGCATGGCGTCGATGTCGAGGCCCGAGTCGGTTTCATCGAGGATGGCGAGCCTGGGTTCGAGCACGGCCATCTGCAGAATCTCATTGCGTTTTTTTTCGCCGCCTGAAAAGCCCTCATTGACGGACCGGCTCATCATCTTCTCGTCCATCTCCAGCAGCTTGAGCTTTTCGCGGAACAAGGGCAGGAAGTCGATAGCGTCGAGCTCGTCGTGGCCGCGGTATTTGCGGATTGCGTTGAGCGCGGTGCGCATGAAGTAGGCGTTGCCGATTCCGGGGATCTCGACGGGGTATTGAAACGCCATGAAGACGCCCTCGCACGCGGCCTGGTCGGGCTTCATCGCGAGCAGGTCCTTGCCGTCGAGGAGGATTTCGCCCCCCGTCACTTCGTACGATTCGCGGCGCGATAGCACCTGGGCGAGCGTGCTCTTGCCGGACCCGTTCGGGCCCATGATCGAGTGAACTTCGCCGGCGTTGACGGCCAGGTCGATGCCTTTGAGGATTTCGTGCCCGGAGGCGCGCACGTGCAGATTTTTGATCTCCAGAAGACTCACGATTCTGTTCCCTCCCGGCGCCGAATCAGGCGCTTGCGAAATGTTCCCCAAGGCCGACTTTGCCGGATAGATCAGCGAGGCGGGGGCTAAAGCCCCAATCATTAAAGCCAAGCTGTTTCGGCCCGACTAAAGTCGTGCCCTGGTTACAAAGCCCCTCCAAAGCGAATGTTCCCGCAGCCTGTAAATTCGTGTCCCCGTTACGAGGCCACTCCGAAGCAAGTCCTTTCGCGATCTGCATCAGCCCACGCTTCCTTCCAGGCTCACGCCGAGCAGCTTCTGCGCTTCCACGGCGAATTCCATTGGCAGCTCGCGGAAGACCTGCTTGCAAAAGCCGTTCACGATCATCGATACGGCGTCTTCGGCCTTGAGCCCGCGCTGCTGCAGGTAGAAAAGCTGGTCTTCGCCAATCTTCGACGTGGAGGCCTCGTGCTCCATGTGGGCTGTCGAGTTCTTCACTTCGATGTAAGGAAACGTGTGCGCGCCGCACTGGTCGCCGATCAAAAGCGAATCGCATTGCGTGTAGTTGCGCGCGCCGGCGGCGCCTTTGAGGATTTTCACCATGCCGCGGTAGGTGTTCTGGCCGTGGCCCGCGGAGATTCCCTTGGAGACGATTGTGCTCCGCGTGTTCTTGCCGAGATGGATCATCTTGGTGCCTGTATCGGCCTGCTGATAATTGTTGGTGAGCGCGACGGAGTAGAACTCGCCGACCGAATTGTCGCCCTGCAGGATGCAGCCGGGGTACTTCCAGGTGATGGCGGAGCCAGTCTCGACCTGCGTCCAGGAGATCTTCGAATTCACCCCCGCGCATTTTCCGCGCTTGGTGACGAAGTTGTAGATTCCGCCGCGGCCCTGCTTGTCGCCGGGGTACCAGTTCTGCACGGTCGAGTACTTGATCTGCGCGTTGTCGAGGGCGATGAGCTCGACGACCGCGGCGTGGAGCTGGTTCTCGTCGCGGATGGGCGCCGTGCAGCCCTCGAGGTAGCTGACGTAGGAGCCTTCGTCGGCGATGATGAGCGTGCGCTCGAACTGGCCGGTCTCCGCCGCGTTGATGCGGAAATACGTGGAAAGCTCGAGGGGGCAACGCACTCCCTTGGGGACGCACACAAATGAGCCGTCGGAGAAGACCGCGGCATTCAATGCGGCGAAGAAGTTGTCGGTGTGCGGGACGACGGTGCCGAGGTACTTCTGAACGAGATCGGGGTGATTGCGTACCGCCTCAGAGAACGAGCAGAACACGATGCCGAGCTCGGCTAGTTTCTCCTTGAAGGTGGTCGCGACGGAGACGCTGTCGAAGACCGCGTCAACGGCGACACCTGCGAGCATTTGCTGTTCGGCGAGAGGGATGCCGAGTTTCTCGTAGGTGCGCAGGATCTCGGGGTCGACCTCGTCGAGGCTCTTGAGGCCGGGCTTCTGGCGAGGCGCGGAGTAGTAGACGATGTCCTGGTAGTCGATGGGGCCGTAATGGATGTTGGCCCACTTCGGCTCGGCCTGAGCCTTCTCAAGCGAAGCCCAATGGCGGAAGGACTTGAGCCTCCACTGAAGCATGAACTCCGGCTCCTGCTTCTTGGCGGAGATCGTGCGAATGATCTCCTCGTTCAGGCCTTTGGGGACGCGTTCGTCTTCGATGTCGGTGACGAAGCCCCATTTGTAGTCCTGGAGGGCCAGGTCGCGAATTGTATTGATGCTCGAGTCCATTGCACTCCTTAAAGAGGCTCGCCGGGTCACCGGCTCTCGATCATCTGTTGCTGCCTGCACTTAAAACAGTGCAGGGGCAAAATCGGACTGATTTGGTCCGATTTCAATTTCCAGTATAGGACTTCGCGCCGAATGGTTCAAGCTGACCAATTTCAGGAGATGTATTCGTGAGGTATCAGCGCAGCAGGGGCTAAAGCCAGGATCTTTAGAATCAGGCCATTCCGGCCCGGCTGAAGCCGTGCCCCTGTTGCAAAGCCTTTCCAAGGCAAGTTTCTCCGAAACCCGCCAAATTGTGCCCTTGCTATAAATCCCATTGCCGGCGCCCGGAAGCTGCTCTAGTTGCCGTTGGACAGGTGCTGCAGGTCGATGCCCAGCTGTTGGCATTTCTTGTACAGATGGCTTCGTTCGAGGCCGAGGGCGTTTGCGGTCTTCGTGATGTTCCGCTGATGGCGATGGATCTCCGCGAGCACGGTCGCTTTCTCGAATGCGGCGACGCGCGAGGCAAGCGGCCCGGAGGACTGATCCGGCGCGGCTTGCAGGGAAGATGAGGGCTGAGCTGAGGGCAGTCCGAGGCGGACGGTCTCCGCGTTTACTCCATTGTCGGCGAGGAGCAGGAGCCGCTCGACGATGTTCCGCAGCTCGCGGATGTTGCCGGGCCAAGCGTAATGCTGGAGCGATTCGATCGCTTCGGGGGCGAACGCGACGGGTTTCCAGCCGTTCTGCGTGCAGACCTGCTGGGCAAAGTGCTCGACCAGGAGAGGAATGTCTTCGCGGCGTTGCCGCAGCGGGGGCAGCTCCATTGGGAAGACGACGACGCGGTGATAGAGGTCGCGGCGAAAGCCGCCGGATTCGACGAGCTGCTCGAGGTTGCGGTGCGTTGCGACGATGACGCGCACATCCACCGCGATCGGTTTGTCGGCGCCGATCCGCTCGACCACTTTTTCCTCGAGCACGCGCAGAAGCTTTGCCTGCATGGCGGCGGGCATGTCGCCGATCTCGTCGAGGAAGAGCGTGCCGCGATGGGCCTGCTCGAATTTGCCGATGTGGCGCTGCGCCGCGCCGGTGAAAGAGCCCTTCTCGTGGCCGAAGAGCTCGCTCTCAATGAGCTCCGCCGGAACGGCCGCGCAGTTGAGGGTGACAAACGGGCCGCCTGCGCGCGGGCTCTTCTCATGCAGCGTGCGGGCTACCAACTCTTTGCCGGTTCCCGTCTCGCCGTAGATGCACACACGGGTTTCGCTCGCGGCCACGCGCTCGATCTGGCTCATCACGCGGCGCATGGTCTCGCCTGTCCAGATCAATGTTTGCCTGCCTACGCGGGAGCGGAGCTCGCGGTTTTCCGTTTCGAGGCGAGTAAGTTTAAGGGCGTTCTCCAGCGTAACGAGGAGTTTCTCGGTCGAGAGGGGCTTCTCGAGAAAATCCAATGCGCCAAGACGCGTGGCACGCACTGCCATTTCGATGTGCGCCTGGCCGCTCATCATCACGACGGGCGCTGTGACCCCGGCGTTTTTCAGATCTTCGAGCAATGCGAGACCGTCGCGGCGCGGCATCACCACGTCGCTGAGAATGAGGTCGAAGGGCTGGGAGCGCGCAAGCTCGAGGCCGCGCGCTGCGTTGTCGCAGACCACCGCCTCGTGGCCGGACAGGCGGAAGGCGCGGGAAAGGGAGGCGAGGGTGTTGGCCTCGTCGTCGACGATCAGGATGTTGGCTTTTGCAGTCATACGGAAGCCTTGGGAAGCGAGATGATGAATGTAGCGCCGCCGCCGGCGCGGGAATCGACGGCAATGGTTCCGGCATGATCGGCAATGACGGATTGGACAATGGCCAGGCCGAGTCCCGTGCCGTGCTGCTTGGTGGTGTAGTAGGGCGTAAACAGGCGCTCGCATTCCTCGGGCGTGAGGCCTGCGCCTGTGTCGGCGACACGGATTTCGATTGTGTCTTCAACAGGACGCGCGGAGACGGTTACGGTGCCGCCGTCTGGCATGGCATCCATCGCATTCAGGACCAGGTTTGAGAGAGCGCGATGGAGCATCTCGGGGTCGGCATCGAGGGGCATCGGTTCAGTGGCGACGTCGGTCAGGAGCCGCACATTTGGAGGGCACGCCGATTCATAGAGCGCGCGAATGCGTTCGACCGCGGCGGCGGCGTCCAGCGCTTCGAGTTGCGGCCGGGGCATCTTGCTGAAGTCGGAGAAGCGGCCGATGATGGTCTTCAGATTTGCAATCTCCATCCCCAGCGTCTTTGTGCTCTCTTCGAATACCTCATCGAACTCGGCTTGCGGAAGTTGTCGCGACCGGGCAAGGTTCTCGACGGTCAGTTGCAGAGGGAAGAGAGGGTTCTTGAGCTCGTGCGCGAGACGGCGCGCCAGCTCGCGCCATGCGGCGACGCGCTCGGTCTGCACGAGGCGCTCGCGCTGGCTCACGAGTTGTGCGGTCATGTGATTGAAGCTGCGCGCCAACAGGGCCAGGTCGTCACGACCGCGTTCGGGAACGGAGACCTCCCAGTTTCCTGCTGCGACCGCTTCAGACGCGCGGGCGAGTTCTTCGATAGGGCGGGAGACACGCGCGGCAATCCACAAACTAAATACGATGGCCAGCAGAATCCCCGTGCTGGCAACGCCGTAAGCAATGGCGCGGATGTGCTGCTGGGCTTCGACCATGCTGCTGCGCGAGATAGCCACGGTGAGCACAGCGAGCACTTTACCCGATTCGTCCTTCAGCGGAAGCGCGGTGACGCTGATCGAGTCTTCGCGGCGTTTGGTCAGGTAGAGGATCGAGCTTGACTGCTGGCCGTTGCGCAGGGCAGTGAGAACCAGGTTCTCGTAGCGCGCCGCGTTTGGAACAACTCCATCGACGCCAATCAGGCGCGGGGGATCGAACGCGGAGGGCGGCGGAGCCGAGGAACTTGTATTGGAGGCTGCGGTGTTCGTAACGGGAGTGGACGGAGCGTCGGAGTAGAGAGCAACTGTCATTCCCGGCGCGACGGGCAGGTCGGCTAGAAAGCCCTGATCGAGCTTTTTGCCTCCGATGAGCCACACGGGCGGATTGACGCCATCGATGGCGGTTACGAAAAAGAGCCCAAGGGCCGAGGTGCCGTCGGGAAGGTCCTCGCGCTTGAGAAAGGATGCGGCTTTCGGACTCATGGCGGCCGGCTCGGGGTAGCCAAAGCGGGCCGGCCACTGCGCGGAGCTGATGACATCTCCGGTGGGTCCGACCATTTCGAGAAAGTCGAGATGGGCTGCGTCCGCCATCGTCCTGGCCTCGTTCAGGTAGGGCGCGAGGTCGCCGCTCTGGGTCACTTCGGTTGCCACGAATCGTGCCCGGTCAGTCTCCGCGAGACGGCTCAGGGTATCTGTTACGCCGGCAGACTGGTTCTGGAATTCGCGCTGGAACTGCGCGACGAAGAGCGCGGTCTCCTCCTGGTCGCGCTGGTCGAAAACGTGGCGGATGCGCACCAGGACGGTCCACGCCACCGAGGCTACCGCTGCAGCGACCGTAAGCGAAAGGAGGAGGAGAAGCTTCTGGCGGAGGCTCACGGGGCTGCCTCCAGCGAAATATCGTCGATGTCCGGTGCGCCGTCGAAGCGCAGGTGGAAGTCTCGCACGCGGTCCGATGCTGCATATGCGCGCGGAAGGTGCAGGAGCGGGATCAGGGTCCGGCGGTCGAGGATGTCGCGCTCGGTGCGATAGACGGCAGCGGAATCGCGGCCGATTGTGGGCAGCGCTTCTCCTGATGCGCGCAGCATCTGTTCGAGGTCGGCGGCGGGATCCGCGCCGGCGACTGGGAAGCTGCGCAGCGCGAGATCTGCGTTGGTCGCCGTCCCGGGAACGACCTGCACACTGAAGCCTGCTTCGCGCAGGTTAAGCGCGATGCGCTGCGCGGCGAGCTGCCAGGCACCGCTCGTTGGCGCAGCGAGCGACAGTGACTGCGCGGCGAGCCCGCCGCGTAGTTCGTGCGCCTTATTCAGGTCGCGCTGAGGCTGGAACAGGAATGCATATCCTGACACCTTCTGGGGCAACAGCGCGGCCGACGCCTGGCCCTGCCTCTGGAAGATCACGCTCGCGAGGACGTTTCGATCGATGCTCCAGGCGATGGCGGAACGAAGGTTGAGGTCCGCGAGCGCGCCGGATGTCGAGACCTCGAGGGCAAGGACGTCAACGGGATCGGAAACTACGGGAGCGAGATGCTGTTGCTGCGCCTGGCGTATTTCGCCGGCAGGAACTTCGACGATGTCGGCCCGGCTCGCGGCCAGGTCCATCCATTGGTCGCTTACGGCGCGATGGCCGCGAACCTCGATGACGTCGATGAACGGACGGCCCCGCCAGCTTGCCTCGTTGGCAGCGAGCGTGAGCGCGCCGTTCGCAACTCCCGACACCTGGAACGAGCCGCTGCCTCCGTCAGAACCTGATGTCGCACCGGGCGCCAAGGGCTTGCCCGAGTTCACGTCGTGGATGAGAAATTCGTCGGAGGAGAGAAGCGCGGGCAGGCCGGGCATCGGCGATTCGCTCGTGAAGACGATTGAACTACCGAGGGCGCGCATGGTTGTCCACGGGCAGTTCCCTTTGCAGGAGGCTTCAAGAGATGCGGCGATAGCGGTGGAGGTGACAGCGGTTCCGTCGTGGAAGCGGATTCCCTGCCGCAGGTGGAACTGCCATCGATGATCGCCGTTCTCCGCGGTCCATGCAGTGGCGAGCCCGGGATGAATGTTCCCGTCCGCTCCCACATCGGTGAGGCCTTCGAATACAAGGCGCCGGATGAAGCCGCTCCATGGGTCGCCTGTTGTCTCCACGCGCAGAGTGCCTCCGTAGCGTGGACGCGTGCGCGCAGCCGCAGGCGCGACCAGCGACAGCGCGAGGCAGCTAATTGCAGCTTTCCGTAACACGGTCCACCTCGTAGCCGAATTCGTGGCTCTGCTGCATGGGAGTACGAACGATCGCGAACACGCTCTTTCCATCAGGAGCGGGCCAGATGGCCATCACGCCGCCGGCGAGCGGCATGGGTTCGCTGACCGGCACTGCTTCCTGCGCGGGTAATTCGTAGGCGCGAAGGCTGTCGTTTGCGCTGTCGCCGGATGATGACACGATGACTTGCGCTTCGGCGCCGCAGCCCGCGGACACAACGGCGAAATCGCTTCCCCAGTCTCGGGCTCCGGCGACGGGCTTGAGCTGGCCGGACTCTGCGAGCAGAAGACGGCCGTCCACGGAAGTCAGCAGCATTGCGGGACCGGAAGCTCGGCCGGGCAGGTAGCCGGCGGTATAGAAAGGCGGCAGATCGGCGCCCCAGGCAGGCGCGATTACGCCCGTGAAGTAGTCGCGTTCAGCGTTATAGAACGCCCGGGTCCAGCTATCGGGCCCTGTCTGCATCACTGGCCAGGGGTCGTCGCTCGCATGGCAATGCACTGTCCACTTGCTGCCTATCACCGGCGATGGATTCGGCGCGAACGTTCCGGTGCATTCGATGCCGGACGTGAACGCACTGAAGCCATTGACCTCCGCATTCAGAGTCACTACGCCGCGCGGATCGCGCGAGCGCGCGTGAGCCGCGCCAAGCTCCGCGACGGCTTCTTCGATCCAGCCCTCCGGCAATTGCCTGAAGACCGCGAAGCGATCTGGCGTGAGGACAACCAGGTAGCTGTTTGCCTGAGCCGCGGCAAGGATGGGCGTAGCCGACTGGATGCCGTTCTCTGCCATCCACGACAAGTCGAATTCCGTCGCCACGACCTGGCGCTGAAGCGTGACTTTCTGCGGCGCGGGTGCGACGGTCGCTGGTATCAGATCAACCGGCTCCATAACGACTTTCGTCTCGTTTCCTTCGACGATCTCGGCTACCCACAGGCCACCACGCGTGTTCTTGCTGAGTGTTACGCGAATGGCGTTTGCGCTTTCTGCTCCGGCGAGGGTCACACCGTTGGATTTGAGGTCGTCTTCGAGAAGATGCTGGATGACGTTAGTTTCGCCGGCGGGGATCGTCGAGAGATTGCGAAACTCGAGGTGCGCGGAGGCGGGGCCGAGCGCCTCGGCGATGCGGGAGGCGAGTTCCGACGCGGGGCGGTCCCAGCGGGTCGCAGACGTTGCAGCATGCGCCGGCATGGCAGCCAGCACCACGAGCGCGGCCGCGAGGGAACAAACCATCGTTTTCGCGCAACTCGACCTCAGCCCGGTGTGCTTCATCGCATTGTCTTTCGGGAAGTTCTTGCGCGGATTATATCGTTTTGCGCGGCGGCCTCATCCCGCCGGGAGATGAGGCCTGTGAAATGAGGCCAGCCGCGCAGTTGTTATTGGCCGGGCTTCTTGTCCGCAGCGGATTCGCCGTCCATCTCCTGCTTGAGCGCGGGGTTGCTCATCGCGCCTTTGAAGACATCGTTGGCGAAGAAAAACTTCCCGTCCGATGGAACCATCACCACCTGGATCTTGTCCGAGAGGCGCTCGGCGATGATCTTGTTGATGAGCAGCGGAGAGCGGTTGAGCAGGTCGGCCTCGCTCTTCATGCGGTCGGCGTCGGCCGCGGCGAGCAGCTTGATCCGGCTTGCCTCGGCATCGGCGAGAAGATTGCGGCGCTGGAGCTCGGCCTTACTATCGATCACCTTGGCTTCGGCATCGGCTTCGGCGTTCTGGATGGTGGCTTCCTTGCGCGCCTCGGCTTCGAGCTTGCTCTGCTCAATCTGTTTCTGCTTGAGCGGAAGCGTGTACTGCATCGCGTCGGCGTCGCCCTTCGCTTCCACAACTTTTGACTGCGCCTCGCCTTCGGCTTCCTTGACCTTCTGCTTTGCTTCCGCTTCGGCCTGGAGTTCGGCGATCCGGACCTGTTTCTGCTGGATCTCAGTCTGAATGCCGAGTTGGTCGTCCTCCTGCTCCTTCAACAGCAAACCTTCGAGGCCCTTCGAGTACTCGTCGGGAAGCTGGACCTCAGAGAGCATGACCTCCTCGACCACGATGCCGTCGGAGGCGAGCTTCCGCGTGATGACCGCGGCGGCCTTTTCGCGAACCTCCTCGCGCTTGCTCGAGAAGATCTCGCGCACGGTGTACTGCGGGGCGAGTTCGCGCCATGCGCTTGCCACAACTGGGGGCACCAGTTCCTTGTCCGCGGGTTGCGGCAGCCTTGCCTGCACGGTGGAGAGCTTGCCCGGATCGAGCCGATAGCGCACGGTGACTCCGAGTCCGATGTTCAGCCCCTCGCGCGATTGCACATCGAGGCTGGCCGGTTGTGCGACGGCCTTGCCTGCCTGCTGGGCGCCTTGTCCGGCCGTAAAGAGGTGATCTCGCAGGTCGAATATCTGCACGCTGTCAACGAGCGGGGTGATGAAGTGGACTCCGGGGTAGAGCGTACCGGGGAGCGTACCGCTCATCTGGCTGACGCGCACGCCCCCCATGCCGCTGGGGACGACGACAATGCTGGCCGCGAACAGAAGCGGCATGCAAGCAGCGAGCGCAAGCGCTACCGGCCGGCGCCATTCGATTGGTTTGGGTTCGGCAACGGGATCGGTTTCATCGCGCTTTCTGCGCATGGCCAGCACGCGCAACACGAGCGAGTAGATTGGAATGGCCAGCGCGACCAACAGCAGGAGCGTTCCGGCCACATTGAGCAATACCTTCAACGCGAGCATTTTCCGCCTTCCTTTCGGTTCCTGTGCTCCTCTTATCTCTTGTTTTCCGGCCGCGGAGCAGCAGCAGCCGGACCAGCCCGGCAAACGTGAGTTCTTCCAGCAGAAGGCCCGCCACCACCGGCAACAGCACAGCGCTGAAATGAAGGGGAGAGGTCATGGCGTCCTCCTTAACGGGATCCGCCGGCGGAGACCGCAAACGCGGGCGCAGGCTGATCGGATGAGAGCGCCGAGAGCAGGTCGGTAGTGACCGGCAGGGCCGGAGCGGCGAGCGGCGTTGCCTGGGCCGTCAGGGCCGGCTGCGCTGGAGCCGCGGCTCCCTCGCTCGTGCCGAACAACTGAGCGGTCTCGTCGTTGCGCTCGCCGATGAGCTCGACGGTGTCGCCGACGGATACCATGGCGAAGAGCTCTTCGAGGTCCGGGCGGGCCATTCGGATGCAGCCGTGCGAGGCTGCATTGCCAATCGATTTGGGTGCGTTGGTCCCGTGGATGCCGTAGCCCTTGATGCTCAACCCCATCCAGCGGGTTCCGACGGGGTTTCCCGGGCCGGGCTGCACGGTCTTGCCGTCGTGGTGATAGACCGGATTTGCAACGCGGCGCTCGATGGTGAAGGTTCCCACCGGGCTCGGCGTGGAGGGCTTGCCGACGGCTACGGGATAGACCTTCGTGACCTGGCCGTCTTCGATAAGCGCCAGCTTGCGGTCCTCAAGGCTGATTACGATCACGCGTTTCGCGGCGCTCTGTGCTGCCGCCGGAGCCACCAAACCCATTGCCGTCACTGCAATCGCTGCCCAATTCGTTAGCTTCATCGCGTCCTCCGAACCTTTGCTCAATCGCCTGTGCGCCGGTAGGGAGTGCATTCGCGATTCCGAAGAATAGATATTGAAAATAAAAGAGTTACTTGCGAAGAAAGCTGCTATTAGCGTGTCAAAGCCCACACGGTGCGGAGCCGGTGACACGCTTGACGGTGAAAGTTGTCGCGCGGGTGATCAGGGGTTCGGCTATCGGGATCAACTCATCCGAGTTCCGCTTAATCGGGGGTGTCCGGGACGCAGGAGCGTCGACAACCGGAAGAGATTCCATCAGAGTTGCCCCAACCCCATAAACGATGAGGCCCGCGATGCAGGGACCGTCCCAGCGGTGAAGGAGTGTGCAGAGTTGAAGGCGCCGTTACGGGTTCAGAAACCGCAGGAGGGCTGCTTCATCGGCGGCGCTCAGCGATGCACGCACGCGCATGTGACGCAGAACTGTGCCGGAGATCTGCGGCGAAAAGCCCTGAGGCGCGTCATGGCATCGAGCGCAGTTTTGCCGGAATACTTTCTGGCCCCGATCGGAATCGTCGCTCTGCGAAGGTCTTGCGTGGTTGGCGCGCGGGTCCTGCTTGCCCGCTTTAGTCGGCGACTGCGACAAGACCGGAAGCAATGCGAACGAGATTCCGGCGAAAAGCAACAGCGATCGGGCCTTGGTCATTTGCCTCTCCAGGTGGGAAAGAGAAACCGGTAAACGAGCCCGGTCTGCCAGATATTGCGATTGCCGGAGGACGAAAACTGCCGGGAGTAACTGGTGTTGATCCGGATTTCGTGGGGAAGATGAAAGTCAAGGCCGAAGTCCGCGAGCTGCGTGTCCGCCGCGGGGAGCCCGTCATTTGAGTCGGGCTGGCTTCGAAAGGTCTGCTGCATGCGGAAAACCGGCTCAACGCGCGCAAGGAAGCGAGTGTTGTCGCTAAAGCGCGAGAGGCGGTAACCGGCTTCGACCCAATAGCCCCGTGCGTGAGCGCCTCGCGCGTACTCGCCGCGCAGCCGCAAGGAGGAATTCGCCGGTTCCCACCAAACATGAGTGCCGGCAAAGTTCTCTTCAGTTCCTTGCAACTTGCGATCGAAGGAAGCGCCGACTTCGAGGTGCGCGGCCGGAAGATAAAGGCTTCCGCGGCCGCCCGCGGCGCGCTCGGCGCTGAATTGCTCGTTCGTGCTTGTCGCAGAGAAGAAAGCGGCGTAATCGAAGTTGAACTTTTCTGACGAAGCCGCAGAGCCCCGCAGCATGCCGCCGACGCTCGATGCGGAGCCCATGGTGCCCAGGGAGAAGATCAGGGGAGCCTCTTGAAAGTTGCTGATCCAGATCGGGGTCAGGCGCTCGTTATAGGTGGCGAACGGCGTAAGAAACTGGCCGGCGACGACAGTGAGATGGCGGTTGGCCACGACGTCGGCCTGGAGAAAGTCGAGACCGAGAAACGAATCGTGATCATATCCACTTCGGCCGCCGCCGCGGGGAAAGAAGGCTGTAAGGATGATGGCGCGGCTTTCGACAAGCACGTGGTTGCCGAGCGGAGCTGCGATGAGCGGGGAGATGACGGGGATATAGGTGGTGTTCCCGCCGCTCGTGCTGGTCAGGAATCCGCCTCCGCCGGAGATCAACGGAACGTTCTGTGACATCGCCGGTGAAATGAGGGCCAGTGCAAGCGCGCCGAACAGGACCGCGTTGAACAGGCGACTGAGGAGAAGGTGAGTTGGCCGGGAACGCAGGTCCCATGGAAATCCGGGCATGCGTTCAGCTTTGCTCCGAACTTGCGCCGGAGTGTCACACCGCAGTCCTGTGAATGTAAACGGATTGTCATTGCGGAAATGGCCGCGAGTGAACGACCTCCGCAAAGGCGAAACGACAAATGGCTGACAATTTCCTGACACACACATGACACCGGGCGGAGGCGCGCCCCTTACGTTGAAGTTCGGGAGACCTGGCGCGGAGCCGGGATCAGCTCCCGGCAGATTATCGGAGACTTATGAAGAAGGTTGTCACTATCTTTGTATTGGCGTCGTCATTGATTCTCCCAAGCGCTGTTCTTTCCGCAAAGAATGCAGCGGATGCGTCTGTCAAGCGCGTGGAAATAACGGCAAAGCGGTATGAGTTCGATCCCGGTGAGATCACGCTGAAGAAGGGCGAACCGGTCGACCTGGTTCTCAAGAGCGCCGACGTTCCGCACGGGGTTCGAATCCGCGAATTGGGATTACAGCTCAAAGCTCCAAAAGGGGGAACGAGCGAAGTTCGGTTTACGCCGGAAAAGGTGGGGACTTTCACAGGGCGTTGCTACGTGTTTTGCGGCGAAGGGCATGGAAAGATGACGATCACGCTGCACGTGGTCGATTGAGATGCGAGGCACAATCTGCGTCGTCGCTGCCGCGGTAGCGTTGTCGCTCGCAGGCTGCAAAGCCAACTCGCCGGGGAAGGCGGAGTCAGGGTTGATGTGGGGCGCGAAGCATCGCCTGTTTGTGGGCAACAAGAACCAGAAGAACCCGCTCGCTGCGACGCCCGAGAGCATCGCCGACGGAAAGGAAGCATTTTCGCACTATTGCGCGGCCTGCCACGGACTTGATGGACAGAACACGGGCGTGCCGTTTGCCCGGCATATGTCACCGCCGGTTCCGTCGCTGGCCGCACAGAATGTTCAGGCTTATACGGATGGTCAACTGAAGTGGGTCATTGACAACGGCATCTGGCCGTCGGGGATGCCGGGGTCGAAAGGGATCATGAGTGACGACGAGATCTGGTCCATCGTCGTCTACCTGCGGCATCTGCCGCCCGCGGGAAGCCTGGGAGAGCCGGAGATGTACAGCCAGTGACCGGTATGGGGATTATGCCGATTCCAACTCGCAACAGTGCGGTCGCACGGCGCCGGCAATTGAAGCAGGCGATCCTGGAAGTGTGTGCAAATGCTGATACGCCGGCGGCATCACTTTTTACCGGCTTTAGCGAAGACGACTGGCAAGGCGTTCTTCGGTGGCTCGATATGAGCGGTATGGCCCTGTACTTCATCGACCGGGTTCGCCGGTCCGGATTGGGTTCCAGCCTGCCGGAGCGCATTCTACGGCTGCTTGATCTTCGGCTCGAGCGCAACCGTGAACGAACGCGCGCCATGCTGGAGGACGTGCGCATGCTGGCCGGTTGGTTTGATGCGGCGTCGATTGAATACGCGTTGCTCAAAGGAATCAGCCTGACTCCGGATTCGGTTCCGGCGAACTGCTTGCGCTGGCAGGCCGATCTGGATTTCCTGGTGCGGCGCAAGGACTCACGGCTCGCCTGCGATTACATCAGCCGGCTGGGGTATCGGTTGCGATTGGATACCGGCGACACGGTCGAGTTCATCTGGGGTTCAGCGCGGATCAAGGATGTTGCCGAGTTGTACTGCGCCGAATCTCCCAGAGCGTTTGAGCTTCACATCGCCCAGGACGATTCCGATGTCCGGGCGCGCGATGTTCTGGCACGCAGGCGGACGCGCCTGCTGGAAGGCATCGAGCTCTCGACGCTGTCGCCGACCGATATTCTGGTTCGGCAGGCGCTTCATTTGTCCAAGCACTTGTGCGGCGAACGCACGCGGATTTCATGGGTGCTTGAATTCAAGCGGCACGTGGAGGCGCGCCGGGGCGACGCTGCATTCTGGGCTGAAGTTGAGTCGATCGCCAATCAGGAGGACAACGCTGGCCTGGCGATCAGCATGGCTCTCTGGTTGGCGCGCGAATTCTTCGGGCCGCTTTACGTAGATCATTTCGATCATCGGAAAGCAGACCGGCTACCCGCGCGGGTGCGGATGTGGCTGCAGCGCTATGCCCACGATGTGCTGATCAGCGATTCCATCGCGAGCAAACACTACACATTGCTTCGCGCGGAGATCCCTGGCCAAGCGTGCGACTCGAAGAGCTTGAGGAGACTGCTTATTCCATTGCACCTGCCGTTTCGGATCACGATGCCTTCACCGCGAGAGACTCTGGCTGGCCGCGTCGGACGCTGGGTGACCGAGGCGCGGCATTTCTTCACTCGACTTCGTTTCCACGCGATCGAAGGGCTCTGGTTTGCGATCGAGGCATCGCGGTGGAGAAAGGCGGTGGCGAGATGCGAGGAGGCAGGGCCATCACGAATCATTGCAGGTGCCGGGTTGTGTTTTCCGATGTCCCGGCCTTACGAGAGGCCGGAGGCGACACCTGACGAAGTGTTCCCTGAGACTGTGACCCGGTGAGTCGTTACGAGAGGGCGATACGCGAGATGATGACCCAGAAGGTACCTGCTCCTCTGGTTCCGCCGTACTTGTCATCGCGAGTAACCGGCGCGGGATAACTGAACTTCTGTCGAACATTCAGGTGTCGCGGAATATCGGATTTCTGGTATGCTACCGCAACCCGAAGCTGACTAGAATGGATTCGGACATTCCTCCGCAGATGAGAAGCAAATGTCAGAGGATTGTCATTTCTGGTCAGGTCGAGCCCGGCTCCTGACTGAACAAGGGAGAATGATCTGATGATCAACGATCAGGAAGTCGAGTTCTCCGAGGTGAAGCCGGCTCCAACCGCCCATGAACTCGGAACGATCCTCGTGGTCGAAGATGATCCGCGCATGCAGCGCGTGCTTCAGCGAATGTTCTCGGCAGAGCGCTACGAAGTGTTAACGGCCGGCGATGGACAGGTTGCGCTCGACCTGTTTCGCTCCGGGAAGCCGATTGCCGTTGTCCTTGACTTGATCCTGCCGCAGATTTCCGGGCGTGAACTGTGCCAGAAGTTCAAATCGCTTTCGGCCGAGACTCCGGTGATCGTGGTGAGTGCAATTTCCGAAGTGGTGGACAAGGTCCTGCTGCTTGAGCTGGGCGCGGATGACTATGTCACCAAACCCTTCAGCCCGCGTGAATTGCTGGCGCGCGTACAGGCCGCGATTCGCCGCCGCCGCCGGCCCTCAGCTTCGACCAGTTATCGCTTCGCGGATTGCGAGGTGGACTTCAAGAAAATGACCGTGATGCGAAATGGAGCGCCGGTCATTCTGACTTCCCACGAGTTTCGACTTCTCAAATTCTTTACTGAAAACGCGGAGCGCGTGCTGAGCCGGGAAGAACTGCTCAACGAAGTGTGGGGATACAACTGCTACCCCACGACGCGAACCGTCGATAACCAGATGCTGAAGCTTCGCCAAAAGCTTGAGGCCGACCCAGCCAACCCCCGCCACTTACTCACGATCTATGGAGCCGGGTATAAGTTCGTACCGTAGTTCCGTGACCGGGGGAGCCGCGCCATTTCACCCGGCGCAACTTGCCGACGCCCCGGGGACGGTTCGGGGCGTGCGAACCCGGTTCCTGCTGATCCTCGCCATGGCGATCATCATCGCCGGCACCATTGCCGTAAGCCTGCTGGCAATACGACGGTCGATGAAAGACCTGTTTGTCCAGAGTGTATCCGCCGACCTGCTCCATTCAGTCGCAACGTTTGAGAATGTCCGATCTCAGCGAGTGCTGGCGCTCGATCGGGAGAATGCTCTCCTCGCCGACCTGCCCAGCCTCAAGGCGCTGATGACTACGAGCGATGAGCGAACCATTGCCGACGGCGCCGTGGAGTTTTGGAAGACCAGCGGGAATGACCTCTTTGCGCTGGCCGATCGCAATGGAAACATCATGGCGGCATTCGTTGCGAATGCACCGGCCGGCCAGGAATTTCGCGCGGATCTGCACAATTTTGTCGCCCGCCAGCAGAGGCCTTACTTCATGAGCGGCGATAGCCTGTTCGGCTGTTCAGTGCAGCCCCTGTATTTCGGCAGCCGCGCAGAGGGCACCATCCTCGGGTACGTAATCAGCGGATTCGCGATTGATCATCCGACGGTTACGCAGCTCAGCCGGGTTACGAATGTGGATGCAGCGTTCTTCAGCGGCGCGCATCTGCTTGCGAGCTCGCTTAACCCACCGGATGAATTGCAGCTGTCTGCCATTGCGGCAAGCGCGCCGATCAAGGCGGCCGGAGCATTCACCCTTGTGCTCGGCGGTGAACGATTCCTTGCAGTGTCCACGCAATTGTCAAACGGCCAGGCAGCCCCGCTCACATTGCTCGAACTCAAGTCGCTCGACCAGGAGGAGCGCGCGATCCGGGAGATCGATCGCTTTGTCCTGCTTGCCGGCCTGCTGGCGCTTCTGTTCGGAACGGCGTTGATGATTGTCCTGTCGCGCTTCGTCACTCGCCCTCTCGAACAGCTTGCGGCTGGAGTGCGAGCCTTCGCAACCGGAGACAGCGCGCACCGCTTGCCGCATCGCGGAACCCGGGAGGTGCGCGAATTGAGCCTGGCCTTCGGCGGCATGAGGCGCGAAATCGTGGACGCGAACCAGGCGCTGCTCGAATCAGAGCGGCTGGCGACAATCGGCAGAATGGCGAGTTCTGTTTCGCACGATTTGCGGCACTACCTTTCGGCGGTATATGCGAATTCGGAGTTCCTCGCGTCGGGAAATCTTCCTGAGCCGGAGCGAAGCGAGATTCTCGCCGAGATAAGAACCGCCGTGCTCGGGACGACCGATCTGCTCGAAGCTCTGTTGATGTTCAGCCGTACCGGGGCGGCGGCTCGCCGCAGTCTCAGCTCGATCAATTCCCTCGTGGAAAAGGCGCTCAACATGGTGCGCGCGCACCCCGATGCCGCGAATGTGACATTGACGGTCAAGCTGAGCGACCCGGCGGAAGCGGAAGTCTTCGCCGAGGAGAAACAGATTGAACGCGCCATCTACAATCTTGTTCTGAACGCCTGCCAGACTCCGCGCGCTCAGGGCGTGGCGCCAACCGTTGCCCTCACGGTGTATTCGCGCGAAGAAGATATCCTTATCGACGTGGTGGATAACGGGAACGGCGTTCCCGAAAACATCCGCGACACGTTGTTCGAACCGTTCGTAAGCGAAGGGAAGCATAAGGGATCCGGGCTGGGTCTTACCCTCACGCAAAGCATCGCTGCCGATCATGGCGGCGGAGTCGTTCTCGTGAGCAGCCGACCCGGAGAGACAATTTTTCGCATGTTCATACGTCACGCTCATCAATCTGGGCAGTCCAACGACGAAATTCAAGCCCGAGTGGGGGAGCCATGAAACCCAACCTCCATCGTTCAGGATCGATCGGTACCCGGCGGCTGACACTTCTTGTTTCAGCCATTGTTGTTTTCGCGCCGGCTGTGGCCGGCTTTTCACAGGCGCCGCCCCCTCCGGATTTTCAGGGGCAGGTCCGCCGCCTGAATGAAGCCGTGGACCGCGTCCAGAGTCAGATTGAGCAGTCTCAGCGCGAACTCACGGAACTCAGACGGCAGCTTTCTGAGTTGCAGGGCGCTGCGCAGACGCCGCCGTCCAGCGATCCGCCACAGTCGGCCGGCGCCGATGCCGTCGAACTGGCGGCTGCGGTCGCAGGAATGCGTGATACCCAATCCATGCACGAGACGCAGATCGCGACCCTTGAGCAAACCAAGGTGGAAAGCGAATCCAAGTATCCGGTCACGCTGAGCGGGATGATTTTGATGACGGGGTTCGTCAATACGCAGGGAGTGGACGTTCCGGAGTTTCCAACTGTCGCGTTGGGCGGGCCTGGCACCACGGGAGCAACGATCCGGCAGACGATCCTCGGGATCGATGCACGCGGGCCGCATCTTTTCGGCGCCTCCAGTCACGCCGACGTCAGAATGGATTTTGCCGCTGGTTCCGCATCGGCTGAGTACAGTGGGGGAGCCGCGCTGGGACAAATTCGAATGCGCACGGCTCACGGCGAATTGAACTGGGAACATACCAAGGCTTTCTTCTCTCTCGACCGCGCGCTTCTCAATCCCGATACGCCGACTTCGTTAACCGCGGTTGCAACCCCGGCTTTGGGATGGTCAGGGAATCTGGCAATTTGGACTCCTCAGGCGGGAATGTCGAGCGACCTTTTTGCGGATCACGCGGCGCGGGTGCGTGTTCAAGCCGCGCTGATCAATGTCGGCGATCCGCCATCACCACATGCCGCTCAGCCGGCCGTGGCGAATGCTGCGACCACAACGGCCGAGCTGTCGCGATGGCCGGGCGTCGAAGCTCGCGTGGCGCTCGTGCATCCGGAAGACGATTTGGAGACACATCTCGGAATCAGCGGCTATTTCGCTCCGCATCGAATTCCGCCCTCCACGACCTTCGATTCGTGGGCTGGCGCGCTCGATTTCGGCTTCCCGGTCTCTCGCTACACGTCAATCGCCGGAAACGTTTATCACGGCCAGGCGCTGGGCGGGCTGGGGGGCGGAGCGTTTAAGGACTACGTTGTGAAGATCGCTTACAACGAGCCGTATATTCGCGCGCTCGATGATACCGGCGGGTGGCTGCAATGGAAGCAGCGTGCCGGTGAGCGCTTCGAATTCAATGAGGCGTTCGGAATCGATGATGTCCCGGCGTATCAGGTTCGCACGTACAACGCTCCCTCATACCCGAGTTACTACAACCTTGCGCGCAATCGGACCCTGACCGCCAACGTCATCTACAGTCCAAGCACATACCTGCTGTTTTCACTTGAATACCGGCGCATTGCTTCGTCATTCTTCAATTCTCCGACAGAATTCAGCGATATCATCGGTCTGGCGGCAGGGTACAGATTTTGAGACCACAAAAAAAGAAGACCGCCAGGGTGGCGAGAGCATTACAGTACGCCGTAGCGCTGCTGCCTCTGTGCGCGGTGGCTCAGTCCGCGCCCTCGGCGACGGCGGATTTCCACGCGCACTTTCAATTCGGCGAATCTTCGAGCAAGGCTCATGCGCCGGCTGCAGTCGTGTGGCTCGATCCGGCGGACAAGACAGACAGTCCTCCGAGTCCCGGCCATTTCAGTCTCGTCCAGAAGAACAGAATGTTCACTCCGCGCCTGCTCGTCGTCCCCGTGGGCAGCGTGGTGTCGTTTCCGAACGAGGACCCCTTCTTCCACAATGTGTTTTCGATGTTTAACGGCAAGCGGTTCGACCTGGGGCTCTACGAGGCGGGCGCGTCGAAGGAAGTTGTGTTTTCGCGCGTCGGTGTTTCGTATGTATTTTGTAACATCCACCCTGAGATGAGCGCGGTAATTCTCACGGTTGCAACTCCGTTCTATGGGACCGCAGACTCGTCAGGGAGAGTGACTCTCCACAAGGTGCCTCCCGGGGATTACGTGCTTCACGCGTGGGTGCAGGGAATAGCGCAACAGGATCTCGATCGGATGACGCGAGCGATCCAGGTCCGTTCCGGTGTTTCGAACGCCATCACCCTGGACGCGTCGGATGCGCAGATCAAGCCAGCCGAGCATTTGAACAAATTCGGGCAGCCATACGACAGGCAGGCGAGCCCTCCTTATTGATTTAGAGCTTCCGCTGTGTACGCCGGTCCGTTCCATCAATGCAAGAGTCAGCGCCCCGCCGCGATATCGTGCGCCGGCTCCAATTTAAGCGGATAGCGGCGGGCTCCGCTCAACTGAAGCGCAATGAGGGGCAAAAAGGCCATGTTGCGGACACTGCGCCGCCAAAATCGCTTTCGGTCATGGATCAGCCGATGCAGCCACTGCATGCCAACGCTCTTGGTCCATGGGGCGCGGTCTCGAGTTCGCCCGGAATGGAGATCGAATGCCTCTCCCACGCCGAACATGAGCCGAGTATGCACGACGGGCAGCATTCGCCGAATCCATTGCTCCTGGCGCGGCGTGCCGATTCCGACCCACACCATGTCGGGATGCAAAGCGTTGATCTCCGCGACCAGGTTCTCCTCCTCCTTCTCCGACAAGTCGCTCAACGGCGGCGCAAACGTGCCTGCAATTCGAATCCAGGGAAACTGTCGGGTCATCGCCGCGGCAAACTCCGCCGCTGCTCCGGGTTCTCCCCCATAGAAGTAATGCGAATATCGGGCAAACTCGCGCCGGCTGAAGATCTCGCGCATAAGCGCAGGTCCCGTCACATGATCCATCCACTTGAACCCCTGCAACCGTCCTGCCCATACCGTCGGCGTGCAAGCGGGAACGTTCAGCACGGCTCCGGCGAACGTGTCCGCCAGCGCCTGGTCTCGCAGCGCTTCGAGAACGCCATGAACGCCGATCTCGCAAACATACCCTTTGCGGGATTCCCGCAGGTGCCGAAAAATGATCGACAGGGCTTCGTCCATGTCGACGGCGTCCACGCCTGTTCCGAGAATATTGGCGAGGGCTCGATGATCTGCAGGCATCCTCTGCGCATCCCAGCCGCCCGTGTGGACAGTGTGCGCGGCCGTTGTTTGCATCAATCTATGCATTCACGCTTCCTCAGGCCGCATTTGCGGCGTGAGTCCTCATCGTGGCGCCAGCTAAAGTCGAAGCTACTTCTGCGTGATTACCACCATAGGGAGCGCCGCGTGCCATGGTGTCAGGTCGTCGTCAGTTGATTGTCATCGCCTTGTTTCCGAGCTCGACGACGCCCCAGGCAAGCGACTACAGGGTCGATTGCGGGGCCTCGTGCAGAGAGTCGGGGCTCGCACGCATCGTGTTGCTCGCCGCCCGTGTTGCGAGCGCAAGAAAGAGAAGCGCTGCGGAGACGGCTGCCACCGCATTCGAAAACAAAACCGCGCCATAGCCGAACCGCACAATGCAGCTTCCCGTTGCCGCGGCTGTGGCCGCCTGGCAAAGCGCTCCGCTCAGGTTCTGAACGGCCGAGGCAGTGCTCCTCTCTTCTTCGGGAATCCTGTCCATCAGCAGGTTGTAAATTCCCGGCTCGCACATGAACATCAGCGCGTAGTAAACCACGTAGAGGCCCACGGCCACGGTCGCCTGCCTGGTAATGCCGATCATTGCAAGCGCAATTGCCGTGCCGAAAAGAGAAATCGCTATTCCCCTGGTCAGACCCGCGCGCCGAATCAAGGCCGGAGAAGCGATCACGGCGACGAATTCCATGAGCTGCGACGCCGAGAACACGAGGCCGATTCTGCCCAGCGAGATTTTCAGAACCTGCTGCAGATAGATGGCCCCAAACGCCGGAAACGATCCGGTGACCACATTCCACAGCAGGAACGGCGGAAGAAAGCGGCGCAGGAATGGATGGAATACGCGGCTGCGATGGCCGCGCGGCGGAAGCCGCTGCGTCAAACGAAGCTTCAGAATCGGCCACGCCCCCATGACAACCAGTCCACATGCGATCAGCAGGACGATGCCTATCCCGGCAACAACGGGCGTATGCAGCCTGCCTTCATGCAGCAGTTCCGGTACGTATCCTCCCATCGCGCCGGAGAGCGTGCCCACGCCGATGCCGGTGGCGAACATGATGCTGAAGCCGCGCGTTCTGTTCCGGTCATTCGTAAGAGCCGCAATGGTTGGCGAAAAGCAGATCGGCCAGCAGCAGAGCACAGCGCCGGTCACGAGTGCGATGACGATCTGCCCCGACTCACCGGATGCGACCAGGCGGACGGCAGAAAAAATCGGCGCGCACACAAAGCACAACAGCAGCAGCGGCCTGAGACCGAACCGGCGGGCGAGAATGGTTGCCGGGATCGTGCCGGCCACATTCCCCAGCGTGAGGCAGGCCGTGATTCTTCCGACTGCGCGCTCATCGAAATGCAGGTCGGTGAGATAGAGGTTGAACAGGAAGAAGAACAACCCGAATCCGAGATCGAACAGAAACGCGGCCGCAAAGAACGTCCAATATTCAGAGCCGAATTGTCTGAGTAGAGCCGCCGGACTCAGTCGCCCGAGGATTCGGCGATAGCCGGGTACCTCCGCGAACGCGGAGTCCATCATCTGCCCTCACGCGCAAGCAGCGTGAGCCTCTCCACCGCCCAATCGAGATCGTGGTAGCGAAGCTCGTACGCGCCCACGCGCAAAATGCGGTCGATGGCCGGCTCATGAGCAGAGGCGCCGAAGGCCATGGCATACAACGGCTGCAGCATGTAGAGCCGCGCTACCGCGGTTGGGAAAGCCGCAAGCTCCTGCGTCTTGCTCTTGCGGTTCAAAAACACGATTTGATGGACTGTCGCAGAGCTCGATGTGGCGATCGCCGGATGCAGCCGGGTTGCGAGTTCGACGGACGGTTTTCCCACGCCCGCGCGCCTCATCGGCGTGTAGCCGGCCAATTCGGGGAACAGTTGCTCCGCCGTCGGGCGAAACCGTACTTTACCGGGATCGCCCACGATCAGCCTGTCCTCGCGCCCACGCACGATGTAGCTGCCGTCATCGGTCACGTACGTCCACCCGGACCGGGCGCAGGCGTAGGAAAGCGTGGACTTTCCGGCGCCCGACTCGCCGCAGAACAGAATGCCTCTGCCATCGAGCGACACGCATGCCGCATGAACGGCTGTTACATGTTGCGCGCCGATGCTGCACAAGGCGGCCGAATCCAGAAAGAAGTATCGAAAATAGCCTCGACTGCGCAGTGCCGCCGTCGTGATCCATGCGAGGGAATAACCCGACGAGAGATCGGTGATCGCAAAGTTTTCCCCGTCGGCAATGTTGGTCACAATGTGGTCGCGCACCCGGCACACGGGAGTGGGCGGACACGCTGACGATGTGGTCGACGTGACGCCCACTTTGATGCGAACAGGCTCGACGTCGAACATCTTCGGAAACGATGCCCAGCTCTCAGCCGCTACGTCGAGTACTTCGGCAGAGTTCGTCGAGATCTCTACGGGAAACCCGAGCGGAAAGTAAGTCTCCCGGAGCGGCATTGGGGCATGCGCAAGCGCGGGGTCTCCAAACTCAATCGCTGCTCCCGAGAGCCACGCAGATTTTAGTTGCTCCGTGGTCAACTGGTCCGCAGCCTCCGCGCGTGTCGCTTCAAGCTCGCCTTGCATTCCTGTTTCCTTTCCGTATTCAGAATTGATACTTGAGCGCAACCTGAATGATGCGTGGATTATTTGAATTGCGGGTGATCGTTCCAAATCCGGGGAAGCTCAAAGTGTTGCTCGGATTCTGGAAGTTTGGCGTGTTGGTCAGATTAAAGAACTCTGCGCGCAGGTGGACGCTCTGCGATTCCGTTACCGGAATGCTGCGCTCCATTGCGAAGTCGATATCGCGCTGCCCGGGTCCGCGCACGATGCCCACTCCGCTGTTGCCGAAGTCGGTGTCATCGGGGCTCGTCCCGTTCGGCGCCTCGGGAGCGTTTGTAAATGCGGCCGCGTTCAAATAAGTACCCAGCACTCGCGAGTGCAGCGAGCCGGAAGTGGCGATTGGCGCGCCGCTCAACTGCGCACGGTTCTCGAAGGGATAATTCCCATACACCGCTCCCGCGCTGTAATCGAGGACCGTAATCGGCGTTCCCGACTGCGCGACCAGGATGCCTGACGCCTGCCAATTGGACAGCGCGTGACGCACCAACCACACACTGCTGTTCGCGCCGGGAAGATCGTACGTGAAGCTGAACACGCCGCGATGCGTCCGGTCGAAATCCGTCGTGCCATAGGCCTGGCGGGGATTGCGCTGATCATTGGTGACGAGCCACAACTCGAACAATTCACTGCCCGACGATCCGCTGGTCTGGTCCAGCGACTTCGACCACGTATAACTGCCAAGAAATTGGAGCCCGCGGCTGAGCCGTTTGGTTACGCTCGTCTGCAGCCCGTTGTAGTTGGCATCGTATGTGCTCTGGCAGACTAAGGACCCCGTTCCGACGCCCTCGTAGGGAACGCGCTGAACTACGTTTGCAACCGAGTTTGCTGTCGCCCCGTTTACGGGGGCAGACGGGCTCGCCAGCAGCGCTTGGTTGAACTGATTGCATCCCGCCACGTGGAGTGAGTGTGTCCCGACATAGCCGACTTCCAACAGAGTGTTCCGGTTCATGCCCCACTGCACGTTGAGGTTGTATTCGTGCGTGTATGGGTCCACCATGTGCGTGGACAGTCCCATGACTGTCGGGCCGCCGCCGGGTATGCGCGGCACAAAGATGGGATAGCTCGAGGGGCTCGGAAGCAGCGGGTTGAACGGCTCTTCGAGTGTTGCGCCGGCATTCTGCGACAAGGAGAAAAACTGGCTGAGTGAGAATGGCTGCTGCCCCACCAGGTTCTCTGATAGCCCGCCGGACAATCGGTCGAAGTAGATCCCGTATCCGCCGCGCACCACGATGTCCGGATGTTCTGCCACGTGATACGCGAATCCCAATCGCGGCGACACGTCGGTGTACCTCGTGGGCCACAAGCCCTTCCGTCCCGATTGCGTCACGTCCGGCGGCACCGTCCCCGGAAAATTGGACGAGACTACGAAGCCGCTCAGCGTCCCGCTGGCTGGCGCATCCATCGTCGCGATTGTCGGTTCGAAATTGACCAGCCGCCCGTGAACCTCAGATGGAGGGCTGAAGACTTCGTAGCGCAGGCCCGCGTTCACCGTAAAGGCCGGAGTAACTTTGAAGTCGTCCTGGATGAAGCCGGCGAAGTCTGTGTATCGTTCGTCTTTTCGGAATATCCCTGAACTTCCTCCGCTAGTCGTCACGTTGCTCAGCCCGTCGGGGCTTCCGTTCTGCTGCGCGCTCATCCCAAGCAGGAAGTCGTTGAATGACGCGATGTCGAGCAGGCCATCTTCAGAGAACGGCGCGTCCACCATGATCTGGTGGCGCTTCACCTCGCCGCCCATGCGGAGAGAATGCCTGTGCCGCGTCATGGACAGCATGTCCTGCGCGATGAAGCTGTTGGTGGTCTGCTCCTGTGACGGCGTGCCGGCGTCGCCGATCGTGAACAAGCCATCCACCGTGATTCCAGGAGCCGGAATTCCCGCGCCCAACAGACCCGTCGGAGACTGCATCCCGGCGTCAGTGCTGCTCATCGGATGGGCGACCACCGAGAACCCGGCGAAACGCATATAGCCGGCGCGCGCAATGTTCACCACGTTGGTGCTCACCACGTGCGTGTCCGAGAGCGTCACCATGACGTTCTTGTCCACTTCGTTTGTGCCCCAGCCCGGTACGTTGGCTGCGTTCGGCGAGAAAGGCTCAACCGTTGGCGCGCGCGAATAAAAAATCCGCGTCGCGAGCGAATTCTTCGCGGTAACCGTGTGATCGAAGTCGCCGGTGTACTGATCTTCGCGATAGGTCGCTGGAGTCGAGTACGTGGACTGTCCGATTGGAAAACCACCCGGCTGGGGTGCGAGCAATATCTGCGGGCTCGGAATCGCATACTGCCCATTGGCGAGTTTGAAGTTCAACACGTTCAGCGCCGCCCGGTTGACATTCGATCCATCGCAGGCGAGTTGCGTTCCTCCCGCGAATGTCGCAAACCCGCAGAACTGCGCGCCCAGCGTCGCCGCGCTGCGGTCCGAGGTCAACTGTGGGAGCGTGGTCGTCACCTCGTCGCCATATCCGTTGCTCGACCGCAACCCCTGGTAGGCGGCAAAAAAGAATGTCCTGTCGCGAACGATCGGCCCGCCCACGGCCGCGCCAAACTGGTTCTGCTTCAGCACCGGCTTTGGCTGCCCGTCCAGCTTTGAGAAAAAGTCGCTCGCGTTCAGCAGGTCGTTGCGCAGGAACTCCCACGCAGTGCCGTGAAAGCGATTGGTTCCCGTTTTGCTGATCAAATCCACGTTGGCGCCGGTGCCGCGCCCATAGGTCGCATCGAAATTTCCCGTCTGCACCTTGAATTCTTCAATCGTGTCCGGGGCAGGAACCGCGACGCCCACCTCTTCGCCGTCCGACTCCGCCGAGTTCTGCGCCAGGTTGTTCGCATCCACGCCATTGAACTGAATGTTGTTCGCGGTCGTCTTCTGCCCATTGGCTGTCACGTCCTGAGTGCCTCGGCCGAGCTTCGTCGCATCGGGCAGCGCAACCACCACTCCCGGTGACAGCGAGAGAATCTGCGTGAAGTTCTTGTTCGAGAGCGGCAAGGAATCGATGCCGTCCTCGTCGACGGCGCGCCCGAGCGCCGAGCTTTCAACGTTCGCAATCTCCTCGTTGGCCGTCACCTCGACGGTCGTCTTCGCTGTCGCTATGCTCAACTGGATCTCAACCGTGCTCGTTTCGCTCACCACCACGGCGATCGGTTGGGAATGGCTCTCGGCGAATCCATCCGCCTTCACCGACAGAAGATAGTCGCCCGGCACCAGCAACGGCACATTGAATGCTCCGGCCCCATCCGTTGACACAGACCTGCTCACGTGTGTTGCCACGCTTTCAACCGTGACCGCGGCGTGCGCCAGTGTACGCCCCGCGGGGTCAGACACCACGCCGCGAACGGCTCCCGTTCCCGGCGCCTGCGCTGATGCCGCGATCCCGATCAATAACAAACCGAAACCGACACTCCGGCTTCTCCGCAACAATTGCACGATCATAGCCCGCCCTCTTTGGAGGAACTCCACTGCGCGTCAGCATACGAATTTCAAGGATCGGCTCTTGTCAGCAGGGTGTCTCTGTTTTGTCATTTCAGAATGGAAGCCGGCCGCAGGCATGCCAGAAAAAGAGTTAACAGGACCTATCCATCCCGGCGATGTAATCTGCTGATAACACGCCCGATCCAACCGCGCCGGCGCATTACCGGAGGAGGCCTCTTCGATGCGAGCAAGCGCAATCGAATTTCGACTGCGAATGGTCATCAACCTGAGCCTGATTTTTCTCGGTTTCTGGTCCCCGTGGCTCGGTCCCGGGAAGCACACCATACTGCTCGAATGGCTTCCCGTCCAGCTCAGCCGGCTGGGCCTTATCTCGTTTGGTGCCGGAGTCACGGCCGTTCAGATCGCTGCCGGAGTCCTCGCTGCGCTGGGCGTGCTTTTGCGCGTTTGGGGCTCAGCCTGCCTCGGTCCATCGACGGTCAGCAATCTCTCGATGATGGCCGGGACAGTAGTGGCAAGCGGTCCATTTCGTTACACGCGCAACCCGCTCTACCTCGGACTGTGGTTCATGGTGGCGGCGCTCGCCTTCCTGATGCCGCCTTCCGGCGCTCTTTGCACCATCGTGCTGATCTCGTTTTTCCTGATCCGGCTCACGCTCGGGGAGGAATCCTTCCTCGCCGGCCAACTGGGCGAGCCGTATGAGGCCTACCTGCACTCGGTTCCCCGGTTTTTTCCGCGCCTGCGCAACGCTTTGCCGCCGAACACGGCCAGGCCGCAGTGGGTCCGTTCCATCCTCGCCGAGCTCACTCCGATCGGGATCTTCGTCGCCTTTGCGTTCCTCTCGTGGAGCTATAACGGGACGCTGATGTTGCGCGTGATCCTGGTCAGTTTCGGGCTTTCGCTCGTGTCGCGTGCATTGATGCCCCAGGCCCCGGGCGAGCCTACATCGACGGCGTAGGGCGCGGCTTGCCAACCAGTCCCAGGTGCGTCCAGCCGAACCCGGCCGGGTACTTCAGGCCATACCCGAGAAGCCGGTCAACGGCAATGTGATTTGCCCAGATCAGCGCAAGCGGAAGAAGGGCAGTCGCGCCGAGCAAGAGCGAGCACACTGCGAGAGTCGCCGGGGTAGAGTAGGAGTGAATGCTGTTGTAGATTCGCGCGCCCCACCAAGGCCCCGCCAGGTATCCCAGCATCGAGAGGTCCGGCGCGAGCCAGAGCGCCGCAAACAGCCACCAGCTCGCTCCCGTTCGAGCGAACAGGATCGCTGTTACGGCTGCAATCGCGAAGCCTTCAAATCGCAGAATGTAGAGAACGGAAGCCGGAAGGTCAGCCCGTTTCCCGTTCGCGACTTCATCGCATGGCGTCGTGCCCATACGCAATGGATGGCGCGCGCCGCGGACAGAGTGCTTTTTATTTGAGCAGAAAGGAACAAGGGAGAAGCGCGCGGCTTCTCCCAGTCCATCAGTCCGGAATGTGGGCTACTTCTTCGGGGGAGCGATGACATCCTTCGCGGCCTTCGCCACGCGGAACTTCACCACGGTCTTGGCCTTGATCTTGATGGCCTCGCCGGTTTGGGGGTTGCGGCCGATGCGCGCCTTGCGCTCTGCCTTCACGAGGCGGCCGATGCCGGGGATCACGAAGACGCCGTTCTTCTTGGTCTCCTTGATGGCGGTCTCCGCCAGCAGGTCCAGGAAAGCTCCGGCTTGCTTGTTGGTCAGTTCGAGCTTCTCGGCCATTTGCCGCGTCAGGGCGGTCTTGGTCAGTCCAGTTGCCATGCTGTGTTCTCCTTCGGGGCGCGCCCCTCGGGGCCGCCTGTGGTTGCCTGGGTCTCCGCCGTCTTTGGTCCTGAAGCAGAAGTCGGGCGGTGCCGCATGGGGGATCCGACTCTAGGCAACTTCTACGAATCCCCTGTATTCATGCGGGTTCCGGAGAACCCTGTCGTGAATCACAATGCGGCCTCGGGGTCCGTAAAGTCAAGCCAAAAAGCCCGATTTCCACAGGTTTTCGTTGGTTTTTGTGGGAAAAACGCCGAAATTCCCGGTTTTTAGCGGTTTTTCGGGCGATTTTCGAGCCGAATCGCGAAGACACGGGACGTTCTACCGCAGGCCGAACAGCACCTTCCTCTTTGGCTTCAGCGCCGCTGCAATCGGCGTGTTCAGGGCATCTATCACCGGCGAAGCCAGCTTGAAGTAGCGGATTATGGTCGCCGCGAGCTTCGGATCGAGCGCCGAATCGGGCGGCAATGTTGCAGCGAGACCCCATTGCCTGCAGCGCACCAGGTCCATCGCCGGGTGCTCGCAAGGAAACCCCTTCGGCGGCCGGGTCAGCGCGTTGCCTTCAAACTCCGTGAACGCTTTCCTGATGGCTGGCCGCGCCAAAAGCCGGCGGAACTCCGCATGGTGATCGAGGAGCCAGTGGCGGATCGCCGCCAGTTGTTCTTTCTCCGGCATGTACGCTCCGGCCGCAATAATCACTTCCTTCGCGCTCACATGAAAGTAGTAGCCAGCGCCCGAGGTCTTCTCGAACCCCTGGTGCGACCACCACGCCGCCACGTGCGTTTTGTACGGCCGCTTGTCCGACGAAAACCGCGTATCGCGGTAGATCCGGAAGAGCGATTTCTCCGCAGGCCGGACGTGATTCGGAGCAAATTCAAGCATCGCATCCGTGATCTTTCGCACGATCGCCAGCATCGGCTCGCGCAGCAGTTCTTCAAACTGCGCCTTCCGCGGCTGGAACCAATCGCGATCGTTGTGCCGCGCCAGGTTGCGCAGAAATGTCAGCGCCTCGGGGCGAAGATATGGTTGAGCAGCGGGAGGGAAATTCTTTTTCATAGCCATCGCAGTGAAAAGTGTATCGCGGACTTCGGGTCCCGCTCCCATCTGCACAATCCGCGTCACGACTGGCATCTTTGCAGTGTCGGCAGCCTTAAGCAGGGCGGTAAAATTCCTCGCAACGTTTTTGGGAGATGCCTATGTTGCGGACTGCTCTCTTCGCCATCCTGTTGGCCGTGCCTCTCTGGGCGCAGACGAAGCAGCTCGATATGCAGCCGGGCGGCGGATGGATTGACACCGGAATCGACCTGGTCCCCGGAGACTCGCTCAAGATCACCGCCACCGGCCAGATGCAGTACGTGAACGCCAGGCAATCCAACGGCCCCGAAGGCCTTAGCCGCGGTTACATGGACCTGCTGCGCATGATGCCGTTCAACGACGCCGGCCGCGGGGCGCTCATCGGGCGCATCGGTTCAAACGATGCCGCGCGGCCGTTTGTCGTCGGGCCGACACTCACGAGCCGCGCCCCCATTGCGGGCCGCCTGTTTCTCGCGGTGAACCAATCGTCCTCTGACTCCGCCACGGGCGCCTATCACATCAGCATTGAGCGCGCTGCCGGCACAGAGGCGCCCCGCGCCGCTGTGTCCGTCACCGCATTTCCGCAAAAGATGATTGATTCGATCCCCAAGAGGGTGAATGACGACAACGGCACGCTCGGCGACCGTGTGAACTTCATCCTCATCGGCTCGCAGGACCAGGTGCAGGCCGCGCTCAAGGCCGCCGGATGGGTGATCGTGGACACCACCAAGAAGGAAGCCGTCTTCAGCGCGATCCTTGCATCTTTGTCGAAAGACTCTTACGTGACCCTGCCCATGAGCGAGCTCAATCTCTTCGACCGCCCGCAGGACTTCGGCTACGCGCAGGCCGATCCATTGACCGTCGTCGCTTCGCGACATCACTTCCGTCTCTGGAAGACTCCCTACACGCTCGCAGGCCAGCTCGTGTGGGCGGGAGCCGGAATGCACGATATCGGGTTCGACCGCGACCAGCGCACCAACGGCGTGACGCACAAGATCGACCCGAACAGCGACGGCGAGCGCGACTACATCCGCGACAGCCTCACCCAGACCGGGCTGACGGTGAAGACCGACTACATCACTCCGACCGATCCCGTCCGCAACGCAACCACCGCCACCGGCAGCCCGTACACCTCCGACGGCCGCACGCTGCTGGTGTATTTCCCGGCAACCGCGCAAACCGCTCAGCAATAGCGCCATTCCGCCCTTGGCTTCGCGCCCGCCTCATCGATGGACTCTGTCGAATCCGACCCCATTGCTGTGATACGTTGTCAGAATCCTGATATCCGAGGACGATCATGTTCGTTTTGCCTGTCAATCGCGACCGGGCGCCGGACCACAGTCAACCTGTCACTCTCGCGCTTCTCGTTCTGAATTCCGGGGTGTGGGCAATTCTCGCCTTCGCCGGGATGAACGCCGATGCAGTGCAGGAATTCGGCCTGCGTCCCGCGCACTGGACGCTCCTCACTGCGTTCACGCATATGTTCCTTCATGCCGGGTTCTGGCACGTCGCGGGAAACATGTACTTCCTGTGGATGTTTGCCCGGAAGCTTGAAGAGCGCTTAGGCAGCGCGTTGTTCTTCCTCACCTATCTCGTATCCGGAGTTGCTGCCGCCGGCGCGCACACCCTCTTCTCGCTTGGATCGAACGTTCCGCTCGTCGGCGCTTCAGGCGCAATTTCAGGCGTGGCCGGAATGTACTTTGTGCTCTTCCCGCGCTCGCCCTTCGATCTTCAGATCTACCTGGGCTGGTGGAGGGTCAAGAGCGTCGCTGCGCAAACGCGCGGGGCAGTGGGCACGTGGATCGGTGAGCAGTTCCTTCTCGGTTTGATCACCAGCACGCTTCACTCCGCCGGCATTGCATTCTGGGCGCACGTTGGAGGATTCGCCTGCGGATTTCTGATGGCCGCAATCATCGCCAGCCGCGCCCCTGCCATTGAGCAGCAAGCCATCCTGCACCCGGAGCCGCTCACCGAAGGAGAGAAGGATGAAATACAGGCCGACCGAGTCGAACAGCCATCGGAGCTGACGACGCTGAAACTGAGCTAGCGTCCGCTGGCATCCATCGACGCTCAACCACCGTCACCGGCTGATAGCTGATAGCTGAAGGCTGCTTACCGAATCACCTTCAGCGCCGCGCGAAACAACCCATCGAAATCTGCCGCCAGCGCCTTGTCCTTCTCCACCGACTGCTCCACGGCCTTCTCCGCCGCCATGCGCTGATAACCGAGGTTCACCAGAGCAGACAGCACATCCTCCACCGCCGCGCCCCGCACCGCGCCCGGCGCCGGAGCCACGGCAAAGTCATCCAGCTTGTCCTTGAGCTCCACCACCAGCCGCTCCGCCAGCTTCTTGCCCACTCCCGGAATGCGCGTCAGTTGCGCGTGGTCCTGCCCGCGGATCGCCTGCACCGTTCGCTCCGGCGAAAGCCCGCTCAGCATCTTGATCGCCAGCTTCGGACCCACTCCGCTCACCGTAATGAGCCGCTCGAACAGCCGCTTCTCCTCGCGCTCCATGAACCCGAACAGCGCAATCGCGTCCTGGCTCACCTGCGTATAGACGTGCAGATGCGCCTCGCCGCCCACTGCCGGCAGCGACGTAAACGTCGGCACCGAGATGGTCACGTCGTATCCCACTCCGGCGCACTCCAAAATTGCCTGCCCCGGCTGCTTGTCGATCAGCTTTCCCTTGAGATGTGCAATCATTGATCCCGATTTTCGCCGGTCCATCCGCTGGACGCAATGCCCCCGGTGTCAATACGCGCAATGGCCTGTTGCTGGCCTGCACCACTGCCGGAAAAGATGTCTTGACCTTCGCCTGAATCGCGCTAAGCTGGACTTCGCGTTCCTCCACTTCATTTCCCCAGCGGTGAGTTGCTTTCGAGGCCTCATATTCAGCCTGAAGGCGAGCGGCACAGAAGAGACTTCGGCCGGCTCGCGCGATCATCCGTCGAGGAGGCGCCATGCCTGTTCCTGCTGCCGCTCCGGCTCAAGGCCGCAATGATTCCGTGCACGCGCCGGCGGGCCCCTTCGTGCGGCTTTGGACGCGGGTCGTGAAGCCGCTTGTGTACTGGCTTCTGCGCTGGATCCGCTACGGGTACTTTCTCCGTTTCAGCATCTTGTTGTGGTGGTTCCCGGTGTTGCTGGTATTGCTGAACAGTCCCTCGGCGGCGCGTTCTCTTACCGGCGGAATCATCACTCCCGTCACTCCGCTTCAATATGTTTGCGTTACGTTCTTCCTTGTCTGCGGCAGCTTCGTATCTCTCGTGCTGGCGCACGTGGTCGTTATCAACGGAAAAGACCGGTTCGGCAACGATCCTCCTCCGCTGCTGGTTCGCCTGCTGGCTGACCAGAATCCGCACTGGGAGTGGCTCGCGCCGGTCCTGTCGCAGGTCAACAACCTTTTCGTGGTGTGGTACTTCTTCTCGAACGGAACCGTGGAACACGTGGACGCGCGCTACATCCGCTGGGGTGTTCTCGGCGGCGCGGCCCTCGGCTTCGTGTTCTGGTATGCGCTCTCAGCGTTCTACTACCTGGTGTACAGGCAGTCGCAAGGCGCGCCCGCAAGGCCGGCCGCAACGCTCATCCTGCCGCGCGCGCTTCTCGGCCTGACCCGCGCCGACGCGCACACCGGGTTCGGTGACGTGCTGGAGCATGCGACCCTGCCGGTCTCGTTCGAGTGGATCGCGAAGATGTTTCCCGCGCAAGGCTACAGGTGCCAGGTGCCCGCGCTGGACCACGAAGCCAAACCCCGGATGGGAGAGGATGGCGCGCCGATTGTCAAGGCTGGCCAGCTTTACGAAGGCCATTTCTTTTCGATGATCGCCTCGATCGGGTTTTACTCGCTGTACTGGGCCCTGTGGCCCATTACCGCGCCTGTCCTTGTGCCGTTCGGCGCTGCGGTTTCCATGACGGTCTTCGGGCTCGGCGCTCTGCTGCTTGTTCTGCTCGTACTGTCGGCCCGGTCCACCCGCAACCGCGGAAAGCTGATCATCTGGAAGGCGGTCCTGGGGATCCTTGTCCTGGGCTTCGCGTCTGTGTTGCCCATCATGTACTTTGGCAGCGATACCGAACGCTTTCCGATTCTCGCGTCTGTGCTGATCCTCGTCATCGCGGCATCGTGGACGTTCGGCGGCATCGCCTTCTTCGCTGACCGGTACCGCATTCCCGTTCTTACCGCTTTCGTCGTTTGCCTGGTTTTGCCGCGCGTGGTTCCCGGCTTCGATGGCAAGCCGCTGACGGGCGCACAGGAGGAGCACTATCTCTCGTACATCTCCGGCGCAGAACCTGTCTCTCTTCCCACTCCGGGTGACGTTCTGGATGCAAGGTTGCGCGTGGAATACTGCGGCGGGTTGCCGTGCGCTCAATTGCCGCCGGACGCGAAGCCGACGGTGATCGTCGTGACCTCCACCGGCGGCGGCATTCACGCGGCTGCGTGGACCACGGCCGTTCTCGGACAGCTTGAGCAGCAATTCCAGAATGAGTTCCACCAGCACGTCGTCCTTTTGAGCACGGTCTCCGGCGGCAGCGTTGGCCTGTTCGATTACCTCAGGGAGCTCGACTCCGCGACCAACGGCGCTCAGCCCGACTGGCAGCGCATGAACCGGGGCTCCCGCTGCTCCAGCCTCGAGGCCGTCGGATGGGGTCTCATCTACTACGACATTCCCAAGGCAGTCGTGCCATTCGTTCCCTATTTCATAAGTCCTTCAACCGGCGAGAACGATCTCGAGCACGGGCCGCTCGGCAAGGACCGCACGTGGTCGCTTCGCCGGGCGATGGACCGGAATCTGAATGACCCATACTGCACCGAGTGGGCCTACTCCGGCGCGCCGGAAAATGCGCATCCAGTCAGGCCCGGCGACCCGCACATCGGGCATTCTGAGGTCGTAGCCCACCAGCAGGCCGATCCCGATCGCGCAGTAAACCTGACGCTCTCGAAGCTCAGCGCCACCGCGGGCCCTTCGCCCTACCCGGGTTTCACCATGAACACCACCACGGTCGAGGGCGGCAACCGCTTTCTGCTGGCGAACTACTCCATAGCCCGCGACAACGCGGCCAATCCGCTCATCACAAAGCCCGCGTACTCGTTTCTCAGTCTGTACTCGCCGACCGCAACATATCCCGTAAACCCCGCGATCGACCTGCCGCTCGCGACCGCGGCCCAGATGTCGGCGACATTCCCGTATGTCTCCTCGGCGGCCACACTCAAGGTTTCTCCTCCACCGAATGCGGCCCATTTCGTTGACGGGGGATACTACGACAACGATGGAACGTCCTCGGCCATTGAATTCCTTCGCTACGCGCTCAGCCAGTCGAAGCTGCTGGCGCGGCCCAATGCATCGAAGCCCGCTGCGCCGAAGCCCGCTGCGGCCGGCAAGGCCCGGCCATCGGACGCGTATATACCGCTGCGCGTCGTGCTGGTGGAGATCCGGAACAGTCCCGATACAGCCGCAAACAGCCCGATGGTTGGCGCCGCGAACCAGGGCGTGCCGTGGAACGTGGTGAGCCAGGTTACCGCGCCGCTCCAGGCCTTCTGGTCGGCCGGGCACGAGTCAGTCACCTCACGCAATCGAAATGCGCTCGGCCTTCTCGAGGGAGCACTCAACGACCGGCTGGAGGTGCAGCACTTTGTGATCGATGACCGCGCCACCGCGCGAAAGCCGCTTTATTGCGTGCCGCCCAAGACGCAGGTCCCCAACGATCCGCTGAACTGGTCTCTCACTCCATGCCAGCAGGAAGAGGTCGACTACTCCGCGTTGGCAGGCTACAACCGGCAGAGGTACAAACTCGTGCAGGCGTGCTTCCTCGATGGAGACGCGCGTGGCTGTCCGGCGAAAAACCAGGAGGAACGGCTGCGCTAGCCCGGCTTCTGGGTAGCTACATCCGGCTTTGGGCCTCGTATCAGGCCAGGACCGGGTCGCGGGCCACAATTGCCCGATTCTCGAGATCCGGGCTTTACAGGCTGCGGAAAAACTCAATGAGTGGACTCAAACGAGTCAGGGCATGACTTCAGTCATGCCGAAAGACGCAATTACAAACGGGTTGGGCTTCAGCCCCTGAGGCTTCATTGACCGCTCCGCATGCGTCTACGACTTTTTCCATAGCCTCTTTATCCCCCGCAATTGCTGATTTGCCACAGAAATTGATTTTTTCACCAAGCTGTTCAGCCTGGCCACAATTGCCCGATTCCGAGTTGGCGACATCCATGTAGGTCAACTGTCAAGAGAAAACACGAGGTCTGATGGCGCGCTCCTGAGAGCGCGCGCTGGGCTGATCGGGAAGCACTGCTGCGCATGAGTGCCTCACGGCTGGTGGTCCCTGCCTGCAGGACCTGACATCCATTTGCGGTCTCGGGCTGATCGCCTTTACCGATGATTGAGTTTGTGTTCTCTGCCAGTCCCGAAACAATTCGTAATGAGCCTCGGGAGTGTTGCTCCTTCGCCCAGTCGCCAACCGGCGGGACCTGGCAGCCTGCGCATTCATGAATCCCGATGTTTTTTGCTTTTCCATTCTTAGGAAAAGGGCCTTACGCCGCATCCGTGCGGCGGAACTGTTCGGCAGCCACCCAGTCCTGCTGCCGGCGTTCGACGGCCAGCATGTAGATCACCATCTTCCTCGCCACAGCCAGCGTGGCGCGGTTCGGATTACCTCGCTCCAACTCTCTGGCACGGATCATCGCCAGATCCGGCGACTCGCGCGTTGCCAGCTTGGCCGCCTCGATCAGCACGCGCTGGATGTGCTTGTTCCTCTGTTTGGAGATGGGCGTTCGCATCACCTTGTCCGCCGAACTCTTCTCATCGCCGCACAGGCCGCAGTAGCTGATGGCCTGCTTGCTGGATGCGAACCGGGTGTAGTTGCCGATCTCCAGCGCCCAGGTCAGTGCCGTGATCGGCCCCACGCCCGGAACCGTTCTCAGCCTGCGCACACGCTCCTTTAACAGTGGGTCGCGCTCGAGCGAACTGATCAGGGCGTAATCCAGCTTGAGCGAACGGCTGATCATCTCCCGGCTCAGCTTCAGCAGCGGCCGTATGCTGTCGTGCACATCTTCGTTGGCGGTCATGAGCTCTTCGAAGTAGCCCAGCTTGTGCAGCCGCTGCTTGTTATAGCTCACTCCGGTCTCCATCAGCAGCCCGGAGACGCGGTTCTTCATCTGCACCATCTGCTTCACAACCAGGCTGCGGTAACGCAGCGTCCGGCGCCGGTCGCGGATCTCTGTCGGCGCCATGTGGCACTCGGGCAGGAAGTCGCAGCGAAGGCAGTCGGCGATCTTCGCGGCATCGATGCGGTCGTTCTTCCGCTTGGCTGCGGCTATGGCCCGCAGCATCAGCGGATGAGCTACCTTCACCTTTTCGGCATGGGGAAGCAGATGGTCGTAAATCCACCCGCTGAAGATCGTCGCTTCCATGGCGATGGTGCGGGGTTGGGGCATCGTTCCGATCCAGGTGTCCAGCTCACGGCGTGTGGAACCGATCTTACCTTCCTGGAACACACGGCCAGCCGCGTCCTTCACGCAATAGCTGATCGTCTTCTTGTGCACATCAAGTCCGATGTAATACATAGTCTCTGAGGAGCCTCCGAGGTCGTTCTCTGGATCAGCCTCAGCGCTGAGTCCAGCCTTTTGCAACACCTCGCGCTCCTCCTCGACCTAGCATTCAAACAATACGTCCAGAACCACGTTCGGGAGGCCGGAATCATCGCCAGATGCACGATTTAGTCTAGGTTTTGAGGATACCCAGGTGTCTCCGAATAATCGGAAGAACGTGGCCTTCGTGACGCTGGGTTCCCTCGGCGATTTGCATCCCTGTTTGGCCTTTGGAGCGGAGCTGAAGCGAAGCGGGTGCAACGTGAGGGTCATTACGACCGAGTTCTACCGCAACAAAGTAGAGCGGGCAGGACTTGATTTTCATGCGATGCGGCCCGATTGGGATCCAACTTCTCCCGAACTCATCGCGCTATGCGATGACTTGAAGAGGGGGCCTGAGATCCTGTTCCGACGAGTCATTTTGCCGCATCTCCGAGACACTTACGAAGACCTGCTGAGGGCGATTGGTGGGGCGGATTTGATGATAGCCGGAGAACTGGTTTACGCAGCTCCGCTTGTCGCAGAGAAATTGGGCATTCAGTGGGTTTCGCAGATTCTTTCGCCTTCCTCCTTTTTCTCCGCGCATGATCCACCGATGATGGTGAATGCGCCTTGGATGTCGTCTGTCAGGAAGGCTGGAATTTGGCCTTATCAAGCTCTTTTCAATCTTGCCCGCATTGGCACGAGACACTGGTGGAATCCTGTGCGAGAGCTTCGCATTTCAGAGGGATTGAGGCGCTCCTGCGATCCACTCTTCAAAGATAAATTCTCTCCAGACATGGTCCTTGCACTCTTCTCGACGTGGTTAGCACAGCCTCAGCCGGATTGGCCAAAACAGACCGTGCAAACGGGATTTATTTTCCATGACGGTGCAGAGCCAGAAGATGCGATACATCCTGAATTGAAGCGGCATCTCGAATTAGACGAACCGCCTTTGGTGTTTACGCTGGGGTCCACAGCTGTCGGCTATCCCGGTGATTTCTATCGAACGAGCATTGAGGTAACGAAGCACTTGGGAGCACGCGCTGTCCTGGTCGGGGCTACGCAGAAATGTGAGTGGGTGACGCCGAAGATTCTATCCCTTCCTTATGTTCCGTATTCACTGATCTTTCCCAAGGCATCGGTGATCGTTCATCAGGGAGGCTCGGGCACTACCGGACAAGCACTCAGGTCTGGGCGTCCAATGCTATTCGTACCGTGGGGATGGGACCAGCCAGACAACGCAATAAGAGCTGAGCGTCTCGGATCGGCGCTGTGGATCCGCAAGGATAAGTATTCTACCAATGCGGCGGCAATCGCGCTTGATCGATTGAGGACCGAAGAGGCATTCTCGAGAAGCGCAACTGCAGCTGCCATGCATGTGCGGCACGAATCGGGCCTGACACAGGCAGCGCACTCCATCATGAGGCTTCTAGGTTGACGGAACTTGCCTCGGATAATTGCCAGCCATAGACATGGGGCAGGTGGCCCGCTCATTGCCTCCCTGGACTGTGCCCCATTCATCGCAGCTTCATCGCGATGAGCGGGCGTAACGACGAAGGCACTACCCCACCGCCCCCACGCATCGCAAGCCCGTGAAACGGGCGCACAAAGGTAGCCCCAGGCGCGAGCCTGGGGGAAGAGCCGAGGAATGTAAACCCAGCCCCGAAGGGGCGAAAGAACCCTCCCCAATCCGATGCGCAGTGCACCACCCGAGGTGCGGCGCGAAGCCTCGTTCGGAGATGTGATGCGCGGGTACAAGGCCGTTCCGGGGATATATCGGGCGCGGAGCGCGCACGGAGCCTCTTGTGAACCGTGTCCGGCCCAGGAGCCTTGAAACGAGGCCCCGTGCGCATCCCTGTGGAAATCTCCGTCAACAAACACTTGTCAAGTAGGGAAGAAACAGCGAAAGTTGGGCAACTAGCTTTATATCATAAGGTTATCCCATGAAAATTTACCCTGGAAAGTGGCCGATTCCATTTTTCAACCCTGCTAAACTTAAGAATAGTGGGAGAAAACCCCACTCCAAATGCCCGCTACGCGCGGGCATTTCGCTTTTCAGGGGCCCCCGGACCCCGCCGCCCGCAACGGCCGGAAGACGGCATGAACTTACTACATATGTGTACGAAATTTACTGCATATGTGTACGAAAATTACTACAAAGGCTGGTCACGGACCGCTCCGGACCCCGCAGCTTCGGGGAGCGGCGCCTGTCGCCCCTCATCCGAAGCCCGATGCTGTATGTCGAGACTCCGGGGAGTGCCGCAAGTCGGGGCGTCCGATTGTCAAGCCCCTGGTGAGCCAAAAAGCACCTGAAATGAGGCAAAAATGGCAGTAAATACCCCCCTCCCCCCCCTATAAATATTTTTTTCGCGGGGGAATCCTGCGAATCGCAAGATGCCGATGTTGCAAATAAAGGACTTACCTCAACGGCGCCTGGACGCATCCCACGAATTGGAACAAACTCCGAATGAACGCATGCGCTTAAGGTGCGTTTTTCCGCCACTTAAGTGCATTTCTCGGCGGCCGATCGATTTTCCACTATCTCTGAAATTGCTTTAAGCGGGCGTCAGAACCCGCATCCGCTTAGCCACTCGCTCCAATGTTTCCAGCGCCTGGTCCAGTTGCGCCTTCGTGTGTTCGCTGGTCACGATCAGCCGGATGCGAGCCTTGCCTTCAGGGACAGTGGGGAACGCGATTCCAGTGCCCATCACGCCCTCCTCGAACAGCGCTCGCGAATACTCCATCGTCACGCGCCCTTCGCCAAGGATCACCGGCGTGATCGGCGTCTCGGTGGCCGGCGTGTTCACTCCACCCACGTTGAACCCCGCGCGCCGCAACTCGCCCTGGAAGTACCGCGTGTTCTCCCACAGTCGATCGATGCGTTCCGGCTCCTGTTCCAGGATGTCGAATGCCGCAATGCACGTCGCCGCAACGCTCGGCGGATGAGACGTCGAAAACAGGAAGGGCCGCGCGCGGTGATAGAGGTAGTCGATCAGGTCCCGCGATCCGCACACATAGCCGCCAAGCGCGCCGATCGCTTTTGAAAGCGTGCCCACCTGGACGTCCACGTGTCCGTGCATTCCGAAATGATCGATGCTGCCGCGACCGTTGCGCCCCAGCACTCCGCTCGCGTGCGCATCGTCCGCCATCATGATGGCCCCGTACTTTTCCGCCAGCGGCGCGAGCTTGTCCACCGGCCCGATGTCCCCGTCCATCGAGAACACGCCGTCGGTGATCACTAATTTATGTCCGGGCTCGCTCTCAATTTCCTTCAGCAATTCCTCGCAGTGCGCTACATCTTTGTGCCGGAACACCTTGATCTTGGCTCGCGAAAGCCGCGCGCCGTCGATGATGCTCGCGTGGTTGAGCTCGTCGCTCAGGATGAAGTCGTCCTTGCCCAGGATCGCGCTCACCGTGCCCGCATTCGCCGCGAACCCGCTCTGGAAGACCACGCACGCTTCCACGTTCTTGAAGCGCGCAATCTTCTCCTCCAGTTCCATGTGGATCTTCATCGTGCCGGCGATCGTGCGCACCGCGCCGGAACCTACGCCGAGTTCCCTTGTCGCCTTCAGCGCCGCTTCGATTAGCTTCGGATGGTTCGCCAGCCCGAGGTAATTGTTGCTGGCAAGGTTGATGACCTTCTTGCCGTCGTAGTGGCACACCGGCGCCTGCTGGTCGTCGAGCACCCGCAACCGGAAGTGCGTCCCCTTCGCCTTCAGTTCATCCAGTGCTGCGGTGAGAAAAGAAAGTTGCGGCCGGGTTGCAGTCGAAGCCATGGCAATGCACCTCAATCAAAGAGCATAGCGCGTTGTGCCCATGGCATTTGGGATGCGGGCTCGCCCGGTAGCGTGGCCATCGCCTGACTTACACTCCACTTGCCGTCGCGCTTGTTCGCGCCATGTTACAGCTTTGTAAATGACCGCTGACTCGCCGGACCGTGGCATTTTGCCCTTCCACCTCCCGCTCCTATCCCGCACAATGAGGTCAGCAGTCCCAGTCCCATAGATCGGTCTCTCGACAATGGTCGAATCCATTGCACTCTACCTTGCCGGCCTGAGCTTCTTCTTCACCGGCATGGCCGGCATCTCGGACAACCTTCGCCAGATGACCGGCCAGCGTTTCCGAATCCTCCTCGTTCGCGCGACCAATCACCCCGCGCGCGCCGGCATGCTTGGAATGATCGCCGGCATGTTCACCCAGAGCACGTCCGTTGTCGCCTTCATCCTCTCCGGCATGATCTCGGCCGGACTGATGCCCATTCGCCGGGCGCTCATCGTCCTCGCCTGCGCCAACATTGGAACCGCCGCCCTGGTGTTCATCGCGGCAGTCGATTTCCACCTGCCTATTCTTTTCCTCATTGGTGTCTGCGGCCTCATCATCGCCTTCAACCTGCTCGTCAGGTGGAAGCCCTGGGTCGCATGCGTGCTGTCTATCGGCCTTGTATTTTTCGGCCTCGACATGATGAAGCAGGCGTTCCGTCCCGTCTCCGCCTCGCAGGGCATGGCCGCGATTGCCAACTTCTTCGACTACTGGCCTGACGCCGCGTTCTTTCTCGGTACGCTCATGCGCACCTTCATCCATTCCTCGGCTGCGTCGGCAGCCATCACCATTACGATCAACAGGAACGGCATCTTCAACGAGTTTCCGGCCATGATGTCGATGGCAGGCCTTGGGATGGGCACGGCCATCGCCACCTGGTTTCTCTCGAGCAATCTCCATGGCGTTCCCCGCCAGATCGCCTATTTCCAGATGATGGGCAACGTGGCCGCCGGATTGATCGTTGCAGCCCTGCTCGTCGTCGAGCACTCCACCGACATTCCGCTCATTCTCGCTATGCTCAACACCTTCAGCCAGTCCATCTCAGGCCGCATGGCGCTCATGTACCTGTTCTTCAACGTGGTCATCGCGGCTCTTTCCATTGCCAGCCTCCGATGGGCGCCGGCGTGGCTGGCAAGGCTCTCTCCGTCCACTCCCGAAGAAGACCTCTCCCGGCCCATATATCTACAACCCGACGCGCTCCTCTCGCCAGAAAACGCGCCCGACCTGGTCGCCCTTGAGCAGATGCGCGTGATGCGCGCGCTCGGCGACTACCTTGAAATCGCCCGCGGCGCCGCGCACTTCAACCTCGATGCCCTGCACAACGCCTCGGTCTTACTCGGCCACGAAACCAAGCACTTCCTCGATGCTCTGGTCCAGCAGCCCCTTGGCACGGCGCTCGCGGCGCGCCTCATCGCCTTCCAGCGCAAGGAGGGCATCCTGCGCGCCCTCGAAGAGAATGTGTTTCAGTTCGCCCATTCGCTGCAGGGCCGAGGCGGCGAGGATCTTCCCGGACGCCTCGTCGAAGCCCTCGACACCATCCTGCTCACGGCTTCCGACGCGCTCTCCTCAAGGGATGCCGTCGACATCGACCTGCTCATCGGCATGACAGACGATCGCGGCGGCGTCATGGAGCGGCTGCGTAACGAATATGGAGTCCAGCATCCCGCGCAGGCCCGCGAGATCGCTGTCCTTCACTACGCGACTACGCTCTTCGAGCGCAACGTGTGGCTCATCCGCCAGCTTGCCCTCTGGATTCGCGAAGACCTCCGGCTCAACGAAGTGTGACGCGCTCTACACCAGCAGCCGCATCAGCGAAAAGTCGTCGTCGAACTCCGGCCGCTGCTGCCACTCCTGCACCGCGCCCACTACAAGATCGAGCTCTTCGGCATGCGGCCCGGCATCGGCAAGAATATTGCTGAATTCGTCGAGGGTCATCATCCCGCGCTCGCCGTTCATCACCTCGTAGCACCCGTCGCTGTACACGAACAGCCGCGAGCCGCGATCGAGCGTGACCGAAGTGTTCGAGTACGCCGCAAAATCGAACGCGCCGATGATCACTCCGGGCGCTTCCAGCCGCTTCACCGTGTGGTCCGGCATGACCGCAATCGCGGGCGGATGCCCGCCCGAAGCGAAGCGAAGCTCGCGCGTCTGGGCGTTCAGCACTCCGTACCAGATCGTAAAGTACTTCCCATCCTGCTTTTCCATGGGGAAGGCCCGGTTCAGCCCCTCGAGCACCTGCGCCGGATCCGAAAAATCGGTTCCAGGCAGCGTGTGATTGCGGATCGTGTTGATCGCGGAAACCGACAGCAGTGCCGCCCCCACTCCGTGCCCGCACACGTCGAGCAGATAAATGGCGAGCTGGTCCGGAGTCAGCCAGTGATAGCCGAACGAGTCTCCCCCCAGCGTCGACGATGTGATGAAACGCCAATCCGACGGAATAGGAGTATCGGCGGCCATCGGCGCAGGAAGCAGCGATCGAACGTACGCCGCCGCATCTGCGAGTTCCTGCGCAATCACCTTTTGCTGCGCCTCCATTACCGCGAATGCCTCGTCACGTTGCAGCCGGTGGATGTATGCCGTCGAGTGGTACCGGATCCGCGCCACCAGTTCCAGCTTGTCCGGCAATTTCACCAGGTAGTCATTGGCGCCTGCCGCGAATGCCTCGGCCTTCGTCGTAGGCTCCTCCTTCGACGACAAAACGATCAGCGGCGTCGAAGCGGTGGCCGCATTGCCGCGGAACGACCGCACCATCTCAATGCCGTCCACCCCCGGCATTACCAGGTCCTGCAGGATCACCGTCGGAGCAAATGACTCCGCCTGGCTCAACGCAACCGCGGGATCCGCGCAGAACTTGTACTCGAGCCCCGGAATATCCAAAAGCATGCGCCGGATCGTCTCGCCGACGATTCGCTGATCGTCGATAAGCAATACTTTGATATTGTGCTCCGTCAGAGCGAGGGGAGCCGGTGTTGCAGTTGCTGTTGCCAAGGCGGACCTCCAATTTGTTTTGTACCTCTAGACTGTTGAACGAACAGGCGCAGTGTTTCACTCCCCCTGCGATCCGATCAGGTTATCGATGCCGCCTTTGATGGCCCTTCCTTTCGGCGGACAGGCGAGCTTTTTTGAGCCGGCGCGCTCTGCGCCCGCACTCCGTTGAATACCGCGTCGCAGATTCGCGGGCCAATCGCGTCGAGCGGCAGAGTCTCCATTGCCGCCTTCAGGTCCACGGCCGCCTTGGGCATTCCGTATACAACAGACGTAGCCTCGTCCTGCGCAATCGTCAGGGCCCCGGCCTTCCGCATCGCCAGCAGGCCTTCGGCGCCGTCGCGTCCCATCCCGGTGAGCAGCGCGCCCACGCGCACGGCCTTGTGGGGCCGTGCGAGGCTCAAAAAGAGCATGTCCACCGAGGCCAGCGGAGCGTCGGCTGGCGCCGGCATATAGCGTGCCCTGCCATTGTCAAACGTCAGGTTCTTGCTTGTGGCGGCAATCCACACGCTGCCCGGCTTCAACATCTCGCTCTCGCGCGCAACCGAAACCGGCAACGGGCAATGGTGCTGCAGCCACTTTGCCAATCCAGGGGTGAACTCTTCGTCCACATGCTGCGATACCAGCACAGCTGCGGGAAAATGCGCCGGCAGTTGCGACAGGACCGCCGCAAGCGCCTGCGGGCCGCCTGTCGACGCGCCCAATGCCACCACCGGATACGCTGCTTCCCCTGTCGCGTGCGCTTCGTGATGGCGGTGCTTTGGCGCCTGGCTCTTGCGCCGCAAATCCGCAATGCGCGCCACCATACGCAGTTTCTGAATCAGAGGATCGGCTCCGGTCATGTTCTCGCCCGGCCCGAGCACCGGCGTGTTCACCGCGTCCAGCGCGCCATGGCCCATCGCTTCGAACACCGCGTCGCGATTGCCTATGGTTGTCGCCGTCACGATCAGGATCACGCACGGAGTAGATTGCATGATGCGCCGCGTCGTCTCCGCTCCGTCCATTCCCGGCATGATCAAATCCATCAAGACAATGTCCGGCCGCGCATCCGCGCACAGCTTGATCGCCTCTTCGCCCGAGTAGGCTGTCCAAATCAGCGTAAATTCGGACAGAGTTGCCAGCACCCGTCGGAGGATCTCGGCGGCCATTCTGGAATCGTTGACGATCGCGACCTTCATGGCGTTTCTCCCGGCGTCAACGGAGTTGCCTCGCCGATCAGGTCCACCACGGCCTGCAGAAAACTGCCATTGTCGAACGCGCCTTTCGTGAGATAGAAGTCCGCGCCCGCCTCGAGCCCGCGCCTGCGGTCTTCTCCGCGGTCCTTGTACGAGAGAATGATCACCGGCAGCCGCGCCAGGCGCGGATTCCCGCGTACTCGCGCAACGAGTTCGATCCCGTTCATCTGCGGCATGTCCACGTCGCTGATCAGCAGGTCGTATTCGTTCAGCCGCAGCAGGTTCCACGCTTCCACGCCATTCTGCGCCGTCGTTACCGTGTAGCCGGAGCGAGCCAGCAGGCGCCGCTCCATCTCGCGCACCGTGTGCGAGTCGTCTACAACCAGGATATGAGGGTTGCCGGAATCGGCTTCCCTTGCAGTCGGCGGGTGCGCCGGCCGCCCCGCCGCAGTCTGGATCAGGTCATCCACATCGAGAATCAGCAGCGGAAATCCATTCTCGTCCAGCGATGCCGCGCTCACCCCCGGAATCTTTCCCAGCCGCGGATCGAGCCTGCGCACAGAAAGCTCGGCCTGGTCCATGAGCCGATCCACGGCGAACGCGAAATCTCCGCAAAACAGCAGGGGAAGCGGCCCGGCCGCTAACGGCTTTTCCGCGAACCCGAGCAGGGTCGCAAGGACTCTCACCGGGTGATCGCGGCCATTCCAAGTCACCATCGGATTGCCATCACGCATCTCTGGTTCAAATTGCGCCACGCGGTCGATTCTCACGAGCGGTACGCTGAACACCTCGCCGTCCACAAGTATCCGGATCACGCGTATCACCGAGCGTGTCACCGGCAGCGTCAGCCGAAAAGTCGTGCCCGTGCCCGGATGGCTCGTCACCGTCACCGCGCCGCCCGCTTCCTGCACCATCGACTGCACGGCGTTCAGTCCCACGCCGCGCCCCGAAAGCACCGACGTCGTCTCCCGCGTACTGAAGCCCGGAAGAAACAAAAACTCGAGCAGCTCCGCTTCCGATAATCCTGCAACAGTGTCGGCCGAAGCCAGATTGCGTCGCACAACGCGCTCCCGAATGCGTTCTACGTCGATCCCATGCCCATCGTCGCGGACTGTGATCACAAGCCGCCCGTTCTCGTGCCGCGCCTGAATGAGAAGGTGCGCTTCAGGCGTTTTCCCCGCCGCCTCGCGCTCCGCGGGTGTTTCGATGCCGTGATCAATCGCATTTGTTACGAGGTGAGTGAGCGGCGACTCGAGCTTGTCGAGAATGTCCCGGTCAACGCGCGTGCTCTCGCCGGCAATCTCCAGCTTTACCTGTTTTCCCAGTTCGCGCGCCGTGTCGCGCACCAGCCGCGGAATGCCTGTAATGCCTTCTGAAAATGGCCGCAGTCTCCCGCCCAGCACCGCGCGGTAAAGCCGCTCCGCGATCTGCTCGTTCGATCGCGATGCCTGGTCAAGGTCCGAGATCTGTGTTGCAAGCAGTGCAACCTGCCGGTCCACATCGCGCCGCGCCGCAGACTTCGCTTCCGGCGTGCTCGTGTCATCTTCCATCACCTGGAGCGCCGTGCCGATAGCCCGATGATTGCGGTCCAGCGCATCTCCCCATCCTGCCAGTTGCCGCGCGCCGATCAGGGTCTCGGCCGAAAGCGAGAGCAGATGATCAAATCGCTCCGTCGTGAGCCGCACCGTGCGCTCGCGCGTGGCGCGCTCCTCATGTCCCTGCTGAGAAAAGATGTCGTCCCGGTCACCGCGAGCCGTTGTCTTGGGCTCCGCAATCGATCCAGCCGGTCCCTTCGTGCCTCCGGCCGCCGGTTCCTTTCGCTGCGGGTCTCCCGCCGCTTTCTGGATCGGCGTGTCAATCCCTGCCGCCGGGTCGGAGCTAGTCGACCCGCCGCTCTCTTGTACAGCAGTTGGGTCCACAGCAGCGTCAGCCGATCCTCCGCGAAGCCCCGCCGCGCAGCTTTCCATCGCCGCCGCATTCGTCTCCAGCCAGCCTGCGGTTTCCGCCTCGGGCACCGCCTGCAAACGCGCGAGCCAATCAGTCGCCGCCAGCATGCGGTCCACATCTGCGGAATCGAGCGCCGCGCCCGCCTGCGCTGCGACAAAGCGGTCCTCCATCGCATGCGTTAAATGCACGACGGCGTCGAGACCGACGATGCGCGCTGCTCCTTTGAGCGAATGCGACGCACGCATTAACGCTTCCAGGCGCGCCGCCGTCATCACTCCGGCTTCCAGCTGAATCAGTTCCGACTGGAGAACGCGCACCTGCTCCTCTGCTTCCATGCGGAAGAGATCAAAGAGAGAGAAGTCTTCCAGTCCGCTGCTCATGCGCTCACGCCGTAGCCAATGTGATCTGGCGGAAGAGGGTAATGTGATCCAAAATGTAAAACGACCGCGACTGGTAGTTGAAGCTGCCGCGAAGCCAGTGTGCCGGAAGCGGACCCTGCTCTTCCGAGAGCTGTTCGGGAATCGTGCGGATTCCGACCACCGCGTCAATCGGCGCTGCCCACAACCGTCCGGGCGCCTCTTCCAGGATCAGCATGCGCGCCGAGCCCGTCTCGCTCTGCGCCACGTCCAGCAACTGCGCAAGCGAGAAGCATGGAAGTATTTCGCCTCGAAACGCCACCAGCCCGAGGAGCACGGTTCCGCTCCGGTGTGGAATCCGCGCCACATGCAGCACTGGAGATACGGCCGATGCCACGCGCGTCGGCAATGCCAGCCGCAGGGGCCCAAGTTGGAAAAGGAAAATCGATTCCAAACTCGCGGGCCGCTTCGGCGCATCGATCGCCATCAGCGCGCGCAACTCATCGCGATAGCCGGCGGGCATCGGGCGTTCAAACAGGCTGCCGCGTTCGGTCTCGTTCATGCGCCCTCAATCCTCGCTGAAACTCGCGCCGGATGCTCAACAGCAGCACTGCCTCGAACGCGATGGATGCGCACCTCAAGTGCCTTTCGCACGCGCTCGCTTGGGTGTGCATGCCAGAGCTTCTGAAGCAATTCGAGCGCCGGCAAATAGCCGGGCGCAAGGTAAAGAGCCTGCCGACACCGATGTTCCGCCTTGCGCAGATCTCCGTGCGCATGATGCCGCACCGCGCTGCGGTAGAAGTCCGCGGCAGTCACCGGCGCAGCTGGTTCTTCAATTGGCTCCGGCGAGCGCACAACCCGCGGCGATCGCCTCGCAATTACCGCAGGCGCAACTCGCGCCGCGACCGCCGACTCCAGCACTTGCTGCCGGTGCGTATACGCAAACGTTGATACGGGTTTCACCGTCGCAAACAGCGCGTTCAGTTCCGGAACCCGGTCACCCGCGCCCACAATCAGCCGTCCGCCCGGAAGCAGTGCCTTCGCCAGCGACTGCGCCAGCACCTTCCGCGCCCCCGAGTGCAAATAGATAAACAAGTTGCGGCACAGGATCAGGTGATAACCAGCGTGATCGCTCAGCGCGCCCGGCTCCGCAAGATTCACGCGCGCAAACCGGATCCTCCCGCGAAGCTCGTCATGCATGCGCCAATGGTGATTTCTAATCTGGCCGCACGCAGCCTGCAATTCGCGCTCTACGTCCTTCAACGCCTTCTCGGGATACACACCGCGCTCGGCAGCGGCAAGCGCGGTCCTCGAGATATCGAACGCATCCACACAGAATCCCTCGAGCGGAATCCCGGCATGGTGCAGGCTGCCGGCGAGGGAATATGCCTCCTGCCCAGTGCTGCACGGCGCGGAAAGCAGCCGCAGGGGTCCGGCCACATTCGCCGCCATGCTCCTTGCCCACGTCGCAATCTGCTCGAAAACCGCCGCATCGCGAAAGAACCGCGTCTCCTGGATCACCAGCGAATCAACCAGTTCATCCAACTCGTCAGGTGACGTGCCGAGATGCGTCAGGTATTCTGCTCCGCTCGGCAAGTGGAGATGGCGGCATCTTCTCTCGACCACCCATTGCATTCGGCGCGCGTCCAGCGATCCAGGATCGAGCCCTGCCGCCTCCTGCAACCGATCCACAATCGCGTGCAGAACCGGCTTCTCGATATGGACCTGGTGCCTCATCTCGTCGCCGCCGGCACCTCCGGAATCAACGTCGTGAGCATCCCGAGATACATGTCAAGGTCGAGTGGCGTAGTTGTCTCATCGTCTGCCGGCGCGGTGTCGGTGACTCCCGGAGCAAGCAGCCCGATGTACGGCACGCGCCCTTCCTCGGCTGCCACAAGAATGATGCGGCTTCCAAAACGCTCAGGCGTCGGCTCCTCGCACACCACCTGGTTCAGATCGAATACCGGGGCGAGCTTGCCTTGAAACTTCAGCCAGCCGATAAAGTAATCCTGCGGCTCGCCGGTCAGCGACGCGAATCCCGCCACGCGATACACGCGCGCCAGCGGGACGCCGTGAACGCCGCTCGTCAAACGAAATCGCAGGTGGGTCGCCATCGGGAACTCCTTGTCAGGCCTGCACCCCGTTGGCGTGCTCGCCGGCATGCTCGGCTGCGGGCCCAATGGCGCGGCCATTCACGCGGAAGATCCGTTCCTTGAGAATGCGCACCGCTTCGTGCAGCTGGCGGCTCACCTCGTTCAGGTCATGGACCGAGTCCGAAGTCTGGCGCGCCGTTTCGGTCAGCTGCCACATCGCCTCCGAAATCTGCTTTGCGCCCACCGACTGGTTCTGCATTCCCTGCTGTACTGTCTCGTACCGCGGCGCAATCGATTCGACCCGCTCGATGATCTCGCCGAACTGGCCGCGCAGAGTCTCCGCGGATTCGATGCCCCCCTGCACCGCCTCTGAGAACGCGCGTATCTCCTCAACGCCGCTCGCCACCGCTTCCTGCATCTCCTCGACTATTTGTTCGATGTCGAGCGTCGCAATCGCCGACTGGTCCGCCAGCCGCCGGATCTCGCGCGCCACCACCGCGAATCCAGCGCCCGCCTCGCCCGCCTTTTCCGCTTCAATCGAAGCGTTCAGCGACAGCAGGTTGGTCTGGTCAGCGACCTTGGTGATCGTCGTAATCACCGAGTTGATCTTTGCGGCCTTCGCGCGGATTGTCGCCAGCTTGGATGAGATCGATCCGGTCGCCGAAGTGAGCGTCTGCATCGAGCTCTCCATGCTCCTTAATCCCTGCCGACCGTCGCGTGCCAGCCCGGCAGTGCGCTCCGAGGCCGCGGCGATCTCGACCATGGTGCGCAGCAATTCCTCCGACGTCGCGGAGATCTCCTTACTTGCGGACGCGATCTGATTGCTCGACGCCATCAGCCCCGTTACGTTCGATTGCTCCTGCACCGCGCTCGACGCCAGTTGCGTCGCGTTGGAAGTCAGGCTGATGCTCAGGTCCGCCATCGGGTCCGTAATGCGCCTGCTGATGAAATAAGCAAACACAGCGGCCAACAGGAGCGCGATCAACCCTCCCACCAGGGTCTGCAACAAAAGCTTGGCGAATTGCTGCCGCACGCTGTCCACCGCGCCCACAGAATCCCTGGAGTCTCCCACTACAACAATGATCCAGTCCCATGGCTTGTAGTACACATACGAAACGATCGCCATCGCCGTCTTCTCGGGATTCGGCACCGTGAGGTTCCCCGCAACACCGGGCGGCATAAGCGGGGCGCTGTGCTTAACCTGGTCCAGCCACACCCGCTCTGTGGATTCCGCGATTCCCGTGGGCTCAATCACCACCATTCCGCTGAAGCTCTCGCTGTTCGGCCCGTAGTACACGGCTACAGAACTGTGCTCGCCGCTGTGGGCCGCGATCTCGATTCCTTCGCGGATTGCTCCCTCGCTCTCCTGCTTCACCCCGACGTACAGCATTCCTATGATCTGTCCCTTGTCGTCGCGCAGGGGTTCGTAGTCGGACGTGTAAGGGGCATTTACCACGAATGCGCGTCCCCGGAACGTTGCTCCGCTCAAGACCGTTTTGACCACGGGGTCGGGGTCGCCGTCAGGAAGCGTCGCTGGAATGAATGTCCCCGTCGCCCGCATCCCGTCGCTTGCCACCACCGTCGACCCCACTCTCACCATGTCTCCCGCCGCATTGGCGCGCTGGAAGATCGTGATCGTGGTTGACGTCAACTTAGTGATGTCATCTACAACCGGGATGTGGTGGTCAAAACTGCGGTCTCCCGTCAACGCCGTGCCGCCAATCGACCACTGCGGCAAGGTGAAATGCGTCTTCACATGCGTGAACTGGTTGACCGCATCCCACGACACCGTCTGCCCCGAAGGACGGATGCCGCCCGCCTGCTTGAATGCCATCCGGAAGACATTCAGGTTCGTGTCTACAGACTTCTGCAGCAGTTCCTGCGCCACATCGCACGTGTTGTACGATTTTTCCGCGCTGCGCGCTACGCGATCCTGAACGATACCGTTCACCTCGTCGCTTACCGACTTGCTGGTGCTCCGGTCGTTGAGCAGCACGAGCACCGCAACGATCAGTGTCGAAAACAACGCAGCCAGGATCCCCAGCGCGGTGATCTGCTGCCGCAGCGACATGTTCACGCGCGGTGCGAGCCGAAGAATCCAGCGAGGCATCTTCCAGCGCATCAGGCGGAGCCTCCGTTCAGCGCGTTTTCGCGGTCTGGATACACATCGAGCAGTGGGCCGAATCCGGAGATTTCGAAGACCTCCATCACCTGGGCTGCGCCCCCGAATATCCCGGTTCGTCCCCCGTGTACGGCCGTGTGCTTGATCAGCCGCAGAATCGAACGCAATCCCGCGCTGCTGATGTACGTCACCGCCGAAAGGTCCACCAGGATGCGCGAATACCCATCGTTCAGCGTCCCATCCAACTGCGCGTCAAAGACAGGCGCGGTGCTCGAGTCCAGGCGCCCCAGAATCGCAACTACCGGGACCCCCTGGACACACTCAACCTGCGCTGTAGGGGAATCAGGAGAAGTGCTGCTCATACCCGAAACCTACTAGAAAACAACGTCCGATGGGTAGCAAAATCTTGCGCCGGCCATCTCGTGAGAACGTAAATAACCAACGACGAAGCAATTCTGCGTAAGAGTCAGTACTTCTGTCACATAGCCGGATTCGGTCTGGTCCCCCGGCTTGCTTCTCGCCGGCCCGCTGACTTGCCGACCTGCTGCTAATGAATCATCTTCGACTTACGCTGCATGTAATCCATCAGGAGATATTCCCCCAACGTGTCCGGCGTCGTGAAGTATGCTTTCCCCCGGCACATCTCCGACACCTTGTGAACGAACTGCATGAGCTCAAACTCCCGTGCCAGCATGAACGTGTTGATCATCACGTTCGACCGCTTGCAGCGCGCCACCTCCTCAAGCGTCTCGCTTACCACCAGCGGGTCCAGCCCATAGGGATTCTTGTAAATCCGCCCGTCCGGCAGCGTCAGCGCGGAAGGTTTCCCGTCCGTGATCATCACGATCTGCTTCATGTCCTTGCGTTGCCGCGCCAGCACGCGCTGCGCCACGCGCAGGCCCTCGCGCGTGTTCGTATGCCAGGGCCCCACCTTCACCCGCGCCAGGTGCGACACCGGCATCTCCTCCGCAGAATCATGAAACAGCACCAGTGAAAGCGAATCCCCCGGGTACTGCGTCCGGATCAGGTGCGACATTGCCATCGCCACCCGCTTCGCCGGCGTGAACCGGTCCTCGCCGTACAAAATCATCGAGTGCGAGCAATCTAGCATCACCACCGTCGCGCACGAGCTCTGGTACTCGCACTGGTGCACCTGCAGGTCGTCGTATTCGAGCGCGATCGGCAGCCGCAGCCCATCGCGAGCGATCGCAGACTTTAGAGTCTCCGTCGTATCAAGGTTCAGAGTGTCTCCAAACTCGTACCGCCGCGACGCCCCGCTCGTCTCCACGCCCGTCGCCCAGTGGCGAGTGTCGTGACGCCCGTAGCTCGACTTGCCCAGCGATCCGAGAAGGTCGCGCAGCGCCTTGAACCCGAGAAAATCCAGGCTCTTGTCCGTCACTTCGAACCGCGCCTCACTTGCCGGCCCATTGCGACCGTTGACTGGCGAGTTTTCGGCATCTTCGGGCCGCGACGCGGAGATATAGTTCTCGCGCTCCATCCGCTTGATCAGCTTGTCGATCAAGTCGTCGAGCGTTCCGTCCGCCACCATCTGCTCGAGCTTCTCCCGCATCGCCTCGTCGAGAAAATCGCCCGCCTCGAGCGCCCTGCGCAGCGCCTCGCGCAAATCGTCGAGCGTGTAATCCAGGTCCTGGAAGCGCGCAAACGGATCGTAGAAGCCCGAATTCAGCAGGTAGTCCGAAAGCGCCTGCAGCATTCCCTCGAGGTCAATCTCCCCCGCCGGATCGCCGGTGTACTTGCTGTATTGAACCCGCTTCATCTCTAGTCCCTAATGCCTATTCCCTACTTCCTAGTTGTACCCACCCCTTCTCGTCCGTCGCGACCGTTCCCAATCTTCGTATTCAACTTCCACGTTCGGCCGCTCCTGCTTGCGCGGCACCTGCTTCTGCGCAACGAATCCATGCTCCTCATTGCGGCTCAGCTTGCGATGAGCCACCATCCCCTCGAGAAGAAACTCCGCCGCCGCCACTACCTTCGCTGGCCCATCCGATGCCTTCACGCCAATCGCCGAGAGCTTTTCCAGCAACCCCTGGATCCCCTTCAACTCCTTCAGCGTAGCTTCGGCCTCTTGCGTCTCCTCGAGTTTGATCATTCCGCCCAGGTTGAACCACAACTCGATCTGCTCCGTGTCTACGCCGGCAAAATAGCGGTCGTAGATCTTGCCCGCGGCCGTGCGGATCAGCTCCTGCACCACGGTGTCGGCCCCGCGCAGTTCCCCTTCGTATTCAAGTTCGAGCTTGCCTGAAATCCCTGGCGCCGCCGCATACACATCGCTCACCCGCGGAACCACGGTTTTCTCTCCTGTCGCCAGCGCTCGCCGTTCCGCATTTGAAATCACAAGTTCAAGAGTCGCGATCGGCAGCCGCTGGCTCACGCCGCTGCGCTTGTCCACGCGCTTGTCGTCGCGCGCGCTGAACGCCACCTGCTCCACGATCTCTCGCACATACCCGGGCACTTCGATCCGTGCCTGAGCGCGCTCCTGCCAGGCCTCCTGCGCGGTAATCGCCATGCCCTCTTCGAGCGTCTCGGGATAATGCGTGCGAATCTCCGACCCGATGCGGTCCTTCAGCGGTGTCACGATCTTGCCGCGCGCCGTGTAGTCCTCGGGGTTCGCGCTGAACACCAGCGCCACATCCAGCTCCAGCCGCACCGGGTAGCCTTTGATCTGGACGTCGCCTTCCTGCATGATGTTGAACAGAGCCACCTGGATCTTGCTCGCCAGGTCCGGCAGCTCATTGATCGCGAAGATCCCGCGGTTCGCCCTCGGCAGCAGCCCATAGTGCATCGTCAACTCGCTGCCCAGGTCTTCGCCGCCCCGCGCCGCCTTGATCGGGTCGAGATCGCCTATCAGGTCCGCCACCGTTACATCCGGGGTCGCCAGCTTCTCCACGTAACGCTCATTCCGTCCGATGTATGCAATCGGCGTTGCGTCGCCGCGTTCGGCAATCAGGTTCTGGCAGCGTCTGCACAGCGGCGCATACGGATTGTCACGGATCTCGCACCCCTTCACATAGGGCAGATGCTCATCCAGCAGGCTCGTCAGCGCGCGAAGAATCCGGCTCTTCGCCTGCCCGCGCAAGCCAAGCAAAATGAAGTTCTGCCGCGACAGCACCGCGTTCACAATCTGCGGCACCACCGTATCGTCGAAGCCCACAATTCCGGGAAACACCGTCCCCCGGGCCTCGAGCTTCGCGATCAGGTTGCCGCGCATCTCGTCTTTGATCGAGCGCGCGCGCAGGCGTTCCTCTTTGAACAGGGAGCTTGAGCGCAATTCCCCCAGCGTCTGGGGAAGAGGGGCTGTTGCGGCCATCGGGGATATCCTCCAGACCGGCCCACCCGCCATGATCCGGTCCTGTACTGCGGTAGACGCTCATTGCACGCAATCAGGTGCGCGCACAGCCGCACCCTTTCGCCCGGTGCCATCGTTCAGAAGGCAAACCCCTTACCGGATCTGCGCTCTCGCACTCGCGCCTGCACAGAATCCCCCGGCTCCGGACCTCCCGGTTCAGGCAGTATGCTCCCGTTCGCCCCTTGCGCACAACCCGGCTCCGGACCCCGCGTTAGCGTGCTGACTCGCCAACCTGCTGACTTGCTGACTTGCTCCGCATCTTCCGGTCCAGAAACTCCGCCCCTGCCTCGTACGCCCGCACCCAATCCCGCCGCAGTAGAAAATCGTGAATCTCGTCCGGAAACACCAGTTCCTCGAAATCCACCTTCTGCCTGCGCAGAGCCTCGGCAAGCTGCACCGTCTCCGCAAACGGCACGTTGCGGTCGTCGTCGCCCTGGATCAGCAGCACCGGCGATTTCCAGGTCGACACCGTCGACATCGGAGACGACTCAAACGCCCTTCGCGCAATTGCTTCCCGCTCCCGCGGATCGTAGTTCGGCACAAACGTCGGCATCTCCAGGTTCCAATCGTGGACCCCGTGCATGTCCACGCCCGCGGCAAAGAGGTTTGAAGCGCGCGAAAGCGCAAGGGCAGTCAGGTAGCCGCCATAGCTCCCGCCCCAAACGGCGATCCGCGCCCCATCCACGTCCGGCCGGCTCCGCAGATACAATCCCGCTCCCATCACGTCGTTGAACTCGCTCGCTCCATCTGCCCCGTAGTTCAGCGCCTCCCTGAAGTTAAGCCCGTACCCGATACCGCTGCGGTAGTTCACGCTCAGCACCACGTACCCTTTGCTCGCCAGGTACTGGTTCATCGCATAGGCATTCGAGTAGTACTCCATGTAATGCCAGCCAAGCAGCATCTGCCGCTGGCTCCCGCCGTGAAAGAACACCGCCGCCGGCCGCCGCTCCCCTGCTTTCATATCCGCAGGCAGAAAAAGCTGCCCGTGAATCTGCATCCCGTCCGCCGCCGAAAAGATCACCTGCTTCGGTACAACAAGTTTCGCCGCGGGAAAATCCTGCGAAACAGCCTGCGAAGCGAGGTCAACGAGCTTTCCGTTTTCCGCCACCGCGGCCCGCATCGGCAACCGCGCATCCGATCGCAGTACCGCCACAGTCGTTCCATCGCTCTCCACAACAGGCTGCGTCTCGATTCCGTCGCCGCTCGTGATCTCCTCGGCCGGCGTGAACCCGCCTTTGCCGTCGAACGTCACGCGCCACACGTGCCGCCGGTCCACGTCGAGCTGGTCCGACTTGACCTGATTCGAATCAACCACCAGCGTCTTCCGGTCGCTCGAAAGCGACACGTGCTCCACTTCGAATCCCGCGCCAGGCGTCAGCAGCTTGCCTGCTCCACCCTTCGCAGGAGCGGCCCACAGCCGCAGCCAGCCGCCCATCTCCCACGGAAACACGATCCGGTCCCCAGCGGCCCAGTGCAGCTGATCCTCCGAATCCGTCTCCCGGTACGCGCTGCCCTCGCCCTCTTCCGTCTTCCACACCTCCCGCCCCACGCCTGTTGCCGCATCCGCAATCCTGATCGACCAGGGCAGCGCCGTCCGGTGCGGCACAAACAACAGCGCGTTCTTGCCGCCCGGAATCCGTAAAAACGCCACTCGCGTCGAATCCGGCGACCACACCGGCGACTGGTCGTGATCCGTCGACGGGTCGAGATACATCACGGTCTTTTGCGCAAACGAGTAAACCGCAATAAAGCTGTGGTCGTCCCGGTCGCTCACAAACGCAATCCGCGCCCCATCAGGCGACCACCGCAGCCCCCTCGCCGAACCGCGCGTCTCCAAAAGCTGCTCCGGTTTCGCCTTCGCGTCGTCCAGCCGCACCTCCCACACCTGATCCTTAAGGATGTACGCCACCGTCTTCCCATCCGGCGACACTGCCGCCCCGTGTCCCTCGGCTAGCAGCCGCGGCTCGGCGTCATCAATTCCAACGACCCACACCTGCTGCTTCGCCCCCAGTGGGAACCACCCCGGATTCGGCACCGGATGCCCCTCGCCCTGCGCGCTGCTCCCACGCACATACACAATCGATTTTCCGTCGGGCGTCCATTCGGGCGCGCTCAACTCCTGCCCGTCGTCCTCCAGGTAGTGCGTCACTTGCCGCGATGCGTAGCCGTCGCTGGTCGCCGACGGCTCGGCAACCCACAGGTTGCGCCGCCCGCCGATGTTTGCCTCCCACGCAACACGTTTCCCCGCCGGCGCCGCCCGCAGCTCAGAACTGAACGGCGCGTTCAGCGCCTGCTCCACCGTGAAGCCCTGTGCCCGCATCGCCACGCTCCACAATCCGCAAACGATCACCACCACAACAACAGGCACCCGCCGCGCCGCGCACACTCCAACCCAGTAACTCGTCTTCACCGCATCCTCCGGAAATAGCCATTCTCCCACACGCCCTCCGGGGTATCATGGCTCCCGAAAACGATTTCAGGATTGAAAGCCTCTGCCCGCGGCGGCCCTTCGCCTCGCGCACCGCTGGGAGCCTGTCATGCAAAGACTCAGCACCACTGCCGTGCTTCTCGCCCTCTCTGCAACTCTTGCGTTGACGAATAAGGCCTTCACCGCCGACCTCGTCCCTTACACGGCCACATCCGACGCCACCGGCATGGTCGCCCGCAACGGCTCCGAGACCGTCCGCATCAGCGTCTGCGCCCTCGGAGTCCTCCACATCGTCGCCGGCCCGGGCGATCCCGCATCGGCTTCGCCCCACGCCCCCTGGATCGTCGCCCCCTGCACGCCAGTCCCTTTCCAGTTCGCGCAGACCGACAAAATCGCCACTCTAACAACGTCCGATCTCAAAGTCGAAATCCAGCTGCGCAACGGCGTCCTCTCCTTCCACACCGCCGACGGCAAAACTCTCCTCACCGAAATGGACCGCCGCGGCCCCAACGGCATCGACTTCCCCGCGGCAGCCTCGCGCGTCTACACCCCCGACACCGTCAACGGCGAAAAGGTCTACCACACTAAAACCCGCTTCTTCCTCGGCCCCACCGAAGGCTTCTACGGCCTCGGCCAGCACCAGGCCGGACTCTTCAACTATCGCGGCGCCGTTGTCGAACTCGCTCAGGCCAACACCGATGTCGCCCTGCCGCTGCTTCTCTCCACCAACGGCTACGGCATCCTCTGGAACACTGCCTCGCACTCCTGGTTCGACAACCGCTTTCCCACCGAGATGACCCTCAGCGCCCTCGCCGCCGACGCCATCGACTACTACTTCCTCTACGGCCCCGAGTTCGACCAGGTCATCCACCACTACCGCGATCTCACCGGCCACGCCCCGCTCTTCGGCAAGTGGGCCTACGGCTTCGTTCAATCCAAAGACCGCTACCGCTCCGCCAAGGAGCTCCTCGACGTCGCCCAGGAGTACCGCGACCAGCACGCGCCCCTCGACCTCATCGTTCAGGACTGGTTCTGGTGGAAGCTCCAGGGCGATCCGATCTTCCACGACGAGTACCTCAAGCCATATCCCGACGTCCCCGGCGCAATCCGGAAACTCCACGACGAGCATTTCCACGCCATCATCTCCGTCTGGGCCATGCTCGATCCGAAATCCAATACCTACCAGACGATGAAGGCCGACGGCCTCACCATCCCCAACATCACCATCTACGACCCCACCAACCCGAAGGCCCGCGACGCCTACTGGAATCTACTCATCGGCAAAATGTTCGCACAGGGATGGGACGGCTTCTGGCTCGACAGCTCCGAGCCCGAGTGCTGCGACGGCACGAGCGACGGAACGCTCGACAACACGCAGCTTTCCATCGGAAACGGCACGCGCTACACCAACATCTACCCGCTCATGCACACCGGCGGCGTCTACGACCACTGGCGCGCGGCCACCGACCGCAAGCGCGTCTTCCTCCTCACCCGCTCCGCCTTCGCCGGCCAGCAGCGATACGCCACCACCATCTGGTCAGGAGACGTCACCGGCACATGGCGCACCTTTCAGCACCAGATCCCCGCCGGCCTCAACTTCGAGCTCTCCGGCATCCCCTACTGGACCACCGATATCGCCGGCTACGGCTGGCCCTACGAGCGCGATACCCGCGACCCCGCCTACCAGGAGCTCTACACGCGCTGGTTCGAGTTCGGAACATTCTGCCCCATCATGCGCACCCACGGACACCGCTCCAACAACACCAACGAGATCTTCTCCTACGGCCCGCAGACGCCCACTCTCGTCGCCTACGACAAGCTCCGCTACCGCCTGCTGCCCTACACCTACTCGCTCGCTTGGATGGTCACCAATTCCGATTACACCCCGATGCGTCCGCTCGTCATGGACTGGCGCGATGACGAGAAGGTCCGCGACATCGGCGACGAATTCCTCTTCGGGCCATCCCTCCTCGTCAGCCCCGTCACGCAGCAGGCCGCGACATCGCGCACCGTCTACCTTCCGCCCGCTCCCGCCTGGTACGACTTCTGGACCGGCGACAAGCTCCCCGGCGGCCACGAGATCACGGCCCAGGCCCCGCTCGACCGCATCCCTCTCTACGTCAAGGCCGGTTCCATCCTGCCACTCGGCCCCGAAGTCGAATACGCCTCGCAGTCTCCCGACGCCCCCATCACCCTGCGCATCTATCCCGGCACCAACGCCGACTTCAACCTCTACGAAGACGAGGGCGATAACTACGATTACGAGAAGGGCGCGCATGCTTTGATTCCGCTCCACTGGGACGAAGCCACAGCGACGCTCACCATCGGCGCTCGCCAGGGCAGCTACCCCAACATGCCCGTCGTGCGCACCTTCCGCATCGTCGTCGTAGCACCGGGCAACGCCGCCGGCCCCGGCGTAGAATCGCAGGTAGACAAGGAGCTTCAATACTCAGGCTCCTCGGTCACCGCCACCCTGCGCTGACTAACTCAACGGCTGCCACGCCCACTCGCCGACTTGCCGACTTGCTGCCCCTCCGAGGATCCATGCCCAAACGCAGCGCAGGCCTCCTGATGTACCGCCGCCGCAACGGCGCCCTCGAAGTCTTCCTCGTCCACCCCGGCGGCCCGTTCTGGGCGAAGAAAAACCTCGCCGCGTGGACGGTCCCCAAGGGAGAATACGAACCCGGCGAAAAACCCCTCGCCGCCGCCATTCGCGAGTTCGAAGAGGAAACCAGCTTCAAAGTCGAAAGCAAATTCCTCGAGCTCGGCGAAGTCACCCAGAACTCCGGCAAGGTCGTCACCGCGTGGGCCGTCGAAGGCGACTGCGATCCCGCAAACCTCGTCAGCAATCACTGCGAAGTCGAGTGGCCGCCCCGCTCCGGCCGCATGATCGACATCCCCGAGGTCGACCGAGGCGCCTGGTTCACCCTCGACGAAGCCCGCGCCCACATATTCACCGCCCAGCAGCCCTTCCTCACCCGCCTCGAACGCCTGCTCCACGAAAATGGCGGTTGAGCACGGGAGAATTCATGAGACTTCCGCTCTTTGCCCTCTCGCTGCTTTGCGCTCTCGCTCCCTCAGCTCTTGCCCAGCAGCCCCGCCTGCTCGTCGCGCAGAAGGGCGAAGCCTCTCTCGGCATCATCGATCCCATTGCCGGCAAGCTCATCGCCACGGTGCCCGAAACCGGCGTCACAGGCCACGAAGTCATCGCCTCGCCCGACGGCCGCCTCGCCTACGTTCCCATCTACGGCAACTCCGGCGTGGGACGCCCCGGAACCAACGGCACGAAACTCGTCGTCATCGACGTCGCTTCGCAAAAGATTGTCGGCACGGTCGACTTCGGCCACGGCGTACGTCCCCACATGCCGCTCTTTGGACCCAAAGACGGCCTGCTCTACGTCACCACCGAGCTCGACCAGTCTGTCACGCTCATCGATCCCAAAACTCTCCGCATCGTCGGCTCCATTCCCACCGGCCAGCCTGAAAGCCACATGCTCGTGCTCTCCCGTGACGGCCTACGCGGCTATACCGCCAACGTCGGCCCCGGAACCGTCTCCGTCCTCGACATCCCCAACCGAAAAACCATTGACATCATTCCCATTTCGCGCAATACGCAGCGCATCTCCATCACGCCCGACGATAAGTGGGTTTTCACCGCCGACCAGACGAAGCCCCGCCTCGCCGTCATCGACACCGCCGCCAACAAAGTTGCCCGCTGGATCCCCCTCGAAGCCGTCGCCTACGGCACCGCGCCCACGCTCGACGGCCGCTACCTCCTCGTTACGATGCCCTCGGCCGGAAAGCTCGCAGTCGTAGATCTGAGCACCATGCAGGTCGTGCGCAACATTGCCACGCCCGCAGATCCACAAGAAGTCCTCGCCCGCCCCGATGGCAAAATCGCCTACATCTCCTGCGTCGGCTCGCACCAGGTCGCCGAACTCGACCTAGCCGCCTGGAAGATCACCCGCACCATCCAGGACGGCAGCAACTCCGACGGCATCGCCTGGGCCGGAAGATGACAGATGCTGCCCTCGCAATCGAGGAGGGAGGAATCAAAGGTGAATCTCAGTCCCGTACCAGACAGAACGACAGACGAAGTGCGCCTTCTTGTTGAAGCTCAATTGCGGAAGATTAGCGACGCCACCATCGTTCAGGGTCTCTCATCATTCCTGGTTGAGCCGCGGGTTGAGATGAGATTTTGGAATTGGGCGAAACCACCTGCAGACTACCCGGTCTGGATGGTTGCCGAAAGCTCTCGCTATGATTACGGGATCGTGTTTTCAGATTATGGTTTTGCACCCGATCACTCGTGGGGACTTGTTTTCCTTTCGCACCTAGATTTTGACGCAGATTACTGCTGGTATCCCACCTTGGAAAGTGCGTACCAGGAATCGCGGCTAATTGAGGAATATCTGGAGAGGCAAGCAGGGAATCGCAAACCGGATTCAACATAGCAGGCAATCCGACAGCCGCCGCACTGACTTGCCGACTTGCCAACTCACTGACTCGCTATCCAATCTCCCCGCCCCACCCCTCCAGCGCATCCTTGAACGCCGTCATATACCGCCCCGCGTCGGCCCCATCGATCAGCCGGTGATCGAACCCCAGGCAGAACTGCTGCATCGACCGGATCGCGATCGTGTCGTTGCCTTCCGCATCCGTCAGCACCACCGGTTCCTTCTTCAGCATGCCGATCGCCAGGATCGCCGCCTCCGGCGGGTTGATGATCGGCGTCCCGAACTCGCCCCCGAACACGCCGAAGTTCGTCAGAGTAAACGTCGACCCCGAGGCCTCCTCGGGCTTCAGCTTCTTGGTCCGTGCGCGCTCCGCAAGGTCCGCCATCGTTTTGGCCACCTCGCTGAAGCTCCGCCGCTCCGCCTCGCGGATCACCGGTACGATCAGCCCCCAGTCCAGCGCCACCGCCATCCCCAGCTGCACATGATCGTGATACCGGATAGCGTTCCCCTCGAGCGATGAATTCACAATCGGAAACTTCCGCATCGCCTCGATCGCCGCTATCGCGATGAACGGCATGTACGTCAGCTTGACCCCATGCCGCTTTTCGAACGCCGCCTTCTCGCGCTCGCGCAGCCGCACGATGCGCGTCATGTCGACGCGGTACATCATGTAAGCGTGCGGAATCGTTCTGCTGCTCTCCGCCATGCGCTCGGCAATGATCGACCGCATCCGCGACATCGGCTCGAGCCTGCCCTCGAGTTTGACCTCGCCCTCCGGCCGCGGGGCCGTTTCAGCTCTCGCGGCAGTTCCGGGCGAAACCACTGCCGCCAGGGTCACCGTCTCTGACGCCGCCGGGATCTGCTCCGCGGCCGGCGCCGCTGCGCCCTCCTTCAGGTGTCTGAGCACATCGTCCTTGGTGATCCGCCCGTTCGCGCCCGTCCCGCTGATCTTCCGCAGGTCCAGTTCGTGCTCCCGCGCCATCTTCCGCACCAACGGCGAAGACCGGAAAGGCTGATCGTCGGACTCTGGCCTCTGCGTCGCAACCTCTGCGGGCGATGGCTTCGCCGCGGCCCGGGCTTCCACCGCCGCAGTCGCCGTTCGCGCTGGGCTGCCATCCGGCTGCGCCACAGCCTGCCTTCCCCCGATCACCGCCACCACGGTGTTCACCTGCACGGTCTCGCCTTCGGGAATCCTGATCTCCGTCAGCACCCCCGCTACCGGCGCAGGAATCTCCGCATCCACTTTGTCCGTCGAAATCTCGAACAGCGGCTCGTCCTTCTGGACCGTGTCTCCCGCCTTCTTGAGCCACTTCGTGATCGTGCCCTCGAAGATCGACTCGCCCATCTGCGGCATCACCACTTCGGTCGCGCCTCGCGGAGCCGTCGATTCCCCTGAAACTTCGAAATAGGTGTGCGCCGGGGGAGCCGCCTCTGGTGCCGGCTTACTCCCCTGCTGCGGAGCCGCAGCCTTCGCCTCGCCCGCACCTTCGGCAATCACGGCCACCACTGTGTTCACCTGCACCGTTTCGCCTTCAGGTATCTTGATCTCGGACAACACCCCCGCCGCAGGCGCGGGAATCTCCGCATCCACCTTGTCCGTCGAAATCTCGAACAGCGGCTCGTCCTTCTGAACCGAATCGCCAGGCTTCTTCAGCCACTTGGTAATGGTGCCCTCGAAGATCGATTCGCCCATCTGCGGCATGACCACGTCGATTGCCATCTAGCATTCTCTCCGCGCTTTGGGGGACTCCGAAGAAGCGCCCGTTCCAGCGGGGATTATAAACGTCTGACCACACACCCCGAACAGCCTGCTTAATCCTTACGCCCGCACTGGCCGCTCAGCGTCATCCCTCAGCCGCTCCAGTCCCTCCGGCCGCTGCGCCGGCGTATCCTGCCCCGGCTCAGGCCCGGCAATCTCTCCCGCCTTCGCCTCGCAGCCATGCGAGTTCCGCAGCGCCCCCAGGCTCTCAAGCTCCGTCACCTGCCGCTTGAACACGTGACCGAACTGCCGCGCCGCCTCGTGCGCAATCGCCTCCAGCCCCGGCGGCATCGCCGGGTCCGCCGCTTCGCGTTCCAGGCTCGTAACCGGCTTGTCCGTGATGCCGCACGGGTTGATCAATCGAAAATATTCGAGATCGGTCCTCACGTTGAACGCAAATCCATGCGACGTGATCCCGCGCGACACATGAATCCCGATGGCGCCAATCTTCGCCGATGTCTCACGACTCTCCTCCAAAGAGCCGCCGCATGCAATGCCAGGGCACCACACTCCCGTCAGCCCCGCGATCCGCCCCGCGCGCACGCCATACACGGCGCACAAGCGGATCAGCGCCTCTTCCATCTCGCGCACAAAGTCCACCGGCCCCATGCGCCCGCCGCCTGGATTGTTAAACGTCCGCAGATCGAAGACTGGATACCCGACCAGCTGTCCAGGCCCGTGATACGTCACGTCCCCGCCGCGGTTGATCTGGTGCAGAGTCACGCCCCGCGCCGCCAGCATCTCGTCGGTAGCGAGAACATTCGCGCGGTTCGCATGCCGCCCCAGCGTAAGCACCGGCGGATGCTCGAGCAGCAGCAGCACGTTGCCGATGCGATCGTTGCGCCGCAGCTCCACCAGTTCTTCCTGCAGCTTGAGCGCCTCGTCGTACGCTACGCGTCCGAGATAGATGTACTGAATCATCCGCGATCAATTGTAGAGATGCACTCCTCGGGCCGTCTTAGGGCATCAAGCCGCCACTCTCGCCTCAAAGATTCCCGCAAACGCCGCGCGCACCCGCCAGAACACCACGAACCAGAGGATCGCCGCGACAACTCCCGCTGGAATTCCAACAGGCGCAAGCAGAATGCCGGTGAGCAGAATATTCACGATCACCGCCCCCAGCACCGTCAGCGCCAGAGGGATATACCGGTTCACAAGCAGCAGTATTCCCGGCACCACCTCGCAGATTCCGACGATGAAAAGGTAGTGCGACGACGTCATCACTGTCACAAACTGGCCCGCGAGCCCAGGTGGTGGCGGCGGCGAAGGCATAAAAGCGTACAGGTGGTTCGACCCGGCAAACACCATCAGTAGCCCGAGCAGAATGCGGGCAACCATAGCTGCAATCTTCATTGACCCTCCTTGGGGAAGTGATCGCGGCAGGCGAGCAGCCGGCCGATAACGCCGTTTAGCCGTGTTCGAAAGATGGCGGGAGCCCCCCGCAGGATTCACCAACTTGGCGGTTCCCGATGCTTTCGTTTGAACTCGTCAGGATGCGCCAGGCGAATTCTTCGACCCGGAAAACAAAAGGGGCCGGTCCGTGAAGAAGGACCGGCCCGCGAAGCGTGATGATGAAGGGCTAGTGGATCAGTAGCTGATCGTTGTACGGGATGGCGACCTTCCCCAGTACGCTGGCTGGCGCGTTGGCAAATCCGGCGCCCGTGAACGGAATCACAACAAGCGCGCCGTTGCCCTGGTCACCAGCTACGACATACTTGCCGTCGAGCGTGATTCCCAGAGTCGTGACAGTCTGCAGCGCGACCGAATTGCCCCCAAGGCTATAGCTGGGTGAATAGGCGGTCCCAACCAGCGTGAGCGTACCCGTGTCCACCCCGGAGAAGAGGAACAGACCCTGTCCCTGGGTGCCTACGACTGCGAGCTTGCCGTCCGGACTGATGGCTACCGCCACCGGCATCGCTCCGCTCGGAAGCGTAACCGGTGTCCCGGCCACCGGAGCCGCGGGCAGGCCCGTCACCAGCTGGACGTCACCGGAAGACGGGAAGAGCAGCACGGCTTGCGACGAGTCGGTCGGGCTGATCGCCATGCCGTCCCTGCCGTCTTCAATGTCCCCGTTGGTGCCCAGTGCCGGAATGTCCTTCACCTGGGTATAGCTGTGCGCCACCGTTCCACCGATGCTTCCCGCTACGGGAGTGATGCCCGAAACCGAAAACACCGTCAATCCCGATGAACCGCGGGCGAGCAGCACCTTCCCATCGCCCGAGACCACCACTCCATCCCGGTCATTGGGAAGTGCAAGGGTTTCCGCTGCAACCGCGTTACCCGAGATGATTCCCGAGACCACAAGCAGCTGGCTGTTGTCGTCCAGCGAAACAACGGCTTCATCGCCATTGGGAAGGATGCCCACCGAGTCACCGTCGGTGCCCCAGGTAGAAACATCGAGCATGTTCTTTGAGGCCACCGGAATTCCCGTCTGCGCCCCTGAGAAGAAGCTCAGTTGGTTGCCGCCGTCCACCATAATGCCTTCAGAGCCATCAGGCGTCAGGGCTTGTCCATCCAGGTCTCCCTGATTCGCGTAATCCAGATAGGAAATCACCGGCGTGCTGAGGAGATTGCCCTTCGTGTCGTAGAGATTCACGACCTGCAGTCCATTCTGCCCGTCGGCCATTCCCCCGCCGTCATCGGCCATGAGCACGATGCCCAGGTTCGAGACCGCTGTGCTGGTGCCCTTCGCAGGCTGATACAGCAGGTACTCGCCGGGTTGCAGCAGGCCGGGCAGCGAAGTGGAGGGCAGGTTCTGGCTGATGGCGCCATTCGCCCCCACCACGAACGTGGCCAGATCCACCCACTGGGTTCCGTTCCACATCGCGAGGTTCAGCGTCACGCCCACCGAGGAAACCGTGGGATCGACGGTCCCGCTGATCCCCACCGGCACATTGAACACCGTAATCGCCGTGGGATCGATTGTGAGGTCGAACGCAAGGACGAATGTATCTCCGGCCTGCACCATCGGTGAGGCCACTGCGTTGGCCCGCGTCTTGATGCTGAGGGGCGCTGGCAGATTGGCCTGGGTCACAGGATTGATGCCAACGCTCGCCGGCGACGACACCGCATTGCCCGGGAAGTTGAAGGTCAGGGAATTTGCACCCCCAAAGGGCACCGTCGCCGAACCCGGCGTTCCGGGTGTCAGTGAAATGGCAGATGAACCTGTCGGCGTCGCGCTTGCTGCTGTCGAGGCCGGCGATTCGCCGCCCGCATTCACTGCCGTCACGATGAAGTAATAAGCCGTCCCCGTGGTCAGGCCGGTCACCGTCGTTGGCGAGGCGGTGATTCCGCTCACCTTGGTTCCGCCACCGACCGCGATCGTCGAACTCGTGGAGTAATAAACGTTATACGAGGTGGCGCCCGCCGACGCAGTCCAGCTCAGAGCAACTGAATTCGGGCCCGCCGTGGCTGTCACGGCTGTCGGAGCTGCCGGAACCGGAGGCACAGGCGTGGCTGTGGCCTGGTTTGATGCCGACGATTCTCCAGCATCGCCCAGGGCCGTCACTACGAAGTAATACGGAGTGCCGTCGGTCAGGCCGGTGACCGTGAAATTAGGAGTGCTGCTTGCAAAAAGCTTGGTGCCGTTGTACTGCGTGACTCCCGTACTCGTGGAATAGTAAACGCCATACGAATGGGCTCCGCCCACCGCAGTCCAAGTGAGCGCTACCTGCTTGTCACCTGCTGTGGCCGTCAAACCTGTTGGGGCGGTGAGCCGGGTCGGAGCCGGAGCCGCTTGGAAATTTCCCTTGGTGCATCCGCAGACGACAACCAGCAATCCGGAGATCAGGGATACTAATACTCTTCGCATTATTCGTCCTCGCCGAGCGGTGCCCGGCTCGTTGGCGCCAACCCGGCGGAAGACACACGCCGATGCGCCCCGACATGAGGGAGGTTCCCATAGGCGCACCGTTCGGCCTGGCCGGGAGGACAGTTGGAAATCTGGCGATCATGGTACTACAAGCGCACGCCCCGAAAGAATCAACGTTCATACTCCTTGGTCATCTTTACTTCTGACTCCCGAGGCATGAACGCGCTCGTCCCCAAAAGGTGATTCGAATCACAATGTCCGCTTGTGAAATCGCCCGTCCTTCATGATCACGGCGAGCCCGTCCCCACCGCGCCCCAGCACCGCAATATCTTCCAGAGGATTTCCCTCCACCACCACCAGGTCCGCCGCTGCGCCCTTGCGCACGCAACCGAGCCGCCCGGTCTCGCCCACGAGCTCCGCATTCACCGCGCATGCCGCTCGCAGCACCTCGACCGCCGGCAGCACCCGCCTCCGCAACGTGAACTCAGTCGACTGCCGCACGTGCTGCGCTCCCAGCAGATCGGTCCCCAGCCCCATCTTCACGCCTGCCCGGTGCATCGTCTCGAGACCCCCGAGCGCGGCATCCCCTATCCGCATCAGCTTGTCCACGCTCGCCTGCGGTAGCCCGAGCTCCTTGCCCTCTTCCTTCAGCGCAAAGAGCGTCGCCATCGTCGGCACCGCGAACGCGCCCTTCTCCGCCACAAACTCCGCCGTCTCCTGGTCGATCAGCGTCGCGTGCTCAATCGACCGTATTCCGAGCGCCGCCGCCCTCTTCACCGCCTCCGCCGGGTGGCAGTGCGCCGCCACGTACTTGCCCGCCCTCGTCGCCTCGTCCACCGCCGCGCGAATCTCCTCGTCTGAGTACTGGCACTTGTCCAGCGGATCCGTCGGCGATGCTATCCCTCCCGAAGCCATGATCTTGATGTGCGCCGCGCCCCGCCGCAGTTCCTCCCGCACCGCACGCCTCACCGCATCGGCCCCGTCAGCCACCACCGCCATCGGATCGGAGTGGAACCCGCACCCGCAGCACACCATCCCATCCAGCGCGTGATCCCCGGGCCTGAAATCCCCGTGCCCGCCCGTCTGCGAAATCACGCGGCCCCCATAAATCAGGCGCGGCACATCCTTCAGTAGCCCCTCGCGTATCGCCGTCGCAATCCCCACATCGCCGCCGCCCACGTCCCGCACCGTCGTAAACCCGCGATCCAGGCACGCCTTTAGAAACACCGCCGCATAGTGCGCCAGGTACGACACCGGCAGCTGCGCCAGCCGCACGAGGTTCAGTCCCGCCGCATACACGTGCACGTGCGCGTCGATGAACCCCGGCATCAACACGCGCCCTCCGCATTCCACTACCTCGTCGCCCTGTCCCGCCTCGATTGGCTCCGCCGTCACTTCCTCCATCGCGCCGCTCTTCACCACCACCGTTGCGCCGTCAATCAGCTTTGCCGAATCGCCGTCAAAGATTCGCGCTCCTCGAAACACCACCCGCCCGTTCCCGCCCATTTGCTCCTCCGTATCGGGGACCATCAACTCTGCAAATATATGCTGCCGCGCTACTATGGATTCACATTCATGCGGGCTGCCACGTACGCCACAGCCCGCCGCGTTCCCCGGGGTGCTCCATGCAGACCATCGGCTACGACCTCCGCTCCGCTTACCGGCAACTCCGGTCCGCACGCGGAATGACCCTCCTCGCCATCCTCACCCTCGCTCTTGGCGTAGGAGCCAACACTGCCATCTTCACCGTCATCGAGAGCGTCCTGCTGCGCCCGCTGCCCTACGTGCACGCAAACCGCCTCATCACCGTCGGAATGGCGACCGACAAGCCCAGCTTCAACGCGACATCCTGGCTCAACTACACAGACATCAAATCGCAATCGCGCATGCTCGAGTCCGTAGCCGGCTACAACGAAGACGTCGGCGTGCTCCAAACCGGGGACGCCTCGCAAAGCGTCGTTGCGCCGCACATCACCACCAACCTGTTCTCGATGCTCGGCGTTCAACCGCTCCTCGGGCGCGCATTCAGCGACGCCGAAGGCCAGTCCAATGGTCCCGCGGTCGTCATCCTCTCCGAGCGCCTGTGGCGCGAAACCTTCCACGCCGATCCGAACATAGTCGGCAAAGTGGTCCAGGTCAGCGGCAAGGCGCGCACCATCGTCGGCGTCATGCCCGGCGATTTCCGCTTCCCCGAGTCCGTGGGCGCTGACATGCAAAAAGGCGTGTGGCTGCCGCTCCAGCCCACGCCGGAGATGCTCAGCGGCCGCGGCTACAACTTCTTCAACGTGGTCGGCGTTCTTCGCCCCGGCGCCAACCTTGAGCAGGCGCAGCACGAGATCGACGCCATCGCCGCGCACATGCCGCTCAAAGCCGACGAGCCATCCGTCCACCTTCGCGCATGGCTCTACCAGGAAGTCCTCACCGGCCCAGTGCGCCCCGTCCTCTACGCGCTGCTCGCCGCGCTCGCGCTGGTGCTCCTCATCGCCTGCGCCAACGTCAGCAACATGCTCCTCGCCCGCTGCCTCGGCCGCCGGCAGGAGTTCGCCGTCCGCGCTGCCCTTGGCGCCGCCAAAGCTCGCCTCATCCGCCAGATGCTCGCAGAAGGCCTTCTGCTCTCGCTCTCCGGCTGCGCCGTCGCAGTGGTTCTCGCGGAGTTGATCATGCTCGCGCTCCGCAAGCTGCCCCCGGACACGATCCCGCGCGGCGAGTCCATCCACCTCCACTGGACGATCGTCCTTGTCCTCGCCGCCGTGGCAATCGTGACCACCGCGCTCTCGTCGCTTTTGCCCGCGCTGCTCGCCTCGCGCGCCAATCCGCAGGCAGCGCTCCAGTCCGCATCGCGAGGCCTTGGTTCGCGCGGGGTCAGCGGCAAACTCAGCGGCATTCTCGTCGCCGTCGAAGTCGCGCTCTCCACCGTCCTGCTCGTCGGAACCGGCCTGCTCTTTCACACCCTCTGGAACCTAGGGCAGTCGCGCCTCGGCTTCGAAGCAGCGCACGTTACCACCTTCAACGCCATGCCCGCCGACGCAGCCGGCTTCTCGGCCTTGTCGGTCTCACAGGACATCGCCAACGCTCCGCCGTCCGTCGCAACCCTCACATATCTTCCTGTTCTGGAGCGCATGCGCCATGTACCCGGCGTCGAGAGCGCCGCTCTCATCACGTCACCGCCTCTATCCGGCATCGATACGGGAACGAGCTTCGATTTCGTCGGGCAGACCGCGCCTCCCAACAAAAAGCCGGAGGCCCGCGTCACCGCCGTCAGCGGCGAATACGCACGCACCATGTCTACTCCAGTAGTCCGCGGCCGCATGATCGCCGACACCGACGTTGCCACCACGCCCTTCGTGGCCGTCGTCAATGAAACGCTGGCCCGCAAGTACTTCCCCAACGCCGACCCCCTGGGCAAGCAAATCGACCTCGGCGGCAAAGACACGGGAATGCTCAAGCCCTATACGATCGTCGGCATCATCGCCGACCAGGTGGACAAGCAGGTCGGCGGCGAACCCGCGCCGTTCATCTTCATCCCGCAGGGCCAGGTCCCCACCACGTCGCTCTTCTACCAGGCGCTGCTCAAAACCCTAGTCAACTTCGTCGTCAAAACCCGCGGCAATATCCCGGTTGCCGCCGAGATGCGGTCCGTATTTCACCAGGCCGCGCCCGGCTTCGCGCTCGACAACTTCCAGACCATGCAGCAAGTCGTTGACCAGAACACCTTCTCGCAGCGCCTAGCCCTTTATCTCGTCGCCTCGTTCGCCGGCCTCGCCGTCATCATGGTCGTCGCCGGGCTCTACGGAGTGCTCTCGCAGCTCGTCAGCTATCGCCGCCGCGAGATCGGCATCCGCATGGCCCTCGGCGCCACCCGCAAGGGAGTAGCGCAAATCATCCTCCGCCAGGGAACCATCCTCATCGGCGCCGGCCTCGCCGTAGGCCTCGTACTGGCCATCGCCACCGGCCGCTTCGTCCAGAGCTTCCTCTACCATGTCCGACCCATCGACACCTGGACCTACGCCGCCGTCATCGCAGCGCTCCTGATCATCGGCCTAGCCGCCGCCTTCCTCCCCGCCCACAAAGCCGCCTCCATAGAACCCATGCAAGCCCTTCGCGAGGAGTGAGTATGACCACCTTCACTCAGATCAACTCGGCTAAAATGGCTCCGGTTCGGACAAATGCAATTCCTCCTCTGAATCTGCCTGTCCGGCCAAGAGAATACCCAGCGCGATAAACAGCAGCAGCAGGGGAACATCGATCACCAACGTAGCCACGGCTCCCAAAGCGTGGCCTTCAAAGCGCGAGTGCGAGCGGAGATGAGGCCGAATTGCGTCGTTATATGTCAGTCCTGCCAACACGTTTGCCACACCGGCCGCCAAGGCGAACTTCCTTGCGAGCGCTACCATGTCTGCTGAAGCAGCCATGCCGGGGTACGCCACGAGTTTCATCCCCATTGGCGTCGCCACCCACGCGACCACGGCTGTCCCTGCGAGGACCGATGTCCATGTCAGCGCTTCGAACAGGAGGTGCGGCAATGGGCGCAGGCCGATCAACGGCAACATTGTCGGAAGAATCGCAATGAGCGCCCCGGCCATCATGCACACGCAGAACTTCAGCGAAAACCAGAGGATCCTGCGTAAGCTGGTCTTCAGCTCGGCAAATGCCAATCCGATCCCACCTGTCTGCTCCTGAAGAATCAATTGTGTTGCACGAGCGATGAGTACGAACGCCGCCGTGAGCAGGCAGACATTCAGATAATGAGCGGCAACGGCGATCGGAGCTGAATACATCCACGCGTTGTGAATCGCAGCCGGGTTGTAGATCGCCGACTTGCCACCCAGCACCGAGCGGCTCGTCGTCTGCGAATACAGGATTGCCCGCGCAGACCAGCTCGAAGACTGACTGAGTGCGAACGTGCAAAGATCAGCAATGACGAATGGCAGCCAGAGAACAGGGTGTTCCCAGAAGATCTCCACGGTCTTACGCCAGATTTCGCGCATGATGGGAAATCTTAATAGACGAGTGGCCAGGAGAAGCTAATAGAACAGATACTTCCGCCACCGGTCGTCCCCGCGCCCCAGCATGCGCATGATCTGCCGGCTCATCCGCTGACCACCAGCTCCCGCCGTCAGATCACATTCCTGCCCTCAATCCCGAAATGCCTGGCGGAAGCCAGCAGGTGCGCATCGTTCGAGTAGACGGCACGGAACCCCGCCTCAGCCGCCGTTCCCAGGTGAATGCCGTCGGCTCCGCGCAGGAACACGGACCCAGGCAGCTTTCGATAGACGTCGCGGACTCGCGAAAGAACCTCCCCATCCTGCGTGAGCCAGTGGAATGCACCCGCTTCGATATGCGCCTCGACCTGGCCAACCAGAGCAGAATAGGCCGCGGGCTTGATCGCTCCTTCCCGCAGTTTGCGATGGAACGCAGCCATCATCTCGGCCTGCCCTAGCGCGGCGCAAGCCACGTGATCCGTCGCGGCCAGGGCTCGAACCCGGTCCGCGCCCGGCTCGTCAAAATAAAGGCGAACCAAGTAGCTCGTATCGAAGTAGATCACCCGGCTCGCCCGTCACGATCCTGGCTGACGATGTCGGTCGCATCCGTTCCGCCGCGAAGGGACTTCCGGTGGCGAAGGAATGCCCGCGTGTACCGCGGAGCCGCGAAGAACGGCTTCGCAGGCGGTGGGGTCGCGGGCACGATCTTCGCGATCAACTGCCCGCGCTCGGTCACCAATACCTCGCCGGAGGATGCCTGCCGGACCCACCGGCCAGTCTCCTGGTGCAGCTCGCGGATGGTAATGGTCTTCATGTGACTCAGTGTGTCACATCGGGAGAGGGTAATCAACTGTTTGGATGTTTTCGAGCGGCGCTGGAGCGTCCTGTTTTTGCCACACCTGGGAAGGTTCCAAAACAGAACTTCGGGACAGGCGGAACCTTCAATGCGGCCATCCGCGCGACCCCGGCCTCCCCTTATCTAATAGAACAGGTACTTCCGCCACCGGTCGTCACCGCGCCCCAGCATCCGCATGATCTGCCGGCTCGTATGCAGGCTGAACGGACGCGGCTCCCGCAGCAGGATCATGTCGTCGATCTCCGTGAGCATCCGGTTGCCCTTCCTGCGGTTGCAGACATGGCAGCATGCCACCAGGTTCTCCCACGTGGAATTGCCGCCGCGCGATCTCGGCACAACGTGATCGAGCGTCAACTCGCTCGACGCCAGCACGATGCCGCAGTACTGGCACGTGTTGCGGTCCCGCAGCAGGATATTCTTGCGCGATAAGGCCCGTGTCTGGTGTGGGATGCGGCGGTATTCAAGCAGCCGGATCACCGAAGGCATGGCGATCCGCGCCCGCTGCGCATGCAGCGTCAACGCCAACTCTTCCTCGGTCCGCGCAATGCCCTTGAGCACCAGTACAAGCGCCCGCCGAGCACCACAGATGTTGATGGGCTCGTAGGAAGCGTTAAGCACCAGCACCGGCATCTGCAGCATGTGGCTCGAATGCGCGACGATCGTCGCATCTCCCGCTGCGGCCGTGGCCCTTGCAATCGATTTCTGCTTGCGTGCATGAATCATTGCTTTTCCCAGCGACATGTCATTGGCCTCTGAAAGATGAATAACTTTCTTCGTGTCCTGCGACTGCCGATGCGTTCAATCTGCCCGGCAGCCTGTCTGTTTCGCTTGCCGCCCCTTTCAATTCGACGCTCCCGGCAACACCGTCGTCATCATGCTCGGGTGCCGGACTCGCATGGTGGACAAACCGCTGCGCACGCGCAAGCGTGGCCACCCATACGCCGGCAGCCCCTGCGCGCTTGAGCGCGAGCGATGCGGCGCGCGCGGTAGCGCCCGTGGTAAGGATGTCGTCGATCAGCAAAACATGGCGGCCGTCAACTTTCTTGGAATCCGCCACCTTGAAGGCGCCGCGCACGTTCAACCGCCGCTGGCGCGGACTGAGCCCAGTCTGGGTCTCCGTGGCGCGCAGGCGAATCAATGTGCCGGGCGCAAGCGTAAGCTTCCACGCCGGGTGCGATCTTCTCAGCTCGGCGATGGCGTGGCTCCCAAGTGCCCGCGCCTGGTTGAATCCGCGCCGCGCATGCCTCGAGCGATGCAGCGGCACCGGCACCACGAGCATCTCGGCGGGCGCATGCCCATACAGCTTCGCGATCGCAATGGCGAGCATCTGTCCCATGCGCCGCGCGGCCGGTGATATGCGCTCATACTTCAGGGCATGGATGGCCTCTCGCATTCGGCCCTCGTAAGGTCCGAAGGCCACGGCGACCTCAAACGCGGGCGGCGCGAGCCGGCAAGCTCGGCAAAGGTCCGGCCCGGAGCGCGGCTGGTCGGCAAGTGCGAGCGCATCGCCGCAACGGGCGCAAGACGGCTCCGCAAGGACCGTTATTTCCGTCCAGCAAAGATCGCAAATTGGCGTCGACGAAAGGCGCGGCAGAGGCGAGCCGCAGAGGGTACAACAGGAGGGAAGAAGGGCACAACTGACGGCATCCACAGGACTTCGCAGCACGCGTACCACGGCGCGCCAGGCAGATGTCTGAGAGGCCGACGTGTCCGCTGGCGGACTCTCTACCGTCAGTGAGCCGGAATCGCTGCGGAAGACGCACCTCGATCCGAAAAGCGCACAGCTTGCCGCCCTCACTAATATGTTTACGCGACGTCGCGATTTCAGGCAAGCAGGAAGGCCCTTCCGCAACTTGGACGTTACCTCGCCGAGAGGAAATTGACCGGCTGTTCATGGCTCGAAATCGAAACGCGCCGACGCGCCGAGCCGATCCCAACGGAGGAATCAACAACGGTTGGAGCCTGCCCTGCTCGCAAGCAAAATAATGCGGGAGCCTGTGCTCCCGCATCGCTAGAAGACTGGTTTTGGGCGGAACAGCTACCGAGCAAAGCCTTAACGATCAGTGCCGATTGGCGTTCTGGTCGTTCTTGCGCTCGCGATCGTCGGCGCGGTTGCCGTGGTCCATGTCGCGCGCAGCGTCCTTCACATTGCCCCATGCCTTTTCGGCCTTGCCCTTCACCTGCTGGGTTGCGCCTTCCACCTGGGACTTGGTGTCGCCCGTCCACTCGCCAACCTGCCTCTTGGCTCGGCCAGCCGCATCGTCCATTGTTCCCTTTACCGTGTCCTTATTCATTCCACCACCTCCGTACATTTGTTTGCTTTAAAAACTCGAGACGCGAGCGAGTTCAGCCGCCGCGTCTCACCTGTGTCTCTGCGTCTTCGGGTCCGGCAGCGTCAGACCACCGGCCGTCGGCCTGAAATCAACTGCAGAATCAGAACTACGACTGCTGCCACCAGCAGCAGATGGATAAACCCGCCCAGCGTGTAGCTGCTCACCAGTCCAACAAGCCACAGAACCAGGAGGATTACGAATATCGTCCAGAGCATCCTTCTTTACCTCCCGAGGCCGCACGTTCGAGCCTCCACTTTCGACAACAGAGCTTGGATTGCAGTCCGGAATCACAGGGTTGTTCGCAAGAGTGGTCCGAACTGCTCGTGCTGGGCCCGGTGTCGTGCGCCCGACATTTCAAGCCGCGTTACCCGCAGCGCGCATCCAAGCTTGAGTGGTTTCATGCCGGTGCCTGAAATGGCAGGGATGGCATGACGCAGAGAGCAGGAGAGAAAGCATGCTTCTATTGATCATTCTGATCATTCTCATCTTCGGATTCGGCTACGGGGGTTACCGGGCGGGACCGGGTTGGGGTTATTATGGCGGCGGGGGCGTAAGTCTGATTCTCACGATCGTATTGATTCTTCTTCTGCTGCGCGTGATTTGACGGCTGGTGCCGTCGCAAACCGCTGTTCCCGGTGGGTCGCACCTATGCTGCGTGTTGAGACCGTCACTCACGTATATATTCATCGCCGGACGCGCACATGGCTTCGGCGCATGTGGGATCGCATTCGTCGCCCGCGCCAGAAGGTAGTGGATTTGCCTCCTGAGTTTCACACTCTCCCCGCAATCAGGATCACAGTCGGCAAGGTGAATCTTTCCCGCACGACCCGCTGACGCGTGAGTCCGGTACACGGCCGGGCGGCTGCTCACGCCGTGCCGCCGAACCCGGTTTCTCACGTTTTCTTCCTGAATCCGTCAACCCTTCGAGTCTGTCCCTTGCGGATAGGTCGTTGCGAGCCATGCGCGGGTCCGCTGCGATACACTGCAGTTTCGTGGAGACTTCACAATTGCCGCGCCTGCGCGCTGTTTTTTCGGCTGCTCTCATCTTCTTTCTTGGCCTTTCCATCGTGGGCCGCGCACAATCGACGCAGCCGCAATCCCCCTCCCCGCAAAGCCAACCAGCTCCGCGCCAGATGGGCGGCATCGCCGGCGGCCTGGGCGCTCCCGCTCAATACGACGAGCAGCACAACCCCATCACCAAGGGTGGGTTCGTCAAGCCTGGCGAAGCCCCGGTCGTCTTTGAGGACATCACGAAAAAGGCAGGCCTTTCCGGTTGGACGCACAAGATGGGCGTGCCCCAGAAGAACTTCATCGTCGAAACGAACGGCTCCGGCGTCTGCCTGATCGACTACAACAACGACGGCTGGCTTGACATCTACCTCGTCAACGGTGCGACCTTCGATTCGCTCGACGGCAAAGAACCCTCTCCCCACGCCGCGCTCTTCCGCAACAACCACGACGGCACTTTCACCGACGTCTCGAAAGAAGCCGGCGTCGAGAATGACCGCTGGGGCTACGGCTGCTCGGTGGCCGACTACGACAACGACGGGTGGCCCGACATATACGTCGGCAACTACGGCCCCAGCCGCCTCTATCGCAACAATCACAACGGCACTTTCACCGATGTCGCCGAGAAGCTTGGCGTAGCGCTCGACAACTGGCATCCCGGCTCAACGTGGGGCGATTACGATGGCGATGGGCGCCTCGATCTCTACGTCACCGGCTACGTCCACTTCGATCGCACTAACCTTCCCATCGCCGGCACCAAGGCCGTCGGCTATGCCCAGTGCCTCTATCGCGGCGCGAACGTAAACTGCGGCCCGCGTGGCCTGCAGGGGGAGCCCGACCACCTCTTCCACCAGAAGCCCGACGGCACATTCGAAGACGTCACCGTTAAGGCAGGCGTAGAAGACAAGGACAAGTACTACGGCTTCACCGCGATCTTCCTGGATATCAACAACGACGGCAAGCCCGACCTGGTCGTCGGCAATGACTCCGAGCCGAACTATCTCTACATCAACAAGGGCGATGGAACCTTTGATGACCAGAGCTATGTCTCCGGTTTCGCGCTCAACAAGGACGGCCGTGAGATCGCCTCAATGGGCATCGCCGCCGGCGACTACGAGAACAACGGCCTCATCGACTTCTTCGTCACCGATTTCGGCGACGACTACAAGGTTCTCTACCACAACGATGGCGACGCGAGCTTTACCGACGTGAGTTACAAGGAAGGAATCGCGCAGACCACCATTCCCTTCGTCGGCTGGGGCGACGCCTTCATCGACTACGACAACGACGGCTGGCTCGATCTCTTCGAAGTCAACGGGCACGTCTATCCGCAGGTGGACCAGCACGACTGGGGCACAAGCTGGGCCGAGCGCGCGCTCCTCTTTCACAACGTTCCTTCGCGCAATGGCAAAGACCGCCAGTTCGAGTACATCAAGCCCGTCATTGGCACCGGCCTGGCAGACGTCATCGCGGGGCGCGGCGCGGCCTTCGGCGACCTCTTCAACGACGGCAAGATCGACGCAGTCATCAATCCCGTCGACGGCCCGCCGGTGCTTTTGCGCAACGTGAACCCTGACCATCATCACTGGGTTGAGATGAAACTTGTCGGCGGCCCGAAGAGTCCGCGCGACGCAACCTGCGCGACGGTGTACTTGAAGGCCAACGGCATGCGCATGCGCCAGGATGTGCTGTCGAGCGGCAGCTACATCGGCACGAACGATCGCCGCCCCCACTTCGGCCTCGGCGATGCCACCGACGCCGGCACGGCCGAAATCCACTGGCCCTCGGGCAAGGTTGAAACCATCAAGCTTCCCGCTCCCGATCGCATCTTCACCATCGAAGAGGGCGTCGGCATCACCTCAGCCATGTGCGGCGGCAAGGACTGCGCCGACTTCAAGCCGGTAAAGCCCGAATCTGTCGCAGCAAAGAAATAACAGTCACCCAATCCATGGTCGAATCGGATAGCCGCAAGTCATGTGCGGTATCCTTCCCGCGTAAGGCTTCGCCGTAGTTCTTCAGGAGCTTCATCTTCCTTGCCGCGCTTTTTCTCGTTCGCGTCGCTTCGCCTCGTCGTTTCAATGCTCCTGGCCGGATATCTCTCCGCACAACAATCGCCCTCTGCAAAGCCAAAACCCGCACCGCAGCAACAGTCGGGCGGTATCTCGTCCGCCGGCAGCTTTGCGCCCGTCTATGACTCCAGCCATCGCCCCATTACGGCTGGCGGCTTCGTCGATTCCGGCCCAATTGTCTTTGAAGACGCGAGCAAATCTTCCGGCCTCGCAAAGTGGCAGCACGTCATGGGAACTCCGCAAAAGAAATACATCCTCGAGACCGACGGCTCCGGCATCGGCCTCATCGACTACGACAACGACGGCTGGCTCGACATCTATCTCGTCAATGGGGCCACATACGACGCGCTCACCGGCAAGCGGACTCCGCCGCACGCCGCGCTCTTCCACAACAACCACGACGGCACATTTACCGACGTAGCCGCGCGAGCCGGTGTTACCAACGACCGCTGGGGCTTCGGCGTCGCCATCGGCGACTTCGACAACGACGGCTGGCCCGACATCTTCGTTTGCAACTTTGGGAAAAACCGTCTCTACCGCAACAACCACGACGGCACATTCACCGATGTCGCGGAAAAGGCCGGCGTCACGCTCGGCAACTGGTCCGACGGCGCAACATGGGGCGACTACGATGGCGACGGCCGCCTCGACCTGTTCGTCTCCGGCTACGTGCACTACGACCTGGCGCACCAGCCCACGTCAACTGACGGCAGTGTCCCCTTCGCCTTCTGCCAGCTTCACGGTGTCCCGGTCATGTGCGGCCCCCGCGGCCTCAAGGGCGAGCCGGATCATCTCTTCCACAACAACGGCGACGGCACCTTCACTGATGTAAGCGTCAAAGCGGGCGTCAACGATCCCGGCGACTATTACGGCTTCACCGCGGTCTTTGTTGACGTGAACAACGACGGCAAGCCTGACCTGCTCGTCGCCAACGACTCAACGCCCAACTATCTCTACATCAACAATGGCGACGGCACGTTCGAGGACCAGAGCTATACTTCCGGCTTCGCGCTCAACAAGGACGGCCGCGAGATCGCATCGATGGGCCTCGCTGTCGGCGACTACGACAATGACGGCCGCGCCGACCTGCTCGTCACCGATTTTTCCGACGACTTCAAGGCTCTCTACCACAACGACGGGGTCGATTCCGATGGCGCGATCGGCTTCACCGATGTCGCAGACCAGGCCGGCATCACGCAGATGGCCGTCCCCTTCGTTGGCTGGGGCGCCGGCTTTCCCGACTACGACAATGACGGCTGGAAAGACATTATGATGATCAACGGTCACGTGTATCCGCAGGTCGACGAGCACGATTGGGGCACAACCTTCAAGGAGCGCGTGCTTCTCTATCACAACAACGGCAACGGAAAATTCACCTGCGTTCCTCCGGTCAGGGGCTCAGGCCTCGCCACGCTCACCTCCGGCCGCGGCGCGGCATTCGGCGACCTGTTCAACAATGGCAAGATCGACGTGGTCATCAGCCCCATCGATGGTCCGCCCGTGCTTCTCAAGGACGTGAACCCCGACCATCACCACTGGGTAGAGCTCAAGCTCATCGGCGGCGAAGATCCAAAGACCCACAGGAAAAGCCCTCGCGACGCCGTCGGCGCCACGGTCTACCTCAACTCCAACGGCATGCGACAGCGCGAGGACGTGATGAGCGGCGGAAGCTATATCTCGTCCAACGACCAGCGCCCTCACTTCGGCCTGGGGGACTCGACCGACGCAGGCACAGCCGAGATCCATTGGCCCTCCGGCGCAACAGAGACGGTAAAGCTCCCCGCCGTGGATCGCATCTACACCATCCGCGAAGGCGAAGGAATTGTGGACACGCTCTGCGGGAGCAGGCGTTGCAGCGAAGCGCCGCTCCCGCGCGCAAAATAGCGCCAAGAGAAAGAGGCGGATGGCTCTCGCCACCCGCCCCGCCCATCAGGGAGAAAATCTCTCGTCTTGATCCGCCTCGCAGGACCGCCCTGTACGTCCGATGGTTTTGGCCTTTCTTCTGGTCCCTGTTCCCTGGTGCCTGGTCCCTGCCTTTAAAACACGCCCGCGAGGAAAGTCTCCGCCGGCGATACTCTGTCGCCGCTCGCGCCCGCGGCCGCCAGCACTCCTGGCGATAGCGTGATCACCGGGCACTGCGAGTGGGCCAGCACCTTGTAGACGATGCCGTGCCGCGTGACGGCTGCAAAGGCCGAGGCTCCATGCGCCCCGAGAACAATCAGATCGGCGTGTTGCGCGCGTCCCTGGAAGAGCAGCTCTTCCGTCGGATCGCCTGGAACCACGATGGCATGGGTCTCGATCTTCTCCTGAAGCTCAGCCGGAACGAGCGCCAGCAGGTCTGCCTCGATCTGGTCTATGCTGCGGCCCGCAAGCACCTGGTGGCGTTCCTGCGGCCGGATCACATGCTGCAAAATCAGCCGCGCATTGTGCTGCGCCGCCAGTTCTGCTGCAAAGGAAGTCACGACCACGCTGGTATCGAGCAGGCTCACGGCGCAAAGTACCGTCTTTGTTGCGAAATTTCGTTCCGCCCCATCTGTCACTTCGGGCCCAACAATGAACACCGGCACGGGCGATGAGCGCAGTACCGCTTCCGCCACCGAACCCACCAGAAGTTTCCCAATCGGCCCCGGCGAATGCGTTCCCATCACGATGCGATCGATGGCGTGCTCACGGGCGTGCGCGAGAATCTGGTCCGCAGCCAGGCCCGGCCTCACCGCAATCTCGCAACGCAGCCCCGCCGCACGCACACGCTCCGCCAGCGGCTCCAGGTGCTTCATCTCCGACCGCGCCGCCGCGGCATAGTCGTAATATCGGACACCCGATGTCTCAGAGGCTGAAACCACCAGCGTGTCATAGGCGTGGAACAGGATCAGGTCGGCGCCAAACTCCGTTGCCTGCGCCAGCGCAAAACTAAATGCTTTCTCATTGGCCGGAATTTCCGAGGCAAAGAGAATTGTGGAGGGCTTGCTCCACTCCGGCTTCAATACCGTGGCCATATGCGCCTCCGGGACCCGTGAGGTCACTCCCATTCTGGCAGAGTATTCGTACTATCGGCGGTGCCAGCAGGCACACGCCGACGTGATTTATCTCACTTTTAAACGTTCGGGCGAGTCACCTCCGTAGGACGCCGAATGCCGAAAAAACGTTGCCTGCGCGTGCGAAATTTAACTTGAATTTCTCCGCTTCCCTTGAACCGAGTTGATAGCGCGCAGGGGAATCGCGCATAACGTGATCCAAATCACAGCCTTCCCGGTTTTTCGGCTGCTTTCCTTGTACTTGGAACCCAGTGGACCCTGCCCTCATCTTCTTCACCGTGCAGCCCGCCGGCTCCAATTAGGAGGGCCGCATGCAGCCCATGATGCATAACATCCCCGCCCGAGGCGGCTTGAACTACGACGAGACGCCATTCCTTGCCATCTGGGAAGTCACCCAGTCCTGCGACCTCTCCTGCAAGCATTGCCGTGCCGCCGCCCAGCCCATCGCGCACCCTGACCAATTAAGTACCGAGGAGGGCAAAGCCGTCATCGACCAAATCGCCGATATGGGCGTTCCCATCTTCGTTTTCACCGGCGGCGACCCGCTCAAGCGCCCCGACCTCTATGAGCTCATCCGCCATTGCAACGAGCGGGGCGTCAAGGTAGCCGTCACGCCCTCGGCAACACCGCTTCTTACCCGCGAAGCCATCTTCAAAATGAAAGAGGCCGGCGTGGTCCGCCTCGGCATCTCGCTTGACGGCTCAACTCCCGAGATCCACGACCACTTTCGAGGATTCTCAGGTGCCTGGGCGCGCACCATCCAGGCCATCGAGTGGGCCAACGAAGCCGGCATGCCCATCCAGGTCCATTCCACCATCAGCCGCCACAACGCACACGACCTCGGCGGTCTCTGCAACCTCTTCGAGCGTCTAAAGATCGTCATGTGGAACGTCTTCTTCCTTGTTCCGGTTGGCCGCGGCCAGCAGGCCGACCTGCTTTCCGGCGAGGAGTTTGAAGAGGTCTTCGCCCGAATCTACGAACTCAGCCACCGCGTCAGCTTCCAGATCAAGACCACCGAGGCCATGCACTATCGCCGCTACCTCCTCCAGCACAACCTCGAGGAGCGCAAGATGGGCCACGGCCACATGGGAGGTCACCCGGGCGCGGCTCACGGCCTTCCGTCATCGAGCATCCACGCGTCAGGGCATGACTTCAGTCATGCCGAAAAGAGCCCCGATAAAGAGCTTGGGGCTTTAGCCCCCACGGCCTGTGCCTACGAGCCCGGTGCCCCCACCGCCGACGCACGGACCCGCACCCACGGCTGGGCCACCCGCCGCGTAAACGACGGCAAGGGGTTCATGTTCATCTCGCACACCGGCAACGTCTATCCCAGCGGCTTCCTGCCCATCCACGCCGGCAATATTCGCGAGATGCCACTGGCTGACATCTACCGCAACGCACCCATTTTCAAGGCTTTGCGCGACACCTCGCGCCTCGAAGGCAAGTGCGGCGCCTGCGAGTACAAGGAGATCTGCGGTGGCAGCCGCGCCCGCTCCTACGCCCTCACCGGAGACCCGTTCGCCCAGGAGCCATGCTGCATCTACCAGCCACGCAACTGGCACCCCGAATCGAATACCGTCGCCGTCCAGGCACAATCTGAATTCGCGAATCCACTGCCTGTTCTATGACCCGGGAGTAACTCCCACCCAAGTTGCATGCCTCCTGCTCGGCACCCGCAGTAGAATAACCCCTGGCAGGAGGACCGGGCGGTCGCTGCCGGACGAGACTGCGCAAGCGGCCGAGGCCGGGGGAGGAAAGTCCGAACTCCGCAGGGCGGTGTGCCGGATAACGTCCGGGATGGGGGAGTCAAGTCCCCCAGACGGCCAGTGCCACAGAAAACATACCGCCTCGGCTACCCCGCCTTGTGGTGGGCATTCACCGTGCCGGTCCGCCTAAATTGCTCTGGCGGCCGGCCCGGCGCCGGGGTAAGGGTGAAAAGGTGCGGTAAGAGCGCACCGCCGGCGCAGTAATGCGGCGGGCATGGTAAACCCCACACGGAGCAAGACCAAATAGGGAGGGATCGGGCAGCCAAGAGCCAGGGCGCCCGACGCGCATCGGCCCGATGCGACAAGGCGGCTCGAGCAAGTGCCGGAACCTCCGGGTAGGTCGCTGATGAGCGCGAGCGGTGACGCTCCGCCTAGAGGAATGACCGCACACGACAGAATTCGGCTTACAGGTCCTTTTGCCGAATGTATGCAGCACCATGACAGCCCCGGCCGGACGATCTCCGGTCGGGGCTGGCCATTCTCAGCCCCGCACAGCCAAAAGAGTCAGAATCGATCGTTCGCCCCGCGGTTACTTCGGAGGCTTCGCCAACCCGGATTCCGACGTCGTTCCAAGATCAAAGTGCGCAGGAATTCCGGTCGGCTTGTACTCATACGTATCGCTGGTCTCGGCCCTCAGCGCGGCAAGGCGCTCCTTGAGGTGAGCCGTCAGTTCTTCATAACCGGCCTTGCCATAGAGATTGTTCACCTCGTCCGGATCAGTCTTGAGATCGTAGAGCTCGAACTCCTGAGGCTCGACGAAGAACTGAATCAGCTTGTATCGATCCGTCCTGATGCCGCGGCAAGGCCTCACGTTCTCGAAGCCCGGATATTCGTAGTATTCGTAAAGCCAGTCCTCGCGCCATGGGACATTCGGCTTGCCTTCCGCAAGCGGCAGCATGCTCCTGCCTTGCATTTCACTTGGAACCGGCACTCCGGCGATGTCAAGGAGCGTGGGAGCCATGTCCAGGTTCAATACCATTTCGTCGTCCTTGGTCCCCGCCTTCACATGGCCCGGATAGCGCAGCATCATCGGCACACGGATCGAAGGCTCGTACATCAGCCGCTTGTCGTAGAAGTGGTGTTCGCCGAGGAAGAATCCGTGATCGGAGCTCAGAAGCACGGCCGTGTCATTGGCGATGTTTTGACGTTCAAGTTCCTGCCACACTGCGCCCACGTTTCTGTCGTTGTCCTCCACTCCGACGTAATGGTCTTTTACCAGTTCCTCGAGTGATCGCGGATCGTCGCTGAAGACCTCGGAGTACCCGATCTTGTTGTCCGCGTCGGCCACGGCTCGCGGCTTGCCCGGATAGTCCTTGAGGTTCTCATCGAATGATTTTGGCTCGGGAATCGGCACGCCGTTGAGGTCGTTGACCATATCCTTCGGCCTGTAAAACGGGGCGTGAGGCGCATAAAACCACAGGAACATGCAGAACGGCCCGGTTCGCGGCTGCTTGAGCCACTCCACCACCTTGCGCGTCAGCAGCGTATCGACATACTCGCCTTCGTAAAGCTTCGCCGGCCCGTACTTTCCGCGGATACCCTCTGTGATCTTCGGGCGATAGTAGTCCGCCTGGCCGACGAACCCGAAGTAGTAGTCCCAGTTGTGCTCCATCAGTGCGCCTTCGACGTGCGACTTGCCGAGAAACGCCGTCTCGTAGCCCGCCTTCTGCAGAAGGTCCGAGACGAGCGGGAACCGGGCCGGGATCTTCCCCGCGACATTCGAAACGGCGCCGGTGGTATGCGAATACATCCCGGTCAACATCGTTGCGCGCGACGGCAGGCAAAGCGCATTGACCACGAACGCATTGCGGAATGTGCATCCCTCTTTTCCGATGCGGTCCATGTTCGGCGTCTGGATCAGCTTGTTGCCCGTCGATGACAACTCGTCCCAGCGAAGGCCTTCACCCACAATGCAGACGATATTCGGCTTCTTGCTCCCCGCGTCCAACTGCTGCGCAAACGTCTCCAGGGCATCCAGGCCGCAGGCGGACGCGCCCATTGTGCCCGCGAGATACTTCAATACTGTTCTGCGTGACTCCATCGCTTCTTTCCCGAGCGGAACAAACCCGTTTCCGTGTCATCAGTACGTTTGGGCAGGCGAGGCCTTGACCGAACTGATAACTGATATTTGCACGGACTCCACGATGTCAAGGCGGCAGTCTCATCCGTCCATCTTCGCGGTGCGTATCATGGATTCCAGCGGGGTCGTCCATGCCGGTCGCCGGCTTTCACATTATGACCAAGCCCATCGGGCCGATTTGCAATCTCGATTGCAAATACTGCTTCTACCTGGAAAAGGAGAACCTCTATCCCGGAACCAGGCATTGGGCAATGCCGCCGGAGACTCTCGAGCGCTACATTCAGCAATACATCGCGGCGCAAGAGCTCGACGAAATCCACTTCGCATGGCAGGGTGGAGAGCCGACCCTGCTGGGCGTCGAATTCTTCCGCGCCGTGGTTGCGCTGGAGCAAAAGTACGCGGGCGGCAAGATCATTCACAACGCCCTGCAAACGAACGGCACCCTCATCGATGACAAATGGGGAGAGTTCCTCGCCGGGCACAGGTTTCTGGTGGGCATTTCGATCGACGGACCGAGGGAACTTCACGACCACTACCGTGTGGACAAGGGAAACGCGCCGACATTTGACCGAGTCATGCGCGGCCTCGACAGGCTCAAGGCGCACCACGTCGAGTTCAACACGCTCACCGTGGTAAACCGGCACAACTCCCAATATCCCCTTGAGGTCTACCGCTTCCTCAAGGAGATTGGGAGCGGGTTCATGCAATTCATTCCGGTCGTCGAGAGGAAAGCGGTCCAGCTGCAGCCCGACGGGCTCGTGCTGATTCAACCGTCTTTCGAGCGCGCCGCGGAAGTTACGGAATGGTCGGTCGAGCCGCTGGCCTATGGCAAATTCCTCGCACGCATCTTCGACGAATGGGTGAAGAACGACGTCGGCCGTACCTTCGTTCAGCAGTTCGATGTCGCCCTCGAAAGCTGGATGGGGATGGAGGCGAGCCTTTGTGTCTTTCGCAGAACCTGTGGCTCTGCGCTGGCCATGGAACACACCGGCGACCTGTACTCCTGCGACCATTTCGTCTATCCGGAACACAAGCTCGGGAACATCATGGAGTCGGATCTGGATCGGATGGCCCGCTCGCAGCAGCAGATCCGGTTCGGCCTCGACAAGCGGGACTCGCTGCCGCGCATGTGCCGCGAGTGCGAAGTTCGATTCGCGTGCAATGGCGAGTGCCCGAAGCACCGCTTCCTGACGACGCCCGATGGCGAGCCCGGGTTGAACTATCTCTGCTCCGGATACAAGCACTTCTTCCATCACATCGACCCGTATATGCAATTCATGGCGACTGAATTACGATCGGGTCGCCCACCGGCCAACATCATGCGTATCGTCCGCGGTTGACGATTGTCTCCGTCATCCGGACGCGAGTCGGATGCGCCAACTCAGAAAATGTTCTTTCTGACTCTATTTCCGCTTCCGTGTGATGTCGCAGAGCATGTCGGAGTGGATGTTGAGGCCGATGTTGGTGACGTTATACATATGCTCGCTGGCGACGAGCCAGACAATCTCACAGATCTGGCGCTCGGAGTAGAACCGGCTCAGCCTGTCGAAGGTCTCCTGTTTCACGTTTTTGTCGCGCGTCAGTTCAGTCACGTAATCGAGCAGCGCTCGCTCGGCCTCGGAGAACAGCGGGCTCGTGCGGTAATCTCCCAACGCATCGAACTTGGCCTCGTTCATCGACGCCTGGATGGCAAAAGCGCGGCCGATATCCATGCAGAACTCGCACACGTTGATGCGCGCCACCTGCTCGCGCACAAGAAACTGTGTCTCGACCGGCAGTTCGAGCTTCTTGTCGAGCTTGGAAATCTTGCCGATGAACATGCCGAACGCCGCCGGCATGCGGGCGTAAACAACCTTGACCGGCGTAAGCACCTTGCCGAACTGTCGGCGCGTCATGGCATAGGCAAGGCGGACCAGCATCGACTGTGGGTGCTCAACGGGGGAAAGAAACGGTTCCATTCCGGCCTCCTGCAGGCGGGGCGACGCGCCGCCCGACAAAGGCGCGGCGCGTCTCACCTCATTTGAATCCCGCGGACCGCAATGGATTCGGGTTATCGCTCAAAGCGGTGTGATGTTGCAGGCGGATCAGCCGTGTTGTGAGCTCGCGGAGCGGGCATTCTCGATGAACTCCCGAACCTTCGCAGCGTCTTTGCGTCCTGGCCATGCCTCGACCCCCGAGGCCACGTCCGCGCCCCACGGACGCAGCTTTGCAATGGCCTCGGCGACATTGTCCGGACGCAGCCCGCCTGCCGCAATAAGCTTTGCGGCGCCGGAGCCGAAGAGGGTGAGCGAGGCAGCATCCCAGTCGAAGGCAACACCCGTGCCTCCGACAGCCGTCGCAGTGCGCGAATCGACAAGAACCGCATCCACATTGGGATCGGCGGCATACAGAGTTGCCTGCCCCGCCGCATCCGGTCCGAAGTGAACGACGCGCAGAATATGCAGGACTGGACCGAACTCGGCGCGCAGGCGTGCGGCCGCATCCGATCCGCAATCAGCGTGAAGTTGCACGCCGGTCAACCGGCTTGCGCGCACAGCGCTCGCAATCTCGTCTACTTGCTCGTCAACGAAGACGCCGATCTTCTCGACCGATTCGGGCAGACGAGGAACGATTTCTGCCACCTGCGGGACCGAAACGCGGCGAGGGCTCGGGGCGAACACGAATCCAACAGCATCCGCGCCTGCCTTTGCCGCCATGCGCGCATCCTCGAGAGAGGTATTGGCACAGATCTTGATCCAAAGGCTCATCGCGCCACCGCGGCGCCGGAGAGCAACTCCTTGAGTGCAGTCCCCGGATCAGCCTGGCGCATGAGGCTCTCGCCGATCAGGAAGGCATCAAACCCCGCCGTGCGGAGGCGGCTGATGTCTTCCGCGTTCGCGATACCACTTTCCGCTACGCGCACCGCGGTCGGCGGAATGCGGTCGATGAGTTCGAGCGACCTCTCGAGGCGGACATCGAATGTCTTCAGGTCGCGGTTGTTCACGCCGATCGCGTCAGCGCCCGTCTCGCCCAGTGAATCGAGCACGCGGCTAAGCTCGTCCCCAGTATGCACTTCCACAAGCACGTCGAGCGCAATTCCCCGCGCCGCGGCCGCAAACCGTTTCATCTGTTCATCCGTGAGCGCAGCCGCGATCAGCAGAATCGCATCCGCCCGGTGCGCGCGCGCTTCGACGATCTGGTATTCGTCGATGGTGAAGTCTTTGCGCAGGCAGGGCAGCGCAACGGCGTGCGACGCGAGCCCAAGGTTGCGAAGGCTGCCCTGAAAGAACGGCTCATCCGTTAGGACCGAAAGCGCGGCCGCGCCACCGGCCGCATAGCGTCGCGCAATCCACTCAACATCGAAGTCGGCGCGGATCAGCCCTTTGGAGGGCGATGCCTTCTTGATCTCGGCGATAATGGCCGGGCCGGCCGCCGCCTTCCTGCGCAATGCTGAAGCCCACCCCCGCGGTTGATGCCCGGCAGCCCGACGTTCCAGCTCTGCGACCCGCACGAGCTCTCGCGCCGCATTGACTGCGGCTCGGGTCGTCGCCAGGATGGTGTCCAGCCGAGTGTTCATGCCATTTGTATGGTGGGCCCGGAGGGATTCGAACCCCCAACCAAGGGATTATGAGTCCCCTGCTCTAACCATTGAGCTACAGGCCCTTCAATAACTTTACGGGCGAGTTCCCATGTTGAACGCTTTTACTCCCGATTCCCCTAGCCTTGTAAGTATTGTATTGCGCAGAGAGTGGGGCACAAAATCGAGCGGGAACTTTGCCACACGATTCCCGCTCACCGTTGGCGCGCGCACTTCCCGGTGCAGATGATTGCTGGAGGTCCGAGATGCGGTCTCCCATCCAAGGTTTAACGTTTCACCGAACCGTCGCCACTTCATATGATCCTCGCCCGCACGGTCAGCGGGTCGTCACCTCAAACTGCGCCGGCTTCGCGGTCGCGCGGACCTCGGGGTCGTAGTACTCGTACACGCGCGACTCAAACCCAGTGGCCCGCATCGGGAACTTTGCTCTCAACCTGAACCGGACCTCGAACGAATCTCGCGGCCCAATGGAGTCAAAATACAGGATGGCCTGAGTGGCCGTGACAGAGAACTTCTCGAGCCGCCCGCTCTTTGCCGCGGCCGTTTTCTCCACCATCGCCTGCAAATCCTCACTCTGCAGTTCAAATCCCGGCGGAATCCCCAGGTCCACCATCACCATCTTTGCTGTGGCGTCGGTATTATTCCGGATCGTCGCCGTCTCATTCGCCACTTCATCCTGCGCCAGGCGCGTTCGGTCGTACTCTACGTCAATGGTCAGCGGCTTGGCCCCCCCGGCGGCCCGCCAGGGCACAAAGTACTTGCCGGCCACCTGGTACGCCATCCCTCCTTCGCCAGTGAACCGCAGCTCCACCTCGTTATCTCCCTCGGCGCTCACGTGCGGCAATACGAGCTGATGCAGCAAGTCGTTGTTTTCCCGGGTCACTTCCAGGCTCTCCACCTTCGTTCCATTCAGCAGCACTTCTACCGTCCCGCGGGCATCCTCTGCGCTGTGTTCCGACGCCTGTACCAGCGCGCGCAGCGCCATGATTGTTGCCTGGGTCGTACCCCAGTTGCCTTGCCCACTCTTCCGCGAGGCGATCCATGCCAGCGCCTTGCGTACCAGCTCCGGGCTCGCGCCGGCCTTCATCATCGCCTGCACCGCAAGGCCTGTCGTCTCCACTGCCGCGCTCTCTCCGCTTCCATAGACGCCCGTCTCCGTTGCTGTCCACCACGCGAACGAATCCTTATGCACCGCCGCATCGCGCAACAACTCCATTGCACGGTCCGTAAGCGTTGACTTCCTGTCGCCATTCACAGCAAAGTTTGCCACCACCGCCAGGGTGTACGCGTCCTCCGTCCCGCTCAGATGCGACTCGATATACGCTCTCGCTTTGTCTATCGCTTCCCCTTTGAATCCAGTCGTCTGGAGAGCCCATGCTATGTACGCGGTTATGCGCAGCGCATCCGTGTTGAAGCGGTTGGTCGCTCCTTCGTTGATGAATTCCCTGTCGGGTGCCCAGCTTCCATCGTCTCTCTGCTGGCGCGCCAGCCAGTCGGCGGTGCGCTCCATCACGCGCGGGTCCACGTCGTACACCTGCGCCATGTCGTGGAACTCCATCAGCCCGTACGCCGTGAGGATCTTGTTTGCCGGCGCGGTGCCGAACCACGAGAATCCCCCGCCCGGCACTTCAAACGTCAGCAGCCGCTGGTAGCCCGTCGCGATAAACCCCTCCGCCTTCGCGTGCACCTCGGGCGTAAGCTTCTTCGTCCTTTTCATGTAGTCCAGCGCCAGTACATTCGGATACGTGCTCGACGAGGTCTGCTCGAAACACCCAGATGGCATTTGCAGAATCCCGTCCATGCCTTCAATCACCTGGCTCAACGGCCCGGGATACAACCGGACGAATATCCTGCTCGCTTCCGCAATCGCAGTCTCCGGGAACCGCACGGATTGGCGTTCAGTTTTGTCGAGCCTGCCGTTGAAGACAATCTCCCTGGCCTCGCCGTTGGGCACCACTTCGATCTCGCGCACCACCGTATCTTTCCGCTGCGAGCCGCCGTCCATCTGTCCCGTCACAGTGAGCCGGAACTTGCCGATTCGCTTCGCCTCGATCGTGAATCGTGCCGAACCTACCTCGCCGCTTTCCACCCGAACGGCCTGCTCGCTCGCGCCATCGACGGAAAACCAGTCCTCCGCCTGCAATTCGAGCGTGACGTCTCCGGCTTTTCCCGCGTAGTTGTACACCGCGACCGGAATCGTCACCCTGTCACCCTGGGTCAGCATCACCGGCAGATCCAGATCCACAAAGAAGTCCTGAAACACCTTCAGCTCCGCGGTTCCCGTTCCAAGTGAGCCCGACTGCGTCGACGCGAACATCGCCATCCGCCAAGTCGTGATCGAATCGGCCAGCGGAATTTCAACGTTCGCGCGTCCCTCGCCATCGGTCACGATCTCGGGATTGATGTAGAGCGCCTCGGGAAAATAGCTGCGCACGTGGGCGGTCGGTTCGCTTCCTCCAGTCGCGCCTGCTTTCTCCCTTTTGTCGGCGCCCCATCCAGCCTTCGCGGCTATAGGAGCCGGCAGGGGCAGCTGCCCCATTGCCGCGAAGTTGCGGTTTTCCGGCGCGATTCCGCTCACTACGTTCATGTCCGTCTGCACTTCCATCGCGTCGGCTTGCACCGTGACCGTCTGGTTCACGACGCCCACTGTCAGTTGCACCGTCAGTACAGCCCGGTCCCGCGCCTCGATCGAAATGGTCCGCATGCTGGTTTGAAATGCCCGCGCCGATGCATGCACCGAGTATTTTCCAGGCCGCAACGCCGGAAATGTAAATGTTCCCTCCTCGGTTGCCGTGGCCCTGCGCTCGCTGCCGTCCGCTTCGCTGACGATCCGGATCTCCGCGGCCGCAATCACTGCGCCCGTCACATCTGTGACAGTGCCCGCAATCTCTGCCAGCCCGTTGTCAGGTCCGCGCCCGCGCTCAAGGCGAAGATCTATCCCAGATCCGCGCGCCTGCGTAATAACTCTGCCCGGCGAAAACGCAAACGCGATCCGCGTCTGCAGTCCTACAGTGAGATCGTCTGCCGTATCGAATGCGTGATCGGGTCCTGCACTGCGTACCACGTACCACCGGTCGTTCCGGTCTATCCATCCCGCCGGATCAACGCGTAAATCCGTTCCCCACGCATCACGGGGCGCGCGTCCCTCGTCATCCCTGAGGGCCTTAAACACTCCTGGCACATCCCGTCCGCGGCGCACATCCGCCATTTTCTTCGTCAAGGCCCTCACGTAGTCGAGCAGCGACTGTTGGTATCGCGCCAGGTAGTCGCCGCGGGCGCCGTCCGGCAACTCGCGCCCCGCTTCAGTTTCCAGCGTGTCCGGCGCTACGGTCTGCGCCGCGGCAAACAACACACGCGCCGCGCGGTCATGCTGATCGGCGGCCTCGCCCAACGGCGGCGCGACAATCTCGGCCTGCGTCAGCGAGTGAATCTCGTACCGCGGCTTCATTAACTCCTGTTCGAGATAAAAGAACACTCTCGCAAATCCCGGCTGCTTCTCCGCCAGCGCGAACACTGCCTGGTCCACGACCTCCAATCCCAGTGCCGCGCTCACGCCCTGGCCCTTTGCATTGGTCACGCGCAAATGCACCCGCGCTTCGCCGCCCGGCAGATAACTCGTTGCGTCCGCTGCAGCCTCCACGTGCAGTTCATCGGCAGGCTGCACAAACACCAGCCGCTGATCCACAGTCTCCTGTCCATTACTGCCAATCGCGTAGGCATGCACCATAAGCGTCCCGGCCATCTCCGGTGTCACGGCCAGGTTCAACTCGGCATGCCCGTTCTCCAGGTCCGCGTCGCGCGTCACCATGGTTTGCCCGTCGCGCACCAGGTCCACGTACACCGCACCGAGCTGCCGTGTTGAAAGAACCGTGATCCCCATCCGGTCTCCCGGCTTGTAGACCGCATGCGACGTACGGACCAGGAGTTGGTCGGTGCCCGCGCGCGTCTCCAATTCCACTGTGTCGGAGGCGCGGTTACCCTTACGATCGTCGGCCTCCACACGCAGCAATGGATGCTCTGCGCCATCCATCCGCACCACGGCGATACCAGCTTCGTCAGTAGTCGCTTTCACAGTGGTGAGCTGCCCGTCCAGCCTCTCGAGTGGATCTCCAGTGCGCACGATGAGATCCGTTTTCGCAGGCGTCCCGTCGGGATATGACACCAGCACATACACTTCGTTTTCAACTCCGCGCACAAGCGAGCCGCCCTCCGGCACTGCCGTAATCAGTAGCGGCAGCCGGCTCACCGTGATCGGCTCTCCGCGCGTCTCCGCGTGTTCCGTGGCATCCTTCACGGTTGCTTCGACCACAACCGGCGCAGCACCGCGATGCGCCCCGCTCCCCGCGAAGAACTTCGGCAGCGCGAGGTCGAACTTGTATTCGCCCTTTTCGTTCGAAGTTCCCTCCGCGGTCGCGGCCTGGAACAACTCCACATCCATTGCCGACGCCTTCAGCGCCACGTTTGCGTGCGCGACCGGCTTGCCGAAGAAGTAATTCGCCTTCACAGTTCCTGTAACGTGATCGCCGGGCCGGTAATCGCGCTTTTCTCTGCCGTCCTTCTTTGCAAACTCCACGGCCACTCGAAACTTCGGCAACACATAGCGCTCTACGTTCACGGTCACGTCCGCCGCGTTCTTGTCGGCATCGCCCAGCTTCGCCGTCACATGATATGCGCCGAGGTTTACTTCATCGGCCAGCGCAAACTCCGCCCACGCCACGCCGAACTTGTCCGTTTCTGTCGCCTTTCGGAAGACCTTGTTCCCGCGCGGATCCTCCACTTCGAACGTCAGCTTCCTCTCCGCCGCCGCATGATGTTCGCCGCGGTCCAGCGCCAGCGCGCGCAAATGCATAGTCTGAGCCGGCTGGTAGATCGGCTTCTCGGTCGTCAACAGAACCGCAACCTGGTCCTCCAGCTGCACCGTCTCCGTTGCTTCCACCTGTCCCAGAGGAGTCTCAGCCGTAAACCGGACCGGAAAGCTTCCTGTGAGGCCCGCGGGAAAACGGAACTCCGCCTCCACCGTTCCCCGCCGGTTCAATTGTCCTTGGTACAACAGAGTCGATGCGCGATCCCCTCTCTCCAGTTCGATCCGAACCGTGCCGCCGCTCATCGCCGCCGGCGCACCAACCTGCGCGCCGCTCAACACAATCACCCGCATCCCCGCCTTCGCGCCCGCGATGTACGATCGCTGCCCGAGGATGCGCATCACCGGCCGGCGCAATATCTCCGATATCGACCGGATCTCCTCCAGCGCCGGGGACTTCTCATCCGCGTAGCGCAGCATGAACCGCACACGGTGCCAGATCAGTTCGTCTATCGGAATCGTCTCAATGAGGGAGATCTCTGCGTTCCACACCGCGTCTCCCCGCTCCACGCGCACCCGGCGCACAGCCTTTCCCAACACGCGGTCTTCCGGATTCAATACCTCGGCCGTTAGCTCCGCTTCGCCGTTCCGCTCGGCCGCATACGGCATCGTCAGCGCCAGCGCGTGGTGCGTGTACACCGCGGACATCGCCTTTCCTTCCGCCCTGCTTGCAACCCCAGACAGCAGCAATACCACTCCACTCAGAATTGAAATCGCGCAGCGCATTCAGCGTCCCCCTTTCGGCAAACCTCGGCCGGTCCGGCCAGCCGTTCGCCCACAATCGGGGTTCGCAAGCGTTCAGGAATCTTGCAGACTATTTTTTTGAAGGAATTTTCGAGCAGCCTATCGCGCTCGCCAGTGCGTGCCATCCCTGCTGTCCCAGACCGCGCCCGCGTCCGTCGTCAGCTGGAACAGAGCCCGTGCACTCTCCGCGTTCGCCCTTTCGGTCTTGCGCGCATCATCACTGGCATTCACAACTTCAATCCGCGCCACTTTGCCGGACCACTTCGGCTTCACTTCCTTCCAGCTCTTGCCGCCGTTGTGGCTCGCAAACAAGGTTCCGGCGCTGTCCAGCGACAGCACGCGCTTCCCCAGCGTCGCTGTCGATCCCGCAGGCATGCCGGACGGCAGCGACGCCAATGCCGCAAAGTTGCGGTTTTCCGTCGGAACTTCGCTGACCTTGTCTGACGCGATCAGCGTCCCTACAGCGTTCGAGTCCGTCTGCACCGCCATCGCGTCCGCCTGCACGGTTACCGTTTGCGTCTCCGCTCCCACTGTCAGCGGCGTGTCCAACATGGCCACATCGCGCGGCTTAAGGTCGATTGCCTGCTGGTACGCTTGAAATCCGCGGGCCATGACGTTCAACTCGTAGTGCCCCGGCGAGACTCCGGTCAATGTGAAAGATCCATCCGCGCTGCTGGTCGTCAGCCGCGTTTTTCCCGCCGGGTCGCGCAGCATCACTGTTGCCCCCGCAACCACTGCCCCCGTGCGGTCCGTCACGCGCCCGCTCACCTCCGACGTTCCGTCGTCCGGTCCGCGGTCGTGCTCGATCCGCAGCGCCGAAATCACGTTCGCAGCCGCGTAGCTCGGCGACCCCGGCGCATTCATCGCCGCTATCGGCGCCTGCTTCATCTCCGCAGCTTCCCGCCCAGGCAGTGGCACTTGTGCTGGTACTGCCGCCGCTCGCGCGTTCAAATTTGCAATATCTCCAGCGTCCGGCGCCGTCTTGTTCACACTCCCCGATCCGGACCGCGCCTCCACCTTCGCGCCATTCCCGACCGACACCCCCGACACCCCCGAGGCCGCCCCCCCTGATCCTCCTGCTGCTTGGGCCGCCTCACCGGCCCCGCGCGCTCTTTTGCTCGCACGATTCTCCGGTTTCGGAGCAGTCTCCTGCCCGCCAGTTCCTGCCGGCGCTTCGCTCTTCGAGAGATCTGGCGCAACTGGCGCCGGCGAGTGCACCTGCGCGTTCTGCCCAACCATCTCCCCGGTGCCGCGATGCGTCCGCACGTACACAAGTGTCGCCAGCCCGCACGCCAGCGCCGCTCCCGCGAGCCCTGCCGGCATCAGCCATCGACCCATCCATCCCCGCGCATTTGCGGTCTCTGCGTGTGGAAGCCGGGGTTGTTCCGCTTCCTGCATCAGGAACACGACCCTCCGGCACTCCCCGCACTCCGCCAGGTGCGCCAGCATCTCCTCGCGCTCCTGCGCGGTCGCCGAGCCCTCCATGAACGTGCTCATCCGGTCCGCGTCGGGGTGCATGCCGGGTTGGAGAATCTCCTTCACGCTCCTCCTTCTCTAACGGGGTACGGCTGGCTGTCCGGACTTTGCAGCAGTTTTCGCAAATTAATCTCCACATCGCGCGGATCGGTCCCCAGCGCCTCCTCGGCCGCGCGCCGGCTCAGCCCGCGCGCGACCAGCGCTCGCAGCAGCCCTTTCCTCACCTGTTCGGTCGCGCGCTTCAGCTTGCGGCTCACCGTCGCCTCATGCACGCCGAGCACCCGGCTTATCTCCGCAAGAGTGTGCCCATCCAGGTAGTATGCCGACAGCAGAAACCGCTCCTCTGCACTTAATCCTCGCAGCACTGCCTCGAGCCCCATGCGCAGGTTCGCAATTGTCCCAGGCTCTGGCCCCGTTGCATTCGGCCCCGCCGTTTCTGGCGCCGCCGGTTCCAGGTCTTCGAGTTCCGTCTCCCGGCGAGTCCTGCGGTACCAATCCACCTGCCGCTGCGCCAGGATCGCCCGCAGCCATCCCATCAGCGATCCGCGCCCGGAATATTTTTCGAGAGGCGACCGTCTCGCCCCGTCGCACTCCCTCACACCGAAGAGTTCCGCGTACAGCGCGCTCGCCAGTTCCTCGCCCAGCGTCGCCGACCGCGTCATTCCCACTGCGGCATGTGTCACCGGCGCCTGGAACAGCGCCATGAATCGCCGCCAAGCCGCCTCGACTCCTCTCGCGCATCCCAAGGCCAACGCCAGGTCCTCGAGGTGCAGCCCCCGCCAGAATGTCTCCCGTTCTCTCGAGCCTGCATGGCTGCCCCGCTCCAGTCCGAAATTGTGCTTCGCGCCAATCTCCTCCAGCGCCGTGCCAAACTCACCTTCACTCAGTCCGGCCAGTTCCGCGCCGGCCCTCCGCCATAGCTCGTTCCGGAGCTTCGTCGGCAAAAGTCCTTCGCCGGTCCCGGCACTGACTTCTAAGGCAACCACCACCGACGCATCCGGGGAGCACCCCATCTCCTCCACGCCCGCCCGTGGAGCCGCTGCATTCGCATCATTGGCTGGCGCGATATCCATTCCCGCCCACTACAGTAACACCGGCACGATCACCCCCGACCTGGCTCCGCGCGAAAGCGTTGGCGCAGGCGATCCAACGGATCAAGCTGGGCGGCAGCACGAAATCCAGCTACGCGGCGTGGCGCTGGAGAGACTGATGCAGCGGATTCGGAATTGAGCGACGCGTTACCCACAATCAAGTCAATGGCGGCCGTCCTTTGCGATCATGCAACAGAGGAGAAGCCGAATCACACGTTGAGGCGGTCGAGCTTCTCCTGGAAGTAGGTCCGCCAACTGTCGGGCAAGGCCTCCGCTGCGATCGCGCGTCGAACTTGACGTGCGTCCTCAAGGGTATATTTCTTCGCGATGTACAACCGAGTGATCTCGGAGATCGAGACAGAATCTGGGGCATGGCTGAGCAACGTCAGGTCATCCCCCGCACCAACCTCGCCCTCGCGAGTCACTGCCAGATAGAAACCCGTGCGCCTGCTCTCGAGAAAGCGCTTGACCATGTCGTCCGACCCGAATCTGATTCCGAGTTTGTAGCACGGAAGCCGTGGTTGGGTGACTACGATTTCCGCTGACCCCACTGAAAACCGGTCTCCAACATGGATTGAGTCTTCAGCCAGACCCTCCCCAGCTAAGCCGTCGACCGAGAAGTTCTCCCCAAAGGAGCCAAATGGCAATGAATGGTCCGGTAGTTCGGTTTGCCAATAGCCGTAGTACTCGATGGGATAGCAGTAGACGGCTTTGTCCTTGCCGCCATGGACTGTGAGGTCAGATTGCCGGTCGCCGTCGAGATTCAACGTCCGCAAAGCAACTCGCACATGGACTGGTTCCTTGTAAATCGATGTGGTCACGCTTTGGCCACGCCATAGGACTCCTCGAGGCAATCCACAGTTCAGCGAGACGAGCTTCATGACATTCCTTCGAAAACTCGGCCGGCACTCCGGTTGAGCTGCTGCCGGTACTCCCAATGTACTGGATGCCCTTCCGTGCGCGTCAGCGAGGTAAGGCCGTGGATCGAGGAAGATAGCGCAGCTTGTGCTACGCGGCATGGAAATCCGCATCGGCAAGGGAATACGAATCTTCCCGCCGCCACCAGAATTTCGCGTTGCCCGAAATCGAAGCATGCAATCGGTTCTATGCGAGCGAAGCAGAACTTGCGAAGGCATGGGATGTACTGAATACGGCTAGGGAGGGCTCGGCTCGCTCCGACTGCAGTCCTTGCCGCCGGCCGCGGAGCTGCCGGAGGCGACTCCGGCGGAGGCGGAGGGAATTCAAGCACTCCTGGGCACCTCCCCATCACCGTGATTGTGGCCGAGCGTGCAGTATCGGAAGCCGCGGAAGGCCACCGCTTGCAGAATCACTCTTGATAATGTCTCGGTTGCATGGTCAAATAGGGCCTGTAATTTCCTTCTAAATCAGTTCAGGTATCGAGAAATGCAGAACGGTCAGGCCGGCCGCGTCCGCCTGGCGCATTTCAGATTGCTCCACATGAGGCTCTGTCCATGCGCATGCGCTCCCTTAGATTTTCTGCCTTGTTTTCCCTGATCTCCACAAACCTCTCGAAAACCGTTTGGAAGGCCTGCGGCGGCATCCGCACAGTTTTTGTTCTGCTGGGCTGCGCCCTCGCGCTTTTGAACTGGATCGTGCCCTCCCGCGCCTTTGCCAGCAATCCACCCTACGCATTTGTTTACACGAGCACAGACTCTGGCGGTCAGTTCACGCCTTCGATCAATGGATTCTCGATCGACGGGACCTCCGGGGCCCTGAGTGCGGTATCGTCGTCGCCGTTTTCCGCTGGGGGCAATGTGCTGAGGATGGTGGGGCATCCGTTGGGCAGCTTTATGTACGCAGCCGTGGTGAGCGGCAGCGCGACCGATGTGGAAGCATTCACCGTGGATAGCGTGAGCGGTGGCTTGACGCCCGTTGCCGGCTCTCCCAACGCCGCCGGGTCGGCGATTGGCGGCGACCCCCCATCGTCGTTTTTTGCCATGGCGCCGAATGGCAAGTTTCTCTATTTGGCCAACGGCAAGGTGTTCGGATTCACAATCAACACCACAACAGGGGCGTTGACCTCGATTTCGCCGACCAGTGCGACCGGATATTCGGTGCTGGCGATCAGTCCGGGGGGGGATTATCTCTATGCCGGCAACGGCAGCAATGCCGTAGTTGTCTATTCGATCAATTCGTCGAGCGGAGTTCTTACCCAGGTACAGTCGATAACCGGTTGCGGTGGCCAGGATATGGCAATCGACAGCACCGGGAGCTATCTCTATGGTCTGACCGCGGGGATCACTGCCTGCCAGATCAATCCTTCCACGGGCGAACTGAGCACAGTGAGCGGATCGCCGTTTTTCTCGACTCAGGGCTTCACGGGCCTGGCCATCCATCCTTCCGGCCCATATCTCTATACGGTTGCCACGGGCAGCGTGACCACCAACCCGGCCCATTATGTCTATGGCTACTCGATCAACGGAACTTCCGGGGCTCTGACGCCAATGCAGAACTCGCCGTTCGCTATACCATCGGAGGGCGGAAATTATTCGTACACGTTCAACATTGCTGTTGAGCCCCGCGGCAAATATGCCTACACGACGGAGGCCAACTACGGCGTCGGCAGCTACTCGGTCAATGCCACCAACGGAGAGTTGAGCCTCCTGTCGAATTCCTTCACAGGCCCCGCAGCCGAAACTCTCGCTGTTTTGGGAACGAGTTCGTCGTCCAACCCCACGCTGGTTTCATTGAGTCTCTCTCCGGCCAGCGCGGATCTCGTGACAAGCACCTTGGGGAAAACCGTTCAGTTTACCCTTTCCGGCACCTACAGCGACTCATCGACTCGCTTCCTGACAGACTCGGCGACCTGGAGTTCGTCCGATACCTCCGTAGCGACCGTAGCGAATGGCCTTGCCACGGCCAAGGAGTACGGCGGCACGACAATTACCGCCGGGTACGGCGGGCTCAGTGCGCAGGCGCAGATGACGGTTGAGTCGCCTCCTCTCGTCAGCATCGCCGTTACCCCCGCAACCGTTACCATTCCTGCGGGCTCCTCGATTGCGTTCCGCGCGACCGGAACCTATGGAGATGCGAGCAAGGTCGATCTGACCAACAAGGTCACGTGGGAATCATTGACTACCTCCGTTGCTACGATTGATGCGACCGGGCTCGCTCTCGGTAAAGCCACCGGAAGCTCCACCATTTCTGCGACGGATGACGCTGTCACGGGTTCCGCCACGTTAACCGTCGGCCCGTCGGTTACGCCTCTCAACCAGTTTGGTCATTTTGTTTACACGAGCACAGACTCCGGCGGTCGGTTTGAGCCTTCGATCAATGGGTACTCGATCGACGGAACGTCGGGTGTGCTGAGCGCGGTGCCGTTATCGCCGTTCTCCGCCGGGGCCGGCGTCGTAGGGATCGTGGGGCACCCGTCAGGCAACTTCCTGTACGCGGCCATAGCCGGCAACAGTGCTAGCCAGGTGGCGGCGTTTACCGTGGATAGTGTCACAGGGGGCTTGACGCCTGTCGCCGGCTCGCCATATGCCGCCGGATCGGTCCTTGGCGGTGACCCCCCGCCGTCATTTTTTGCCATGGCGCCGAATGGCAAGTTTCTCTATTTGGCCAACGGCAAGGTATTGGGATTCTCAATCAACACTACAACCGGAGCACTGACTTCAATTTCGCCAACCAGCGCCACCGGATACTCAGTCCTGGCGATCAGTCCGGGAGGGAATTATCTCTATGCCGGCAACGGCAGCGATGTCGTGGTTGTATATTCAATCAATTCATCCAGCGGTGTTCTGACCCAGGTACAGTCGATGACTGGTTGCGGCGGCCAGAATATGGCCATCGACAGCAGCGGACGTTATCTCTATGGTCTCGGGAATGGGATCACTGCGTGCAAGATCGATGCCACGACCGGCGATTTGAGCACCGTGAGTGGGTCGCCGTTTCTCTCGGGTCAGGGCTTCAGAGGCATCGCCGCCCATCCCTCCGGCCCATATCTCTATACGGTTAACACAGGCAGCGTGACCACCAATCCGGCCCGCTATGTCTACGGCTACACGATCGACGGAAGTTCCGGCGCCCTGATTCCAATGCAACATTCTCCCTTTCCCCTGCCATCGGAGGGCGGAAATTATTCGTACACGTTCAACATCGCAGTTGAGCCGCGCGGCAAGTACGTCTATACGACAGAGGCCAACTATGGCGTCGGCAGCTACTCAGTCAATGCCACCAACGGAGAGTTGAGCCTCCTGTCCACCTCCTTTACAGGACCCGCCACGGAATTCATTTCCATATTGGCTTCAAATCAACCTTGGAGCCCGGATGTGACGTGGACGACTCCCTCCTCGATCACCTACGGAACCGCGCTCGGCTCAACTGAGCTCGATGCGACAGCAGGCGTGCCGGGGACCTTTGCCTACACCCCGCCCGCCGGCACAATCCTGAATGCCGGGTCCCGTACATTGAGTGTCAACTTCACTCCGACGGATTCCGCCGAGTTTGCATCGCAATCCGCTTCAGTAAATCTGACCGTCAATAAAGCCACGCCGCAGATTGCCTGGCCTGCACCGGCAGCGATCCCATACGGAGTTCCTTTGGGCTCCTCGCAACTGGATGCGACGGCCTCGGTCCCGGGCACGTTCTCCTATTCGCCAACTGCGGGGACCGTGCTCACGGCGGGCCAGCACACGCTTTCAGTGACCTTCACCCCCAGCGATACGACGGATTACACCCAGGCGACGGCCCAGGTGACGATCACGGTGAACAAAGTCGGGCCCACGCTTACCTGGGGAACACCCTCCTCGATTGCGTATGGCACACCTTTGGGTTCGACGCAGTTGGATGCCACAGCCAATGTTCCAGGGACCTTCAGCTTTTCTCCTTCGGCCGGAACGATCCTGAGTGCGGGCCAGCACACGCTCTCAGTGACCTTCACGCCCTCGGATGCGACGGATTACACGACGGCCACCGCATCGGTGACGCTGAATGTGAACAAGGCCACGCCCACTGTCTCGACGTGGCCTGCGGCGAGCGCAATAGCCTTCGGCCAGACGCTCGCTTCATCCACCCTAACCGGAGGCACAGCCTCGGTGCCCGGCGCCTTCGCCTGGTCCGTGCCGTCCATAGTTCCGCACGCCGGCGTGCAGTCCAGAAGCGTGACCTTCACTCCCACCGACTCAACCGACTACAACTCGGTCTCTGGTTACTCCACGATCACGGTGAACCAGGCCACCCCCACCGTTTCAACCTGGCCAACGGCAAGCGCCATCACCTTCGGCCAGACCCTCGCTTCATCCACGCTGACCGGTGGCGCAGCCTCGGTTGCTGGCACCTTCGCCTGGTCCGCGCCGTCCATTGCTCCACACGCCGGCGTGCAGTCCAGAAGCGTGACCTTCACACCCACCGATACGACCGACTACAACGCGGTCATCGGTTACGTCACGATCACGGTCAACAAGGCCACTTCTTCCGTTTCGGCTTGGCCAACGGCGAGCGCCATCTCCTTCGGCCAGACCCTCGGTTCATCCATACTCACCGGAGGCACGGCCTCGGTCCCCGGCGCCTTCGCCTGGTCCATGCCGTCCATAGTTCCACACATCGGTGTGCAGTCCAGAAGCGTGACCTTCACCCCCACAGACTCGACCGACTACAACACGGTCACAGGTTATGTGACGATCACCGTGAACAAGGCCACGCCTTCCGTTTCGACATGGCCTTCGGCAAGCGCAATTTCCTACGGCCAGACTCTCGCTTCGTCCACACTCACCGGAGGCACAGCCTCGGTGCCCGGCACATTCGCCTGGTCCATGCCGTCCATAGTTCCCCACACCGGCGTGCAGTCCAGGAGCGTGACGTTCACTCCCACCGATACGACCGACTACAACACGATTTCCGGTTACGTCACGATCACGGTCAACAAGGCCACGCCCACCGTTTCAACATGGCCCACGGCAAGCACCATCACCTTCGGCCAGACCCTCGGGGCATCCACACTGACCGGAGGCGCGGCCTCGATGGCCGGCACGTTCGCCTGGAGCGCACCGTCCATAGATCCACACGCCGGCGTGCAGTCCAGGAGCGTGACCTTCACGCCCACCGATACGACCGACTACAACACGGTCATCGGTTACGTCACGATCACGGTGAACAAGGCCACACCCACGATCACGTGGGCGACACCGGCGCCAATCACCCATGGCACTGCGTTGAGCGCGACACAGCTCGACGCGAGCTCCTCTGTCGCAGGCACATTTGTGTACTCGCCTGCTGCCGGAACGGTGCTCACGTCGGGGTCGCACACGCTCTCCGCCACACTCACCCCGACCGACACGACGGACTACAACACGGCCACCGCATCGGTCTCACTGACGGTGAACTAGGCCAGGCAGCCGCATGCAGGAGAAAAACGGCCTGCTCGCGGCGAACATCACCCCGGGGAAGATACCCGAACCTGTCCTGAGCCTGTCGAATGGGGGTCCCTCGCAATTGGGGACCAGGGGTCGAAGCCCCGCTTTTCCTCGAGCTCGGCCCGCAATTCGATACCACACATGTAGTAGGGTTCTACCACGAAGAAATAGCGAAAGCGGAGTATTTACCGCATCGTGGGAAAATCGGCTCCGATCCATCCCTCCCGATGGCTGACGTGTATCCCGCCCTGCTATACTCAGGGTATCTGGAAACAGACCTGCCAATGCCCGCCGAGTGCGGGCATTCGCATTTCAGTGGGAGGAACCATGCCAGGCCCCGAGGCAGAAACAGCCCCCACCCAGAGGTAACCACGATAAGCCTGGAACCTCCGGAGACGTTAGCGGGGAAAATAAATACCCCCCTCCCCCCCCCTATAAAATTTCCCGTGAGTTAAAATCTGAATCTAAGCCATTATAAATAAACAACTTAACGAAATTTCCCCTTCGTCCCGACGGCCTTCTCAACAGCTCCGTCAGGTGAGCTTAATCGCCTTGTTATCTTATGGTTAACGGCTCTAAAGACCGGCGCGCTTCCGCGCGTCCACTCTTGATTCCCTAGCCTTCTAAGCCTTGGTAAGGCGCAGAGAGTGAAGCACAAAATCGGCTGGAGAGTTTGCCGACCGCCTGCGATGTTCCGGGGTGCACGGAAAAGGTGTGACCTCGATCACTTCCATTATTTCAGCGCTCGATAGAATTTACCCGTTTGAGGTGTCGCAAATGTGTCTGGCGATTCCCGGCAAAGTGCTGGAAACCGAGGACTGCGGCGGGTTTCTTGTCGGCAGGGTCCAGTTTGGAGGGATTGTGCGTACCGCCCGTCTTGACTTCGTCCCTGAGGTGAACGTAGGCGACTATGTAATGGTCCACGTAGGATTTGCGATCAGCAAGGTTGACGAGAGCGAAGCCGGGCGCACCTGGGAAATCCTTCGCGAGATGGGTGCGCTGGAGAGTGAACTTCCACCTGAGGAGACGGACCTCGCCAGCGAAACGAGTTACAGGTGAAATACCTTGACGAGTATCGCGACGGCAAAATTGCGCGCGCTCTTGCCCAAGAGATCGCATCTCGAGCGACCCGGCCCTGGGTATTGATGGAGATATGCGGCGGTCAGACGCACACCATTCTGCGCTACGGCCTCGACGAGCTGCTTCCGCCGGCGATTGAACTCGTGCATGGCCCGGGGTGCCCGGTCTGCGTAACTCCGGCGGAGATCATCGACAAGGCAATCGCCATTGCCCTGCTTCCCGGCGTGATTCTCGCTTCTTACGGGGATATGCTTCGCGTGCCGGGGTCGAAGTCCGACCTGTTTCGCGCCAAGGCCCGGGGCGCCGACGTTCGCATCGCCTATTCGCCCGTGGAAGCATTGAAGATCGCGCACGCCAATCCTCATCGCAGAGTGGTGTTTTTGGCCATTGGCTTTGAAACCACCGCCCCTGCGAACGCCATCGCTGCCTGGCAGGCGAAGCGCGAGCAACTTGCTAACTTTTCCATGCTGACTTCGCATGTTCTGGTTCCGCCTGCAATCCGGGCGTTGCTTCGGTCCCCCCAGAATCGTGTTCAGGGATTCATCGCGCCGGGCCACGTCTGCACGGTGATGGGCTTGCGCGAGTATGGGAAACTCGCGAGCGAGTTCGCCATCCCCATCGTGGTCGGGGGATTCGAGCCGGTGGATCTTCTTGAAGCGATCCTGATGCTGGTGAAACAACTCGAGGCGGGCAAGGCCTGCGTCGAGAATCAGTACGTTCGTTCCGTGGCTTACGAGGGGAATCTGCCCGCTCAGGAGATTCTGAAAGAGGTATTCGAGGTTGCCGATCAGAAATGGAGAGGCATCGGGGCCATTGAACAAAGCGGCCTGCAGTTTCGCCCAGAATACGCGGCCTATGACGCGAATCGCGTCTTCGACCTGGAGTCGATCGAAGTCGCAGAGCCTGCCGAGTGCATCAGCGCAATGATTCTGCAGGGGCTGAAGAGACCGACCGACTGCACGGCGTTCGGAGTGCGCTGCACGCCGGAGCGCCCGTTGGGTGCGCCTATGGTCTCCGCCGAAGGCGCGTGCGCCGCTTACTATCACTACCGGCGCCATGTCACGCCCGATCTCGCGGAGGTCTGATGAGCACGACGCCGATTGTGGATCTCGCCTGTCCTGTCCTGCTCACCTCGCACGATACCGTGCTTCTTGGGCACGGCAGCGGTGGAAAGCTCAGCAACGACCTGGTCCGCGATGTCTTTGTTCCGGCCTTCGGAAGTACGGAACTCGCGCGGCTGGACGATCAGGCAGTCGTGCATGTGAACGAATCGCGAATCGCGATCACCACGGACTCTTACGTTGTGCGGCCGTTGTTCTTTCCCGGCGGTGACATCGGATCGCTTGCTGTTCATGGAACTGTGAACGATCTGGCCGTGGGCGGCGCGACCCCGCTTTACCTGACCGCCGCGTTCATTCTGGAAGAAGGCCTGGCCATGGATGTCTTGCGCCGCGTTGTTTGCTCGATGAGCGAAGCCGCGCGGAAAGCAGGAGTCCGGGTTGTCGCCGGAGACACCAAGGTTGTGGAGAGAGGAAAGGCCGACAGTCTTTTCATCAATACGACAGGAATCGGAACGGTCGCCTCTGAAATCGACCTCTCCGCGGCCCGCGCGCGGCCCGGCGACAAGGTGCTCCTGAGCGGGCCAATCGGCGAGCACGGGATCACCATCCTGGCACAGCGCGAAGGCCTGGAGTTTGAAAGCGTCATCGAGAGCGACAGCGCGCCGTTGCACACGCTCTGCGCAGATATGCTACGCGCGGCTCCGGGGATCCAGTGCATGCGCGATCTAACTCGCGGCGGGCTCTCCAGCGCGATCCACGAAATTGCCGCGCAATCGCGCGTGGGAGTCGAGCTCGAGGAGCGTGCGATTCCTGTTCGCGAAGAAGTGAGGGGAGCGTGCGAGATGCTCGGCCTCGATCCCCTCTACGTCGCCAATGAAGGAAAACTGATCGCCATTGTTGCGCCTGAGTCGGCCAGCGCTGTGCTTTCCGCCATGCGAAAGCACCACCTTGCGCGCCGGGCGGAAATCGTCGGAACTGTGACGGATGCCCATCGCGGTCTTGTGACCATGCGGACTCTGCTCGGAACCTCCCGCGTCGTTGACATGCTTGCAGGGGACCAGTTGCCGAGAATTTGTTGAGGCGTGAAATCCGCGGCCTGCGGTCTCAAAGCTCAAATGAATTCTCTTGACCAGTGTTTCGTGACTGCGGTCACTGCCTGGATCCAGGGACTGCTCTAACTTGAACCCAGCGTCGGATTCGTATACTCGGCACCCTGCAAGAGGTCCTGATGGCGACCTATGGTCCGAAACCCGCTCCGCCCAATGCAGACAAGCGCTGGAAGCTTGTCGATGCGACGATGCGCAAGGCCGGCGGGCACTCCCGCAGCCTGATTGAAACACTGCACACGGTTCAGGAAGCCTTCGGATATCTCGACGAGGAGGCGCTGCGTTATGTGGCGCTGTCTCTTCACGTCCCGATGAGCCGCGCGTACGGCGTTGCCACCTTCTACCACTTTTTCACGTTGAAACCTGGCGGCAGGCACACGTGCGTCATCTGCATGGGAACGGCCTGTTACATCAAGGGCGCGCAGCAGTTGATTGACGCCGTGCACCGGACACTCAACATCAGTCCGGGCGAGACTACCGAAGACGGCGAGGTGTCGCTGCTGACAGCGCGGTGCCTGGGCTCCTGCGGACTGGCGCCCGCCGTCGTGTACGACCAGGAAGTGGCCGGAAAGGTCGAACCTGATTCTCTAAAGCAACATCTCGCCAAATGGACCCAACATGACTCTTGAAGAACTCGAGGAGATCGGGCGCAGGGAACGCGCGGCGCAAGAGGGCTTTCAGCAACACGTGAATGTCTGCGTGGCAGCAGGATGCCTGTCGTGCCAGAGCGACGCCGTGAAGGACGCTCTCAGCAACGAGGTGGCTTCGCGCGACGGCGGGAAGCGCTGCCAGGTGAAAGGCGTTGGCTGCATGGGGTTGTGCGCGGAGGGCCCGCTGGTTTCCACCAGTGACGGCCAGCTCTATCAGCACGTCGCGCCATCAGATGCAGCGGAGATCGTCGAGAGCCTTGATGCAAAGCCGGTGGCACGCCTTCATTGCCCTACTGACGTGCCGTTCTTCGAACGCCAGAAAAAAATCGTGCTCGAAAACTCCGGCGAGATCGATCCCGAGCGCATCGAGGAATACATCGCGCGCGACGGTTATCTCGCGCTGACCAGGGCGCTGACCGAGATGAAGCCACAACAGGTGATCGCCGAGATCACCACAAGCGGCCTGCGCGGCCGCGGCGGCGCAGGCTATCCGACCGGCTTGAAGTGGAGCACGGTAGCCAAAGCGACCGGCACGCAAAAGTTTGTCCTCTGCAATGCAGACGAAGGCGACCCCGGCGCGTTTATGGACCGGAGCGTGCTCGAGAGCGATCCGCACCGCGTGCTTGAAGGCATGCTGATCGCGGCGTACGCCGTCGGCGCATCCGAGGGCTATATCTATGTCCGGGCCGAGTATCCGCTGGCCATCAAGCGGCTGAAGATCGCGATCCGCCAGGCCGAGCGCCTCGGCCTGCTCGGCTCGAACATCTGCGGAACGGAGTTCAGCCTGCGCATCGATCTGCGACTGGGCGCTGGCGCCTTTGTCTGCGGGGAAGAAACCGCCCTCATCGCCTCGATCGAGGGCAAGCGCGGCACGCCGCGTCCGCGTCCGCCTTATCCTGCGATGGAGGGCCTGTTCGGCGAACCCACGCTGATCAACAACGTTGAGACGTACGCCAGCGTTCCTCCAATCCTTCGCAATGGCGGGATGTGGTATGCGCAGATCGGCACGGAAAAGAGCAAGGGGACAAAGGTCTTCGCGCTGGCCGGACGCGTGCGCAACACGGGCCTGGTCGAAGTCCCCATGGGAATCACGCTGCGCGAAATGGTCTTCGACATGGGCGGAGGCATTCCCGAGGGAAAAAGGTTCAAGGCTGTGCAGACCGGAGGCCCGTCGGGCGGTTGCCTGCCCGCAGAGACACTCGATATGCCCGTCGAGTACGAATCGCTCGCCAAAGTCGGCTCAATCATGGGTTCGGGCGGAATGATCGTGATGGACGAGAGTTCCTGCATGGTCGATGTAGCGAAGTACTTCATGGAATTCTGCATGACCGAATCGTGCGGCAAGTGCGCCCCCTGCCGCGTGGGAACTTACCAGATGCACCGCATCCTGAGCGCGATTACGAACATGACGGCCACCGAGAACGATCTCAAAACGCTCGAGGAACTCTGCGACCTGGTAAAACACACAAGCCTGTGCGGGCTGGGGCAGTCGTCGCCAAACCCGGTGTTGAGCACGTTGAGGTACTTCCTCGCCGAGTACAAGGCGCACGTGCGGGAGCACAGGTGCCCGGCCGGCGTCTGCGCCATGAAAGTCCAGGAGACGGTAACCGCATGAACCCTGCAGCGGGAGTGAAGACGCTCAAGATCGACGGTCGCGATTGCAGCGCGGGACCGGGGCAGACCATTCTCGATGTCGCGCGCGAAAACAACATCTTCATCCCGCGCCTGTGCGAGATGAAGGGACTTTCCAACGTCGGCGGATGCCGCCTATGCCTGGTCGAGGTCAATGGCTTGAACAAGCTGCAGCCCTCCTGCGTGACCGCGGTCGAAGAAGGAATGGAGGTCACGACCAGATCCGAGCGGCTGGACGGCTACCGCCGGATGATCGTCGAACTGCTGTTCACCGAGGGCAATCACGTTTGCTCCGTGTGCGTCTCGAACGGCCACTGCGACCTGCAGTTCATGGCGCAAAAGCTCGGTGTGACTCACATGCACCTTCCCTACCGCTATCCGAAGAAGCTGGTAGACGCGTCGCACGAACGGTTCGTCCTCGATCACAACCGCTGCATCCTGTGCACGCGCTGCGTGCGTGTCTGCGACGAGATCGAGGGCGCGCACACTTGGGACGTGATGGGCCGCGGGATCGACTCGAAGGTGATCACGGATCTGAATCAGCCGTGGGGGGCGTCGGAGTCCTGCACGGGCTGCGGCAAGTGCGTGCAGGTGTGCCCGACCGGGGCCCTGCTCGAGAAGGGGCGGTCCGTGGCGGAGATGGAGAAGCGGCGCCAGTTTCTTCCCTACCTGACCCTGATGCGGGAGGAACACGAATGAGCCGCAAGAAGCTGGCAACGGTGTGGCTGGATGGCTGTTCGGGCTGCCACATGTCTTTTCTCGATATCGACGAGCGGCTGATCGAACTGGCCTCGAAGATAGACCTCGTCTACAGCCCGCTCGTCGACGCCAAAGAGTTTCCGCCGGACGTGGACCTGACGCTCGTCGAAGGCGCTGTGAGCAGCGAGGAAGACCTGCACAAGATCCGCAAGATTCGCGAGCGCACAAAGTTGCTGGTCTCGCTAGGCGACTGTGCGGTGACGGCCAACGTTCCGGCGATGCGGAATCCATTTCCCGTAGCGTCGGTCTGCGACCGCGCCTACCGGGAGAATGTCACTCTCGCTCCGGGCACTCCCGACGAAGTGATACCCCGGCTGCTGCCGTACGCCCGGCCGGTTCACGAAGTAGTGCCCGTGGATGTCTTCGTGCCTGGTTGTCCGCCTTCGGCCGATGTTATTTACTACGCGTTGACGGAGCTGCTCGAAGGACGTGAGCCCAACCTGAGCGCGAAAACCCGATTCGGAGCGTGACGCGTATGCCGGAAGCGAGAACCATCGTCATCGATCCTGTAACCCGCATCGAGGGACACTCCAAGATCACCATTCACCTCGACGATCAGGGCAAGGTGGAGGACGCGCGCTTTCATGTGACGCAGTTCCGCGGCTTTGAAAAGTTCTGCGAAGGCCGGCCCTTCGCGGAGATGCCTTCTTTGATGGCCCGCATCTGCGGCATCTGCCCGGTGAGCCACCTGATCGCCTCGTCCAAGGCGTGTGACGCCCTGCTTGCGGTGAGGATTCCGCCAACGGCAGAGAAGCTGCGCCGCATCTTCGGAATCGCTCAGGTCGTGCAATCGCACGCACTCAGCCTGTTTCATCTCTCGTCGCCGGACCTGCTCCTGGGCATGGATGCCGATCCCGCGGAAAGCCATATTTTCGGCGTCTACGCGAAGAATCCAGCTCTGGCCCGCGACGGCATCGCTCTGCGCAAGTTCGGCCAGCAGATCATTGAGCGCCTCGGGGGCAAGCGTATTCACCCGGCGTGGGTCGTGCCCGGCGGCGTGAGCGACCCGCTCACGCTGGAAGACCGCGACGCGATTCTCAAGACGATTCCGGAGGCCTTGGCCATTGCTCTGCGCAGCCTCGAATGGCTGAAGAGCACAACCGAACGATTCCGCGAAGAGATCGCCGCCTTCGGCAACTTCGCTTCTTTGTTTATGGGCATCGTCAAGAAGGGCGGCGGCCTGACCTTCTACGACGGAGATATCCGCGTCGTAGACGAAGAGGGAGCAATTGTTGCCGACGGCCTCGACCCCGCGCGTTACTTCGCCTATCTCGGCGAAAAGGCCGAGCCCTGGAGCTATCTCAAGTCAGCCTATTTTCTGCCCAGGGGATATCCGGGCGGAATGTATCGCGTGGGGCCGCTTGCGCGGCTGAATATTTGCACGAGCTGCGGGACTCCGCGCGCCGACGAGGCGCTCGCCGAGTTTCGCAAGCTCCAGACAAACGCCGTACTCAGCTCTTTCCACTATCACCAGGCGCGCCTGGTCGAGATCCTCTATTGCGTCGAGCGTATCGAGCAGCTGCTCAACGATCCGGAGATTCTTTCCAAGCACGTTCGCGCCGTCGCGAGGCCCAATGCGTTCGAGGGAGTCGGCGTCGCCGAGGCGCCGCGAGGCACGCTCTTGCACCATTACAAAATCGACGAAAATGGATTGATCCGCTGGGCCAACCTGATCATCGCCACCGGCCAGAACAACCTGGCCATGAATCGGAGCGTGCTCCAGGTAGCGCGCCAATACGTCGATGGCGAAAAGATCACGCGCGGCATGCTGAACCGCGTGGAGGCTGTCATCCGCGCCTACGATCCCTGCCTCAGCTGCTCGACGCATGCACTCGGACAGATGGCGCTGTCGGTCCAACTCATCCGGCCAGACGGTACCATTTCTGACGAAGTGCGGAGATAGCCATGCATTCCCGGGCAACTCCGTGTGTCGCGATCATTGCGTACGGGAACCCGCTCCGCTCAGATGACGGAATAGGCTGGCACGCTGCGGAGATTCTGCGGAAGGAATTGGATTCAGTTCAGGTTGAGGTTGTCTGCGTTCACCAGCTCACGCCGGACATTGCCGCGAATCTGGCGGACGCAGATGGAGTGATCTTCCTCGACGCAGCACAAACCGGCGAGCCAGGAGAGATCCGTTGTGCGCGCGTAGAGGCGAATGAGAGCGGACAGCAATTCTCGCACTCGCTCAGCCCCGGTCAGGTGTTGGCACTAGCGGATCACCTATATGGGAAACAGCCGGATGCATTCATGGTGTCCGTCGCCGGAGAATCCTTTGATCACGGAGACGCCCTCTCTGAAACACTCCAGAGCGCTCTGCCCGCGCTGGTTAGAACAGTCGTGGGCCTCATAGCTCGCCTGGCTCCGCGTTTTGATTCGTCCGATTTCGAAGCTCGAAATACCTGCGTACGCGCGCAGTTGCCGATCTAACATTGCTTGATTGCGCCTTGTCAGGGCACTGTGTCATCAGCCCTTCTTGACAGGTGCGTTCAAGGCCCCGGCTTTTTCCGCTGTGGCCAGCCCTCGTACGGGCCAAGGACTCAGATCGTCGTCCAATCGCTCCTAGCGCTGGGCACTCGCAAGGGCCTGCGCTGTACGCTGGTCCGTTATTAACACGTCTATCAGGTTGCCGCGGAGAGCCCCAAGAATCGCCTGCACCTTCTGCGCGCCTCCCGCTACTCCTACAACCCGCTTACAGGCGCGAAGGTTGACCAGATCTATACCTATCACTCTCTTCATTAGTGGCGATCTGATCGGCTGCCCATCTCCATCGAAGTACCGGAAGCATATGTCCCCTACGGCCCCAAGTCGCTGCAGTTCTGCTCGTTCATCGCGGGAAAAGATATTGCCACTTGCGGCCAGCATCCGCGAAGGATCCATGGACCCAATCCCGACCAATGCAACGTCGAGCTTCTCAAACAGGTCCGACGCTTCCTGTACCGCGGTATCTTTCGCGAGTACGCGCTGCGCTTCGGCGGATCGGACGACAGCGGGCGACTGCAGAAGCACTGGCTTAGCGCCGATACTGGCGGCCAGCCTCTGTGCAAGATGAATCGCCTGAAACTCGCTCCCCACGTTCCCCACACCGCCGAGGATCTGAACAACCTTGCCGTTTGCGCAATAGTCGCCGGGGTGCAGAGCATCGACCATTGCGAATAATGAGCGACTCCAGGAGGAGATGCCAACGATCTTTCCCTGTTTCAGCGTTGATTCAAGAAAGTAGGCTAACGCAGCGCCGAGATCGCGAACCATGGCCTCTCCCTCAGCCGGACAATCTACTACAACCGCATCCTTCAGATCGAACCGGGAGGTCAATTGATCCTCAAGTTCGGCAAAAGTGCCGGGAGGGGTCGCAATACTGAAGCGGACCAGATTCAGTGTTCTGGCCTTCTTTAGCATCCGCGAGATTGTCGACTGATGAAGCTGTAGCTTCTCGGTTATTGCCTGCTGGTTTAGCTCCTGAACGTAGTACATCCGGGCAACTTTGGCCATCAATCTGAGTTCATCTACGCGTGCCACGGCAATCACTCCATTTCGAGCGAGTCTAGCATATTTAGTAGTTAGCGCATAAGTATGCTACCGGCGGCCTCCCCGCCCGCCGCATCACAAAAAGTGAATGAGGGCCCGCTTAGATAGTGCCGGGCAGCGGGGGGAGATCGGACGAACGCCGGTGTTGATAGGTTCGCCATCCCTTATATCGACATAGTGCTTCGGCAACAGAATCCGCCGTATGACTGCGGTTCATGGCCGCGTGGTGCTCGAATCCGTGTTGGCAGATGACGTGCATCAATTGAGGAAGTGAGGGCACCTCAACCACCGCGCGAGAGCCGAACGTATTCAGCGGGTCATCGGTGAATTCGCCTTGGGCCACGTACGCGCCGATGAAGCCGGCCAGGTCCTCCGTGCTGATACGCGCAATGGTTACTGGGCCGGAATCCGTGCGGCCATTCAGCGTCCCAACGGTATTTTCCTCACCGAGCGTGGTGCCTAGAATCGGCGCTGTGCCCATCTTCGCCTCCGGCAAAAAGTCAGTGGCCCAGTTGCCACAGTGAAACAGCACGCATTTGTCCGGATTCCCGCCATAGTTGTTGTTCCAGTCGACCAGCGCGCTCGGACGGCCACTTGCGAGCTGCAGAGCGTACATGCTGATCACCCCTGCGATGTCAACCTCGCAGGCAGAAGGCATCATCCTCTGGCTCATCATCGACATAATAGTGCAGACATTGACTCCAAAGTTCTTCTGCAGCGAACTCCAGCATTGGATCGCCGTCGCCGATAGACCGAGCGAGTCCATCCAGTTGTCGACCACGATTGAAAATTTGGCCATGCGCGCAAGGGACTCAGGAGGAGCAGAAGACGTGTCGGCGTAGGCATGGATCTGCTCGATTCGCTGCTTCAGGAGATGGTCCGTATCGCTGATTCTTCCTGCTTCCCCAAAGACCTCAGAGAGATCGATCGTGTGCGTAGAGATACCCGCATTCTCAAGGAGCTTCTCGCTATAACGCGTCGTGTTGAAGGCGTTGGGTCGGGCGCCAACTGCGCCAATTCGGACGCGGCTCAAGCCGCGAACGACCCTGCATGTTTGAAGGAACTGCTTCAGATCCTCGCGAAAGCGAGAATCCGAGATTGCGACGGTGTGGTCTCGCGTCAGCGAGTACTTGAACCCATATTGGCGCAGGTTATTGCAGACCGAGATCTTGCCGCAGAATGCGTCGCGCCGCCGGTCCAGGCCAAACTGATCCAGGTCGTCCGGACAAGCCTGCACAAGGATCGGCACATTCACATCGGCGAGACGAATTGAATCTGCTACACCTTTTTCGTCTCCGAAATTCGGAAGGCAAACGAGGACGCCGTCAAGCCGATCGCGATTTTTTCGCAGCAGGTCGCCGCATTTCTGAGCATCCGCCCAGGTCTCAACGGCTCCAAGCTTTGTCTCCTTGGGGGAGAGCCAAATCGGTTCGACCGACATCGCCTCAAAGAGCTTCTGAAGGTCGTGGCGAGCCTCCCCCACCAGAACGTCAGGAAAAAAGTCCCGATTTCCAAGAATCACACCCAGCGTTGCCATGGCACTTCACCTTACCTTTTCGAAATCGCGAAAATCATCTGCGTTCTGCTGTGTGACCAGATCGCACGGAATGATCTGCAGCTCCGGTTTTCCCGTACTCCCCGTTTTGAGAAACTTGTCCGCTTCATCGACAGCCAGCTTTGAAATCGCCACCGCGGGCTGAAGGGAGGTGGCACGCAATTCTCCTACACGAATGGCGGCCACGGCGTCAGGGCTTCCATCAAGGCCGGTAATGACGATCCCCTTGCGGCCTTCCGATTTCACGGCCGCCAGGGCGCCGAGCGCCATCGTGTCGTTCCCTGCAATGATGCCGTGAATATCCGGATGCGCCTGGAGCATGGTCTCCGTCTTCTGGAACGCCTCCGATTGAGACCAGTTGGCCGACTGTGCGGCAACAAGCACGAGGTTCTTCTGCTTGTCGATCACCGAGTGAAAGCCGGCTGTGCGTATCTGCGCATTCGTATCCGACTCTTTTCCCAAAAGCTCGACGTAATCTCCACCACCGGGGCCGATGCCGTCCACAAAGCTCCGCGCCACAATCTCGGCTCCTTGACGGTTGTCGGCAATGATCTGCGCCTTTGCCACGCCAATAGTGTTGATCTCGCGATCGATCAGAAAACAAGCGATGCCGGCCTTCGCAGCGCGGCGAACGGCAGCGATTGAAGAATCCGCGCCGGCGTTGTCAAGGACGATGGCGGCCGCATTGGAAGCAATCGCTGCATCAATCAGATTGTCCTGGCGAAATGCATCATCATCGTGCGCATCGACGCGCACGCGGTAACCCATTGAGCGTGCATGCGCAGCGGCAGCATCCGCTTCCGCCTTAAAGAAGGGATTGTCCTGGGACGGGACGATAACGACGATTAGCAGCTTCGAATTGTCTATGCGGCGGCACCCGCCGAGCATGAGCATTGCGGACACTGCCAGTATCCGCACGCGCGCCTGGCCTCCTATCATCAAGCCGCTCCTTCCGGCTCGCTCCCCAGCAGAAGAGGAAGAAATTTCGCCTGCACGCGAGACTGGAGTTGATCAATAGCGACCGCCGCAACAATTACGATTCCCTTGATAACCATCTGCCAGAATTCCGAAACGCCAAGCATAACCAGCCCGTCAGATAGCACACCGATCACGCCGGCGCCAATCAGAGAGCCGCCTACCGAACCACGCCCGCCCATAAGTGAGGTCCCCCCCAGCACAACTGCGGCGATCGCGTTTAATTCAAAGCTCTCCCCCGTGGCCGGGTGTGCGGCCTCGAGCTGTGACGCAATGATGAGGCCCACGATGGCCGCGCAGAGCGCCGACGCGAGGTAGGTGAAAAGTTTCACTCGGGGGACCCTGATTCCTGCCAGCTGCGCGGCGCGCTCGTTGCCTCCCACAGCATAGATGTGGCGCCCCAGAGGCGTCTTGCGCAAGACAATAACAGCGACAGCAAAGAGCAGAAGCATGATCCACACGGGCATCGGCAAGCCGCAAAGGAATGTTTGTCCAAGCGACGGAAATTCCGTGTTTCCTCGAGCGGCTTCCCCGGCGAGATTCGGAAAAGTCTTGCCGTTCGAGGTAAGCAACGCTCCGCCACGAGCGATATACAAAGTTCCGAGTGTAGCGATGAAGGGCGCTACACCTGCCTTTGAGATCAGCCAGCCGTTCAGGAGTCCCACGAGCAGCCCCACGGCGATAGCAACGGCGATACAGATCAGAGTAGGCGGATAGTGCGATACTCCTCCAACGGCAATTCCTTGTGTCAGCAAGAAACCAGCCACCATGCCTGCGAGCCCCGCCACTGAACCCACTGACAAGTCGATCCCGCCGGTGAGCACTGTGAATGTCATGCCGATAGCCAGGATCGCTGATATCGCGACGTGCTTTGTAAGGATGGTCAGGTTATTCGCAGTGAAGAACGCGGGAGCGAGATAAGAAAACAGCAGTACAAGCGCGACCAGCACAACCGCAGCTCGCGCCTTCAGAATGAAAAGCGCGGTCCGCACGCTGGTTGTTCTAACACGTGGTGTTCGAGGCGGGGACACCATTGTGGTGGTCATGCTAGAGCAGCTCCTGGGTACGTTCGCGGCGTCGTTGGAGCGCTCGGGCTGGCAGCGGCGAACAGCGCTTCATCTGTCATATGAGTACGATCCAAGTTAGCAGTGATCCGGCCCTGGCACAGAACGAGTACCCGATCCGCGAGGGCCTGCGTCTCTTCAATCTCTGAAGATGCGAAAAGAATGCCAAGGCCCTGTTTGGCGAGTTTCCGCAAGATGCCGTAGATGTCGGCCTTCGCGCCCACATCCACTCCACGTGTGGGTTCATCAAGCAGCAGCAATGATGGTGAACACATAAGGCATCGTGCAATGAGTACCTTTTGCTGATTGCCTCCCGAAAGAGCGGTGACGGGAAGTTCAAGGTCCGGCGCCGCGACACTCAGCTCCTTTGCGAGCCGCCGAGTAGCGGCGGTTTCCTTCTTCCGTTCAATAAAGAAGGCTCTCGCTGCAGCTAGTGCGATATTCTCGCGAATGGTCAAATGCGGGATGAGTCCGTCGCGTTGCCGGTCCTCGGGGACAAGGTGTATGCCGGCCTTTACTCCGTCGGCGGCTGACTTCAATTGCAGCAGAACATCGCGAAGAAATATCGCGCCGGATGTTCGCGCCGTTAGGCCGGCAATGCATTCCAGCAGTTCGGTCCGGCCGGCGCCGAGCAATCCGTAAATGCCCAGAATCTCCCCGGCCCGAACTGACAAGCTCACATCGCGAACCATCGCCCGTTCTGCCTGCTCATCGCCGGATGTCGCAATCGTCAGTCTCTCGACACGCAATAGCGGAAGTTCTTCGACAACAACAGAAGGTTCCGTGACACGATCCGCGGCATCTCTTCCTGACATGCGTTCGACTATCCACTGGCGGGTTACATCAGAGCGAGGCGCTTCCCCCACCACTCGCCCTGAACGAAGAACTGTGAACCTGTCGCCCAGGTGCAGCAGTTCATTCAGACGGTGGGATATGTAAATGATGGTGACGCCTGACCGCTTCAAGTCATCAATCACGTTGAAGAGCGCCTGGGCCTCCGCGTTCGAAAGCGCAGATGTCGGTTCATCGAGGATAAGAATCTTCGTTCTTTGATCGAGCGTGCGCGCCAGCTCGACGAGTTGCCGCGAGCCCAACGACAGGTGACCGGCCTGGTGGCGAACGTTCATGGGCTTCCGCAATCTTCGCAGTGCATCCAGCGAACGCTCCTCTTCCCGCTTCCGATCGACTACAACTCCCACCCGAACTTCTTCCCGACCTGCAAAAATGTTGTCCGCAAGATCGAGATTCGAAAAAACAGAGAGCTCTTGGTGCACAATCGATATGCCGTGCTGCACCGCCTCGCGAGGAGACGCGAGGGCGATCGGCGCTCCCTCCAGCAGCAGTTCCCCTTCATCCGGCGCCTCAACCCCTGCGAGTATTCGCATAAGCGTTGACTTCCCCGCGCCGTTCTCGCCGATCAGAACATTCACCTGATTGCGATAAACGCTGAAATCAACGGCCTTCAGAGCGATCGTGCCGGGGTACCGCCGGGTGACGGCACGTGCTTCCAGAATGATGTCGTTCCGCATCAGGCTCAATTGCGGACCTCCCGCGATCTCCGCACGCGCGCGACTGCATCCATCCATCCTGCATAAAGCGCATTCCTCGTTGCGGGCAACATCGCCGCAGAAAAGCGCTCACCCTCGCACGAGATGGAAGCAATTTCGGCAGGTGACGCCCACCATCCGAGCGCGAGTCCCGCAAGCCAGGCGGCGCCGATTGCCGAGAGCTCTTCGTTTCTGGACCTGACCACCGTGCGGTCCAAAATATCGGCTTGGAATTGCATAAGCATGCCGTTGCGCGTAGCGCCTCCATCTGCGTGCAAATCCGCAAACTCTGCTCCAGACGCAGCCTCCATCGCCAGAAATACATCCGCGACCTGGTAAGCGACTGCCTCCACCGCAGCCCGTGCAAAGTGTGCGGCCGTGTGACTTCTGCCGAGGCCCGTGATCGCGCCGCGAGCCTCCGCATCCCAATAAGGAGCCCCCAGCCCTACCATCGCCGGAACGAAGTAAACGCCTGCGCAATCTGCAACACCCTCCGCGAGATGAGCGGCATCATTTCCTGGATCGGCCAAACCCAGAAACTCTCCAACCCACTGAACCGCCGAGCCTGTCATCGCAATATTGCCTTCCAGCGCAAACTGCGTGGTTCCGCCGAGCGACCATGCAATGGTTCGTGCCAGTGCCGGCGAGTCTGCAACAAGCCCATCAGTAAGCGCCATCAACGACGATCCCGTACCATACGTCGCCTTGATGGACCCCGGCGAGAATCGCCCATGCCCAAACATTGCCGCGTGCGAATCACCGATGGCGGCAAGCACCGGAACCCCATTCAAACCCTCAATCGCGTCGCACACTCCGAAACTTCCCGACGAATGTCGCAATTCCGGCAGGGAGCCTGCAGGTATTCCAAACACGGCAAGGAGGTCACTGTCCCACTGCAGGGATCCAAAATCAAGCAACCCGGTTCGAGACGCGTTGGTCAGATCCGTTGCATGGAGCTCGCCGCCGGTGAGCTTATAGACAAGCCATGAATCAACATTGCCAAGCCGAAGAACGCCCGTATCCCGCGCCGCTCGCACTCGATCTTCATTCTCCAGCAGCCATGCCCACTTGCCCGCGGAGATGAGAGGCGCAAGCGGAAGGCCCGTTCTTGCGCGAATTGCTGGGGCATAGTCCGCCACCCGTTCACAGATTTCGGCTGACCGATTGCACTGCCAACCCACAGCATTCGCCAGCGGCTCGCCCGTTTCTGCGTTCCAGGCTAGGGCTGTCTCGCGCTGGTTTGAAATCGCTACCGCAGCGATCCTCGTGTCGATCTCTTTTGAATGCCAAACCGCAGCCTCTGCTGCGCACTTCACAGATTCCCAGAGGCACAAAGCATCCTGCTCGACAAAACCCGGCTTTGGCTGCAGCAAAGAAACAGGCGCCGCGATCTTATACACGGCCCGACCGCGCCTGTCACAAAGAACAGCCTTGGTGTTCGTCGTTCCCTGATCGATCGCGAGAATGCAGTCGGTCGCCATCTACACCTGCGGTCTGACCAATTCGAGTGCGGCTTTCGTGATTCCCTGAGCGGAGATGCCGAAGTGATCCATCAGAAATTCGGCCGTGCCAGTGGGGGCAAATGCGTCCGGGACTCCGATCATGCGCATTCGTGTCGGATGCTCCACGGCGAGAACTTCGGCGACCGCGCCACCTAGACCGCCTGCCACAAAAGCTTCCTCGGCCGTCACAATTCCACCGGTCTCCTGTGCCGCCTTCAGAATGCTCTCACGGTCAAGCGGCTTGATGGTGCTCATGTTCAACACACGCGCCTGAACTCCCCTTTCTGCAAGTATCTCCGCCGCGTCCAGCGCGCGCGACACCACCACGCCGTTGGCAATGATCGCTACGTCCCTGCCTTGGCGAAGCATCGCTGCTTTACCAAGTTCGAATTTGTAGTCGTCGGGATGAACCTTGCGCACCGGAATGCGGCTGATGCGCAGGAACATCGGGCCGGCATGATCGAGCGAGTATCGCATCACGCTCGCAGTCTCGATTGGATCTGCGGGAACGATAACAGTCATATTGGGCAGGATACGCGTCCATGCAAGATCTTCGATCGAGTGATGAGTTGGTCCCAATTGCCCATATGCCATGCCCGACGACATACCGCAGATGCGCACATTCGCGTTCGAATACGCTAGATCGACCTTGATCTGCTCCATCGCGCGCGCCGTCAGAAAGCACGACGCACCGCAGAGATAGGGAAGCATTCCGCCATTCGCTAGGCCATTGCCAACGCCCACCATGTTCTGTTCGGCGATACCCACGTTAACAAATCGCGCAGGATACTTCGCCTTGAAGTCCTTCATCTTCGCAGATGACAGGGAGTCGTTGATGACCACGCACACCCGATCGTCCTTTTCGGCCATCTCGCCCAGAGCCTCGGCGTAAGAATCTCTGCAGTCGTACAGCTGAGTCATTTGAGATTCGCCGTTCGGCGCGATGACCGTGTTCACCACTCGACCTCCACTCCCAGTTCCGTCGCCGCCAGATGCAATTGCTCCCTGGTGGGGACGCCATGATGCCACGCGGGCTTTCTCTCCGCAAAGGAAACGCCTTTGCCCTTGATCGTCCTCGCGATGAAGCAGGATGGCTTTCCTTCCTCCAGCGGCACAGAACTGAGCGACTTAAGAAGTGCAAGGTGATCGTGCCCATCAATCTCCCTTACCGCGCAACCGAATGAAGCCCACCGATCCGCCAACGGCTCCATTCGGATCGTATTCTCTGTAAAGTCGCCTTGCTGGATTCCATTCCGATCCACAATGATGATGAGGTTGTCGAGCCTGTACTGCTGCGCGCACATCACGGCTTCCCAATTGGATCCTTCCTGGAGCTCGCCGTCGCCCACGAGAACGAAGACGCGCCAATTCTGGTTTTGTATTCGCGCAGCAAGAGCCATGCCAACCGCGATAGGCAACCCATGTCCAAGAGGTCCCGTATTCGCTTCAACTCCCGGAAGCTTGTTTCTGTCCGGATGCCCGTTCAGCATCGAGAGCGGATCCATGAACGCCTTCAATTGATTGAGGGGGAAAAAACCTCGCTGAGCCAGCGTCGAATAAAACGCGCCGGAACAGTGGCCTTTCGACATAATGAACCGATCCCGCATGGCCCAGCGGGGTTCCGACGGCCTTACCCGCAATACGTGGCCGAGATATAGAGTCGTGAGAATATCCGCCGACGATAAATCTCCGCCCGTATGGCCAAGCTTGGCGTGATGCGTCATGGTCATTGCGCTCAGGCGAATCCAGTTGGCCTTTTCGCGAAGCCAGGCACTCCGTTCTTCCGGCTGCAATAGCCCGTCGAAGCTTTGATCGATCATTTCCTTTCTGGCCTCATATTCGGCAGCTGCGATCTGGTTGAGGGCATTCCGAGGGCGCTCTCTGTCTCAAACCTGCGGGCGTGATTAACCTGTCGAATGAAATCACTATGACAAGTAATCGCACTGCAGTCAACAATTATCATCACTATTGCATATTTATGCTAAGATTCGTTAACGCTTGCTTAACGGCCTCGATTCATCTGAGGATCCTGTCAAGAAACTCAGTTCCTGCTCATTTAACAGTGACTACCACTCGCTGGTACCGGGTCAGTGCAGGCGTTCCGTTATCAGTCGCCTCCAGGATCACGTGAATCGTTTGCCCCGACTTGGCGTCGTCCGGCACACGAAACGTTGTCTCCGCCCGCGACGCATTGGAGAAATCAATGTCGCCAGGATAGGTGCCTGCATCGTTATACTGCCACCACGTCACATTAACCTCATTGTGATCCGGGTCCGAAGTCTCTCCATGCAGTGTTACGGTACTGCCGGGGGAGGCCGAAATAGCCAGCGGTCCTATGATTCTGACCTCAGGCGGATGATTCGCGTCGCTGAATTTTGGCGTCACGGACCACCGCAGTCGCATTGCAAAGTCGGCCTGAGCCGCAGCTAGAAAGCGGGCCGCAATTGCTGCAGTACGCGGCGGCACTGGAGGAATGTGGAAATTCAATAAATTAAGGGGCGGCGCCGGTTTCGCGGAGGCGTTCACGTTGTTCGCGTCGCTCCGAACCGGGGAGAGTCCCCGGGCTACGCCAGAGGTATCAGGCGGCAAAGGCGGCGGCGGGGGTCCGAACAGGGAGCCAGGACTCATCGCACCCGGCCGCGTCCACCCTCCCCACCCTCCCCAAAGTGGATCCTCGTATCCGCGCAGACCGTTACCGATCAAATTGAGAAATGTCGGCGTGTCACCCTCGCCGAGGAACGACCCCTTCGCCTGCGGGGGCATCCAGACCATGTACCCCATCTGCCTGAGTTGCTCAGCCGAATAGCCCGACAGGCCGAAGTAGTCTGTTCGGTCACCCTCCACCATCCTTTTGCCGTCGCCCCAGACGCGATAAAGAGCTCCCAGAGGTTCGCGGCTTGAAATGTTTTCACGCGTCCATTCGGGGCTTAAGTAGATATTGTCTTCCGGGGCTACAAGATTTTGCGCGCCGTAGCCAAAGTTGATCCCGGAAAAGTCATACTCCCGTACCTCGGGCCAATTCGGATGAATATAGCTCGCGCCGGTTCCGTCCTGGTCACCGGATGGAATGATGATGAGCTTTCCCGAAACCTTCTTGCGAACTGAGTCCCATTGCGGCGTCTTGGCGTATTGGTCGTGGATTGACTTTAACGCCCGCGCGATCGTGCTCTCCCCGCCCTGAGCGGTCACATAAAGTGGTCCCGGCTCATCGTCAAGCAGCAGCGACTTGATGAGGTTTGATCCGTCCGTGTCGTTTGAGAAATCGCCGTCAAATTCGACATTGCCCCACTTGATCTTCGATTTGAGTTCTGCCGGCGACGGGTAGCCCGACTCGTGGATCTTCAGATTGGGGTAAACCTTTGCATAAGCATCCACAATGGTGTCGATGAAGTGCTCGTCGGAAGCGAAGCGCCATGAAGTGCAAGGGCAGAGGCCAAGACGTGTATACTCACGCCCCTCGATGTACTGCGTCGTTCCTTTGCCGTCGCCTCTCCAGTGGAACTGGCTGCTTGCGTAGATGAGACCCTCAAATCTCACATTCGAGCTATAGAGGATTGCACGAATTATCGTATTGTTGTCATCGAGCTCAGGGTCCGCTGTGATAACAACCCTCGGCTTAGCGGCCTCGCCGTCTTGTTGATGAGCAGGCCCCGCAATGGCGGCAAGCGGAATCAACGCCGCCATCCAGCCGCAAATGTGTCTCGATAGGTTCCGCGCGATTCTCATACGCATTCCTGGTAGCCAGCCGGATCCTTTCAACCCCACGATGAGAACGGCTTTCGCTGTCCCACTCTGAGGAGTCATTTGGAACAATAGCTCCATTATTGCCGGGTCTGCCGTTGTGATCTGTCGCACCCAGAGAAAAGCGTGTTTAGCCGCGTGCGGTGACGGGCCGCAATTTCATCATTATGTGACACGAGGAGCGGTTGCTCGCGGATGCAAAAGCGTCTTCAGCCAACGCACGACCCATCGAATCATCAGGATCGTGATCACAAGAAGCGCCACCACGATTCCCGCTGCAATGAGTGGATGCTTCGTCGCCAGCCACGTGATGGAGACAGCCATCCCGTCACCTGCAACGCTCAGCGCAATATTCGATACCGGCTCAGGCGAAGGAGTGACGGCAGCGCGCGCCGCGAGCTTGCCTCCATGCGCTACCAGTGCAATAGCCGCCCCCGCGGCCGCGGCGGCCATCTGCTCAACTGGAGTAAGCGAATCGGTGGCGCGATAGGCCAGCAATGCGGCTATAGGAATCCGAATGAAGGTGTGCAGCGTATTCCACACCAGGTCGAATCCCGGAATCTTGTCGGCGACGAACTCCATTGCGAAGAGTACCGTGCTTGCTCCGATAACGTACCAACTGCCGATCAGGTTCAGGCCTCCCGGCAACGTGAAGGCACCCGAGTGCGCAAGCAGCCCGAGGACTGCAAGGGTCGCATACACATTGATCCCCGCGGCAAAACTCACCGCCACTAGCAGAGCAAAAAGCTGGTCGCCAGGGGGTCTCATGCCGCAAGTATGCGCTCATTGAGCGAAGTTGGGAACACCTTCCGCGTTAGCCTCACTTTGCGATCACTTCGGCGGGATCCCTGAGATGGCATTTCGAATTCAGACGTTTGAGAACAGCTCATCATCCCTTTGCTCCAGCCCTTGGGCTATAGGATCAGATCATAGATGCTCCGGTTGTTTCCGACAGGACAGGTGGATGGCGGCGCAGCACGGCGGTTCAACAACTCGTGGAGGCCACATTCGGGCGCTTCTGGTGTTCTGGCTTTTCATCCTCAGCGCGATCGCATTCCTTGACCGCACCAATATCAGCATCGCAGGCTTGCGCATCCAGAGCGAGCTCGGCATCGACAACATCCGCCTCGGCTGGGTATTCAGCGCATTTCTGGCTGGCTATGCGGCGTTCCAGGTCGTGGGCGGCTGGCTCGCCCAGCGCATGGGCCCGCGTCTCGTCCTGGCGGCAAGCGTCGTCTGGTGGGGAGTCTTCTCCGCTCTTACCACTGTTGCCCACTCCGGCATGGCTCACCTGTTGCTCTTCCTCATCGCAATTCGCTTCGCACTCGGCGCTGGCGAAGCCGCGGTATACCCCGCATCAAACCAGTTCGTCGCCCGGTGGATCCCGGTGGCAGAGCGTGGCCGGGCTAATGGTTGGATCTTCGCCGGCGTCGGCGCAGGAGCGGGACTGAGCATTCCTGTCCTCACCTGGATCATCACACGCTATGGCTGGCGCGCATCGTTCTGGTTCTGCGCGGCCATAGGCATCGCTGCAGGCTGGGTCTGGTATGCAATGGCACGCGACACGCCGGCGAATCACCCGAGAATCTCCATTGAAGAGCTCAATCACATCCAAGCCGGGCGGTCCATATCCCAACCAACTCTTCCCGGCCGCGCACTCCCCTGGCGGGGGGCGCTTTGGAATTGCAATGTCATCGCCCTTTCCTTGAGTTACTTCACCTTCTGCTACGTCGCCTGGATCTTCTTCAGCTGGTTCTTCATCTACATGGCGCAGGCGCGCGGCCTCAATCTCAAGGCCAACGCGGTGATTTCGATGATCCCCTTCATCGCAATGACCGTCTGTTGCCTGGTTGGAGGATCGGTTTGCGATCGCCTCACCCGCCGCTTCGGCCTGCGTGGCGGGCGTTGCGGTATTGCGGTATTTGCGCTGATGCTCACCGCGGTGTTCCTTGTGCTCGGATCGCGAGCCCACGGGGCCTATGCCGCCAGCCTGATCCTCGCCGGCGGCGCAGGCGCGCTCTATCTATCGCAAAGTTCCTATTGGGCCGTAAGCGCCGATATCGCGGGCGAACGGTCGGGCGTGGTCTCAGGCGTGATGAATATGTGCGGTCAGATCGGCGGAGCGGTTACGGCTTCGCTCACGCCATATCTCGCTATTCGCTTTGGCTGGAACTTCGCATTCATCTTCGCAGCGATTCTCGTGGCTACCGGTGGCCTGCTCTGGCTAGTCATCGACCCCGCCCCTGCAAAACGCGCGGACGCACGCCTCGAAAACACGTGACCGCGCGCCGAGAATAGGCTCATACTGAAGCTGTAAAGCGAGGCTGACGATGAAGACGAACTGTTCCCGCAGGGAATTCCTGGGCGCCGCGGCGATGGCCGCAGGCGCAACCGCAGCGGCTCCGGTGATGGCCTCGGTCGTCAAGGCTCCGGCCAGCCGCGTGGCCATCGGTCTCTGCCCGGAGTACAACCGCCAGGTCACCGATGTCCTCTCCGCCATGTTCGACCAGCTTGGCGGCATCGGCAAGCTCGTCAATGGCAAGACTGTCGCCATCAAGCTCAACATGACCGGCCCGACCCAAATGAAGCTCGCCTCGATGCCCAACCAAATGACGCACTGGGTGCACCCGCAGGTCATCGGCTCGCTCATCACGCTGCTCGGTAACGCCGGCGCGCGCCGCATCCGTCTTCTCGAAAGCGCGCCAATCGGCACCAAGCCGCTCGAGGATTTCATGATGGCCGCAGGCTGGCAGCCGAAGGATCTCGCCGCCGCAGCCCAGCGCGTTGAATTCGAGAACACCAACTTCCTCGGCAGCGGCAAATCCTACGCGCGCTTCATGGTCCCCGGCGGCGGCCTCATGTACGCAGGCTACGACCTCAATCATTCGTATCGCGACACCGACGTTTTCATCTCGCTGGCCAAGCTCAAGGAGCACCGCACCGCCGGCGTAACCCTGTCGATGAAGAACTGCTTCGGCATTACCCCGTGTACCATTTACAGCGACCACCCCTCGGCCGACGAGCCGGACATCGTACCCGTGGGCTTCCGGAGCCCCATGCACTCGGGCTCGCGCGTTCCGCCAAAAAGTGCCCCGCAGCCCGTCGCCGAGTCGAAGGTTCCCGGTTTCCGTGTGCCGCGCATCACCGCGGACCTTGTCGCGTCGCGTCCCATCCATCTCGCCGTGATCGATGGCATCTACACCATGACCGCCGGCGAGCTGCCCTACGAGGCGCACGATCGCGCATGGGTCAACAAGGCTATCCATCCCGGCCTCTTGATTGCCGGCATGAACTGCGTCTGCACCGATGCGGTCGCCACCGCAGTCATGGGCTTTGATCCAATGGCCGACCGCGGCACGCCGCCCTTAGAAGCCTGCGACAGCACGCTCAAACTCGCCGAAGGCCTCGGCGTGGGCACGCGCGACCTTACGCGCATCGACGTAGTGGGCACGCCGATCACGAAGGCGCGCTACAAATTTCCTGCGCTTAGCACATTGGCCACCTAGCCAAAGAGGAGAATCGCCCTCGGGTCTTGCGCAACGAGAGCGCCCGGGTAGAATTGCGTTTTCACCGTCATCCCGACATGGTCGCGATGCAGTGGAGGGCCCTTCCATGCCGATCGAACGCCGCAATCTTCTCAAGTCCTTCGCAGGGGCGGGCGCCCTCGCTCTCGTTCCGCGGTTTGCCGACGCGGAGGAGCAAGTCGCCCGCGCCACGCGCGCCATGCCTGCGCCGAAGGTCAAAGACGTCTCCGTCATCGAGTGCGAGCCGCAGGGCGTGCGCCTCACCGTCGTCAAAATCACCACCGACCAGGACGGTCTCTACGGCTATGGATGCGCCACCTTCACGCAGCGCGCCGATCTCATCAGGCTCGCGGTCGAGCGCTACCTTAAGCCGTTTCTGCTTGGCAAAACAACCGATCGCATCGAAGACATCTGGCAGTCCTGTTACGACAGCTCGTACTGGAAGAACGGCCCGGTGCTCAACAACGCCATCAGCGGCGTCGACCAGGCGCTCTGGGACATCAAGGGCCGCCAGGCCGGAATGCCCGTCTACCAGCTCGCGGGCGGCAAGTGCCGCGAGGCCGCCGACACCTACGCCCACACGAGCGGCGCCGAGTTCGAGGACGTCGTCGAGGCCGCTCGCAAATCCCTCGCGCAGGGCTTCCGCAACGTCCGCGTACAGGTCGGCTTGCCGGGCATGGCCGGTTATGGCTCACAGCGCAACGGCTCGCCCAGGCCGAAGGCTCTGCACGATAAGCCTCTTTTCGATCGCGAGACGCAGTTCAGGCGCGCACTCAAGCTGCTCGGGGTGTGCCGCCGCGAGCTTGGTGATGAAGTCGGCCTTCTGCACGACATGCACGAGCGGCTCAACCCGAATCTCGCTGTCCAGTTCTGCAAGGAAGCGGAGCAGTACCACATGTTCTGGCTCGAAGACCCGCTGTCGCCCGAAGACCTCGGCTACTTCCGACAGATCAGGCAGAATTGCGCCACGCCGATTGCCATGGGTGAGCTCTTCAACAATCCGCACGAGTGGCAGCGGCTCATCACCGAGCAGTTGATCGACTTCATCCGCGTCCACGTCTCGCAGGTCGGCGGATTCTCGCCGGCACGCAAAATCGCCATCCTCTCAGAGCCCTTCGGCGTGCGCACCGCCTGGCATGGCCCCGGTGACGTTTCGCCGGTGGGCCACATGGCCAACATAACTTTGGACCTTGTGAGTTATAACTTCGGCCTTCAGGAGTACACGCCTTTCAACGAGCGCACGCAGGCCATCTTCCAGGGCTGTCCGGAGTGGCGGGACGGCTATCTCTGGGTGAGCGAGAAACCCGGCTGGGGCATCGAGATCGACGAGAAGGAAGCGGCGAAGTCGCCGTTTACGCCATCGCCGCTCAATGGCGGCTGGGGAGAAGTGCGGCTTCCCGATGGAACGGTGATCAAGCAGTAAGGAAGTGAAACACTAAATCCATGTCGACGGCGAAAAAATCCAGCGCACGGGATAAGCCGCAGAAAGCTCCTCGCTCCGCTGCGCCCTCCGCGTCTGCAAGCAAGGAGTCTGACCGCACGCGCCGTCGCGCGGCCCTGCCCCCTGCTCCATCGAATCCCGCATCGCGCGAAATCGCCACCGCTCCCGGTGCAGTCGTCAGTCGCCGCGCCGCCGACCGGCTCCGCAGCGGCCACGTCTGGGTCTATGCCTCGGATATCGAATCGCTCACCACCTCAAGCCGCTCCAGCGCAACCAATCAGCCTGCGCTCCTGCCTGTCGCCGACTATCGCGGCCTGCTGCTGGGCACCGCGCTCTACAGCCCTGCTTCGCAGATCGCTCTGCGCATGGTCTCGTCTGACGCCATCGACTTCTCGCAGTGGCTTGCACAGCTCGAACACCGTCTCCGCGCAGCCATCGCGCGCCGCAAGCCCTTCTTGAGCGATGACACCAACGCCTGCCGCCTCTGCTTCAGCGAAGCCGACGAAATCCCCGGACTCATCGCCGACAAATACGGTGATCTTTTCATCCTCCAGCTCCTCATCCGCGGCCTCGACTCACCTTCAGTTCGCGAAGCCTGCGTGGGCGTTCTTCGGGACGAGTTCGCGCCGGCGTCCATTCTCGAGCGTCCCGACCCCCGCATTCGCGAGCTCGAAGGCCTTTCCGCACCCGGGCTCGCCCCGTTGTGGTCCGCCACGCCCGGCTCACCGCTCACGAGCACTGTCTTTCACCTCAATGGGCTCGAATTTCAATACGACGCCAATGCTGGACAGAAGACCGGCGCATTCCTCGACCAGCGCGCCAACTACGCCGCCGCCGAAGAGTGGGCGCGCCGCCTCGGCGCCAACGGCCGCGCACTCGACGTCTGCACATACCAGGGAGGATTCGCCCTGCATCTTGCTCGCGTCTGCCGCCAGGTCACAGGCCTCGACGCATCGCGCGCATCGCTCGAAGTCGCCGAGAGGAACCTCGCCGCCAATCGCGCTCGTCTGGTTGCAGAGGTCGACTGGATCGAGGCCGACGCCTTCGCGCTCCTGCGCGAATGGTCAGAAGCTCGCGAATCGTTCGACACGATCGTGCTCGATCCGCCAGCCTTCGCCAAAACGCGCCGCGCCGTCGAGGGAGCCCTTCGCGGCTACAAGGAGCTGAATCTGCGCGCGTTGAAGATGCTTCGTCCCGGCGGCCTGCTCATCACCTGCTCATGCTCGCACCACGTCGGCTGGAGCGATCTCGAGTCCGCCGTGGCCGCGGCAGCCGCCGACGCCCACCGCCGCGTGCGTCTACTCGAACGCCACGGCGCCGCGCCCGACCATCCGGTGGTGCTGAATATCCCGGAGACGGAGTATTTGAAGTGCATGGTGCTCCAGGCGGATTGATTGACGGAATGACATGCCTCAAAGACTTGACCATTGACGGCTACTGCGGAGGGAAGCAGTGGCCACCGGATGAGTCTATTGACGCCTTGAACGAAGAACCATGTCCGCCAGCCCCGAGTATTTCGCTTGCCTGGAGAAGCTGGGCCATTCCTGGAGAGACACCACGAGGCAGTGAAGCCCGGATGCTTAGACTCAAAGCTCCACGCAACAACCTACGATACGCGAACGGTGGTCTCCCGAATCCGCGGTCTCCAGCGCAGCCACCAGACGTCTTTTCTTTCTCCAGGGCCGGTGACGGCGGCTTGCGCCTTGCGGAGTTCGTCCAGCGTTGCCTTCACCTGCGCGCGCAGGCTCTCCACCTCGAAGGTGCACGAGCGCAGATACGCCGAAACCGTCATCCCTGCCTCCGCCGCGCGCTGGCGAAGCTGTTCATTTTCCTGGGGGCTCAGCCGCACGGTCACGCTGGCGCAGCGGAACTTCTCCCGCGCAGCATGGGCCGCGGTCAATGGTGTTTCCGCCCGCTTCGCCGGCTCCGGCGCAAAGGCCTCGAATATCAAAGGTGCAGCCGAACGGATCCGCTCAGGCGAATCCTCAGGGATCGAGCTCGCATCCGGGCTCGCGTCCGTGCTTGAATTCGGCGGGTATCGGGTCTGCGTCCGCAGTGAGCTCTCGTAAGTCAGCGTCGCAACGTCGTCGGCGAGCCCGTCCAGTCCATTTTGATCCAGCCCGTTTAGATCGCGTACCGGCGGGAACTTCTTCTTTGGAGCGGCCATCTCGGCCAGCAGCGCGGCAAAGTTGCGCGCGTCATTCGCCGGGGCCGCAGCTGCGGTGGATGCCATGTGCTCAGCATAGGACTGTCGGGTCCGGCACGAATTGCTGAAACCCCCGCGCGTACCGCGCCCGATTCCAAAACCGGCAAGTCGGTTCAAAATGGGAAATCATGCCGGCGACCCGTCAGGCAACGCAGGATGCCGCGCCGTCGGGGTCCGGTAGCACCCTCCCTGGCAGCCGCAGAAGATTCGTAACCTCCTCCGCTGGCATCGGCTTCGCAAACAGGAATCCCTGTCCAAATCGGCAGCCCATCTGCCGAAGCAGGCGGTATTGATCGCGCGTCTCGATTCCTTCGGCCACCACGTCCATGCCCAGCACGCGGGCGAGCTCAATTATGGTGCGAACGATCTGGAGCGCCTGGTCTCCATCGCTCATGCGCCCGATAAACGAGCGATCGATCTTCAGCACGTCAAAGGGAAAAGAATGCAGGTGGCTCAGCGAGCTGTAGCCCGTTCCGAAGTCATCCATCGAGAGTGAAATACCCAGCGTGTGCAGACCTCCCAGAACCTCGAGCGCCGTATTCATGTTGGGCATCAGGCTCGACTCCGTCATCTCGAGGCCCAGTTGGCGGCTCGACGTTCCCGATTGCTGCAGCAATGACTCAACGTGATCGGTCAGTCCCTCTCGCAGAAACTGCCGGGCGGAAAGATTCACGCACACCCGCAGCGATCCGTTGCGCGGATCCTCGTTCTTCCACACCTGGATCTGGGTGCACGCTTCGGCCAGCCCCCAGTCGCCGATCGGCAGAATCATCCCTGTCTCTTCCGCGGCAGGAATAAAGTCCATCGGCGGCACCAGTCCCCGCTCGGGATGACGCCAGCGGATCAGCGCCTCGAGGCCCATAATGCGGCGAGTCGCCAGGTCCACTTCCGGCTGGTAGTAGAGCACGAATTCGCGCCGCTCCAGCGCGCGGCGCAAATCGCATTCCCGCGGCCAGGTGTTGCCGGCCGCGCGAGCTTCCGCAACCCGTGCCCTTCGAACCTGCTGCCGAGTGATGTTTTGTTTCAATCGGCGGAGCTCAAGCAGGTTGGCCACCATCTCGGCCATGCTCTCGAGCGTCCGCACCTCGTCGGCGGAAAGCGCTTCCCGCTTCCGGGCGCTCAACAAGGTCAGCGAGCCCACGATGCTGCCGCCAGTGGAGCGTACAGGCGCAGCTGCCGCGAACACATAGCCTCCGTGGGTGAAATGAAGGGCGCTGGGGCTGTAACCTGTGCAGCTCGGCAGGTCGGTTACCACTACGGGAGCGTTCTTTTCCAGCAGCATCTCGAAGAGTGAATTCTTGCGCGGCCGCTCGCGAACCGATTCGCCCCAATGGGACTTGACCCACAGCCTTGTCTCGTCTGCAAAGCCAATCGCAGCGGTCTCCATGCCGAAGTGTTCGGCCGCCAGTCGCGTGATGGCGTCGTACGCGGGCTCCGGGGGAGTATCGAGGATCCCGGTTGCGTAGAGCGCCGCCAGCCGAGCGCTCTCTATCTCAAAATGGCGTTCGCTTGCCGCAGTTACTGTCTTCAGCGTCTCCACCCGAACACCCTCCGAAGCCAGACCTCGACCCTGTGCGCCGGCACTCCTGCCCCGCCGGGCATTGTTCCCTCACGGTGGTTATCGGAAAGACCAGAGATGGCATGAGGTTACGGGAGAACAACCGACCTTGGTAACCGCGAACTGTGGGGGTAACTTCACCCTCCCGGCCTGCTGTGTCGTTTCGGTCCAGAGGATGCCCCGTATTGGGCTGCTGTCCTTTAAATCTCGACCTTGCCGGGAGTCGGCTTGGCATGCTACCCTGCGATCATCAGAGAGCACTTTCCCCATAGTTGAAAAAAGGGCGTATGAAAATACCAGCCGTCCGGGAGCGGGTTCGTCTAAAGGGCCGTAAAGGGGTCTTCCTGATCGTGGGAGTGGATCGTGAACGTCAGGTGGTCGACCTGATCTCCACCACCTCAACTGGGCACGTCGAGGAAGACATTCCCTTTGACTCTCTCCTTCCTGCGGATGATCAGCCTTCCTCCAAAAAAGAGGGTTCCTCGGGCATATAAGCTACGGCCACCAAGGCAGAAGTTGCCATCACGGTCCCTGCGAACGCGCACCCGCGCGATGTCCTGATGCCGATCCCGTCTCAGTCCAGAGGAACGTAAGCTGGTCGGCGTCGTCCTGGATCTGCTGATCCACGCTCACGCCTTCCGAGTGCCCGCCGGCAAGGCTGTAGTGCAGAAGGATGGGGCGCCCGCTGCTCGAGGCGGCCTGCATCTCCGGCGTCATCTTGCGCGCGTGCAGGGGGTCGACGCGCGTGTCGCTGTCACCCGTAAAGAACAGGATCGCGGGATACGCCGTCCCCTGCTTCACGTTCTGGTAAGGCGAGTATTTGAGCAGATAAGGGAACTGGTCCGGATCGCCGGCAGAGCCATACTCCGTTGTCCACTGCGGGCCTTGTTCGAACTTCTGGTAGCGCAGCATATCGAGCAGCGGGTAGCCGCACACGATGGCTGAAAACAGCTCCGGCCGCTGCGTCATCGAGGCGCCCATCAACAGCCCGCCGTTCGATCGCCCGACGATGGCGAAGTGCTCCGGCGACGTGTACTTGTTGTCGATCAGGTACTGCGCCGCGGCAAACCAGTCGTCGAAGACGTTCTGTTTACCAGAAAACATCCCGGCCTCGTGCCATTTCTCGCCGTACTCGCCGCCGCCGCGCATGTTCGGCTGTGCAAACCATCCCCCCTGCTCCATCCACCACGCCCATTCGGCGCTCCAGTGCGGCGTCATGCTCACGTTGAAGCCGCCGTAACCGGTCATCAGCAGGCGCTCGGTGCCGTCCATCTTCAGGCCCTTTTTACCGGCGATGAACATCGGCACGCGCGTTCCATCCTTTGACTTGAAGAAAACCTGCTTGAGCTCGTACTGTGTGGTGTCGAAGGGGATCTTGGGCTCGGCAAACACTTCGCGCTTGCCCGTCTCCGTGTCGAGCCGGTAGAGCGTCGGCGGCTGGATAAACGATTCGAAGCTGAAGAATCCGTACCGCTCGCCCGGCCGACCTGTGACTCCTGAAGACGATCCCATCACTTCGAAGTCGATCGTCCCGGCCGGCTTTCCTGCCAGCGTGTACGCAGTTATCTCGGACTTCACGTCTTTCAGCCGCTCAACGTAGATCCGGCTGCCCACGATGGAAAAACCCTCGATGACGTCCGGCCCCTCGGGCACGATCTTCGCCCACACGTCGGGCATGATGCCGCCTGTATCGGCCTTCAGGATGCAGCCGTTCGGCGCGTGATAGTCGGTCTGCACATACCACGAGCCTGCCGCGTAGATCGCGGAAAAGCGCGAGTCGATACCCCAGGTGAGCAGGTCGAACGGCGAATCCGGCTTCGTCAGGTCGCGATAAATGATATCGACTCGCTTGGCCGGCACGCCGCGGTCGATTGTTATCACGAGATAGCGCCAGTCCGCCGTGATCGAGGCGTGAAACAGGTCGATCGGTCCAAGCAACTCGCCCCGGAATTCGCGTCCGAAAACCAGCTTGTCGTCATCATTGCGCGTGCCCAGCGTATGCAGGTACATCTCCGTGCCCTTGCGCATCTGCCGGCAGTAGTAGATACCCTTGCCGTCGGGCGTGAAGTTGATCGAACGGTAGAGGCCCGCCGGCAGCTCGTCCTCAAGCGTCTTCTTCGTCTTCAGGTTGTAGACATGGACAACGGTCTCGTCCGCGCCGCCCACGCGTACGCCGTACGCAATCATTGAAGCATCGCGCGAAACATCCGCGAGCGTCACCGACGTATTTGGATCGCGGCTCATCTGCGCCGGATCGATCAGACGCTCGTCCTTGCCGGTCCAGCCCTGGCGCTCATAAATAGATAGCTGGTCCTCGCCCGCAATGCGCTTGCGGAAGAAATACTCGCCATTCCGCTCGATCGGCAGCGACCACCGCGAAACGTGCTCCAACCCGTCGAGATCGTCCAGCGCCTGCGGCCGGATTCGCACCTGCTTCATGTACCGGTCCGTATAGGCGTTCTGGTCGTTAATGAACGCGCGCGTCTCAGGACTCTTGGCATCCTCGAGCCATCGGTAATTGTCCGTGATCTTCGTCCCGGAGTAGTTATCTGTGACCGGGGTGGACTGCACTTCGGGCGGCGGCGGAAGAGTGATGCCGTCCCGGCCATGAATGGCCTGAGCGAGAGCGGCAGTCGAGCAGCAAAGCAGTCCAAGGCAAACAAGCGAGTGCCTCATCGGAGCCTCCGGGAGCAGAACGCCCGCACGAAATGGCCGTGCCGGGTCTCAATCCGAGTCGAAATGCGAAGCAGCGCCAAGAATAGTGCACCGCTTTCCATCGAATCAAGAGATCGCTTCGCCCGGGATTGCGTGCCCAGGATGTCGGGGACCGTAAAACGCACAAGCCCCGCCGCACGCATCATCGCGCGAGCGAGGCCTGTGTTTACCGTTACGATCTGATTAAGTGTGAACCGGCTTCGGCGCCTCGTTGGCCGCCGCTGGAGCGTTGCCTCCGGCCGGCTGCTTCGCATCCGGCTTTCGAATGTCGATGCCGCCCTTGAAGAACGCGCCGTCTTCAATGCTGATCCGCGCCGCCGCCACGTCGCCGGTGAGCGCGCCTTCTGCGCGAATATCCACGCGGTCTGACGCCGTTACGTTGCCGCGCACCTTGCCGAGCACAACCACCTCGCGGGCGGTGATGCTCGCTGCCACATGCCCGTTGCGGCCCACGGTAACGCGGTTGCCGTTGAGCAGAATGCTGCCCTCGACTTTGCCGTCAATAAAGAGCGACTCCGATCCGGAGATCTCGCCCTTGATAAACAGCCCTTTGCTGATGGTGGCCTGATCGCCGGCATTCACTCCCGCACTTCTCGTCGATTCAAGGGCCGACGCTGGCGGGGCCGGTCGTACCGGCTCCTGCGGGGGGGTGGAAGCGGGGGGCTCGGGTTGACTTGGTTTCCACATACGATTCAATAAATCCTTTCCTGGCCGCTCGGGGGGATTGACGTACAAGCAGGGCGAAATTACGGTCCATCGCGGTTGTGACTATTGTAAATAGACTTGTCGTCACGCGCCTGCGATCGCGACCGGCACTCCTGCGCCCAAGGTCGCAGAGTAACAACACTGCATGCGTTCGATTTTCGCACACGGGACACGCATCGCACAGGGGCGCGCGCAATAACCCTCCGGGGTGCGACCGAATCGGGAACCGCGCCGCTTTCGGCTAGACTGCAGCCACGGCCTCCACGGGCTCCGGCTCTGGAGCTGCCTTTGGCTCGCTTTTCCGGATATCGATTCCGCCCCGGAAAAACGCCCCGTCTTCAATGCTGATGCGCGTCGTCAATATGTCGCCGGTGACTTCTCCCCCGGCGCGGATATCCACGCGATCCGAAGCCGAGACGTTCCCCGTCACGCGGCCCATCACAACGACCTCGCGCGCCGAAATGCACGGGGTCGCCGAAGATCCTGTGCTGGAGACGTGACCGTTCTTGCCAACCGTCACGCGCTCGCCTGGGATGGTGATCGCGCCCTCCACTTCGCCATCGATAAAGAGCGCATCCGTGCCGGTAATCTCCCCGGTGATGGTGATTCCCTTGCTCACCACCGCCTGGTCCTGGCTGAATCCGCCGGCGCGGGACCGGGAACCGATTTCGGATTGCGTGCTGGAGGGCGCTGAACGCGCGGGTTCAGAAGAAATGGGACTTGCTGCCGGTGCCGCAGACTGAGCTTGCTTCCACATGGCATCACCTGTGCTATCTGGTTTTCGAAATGCGGCGGCTCGCAGCCTGCTCCGATGCTGAATCCCCCTGCATCGTTCCCGAGGGCAAAGCCAACCCTGCACCAGCCCGCAGGAGCGAGCAGGGCAGGTTCGGGTTGCCCCCAGGCGGAGAGTTGAGCCTGCACAGGATTCTCGCACGTCCGCCTGGCTGTGAACACAGATTTCTGTCGATGGAGATTGCAGCGCGCGGGACGATGGTAACGAACGGAGATGGAAATAAACCGGGAGAAACGGTCGGGACGGGCAGATTTGAACTTGAGCCGTGTTGCGGGCGTGAGCGAAGCGGGAGCCCGCAGGCGAAATCCCGAGCGGACTAAGCGAGGGATCTGAGGACTTGAATGGTCGGGACGGGCAGATTTGAACTGCCGACCCCTCGCACCCCAAGCGAGTGCTCTACCAGGCTGAGCCACGTCCCGACACGATTGAGCCGGCCCAGGACTGAGCCGGCTTTGGGGTTCTTCACTAAGTCTACACCAGCGGCGAGAAATGCGGGCCGGCGCTCACATCATCCCGGGCCGAGCCACTCGCCCCGCGGGCTACTGCGACGGCGGCACGTACTCGCTCGGCAATGCCGATCCGGAACCGAAGAAGAACTCCTCCATCTGCTCCACCAGGAACTGCTGCGCCTGCGGCGTCCATGGCTGCAACCGGTACTCGTTCAGCAGCATCTTCTGGCGCTCCACCCACTCGCCCCACGCGGCTTTCGACACGTTCTTGTAAATCTTCTGCCCGAACTCCGAGTCGAACGGCGGCTCGTCCAGGCCTTCCATCTCGCGCTTGTTGCGAACGCAAAAAACCATGTGCGGCATGCTGCGAAATCCCTTTCTCTTGGCTCCTCCATTGTAAAAGAACGCGCGTGACGAGGCGTTTCGCGCACCGGGACGCCTGTCACCTCCGCTTCCCGCGCCCGAACTTTTTCCTCACCTTCGATGGAGTGGAGCGAGGCTGCTCGCGCTTCTGCTTCTTCGTCTTCGCCGGCGGCTTGGGCTTGCGCTTGCCGGTTAGCGGAATCCCCTCCTCCACAATCGAGAACTGCAGCCGCCGTTCCTGCGCGAGAATCCGGTCCAGGATCACGTGCACCCGGTCGCCCGCGCGGAACCGTCGCCCCCAGCGTTCGCCCACAATCTCGTGCGTATTTTCGCGGAACGTGTAGCGGTCGTCGCGCAGCGTATCGATCGGGACCAGGCCTTCGACAAACAGGCCCGTCAGCTCGACGAACATCCCATATTTCGTCGGATTCAGAACCAGAGCATCGAACTCCTCGCCCACGCGGTCCTGCATGAAGCGGACCTTTTTCCATTCCACCAGTTCGCGCTCGGCCTCGGCGGCGCGGCGCTCGGTCTGGCTCGTCTCTTCGGCAATCTGTGCCAGCTCGGGTTCGGGAATCGGCGGCTCTCCCTTGTACGCGCCCGCAGTTGCCGGCACGCGCCTGCTGATCCTGGCTCCCGCAAGCCCCTCATGCGGATGCGTCCAAGGCGAATCAAGCCTTCCTTTTGCGATCGCGCCCCGCCCGCTCACGCCCGCGCGCAGCAGCGCCTTCGCGATGCGGTGCACAATCAGGTCCGGGTAGCGGCGGATCGGCGATGTGAAGTGCGTATAGGTCGGCGCGGCCAGCGCAAAGTGCCCCTCGTTGATCTCCGAGTACCGCGCCTGCTGCAGGCTGCGCAACATGAGGTAACTCAAAATGCGCTCCTCCGGCTTGCCTTCGATCTTTTTCGCGAGCCGCTGATACATGCGCGGCGTAACGGCGATGTCCTCAGAAACCTCGTGCGCGTGCGGCTTCCTTCCGCTGCGCTGCGCGTCGCGCCGGTCTCCGCGCGTCACAACGCGTTTCACAGGCAGCGTTCCGAGGCCCAGAGAATACCCGAAGCTCGCCGCAAGTTCTTCGAACTGCACTACGCGCCGCGGCTCGGGCTTCTCATGGATGCGGTAAAGCGAAGGCACACCGAGGTCCTCGAGCCACGTGGCCACGCATTCGTTTGCCGCCAGCATGAACTCCTCGATCAGCCGGTTGGCCCATGTTCGCTCCGCGCGCGTGACGCCGCGCATCTGCCCGTTCTCATCAAACTGGATCACCGGCTCGGGCAAATCGAAGTCGACGCTGCCTCGTTCTTCGCGCCGCTGGTTCATCAGCAACGCGAGCGTGTGCATCCGCTCGAAAACGCCGGTCAGCTCGCGATACTCGGCCCGCGCCTCTTCGTCCCCCTCGAGAATCGCGTGCACCTTGGTGTACGTCATCCGCGCGGCCGAGCGAATCACGCCCTCGGCGATCTCGTAGCTCTCGATGTTCCCCTTCGCATCGAGCTGCATCAGGCAGCTTAGCACCAGCCGGTCCTCGTCCGGCCGCAGGCTGCAGATGTCTGTCGAAAGCTCCTGCGGAAGCATAGGGATCGCGCGGTCCGGAAAGTAGACGCTCGTCCCGCGCAGCCTCGCTTCGAGATCAAGATCAGTCCCCGCGCGCACGTACTCCGCCACATCGGCAATGTGCACCTGGAGCTCGTATCCGCCATCGGCGCGCTGCTCCACCAACACCGCGTCATCAAAGTCGCGCGCCGTCTCTCCGTCGATGGTCACAATCGGCAGCCCGCGAAAATCAGCTCTGCGGGCCGCAACGTCGCGGTCGAAATGGGCCACGCTGCGAGCCTCCGCGAGCACGTTGGCCTGAAACACGCGCGGGAGCTGATGCTTGCGAATCATCATCTCCACGTCCACGCCGAAGTCGTCCGGATGCCCGAGCACTTCGATCACGCGACCCATCGGAGGCCGCGTCGGCGTGGGCCACGCCGTGATCTCGACGTCGACGATCAGCCCTTCAAGATCGTCGTACCTCGCCTGGCTCGATGCCTCCTCGCCCAGCACGCGGTGCGGCGTTTTTTTATTGGTCTCGGACGGAGTTTCCTGGCCAATCGGGATTACAACCGGCTGGCTCATGCGCTCGTCGAACGGAACCACTACGTTCCACTGGCTGTGTCCCGTTCGTGCGTAGTGAAACGTTCCCACCACCGTCGCGTTGCGCCTCTCGAGGATGCGCGCAATCCGCCCCAGCCGCCTTCCATCCGCGCGTGGCGGCGCAAGCTCCACAAGAACCTGGTCCCCCTGCATCGCGCCGTTGATCTCATCGGGCGGAATGAACACATCGTCCTGCATGCCCGCGGCCTGCCGCGCATTCGGCCGCACGAATCCGTAGCCATCGCGATGCAGATCGAGACGTCCGGCAATCAGGTTGTCACGCGTTCCCGCGCCGCGCGCAGTTGCCGTTCGCGGAATACCCCACATCTCGCGGTCGAGCTTCGCAAGTTCCCCTCGCGCGGTCAGCCGCGCCAGTTGCTCCAGCAACAGCCTCCGCTCGCGTCCGCCGCCCAGGCCCAGCTCGCGCACCAGTTGCTTGTATCCGGCCTTTGCGCCTGCGCTCCTGCCGATGTGCGCTACCAGTTCGCGATCGGTCATATCTCAAGAGTAACGGGATGCCGCAGGCGCCGAGACGCTTCCCGCACAAATCTCGCACGCCACCTATCGTTGCTGTGGGATACTGCATCCGAGCCGCAGCCGCCATGACTCTCGCCGAAATTCTCGACCTCTACAACCCCGCCGCTCCTCTCGAAGAAGCGTTCACGATCCCCGCGCCCTGGTATCTCGACCCCCGCATCGAAGGCCTCGAGCGCGACCAAGTCTTCGCCCGCAATTGGATCGCCGTCGGCCGCCTTGATCAGGTCGCCGAACCCGGCCAGTTCTTTACGTTCGAACTTGCCGGTGAGCCGCTTATCGTCGTCCGCGGCGCAGACGGCGAACTCCGCGCCTTCTTCAACGTCTGCCGCCACCACGCCGCAGCCGTCGTTACCGCGCCGTGCGGAACCGCCCAGCACCTCCGTTGTCCCTACCACGGCTGGACCTACGGCCTCGACGGTGGACTCAAAGGCGCACCCGAGTTCGCGGGAGTCTGCAACTTCGACCGCGCGGCCAACGGCCTAGTCCCCGTCCGCGTCGCAACATGGGAACACTTCGTCTTCGTCAACCTTCACCCGCAGCCGCCCGCACTCGCAGACCTCCTCGGCGACCTTCCGAAGCGCATCGCGCCACTCGCGCTCGGCCGGCTGCGCTTCTTTGCACGCAAGTCCTACACGCTCGCCTGCAACTGGAAAGTCTATGTCGATAACTACCTCGACGGCGGCTACCACGTCCCGCACCTGCACAAAGGTCTGAACAGCGTGCTCGACTACAAGGAATACACCATCGAGAACAGCCGCCGCTATTGCCTGCAATCGAGCCCCATGGTGTCGTCCGACGAGCATGTGGACTTCAATGCAACTCGCACCGGCGATCGCGCGTACTACTACTGGCTCTACCCCAACTTCATGATCAACATCTACGAAGGCGTGATGGACACCAACCTCGTCCTCCCCCTCGCGGTCGACCGCTGCCTCGTCCTGTTCGACTTCTACTTCTCCGATGTCACGACCGAAGGCGAGATCCGCAATGCCGAAAGCGTAGCCGTCAGCGACCGCGTCCAGGCCGAAGACGTCGACATCTGCGAATCCGTACAGCGCGGCCTGCGCTCGCGCGCATATGGCGCAGGCCGGCTCTCAGTCCGCCGCGAAGCCGGGGAGCACCTCTTTCATCGATTGCTTGAGGGTGACCTTGCATCCGCATAGGAAGCGCCCAGCTTGTCTGACATTCGTCGGAAGTAAATCGTTGAATATGATTGTCTTTTAACTTGCGCAATTCCCTCTTGCCGCATATACACTTTTGCTGGATCCTCATTCCCTTACGGGTATTTCCATCGGACAATCAGCAACAACGCCTGGAGGCACAGATGCGCTCGAAGTCATCTCTTGCAACAGGGCTCCTGCTTGCTTTCTCCCCTCTTGCGTTCGCATCCACAACAATCGGAACCGTCAGCGCGGCAGGATCGCTGCGCGTGGATGGCTACGCGGTCACAGGTAGTGCTACCCTTTTCGACGGCTCGGCAGTGGCAACTGCTCAGGCGCCGGCAACTCTTCGGCTTTCGGCTGGGGCGCAAATCAAACTCGCTCCGGCCTCTGAAGGAACGGTCTATCGCGATCACATGTCTCTGAACAGTGGAAAAGGCGAAATCGCCGCCTCTGGTCCGTTCGTGTTTGAATCCAGCGGTTTGACGATCATGCCAACACGGGGCGCCGCCCATGGCATCGTCGAGGTGATGCCGGACAAGAGCATTCAGGTGGCCGCCCTCTCGGGTGATCTCCAGGTGGCGAACAGCGGCGGCGCCGTGCTGGCGCGCATCAGGTCCGGGTCCGCCATGTCCTTCGCCGCGCAGCCCGCAGGTGGATCAGTGACGTTGAAGGGCAAGGTCAGCTCTTCCGGCGGCAATTACTTTCTCACCGCGGACGACGGCTCCATCACTCAGCTCACCGGGAAGGATTTCGAGAAGTACGTCGGCAAAGACGTGCGCGTCACCGGCACCTTGGTTGCAGGGACGGCGCCTGCCGGCGGCGCGAGTTCGGTTCTCGACGTCACGACCATGTCGAAGCTCGCAGCCGGCGCTGCCGCCGGCGGAACCGGCGGCAGCGGATGGACCGGAACTGACATCGCCATCACCGCCATAGGCGGAGCCGTGCTCGGAACCGCCATCGGCTGGGCCATTTACTACAACACCGGCGCAAGCCGCTGAAGTTTTCTCGAAGCGCTTCGAATCATGCGGCCGCGCAAATGCCTGTCAGGTGCACGCGGCCGTTTCTGCTCTTGTGTCCCAACTTCTTGTTGTGACTCTCCTGCCAGCGATATCTCCGCGCCGCGGTCGTTTTCACCGATTCATCAGCGGCCGGGCTCCCGCAGTTGTGCTGACCCTCCGGAATGCAAACAAACACCTCGTCGAGTCGCCGCATCTGTCTCCCTCATAGTCCGGGAACGCCGCAGCCGGACCGGGAGGAGCAGCGCGATGGAAAATGGACAGACCAAACTGGGTGCGGGAATTGTCGCCGGAGCGATTGGCGGCCTCTTCGCGTCGTGGGTCATGAACGCCGTCATGGAGGGCGCAGGCCCCAAAATCCAGCAGGTAGCAGAAAAGCTCGATCCCTCCGCGCACCATCCCGAAGCCACCGCGCAGAGCCAGCTCAGGAACCAGTCCCAGAACCAGGCCCAGTCCGAATCATCGAATGGTGAAGTCAAGGAAGACGCCACAATGAAGACCGCCGATGCCGTCGTCAGCGCTGTTACCGGCGGCCGCCACCTTTCATTCCAGGGCAAGCAGAAAGGCGGGCCCATCGTTCACTACGCATTCGGAGCGCTCATGGGCGCGCTCTACGGCGCCACGGCTGAATACTCCACAAAAGCCAGACTTGGATTCGGAACCGTCTTCGGCGCCGCGCTGTTTGCCGGCGCGGATCTGTGGGCCGTTCCCGCGCTTCACCTCTCCGGCTCGTCCTCCGACGCTCTGGTCAGCTCGCTCGCTACTCCGCTCACAGCGCATCTAGTCTACGGAGCCGCCACCGAAGGAGTCCGCCGCCTGGTACGCGCCGCAATCTGATCGCGATACTATCCTGGCGGCGAAATGTTCTACAGCAACTCCGCCACTAGCCTCCGGTAATCGCCCGATGCGCGCAGGAATTCGCTTAACTCGTCTTCTGCAACGAACTCCGGCTCCGCCATCTCGGGGTCAGTCCGCGCCGCGAACCTCGCCTCGGCGTCCGCCTTTGAAAGGACCGTTCGCGCATGGCCTACAAGGATCATGTTTGAAGTGGCGGAGCGCACCATCCCGATTCCCTCGAGCGCATGGATGTCCGCTCTGCCGATGCCAACCTCTTCGCGGATTTCCTTGTACAGGTTCTCTTCCAGGTCCCCGCCGCTCCCAACCACCATCTCGTCGCTCTGCACGCCGCCGCCGATCATGTCGATAGAGCCGTCCTGCGCGCGTCTGCCAAACAAGTAGTATCCGTCCCGCGTGCGAATCAAAGCCCCAATCGACAGGTGCTCCAGCGGCTCAAGTCCGCATCGCGTGTGCTGCTCCCAAAGCGCTGGCAACGTAGCGATGTAGCGGTACCGAACCGTCCCCAGCCGCATTGTTCCCGGCCGGCTTGCCGCACTGTCCTTCAACTCCGCCGCATTCAGTACGCGATAGTAAGTCCCATCCCACAGCGGATGCGTCACGCCTGTCCGCATCCGCTCCCATTCCACCCGCACAAGCTCCTCGTACTCATCTGTGGGTGTCCATTGGTCCGCGCAAACGCGCACACCGATCTCCGCGATCGAAAATCGCGCCCGCAAAAGAATCTGAGATGCAAACATGCTGCCCTCTACGGCTCCGCCCCCGTCTCGATCAGATGCCGCGCCGCTTCCAGCACCTCGTCCCGCCCCGCAACAATTCCCTCCACGGTCGGCCGTACCACCAGGTCCGGCACAATTCCCACGCGCTGCGTCGGCATGTGGTCAGGATAGAAAACACCGAGCCCGCTGATCATCGTCCTCAGTTTCCCGGGCAGCGGAATTGGCGACACGTTCCCGTCCGCGCCGGCCGTCCTGCTGCCCACCACAACCGAGTGCGGCATCGCACGCAAAGCCATCGCGGTGTACTCGGCCTGGCTCTGCGTCACCTCGTCCACGAGGATGACAACCCTCCCCCTGTAGTGCTTCGGCCCGGGCTGGACTACAGGGCCGGGCTCGAAGTGAAACGCCCCGGGGTTCGCGAGATCGGGCATGGTAAAGCTCACAAACGCTGTCGGCCGCTCGGCAAGATACTGCCCCATCGCGAACGGCATGAACTCCGAAGGATAGCTTCGTAAATCCACAATCAGGCCCTTCGTGTCCTGCGCCTTCTCGAAATCCGCCGCGAGATCGGCCGCCTTGATGCTCGACAGCTTCACGTAAGCAACAGCCGGCGACAGCATTTGGAAAGTGTCGCCGGGCAGATCGTGCGTCCCACCTACGCGCGCCTTCTGCACCCTCTCCGCCGCTACCTCGACCGCGTTGCCCGCGCGCGTGACCTCGAGGCTCACCGGCCCGCACGCCCCGCGCGTCATCTGCGCTGCAAGGTCGCGATTCCGCGCCGCCTCATTCGAATCGGCATAATAGGGAACCCACTTTTCAACCAGCGTCGAAACCGGAGTCCCGTCGATCTTCTCCAGCACGTCGCCCGCCTGTAATCCGTTCTCGCCCTCCACAGGTCGAAACACCACCGGCTTGTCGTCGATGAACCGCAGCACGCCGGGCACCGCGCACTCTCCCACCGGAGGCCGCACAGCCATCGAACTCCACAGATTCGCATGCGTGTCATTCGCCGTCGCGATCAGCTCAAACATCGCTAGCTGGTATGCATCCTTGTCGCTCGCCAGCGCAACCTTCGGAATGAACTTCTTCAGCACTGCGTCCCAGTCCTGACCCGCCACCTCGCGGTCCGGCGCCCAGTACTGCATGATGTTCCACCATCGAAACAGCGCCAGCAGCTGATATCCGAAATCCGGGAACGCGATCCTTCCATACATCGATTCCTGGCCGAACTCCGCATTCCCCGTCCGTGTCCGCGAAACGTAGAACTGCTCCCCGCTACGGTCCTTGTAGATCTGCTCCAGCCGCTCACTCAGCCCCGCCCCAAGCGAGTCTCTGTCGTGTATCCACTCAATAGGCGGTTTCAGGTCCAGATCGCCCTTCGGAGCCCCAACACAATGCCTGCACGCCGCCACCGGCCCGAGCGCATCGATCCACCGCAGCATCGCCTCGTCAGCGCTCGCGCGATCCGGCGCGGCAATTACACTCGGCGCCACGCGGAACAGATCTTCATCCCAGTTTCTCTTGCCTGCAGTCACCACAGGATGGTGATACTTGAGAAATCCCCACACCCGCCCCAGCGTCGCCAGGTTGTCCACCTGAATCGGCGTCAGCGTCGAGACCTGGATCCCGGACCCCGCGTCGAACTGGTGATCCTGCCCCCGCGCCAAAGCGACGAACAACAGGACAACAAAAACGATGGCCCGCACTTTCATGCAGGCCATTATCGAGTATCAAGCCTCAGCCCCCGCTTCAAGTTCTCGCCCCGGAACTCGACTCATATGCTGGGAAAGCTACAACCCGAAACGGATTCATAGCTTAAGTGTTGACTTTCCCGAATCGATCTCACATCATAAGTTGATTCTCCAAAGAGTTGTGTTGTCGGCTCAAACTGCTTCCCTGGCTTTCTGTGCCCCAGTTAGACTGCGAAGGCGTGAAATCCCCGCTGTTAGCAATCCCATGTCAGCTTCCCCGGCGACAATGGCCGCGGCATCTCCGAGACGAACCAGCGGTTGCTGGCGGGAACATCTAATCGCCTTAATCCTGAAAATAGGAGGTCTGCTGGGCGAACCGGCCCGGCAGGATTGAGATATGACCGGAACGGGTTCTGGAACTTCGCGGCGTCACTTCCTCAAAGCATCGATTGCAGCCCTGGGAGCCACAGCCCTGCCAAAGCGCATGGCCTTCGGCCAGGCCGGCGCGAAATACATCCGTCATAACGCGACCAGCGAGGCCGGAAAGAGAGCGCTCGATAGCTATGCAAAGGGCGTCGAGGCCATGCTTAAGCTTCCCCCTGAGCATCCGCAGAACTGGTTTCGCAACGCGTTTATTCACCTGATGGATTGCCCGCATGGGAACTGGTGGTTTTACGTCTGGCATCGCGGTTATCTGGGCTACTTTGAGCAGACCATCCGCAGTCTCAGCGGGGACAATGAGTTTGCCATGCCCTACTGGGATTGGACACAATTGCCGCAAATCCCAGATCAGATGTTCGAGGGCGCTTTGAACCCGCAGGACGCCCGGTTCGAGCCATACACCCGCAACCTGTCCGCGTTCACTTCGTTTATTCAACCGGCTCTCAAGAAGTACTGGCAAAACCTGAAGTTCGATCAGGTCGGCCAGTTGAAGAAGCGCGGCTACACGCAGTTTGACAAGATGTGGAACGACGTCACGGGTCTCGATCCGAAACAGAAGGCCGGCATCTCCGGCAACATCTCCTATGCCACCACCTGCGCTTCGCGCTACCTCACCCGCGACAATCCCAAGCTGGATGAAAAGACCACCTACGATGTCTCGCCGTTCATCATCTATTCGGGACTCCTGCCTGTTGATTTTTACAATTCGGATATTACAGAGAGCTTCAACAGTTCCAAGACGCAATCGCACAATACTCCACCGGCCGGCCCCGACTCGTTTTCGGTGCTTGAGGGGTTCCCGCATAACAAGGTCCATAACTACATAGGTGGTGTAGGCCCGCTCGATCCCGGACCATACGGCAACATGACCAACTTTCTTTCTCCGGTCGACCCAGTCTTCTTCCTGCACCACTCGAACATGGATCGGTTGTGGGACGTCTGGACTCGCAAGCAGAAGAGTCTCGGTCTTCCTTACCTGCCTGTCGGCCAGGATTGGGATACCTATTCGCGTGAGCCGTTTCTCTTCTATGTCAATGGAAAGGGCGAGTACGTGGGTCCAAGTAGCGCCGGCGACTATGTTTCCATGGAAAAATTCGACTATGAGTACGAGCCGGGCTTTGGTGAGGATGTAATCAAGCCGGCACCGCCCGCCCTGCTTAAGAAACCTCCGGTTGCACTGAGCCGCGGCACTGTCAAGGCGAACCGCGCGCAGGTGGCGCTTCCGGGAGCCGCCGTCAAGAACCATCTTGCACAGGAAGGCGGAGCGGCAATGCGCGCTCAAGTCACGGTCGCCCGTCCCGGCCCCGATGCAATTGCAAGGGAATTCGACATCATCGTCGGCGCTCCTCCAGACGTGACTGAGGTTGGCGCCGATAGCCCGTACTATGCGGGGACAATTGCCTTCTTCGGCAAGATGGCGAGCATGACCGGCATGGAATCCGACGTAACGTTCTCCGTTCCCTTGCCCCGGAAACCGCAGGCCTTCCATGGTCTGGGTGCGGCGGCGGCGAATGTCTCGGTTGAAATCCGACTCGTTCCCACGCAAGGTCCCCAGGAAGGAGTCACGCCGCTCAAGGCAGTAAACGTTCGGGCGCAGTAGACTGGGTTCATGGCCGCATCGATCATCGCCGTCGCGATGCTCGCGTTCATCGCCTCCTCCGCCCCTTGCTCGCACAGCCGCGAGCTCACATTTACGCTGCCCCATACATTGGCGCCCGGCGAGAGTGCGTGGCTCGTGCTCAAGGTCGGCGCCATCGGGCATGCCGAGATCCAGGTCACCACGTCCGATTGCCGTCAGATGGGCACAATCTCACCCTTTGGCCCGCGCGCGGCGAGCCGCTCCGGCACATACAGCTTGCCTGTTCCTCCATCCGCCATCTCGAACCGGCACGTAACTGTCAGGGTTTCTCTCAATGGCGGCGGAGAAACCGAGCGCCCGCCCACCAGCAGGGAGTTGATCGAATCGAGCATCAGAGTCCGGCCGGCGCCAAAATGATGCTTCGCGTGGGAAACCAGCAAGCCTGCGCCACAGGCCCCCGCGAAGCCCGTTCCGCTGCGGCCTGAGTGTGTCCATTCCTGCGCAGCCTTATACCTCGCAGGTGGCAACCACGACCCGCATTCCGCACGTATCAAACCCTCGCCTCATGGAGTACCATCGATTCCATTCCCGGAGGCCTGCAAATGACTCGTTCCTTTTTCGTCATGACTCTCCTCCTCTCCGCGGCCGGCTCGGCGCTCGCAGCCCAGACCGCTCCCACCGGCGTCGACGCCATCTGGGCCTATGCCGGCACCTGGAAATCCGAGACGCAGAACCTGGATACGCAGTACAGCAAGGCCAGCCGCGAGGCCGCCACCCTCCACAACGACTGCTGGAAGAGCGGCGCATACGTCGCCTGCCGCCAGATCGTAAACGGAGACCCCAAGGTGCTCCTCGTGTTCACCTGCAAGGACGACCACAACTGCGCCAGCTATCAGATTCCGCAGGATGGCAGCGAACCGGGCCATGGCAAGCTCCAGCTTGACGGCGCCACCTGGATTTTTCCCTGGTCCATGACCGACGCGGGCAAGACCACTTACTTCCGCGTCGTCAACGTCTGGTCATCGCTGACCACCATCGAGTTCCGGCGGGAATTCTCCATCGACCAGGTTCACTGGACGCAGATGGCCACAGGCCACGAAACAAAAGTCAGCGCGAATTGAGGAAACTGAACGCCGAAGCGGCTGTTTAATCGAGCCGCGTAAGGAACGCATCGCCTTCCGCCGGCCGCAGGTGGCGCGCAATCGATTCAGCCTCCTCGCGGTTGTCACCTTCCGGCCGAATGCGTACCCAGTAGCTGTCCTCGCCCGGGAACTCGATCACGTTGGCGTCGGGATACTTTCGTTCCAGTTGTGACTTGAGCTTCCTGGCCTTGTGCTCGCTGTGGAATGCGCCGATCTGCACGCACCATCGTCCCCCGCGGTCAATCGGCTTCGGGGTCTCGTACACATCCACGCGCACCTCCGCCAGCCCCATGCGGTAGATGCCCGTCGCCTTCGCCGACGCGACCGTCAGATCGAGAATGCGCCCGTCCACAAACGGCCCCCGGTCGGTGATCCGCATCGCCGACGATTGGCCGGTCTTCAGATTCGTCACAACAATCAGCGACCCCATTGGCAGCGTGCGGTGCGCCGCTGTCAGTGCGCGGTCGCTGAAGACCTGTCCATTTGCCGCCTTCCGCCCTTTGTAGGGAGCGGTGTACCACGTCGCGTATCCGGTTTCCGTCTTAATAGGCCGGTGCGTGTTCACATAATCCAGGTCGTCGTCGCTCACCCCGCCCGGCGGAACGCGCGTAATCGGAATCCGCGGCGGCGCCTGTGCGGTCTCTGATTCGCTGGACTGCGTCTGGGTCTGAGTCTGACCAGGCTCGGAAACCGGCGGAGCGGTCTGCGATGCCGTGGGCACGGGCCGCCGGTGATGGGAGCAGCCTGCGAGGACCAGCATGGCGACTCCGAGCGCAGCGAGCTTCGTGGCGCCACCGCAAGTCTTGAATCGATTCGAACCAGGCAAAGAATTTCCAGGAATCAGGGTTGTGGTCCTTTCGGGCCGGCGCCGGGACCCTTCTGGGAGCGATCCATCCGGTCGGCGAGATTCTGCAATGTCTGGGCCAGGTTGCGCATGGCCGAAATCGATTCGCGCCGCACCTGCGGAACCATCGCGTCGTTCACATAGGCAATCGCGTGGCGCAACTCCATCTCGATCAGCTCGACCGCCTCTTCGATGCGTCTTCCGACCCCTCCAGGTGGCGGGCCGGGTGGAGGATAAGTGCCCATTCGAATCAACCTCGGAATAGTTACGGAAGAATTAACCCGATTCCAGTCTGCTTTGTTGCGGAGTAACCGTCAACAGAACGGAAGGGCGGGGTGCCGCGCTCGTTACGGGCCAAGTTCGTAAATGGCGCCCGGTTCCGGGACAGCCGCCGCGTCGTTGCGAAGCCAACGTAACCGGCTACGCCCCGAGTTCGTCCGCACCCTCGGGGGCCCTGATTCAGCGAACCATTTAGCCCTCGGGCCAAACACTGGCGGCCAACCTTCATCGAATGAATTAGACGTGGCGTTTCCGGAAGCCGGGGAGGGCCAATCAGAAACACTGAGTTCAGACTCCGATTCTCATCGCCGCCGCAGTCATTCTTTTCCCGGGCAGGCGGAATTCTGGCAATGACGGTCCTCGTCCTTGTTGCGCTGCCTCTCCGGGCCGATCAGCAGGATCAAAGCCCGGCAAGCCCGGCCATAGCACCACTCGATGTATCAGGCGACCTGCCTGATCTGCCTGCTCCGCAAACGCCGTCCTCAAGCCCCGTTCCCAAGCCCAATCCTTGCGCCCGCGAAGGGGTCTCGCCTTCTGCCGCTCAGCCGGGAGAGAAGGAGTTTCTTCCGCCTAGGAATGGCGGCGTCCACCCGGCCGCAGTGCCCTGCACCACCAGGCCTCTGAACTGGTACCAGCGGTTCGTAAACGGGCCCCAGGACATTCCGCTCACACCTTCCGACAAGGGATGGCTCGCGGTACGCAACCTCTTGGACCCGTTCACCCTGATCACGATCGGCGGCGAGGGAGCCATCTCCGTTGCCGCGGATTCGCATTCAGCGTACGGTCCCGGAATGCCCGGCTTTGCCCGTTATGTCGGGGTAAGTTTTACGCAGGATATGACCGGCGAATTCTTCGGGACATTTGCGATCCCTTCGGTCGCGCGCCAGGATCCGCACTACCACCGCATGGAAGGCGCCTCGATCCGGCGGCGGATAGGGCATGCAATGGCGCAAGTCGTCTGGACCCAGGGCGACAGCGGGAAGATGATGCCGAACTACGCGAACGTGGTCGGCTTTGCCATCGAAGACGAAATCGCCAATCTTTATGTGCCGGGCCGCAGAACGAATGCGCCCGCCACCGCCGCGCGCTATGCCGCAAGCCTCGCGACGGCGCCGATAGGCAACTTGGTCAACGAGTTCCTGCCCGACGTCGCCAGCCACATCCACGTGCAGATCATTGTGCTGCAAAAGATCATCAACCAGGTCGCGGAGAAGGAAACGATGAACTCGACCGGAGCTTCGGGCGGGTTCAGCGAGTAAAGGAAGAACTCCGGACCGCGCAACGTCATCTGCAGGGTGCTTTTGGCAGCCATGCCGAAGATCGCGCTTGACGAACGTTACCGAAATGATCGCTAGGTTGTGTAAATCCAGTGAAAATGAGTAGTTAGCGAATAGCGTGTCGGGGTTGTTTCGCCGTTAATCAGCCTCTGGGAACCATTCGCTGACGGATATCGCCGTTCGCTGCATGGCTGTTGGATTGACCGGGGGTGGGCGTTAGGGTAGAAGTGCACCTTTATGCCCTCGGTTTGAAAGAACTTAGCCGGCGGGGCAGGCGGGAAGTAGAGTTCCCGGCCACCAGACTTTATTTGAGGAGAATCGCAACTATGGCCAAAGCGATCAAGTACGCAGAGCAGGTAGCAGTCTATGCGGCGAAGGGCGCGTGGACCGTGTTCGAACGGCTCAACCGCATCAGCCCCAACCCGTCGTTCACCCCCAAGTGGAGCGACAAGCCGCTGCTCAAGTCCTACCAGAAAGAGAAGCCCCCGCTGGGCTGGCCGCGTACGACCGACTCGCTGTGCCCGAAGTGCGTGCCGGAGATCCGCAAGCAGATCCTCGACGGCAAGCTGCCCCACGAGGTTCTGCTGAACGAGAAGGTCGGCGAGATCAAGGCGCAGATCATCGAGCGCGACGGCAAGATCCTGATGGTGAAGGACTGCCCCAAGCACGGCCACTTTGAAGACGTGATGTCGATCGACCCCGCGTTCTTCAAGCACCTCGAAGAGTCGTTCCCCGGCCGCGACATCCGCGCGCACAACGACTCGAAGCTCCACAACCACGGCACGTCGACCGTCACCCACGGCCGCGGCTCGGTGCTGACGATCGACCTGACCAACCGCTGCAACATGACGTGCGACCCGTGCTTCATGGACGCGAACCAGGTAGGGTTCGTCCACGAGCTGACATGGGACGAAATCAAGACCATGCTCGACAACGCCATCACGATCAAGCCGAAGCGGCAGATGAGCGTTCAGTTCTCGGGCGGCGAGCCGACGCTTTCGCCTTACTTCCTGGACGCGGTCGCGTATTCGCGCAAGGTGGGCTACAACTCTGTGCAGGCTGCTTCGAACGGCATCGAGTTTGCCAAGTCCAAGGAGCTGTGCCGGGCGGCGGGCGAGGCCGGCCTCCGCTACGTCTACCTCCAGTTTGACGGCATCGGCAACGCGGCGAACTCGCATCGCAAGGTGGGCAACCTGTTCGACGTGAAGCTGCAGGCGATCAACAACCTGCACGAAGCCGGCGTCGAGATCGTCCCGGTCACGACCATCGTGAACGGCATCAACAACGAGCAGGTCGGCCGCATCGTCGAGTTTGCGCTCGACAACCCGAAGAAGATCAGCTTCCTCTCCTTCCAGCCGGTCAGCTTTACGGGCCGCGACGAGGAGATCACCGACGACCGCCGCCAGGCGCAGCGCTACACCCTCTCGCACATGGCGCACGACATCAAGAACCAGTGCGGCTTCGGCGTGCCGGAGCGCGACTGGTTCCCGATCAGCTTCATGAGCACCTTCTCCGACTGGGCGGACCTGATCCATGGGCCGAGCGCCGAGTGGGGACAGCTCTCCTGCGGATGCCACCCGAACTGCGGCATCGGAATGGCGCTGATGATCGACAAGGAGACAAAGGAAGCGGCCCCGGTGACGGCGTTCCTGCACATGGACCAGGTGGCCAAGGACTTGGCTAAGGTGAACGACGCGGCGCGCGGCAAGTGGCTTTCGGTGATCGGATTCGGGCTGGCGCTGCTGCGGAACTACGATCCGTTCCAGTCGCCGACGCACTTCAAGATCACCGACATGCTCAAGAAGATGGACAAGACCTTCAACGCGACCGGCAAGAACTACGGCTCGGTGAAGGGCGACCGGACGATGGAAGACATTAAGCTGCGCCGCCAGGACCGCTGGAACTTCCTGTTCATCGCGGGCATGTGGTTCCAGGACCTGTTCAACTACGACTTCCGCCGCACCGAGCAGTGCATCATCCCCTACGCCACGCAGGAGGGCGAGATCAGCTTCTGTGCGTACAACACCGGCATCGGCTGGCGCAATATCATTGAAAAAATGCACATGACGGCTACGCTGACGAAATGGTACGAGGAGCACGGGCGGCATGAGATATTCGCCGGCGGCAAGAAGGTGGGCATGACGCACGTGGGCCACGAGCTGGTGCTGAACATGGAGCACGTGAACGCCGAAGCCAACCACACGCTCGACCAGTTGGGCATCGCAAAGAACGCGCGCGAAGAGAAGCTGCGCGCGCGCAACGCCAAGTCGGCCACCGAGCAGATCAAGGCGGACGCCGAGAACGCCAAGATGCAGAAGCTCTACAACGAGCACATCCTCGGCATCAAGCCGCCCGACACCGGCCTGGTCTCGCTCGACGCGATCCGCCCGGCGAGCAACAACGCCGCCAGCCCCATCAACCGCCACCGCGAAGAGAAAGACCTCGTCGCGGGCGACTAATCAACAACATTACTCAGGGGAGAACAAGGGCCGCCCAATCGGGCGGCCCGCTTCTTTGCATAACTCGAAGACCAATTTTGAGAAAAGGTTAGCAATATCGAGCACTCATCACGTATGCTATGCTGCCCGTGCGGACGATCCGACAAGCAGTCCGCTAGAGCGGGGGGCGCGATCTCCCAAGGGGATCGCGTTCGATTTACGCGTCTACATTTTTTCGGAAGACTTCCACGATGACTACTAACAACGCGCTACTCGTACTGAACGAGATCCTTCAGGACCTCCGCCAATCAACCGCACCGCAGATAGCAGACGACGATTTCTTCGAGATTTTCTCCGCAGAGCAGGTTTTGCGCTACATGCGCTTTGCCTGCCCGAAGGTTGAAGACGGCATTGTTGGCGGCGGAAATGATGGCGGTATCGATTCATCGTATTTATTCGTCAATGGTCGCTACCTCAACGGGAAGCTGGGCATCAGCGACTTCGATGCTTATAAGAAGAACGTGGAGCTCGACTGGGTTCTGATCCAAGCGAAGCGCGAATCATCCTTCCGGGAAGACACACTTCCAAAGATTAAGCAAACCCTGAGTGATGCTTTCGATCCATCCATCGATGTCAAAACGCTAAAAATTACTTACAAGACTGAAGTAATCGAGGCCATTGAAAGGTTTCGTGTCGCGCGTCGCGCTCTGCAAGCAAGCGGCGTGCAGATTAACATTCACGTCTATTACGTATGTAAAGGTGACACCCAAAAGGTAGATGTCAAGATTGGAAAGGCGCAGAAGGAATCCCTAATCGGAATGGTAGAGGCTACCATTCCGGGCAACAAAGCTTGCGCAGTTGTGTTCATAGGAGCCAGAGAATTAGCGGACTTGGCATCAAAAGTTCCCCCAACAAAGCGTGAGCTAGCATATTCTCAAGTTCTCCTCATCAAGGGTGGGGGATACATCGCCGTGGTCGCGCTGGATGACTACTACCGATTCATTACGGAAAATGGAGATCTATTGCGCTATTTGTTCGAGTCAAATGTGCGCGATTATCTAGAAGATGCTGATGTAAACAAAGATATCCGGGAGTCACTTCAAACTCCGACAGCGGAGGATTTCTGGATGCTTAACAACGGTATTACCGTGTTGGCTGAAAGCATCCAACCGGGAACCGATAGCCTCGTCGTCGAGGACCCGCAAATCGTCAATGGACTTCAGACCTCGGAGGAGATTTTCAACTATTGCCAGACATCACCCAACCCAGACCATCTGAAAAGACGGGTTGTGGTAAGGATCGTCACTTCTACCTCTCCGGATAGTCAAGACCGTATTATCAAAGCTACTAACCGGCAGAGCGGCATTACTGCCGCACAGCTTCATGCTACGGAGCAAGTTCACAGGGACATTGAAAAAATGTTTCCCGCCTCTGGACTGTTCTATGATCGACGGTTGAAATACTGGAAGTACAAAGACAAACCGCGCGATCAAGTCATTAGCATCCAGGCATTGTCGCAGTGTCTGATGGCCATCTATCAGCAGAGGCCTGATACAGCGCGAGCTCGGCCAGGTGACGTGTTTACAAAAAAGAATGTTGCTCTGTATGGGAAGCTCTTTGATCCTGCTACGAACATCAACTTTTACGTGACATGTGCCCATATTCAGCGTTTGGTCGATCAACATTTGAAAGCCAAGAAGCTGGAAAGGGCGCTTGCAAACGACATCAAGTTTTATGTGTCGATGATCGTTTCCGTCAAAGCCACAGGAAAAACAAATCCAAGCAGCGATGACCTAGCCAAATTGAATCTCAGCAGCATCACGAGCGCGGCAATCGAAGAGGCATACAATATCGCGCATCAGGCGTATCTGAATCAGGGCGCCGATCAAGATGCCTCTAAAGGACCTGAAATGCTCGCAGAAATAAAGAGTACGCTTGGAATCGTATGATCGCGGCATTGCCGGTATTCTGGACAACCAACGTCTGCGGAGCGCTCCAGTCCCGTAGGGATGGTGGAAACCCGCTCCATGCATTCGCCATCGCGCTATACTCGATCCGCTTCGTCACTAGCGCGAGGACGAGGCGATCGTAACGGCAATTGTTTTTGCGCTGGCACTGCCCGCAGGTCGATGCAACGCAGCGTGCGCAAGATCAACCCGATCTTCCCGGTTGATCTTGCGCAACTGCTTCCCATACGCAAATCGGGCGCACCGAGTCAATTGAGGCGCTTACCGCTCCCAGAAATGCGGCGGCTCGATCCCCAGCGCCCGCAGGTAAACGTAGCCCTGGCCGCGGTGGTGGATCTCGTTGTCGATCGCATATTGAATGGTCGCGATTCCGGGCATTTCCCATTGGCCGAATGCCTTGTCGATCGCGGCGAACCGTTCGGCGGGGATGGCCGGGAATCTTTCTTCGATCTCGCGGGTCTGACGGTCCCACACCGCCAGCACTTCCGCCTTTGTGGTTGGTTTCGTGCCCGCGTACTCCTCCCAGTGGCCGCTGGCGACTCCATCGACGATGGGCACCGCCATCTTGATGAACTCGTACGCCAGTTCACCGAACGGGCGCATGCCGCCCACGGAAAACGTGAACAGCTTGTCTTCGGGGAACGCTTCGATCGTCCTGCGCGTGAGCCTGCGGTGGCCCTGCCAGTGTTTCAGAACGTCCTCGGCGCTCAGCGCGCTGACCGCCATTGTCTCGGTTGTCATAACGAACCTCCATGTGGCCCTCTTGGGCGTCTGGAAATCATCGTAGGGGCTATTCCCGACAGAAGCTGTCGTAAATTGGATTGAGGATAAAAAGTGCGATGTATGACCCGGTTATGCGCGTGCTCACGGTGCTCGAGGTGCTGCAGGCGCGCGACTACGTGAGCGGCGCGGAATTGGCCGAGCGCCTGGAAGTGGACCTGCGCACGGTGCAGCGGTACATCGTGCGGCTCAAAGACCTGAGCATTCCGGTCGAGTCGTCGCGCGGCGTGGGAGGCGCATACCGTTTGAAACCAGGCTTCCGCTTGCCGCCGCTTCTGCTCACCAACGAGGAGGCGTTTGCCCTGTCGCTGGGGCTGCACTCGCTTCGGCAGGTCGGGCTCTCGGCGTTTGCCCCGGCCACCGAAGGAGCGCTCGCGAAACTGCGCCGCGTGCTGCCCGAGGCGCTGCGCGAGAGCGTGAGTGCCGTCGATGACGTTGTCGCCATCGAACCCGGTCCATGGGTGGTCACAACGTCAGTCGACCATCTGATTCGCGCGGCCTCGGCGATCCGCGGCGGGCGGCGTGTGCGCTTCGACTACGAATCGCATGACAGCGCCCGGTCGCGCAGGCAGATCGAGCCATACGCCGTGATGCATACCGATGGGCGGTGGTATTTGATCGGCTACTGCCTTACGCGGAAGGCCTTGCGCACGTTCCGGCTGGACCGTGTTTCGAACCTTGCAGTGGGCACGGGGACATTTCGGCGGCCCGCCAATTTTGATGCGCGAAGCTATTTGCAGCAGAGTCTGGTCTTCTTCCGGGCAGAGTACAAGATCGACGTGTGGATCGAGATGCCGATCGAGCAAGCGAAGCAGATGTTTGCACCGTGGAGAGTGGCGATCGAGGATGAGAACGGCGGCACGCGCCTGCGCTGCGGCCGCGACCGGCTGGAGATGATGGCGGCCATGCTGCTGAGCACCGGCAAACGCATCGTCGTGAACAGCCCCGACGAGCTGCGGGAGACATTTCGCGCGCTGGCGGCGCAGGCGTTGAGAGCGGCGAAGAAGCCCAGGCGCGGATGAACGAAAGTGCATCGGGCGCAAGGACGGCAAGCTTTACCGAGCGTGTTTAGCGAATGTTCACACAATGCGAGCTTCGATTTGGTGGCGAATCGTGCGGAGTCGCGCATAGAATTCGGTGCGTCGGTCCCCTGGCTTCCCAGTGAGGTCTCCATGGCAGACATTCGGCATTCGATCCAGATCAGCGCCGCGCCGGAGGCGGTATATCCCCTGGCTGGCAGCGCGAACGGGTTCACGCAGTGGTGGGCGGCGGACGTGACCGAATCCGGCGGGTCGGTCGAGCTCGGATTCTTCCGGCGCAGCACGATCTACCGGCTGCGGCTGACGGCCGGCGCCGCTCCCAATCGTGCGGAATGGGCCTGCAACTCGGGCGTGGAGTGGGACGGTACGCGCCTCGTGTTCGAGATAGCCCCTGCGAACTCCGGGACCGTTCTGCACTTCACGCACGCAGGCTGGGAGTCGGAGACCCAATACTTCACTTCGTGCAACACCACGTGGGGTGCGCTGATGTTCCGGCTCAAGGCCGCAGCCGAGGGCAAGAAGCCGGGGCCGCTGTTCCTAGCAGATGGGATGGCGTACTAACGCCCTTCAGAACCTATTACGCGGCGTGGCACATGGCGAGCAGCGTCAGGTCATCGAACCCAGGGTTGTGGCCGGCAAAGCAGCGCACATCCTCAAGGCAAGAAGAAATGACCCCCGCTGCGCCGCACGACCGGTTCCGCCCAACCAGCTCCGTCACCCGCTCGACGCCGTATTCGCCGTCGCCGCCGCGAGCCTCCGAGAGGCCATCCGTAAAGAGAAAGAGCATGTCGCCATCGCGCAACTGCACGCTCAACGATGTGAACGCGGCCTCGCGAAACATTCCCAGCGGCAGCCCTGTCGATTCAAGCGCCTGGACGCGATCCGCATGAACGGCAATTGCCGGCAAATGGCCAGCGTTGAACAGCTCGACATCGCCGTTCGGTTTGGCCTGGCCGCACACAAGCGTGGCGTATTGCCCGGCGAGCGCGCTGTCGCAGAGGAAGCGATTGATCTGGGCGACCACGGCCGCGAGAGGCAGTCCGATATCGATCAGGCTGCGAAACAGCGCGTGGAGCTGTGTCATCCTCATCGACGCCGCCACGCCCTTGCCCGACACGTCGCCGAGCATGAAGTAGAGCTGCCCGCCCGATGGGTAGAGATCGCAATAGTCGCCGCTGACCGGCCCGACGGGGGCGTAGTGATAGCTCGTCTCCCATCCGTCGACTTTCAGGTCCGGCGGAGGCAGCAGTGCCCGCTGCAGCTCAGAGGCAAGGTCCAGGTCGCGCTGGAGAGCGTCGCGCTCCACCGGAGTCAAATGGTCGAGGCAATAGCAGATGAGCGGATCGGCAAGCAGGCGGTCGCGCTCCACCGTGTCGTGGCAGGTTTCGCACAGTCCGTAGGTACCGGCGGCGAACCGGTCCAACGCTGAATCGACTTCGCGCAGCAGGGTTTCCACGTTTGCATCCTCCGGCGCTAGGGCAAGGGCCGTCTCGAGGCGGCGTTTGCGCTCCTCAAGCTGGCCATGCAGAAAATCCATTTCAACAGTTGCCATTCAAGTTCCCTCAGGACCGGCGGATGCCACGGTCTATTGATTCGCCGGCCTGAGGGGATGCGTCAATTGTTTTTGCTCCGGCTGAAAGCTAAGGCTGGACAGCCGACGACTGGTGGCCGCCCGCTGACATCGTCTTCCACAGCTCCCAGAGGAACTGAATCACCACGATGCAGACCAGGACGCTGACCCCCGCGTAAATTCCATGATTGGCACCAGCCAGGTTCAGGCCTTCAGGCAAATGGCCGGATCCGTCGGGGTTGGGCACCAGGTAGACGTGGCCGGGTGCGGTGAACAGGATGAGCGATGGCACTAATCCGAGAGCCTTCGTCACAAGCTTCACGACGGGTCCGCGGGTGCGCCAGCGGTTGGTGAGAATCTCATAGCCGTGCCAGATGAACTGAATGGCGCTGAAGGCCACGACGCCGTAGTAGAAAACGTAGACCACCGGGGCGAAGTGGAATGGAGCATTTTCGAGAATGACCGCGCCGGGGCCGAGCAGTAAAAACGGATGGCGCGGGATCAGCAGCAGCCACAGGAGGACGGCAAACTCGACCACGAATTCGGCAGCGACGGAGGTGAGCGAGCGCGGCTTCTTCCCCGCAGGATATTCCTTTTCGAGCGGGGGCAGGCTGGTCGGGGACCAGCACGAGGACCAGGCAAAGAACTCCCCGCATTTTTCCGGGTAGCGCTCGGCGAAGAACTCCAGAACGATAAATGTGATGGTCACCCACGCGGCGGGGACCACGAGAAAGCTGGGCCATCCGAAAACGACCTTGGCTACCCACGAAGCATCGTGATTCTGCGCAAGGGCCAGCGCGACGTTGGCGATGACGTAGACAACCGTGGACAGGACCAGCACTACGCGGAGGACACGCCAGTAAACGGGGAAGATAGCCGGGCCGATGAGATAGCGGGGGGGCTGGTAGCGGGCGGCCATCTGAAACGGGGGCCCCAGCTCCTTGAGCCAGTCGATGACTTCGCCTTCGGTGAGGGGGCGACCGAGCGCGGCTTCGCGCTCCTCGCGCTGGGCCTCGAGGTTTGCACGGAGCTCGGCAACGATATCGTCCTGGCGCTCGGCGGGCAGGTGCTTGCGAACAGCCTGCAGGTAACGCTCGAAAAGGTCGAATGAGTTTGGGTTGGAATTCATGGCGATCTCCTTCAAGGGGCTACAGAATGTTGCTGACGGCGGTGTTGATGGCGTTCCACTCCTCCAGGAGCAGGCCGAACATGCGCTCGCCGTCTGGGGAAAGGCGGTAAAACCGCTTGTTGCGCTTTTCCTCTTCGCGCCACTGGCTCGCGAGCAGTCCCTGGGATTCAAGGCGGCGGAGGAGGGGGTAAAGGGTGCTCTCGTCGATCGTCAGGCCCCGTTCCGCAAGGGCCTTCCGGAGCGTATAGCCGTAGTGCTCAACGCGAAGCTGGGCAAGAACAGCAAGTGTCAGGCAGCCGCGGCGGAGCTCCAGCCTGAGGTTCTCGAAGAGGTTTTCGGAAACAGGGCTCATGCTGTACCTCGTACACTGTGCAACAACCACTGTGTTGTACATACTGTGTCATATACAGTGTGTGGCGTCAAGTGTTTTTTGGAGTTTTTTTAGGGAGCGGCTGCAAATGGACTAGCAGTCGCGCGCTTGCGAGCGTTTTTTCGGTACCATTGGACGGCGATTCAAAGGGGGAGCATGAGTGAAATCATGCGGATACGGCCCAGCCTCTGGCACTGCCTTTGGAGCGTGCCTTTCTTCCTGGCCGGCGGGGGATTGTTCGGATACACGCTATTCCACGGGCTCATGCATATGACCGACTCGCTCATGCAGGTCGTTGCACCTGGCAGTACAGAACTGCACCTGAAGCCGGGATCCTATACGGTTTTCCTCGAAGAACAATCGATAGTGAACGGCAGAGTCTACTCCACAACGCAATCCATTGATGGGCTGGCATGCCGAGTTAACTCTCTTTCAGACGGATCCTCCATTCCAATCTCGAAATCGAGCATGAATACGACATATTCATTGAATGGCCGGTCAGGGCATTCGGTTCTCGAGTTTCCCATCCAGAATGAGGGTAGATACACATTCGCATGCGACTACGGCGACCAGGCCAGTGGGCCTCAGGTCGTCGTGGCGGTGGGTTCCGGTGTGGGCACAGCCATCTCCACAACGGTGATCGGAGGTCTCGCCGCGTTCTTTGGCGGCGGCGGCGCTGGAGCGATCGTGATTCTCATCGTGATCCTCATGCGCGAGCGCGAAAAGAAGCGGCTGCGGCAGTTGGCGCAGGCCCAGTCGCCGCCTGTGCACTAGCCCTGCGAGGATGGCCGGATACGAGCTTGAAGAGTTGCCGGCCGATCATTCAGCACATCTTGTACCGCGGGCCGTTCTGCTCCCCTTTGGCGCGGAACGTTTTGTGCCGCGAAAAAGGCTATGGAAGCGGGCGCTCTGGCATGAGTAGAATTCCCCCCATGCGATTCAACTTTGCCCGAATCTATTTTGCACTGGTGTGCGCTGTGCCCGCGGTTCCCCTCGCGGCCGTGGGCCAGGGATTAAAACAGCCTGCGATCGTCAGCACATCGCAGATTTCCCTGAATGGTGGTGGCTTGCCCGGGGAATCCTTGAGTCTTCCCGTGGTGCACGGCGACTGGTTCGCTACAGAGAAGGACGCTCACGCAAACCTGGACCTCGAAAGTGCGCCCGGCCCCACGCGGATCACCCTCCAGATGCAGTGGGACGGAAAAGCCGCGACCCAGACCATCAACGCAGACAACAACAGCACATCCACGGGCGCTGGCCGCTCAACGTTTTACGTCATGGTGTCGAAGGACGGCCGTTCGGATGCAGCCTCTCCCCGGCACGACGACGCAGTGACTCTGACCATAACCCGCATGGACGAAAGCACCCTCGAGGCGCGGCTCTCCGGGACGGTGACCGGAGACGGGCCGATCCAGCTCCAGGGAACCATCAGCCTGCGGCGCGCGGGCACGCGCAAGATGCTGGCGAGCGGGACCTATCGCGATTGCGATCCAACCGTCTACGAAAAAATGGTGGGGGCCGAGGACCGGTCGGCGTCTGAGTGCGAATCGAAGTTCGACGCGCACGTGCGAGAGACCCTGCTGCAGGCGTTTGCGCCGGTAGTCTCGGGGCTGACCGCCGGCTCCTGGACCGTCGACAAGTCGCCAAAGATGGGGCCGGTGACGCAGATGGCGCGCCACACGGAATCGAAACCCTACCAGTTGAACTCGACGTTCCAGGGAGCATTCGCGATGGAGCTGGCGCTGAGCCCGGATTCGCCAGCGTTCCAGCGCACCATGCAGGCCTACCAGGAAGCGATGGACAAGATGAAGCAGCAGGTCGCCGACCAGATGAAGAACGGCGGTGCGAGGAATCCCCAGGCCGCGCAGCAGATGGCCCAGTCGATTGCCGCGCTGGCGGACAACTCGAAAATCAGGATTTCGGTGGTGATCAATTTCGGATCGATAGGGGTGGTGAATTTCAAAGGAGCGCACACCGTGGACCCGCTGCCTGGCGGCGGCAGCGTAGTGTTCGTGCCGGGAGCGCAGCCCTCGACAGGCGGAGGCCCCGACGCCGGCGAAGCGATGACGTGGGTTTTGCTGGGGTCGTGGGCTACGGTACAGTCCAGGAGCCTCGGTGCCGATGGCGAGCACCTCGACGTGAAGGGAGGCATGAGCCCCGCAAAGCCGCCTCTGGCAGTACAGAATGTGTGGGTGAGGATCAGGACGAGCAAGGAACTTGCCGCGCAGGTGATTGCAAAGACAGACTGGGAGAAGATCCGCGGGTTGGTTACGGAGTGATCGCTACGCTGCCTGCGGAGGCGCCTCGGCCGGGCGGAAACGTAGCGGAGTCTCGATCTCCGGAGGGATTACCACGTGAACTCAAGCCCGGCAAGCGGACCCTTTTGGCTGAGCCGGAGGCCGATTCGATTATCGCTGCCGTGAATGCTGAGCCGCGTGCCCAGTTGGTAGCCGGCCCGCACGTCGATGTGCCTTTGAACTCGAATTCCCGCCGAGCCGCCCGCGGAGAGGAAGTCGCCGTAGCCGAACAAATACATCCCCTCGATGTGGCCATCGATGGAAAACCGGCTCGATTCGCTGGACGGATACCAGCGCCCCTCAGTTCCGATGACTGGAATCGGCGCAAAGACCGACCCCGATGACGTTCGCGTGCCGGTCTGCCCATTCACCGTTGCGGTGCCAGTGATATCGACATTCGTGTTGAGCAGGAAGCACTGAGCGAGCAGACCGATGTAATTGCCGTTGCGTCGGACGATATCGAATTGGTAGCCCGGCGAGAAAGACAGCGATCCGATGTGGGTCTTGATCTGGGCGCCGAGGTCGTAGGTGGCGCCCTGGTACTCGATGGTGCGGCTCAGAGTGGTGGTTCGATTACTGACCACCGGGCTGATTCCCATCACAATGTGCTGCCTTCTCGTAATGTGCCAGTCCACTTTGCCCGAAAAGGTGGAGTAACTGCCGAACCCGAGGTCGCGGTGCAGATCGATTTCATCCGTCTCTCCCCGGCCCTCGAAGAAGCCGGTGGGATTGGAGAACCACCAGTTGGTGTCAACGCGCCACTTGTAGCTGTCGAGATCGCTGCGCTCCGGCGCCTGCGCGGCGAGAGAGGCAACAAAGCCGACCAAAACCAGACTTGCCAACAAAGTGCGTAAAAGACAACGAGCGCCTTTTTTCATCCCGGGGCCTCGATTGACTCCGTATTTTGTTCAAGTTTCAATGGATGAAACAGGAATGTAATCTGGCAGAAGTTGCAGTACTTCTGCAAAGACCCTACAAGGGCACCATCCGCCCAACGCGTGGGTTTATGATGGGGGCTCAACAACGGGGCGCTATAGAGGAGGCAGTTATGGCGGATGAGCTGACGGGGCGTCGACAGGGCCGGCGCGAGTTCCTGAAGACCGGTGGAGCGGTGGCTGCGGCGCTGGTGGCGCCCGCTGTAGTATCCCGCAAGGCGATGGCCGATACACCCAAGTCCATGCCGGCGCTGCCCGTAAACCCACACACCCATAAGGCCATGCCGACGCGCAATCTTGGCAAGACCGGCTACAAAGTGGGCGTCTTTTCGCTTGGCGGCCAGGCGGCGCTCGAAAAGCCGAACAACTTCGACGTGGCGGTGCCCATCGTCGAGAAGGCGCTGGACCTGGGCGTGAATTACCTGGACACGTCGTCGATCTACGGCGGGGCACAGCGCTGGAGCGAGCAGTATGTCGGACGGGTGATGGCGCACCGGCGCAACGAGGCGTTTCTAGCGACGAAGACCAAGGAGCGCACGCGCGACGGCTCATTGCAGATGATCGAGAAAAGCCTCGAACTGCTCCAGACCGACCACGTGGATCTGTGGCAGCTGCATGACGTCGGCACGCAGTACGATGTGGACCTGATCTTCGCCAAGGGCGGCGCAATGGAAGCGCTGCTCGAGATGCAGCAGCAGAAAGTCGTCCGCTATCTCGGCATCACGGGCCACTACCGCCCCGAAGCGTTGATGGAGTGCATCCATCGGCATCCATTCGACTGCATCCTGATGGCGATGAACGCGGCCGACCCGCACCACTACAGCTTTAACGAGAAGCTGCTGCCGCTCGCGGTCGAGAAGCAGATGGGCATCATCGGGATGAAGATCCCCGGGCGAAGCCGGCTGCTCTCAAGCTGGAACCCGCCGCCGGTCGAGGCGCAGAAGCACTCTTGGGAAGGCATGACGATCCAGACCACGAGCCCCGGCACGCTGACGATGAAGGAAGCGCTCTATTACACGCTTTCACGGCCGGTGAGCACGGTCATCATCGGGTGCGATTCGAACGATCAGCTTGAGGAGAACGTAACGCTGGCGCGGGAGTTCACGCCGCTGAGCACGACCCAGGAGCAGGAGCTGGTGGCCAAAGCGGAGGCCTGCGCAAAGCCGAGCCTGTTTTTCCGGTTCTATGACAGGCCGTGACGTAGCGGAGTTAGCGGGGCTGGCGGAGTTAGTCAGCGAGTCAGCAGAAGGCCTCACCGGAAGGGTGGGGCCTTTTGCTGTTTGCATGAGGCCGAACCGACACACATAAGATGGAGGTCATGAGTTCAACTGGATTCCGCATTGCGGTGGCGATGCTCGCGGGGTCGTGCCTGGCGGGCGTCGCCGGCGCGCAGAGAAGCAGCGCCGGAAAGCAGGCTGCGAAGACGTATTGCAACCCCATGGACCTCGACTATCGCTTCACGCTCGACAAGCCTTCCCGCCGCGAAGCGGCCGACCCTACGATGGTGCTTTACCGCGGCGAGTACTGGCTCTTCGCGTCGAAGTCCGGCGGCTATTGGGAATCGAAGGATCTGCATTCGTGGAAACATATCTTTGCCGACGGGTATCCGGTGGAGACGTATGCGCCCACGGTGGTGGAGATCGGCGGCAAGCTGTATCTCTCGGCGTTCACTGATCCGTATCTTTACGTGACCGACGATCCGGCCACCGGCCAATGGCGGCGCGCGGCCAAAATCCCGCTGTTTGCGGATCCCGACCTGTTTCAGGACGACGACCACAAGCTTTACGCGTATGCCGGCTGCTCGAACATGGCTCCGCTGCGCGTGACGGAACTTGAGGACGGCGGCGATTTTCACGCGCTCACGGAGCCCGCGGCCGTCTATTCCGGCGACCCGGCGAAGCATGGCTGGGAGGTGCCGGGCGATACCAACCAGTTGACGAAAGACCGCCCGTGGATCGAAGGCTCGTGGATGACAAAGCAGGGCGGCAAGTATTATTTGCAGTTCGCCGGGCCGGGGACGCAGTTCAGGACCTATGGCGACGGCGTGGTGGTGTCGGATTCGCCGGCCGGACCGTTTGTCTACGCGGACTACAACCCGGTGTCGTTCAAGCCAACGGGGTTTGCGACGGGCGCAGGCCACAGCAGCACGTTCCAGGACGCGACGGGCGCGTACTGGCATGTCTCGTCGATGACCATTTCGGTGCGGCACATGTTCGAGCGGCGGCTGGGGCTGTTTCCCGCCTGGTTCATCCCCAACGGCCAGATGGTAGTGGACACGTATCTCGGCGACTACCCGCACACGCTTGCGCGCGCGGGTGCGGACAGCTTTGCCGGGTGGTTCCTGGTGGACCTAAGGAGGCCGGCGACTGCTTCGTCTTCGCTCCCCGGCCACGAACCGGATAAGGCTGTCGATGAGGACATCAGGACTTGGTGGTCGGCGGCGACGGGAAACCCCGGCGAATGGCTCCAGGTGGATATGGGAGCTTCAAAGCGCATCAACGCGGTGCAGATCAACTTTGCCGATGAAGGCAGCAGTACGCTGGGCGCGAGCAAGGACGCATACCGCTACCTGGTCGAGCAGTCGCGCGACGGAAAGCGATGGAGCACCCTCGTGGACCGTCGCGAGAATCAGCGCGATGCGCCCGATGAGTATGTTGAGCTGGAGAAGCCGGCAACGGCGCGCTACGTGCGGATCACCAATGTCCACACGCCCGGCGGTGCGAATTTTTCGATAAGCGGTCTGCGGCTGTTTGGCAATGGGCTGCGCCCTGCGCCGGCGAAGGTCACGGGAATTACGGCGGTGCGCGATGCGAACGATCCGCGGAGGGCGACGGTGACGTGGCAGCCCGCAGCAGGCTCGGACTTTTACATCGTGCGCTTCGGCGTGGGGTCCGATCGCATGTTCGAGAACTACCAGGTCTACGATGGGACGCAACTCACGGTGCCCAGCCTGAACGTGGGCGTGGGCTACAGCTTTACGGTGGATGCGGTGAACGACAGCGGGCTGACGCAGGGGGCGGAGGTTGTGGGCATCCGCTGAGTTCAGCGGGTCAGTGAGTCGGCAGGTCAGCGAGACAGCTAGTCTCGGCGAGTCAGCAAAAGCCCTATCGGTTTGAAGCGCTTTTGCTCTTCAGGCGGGGAGATCGAGATACAGGCGGTAGTGCTCGTCGCGAATCGCTGTAAACGGCCGCAGAGTCAGCGTGCCCGCAGCAGTCTTTGCCTGCCAGTCGGTTGATCCGGCTGCGGACTGTGTCATCGCGATCAGATCCTGCTTGCGCAGACCGGCGGGGATCGTCCCGACGCTGAACAGCGCGAGAGGCCCGTGCACCGGCGCGAGCAGGTTCAGATGTTGCGGATCGACGGCCTCGAGCGTCGTCGGCATGTCGAACTCGACTTCAATGCGGTCGCCGTTGGACCACGTGCGCTGGAGCGTGGCAAATCGGCCGGGCTCGGGACCGCCAAGGAATTGCTTGCCGTTGATCGAAACGACGGTCTTTGGCCCTGACCAGGCCGGGATGCGCAGGAAGACGGGAAAATCGGCGGGCGAATTGACGGCGACGGCGATGCTGGTCGACGGGTGGTGCGGGTAGCCCGTCCTCTGCGTAAGAGTGATGGGACCGGAAGCCCGCTTCCAGTACACTCGGCTCGGCACGAATAGGTTCACGTAGACTCCGCGCTCGTCGTGGAAGTACGAGCTGATCCCGTAATCCGCCGTGACCTGCGAGAACGTCCCGGTGCAGCAGTGCCACTTGTACGGGTGGTAGAACTTGGAGCCGTCGTTCGAGTAATCCGAGTAGTAAAAGCCGTGCCCATCCGGCTCGATGGGCTTCGCGCCAAGAATGCAGTTGTAGAGCACGCGCTCCATCGAGTCGCCGTAGCGGCTGTCGCGCGTGATCCGCGCGAGGTAGCGCGTGATCTTGAAGTGCGCGTAGGAGCCGCATGGGGTCTCGAAGCTCGAATGGGTCTTGGCGAGGCTCTCGCCGATCTCTCCGCTGCCGGGGGCGCGGAAGGTCTCGTCCGGCCCCCATCCGCCGGTAGCGAAACTCTGCGTCGTCTGCAGAAAGTCGAACCCAGTGCGGGCCGCGCTGAGATATTTTTTATCGCCGAGAACCATGTAAGCCTGGGCCGCGCTGCCCAGGCAGTTGATGTGGCTGTAAGCGTGCTTCCCGGGCAGCACATTCTCCCCGCGTGCCAGCGGATCGAAGTACCAGGAATCCGGCAAAAACCGAACCGCAAGATCCCGATAGCGGCTGCCTGCCCCGCGCTGCCAGGCAAGGAAGGCGTTTTCGGCCAGCGTATAAGGCTCGTCCCAGCAGAACGTCTCGTCGCGATGAGGCCGCGCGTACTGATCGGCGCGGGAGATGCCGCCCGGCGGCAGGTGCGCCTGCACCGAGTCGAGCGTTTTGTCGAGCGAGGCCAGGGCGCCGGGCGCGCCGGTGAACTGGTGCGCGTCGATCAGGCCGATCGAGATCTTGTCGTACGTATAGGCCGGGAAGCGATGCTCTCGCCAGAAATCCTCGGTAATCGCGGGCCCGAAGTTGCGGACGATGCGGTGAACCTTGTCGCGGGTCGATGGCAGTCCCGTCGCCGCGTAGTCGCGGGAGAGGGCCGAGAGGTATTGCCCGAAGCTGTGGCAGGGTGCGAAGCCGTTGTCCGGGAGCTTGTCAATGTCGGCCAGCGGGGCCCAGCTGTACCAGCCACCCATGTCGTCGCCCGGCGCAGGCAGGCCGGCGCGCTCACGGAAGGGCTTGAGCAGGCTGTCCTCATTGAGCGAGGAGTAAAATTCGTGGTTCCGGTCGAATTGCTGGCGCGGGAGCCCTTCAATGAGCTCAACATCGCCATAGCCGAATTGCTGAAGCGCAGGCGGCGCGGCGAGGATGGCGCCGGGGGCGGAAAACATGCTGCCGGGAGCAGCCGAGGCAATAGCGGCAGCGGTGGAACGTTTGAGAAATGAGCGGCGGGACAGCGGCATGGGACGACTCAGGAAAAATTGTACGCCGCGTTTCTATAATGGGAGAGAAGGGCGAGGGAGCCATCCATGCCAGCCTACGAGTATGAATGTCGCGCGTGCGGCGAACACTTCGAACGGCGTCAAAAAATGTCGGAGCCGGAGGTAAGTGCGTGCCCTGATTGCGGCGGCGACGTGAAACGGCTGATCAGCGGCGGGGCGGGAGCGATCACGAAGGGCGCCTCGGCCGCGCCGGCATGCGAATCGGGCGGTTGCTGCATGCCGCAAACAGGGTGCGGAAGCGGGGCCTGCTGCATGAATTAGTGCCTTCGGACTTGTACCATTTTCTTGATTTCCCCAGGGGTCTACACACATGGCAAGCACGGCACAGGAAGTGACCTTCAAACAGAAGCTCGACCAGTTGGCGCGGGTGGCCATCGAGGTTGGGCTGGGCCTCGAGCGCGGCCAGGAACTGGTGATGACCGCGCCGCTCGAGTCGGCGCCTCTGGCGCGGCGAATCACCGAGCACGCCTATCGGGCGGGTGCGTCGCTCGTGACTACGCTATACACCGACGAAGAAGCGACGCTGATGCGCTTTCGGTATGCGCCGGACGAGGCGTTCGACAAGGCGGCAGGATGGCTCTTCGACGGCATGGGCGCGGCCTACAGGGGCGGCGCGGCGCGCCTCGCGATCACCGGCGGAAGTCCGCTGCTGCTTTCCAATGAGGATCCGGAGAAGGTGGGGCGGGCCAACCAGTCCAGCTCAAAGGCCTACCGCCCGGCGCTGGAACTGATCACGCGGCACCAGATCAACTGGACGATCGTGGCCGGCGCGACGCAGTCATGGGCGGCGGCGATGTTCCCCGAAGACGCCCCGGAATCGGCGCTTGAAAAGCAGTGGGAGGCCATCTTTTCGACGACGCGGATCAACGTTGAGGACCCTGTTGCTGTCTGGAAGGAGCACGACACGGAGCTGCAACGTCGAGCGGCCTACATGAACGGAAAGCGCTACTTCGCGCTGCAGTATCGCGGGCCGGGAACCGATTTCCGGTTAGGACTTGCGGACGACCATCTGTGGCTCGGCGGAGGAACGATCGCGGGAAATGGAATCTATTGCATTCCCAATCTGCCCACTGAAGAGATCTTTACCACGCCGCACAAGGACCGCGCCGATGGGACCGTTCGGGCAAGCAAGCCGCTCAGCTACCAGGGCACGATGATCGAGGGGATCGAAGTGCGTTTCGAACGCGGCAGGATCGTCGAGGCGCATGCCACACGCGGGCTTGAAGTCCTGGAGAAGCTGATCTCGACCGATGATGGCGCGCGGCGGCTCGGCGAAGTCGCGCTCGTACCGCAATCGTCGCCCATTGCCGCGAGCGGCCTGCTCTACTACAACACGCTGTTCGACGAGAACGCCGCTTCGCACATCGCGCTCGGGCAGGCGTACACGACGTGCCTGAAGGATGGCGCGAAACTGACGCCGGAGGAGCTTGCGGTGCGCGGCGCCAATGACAGCCTGATTCATGTGGACTGGATGATCGGCTCGAGCGATCTGGACATCGACGGTATCACCGCGAGCGGCGCTGCGGAGCCGCTGATGCGGAAGGGCGAGTGGGTTTAGGCGCGGACACTCGGACATGGGGAAAACGGGCCGGGGTGCGCAGTTCATCTTTTGCATTCACAGTCGTCAGTTTGTTTGCATTGCCTTGATTCGCTTTCTGCGGCGTGGAACATCGGCATCCAAAGGAGCAGTCGGAGCGAACATGCGCATCCTGTTGGCAACTATTATCGTCACGCTTACATTTCCGGCCGCAGTGGCGCATGGGCAGGCCGCTAACGTTCCGGCGAAGGGCGCGGCGCAAACTGCGCCCCAGGCTTCGTCTCAGCCAAAACCAGCGCCGAGCCAACCAACCGCGGCCGTTCCTCCCGGCGCCTCGCGGGGCCCGGGCGCGGCTCCCGGCACTGTTTCAACGGCGCAGGCGCCTGCTGTCGTCGCGCCTTCTTCGCTGCTGCAGCCATCGCTCAAGCAGGCGCAGAACACCCTCTTCTCGCTCAAGCTCGACAAGTGGAAGAAGGGCTCCGTGCGCGAGGAGGCGGAGACAAACGTAATGTCGCTCCTCCACGATCTTCAGACGAACATTCCGCCGCTGATGTCGGCCGCCGATGCCGCGCCCGGCGAAGTCAGCCAGTCAATTCCGCTGCTCAAGCACATGGACGCGTTTTACGATGTGCTCCTGCGCGTCGAAGAAGCATCGCGTGTTTCAGCCCCCGGCGATCAGATCAATGCCCTCGAAGGGGCGCTGCTCGGCGTGAACAAGGCGCGGATCGCGCTCGACGATCATCTGGCCGAGCAGGCCGCCATCCGGGAAAAACAGATCGTGAGCCTCGAGTCCGATCTGCGCGCCCAGAAAGAGGCGGCAGCGCGTGAGCCGATGGCAGAGTCGGTTCAGGCAACACAGCCGTGCAAGCCCGCGCCAGCTCCGGCGCACCGAAAAAGAAAGTCGACTTCCGCGAAGACGACCGCGCCCGCGACCAATACGACCACCGCAAACCCGGCAGCGAAGCCATCGCCCTCAACCCCTGCGCCGAAGCCGCAATAAATCAGCTCACAGCGCTTCATAGGCTGCGAAAAAACCATGAGTCGGCTTCTGCGCGTCAGGGCATGACTTCAGTCGTGCCGAAAGACGCGACTCTAAGAGAGTTGGGCTTTAGCCCCTGCCTCGAACAGGTCCCCTCAGAGCCCGCTCAAACAGAGTGAACCGGAGCTATTTTCGCGACGGCGTCAGCCGCATGTGATCCGAGCCGGGTCGCCGCAACATACCACGCAATCCAGAATAGCCCCGCCGCCACCGTGGCCCAGTAGAACGGCGCGGGAGTCAATCGGTTCGCGAAGAATGCTACCTCAAGCACAGCGCTGGCCACGGCGAGAGCCAGAAAGTAAGACCGCGACGAGGCAAAGCTGGCCGCAAACACCAGCGCCGGCAACACCAGAACGTGATCGTTGAGATACGCGTACGGAGCCGCCAGAACCGATACCAGCAAAAGCAGGCATCCCTCCCGCGCCCAATCCCAGTTGTGCCGGCGCGGCCAGAAATAGACAATCGCCCACGCGCAGCCCAGCGCAGCCGGAACGAATTGCAGCGCAATCACGCCCGGCGCGACGTGAGTGCGGAGCAGCATGCCGAGGCTGGGGATCGGGTCGGTTTCGAAACCCGAGTAGCCGGCCATGCGCACATATTCGTTCCACGCATGCGGATCGATCGCGAGCGTCGCGGCAGCGCTGACGAGGAGCGCCGCCCCGGTCCCAAACAAGATCCGGTAGCTCTTCGACAGCACGATCCACGCTACAAGGATCACACCCAAAGGAAGAAGCAGGTGTGGCTTGAGCGCGCAGAGCCAGAGCCCAGCGCCGGCCAGTATCGGCCGCGTGCGATAAAAGCGCAGGAATACCACAAAGCCCAGCAGAACGAGCAGTGATGTCTGGCCCCAGATAAGGCAAATGAGCGCCGGAGCGAACGACCACGCGAGCAGCCGCACTACTCTGTTACGGCACTCATACAATCCGAGCAGCATTCGGACCGATGCAATGAATGCGGCAATCAGCCCGAGCGAAGCAGCAATGCTCGCCGCGCGAAGGCTGAGCAGTCCAAGCGGCCACACGAGCGGGAGCGACCACGGCGGATTGCGCATGTACCCGACCGAATACCGCGAGGGCAGGCCCGCCGTGTGCTCAATACCGCGCAGAACCTCGGCGTCGTACGGATTCCCGTGCTGGACAAGTTGTCTTCCCGTAGCCCAGTACACAACGAAGTCGCGATTTCCTGCCATCCCGCGATCCACGTGAACAAGAAGAAAGCAGACGACCGACGCCAGGCACGCAAGTCCACACGCGCTCGCAACGATCGCCTGGAGCGCCGCGCTGACGTGCGAATTGCGGTTGACGGAAAGATGCGAGATCGGCATTGGCCCCGGATTCACTGGTGTGGATTTCTGCCACCAAGCTAACACAGGAGCAACCTGAACGCGCCCAAACCCCTGCTACAAGCAAGATTCAGAGCCGGTTGATCAGCGTGGCGATGCAGGCCGCCCCAAAGCCGTTGTCGATGTTCACCACGCACACGTTGGGTGTGCACGTGTTCAGCATGCCGAGCAGCGCCGCGATGCCCCCAAAACTTGCTCCGTATCCCACGCTGGTGGGCACGGCGAGGACCGGAGCGTTCACGAGGCCGCCAACCACGGTCGGCAGAGCGCCCTCCATGCCCGCGCAGACGATCAGCACGCGCGCGGACTGGAGCGAATTGCGCTGCGCAAGAAGCCGGTGGATGCCTGCCACGCCAACATCTGCGATCAGCTCGACGGTGCCGCCCATCAGGCGCGCCGTGACGGCCGCTTCTTCTGCAATAGGCAGGTCGCTCGTGCCCGCGCAGACCACGGCAATCGTTCCCTTGCCGGCGGGAGCGGGAGTTTGCTCGAGCGTCACGCAGCGAGCGGTCTCGTGATGGATGGCACGGGCCTCGACAGCGAGGATAGCCTGCGCGCACTCCGGCGAAACGCGCGTAGCGAGTACATTGCCGCCGGCCTGCGCCATGTGCGCGAAGATCTGCGTCACTTGGGCGACGGATTTGCCGGCGGCGAAGATCACCTCAGGCATGCCCGTGCGGAGCGGCCGGTGATGATCGAGCTTGGCGAAGCCGAGGTCCTCGAAGGGCATCACACGCAAGCGCTCGAGCGCTTCGGGAACATCCGTCCGCCCGTCGCGGACCTCGTTGAGCAGCGCCTCGATCTGCAAGCGGTTCATGCTTTGCCTCCCGGGGATTGGTCGAAGAGGCGCGCAGCCTCGAACATCACCAGCTTGAGCGGCAGCCCGTGCTCCGCCGCGATGCGTCGGCAATCCTCGTACTCGGGTGCCGCGTTGAGGATGGCGCCCGCGGCTGAACGCGCGATCTTGATCTTCACCGGGCCCCATGGCGTGACGATTTCTGCGAACTCGCGGCGCAGGGCCATCTTCGACTCCAGGCGCCAGTGCACGCCGATCGTGGTCGTCTCGCGAAGCACCAGGTCGCGCAGTGCAGGCAGGCGATCCGGCGAGCAGAGGACAGTCAGCTGCACGCCGCTGCGGCTCTTCTTCATCTGCACGGGAATGCGATAAACATCCCACGCGCCCGCAGCCAGCAGCAGCTCGCTTACGTACGCCAGAAGCTGTGGCGTAGAGTCGTCGATGACGGTTTCAAGAATGGCCATCGGCTCGGTGTCGGCCTGCGCGGCTTCCTGCTCGCTCTCTGCCAGTTCCCCCGCTGTCCCTTCCCCGACCAGCAGGCGAAGAAGGTTCGGCTCTCCCGGGGTATCGCGCCCGCCCGCGCCGTATCCCGATGCGTGAATGCGGACCCGCGGAAGCGGCGCGTATTCGACGCCAAGCATGCGCAGAATCGTCGCGCCGGTCGGCGTAACGCGCTCCATCGGCGGCCCTGCAGCGTAGACAGGCGCATCGCCAATCAGGGCCAGCGTCGCGGGCGCGGGTACGGGCAGAGTACCGTGCGCGCACTCGACCGTTCCGCTGCCCACATTGAGCGGCGAGGCAAGCCAGCGGTCAACTCCGAGATGCGCGGCTCCCACCGCGGCGCAGACGATGTCCACAATCGTGTCGACCGCCCCCACCTCGTGAAAATGAACCTTCTCGACTGGAATGGAGTGGATACGGGCTTCGGCCTCGCCGAGAAGTTGGAACGCGCGCATGGCCTGGTCTTTTACGGCTGCGGGCAGAGGCGCCTCGCGCAGAATGCCGAGAATTGTCGAAAGCGAACGGTGGTGCTCGTGAGAATGGTCATGCGAGTGGGACTGCTCGTGCAAGTGAGATGACTCGTGCGAGTGGCCGTGAGGATGTGCGTGATCGTGTGCGTGGTCGTGGGTGTGCTTGTGTGCGTTCGATTCGTGATCGCGTGAAGCGCCCGCAGCGGCCGTGAGGACATCGACCTTCGTGCCCGAAATCCCGCCGCGCATGACTTTGCGCGCTTCAAGTTTCGCGCCGAGGTTGAGTGCCGCGCAGGCCTCCGACAAAACGTCAAGCGGAACGCCGGCATCAACAAGAGCGCCAAGAAACATATCGCCGCTGATACCGGAGAAGCACTCAAGGTACGCAATTTGCATCGAAGCTGATTGTAATTTGGCTCCCCGGCGTGTGGGGTGAGGTCTGTGGGGCGATCCCAAATCACGCCCCGCGGCGGAGCAACACATCGGCCGGCAGCAGCGCATTCAGCGATCCCGACCGAAACCCGGTCGTATCGAGCGTGACGTACTGGTAGCCTGCCTCGCGCAGCGCAGCGGTGATCGCATCGAGCATCTCTATCGTGAGCGCGCGAGGCATCTCGGCGCGGGCGACCTCGACGCGAGCTAGCTCGCCATGATGGCGAACGCGAAATTCCCGGAATCCCAGCGCGCGCATCGCCTCTTCCGCGCGCTCCACCTGCCCAAGCACTTCGCGCGTCACCTCGCGCCCGTATTCGACGCGCGACGACAGGCACGGCGCAGCAGGACGGTCCCACAGCGAATACCCAGCGGCCTTCGAAAGCATCCGCACATCGGCCTTCGTCAGTCCAGCCTCGGCGAGCGGCGCCAGCACCTCATGCTGCTCGGCCGCGCGCTGCCCGGGCCGGTAATCGCGGCGGTCGTCGGCGTTCATGCCGTAGGCGATATGCGTAAAGCCCAGTTCCCTGCCCAGCGACTCCATTCCGTCGAACAGCTCAGACTTGCAGTGAAAGCAGCGGTCGGCATCATTCCGCTGGTACTCCGGCTTGTCGAGTTCCCCGGTTTGGATGACGCGCAGCGGCATCCCGATCGCCTCCGCAAACGCGACAGCCTGCTCCATATCGCGGCGCGCGAGCGATGGCGAATCGGCAAGCACCGCGAGCATGCCGCTACCAAGGATCCGATGTGCCGTAGCCGCAAGAAAAGCCGAATCGACCCCGCCGGAGTACGCGACCATCAGTCTTCCGGTCCCCGCCAGCCGCTCCTCGAGCGCGCGCAGCCGCGCCTCGGTTTCGGGAGCGATCACGACAGATTCAGCCTCGGGAAGTGCGCCTGCGGGATAGGCCGCCATGCGTCCGATTATAGCCCCCTCATAATTCCGCGCCTTCGATGCCGTCCCCCGCGGCCCGGCTAACGGGCACTGCGACGGCTCTTCTTCTGAATCGCCGGAGGCTGCTCTCCCTCGCTGCGCAACTGCGCGCGCCGCCCCAGATGGTACATGGCTTGGCCGAAGACGGCGATCACCAACCCCCACCACAGATTGATATTGACGCCGAGGCTTTTGGCATAGAGCGCGGCGTTTCCACTGGTTGCGAACCCAAGCGCCACCAGGATCATGCCCATGAACGTGAACATCAGTCCGATCAGTACCCGGGCATCGAAATACATCGGCAGCGAAGCTCCTCTCGATCAAGTGTGGCGCACGCGAGCCCGCTTCGCAACCGGGCCTAACATCGGGTCCCTATAATTGAGGTCGCCGTACAGCGTCTGCAAGAACCGAGCTGAAAGACTCGCGCAACGCAGCGCGCAGAGAAAGCGGTACGAATGCCTGAAGCGGTTTCGATTTGCGTGATCGGATCGGGGTACGTAGGCCTTGTCGCCGCCGTTTGCTTTGCCGAGATGGGCCACCGGGTGGTCTGCGTCGACAAGGACGAGGCCAAAATCAATATCCTGCGCGAGGGCGGCGTTCCAATCTTCGAACACCACCTTCCCGATCTGCTTGCAAAGCATCGCGGCCGCGGCGTCGAGTTCACCACTGAGCTAGCCGCGGCCGTGGAGCGCAGCGAGGTGATCTTCATCGCCGTGGGAACCCCGCAGGGCGACACCGGCGCAGCGGACCTTTCTTACGTTGAGGCCGTCGTGTCGGAGATCGCGCGGGACCTGTCCGGCTACAAGGTAATCGTCGAGAAGAGCACCGTGCCGGTCTACACGAATGAGTGGATCCGCCGAGTGCTCAGCCGTCACCGCGTCGATGCCGGGCACTTCGATGTCGCTTCGAACCCTGAGTTCCTTCGCGAGGGCACGGCCGTAAGCGATTTTCTTCATCCCGACCGCATCGTGGTAGGCGCTGGAACCGATCGCGCAGCCGAACTGCTCAAGCGCATCTACGCGCCGCTGACTTCGGGCTCGTATTACACGCGCGCCGATGCGCTCAAGGGCTCGTGCACGCTCGAAAAGCCGGCCCGGCTCCTGCTCACGTCGGCGCAAAGCGCGGAGATCATCAAGCACGCGTCGAATGCGTTTCTGGCCATGAAGATCTCCTTCATCAACGCGGTCGCGAACCTCGCCGGGGCCGTTGACGCAGACATCGAAGACATCGCCACCGGCATCGGGATGGACAGCCGCATCGGGTCGCGCTTCTTGAAGGCGGGCCTCGGCTACGGCGGCTCGTGCTTCCCCAAGGACGTGGCCGCCTTCACCTATGTCGCCCAGCAGCAGGGCCTCGATTTCCAGCTGCTCGAAGAGGTGCAGCGAATCAATGACGCGCAGCGCGACGTGTTCTTCAAAAAAGTCGAGTCGGCGCTCTGGACGCTGCGCGGCAAGAAACTCGCGGCCCTCGGCCTCGCCTTCAAGTGCGACACCGACGACATCCGCGAATCGCCTGCGATGGACGTGATCCAGCGCCTCCTCGAGGCAGGCGCGCGCGTCACCGCATACGATCCGGCGTCGATAGAGCGGGCCCGCGAGAAGATGCCGCCCTCGGAAATCCTGACCTATGCCGCCGATCCTTACGAAGCCGCCCGAGACGCCGACGCGCTGCTGATCCTCACGGAGTGGAAGGAGTTCGGCGAGCTCGACCTGCCGCGCCTGGGCCGCACGCTCAAGTTCCCCATCGTGATCGACGGACGCAACATGTACCGGCCCGAGTTGATGGCCGAGCACGGATTCACCTACGTGAGCATGGGCCGTCCGGACAGTCAAAGCACAGAGGTTGGAAGCGCGAAGAAGAAGATTCTTTAAAACGGGGGAGAGCGTCGCTCAGGCCGGCCCCGCCGTGGATCGCTGCCAGATCCAGGCCGCAAACGGAACCGCGATGAGGATTCCCCAGAAGCCAAACCCCTGCATGAACCATGACGCCTGAGGCTGACGCCCCGTCGCGGTGAATCCGAACCTGAGTGCAGCGCTCACAAACAGAAACAGCGCCGATAGCAGGACGCTTGCGACGGCGTCCGCCGGCCCGAGCCGCGTCCGTTTTAGAAAGGCGTCAAGTCCGCGGCCGACGAAAAACCAAGCCGGTAGAGCGTAGAACGGGAAGCTCATCACCTGCCACATTCCCGCGCTGATGCCGGCCGGGCGCCATTGGGCGCCTTTGTCCATTGCCAGGCACACGAGCAAATGCACCCACTGTGCAGGAGCATTCAGCGCGGTGACCGCCGGTTCTTCGCGGAGCGCGCTGATCGAAAGCGCATAAGCCGCCAGGCTTCCCTCCGGGACCACGATCCTTGGCTCAATGGATCCGTCAGCTGCGGAGTCCGCCGACATCGCCCGCAATGCCGAATAGCCCCGGATGAACGGGATCAGCACCAGTACCGCAGACAAGGTGAACGCCGCCAGCGGCACGAGCCACGCGAACGAGAACCGAACCTTGATTGAGACGGGCACCAACGGCAACTATAGAAGACCCGGGGCGAAAAAGCAGCGACGGCGGATTCGCCGGCAATTTGTCTTTCGATCCCGCACTCCCTGTTCCTACTCGTATCGCAGCGCTTCGATCGGATCGAGATTGGCGGCCTTCCACGCAGGATAGATTCCGAACAGAAGCCCGATCGCGCACGAGACGGTGAAGCCGATCACCACCCAGAGCGATGACATCGTCGCCGGCAGCCCGACAGGCAGGAAGTAGATGATCCACGTAAGGATCGCGCCCAGGCAGATGCCCACGACGCCGCCTAGGGCGCACAGCGTCACGGCTTCTGTTGTGAACTGCGTCATGATGGTTCGCTTGGTGGCGCCGATCGCCTTCCTCACGCCGATCTCGCGCGTCCGCTCCGTCACGCTCACCAGCATGATGTTCATCACGCCCACGCCGCCAACCATCAGCCCCACGCTCGAAACCGCGATCATGAACAGCACCAGCCCGCCCGTGATCTGGCCCCACAGCTTCGAGAGCGAATCCGGCCCGAAAAGCTCGAAGTCGTCCGGCTTGTCCACGCGCACCTTGCGGCGGATGCGCAGCAGTTCCCGGAGTTCCTCGTTCACCAGCGCCTTGTTCTTGGGGTCGTCGTACTTCACGCTCACCCACATGTCCTTGTCTTCGGGATGCAGATTGTGGAAGGTGCCCAGGGGAAACATCACCGCGTTGTCGGCCTGGTTGCGGCCGCCGCCGAACGGCTGCTTCCGCTTGTCGAGCACCCCGATCACCGTGTAAAGCCCGGTCTCGACATTGACTTCCTTCCCGATCGCATTCTCGCTGCCGAAGAGCTGTTCCCAGGTATCGTGTCCGAGAATGCACACGTGCGCCCCGCGCTTGTCTTCCTCGTCGGTGAACATGCGCCCCTGCAGCATCGTCAAGTCAGCCACCAGGGTGACCTGCGCCGTGTCGCCCTGGAGCATGGTTCCGCCCACCTTCTTGCCGTTGTACTTCACATCCACCGCGCCCACGCGGAACTGTCCCACGTGCTGAATGCCGCCGTCGGCCGCAACAACGTGAGGCAACTCGCGCATCGCCAGCACATCATCAAGGGTGAGCTTCTTGCGCGCCAGCATTTCCGCTGTCGGCCGAACGCCGATCACCGGCATATGGAAAACCCAGATCACATTCGATCCGAGCGAGCTCACCCAGTCATTCACGCGGTTGTTCACGCCGCTGATCACCGAGGAGATGGTGATGACGGTGCTTACGCCGATCACGATGCCCAGGATTGTCAACCCCGACCGCAGCTTGTTGCCGCGCAGCGTGTCCAGCGCCATTTTCACCGACTCTCGTGTCTGTCCCTTAGCCATGGGGTACTCCGTAACAACAGTTCACAGTTCATATTTTGCAATTCGCAATTCGCAGCTCAATCAATTAAGCGAATCGAGAATTCCGAACAGCATCTTCCGGACCTCATCTGCCAGAGCGTCGGCCTTGTCGATCAGTTCTGGATTCCCCAAGCTCAGTGCTCGCGCAAGATCCAATTGAGTCTGAACTTCGCAGTTAGAGCCGCGGGCTATTGCCAGAAACTGTCGAAACTCCCCTGGGGTTCCCCGGCCTTGCCCCTCGGCGATGTTACTCGGGACGGATATTGCCGCTCGCCTGATCTGGCTCGTAAGGCCGTATAACTCCTCCTTGGGGAAATCGCGGGTCAGGCGATATACGGCGACCGTCAATTGCATTGCCCGCTGCCAAACAACCAAATCCCGATAGGACTGCGCCATGAAATGCTCTCTTCTGCCGATTAAAATGCTCCGGGGAAGAGAGCGCCCAACCTGAAAATCGCGAACCGTAAAACAAAAACTGTGAACTGCGAACTAAGAACTGTGAACTTCGAACCTACATCTCTGCTCTAAGCGCCACGATGGGATCCAGCTTCGCTGCCTTGCTGGCTGGATATACGCCGAAAAAGATGCCCACTGACGTCGCCAGGAACAGGCCCAGCATAATAGCCCACAGGGGCACCGCGGTTGGGAATCCCACGAACACAGTGATCAGTTTGCCCACCAGGACGCCGCTCATCACCCCGAAGAATCCGCCCACCAGGGCCAGGAACGCGCTCTCGATCAGGAATTGGACCATCACGTCTCGCTGCTTGGCGCCGAGCGCCTTGCGCACGCCGATCTCGCGGGTGCGCTCGGTAACGCTGACCAGCATGATGTTCATGATGACCACGCCGCCGACCACCAGGGCGATTGAAGCCAGGCCCAGGACGACCGCGAAAAACAGAGAGGTGATCTGCTTCCACAGATCGAGGAATGTGTCGTTCGTATTGATCTCGAAGTCGTCGGGCTGTCCCGGAGCGACGTGGCGGCGTACCCGCATGATGACCCGGGCCTCGTCTTCAGCCCGCAGCATCACGTCGGAATTGCCTGCGGCTCGGGCATAAATATCGACAGAGTCGTTGTAGCCATAGATCTGCTGGTAAGTCGAGATAGGGACGGCCACCCAGTTGTCCTGCGACTGGCCGAGCGTCTTGCCCTGGCGGTCTCCAACGCCAATGATTGTGTAAGGAATTCCGTCAACGCGGATTTCCTTTCCGATGGGATCGCCATTGGGCAGCAGGTTGTCCACGATGTCATAGCCGACGATCGCGTTGTGTGTGCCGTGGTCGACGTCCGCCGGCGTAAAGCCACGGCCCACTGCAATATCGACATTCTGAAGCGAGAGCATGGTCCAGGTGTAGCCGCGCACCTGGGTGTTGTTGCTTGACTTTCCGTTGGCTACAACATTGGTAGCCTTGTTCAGGAACGCGCCGACTTCCGAGCAGTCTTTGCAGCCGTCCCGAATGGCCTCGTAGTCATCCATGCGGATGATCTTGCGCTTCTGGAACCTGAAGTATTCCTCTGGCGTCAGGATCACGTCGGACATGCGGGAAACGCCGAACACGTCGGCGCCATAGCTTACGAGTTTGGTGGCGACGTAACGGTTGGCGCCCTGCACCATCGTAATAACCATGATCACCGACGCCACGCCCATGATCACACCGATGAGCGTGAGGATGGAGCGCATCTTGTTGGCCCAAAGGGATTGCAGCGCGAGTTTGAATGCCTCTATCAGTTGCATGATTCCGCTCGTCTTTCGCCCGAAAACTATTTCCGGATCATCTTGGATCAACGCACTTCGCGCCTGCGCGGGGAGCACTTCCAGTGTACGCAAACTTCGCTGCCCGGGTGGGAGGCGCACGCCGCCCGCCTCGCCTCAAATCGTCTGCGCTCCGGTATTTATTTTGACGGGCCGAGCCCCATTTTCGCCGCAGTTTGCTCCCACCCGGTCAACACGGCGCCTGGCATGGTTTACGCAGTCCGCGCGGCGGAGGTTCCGGATGCAAATGCGCGCTGGGGGGATAATCTTGGCTTTCGCTTTGTATTCGCCTATCATTCACTGCGCATGAATCCTGTTCGGACACTCAGTCTGCCGGGGCGGCAATGGACGCGTCCGGCGTTCTGATGGAGGCGGTATCGATCAGGAGGTGCTCGCCGAGCTCGGCGAAGTCGCGGTCCCAAAGCGACCGGTCTTCGGGGCCGTGCGCGGTGAGGGAATCGCCGGAGCTGCGCAGGATCTCGTACCAGATGTTCTGCGCCTGCCACAGGTTGAGCTCGAAGGGCAGCTCTGACAGCGTTCGGGCCAGCGTGAGCGCGCGGTCGAGCATTTCAAGCGAGCCGCCGGACATCTGTAGCTCGATCATCGCGCGCTTCATGCGCTGGTCGGCGATGTAGGACAGGGTGGCGGTTTCGAGCTGCACCTGGTCGGCTTTGGCCAATTTGAGAAATGACCGCAGCAGGGCCTCGTCGATGGGGTCGCCTTCGAGGGCGCGGCGCAGGCCCGCGTTGATGGCGAATCCCGCCGCAAGGGTGAGCGCGGGCGGCTTGGGCAGGCCGGCCTGCGAAAGGTAGTGCAGCAAGCTCGCGTGGTCGTCGTAGATGCTGGTGAGCGACTTCTCGATATCCCACAGCGTTGAGTTGAGGATCATCTTCACAATGCGGCGCTGCTCATCGGTGAACAGGGAGGTAAGCGAGTAGTCCACGTGGCCGTAGAAGCGGTCGAGAAGGCGGATCACCTCGGGGAAGTCGGCGCGCATGACGTGGCCCGAAGCTTCGGCGATGAAGTTCTCGAAACTCGAAGCATAGGAATCGCTGTAGGCCTTGACCGCGGCCGTGATGTTCTGGTCGCCGAAGTGCAGGACGGCGAAGGAAAAGCTGCTGCGCTCCTCGGTGATGGTGCTGGAGATCAGCGCGCGGCCGAGGGCGAGGCGGCCTCCACCCGACGTGAAGATGTCATAGGAGATGCGGCGCACCTTGTAGCAGAAGAGCTCGGTCTCTTCCGCAAACGACGAGAACATGGAAGCGATGGCGTAGTGCGCGGCGACCTGCTCGAGGCCGAGCTGAAGCGGGATCACCTTCTCCCTGTAGATGCGGGCTCCGTCTCCGGCCCTGGGGCTGTTGGACTTTGCCTCCGCGATGCGCGCGAGAAACGCGGATTCGAGGCCGGCTGCGTCGGCGCCGAAAAGGGACGCAGCGAGCTGCAGGACGCGCGCGGCGTAGGCGATGATCTGCACGGTCTCAATGCCGGAGATGTCGTCGAAGAACCACGCGCAACTGGTGTACATGAGCTGCGCGTGGCGCTGCATCTCCATCAGCTTGAGGGCGCGCATGCGGTCGGCGCTGGAGTGCGGATGGCTTCGCTGCTCGAGGAGGAACTCCTCGATGGATTCTTCGCTGCGGTCGAGGACCACGCGGATATAGGCATCGCGCGCGGCCCAGACGTCGTGGAACAGCTCGCGTCCCGCGCGGTCGGTGAGAGGGATAAGCGCGTCGCGCAGCTCATCGAGCGCCTGCCGCAGCGGAGCGCGCCAGAGCTGGTTCCAGCCGGACTTGCCGCCGTTGCAGCCGCAGTTGGAGCGCCAGCGCTCGATGCCGTGAGCGCAGCTCCACGAAGTGTTGTCTTCGATGCGGCACTCGAACTCGGGCGGAAACTGCGCGAGATAGCTGCCGTAGTTGGTGAGCCTGACGTTCTTGTCGTCTTCGAGCAGGCGCAGGGCGTACGCGAGCGCCATCTCGCCGTGCTTGTGGTGGTGGCCGTACGATTCGCCGTCGGTCGCCACGTGAACCATCTGCGGGTGGGCAGTATCGCGAAATCCGGCTTTGAGGCGCGCGGCGAAGTTCTCGCCGGAGTTGAGGAGGCCCTCGAAGGCGATGGCGCGCGAGCGCGGCCCGTCATAGAAAAACACAGCCATGGAAACGCCGGAATCGAACTGAACGAGATACGGGCGGCTGGTGTCAACGGCCGCATCCGGCGTGTCGGTCCACAAGGCTCCGTCGCTGAGCGGGCGTATGCATTTGCACTGGTGCGGAGCGAGGACGGTGAACTTGATGCCGTGATCGGCGAGGAGTTCCAGGGTCTCTGAATCGACGGCGGTCTCAGCCAGCCACATGCCTTCGGGCGGGACGCCGTAGTGAAACTCGTAATCGGCGATGCCCCAGCGGATCTGCGTGATCTTGTCGCGCCGGTTGGCGAGCGGCATGATCACGTGGTTGTAGTTCTGAGCCATCGCCGAACTGTGGCCCTTGAAGCTTTCCCGGCTGTGGCTCTCGCCATCGAGGATCATGCGGTAGGTGCGGGGAGCGTTTTCCTTGAGCCAGCTCAGCAGGGTGGGACCGAAGTTGAAGCTGATGCGCGAGTAGTTGTTGACGATGCGTATGATGTGGTTCTTGATGTTGACGATGCGGGCTGCGCCGTTGGTGGCGTAGCACTCGGCGCAGATGCGCTCGTTCCAGTCGTGGTAGGGCGCGGCCGAATCCTGGGTCTCGACGGTCTCAAGCCACGGGTTCTCGCGGGGCGGCTGGTAGAAGTGGCCGTGGATGCAGACGAATCGCTTGATCGGCGCCATCGGACTTTCCGCTGCGCCGGGCATCGGTGATTTTTCCGGCCGCATTGGGCTATTTTAGGCTCTCCCCGCTGAAGGCGTGCCCCGCGCAAGGGCGCACGCGCGCCACAGATACCAGCTTGCCACGGATCGGAAGGGCTTCCAGCGCTCGCCGCGCCTGGAGACCACGTCGGGCTTGGGGAGGTCTTCGGCGGCGATGGCGCGAGTCTTGGGGACCTTCATGAAGGTGAGCGCGTAACCCTTGCGGACGCCGTAGTCGGTTACGGGCAGAACGTCGGGGCGGCCCATGCGGAAGATGAGCAGCATCTCGACGGTCCACGGGCCGATGCCGCGGACCTCGGTGAGGCGCTCGACGATGTCGGCGTCCGACATCTTCTTGATGGCGGCATGGGTAGGGACCGTGCCATCAAGCGTTTTTGCGGCGAGGTCTTTCAGCGCCTTGATCTTGCTTCCGGAGACACCGGCGGCGCGGAGGATTTCGTCCGGTGTGTCGATGAGGGCCTGCGGCGCCGGGTCGCCGTGGAAATACTCGCGCACGCGGCGATGAATGGCGGCCGCGGCCTTGCCGTGCAACTGCTGGTAGAGGATCGACTCGAGCAGTGATTCGAAGGGCGACGGCGATGGGTCGAGCCGCAGGGTAAACGGCCCGGCGCGCTCGATCAACGCGCCCAGTTTCGCGTCGCGGCCGCGCAGATGGGACAGAGCTTCTTCGGGGTCGAATGGGAGCTTGCGGCCGCGGCCGTCGTGGATCATGAAGGAAGAATAACGCAGGGCGCAGTTTTCAGCTGACAGGGACCGGGGTTCGGCTCAGTCGCGGAGAAAGACGTTCAGCAGCGACTTGTGCACGCGGATGCGGTGGTTGTATTCGATGTATCCGAGCTTGCGGAACCGGTTCATGAAGGTGCTTACGCGGGGGCGCGTGCTGCCGATCATGCTGGCCAGGGCTTCCTGCGAGATGGGAGCGAGCAGCGGCTCGGGCTCCCCGGGCTGGCTGTGCTCGGCGAGCGTGAGCAGCAGGCGGGCGAGGCGTTTTTCAGCGCGGTTAAAGAGCTGGTCCACGAGATCGGCCTGCGTGCGCATGCTGCACCTGAGAAGAAAAGTGGAGAAGAGATAGGAGAAGGCCTGCTCTTCGCGCATCACGCGGAGAAACTCCCGGCGGGCGATGCGAAGGGCGGTGTAGGGGGTGATGGCCACGGCTGTTGTGACGCGGGACGACGGCTCGGGCATCATGGTGCGCTCGCCGAAGAAGTCGCCCGCGGCGACGAGGCGGATGGTGGCTTCGCGCCCGGCCGGTGAGATGACGGAGATCTTGGCGCGGCCTTTCTGGAGGTAGTAGATGGAATCGGCGGGATCGCCCTGCGCGAAGAACCTGCGGTCTTTGTCGAAGTGGAGGATGGAGCGGCCCGGTCCCGTCTGGTGCAGGAAGGACTGAACGTCAAAGATGGCCGGTTGCGCGAGTGACATCCTGGAAACCCATGCCTGGGCCCGATCTAAAAAATAACTGCCTGTTGACGAATCCCTCTCCGCCATAGCGAGATGTGTTCCAAATGGAACAGCGCCGGATGCGGGAATTGCTGAAGATATTTTTACACAGCCAGATCGTCGCCGGATGGCATTGGGGAGCGACAGCAGCGCGTCAGGCTAGGTTTTCCCGTTCGAAACGCTGCAGTGGATATTGCGCTTGCGGCTTCCCCAGGATGATCAGGGCCTGATCCGCTGAGGCCTTCCGCGGCTTGCCACAAGCGAGCCGCGGATGCTCTGTGAGTGATTCCGGAGACGGGGACTGCGCTGCCTTGGAGGACTACATCATTGAACCGATCGAAATTGGACCTCTCGATTCGCCTGCTGATTCCTGCCGCCGTTTTCACTGCCGTGGTTTCCGTAGCCGGTTGCAAGCACAACGTGAAACCGCAACCCGTTGCCGCTACTGCGCCGCCTGCTGCTCCCGCTCCCACTGCCGAGATTTCGGCTTCCCCTTCATCCGTCACTGCCGGCGACAAGGTGGTTCTGACCTGGCACACCCAGGATGCGACCACCGCCACGATTGACGGCATTGGGACCGTGTCGAGTTCCGGAAGCAGGACGGTCACGCCAAGTTCATCGACGACCTACCGCCTGGTGGCGCACGGTCAGGGCGGGTCGGCCGACGCCGAGGCTCGCGTCACTGTCAGCGAACCGCCTCCCGCGGCAGCGCCGGCCAGCACGATGTCCGCCCAAGAGGACTTCAGAGAGCATGTGAAGGACATCTTCTTCGACTACGACAAGGCGAGCGTGCGCAACGGCGATGAAGGCGTGCTCGCGAAGGATGCGGCATACCTTGAACACCATCCCAACGTGAAGGTGCTGATCGGCGGATACTGCGACGAGCGCGGCTCGGAAGAGTTCAACATGGCTCTGGGCCAGAACCGCGCCGAGACCGCGAAGAAGGCTCTGATCAACGCGGGCATCCCGGCGAGCCGGCTCCGCGACATCAGCTATGGAAAGGAAAAGCCGTTCTGCAACCAGGAGAGCGACTCCTGCTGGCAATTGAATCGCAGAGCGGGCTTCGTGATGGACGTGCAATAGGACGGCGGTGCGGACCGGGCTTGTCATCACGGCACGGGGTGAGCGCTCGCTCGGTAATGCGTCAAGATGCGTCGATTCCCGGACGCCCCGGACCTTAATTTGAGGCGGGGAATAGAGAACAGGGAAAACCCACGTACCTCCTGATACGCGGCGGCGAGGACAATCCTCCTTTGCTGCCGCGTATTTTTCTGCTCGCAATCGGCGAGTTCGGACCGGCGGGGTCACGGCCCGTTTTCGGAACTCGGGTCGGCGCGCCGGCTGATCAACTCGCCGCATTCAGCCGCTCCCGTCTCCTGCGATTTACCATCGGAGGTGCAAGTGAGTAAGCAGGAGTACGTCGATCATGAGAATGCGGCCAGGAACGCAAACCGGATTTCTGTTATGCGGTAAGGAATGGGAAGAGGGCGAGGCGCTTGAAGTTCGGTCGCCCTGGGACCAGGGCCTGGTGGGACGAGTGACACAGGCGGCGCGCGCTGATGCAAGGCAGGCCGTAAATCACGCGGTAGCCTCGATTCGCCGGACCCGCGCATTGCCGCGGTGGAAGCGCCGCGAAATTCTGGAAGACGTGACAGCAGCACTCATTGAGCAGAAGGAGCGGTTTGCGCAGCTGATTGTGGCGGAGGCGGGCAAACCGGTGCGGCTGTCGCGCGCGGAGGTCGACCGCGCGATTCTCACGTTCAAGACGGCGGCTGAAGAGACTTCACGATTAGGGGGCGAGACGATTCCGCTGGACCTGACGGAAGGGAATGAGGGCCGTTGGGGGTTGGTGCAGCGGTTTCCGGTGGGCCCGATCCTTGCGATCACGCCGTCGAACTTTCCATTGAACCTGGCGGCTCACAAGGTGGCGCCCGCGATGGCTGCGGGGTGCCCGATCATCCTGAAGCCGGCGCCGCAGACTCCTTTTACCGCGCTGGCGCTCGGGGAGATCATCCTGAAGGCTGGGTGGCCGCAGGAGGCGATCGCCGTGCTGCCGCTATCGAATACAGACACGGCGTGGCTGGCGGAGAAGGAAGACCGGATCAAGCTGGTGACATTTACCGGATCGTCGAAGGTGGGATGGGATATCAAGGCGCGCTCGGGACGCAAGCGGGTGCTGCTCGAACTGGGCTCGAATGCCGCCCTGATCGTGCATGGCGACTGGCCGGACCTGGATGATGCCGCGTCAAGGACAGCTCACGCCGCCTTCGGTCACGCCGGGCAGTCCTGCATCAGCGTGCAGCGGGTGTTCGTGGAGCGAAGCGTGTTTCAGACGTTCTTATGGAAGGTTGTGGAATGTGCGAAGAAGATGGTCACGGGCAATCCGTCGGAGGAACCAACCGAGGTCGGCCCAATGATTCGCCTGAGTGAAGCGGAACGGGTGGATGCGTGGATCAAGGAGGCAGTGGCTGGCGGCGCGAAGCTGGTGGAAGGCGGCGAGCGAAAGGGGAGCATGATGCCGCCGTCCGTTCTGACTGGCACGAAGGCGGGAATGAAGGTGCGCGATGAGGAGGTATTCGGGCCTGTGGTGGTCATCGAGCCGTACGAGGACTTTGAAGAAGCGCTGGCAGAGGTGAATCATTCACGCTATGGCCTACAGGCTGGATTGCTGACGCGCGACGCCGGGCGCATCCTTACAGCGTTCCGGGAGCTTGAGGTCGGCAGCCTCATTGTGGGCGACACGCCAAGTTGGCGGTTGGATCCGATGCCCTACGGCGGAGTGAAAGATTCCGGACTGGGGCGCGAGGGTATCCGGTCGGCGATCGAGGAGATGACTGAACCGCGCATGCTGGTGATGGCCGGACTCCAGTAGTCGAAGGCAATTGAATCGCGGGGAGCAATGGATCTCGGACTCAAAGACAAGGTCATCGTAGTAAGCGGCGGCGGTGCAGGAATCGGAGGCGCCATTTCGCGCGCGTGCCTGGCAGAAGGCGCGCGGGTAGTAGTCTTAGCGCGCCGGTCCAGCAACGTCGAGGAGTTCCTCGCCGAAATGGAGGCAAGCCACTCCGCATGCACATTCATCGAGGTGGAATTGCAGGACACGGAGCGGTGCAGGGAGGCGATCGCCGAGGTTGAGAAGCGGTACGGCGCAATAGACGGGCTCGTGAACAATGCGGGCACAAATGACCGGATCGGACTTGAGACCGGCTCCGTAGGCGAGTTTGTTCAGAGCCTGCACCGGAACCTGGTCCACTATTACGCGCTCGCGCACTATGCGCTGCCGGCTCTGAAACGATCGCGAGGATCGATCGTCAACATCAGCTCCAAGGTGGCGCTTACCGGCCAGGGTGGCACGTCGGCCTATGCGGCCAGCAAAGGAGCCCAGCTTGCGCTCACGCGCGAATGGGCAGCTGAACTTCTGCCGTGCGGCATTCGCGTGAATGCTGTGATTCCGGCCGAGGTAATGACGCCGCTTTACAAGCGCCTGCTTGACGCCACTGGAGAGCCCGAAGCGCAACTCGAGCAGATCACAAGAAAAATTCCGCTGGAACACCGGATGACTCTCGACACGGAGATTGCGGCCGCGGTGGTGTTTCTGCTGTCTGCGACGCAGTCGGGGCATACTACCGGCCAGCAGTTGATCGTCGATGGCGGATACGTCCACCTTGACCGGGCGCTGACTTAGCTAGTTCCCGGCGCCCGCGGCGAGCTGCTCCGCGGCTTCGTTGGCCTTGGGACTTCGGCGTGGCCACACCACCGTGAAACGCGTACCTCTGCCGGCATCCGACTGCGCCTCAACGCTTCCGCCATGTTGAACGACCAGCTGTTTGACCAGGCAGAGTCCCATGCCCTTTCCATCTTCGCCCCCGTTGGTTGCGGCGAAGTCGAAGATGCCCGGCAGAAGCTCTGGATCTATACCCGATCCCTGGTCCGAGACGGTAAAGAGGACGTCGTCCGCTCGGCCTTCAAGGTTGATCGTTACCTTGCCGCCGCGCTCGTGGGTGGCTTCGCAGGCATTGCGGACCAGGTTGAGCATCACTTCCCGGGTCTGGTCCGCATAGGCGTTCACGGTGCAATCGCCGCTGTGACGGATCTCGAATTCGACGCCGCGCTGCCGCAGCATCGGCCCGAGAAGCAAACGCACCGCTTCGGCAGCCGCGACCAGGTCCGCGGGTTCCGGATCCCTGGCAGTGCGGAAAAATCCCAGCGTAGAGCGCGCGAGAGCTTCGATGCGCCGGACTTCTTCACCGGCCTGCTGTGCGATTGCGGTCACACTCGGCGGAGTCTCCGGATTGAGCCGCATGAGGAACAGCAGGTTTTGGATGGCTGCGAGCGGGTTATTGATCTCGTGGCAGATCGTTGCCGACATCCTGTTCCACTCCTCAATTTTGCGGCTAGCCAGCCGGCCCTGTTCAATACGAGCCTCTTCACTTTTGGGCATGCGCGATGGCGACATGGAAAATCAGCCCTCGGACTTTGAAATCTTTTGTGCGGGCAGCGGGAGCAGGCAGGACATCAGGTGAAGGGAATTCGGCCGTCTGGAAGCCCCGGGTAGGCTATCTGTCCCGAAACTGCCGGCGTTTACACCACGCTACTTGAAAGACGGGAAAAAGAGCGCCGGCCGGCCAGCGGCTCGAATTTCTCACGTCTTTTCTTTTAGCAGCAGAACGGATTTTCAGCAACATTGAGGCTGACTGAGCGGGAGCGGACGCCTCATGCATGACCGGGTATCGGCAGTGTATGGAACGGCGCCGGAATGTTTTGCGATCAAAAAAAGCGCCCCTCAATGAGTCCTGCCTGGATCAATCCAGGTCTGGCAAACGAGGGGCGAGGAGCCGCAATCACAAGAAGATGCGCTTGAGGCACGGATGTGCCGGCGCGATGAACGCACCGCACACCTATGCTTTTGACTCATCTTCTGGACCGAATCTGAATATAGGAATTTCCTCTCCGGGGAGAAAGGTCCCTTCGGGTAGCAATTTGTATCGCTCCAGCTAACTCCTTTGAATTCTGTATTCAATTCCCTCTGGACAAGTAAATTACGCCCACGTATCATACGCCATACCGTTGAACTTCGGGCCCGAGTTGCTCTTTGGATCGACACGGCATCCCCCCATTTGCCCCTTGGTCGCCTCCGGAGCAATGTGCTTGTCATGTTTGTCATCGCACCGTTTGCCTGGACCAGGTTGCCGGACCAGGCGAAGTGGCGCGCTTTTCAGGAACGCAAGGAGTGGCCATGCCGCCGGGGCCGAGAATCTCAGACGAGCTTGAAGAACTGAATCTGATGACGGATGCGCCGCGTATCCGGGAGCAGCTGGAGCGCGTTCTCGCCCATCCCCGGTTTTCAAAGAGCAAACGGTACCCGGCGCTGCTTCGCTATGCCGTAGAACAGACGCTTCTGGGGCGCGCGGATGAACTCAAGGAGCGAAGCATTGGAGTCGCGGTCTTCGGACGCTCACCCACTTATGACACCAATGCCGACCCGGTGGTACGGATGGCCGCCGGCGAAGTGCGCGACCGGCTCACTCAGTACTACTACGACGCAATGCATCGCGGCGAAGTCGTGATCGAAATGCCCATCGGCTCGTATGTCCCCGCGTTTCGGGAACCGGAGCGTGCGCCGGATGTTGCGGCTCTGCTTGACGCCGAAGAGCTTCTTTCCACCCGCCCGGCTATTGAAATCCCGCCCTCGACCGGCAATGGGTTGGGGCGCCGGCGCTGGCTCGCGGGCGCCGGAATCGGCATCGGGGTTGTCGTGGCCGCGGCTGCGGGCCTGTTTGCCGGCCTTCGTTACCACGCCGATCCGCCACCTCCCTCCAACATCGACCGGTTCTGGGCGCCGGTGACGGACGCAGCTAATCCCACAACGTTTTGCCTGGGAGAGCCGGCAAAGAATATCGATGTCGGGTCAATCGACTCGCTGGATGCTCCGGTAACCACCTCAAAGCCAGAGCCGCTTTACTTCCGCCTGCACTACTCCGGAAACCTGGCCCTGGCCGATGTGATCACCCTTACGCGCACCGTTGCGGCGCTCGCATCCCGTCACAAGACATTCCGCGTGGTGCCGGCATCCGAGGCATCGTTTGCGCAGTTGAGAGAGGGACCATTCGTACTTATCGGCGCATTCGATAACATCTGGACCCTGCGCGTAACGCAGAAACTTCGCTTTGGGTTCGAGTCAAAGGATGGAGTAGCGCTGCTGGTGGACCGCAACAGCCCAAGCAAGACCACATGGGCCACCGCGTGGGACTTACCCTATCAAAAGCTCTCGCGCGATTATGCGATCGTTGCGCGCATTCACGATCTCACCACCGGTCAGCCCGTCATTATTGCCGCGGGGATCTCGGAAGAAGGCACTGAGGCTGCGGGCGAGATTCTCTACAACCCGGAATATCTTGACTCGCTGCTTGCGAAAGCTCCACAGGATTGGGAGCAAAAGAATCTGGAGGCCGTCATCGAAACCCAGGTCATCGAGGGGCATGCAGGTCCGCCCAACATTCTTGCTGTTGAAACCTGGTAATTCTTTCTTTGACACCGACCGTGAAGCACTAATTGCCGTGAAGGCTTAAGAGCCTGTGCAGGCGCTTCGGAATTCACTTACGCTCCGCGCACCATCAAGATCACTTAGGCTTCCTTTTTGGAATTGTCTTTCCTGGCCTTCGATTTCTGGGCAGCCCAGCGTCGGCGTTGTGCGTCGGCGATTCGCTTGCGCGCATCCGCGCTGAGCACACGGGTCTTTCTGGGTTTCCCTGCTGCTTTTGACTTGCGTGTTCCACTGGCGGTTGCGCCCGCACGCGCCAGCAAATTCCGCGCCTGAGTTAGTCTTGCGATTTCGGCATCTAGTTCAGCGAGGATAGAATCGATCGTCATGGTATTCAGCATACCCCACTTATGCGCGATTCGTGCATTCCAAAAGTTACCAGCATTGACGCAACGACAGGTCAGCAACCTGGGCGCGAATCGAATCCGGCGGATAAGTGAACAACCCGAACATGTCTGACAAAGAAACGGGGACGCGCTTGCAGGCGTCCCCGTTTCATGAACCTGAAGTGAATCGTCAGCCGAGGAACATTACGTGGACATAGGTTCCTAGGCGCGTGTTATACGCGAGATACCAGCCGGGGTGATCGGGGTCCTCGTAGATGATGATGTCGTCGGAGTCCCACATCCAGTCATTCACCCACCCGATGTCATAAGGCGCAATGCTCCAGTACCAGCCGTGAAACCAGAAGCGGCTGGGGCCGCCGCCTTCAATGCGCCATACATGGTGGGGGCCGAAGCCTCCCGAAAAGTGTCCGTGCTCCCATGGGTTATCGAGGCGGTAGTGAGGGTCGCCTGAGCCCGAGTCATGCCCTACCCACCTCTTGCCGTTATCCACGTGCGGAGCATTGGGATGACCCGGCTTGTCGCTGTAATTCCGGTTGTGATCCGGTTCGGGCTGCCGGGGAGTGCCGCGGTAGGGTTGCGGGCCGCGTGACGGAGGCCGCACCATGGCAGGACGCTGCTCATGGTGTTGCTGCGCAAATACAGGCACGCCAAACATAAGTAGCGCTGCTGCCAACGCAGATCGAAGTACTTTCATCTTTCTCCCTTCTGAAGCCCTGTAAGGTGCCAGGCAAATCTGTCCCGGCGCGCCTGTGCGCGGGCGACATATCAACATCAGATGCAACCCCATCATGCAAGACAAGTTGCACCTGGTGAATTGTTGGCGAGGGAAAGTACACTAATCCCCGCGAAGATAGCCGGGGGAAGTTATGGCACGCGGATGATAGCGCGCAACTCAGGCCGGCACGGGAACCGCGAGCCGCCTCCACGCATAGAGCGGGAATTGATTTGCAAGTTCGGCTACTTCGCCGCGGATGCGCTCGAGCGCTGCGTCATCATTGCGGCACTCCAGCGTGCGTGTGATCCACTTGGCGATCTGGCGCATCTCCGGCTCCTTCATTCCGCGCGTCGTAAGTGCGGGAGTGCCAACGCGGATCCCCGAGGGCTTGAGAGGCGGATTCGTGTCGTACGGAATGGCGTTCTTGTTCACCGTGATGCCGGCCTTGCCCAGAGCCAGCTCGGCCTCTGAACCGAGCATGCCTTTCGCAAACACGTCCACCAGCATGAGATGGTTATCGGTGCCGCCAGAAACGAGCCGGTAACCCTCGGACTGAAGCTCTTCCGCAAGCACCTTTGCATTCTTGACGGTCTGCGCAGCATAAGTGCGGAACTCGGGGCGAAGCACTTCGGCAAACGCCACGGCCTTTGCCGCGATGATATGCACCAGCGGGCCTCCCTGCTGTCCGGGGAAGACGGCTTTGTCGACGGCTTCCGCAAGTTTTTTGTCCCCGAGCATCTTCTGGCACAGGATCAACCCCGCGCGAGGGCCGCGCAGCGTCTTGTGCGTGGTCGTGGTGGTGATGTGGGCGTGCGGGACAGGCGATGGATGGACGTCGCCCGCTACAAGTCCTGCGATGTGGGCCATGTCGAAGACGTAGACAGCCCCGACCTTGTCGGCGATCTGGCGCATCCGCGCGAAGTCCCAGAGGCGCGGGTAGGCGCTGGCGCCCCCAATGATGGCTTTGGGCTTTTCCCGCTCGGCGATCGCTTCGAGTTCGTCGTAGTCGATCACCTCGGTGTCTCGCCTCACGGTATAAAACGTCGGACGGTAGAGCTTGCCGCTGAAGCTCAGCTTGTGGCCGTGCGTAAGATGGCCGCCGTGCGCGAGATCGAGGCCGAGAATCGTGTCGCCGGGCTGGAGCACAGCCGCGTAGGCCGCCGCATTGGCCTGCGAGCCCGAGTGCGGCTGCACGTTCGCGTACTCGGAGCCGAAGATCTGGTTGGCGCGGTCGCGGGCGAGGTTCTCAACGATGTCGGTAAGCTCGCAGCCGCCGTAGTAACGGCGCCCCGGATACCCTTCGGCATACTTGTTGGTAAACACCGAGCCGGCCGCCTCCAAAACGGCTTCCGACACGAAGTTTTCGCTGGCGATCATTTCGAGGCCTTCGTGCTGGCGGAGCCTCTCGTGTTCAATGGCGGCGGCAACTTCAGGATCGGCCTGGGCAAGAGGAAGCGACATGCGATCGGTCATGCAAGAATTTTAGCTCGTCGGGCGAATCGCGGAGCCGGAAATGACAATGCTGGGCGGTTCCAACATCTGAGATCAACCTGCTATGGTGGAACCGCCGCACGAGGACGCGATGACCAGAGTTTCAGGATTATTTGTGCTGGCCGCTTTGGCTGGATTCGCGGCGACGGCGGTGATCGCGCAGGCAGGCGTCGACCCGGCGTTGCTGGCCAAGGCGAACGCCGGGGACGCCGCCTCGCAGGTGGCTGTGGGTGCAAGTTATGCGCAGACAGCCGGTTCAACGCAGGACCGGGACGACGCAGCCGAAGCGTGGAAGCAGTCGGCAGCGTGGTACGCGAAGGCCGCGGCGCAGAACTACACTCCAGGCGAGATTCGCCTCGCGGAGGCTTACAGCTACGGCCACGGCGTGGAACGAGACCCCGCCAAGGCAGCCGGCTATTATCGCAAGGCCGCCGACCAGGGCGACGTTGGCGCGCAGGGAACCCTGGCCATGCTTTACACAATGGGACAGGGCGTTCCGCAGAGCGACGTGGACGCATATTTCTGGTTCGACCTGGCAGCCGCGGTAAAGTCTCCCAACCAGGAGCGATACATTACCAATCGTCAGAATGTCGGCACACGCATCACTACGGACGAGCTCGAAGCAGTTCGGGAACGCGAGAAGAAGTGGAAGGCCGCACATCCGCGCTGATCGCGTTTACGGCTTTGTGAGAGACTGCTCTGCTACTGCCTCGACATGGCCTGTGTGCGTGTCGGCGAGAAAGACCACCAGCCGGACAGCGCTACCCGCGGCATCCTTTTTCATTTCCGATGCGGAAATCGCCAGCGGATGGCCGTCGGCGAAGTCCGACTTGTATTCCTTGAGTGCTCGGACCACGGCGACGTAGTTCAGAGTGCGGCCTGCGTTTTCGCCGGCGCTCACCTTCGAGGGTGCCACGTCCTGGGCGAGCGCCGCGAACAGGTGCTCGCCGTGTGCTGCCGAAGTGTGCACGCCGAAATGGACACCGTCTTTGTTCCATTGAGCGTCGACGATATCAAGCGGCTGTTTTGAATCCGAAACGGCCTTGGTCATTGCGAGATTGAGCGCGGGGCCGTTGTTGCCGACGAACTGCTGCGCGCCATCCACGACCATCTGCGGCGTGTAGGGCGATTGCAGGCCGAAGTGCTGCACGTAGTCCTGCTGGCGATAGTCGACCTGCTGCATTGAGAACGGATCCTCCCATCCCTGGTGGTTCCAGTAGGTCACGTGCTCGCTCAGCACGATGGCATGAACACCCGGAGCGAACTGCTCACGATCGAGCCGCGCCAGCAGGTCGTCTGCGGGAGGACAATCGGAGCAGCCTTCGGAGGTGAACAGCTCCACGAGCACCGGCGTCCCGGCTGCGGCTGGCCCTCTCGCGAATGCAGGCGCACCAGGAATCGACGCACAAAGGACGACGAACGCGGCGGACAGCAGCGCAACTGGCCAAAGACACCGTATGCGGTAACGATTGGAAATCATATTCATGAATTGCGTGCACCCTGAAGCGCACAATCAGGAACCGCCCCATTATGACGCTGATCGCAGCAGCGATCCAGCCGCTTCGCAACAGAATCAACCGGGCCGGAACATCGCCGCGGTCGCAACATCTCGCTGCTTGTGCCCCCGCGGCTCGAGCTGAAAATCGGTATGCTGAACGCATGACTGGCTTCCGCCTCACGGTGTTGGCGATTGTTGCGTGTTTGGCTGCCTTGAGCCTTCCGGCGCAATCCAGGCGGCCGGCGGAGCATGTCACGTTGACTCCGGGTCTGGTAGAAGCAGGCTCGCCGGAGCTGATTCGCGTGCGCGCACCGCAGGCCAGCGGCGTTGACGGCGAGTGGCTCGCCCGGAAGATCAACTTTTTTCGCAGCGGAAACGAGTGGGTCGCTCTTGCTGGTGTCGATGTGGAAGCGCCCGTTGGTCCCTCTACACTTCACCTCACGGCGCACACTGAAGGCGGACCGCTCGATCTGAGCCTGCCCGTCGAAATTCACGCCGCGCACTATCGAACCGGATCTCTCAGTGTTGCGCCGGAGTTCGTGCAGCCGCCGCCCGAAGCCATGAAAGAGATTGAGGAAGAGGTCAAGCTCAAGGCGAAGGTCTTTGCTTCGAGCGCGCCGGAGCCGTTGTGGAGCGGGACATTTCGCGTCCCGGTCTCCTCCCAGCCGACAGACAGCTTCGGCACGCGCCGCATGTTCAACGGCAAGCTCGCGAGCGTTCACAAAGGCGCAGATTTTCACGCGGCGCCGGGCACGCCAGTGCACGCAAGCAACAGCGGCGTTGTGGTGCTGGCGCGGCACCTTTACTACGAGGGGAACTGCGTCGTGATCGACCATGGCATGGGCCTGTTCACGCTCTCGATGCATTTCAGCCGCATTGATGTGCACGAAGGGCAGCGCGTCAAGAAGGGCGATCTGATTGGCCTCAGCGGCGCGACGGGCCGTGTCACCGGACCTCACCTGCACTGGGCAGTCCGCTGGGAGGGCGCGTATCTCGACCCGCTTAAGCTGCTCAAGCTGGACCTGAACGGATTGCGTTAACGCGTGAGCGCCTCTTCCTGTTGCTCTTGCGCCGCGCTGTTGCGAACCGGCTGAGCCGCCTTCTCAGCGCGCAATTCCTTGAACGCCCGGTGAACGAACGAGCCGAGGTACCAGCCATCCATGTACTTGAAGGGCGTTTCGCCGGTGGTGTAGTGGCCGCAGGGCAGCACTCGGCACTCGAAGTTGACCTCGTGCCTTTGGAATGCTTCGACGACCTTGAGCGAATACTCGCGCGGAAAAGTCAGGTCGTAATCCGCGTAGACGATGAGCACTTTCTTGTCGCGACCTGCGGCGTCGGGGCCGGCAAATTTTTCGTAGTAGTGTACCGGGCTGATCGCCGCCCAGAGCGCGCCGAGACGCTGCTGCGTCAGCCCGGCCTGCTCCAGACCCTGACGAATGTGGCGCGTGCTCTGGCCGGTCCACACCACGTCGCCGAACGCCGTGGAGGCATGGTTGAAGGCATTCACGCGGATCCGTTTGTCGTGCGCGCTGGCGAGAAACGCGTAGCAGGACCCGAGGCTGGTTCCGAGCACGCCGAAGTGCTCGTATCCCTGCCCCTCAAGCCAGTCGATGCAGCAGCGGATGTCGACAACGGCCTGGCGGCACGCCGATAGCGTGCGGCCGATATTCGCGCTCACCGCGTAGTCGGAGCGCTCGAGCTCGATGGGGCGGCGAATGTCGTGGTAAGGCTTCGAGAGACGAAGCGCAGAAACGCCCATGCGATTGAAGACCCGGCAAAGCACGTTGTGGCTGAAGGCATCGGCATTCCACTGCGGCAGCACGATGATGGCCTGCCTGGGCCGCGCGGGATCCTTGTGCGCCGGCGCGGGAAACCACCGCGCGTTGACGAGATCGTTTTCAGGGTGCGGGGTGCGCTCGGGCGATGTGAATCGAAGGAACTGCGCCCTCTCCATTTCGCCGCTCTCGGCGCGGCGGCGCAACTCGGCGTCCTGCGCCAGGGTCTCGGGCCGCACGTTCGTCGGGAAGAGTTGCGGATAGCGCTCCTCCAGCCGGAAATCAGTGGGACGCCTGTAGCCGAAGAAGTCGTCGCTCCGGCGGATGAGGATCTGGTTGATCGCGGCGAACGCCTCTTCGGCGGCGGCATCATTGCCCGATGCAGCCTGACGCAGCTCAGCGGCGGCCAGGTGGCGTTCGGATAAGAACGGCTCGATCCAGTCCAGACCCCATTCGAGAGGCCGCACAACGCGATTTTCGTCGCGCGTGGTCAGGCGGGTTTCCCATCGGTACATCCAGCGCGCGTAGCTCTTTTTGATCATTGCTCCCAATCTCAAGTTTATCAGCGGGCGAAGTGCGGCTCTGTGACCGCCGTCCTGCTTCTGATATGAGCGATGCGTCCCATAGGATGTAGGAATGCAATCAGGCGCCAGGCTGCGGGTGGCATTTTTCGGAGGCACGTTCGATCCTCCGCATCTCGGGCACCTTGCGGTGGCAACGGCTGCGCGCGATGGCCTGCATCTCGACGAGGTGCTGTTCGCTCCGGTAGGGTCACAGCCGCTCAAGCCGCAGGGAGCGCTCGCCTCGTTCACGGATCGCGTGGAGATGACCAGGCTGGCGATTGCGGGCCATCGAGCGTTTGAGCTATCCCTTGCCGACGCGCCGCACCCGGCGGCCGGGCCAAACTACACACTGGACACGCTTCGGAGCCTGCGTGCTGATATGCCGGACGGCTCCGAACTGTTCTGCCTGATGGGAGCAGACTCGTTCAGGAGTCTCGGCGAATGGCATGGCCCGGCGGAAATTCCATTCGCCGCAGCATTGATCGTCGCGTCGCGCCCAGGCCAGCGCCTGGACCACCTGGCAGCATCGCTGCCTGCCGGGCTCAAGCTCGCGCCGGGTGACGGGAAGGCGTTGCGTCAATCGCAGATCGATGTGCGCGCTTACAAGATCATCAACGCCGCCGGCGAGACCGCTCCGTTTTATTTACTGCCGGACCTCGATGTGGAGATCAGCGCTTCTGAGATCCGCGCGCAGCTTCGACAAAGCGATGACCAGCCGGGCGGCTCCGTGCCGCCGGCGGTGGCACGCTACATTCGGCAGCACCGGCTCTACCGGTAGCGCATCTGCTCTTGCCTTGCCGGGCCTTCCGGCAAGGGGCTACGATGGAGCGGGAGAACGAGCGCGAACGAATGGCGACGCACCTGGACCACGAGCAAACCCGCATTCTTGTGCAGGCAGCCGCAGCGGCCTGCGAAGACAAAAAAGGCGCAGACACGCGCATCCTGGAACTGGATCCGGCCGATTCGGGGCTATCGGATTTCTTTCTTGTCACCTCGGCCAGCAACGACCGGCAGGCCGTCGCGATCGCGGACGAGATCGAGATGCGGCTCAAGAAGAATTTCAACGTGATGCCGAACTCGGTGGAGGGCCGCCGCCACGGAGGGTGGATTCTGCTCGACTACGTGGACTTCGTGGCTCACGTGTTTCTGGCCGAGAGGCGGGCGTTCTACGACATTGAACGGTTGCGCAAATCGGCGCGGCCGCTGACGCCGGTGGAGTTCGACCAGGAGCTTACCCATGCACTCGCGGAAAAGACGCGGGCGGCGCGCATCCAGGCGAGTGGGAAGAAGAGCAAAGCCGGGCCAGCCAGGGCTGGCGCGAAGAAGGCAAGTTTGCCGCGAAAAGCTGCCGCAAAGCCGGCGGCGAAGAAGATTGCGAGCAGGAGCGCGACTAAGAAAGCAACCGCAAAGAAGAGCCCGGCGAAAAGGGGCTGACGTTTCACGCCGGAGCCACATTTCAGTGGAAAAGAAGAAGGGCGCCCGCGATGCGGACGCCCTTCCTGCTTGATGCTGAGAGAAACAGTTAGAAGGTGAAGTGAACACCCAGCCGGATGTTGCGGCTGAGCTGGTAGAGGTAGGGCTGCTTGTACTGGCTGTCCATTGAAATCGGGCCGCCCTTGGTGCTGCCCCAGTCGGACTGCTTCATCCCGCCCACAAAGTCGTACTTGGACATGGCTGCAGCGTAGAACGCAGGACCATCCACGATGAAGCACTGCGGCTCGTTGGCCACGCCGAGCTGGTCGTTGTTGAAGGCCTGGCAGCCTGCTGAAGCCGGGCCAACGAAGTTGGCGGTGTAGTTCGAGTCGATCTGCTGACCCGTGGACGTGACTGAATGCTGGTTGAAGGCATTCGTGAAGGTGGCGTCGAACGCCAGCGACTTGGATTCGCCGAGCTTCACTTCCTGCTTGAAGTTGAAGTCGGACTGGAGGTATGCCGGCGTGCGCTTCGTGTACGGCTGGCTTACGGTAATGGCGCCGGTATTTGGATCCTGGCTGACATCCACCCACTTGCCGCGGTTCACGACATCCGTCGGGAACGCGCCCGGGAAGGCGTAGCCTACGTCGAGGTAGCTGGTCAACGGAGTTCCGCTGTAGGCCGTCTCGAAGATGCCGGCCGTCGTGGTCATCCGCTTCAGCCAACCGAAGGTATACGCGCCATAGCCCTTGACCGCGCTGGGACGGTCGGTGGGCAGCAGGCCGCTGGAAGAGCCGCCCATCGAGTTCCACGAGAAGTAGGGCTCGTCGAACGAACGGCTGTTGTTGGGAGCGTTGCGCCCGCCGCCGCCATCGGCAACGTCGGAGCTGGTGAGACCGGTGTAGTTGCCGCGGAGCTTCGAGTAGGTGTAGCTGAACATACCGAGCCAATGGTGCGTGGGCTGGCGTGTCAGTCGGAATTCGAAGCCGTCGTAGGCGCGCTGCGCGGGAATGACCTTCTGGGCCGCGGGGCAGCCATACGTGCAGTCGATCGGTTGCCCATAGAGGAAGTTCCAGAAACCGTTGAAGGTGGAGTTAACGCCTTCACCGGGGTTGACGATAACGAACGTCTCGCCAACCGCCGGGTTATAGATGGCAGAGTCCTCGATCACGTGATCGAGCCGCCTCCGGTCCCACCGGCCTTCGAGCGCCCAGTTGGTGCTCAGTTGGTAGTCCACGCCGAACGAGGAGTCGTGCTGCGCATAGGGCTTGAGGCCGGGCGCAGTGCCCTCTTCCGTCGTGCTGCAGGTTGAGCAGGTGGTCGGGAACGCGCGGTTGTTGATGTTTTCGAGGAAGGTGATTCCCGAAGGTGAGTTGCTGCCGAAGTTCGCCTGCGAGGCGGAGTCCTGGCCGACGCAGTAGCGGTTATTCGAGTTCAGGAGCGGAACGATGTTCGAGTAGCTGGGCTCCATCAGGGCGTACCAGCACTCCTGCCAATACTGGCCGCCGTAGGAACTGATGGCCACGTTCAGCTTCATCTGGTCGTAGTACTCGCCGTAGCCGCCGAAGACCTTCAGCTTGCCGTTCTTGAAGACGTCCCAGGCAGCGCCGATACGGGGCGCGATCTTGTCGCTCCAGGAGAAGTTGATGGGCTGGGTGATCTTGGCCGTCGAAGGCTGATTCTCGGCAGGAAGGTATTCCTTTTCCAAACGGATGCCCGCATTGATGGTGATGCCGTGCCCGATTGTCCAGGCATCCTGGGCAAAGAAGCCGTGATTGACACCGGTAGCCCTGCCGCCGGAACCGAAGTCGTTCACGTTGACGTTGCCATAGGTGCCCACGCAGCCAAAGTCGGTGGTGCCGGTCGTGGCTTCGACAGAGGAGCAATTCTGCTGGCCGACCGGGCCCTGCGGCTTGTAGGCCACGGAAGTGCCCGGATAGATGTACACCAGCGGCGCGTTGTAACCCTGGAAGATCTCGTTGGAGTTGCGGTTCAACTGGTAGCCGAACTTGAAGTTATGGGTGCCACCCTTACCTGCGTGGAACCACGCGATATCCTGGTCGAACTGGACGGCCTTGTTGGAATTGAAGTGGGTGAAGTTGCCGTCCAGAGCCTGGCTGATGTTGCCTGCAGACTGCTGGAGGGCGGCAGGCAGCGGATTGCCGTTGGTATCGGTGCCGCCGGTTCCGGAGCTGCCGAAATCATAGACCGTGCCCGTGGTGGGATAACCGAAGTCGTGGTAGTTCTCGAAGTAGTAGCCGAAACGAGTCGTGGCCACCAGGCTGTTCGTCAGCGTGATATCCGCGCCGGTGTTCAGCGTGAGGTTGGGCGCTGAGTAGCCCAGCGTGTGCCTGTAGGTGTTCGGCGAGATAAAGTTCGGTCCGCAGGTGATGCCGGAGCCCGTCCCGGAGCAGTCGGTCACTCCGTTGTACATGCCGCTGACGGAGTCAGGGTTCGGCAGGTTCTCGCCGAACTGCTTCTGGCCCTGGTAGAGCCAGGAGCCAAAGACGCGAATCTTATTGCTGACTTCGGCGTCGATGCGGGCGTTGCTGTAAAACGTGTGCGTGTTCTGGCTGAAGGGTACGATACCGCCGTTCGGTCCGTAGTTCAGAGACTCTTCATAGGCGTTGAACTCGGGGTTGAACGCGGCGAAGAAGAACATCCTTTCCTTCAACCTTTGGAGATGGTTGCCGGGAACCCATCCAAAAAGCGGTCCACCGATCTTCGCGCCGGGGTAGAAGTCGCTGCTCTTGGGACGGACCGGCTGGTACTCCTGGGCGGCTGGATCGACGACTCCCCAACCGGCGTCGGTTCCGTTGTCGGTGGGATCATAGCGCAGGTTCGCGTTCGGGCTGCCGTTCCAGGAGCCTTTCTGGAAGGACGAGAACACCGATCCGTGCCAGGCCTTCGTGCCCTTCTCCATGATCACGTTGACCACGCCGCCGAGGGCGCCGCCGTACTCGGCTTCCACGCCCGAGGTCTTCATCTGCACTTCCTGGATGAAGTCCATCGGAACGTTCGTGTGCGAGTAGCCGCCGATGATGTTGGCCGTCTCCTGACCTTCGACCAGGTAAGAGTTCTCCGAGTCGGCGCCGCCGCCGATCGAGAAGCCGAACGCGCCGCCATTGGAGCCGTTGCCGGGCGAGACGGCGCCGGAGCCGTTCGACAGCATATTGCTGCCTTCGAGGGGCTCGTTGCGGGCCGCGGGCGCAAACTGGATGACCGACTGGAACGAGGTGCCGTGGGGAATCTGGCTGAGGGTCTCCTCGGGAATGTTGGTCAGCGTCGTCACCGTGGTGGTGTCGATCATGGGGCCTTCGGTGTTCACTTCCACCACGGTGTTGACCGTGCCGACCGAAAGGCTCAGGTTGACCGTGGGCAGATGGCCGACTTCGAGGTCCAGGCCCTGGCGCTTGAGAGTTTCAAAACCCGCCGCCTTCACTTCGATGGTGTATGTGCCGGGCGGAAGGTTGGCGAAGCGGTAATAGCCCGCCGCGTCCGTGAGCACCACCTTCGAGCCCACCAGTGTTGGGGCGGTTACGGTTACGGTCGCCTTGGGGACAACGGCGCCGGACTGGTCAGTCACGCTGCCTTGCAGGCCGCCGGTGGTCTCCTGACTGCTGGCCGTCTGTTCGGCGATCTGGAAGGTACAGCCCAGGGCAAACGCAACGGCGAGCATACAAGACAAGCCGTGCAACCGGAAAATTCGCATTGAGACTCCTCCAAAATTAGCTGGAAGCAGCGTCCTGTCGGGCGCGAATCCAATCAGTTTTTGATCGCGATCCGGCCACCTTGCAGACCGATCCGCAGCAGATCGATAAGACCAGCAAAAGGACTATCGACGAGCAGCGAGGACCACACAGCCACGGCGCAAAAAGCTTCTCGTCATAGTTAAGAAAAGTAGACCTGTAAGAATTGCTAGTGTATCCCTAGCACAACGATTGCCAATCTGAAAATGCTTTCCTTAGTCTTTATTGACTGAAAATGAAACACTTTACGGCACAACTACTCCGGATCATTACGACTCGACACTATGAAAAGTAATAGAAATTTCGCCAAATCTATCAGAAATGGTGGGACCAATCAGTTTTTGGGATGAGGAAAGTACAGAGGATCGGATAGAGATATTTCGCGGCGGGGAAGAAGAATGCAGGCGGGGAAGCCGGGCCGGGCATCCGCAGGCGCGGACACCCGGCTCAGGGGTGATTAGAAGGTAAGCCGGCCCTTGACGACCAGGACGCGCTGTGTAACGGCGGCTCCCTGGAAGGAACCGTAGGGGCTGGTCGGCGGCGCGACCACGCTGCTGATCACTCCGAACGTAGACGATCCGATCACTGAGCCCGGAGGGGCAAAGTTGGCGTGATTGAAGACGTTGTAGGCGCTGGCGCCGATCTGGAATCCCATCCGCTCGTGCTTGTACACGTCCTTCAGCAGATTCAGGTCGGTGTTGACGTAGTGCGGTCCGGCCAGGGCGTTGCGGCGGAGGTTGCCGAACGTGGTCTGGGATCCGGCGGCAACATACTGAGTGGGATCGAGGCAGTTCCCATTGATTGCGCAGGAGTGAGCATTGCCCGGAGCCAGGTTGGTGAGGCCGCGACTGCTGCCGGAGACGGTCTGCGCCATCAAAACCGATCCCAGCTGCCCGTAGTTGCCGATCTGGCTTGACTCGACCGAGTAGGGCTCGCCTGTTCTCCAGTAGGTTTTTCCGCCGACGACCCAGCCACCCAGAAGGGAGTTGAGGGCGATGTTGCTGCTCTTGTAGGGCTCATGGTAGACAACGTCGCCCGTGATGTTGTGGCGAATGTCGTAGTCGGAGTTGGAGTAGTTGAGAGTGAGTGGGCCGGAAAGACTCGGGCTTGCCTGGTTCGTTACCGAACCGCCATTCCAGGGCAGCCCGACGCCCGCGTTGGAAACGTCGTCGAGTGCGTGGCTCCACGTGTAGCTCACTTCGCCGGCGAGTCCGTGGCCGTTGTGCTTCACGTTGAACTGCAGCCCGTTGTAGTTGGAGTGGGCGTTGTTGGTGAACTCCGAGATCTTCCCGTAGTTCTGGTTGATTGGCGTGTCGCCGATGCCGCCGATATCCGGAACGCCTGCGCTGGTCCAATCGCCGCCCACCGGGTCGAAGGTGCCTGACGTTGGGTTGATGAAGGGATTCACGATCACTTCGTTGTACCCGCTGTTGCCGGCGTACGTGATCGTGAACGCGTTGTACCGCCCGAGCTGCTGCTGGACCTGCAGGCTGTATTCCAGATACATCGGAACGTGGAACTGGCCGTTGAAGTAGGCGCCGATAGACGGAGGCGAGCTGAGGAAGACGCCCTGGGCAACGAGAGCGTTGTTGATGGAACCCCAACCCTGTCCGTTCGCGAATCCCGACTGGACTGTCGTGTTGGCTGTCGCGGCGGCAGTCACCACGTTGCCGGCACCGGTCGGAGAAACGATTCCGCTGGTGACCGGCGGCGTGAAGTAGTTGGGGAAGTTCTGGATCACGCCATCGATGAACGACGCGGGATACAGGTCGGAGAACATGCCGAGACCGCCGCGGATCGCGGTGTTCGGCCGCAGGCTGTAGTTGAATCCGAAACGCCCCTGGAGGTTGAGGGCATCGGTGCTCGGGAACGGATGATCGTTCCTCGGCACGATGGGCCCGCCGGAAGCGGCGTTGTATGGATCGTTGAGGGTCCCCGCGCCGAATGTGCCTGACTTGTACACGGAGAAGCAGCTCTTTTCGCACAGCGGGTTGCCGGTGCGGTCGAAGCGGCCGCCAATGGTGAGCTTGAGGTTATTGAGCACCTGGAACTCATCCTGCGCATAGACGCCTATGTTGTAGAGCGCAAGGTGCGCCGTCTGGGCGACTGTAAATGCCTGCGCGAAGCTGTTGAAAGGGTAGAACTCGTTCGAAGGTCCGAGCTGGAACTGCGTGAAGTCGGGCAGATCGAGAATTGTGAGCTGCGGAAAGACCGTGCCGATGCGCTGGTCGTAATCGCTGACCAGGTCGCGGCGGAAGTTCTCGCCGAAGCGGAAGGTGTGGCGCCCCTTGATCCACGTGAAGTCATCCACGATCTGGTACTGGGTGACGTTGCGCCCTTGCGTGAGAACGCCGGGAACGCCGAGCAGCGACAGGCCGCCGTTCTGAGCCGTTCCGCTTCCGTCCAGCCCAGCGTCGGGGATGCCGAAGTAGGGATAAACAGCGAGCGAAGCGGCGTTGCTTGCAGGACCAAAGTATGCCGAGTACCAGTTGGCGGCGGCGACGAAGACGTTGGTCTTGTTGGGGCCGATGGAGTAGCTGTCGTTGAACTGCCCTTCGTATTCGGGCTGAATGGAGACCGCGTCGAACAGCGGATTGATGTAGCTGGTGTAGGTGGGCTGGGAACCGCGGTCCATCTTGTAGCGGCCATAAATCTTGTGGTGGTCGTTGATGGTCCAGTCGAGGCGCGCGGTAAAGAGCCACTCCTTGTTGAAATTGTTGGCAGAGGCAAATCCCTGCAGCATGCAGGGCGTGTCTACACCGAACGTTCCACCAGCTCCGGTGGGCGTGCCGCCGAGTCCACCGGCAGCTCCATCGCCGCAGCCGAGCGAGGACGAATCGTTCGAATTCACCGGCTGAGAGCCGTATTTCTGGGACGCAGTGTTATAGAGGTTGAACGTCTGGGTGGCGAAATTTGTGACATCCACCGGCAGGCCTTCCGATGCGATGTTGGCCATCGTATAGGCCTCGAGCTGCGGAGACGGCGTCGTCAGATACCCGCTGTTCGGCAGCACGTAGTGCAGGCCTTCGTAGTCGGCGAAGAAGAACAGCTTGTCGCGCTTGATCGGGCCGCCGACGTTGGCTGCCCACTCGTTGGAGACAGCATGAGGGCGCGGCGAGCCGGCCAGGTTGTTGAACCAGCCGTTCGCATTCAGAACCGTGCCGTTGTAGTTGTAGTCGAGCATGCCGTGGTACGCGTTGGTGCCCGACTTGGTGACGTAGTTGATGGTGGCGCCGGCGGCGCGGCCATACTGCGAGTTATAGGCATTCTGAATCACGCTCGCCTCAGCCTCTTCGCCCTGCCCGAGCGTAAGGTTTGAGCTGCCCGAGTTATTCAGGTTCAGGAACGGGTCCTGGTTGTCGAATCCGTTCAGCACGAACAGGTTCGAGATGCCGGGCAGGCCGTTCGAGCTGAAGTTGCCGTACGAACCGCCTGAATTAACAACGACCCCGGGCGCGGTGAATGCGACTGTTGTCACGTCGCCGCCGGGCGTGGGCAGATCCTGGATCTGCTGTTCGGTGAACGTGGTGGCAAGAGCCACATTCTGCGTGTCGAGCAGCGGCACGCTGGTGGCGGTCACTTCAACCACCGTCTTGTTGCCGGTGGGACTGACCTGGATGTCGGCTGGAACGGTGGAGCCGACAAGGACGTTCACCTGAATGGACTGCGACTGCAGACCCGTCGCCGTGGCGTTCACCGTGTAAACGCCCGGGTTGAGATTCGATATGGTGTACCGCCCCTCCCCATTCGTATTGACCACCCGCGTGCCAGAGGTTCCGGTATTGGTGAGTGTTACTGTCGCATTTGGAACGACCGCGCCGGTCGCGTCGGTTACGACGCCGCTCAGGGCGCCGGTGACCGTTGTTTGCGCAAATGCGACAGGAGCCGCGGTAACAACGTAGATCGCGGCGGCAGCCAGCATCCAAAGCCCGAATGCCATGCCATGCAGCTTGAAGATTCGCATTGAACTCCTCCAAAGAAAGGGGGATCGCGACCCTTAAGGGCCCGTCCCTGTCGTCTTTTTTTTAAGGGCGTGCTGCCGAGATCACGTCCGGCTGCTTCCTTGCGAGCTGGAAGCTGTTAGTGCGAAGTTGCAACTTGCTGGATTACCGCGTTTTTCGAGATACGCGCCCGTCCTGACCTTCCGATTGCGCCTTCGATCAAAACCGGCTTACGGGCGTATTGCCGGTCCGGCGCATGAATCGGATATCGCTTCGAAAAAGCTATAAGAGCCTGATGTCCTTCGGGATGAGCGTCGCCAGCGCGAGACTTCGAGGGAACAAGGACAACATCTCATGGTCTGTTACTGCATGAGACGTGCCAATCGATGCGCCGGTTACGGCTGTTATCGATTCTTGCAAACAAATGAGTTGAGTATCTCGGAGGTTGTTGTGTGGCGGGAACTATCCCAAATTCGGGATAGGCTTACCTTTAAATTTCAAATTTGAGAGGAGATTTCGTTTTTGGTTGGTGTGAGGAAGTTACCTCCAGATTCATATATCCTCCCCTTGTGCAGATCACCCTGGCTCACATCGGCGCCAAGTTCCAGTCGGGAGACAAACTCGAGTGGGTCACAGAGGAGTATCTGCGCCGGATAAGCCCATTCGCGAAGGCCGAAGCGAGAGCCTTCCGGTCGGAGGAAGCGCTGGAGGAATGGCTCGAGCGCCAGCAGGGCAGGACGCCTGTGGCAACGGTGCTGCTCGACAGCCGCGGCCGGCAAATGAGCTCCGAGGCATTCGCCGCGTGGCTCGGGAGCCGGCGCGACGAAGGAACACAGCACATCGCATTTGCGATTGGGCCGGCCGACGGCTGGTCCGATGACGCGCGGCGAAAATCGGGACTGTTGCTGTCGCTCGGACCCATGACGCTGGCTCACGCCCTGGCCCGCGCCGTGCTCGCCGAACAGGTCTACCGCGCGTTCACGATTCTTGCGGGGCACCCTTACCACACGGGGCACTGACGAGGTGTCAACGGTCATTGCTGCGGGCAACCTCGGGAACGGAGAAATGCGCAGGCGTTCTCAATGGCGAACATCATCCGCCGCCCGAGCGGCACGTACATCACGCACAGCTTCAAGAATGCCATCAGCGACAAATTCAGGAGCTTCGTCGGGCAATTGATGACCTGCCGTCGCCGCAATATGCTGAGTTGAGTTCGTGGATAGTCGAAGATACTGCTTTTGCATCTGCTGGGTCGCCGCCTCCAGCTCGATCGCAAGCGGCTCGGGCAACCCCGGCGCCATGCGAAACTTCGGACTGTGTGTCAGTACAATCACAGGCTTCGACCCCAGCGAATGCAACTGCCGCGCCTGCTCTTCGCTTTCGCGAAAATCAAGCCGTTCCGGGTTTCGTGACGGGTCCGATTGAACCGCCGATAGAAATGCACGTGCCTCCGTGATCGCTTTCGCCTCTCCATCGACCGCAGCCGGCAACAGGCTGGCCCAGATATTGAATTGATCCGGGTGAGTCGTGGAGACAAGAACAAGCCCTGCCACTCTGGACGGATAACGGGCCGCAAACACCTGCGCATCCAAACCGCCGATCGAGTGGCCCGCCACCAGATATGGACCCTGCACGCCGGCAACCTCCAGTGCATGAGCCATATCTGCCGCTGCATCCGCACTCGTAGTGACCGGCTTCGGATTTGTGTCGCTTCCCCCGCGTCCCGCCCGGTCATACAGACACACACGCGTAACAGCAGCAACCTTCGCTGCAATCCCCTGCCACGAACGGTCTTCCGCCGGCGCAATCCCCAGGCCAGAATCGACGACGACCGTGGGATCCCCGCTCCCCTGGCATGCAAGTCGAATATGCCGGCCGCCCACATCAAACTTTCCATCAACTGCCTGGCCTGATGATGAGCGGGCTATCCCAGTGAGAGCGAGCAACAGGACAAATGCGAGATTGACCGGCTTGATCGTGAGCATGACGGAAGATACAACGGACGAGTCGCCATAATGTTTCACCTGGGCCGGCAAAAATCTTCAACAAAGAGGCAACCGGATATTCGACGCTAGAAATTTTGGGTAAGGCTGAGAACGATGGTGGGATCTGTCCATCCGGCATTGAAGGTGTAGACGGTGAAGTCAGTCTCCTTATGGGCTACCCCCACAGAGAAACCGCGTTGCTCGTCAAGCGCGGTCTGGTAGGCTCGCGTGTGCTGCGTAACGAGACCGGAGTGGAACCAGTCCGTCGGCGCGTAGACAAACTCGTCCCAACTGTAGAAGAAGCTCTGATGGCTGTCCTTGGGAGAGTAGACGTATTCGCCCTCGCTCGAGAGTTCGAACTTCCAGTAATCGAGGGACAATTCGTAGCCCGGCGCGATTCCGTTGGAATTTCCGAAGACGGCGCCGACCATCGGCGTGACGCTGAGCGCGACTTTATCGCCGCAATTCAGGTTGTAGCCCGCCCATAGCGAACCGGTCTTGAGGTCCTCGTAGTTGTATCGGCCTTCCAGGTGAAGCCGCTTGCGATCCGCGGCGAAAGTGGGGGAGGCGTAGGAGACATCATTCGGTACGAGATAACCCGTGATGTTGAGGGAATAGGACCACGGGCTCGCAGCGGGTTGTTGCGGGGGATGATCCTGAGCACGGCCGGCAGGGGGCTGCGACCACACCGGAACAATGAAGAGTGCGGCCAGCATGATCGTCGCTAGTGGAGAATTCATCGGGTCGCTTTCGTCAACCACTGGAGGGATGCTTTAACCGCCCAGCCGTATGGTGACCGAAGATATGTTCTGTCCCGATCAGATACGAGTCCCATCCGTTCGAGTCAGCCCTCGTTCCCGGATGCACGACGATCAGCGCCAGTGTGAGAACAGTCTAGTGGGCATAAAGGAATGAGGCCGAAGAATTTCCGACTCGGCCTTTCGTTTGTTTAATCCAGATCAGGACCGTTTCAGGTAAGGGCCGGCATCTGAATTCCGGCGTATACAATTGCTTCTGTCTATGTCCTGGTTCAAGCGCGAAAACGGCGAATTTGAGAGCCCCGATGGTAAGCAGGGGAATGGGGACGAGGAAAGAGTCGTTCGCACCGAGGGGCTTTGGGTCAAGTGTGTCGGTTGCCGGCAGGCAATCTGGAAGGCCGACCTGGTTGCCAATCTCAAGGTCTGTCCAAAGTGCCAGCATCATTTCAAATTGAGCGCGCGCGAGCGCATCGAGCTGCTTCTCGAGCCGGGATTCGAGCTCGTCGATCGCGGCCTGAAATCGACCGATCCGCTGAAGTTCACCGACCTGAAGCCCTACAAGAGCCGCTTGCGCAAGGCGCGGGAAGAGACCGGCCTTGACGATGCGATTCTCAACGCGGTGGGTTCGCTCGGATCGCATCCCGTCGTGGTCAGCGCCATGGAGTACAGCTTTATTGGCGGGTCGATGGGCGCGGTTGTGGGCGAGACGATTGCCCGGGCCGTCGACCGCGCGCGCAACGAGCGCAAGCCTCTCATCGTCGTCACCGCATCCGGCGGAGCGCGCATGATGGAAGGAATCGTGAGCCTCATGCAGATGGCGAAGATCTCCACGGCCCTGGCGCAGCTCGACGACGCTCGTGTGCCGTACATCTGCGTGCTCACGGACCCGACCACCGGCGGCGTGACCGCGAGTTTTGCCATGCTGGGCGACCTGAACATTGCCGAGCCGGGAGCGCTCATCGGGTTCGCCGGCCCGCGCGTAATCGAGCAGACCATCCGGCAGAAGCTGCCGGAAGGTTTTCAGCGGTCGGAATTCCTCGTCGACAAGGGCTTCCTCGATGCAGTGGTTCACCGCCGCGATCTGCGGGACTATCTGATCCGCGCCGTCGATTTTCTGGCCCCGGTGGCCGTTGAAGCCCGCGCGGCCTATAGCGGTTCATAGCAATTGTTAGCGAAATATGAAAATCCGTATTAGATGAGCCCACAAGCTCGGTTTCCCCACAGGAAACCACCTGTAAATTCCTGAATTTACGGTGAATCGTCACGACAATTCCCAATTTGGCATCAAAATTGCATCTTGAACCGTATGTAATCGTGTAATCCTGCGGGCTGGCCTGATTCCTAATTCTTTCATCTGCAATTTCTATCAATGTCGATGAACCGGCTTTCTGCCGGCTTTCCCTTCGGAATGGTCTACCTATAGAAGTCCGCCTTCGCTTACCCATTTCAACCTAAAAAATTGGAAGGAAACAAGAAGAATGAAGTTGACCTTGTCGCGTGTGCGGCCTCTGCTTCTCGCCGCCGCACTCGGTGGTGTTGCCGCAATCCTACCCATATCGCCTTACTGCGTAGCCCAGACCAGCCTCGGGACCCTTACCGGTGTCGTTCGCGATGCCAGCGGCGCCGTCATTCCCGGCGCAAAGATCAGCCTGAGCAGCGTTCAGACCGGAGAGGTCCGCACGCTGGCTACCGACTCGCTCGGCGCGTACCGCGTGGACGGCCTCAAGCCCGGCGCCTATACGCTCCATGTCGAAATGAGCGGCTTCGCGCAGGTTGATGCGAGCAACATCAATGTCGCGGCTTCGACCACCGTTTCCTACGACCCCGTTCTCACGCTGGGCCACGTGGACCAGACCGTCGAGGTTTCTGCCGACACGCAGGTTCTTCTGGACAAGGAAAACGGCTCTCTGGCCGGCTCCATCGGCAGCGAGTCTCTCGAGAAGCTGCCCATCTTTTCGCTGAACCCGATCGAGGTCCTCACCACAGTTCCCGGCGTGCAGATCGTGAGCAACTCGAACTTCTCGAACGGCACCTCGATCCAGGTGAGCGGAGCACGGCCCCGCGCCAACAACTTCATGATTGACGGCGAAGAGATCAACGACGCCGGCATCGGCGGCCAGGCAGTGCAGCCGCAGATCCCCGACATGTACGCCGACACGGTGGTCTACACGCACAACGCGCCGGCGGAGTTCGGCCGCGCGTCGGGCGGCGTGGTCAACCTGATCACCAAGGGCGGCACCAAGACCTTCCACGGCTCCGCATGGGAGCTGTACTCCGGTTCTGGCCTGAACGCGGTCGACGGCCAGACGCGCCAGATCGCGCCCAAGGATCCGGGCAACAAGGCGCGCTACGACCAGCACCAGTTCGGCTTCACGGTCGGCGGCCCGATCTTCCGGGACAAGCTCTTCGGCTTCGGCGCGGCACAATGGTCGCGCTACTACGGACAGGAACAGGCGTCGCAAGTGGCGCTGCCCAACGCGCAGGGCGTGGCTGAGCTCAAGGCGCTCGCGGCCGGCACCGGCACAACCGCGACGAACGCGCAGCTGATGCTCGCGTACCTTTCGAACGCGTCGTATCTGAACAGCTATCTCGACTTCGGCGCATACAAGAACCCCAGCCTCGGCGCGGCCTGCCAGAGCTCCAACCCCGGCTGCACGCTGGGCGTCGATCTGTTCCGCCGGCCCAACGTTGCGGAGAGCAGCCCCGACACGCAGTGGACCTACCGCGTCGACTACACGCCGCGCGCCGCAGACACATTCACGGTCCGCTACCTGCACGACCGCGCAAGCCTGACGCCGGACTTCTTCAACAATGGCACGGCGCTTCCAGGCTTCGACACCTACCAGGGCGGACCCTCCGAGCTCGGCCAGGGCACCTGGAACCACATCTTCACAGCAAACCTGCTGAACGAATTCCGCGCCTCCGAGACGCGTCTTTCGTACTACTTTGCTCCGTTGTCCGGCACGGTTTCGAACCCGCTCTACACGGCCCCCACCATGAGCTTCAGCGACATCAACGCGCTGGGCTTCAACCAGAACTTCCCCCAGGGACGCTCTGAGGACCAGTACCAGTTCCAGGACACGATCTCCTGGACGCACGGGCGCCAGACGGTGCGCGCGGGCGCGGACATCGGCCGCCGCATCGAAGAGGACGTGGTTTCGTTGAACGCCCACGGCACTCTGGCCTTTGCCAAGGGCGGCAGCGGCACGTCGTCGGAAGGCAACTTCCTGCTCAACCAGCTCGGCCCGTCGGGCGCGGCGACCCGCACCTTCGGCAACACGCGCGTCGATCCGCACAGCTGGCGCTCAGGCGCATTCGCGCAGGACGACGTGAAGATCAATCCCGATCTGACCTTGAACCTGGGCGTTCGCTACGACTACTTCACCTCGCCTGAGAACGCGCTGCCGTACCCGGCCATCGATCCTAACAACCCGTACGCACCGATCAACAACGTCTACAAGGTCGCGCCGGACCATACCAACTTCGCTCCGCGCGTGGGCTTTGCCTATACTCCGCACGTCGGACCGTTCACGAACGGCAACACGGTCGTACGCGGCGGCTTCGGCATCTTCTACGATTCGGACTTCTCCAACATCATGGTGAACGAAGCGCAGAGCGCGCCGAACGCGGTGGCGGGCACGCTGACCTCGACCAAGGGCAACGGCCTGGCCAACGCAACCAGCCTGATCAGCCAGATTCCCAACAAGCTGAACCCGCTCTCGTCGGTGACGAGCGTGACCAACAACCTGGTTTCGCCCTACACCATGGAGTACAACCTCGGCATCGAGCACCAGCTTCCGATGGGCATCGGATTGAGCGCGACCTACGTGGGCAGCCGCGGAGAGAAGCTCTACGCAAACCAGCAGTACAACTACTTCGACTTCAACACCGGCAGCCGCCTGAACACCACCCGCGGCGCAGTCAACGCCCGCGGCAACTTTGCGACTTCGGACTACAACGGTCTTGAAGTGGGCGTGAAGCGCAACTTCACGCACGGCGTGGCGATCTACGGCTCCTACGTTTACTCGAAGGCGCTGGACAACGGCTCGGAGATCTTCACCACGGCCTCCGACACCACCTCCTACTCGGCGGACCTCGCACCGGGCGGCCGCAAGTACGACTGGGGCAACTCGGCCTACGACCACCGCCAGTACGCGGCGGTCACGTATGTGTGGACTCCGGCCGGATTCCGCGCAGACAACAAGGGCATGGACACGCTGCTGAGCGTGGTATCGCGGCATTGGACGATCTCCGGCGCTTCGCGATTCCAGTCCGGCGCCTACAGCACCGTGAACTACTCGGGGCTTGACTCGAATGGCGACGGCAGCGCGGCGAACGATCGTCCGATCGTCGGCAACCCGAGCGCAGCCATGAACACTGTGGGCATCGACGGCATTTACCTCGGCAAGCCTGCCGTGGCGGGAACCTACTACGACCTCGCGGCGAACAACGCCACCGGGGCGTTCAACACTGTGAGCCCCAACTCGGTTCGGTGGCTGGTCCCCTATGGTCCGCAGTACCTGACCCAGGAGATCGGCCGCAACAGCTTCCTCAACCCCGGCGAGATGTACAACGACCTGGCCCTTGAGAAGGCTGTTCCGACGAGCTGGCTGCATCTCGATCGCGGGCAGTTCATCCTCCGCGCCGAGGCGCAGAACATCGCCAACCACAACAACGTCGGCCTGGTGGATGTAAACCTGCTCGACGTGGGAACGCCTTCGTTCCAGAACACCCAGCAGGCGCGCGAGAGCAACAACCGCGCGGTGCGCTTCTGGGCGAAGTTCGTGTTCTAGCACGATTCAAAGCTGAAGTACTTCTGTGGGCGCCTCCCGGGGCGCCCGTCCTTTTTTGCAGCCCGCACTCTTGCGAAGCGTTTTCTCCTCAGTCTGCGGAAAAACTCAATTTTGCGGGGCCTTGTAACAAGGGCACGGCTTCACAGCTTGCTGAAAAATCCCGCAGGGAGGGCTTTGTAACAGGGCACGAGTTTACTCGTGCCGAATAAGGCCAACAAATCGCGCGGGCTTGAGCCCCTGCAATTGCTGACCTGCCGGAGGAATTGATTTTTTCGGCAAGCTCCTTAGTCGTTCCGTAAAAGCGCGTATCACAACTCTGGGGCTTCAACCCCTGCCCGGATACACCAACCCTGAAATTGCTACAGCGCTGCGCGTTCTCCGATGCAGAACGGAGGCCGCCTGTTAGGGCAGGGCAACAACCCCTCAGGCTAAATTGAGCAAGGCGTGCTCGACGCCAATGTCTTCCACCAGCCCACATTCATGCCTCAGATCGCCGAGCGCACAGAAGAGCATCACGCCGTGAAGCTTCAGTTAGGCCAGCCCGGCGCATCCGCTCGGACCAAGGCACGGTATTACGATGAGCCTCAATCCAACTGATCTCAGCGCAAATACGAAAGGCGCCCGAAGGCGCCTTCCGCGGTTGGAGAAGCCGCATCCTTAAAAGTAGAACTTTGCTGCGATCTGCGACTGACGGCCCGCAGCGGCTGAAGTGACGTAGCCGAAGTTACCCGAAACGAACTGGCTGGTCGGGTTGTTGAACTGAGTGTGATTGAAGACGTTGTCGCTTTCCATCCTCATCTGGAGCCTCCAGCCTTTTTCCTGAGAAAGGATGAAGTTCTTGGCGACGATGAGGTTGGTGTTGTTGATTCCCGGTCCGCGGAACGCATCGCGGCCGATGTTGCCGAACGTCCCGATCGTCTCGTCGGTGAAGCTGTTCGGACTGAAGAAAGTACCGTTGCCGCCAACTGATGGATCGCGGTGACGCGGATTCAGTTTCTGCAGCGGAGCCGTCTGTTCGGGCACATCGGGACATGCATAGAAGTTGAAGTTTGCGGAGCACCAAAGCGAATACGACACTGCGCCGCCGTAAGAGACATCGTATGGGAAGCCGCCGGCCAGGGTCAGGATGCCGGAAACCTCCCATCCAGCCAATGCAAGGTTGATGGGACTGTATTCGGAGTGGCCTGCGATGAGAGGTGTCTGGTAGATGGGCGAGAACACCAGCCGGTGCCGCACATCGAAGTTCGAGCTGCCATAGTTCAGCCATTTTGCGAACTGGTTGTAGCCGCGGGCCGAGCCGCCAAACCCGGAATTCTCAAAGCTCGAGCCGTTGTCCAGGGCGTGCGCGTAGGTGTAGCTGAGCTGGAACGTGAAGCCGTGGGTCATCCCCTTTTCCACGCTCGCCTGCATCGAGTGGTAGCTGCTGTTCGCACCCGAACCTACTGTGCCCGCGCTCACCAGGCCGGTGATCCCGGTGTTGGGATCGATGCCCATCGCCGAGTTCTGGAGGCCGTACACCATGTTCTGCGGGAACAGGAGGCTCTGGCTGTCCATGTTGTTGATACAGCTGTCAAAGCCGCCCTCGAACGGCGAGTATTCGTTGTCAGCCAGGCAGGCCGCGTGGCCGGCTGGAGTCTCCGCGTTGCCCTCGTAGTCGATCTGGTTGTGACGCGCGAGCGAACCAACATAGCTGACGCGGGCGATGACCCGCGACGCGAACTCGCGCTCGACGCTGAGTTGAATGTTGTACGCATACGGAGCCCGGAAGTCTCTGCCATATGTGCTGATATCCAGCGGTTCAAGGGTCGAGTAATCGATGGTGTCGCCCTTCTTCGGGAACGTGTAAGGGAACTTGTTGGTATAGGCCGTTCCCGCATCGAGGTCCGCGAAAGGGTTTCCATACTGAGGGGCTCTGGCTCCGTAATCGCCTGCGCCCGCCGAAGACAGCCCGAACGGAGGAGTCTCCAGCGTCTGCAGAGCACTTTCCTCTTCCGTGCGGTCGTAGTAGACCCCGAATCCGCCGCGGACCGCGAACTTGCCGGGAGTCCCGGAGATTGCACCGAGGTCCGGCGCCCACGCAAACCCAAAGCGGGGTCCAAGCTCCCCGTAGCGGGTGTAGGCCTGGCCGGCGTTGTTGCAGCTCGCGTCGCCCGGATAGGCAACGCCCAGGGGTGCGGCGGCGAAGATCTTTGACTGCACACCCGGAAGGAGGCAGGCAATGCCTTCTCCGCCATACTGATGGTTGCGGAGCGGCGTGTCGACCGAATAGCCAAGGCCGTAGCTCAGGGTTAATGTCGGCATCACCTTCCAGGTATCCTGAGCGAACACGTAGTTCAGGAAAGCTTCCGCCTGGATCTGGGCGCCCGTGCCCTGGCTATAGCCCCTCGCCACGCCCAGCAGGAAGTCGAGCGATGCATCGCCCGTTGTGAAGGGGCTGCTGCTCTTGCTGAAGCTGTACGAACCATTGTTATTGGCGAAGAACGGGTTCGACACGTTGAACTTGCGGCCGTCGTAACCAAACTTGAACGAATGGTTCCCGTGAACCTTCGAAATTGCGTCGTCGAGTTGCATCACCTGGTCAATACGCGGCTGAGGACCGTTGGTCGTAAAGCCGAGCGTAAAGAATCCCGAGACGGCAGTTGTGGGGATATTCTTCGACGTTTGATCCTGCGCATGAATGTCGAACCCGAATGCGGCCGGATCCTTTGTGGATTGCGGTTCGACGGCCTTGAAGTTGAACCGGGTGTAGTGCGCCGAAAAATCGTTCACGAGGCTGGGACTGAACTGGTGAACGTAGTCATACGTGTACTGGTTGATCGACTGAATCGATTCGTCGCCGAATCCGGGAACGGTGGCGCCGGTAAAGGGCAGGGTGTCGGTGACGGTCTGCTGAATATTGATTCCGACGAAGTACATCTGATTGCTCGGGTTCAGAGCAAAGTCCAGGCGCCCCAGCCACTGATTGTTGGAAGTCTTGGTCACCGGGCTGAAGAGGTAGCCATACGGCCCACTGTTCGCGTGGGGAACGAATTGGAGAAGCCCAGCGGAGACTTTGCTGAAAGAGCTCGTGGGGACCTGGCCATTTAATGGCGTCAGGCAAGCGGCCCACGTCTCGCCGGCAGGGCAGTTGGGAATCACGTTGTTCAGAGAGCCAGGGATTTTTTTGGAGCTGAACGCTTTGATTTTGGCCGGGCTGGATCCGTTCAGGTCGGCGGAGAAGTCGCCGTTGAGGTTCGCGGCCGAGTACACGTTCACGGAACCGCCGGCCTGGGGCACGCGCTGGCGGATTCCCTGGTAGCCGACGAACCCGAAGAACTTGTCGTGCTTGATCGGGCCGCCCACGGTGAAGCCGGGGATGTTCTGATGGTATGGGCTTACAACTGCCTTTCCCGTAGAGATGCTGTGCTGGAAGAAGTTGGCGGTGTTCAGGAACGTGTCGCGATAGAACCAGAACACATCGCCGTGGAACTTGTTGGTGCCTTCCTTGATCGTGGCCGAAACGATGCCGCCGGAGTTGCGGTCGTATTCCGCGTTCAGCGGGCCGTCGATCAGGTTGAACTGGTCGATCGCATCGATATTGGGCTGGATAACCAGCGTATTGAGCGCGATGTCGTTCGTGTCGGCGCCGTTGATAAGGAACTCGGACTGCTGCGTCTGTCCGCCCGAAACGGAGAAGGTGCCGAAACGGTCGCTCGAGGCCTGCACGCCGGGCAAGGTGAGCTCGAGACCCGTGAAGTTACGGTTGATCAGGGGGAGCTCTACGATCTGCTCGGAGTTCACCACGTTGTTCAACTGCATGTCCGTGGTGTTGACCTGGACTGAGGAGGCCTGCACTTCGACGCTTTCCGTCTGGGAGCCGACGGCAAGCTGGACGGGCTGGACGTACTCCTGGTCGATCTGGACGACGATTCCCCTGGCCGTGAAGTTCTTGAAGCCGTTGGAAGTGGCCGAGATCGTGTAGGTGCCGACGGGAACCTGCGGAAACAGGTAAGTGCCGTCCGCGAGACTGGTGGTTTCAAGCTTGACTCCGGTCGCCTCATTGGTCGCCGTTACGTGAACCCCGGCGAGCACCGCGCCCTGGGGGTCAGTGACGGAGCCTTTGATGCGGCCGTTGACGTCGACCGCGGTTGCGATCTGAACTACGCCAAACAGCATCGCGACGAGGGCGAGCCCCCGCAGGAAAGACAGTTTTCTCATGCCAGCGTTCCTCGAAGATCCAGATTTGTTTTTTTGTTGACTGCCCCAGCCAATGGGCACTGCTTCTTTCAAGTGCCGCAGGATAAAACCCTTAGATTCCGAAATCCCCTTGTTGCCGCATCCCAACTTCCAGATCAAGGTAGGAAAATGCGCCGCACATCGAGAAGGCGCCCCTTCCAAGATCAACCTCAGGGCTATGAAAGTAGTGAATAAAGTAGAGAAAAGAGATTACTGCGAGTCGTTTTCTTGGTGACTTGAAGGAATGCATTCGTCGTGCCAAATTGATCCATAGCCATGCAAACGCTGGTCAAATCATATTTAAGTATTTTATATTCAACTGGTTGTCGGATAATTTAGTCTACCCGGTTTGACCGCAGAAACTACCCCTGAAATCCGTCCCAAGATATGAGAAGCTGTAGCGCACTCTCAAAAATGGGACAGAATTCCGCAATTTACGTTCAGATTTGGGATCGTTCCCCTGGCCACCGCACGTACGATACCCCCTTCGAATTCGTTCACCAGGCCTCCCCCCTGAAGGCGTCTTCAATAGAAAGTGCCGTCAAGCTGGCACGACAACCCACGTTCGAGGAGAGAAGTGAGCGCTCTTGCGACGCACATATACACTGTGGACTTTGGAGCCGACACCGAGGACCACGATGCGCAGACATCACTCTCTTCTCTGGACCGCCGCGCTGCTATGGCCGGCAAATCTCCAAATGGTCGCCCAGACCCCTGCGCCCGCCTTCAGGTCCGTCGCGCCCATAGCGTTCGATACCGCCGGCCCGGTGCTGCGGGCACACACCGAGACATTGAAGCCATTTACGGTCGCGGGCGAGCGGGGTGTTCTGCTCGGCCAGCAGGACGGGTCGCTCGAAGCCTGGGTGCTGCCGGTCAAGCTCCTCTCGCACCTTACGATCGAGGCGGAGATCGAGGGCTACACCGTTCCGATCGACGTGAACCAGCAGTCGGCGGAGATCGAAGTGCGGCCCGATCGCACGACGATTACCTTTGCGCACATCGGCTTTACGGTGCGCCAGATCATGTTCTCGCCGCCGAACCCAGTCCCGGGCGCGACGGCGCTTACCGGCCCGGTGGTGTTGTTCGAATTCGACTGCCTGCATCCGACCGACTTCACGTTCCGCTTTACGCCGAATCTCGAATACATGTGGCCGGAACGGAACGAAGGGCATCCCAACCCGGACTGGGTGGCGCCCGGGCCCGGCCCCAACGAGCAGGCAGGCGGCTATTACGTCATCCACTCGGACTATCCGGACCTCGCCGGCGCCGTCACGATTCCGGGCGCGCGCCCCGGCATCCTCGCGCCTTACCAGGAGCGGCCGCAGGTCCACCCGGTGGAGTTGAAGCTGCACATCGACCCGGCGCGGGACAACGGGCGCCTGTTTCCGCTGCTCATGGCCGTGGGCACGAACACTGCGGCAGCCGGCACGCGCTCGCTCGGGGATACGCTCGAAAAGCTGAACGAGAACATCGCGGCGGCGTACCAGGCCAATGACGAAAAGTACAAGGCGCTGCTCGCGAACTCGGTTTCGATCGACACGCCTGACAAGAATCTCAATGAGGCGTTCCGATGGGCCGAGATTTCGATCGAACAGCTGAAGGCCAAGCCATACTGCGGGGCTGGCGCGGCGGGGCAATCGCCTTCGTGTCCGGACGAGACGGCTCTCGTGGCGGGGTACTACGCGTCGGGCGATTCGGCACGGCCGGGATTCGGGTGGTTCTTCGGGCGGGATGCGCTGTACACGCTGTATGCGGTGAATGGGTATGGGGACTTTGCGCTCGCGAAGTCGGAGCTTGAGTTCCTGATCCACCGTCAGCGGGCCGACGGCAAGATCATGCACGAGTACTCGCAGACCGCGTCGCAGATCGACTGGAAGGCGTTTCCATATATGTATGCCGCGGCGGATTCGACGCCGCTGTTTTTGATGGCTGCGCTTGATTATGTGCGGGCGTCGGGCGATACGCAGTTCCTGAAGGACAACCGGGAGGCGATCGAGAAGGCTTGGGGATTTGAGACGGGCCACGCGGACACGAACGGCATTTACGACAACCGGCAGGGGACAGGATGGGTCGAGTCATGGCCGGGCGGCATGCCGCACCAGGAGATCTATCTTGCCCTGCTGGACCAGCAGGCTTCGGCTGCGGCGGGGCAGATCGAATCGTTACTCGGAGACAAAGAGAAATCGCAGTCGGCCGAGCAGCGCGCCGATGCAATCGCGAAGGCGATCAATCAGCAGTTCCCCAACGGCGACAAGGGCTGCTACGCATTCAGCCGCAACGCGGATGGGTCACTCGACCGGACGAAAACCGTGTACCCAGCGCTGGCGTGGTGGAGCGATCTGCCGGGCACGTCGCAGGGCGGAACCGGATCGATCCTTGAGCATCCGGAGGCGTGTTTGCAGCAGCTCGCTTCGCACACGCTCAACACGGACTGGGGCCTTCGCGACATTTCGAACGACGAAAAGATCTACGACGGCATGAGCTATCACCAGGGGTCGGTGTGGCCGCTGTTTACGGGGTGGGCGGCGATGGCCGAATACCGCGGCGGGCAGCCGCTGGCGGGCTACCAGATGCTGATGGAGAATGCGAACCTGACTCGCGCGCAGGATCTCGGGGCTGTGACGGAGCTGCTCAGCGGCGACTTTTATGTGCCGTTCGGGCGGAGCACGAGTCACCAATTGTGGTCGAGCGCGATGGTTGTGACGCCGGTTCTGCGGGGGCTGTTCGGGATCTCGATGGATGCGCAGACGAAGACGATTACGGTGAATCCGCATCTGCCGGCAAGTTGGGATCATGCCGACGTACTTCATTTACCCGTCAATGACGGTGATTTGGACCTCAATTTCAATAGATATTCAGATCATTGGGAGGTCTCGCTGGGCGGCACATCCGTCAGCACATGGCGCCTTCGTACCGACAGTCCTGGGACCAGTTTGAAATCGCGTGTGCCCGTCGTGCGTGTGCCTTTCCCCCGCGTCCAGTTGGACGAATCTGCCGAAACACCGAAACCTGGCTCGAGTACGGAACACGCGCGGGTTCTGCATGAGGAACGGGAAGCGAATCGCGCCACGTTCGTCTTTGAAGGGCCGGGTGGATCGATGGCTGAGTACGACGTCGTGGGAATCGACTCAGTGCCAAACCTCAAGATTGACTCGCCGAAAAACAAGGGAATAGCATACCTCGCACCTTGCAAACCTCCGTGTCGAGCCACATTCATGGCCCTCCATTTTCCTGAGGGCACCGGCTGGAAAACCCTCACCGTTACCCTGACCTGGTAATCCTGCAAGTCCGGGCAGCCACCCCCATCCTCGCCACCCGACCCCGCCTCCGGCCCGATTCGGGAGACCGGCCATAATTTCCCAATAGATAGCGACAATTCTGTGTCATCCGCGCTACACTGCTTTGCCATATACCGCCGAAACGCGGGACGACCGGCGCTCGCTGTCCCGCGCGACCAAGGCCCTGGAGAGCACATGCAAATTACCGATACGATCGAAACCCTGCTCAGAAACAAGAGTTTCAACAAGGTTCTGCCCCTCGACCCCGACAGGTCCGTGTTCGAAGCCCTCGAGATCATGGCGCAGTACGACGTGGGCTGCCTGATCGTGTGCACGCAGGGCCGGCTGGTGGGCATCTTCTCAGAGCGCGACTACGCCCGAAAGGGAATCCTGAAGGGGCACACCTCGCGGGACACCAAGGTGAGCGAAATGATGACCAGCCCGGTCACATTCGTGACCCCCGAGCACACGGTGGATGATTGCATGAACCTGATGACCGAGCGCCACATCCGCCATCTGCCCGTGCTCGAGGGCGACCGGATCGTCGGCATGGTGTCAATCGGCGACCTCGTCAAGTGGGTAATCCGCGGCCAGAAGCACGCCATCGAGGCGCTCGAGGGCTACATCAGCGGGGCGTACCCGGCCTGACCCCGCCCTGAACAAGCGGCCGGAATCGCCGCGGCCCGGCCGATCAATATCAAAAGGCGTTCCGTCCACCGGGCTCCCTGTTCCGGCCCGCGCGTTCGGTTTGTGCTGTACGAAGTCCCTGTTCGGGAAAGGCCTCGGCACCGCTCCGAGCAATTTTGATTGACTCCTTACGGGAACAGACCTAATCTTGTCCCACTCAAATTCATCTTGTCCCTGGGGGTCTCGATGCAGGATTGGGGCTTCACTGTCTCTGTCCGCAGATTGGTCTTCTGCGGTGCCGCTGCGCTCACTATTCTCACAGGCTGCAGTGGAGGTGGGGGTGGGGGAGGCTCAACGTCGAATCCTCCCGCTTCCATCAGCGTGAGCGTTTCACCCACGACGGCATCGCTGAACCAGAACGGCACTCAGCCCTTCACTGCGACGGTGGCGAACGACGCCGCCAGCGCCGGCGTCACATGGAGCATCGGAACCGGCGCGGGAGCGCTCAGTTCAACCACCGCGACCTCCGTCACCTACACCGCGCCGGCAACGATCGCCGCCAACGTCGCGGCCACTGTTACGCTTACCGCGACCAGCGTTACCGACAAGACAAAGACGGCCTCAGCCACAATCACGCTGAACCCGCCTCCCGTCGCCGTCACTTCTGTAACTGCGTCATGCTCGCCCTCCTCTGTGCAGACCGGAAATACCTCACAGTGCTCAGCCATCGTGAGCGGAACCGGGAGCCCCAATTCCGCGGTCAACTGGAGCGTCGGCGGCGTGCCGGGCGGCAACTCGACCGTCGGCACAATATCTTCCTCCGGCCTGTACACAGCGCCCGGCGCTGTCCCCGCGGCAAATCCGGTCACCGTGACGGCAACAAGCGTCCAGGACAACACCAAGTCCGGCACGGCGTCCGTCACGATCACCGCCCCGGCCAGTTCCATCACCGTTGCTTCCTTCAGCCCGCAGAACGCATTGCCCGGCGCCGTCATCACAATCACCGGCTCGGGGTTCGACGCTACCGAGGGGCCGACCGTGGTGTTTACTGAGCCCGGCGGCCTCGCCATCCCGGTCACCCCGACTGCGGTTACGGCAACCTCCATCACGGTGACTGCTCCGCCATTCGTCAACGCCTCCACCGGGGCGTTCGCCTCGGGTTCCTACAGTGTGAGCGTCAACCAGTCCTCCGGAAGTTCCAACGCGGTTGCCGGCATGCAGATCCAGAGCCTCCCCACAACTCCATCTGCGCCGGGCACGCTGACTGTTGCATTTCTTCAATCCACCCACGATTTCATCGTCAATCAGATTGAGAGCAACGTTCAGTCCGCATCGTTCGACACCAACGATCTGAATGTAGCGCTGGCCTCGGAAGTGACCGCCCTCAATACAATCCTGCCCGGCCTCAACGGCGTGGTCGCGGCTCCAAACACCACCTACACAATCGGCACGTACGCCGGGCAGAATGTCAACGTCACTGCGGCCAGTCTTGGCCAGGTAGACCAGATGCTGCTCGCCATGCTGGCAGCGCAAGCGTCCCTCACCCCCTCTTCCAGCGCGTACCCCCAGGAAACCTCCGGCGGAGGATGCCAGTCTGCCGCTGCGGCAGCCGCCTACAACGACGTCACAACCAACGCGAATCCCAACGCCAAGCAGGACATCGACGCGTACTATGCGTCGCTCTCCGCCCCGCCCTGCTCGTCGCCGCAGGCGATCCAGAGCGGGCTCAACATCACCCTTGGATTGGGCGCAGCCGCCATAGCGGTAATGGCCGTCGCCTTGCCGGCAGAGGTCGCCCTGACGGCTCTCGCGCTGCCCACCGCTGCGGTTCTGTCGGTTGCCGTCCTCGCTGCCGGAGGCCAGATCGCCATCGGCGGCGAACTCGGATCGGCCTCGGCGGCCGGGATTCAGTTGGTTCAGAACGGCGTGCAGGAGTTCGAAGAGCTCTTCAAAACCTTGCTGGCCAAAGGCGCTTCCCTGGGATTTCTTCACCTTCTGGGCGTCAACAACCCGGACTCGTGGATCGGTCTTGCGGGCGGGATTATCGCCGGGAACTCTGTTCTTAACGCATTTGTGAATGGCCCGCCCAACAGCGGCGGCGGCGCCCCAACGCCCATTACTCTGAGCGTGACCACAAGCGGTTCCGGAACCGGAACCGTGGGATCCTATCCCGGCACCATTGCATGCGGATCGGCCGGCGGCGCGTGTTCCGGAAACTTTGCAACCGGCGCTACGGTCGTGCTGGCCGCCGTTCCGGATAAAGGTTATGTCTTTACCGGCTGGACCGGAGCCTGCACTGGAACCGGATCCTGCTCCGTGGTGATGAGTTCCAATGCATCCGTAGACGCCAGTTTCGGCTTACCTCCGGGCACGGTCTACGAGGCGCCCTACAGCGCTCCATTCCAGGGCACGGCATCCGATCCCAACGGCGGCGTCTATTCCGCCGCGGCGGATTTTACATTTGGGCTTAACCTCACCACGAACGCCGATGGCACGATTACCGGCTCGGCCGACATCCCCGTCAACGTCAATATCTCCGTCGTATCCTGCCCGGCGCAGGACACCTGTTCAGCCGACTCGTTTTCCGTCACCGTAACCGGGCCGGTGTCGGGTTCCAATGGAAATATCTCCGGAAAGCTTTCCAGCAGCGGATCCTCGCCCTTAGTCCTCAACTTCACGGGCGTTGTCTCCGCGAACTCCATCAACATCACAGGAAGCTTTTCCTACACTTTCAAAGGAACCAGCACAAACGCGCCGCCCACGTACACGACGCTGAGCGGAACCATATCGGGCCTCACGCTGATGCAGCAGCAATGAACGCGCCGGCAGGCTTCTACATTGGGCGTTAGCTCGCCCTAGACGCCTTCGCCGGCGCTGCCGATGAGCGCCACTTTCGCGCGCTTGCCAAGGCGCACGACAAGCCGCGCGGGCAGGTTGGCGAGCGTCAGAGCGGCATTGGTGATTACCTCGCCGTCGAGCTTCACCGCCTTCTCGGCGATCTTGCGGCTGGCCTCGGCGCCGCTCGCCGCGAGGCCGAGCTGCACCAGGAGCTTGGGCAGGCGGATCTGCAAAAGGCCTGCCTGGCCTGACGAGGGCGCGACCAGATCCGCGTAGGCGATGTTCACCTCTTCAATGTCCTCGCTCTCGGCTTTCTGCTGGAACATGCGCGCCCAGTTGTCATCGGCGTGCGCGGCGGCGGATTCGCCGTGAAATCCCGCAGTAATCGTGCGCGCAAGGTTCTTCTTCGCCGCCATTGGGTGCAGAGCGCCCGAGGCCACATCCGCTCGCATTGCATCCACTTCGGACTGTCTGAGGTCGGTGAGGAAGATCCAGTACTTCCACATCAGCTCATCGGAGATGCTCATGAGCTTGCCGTACATCTCCGTCGGCGCCTCGTTGATGCCGATGGCGTTATTCAACGACTTGCTCATCTTCTGCACGCCATCGAGGCCTTCGATGATCGGCGTCATCAGGATGATCTGCGGCTTCTGGCCGTATTGGCGCTGGAGCTCGCGGCCGGCGCCGAGGTTGAAGCGCTGGTCGGTTCCCCCGAGCTCGACGTCGGATTCGAGAGCCACGGAATCATAGGCCTGCATGAGCGGATAGAGGAGCTCGTGGAGGCTGATCGGCTGCTCGGCCTGAAAGCGCTTGTGGAACTCGTCGCGCTCGAGCATCTGCGAGACGGTGAAGTGAGAGGCGAGACCGATGGTGCCCTCGTAGCCGAGCTTGCCCAGCCACTCCGAGTTGTAGCGAACCTCGGTGACCTTCTCGTCGAGTACCTTGAAGACCTGTTCCTGGTAGGTCTTGGCGAACTCGTCAATCTCCTCGCGGCTCAGCCGCTTCCGCGTCACGTTTTTGCCGGAAGGGTCGCCGATCAGCGAGGTGAAATCCCCCACCAGAAAAATGACCGTGTGCCCGAGCTGCTGAAAGTGCCGCAGCTTGCGCAACAGCACCGTATGCCCCAGGTGCAGGTCGGGCGCGGTGGGGTCGAAGCCGGCCTTTACGCGCAGAGGGCGTCCGGTCTTGCGGCTCTCTTCAAGGCGCTCGCGCAGGTCGCTGACGCGGATGATTTCGGCTGCTCCCTTCTGAAGCAGGTCAAGCTGTTCGTCGACGGGCAGAAACGTGCTCATGCACTTTCGAGTATAAATTCGCGCCCGCTTTCCTCTTTTGGGCGGCGATGGGCAATGAGCTTGCCGCATGCGCGATTTTTCTGTGTCACCCGGGCAGTCGCGGGTTATGATGCGGCTAACTCTCCCCGAGAAGCAGTATTTGCGAGGACGCCTTGACTGGTGATCGATTCCGGTTTTGCGCCCGAAGTGTAGGCCTGTGCATGGGCCTGATTGCGGCGATTGCAACGTGCGGCCCTGCGGCCCTTATTCGCGCGCAGGAGCTGCCATCTGCTCCCGCGCCGCAGAGCACATCAGATGCAACCCAAACGCAATCGCAGCCGAACCAAACGCTCCAGCAGCGGGTGCTGGGTCTGTTTCCAAATTATTTCGTGGTGTACACGCCGCACCCCGCTCCGCTGACTCCGAAACAGAAGTTCGTACTGACGTTGCGGAGCCAGGTCGAACCGATGGCCTTTGCCGCCGCCGCTGTCTCCGCCGCATACGGGCAGGCCCAGGATGATCCCGGCTCGCTCGGCCAGGGGACCGGTGGCTACTTCAAGCGCCTCGGAGCTGCATACGGCGCCAACACCTTCGGCAACGTGGTGGGCGATGCGATCATGCCTTCGATCCTGAAGCAGGATCCGCGCTATTTCTACAAGGGCGCCGGCAGCGCCCATTCACGCTTCCTCTACGCCATCGCCAGCACGGTTGTCTGCATGGGCGATAACGGACGCTGGCAGGCGAACGTCTCCCAACCGGTAGGCAGCCTTGCAGCAGCCGGGATCTCAGAGCTCGAATATCCGCCGGCCGACCGGATGAATGTGGGACGGATCTTCAAGACCTTTGCCGTGATCGAGTTCGCCGCCGGCGCAGAGAACGTGTTCCAGGAATTCTTTTCGCGCCCGTTCACGTCCCGCCTCGGCAGCCAGCGCCAGCCTGCTCCCTGAACCGGAGCAACCGCCCAGCACGTCGCCCATTCACGCTTTGTTGATACGCCCGCGCAGGCGCTTCAGCACGTTCGGCGGCACGAGGCCGGATACGTCGCCGCCGAAGCTGACGACCTCCTTGACCATGCGCGAGCTGACGAAGGAGTAGCGGCCGGCGGGTTGCAAAAACACCGTCTCGATCTCCGATGCCAGGCGCCGGTTCATCAGGGCCATCTGGAATTCGTATTCGTAATCCGAAATGGCGCGGATGCCGCGCAGCACCGCCGACGCGCCCTGCTCGCGCGCGAACTCGACCATCAACCCGCTGAAGGTCGCGATCGAGACGTTTTTCATCGCGTGCGTCGCCTCTTTGAGCATCACCACGCGCTCTTCGACAGAAAAGAGCGGGTTCTTCACCGGGTTGGTGAGCACCGCGACGATAAGTTTTCCGAACAGTTTCGAGCCGCGCTCGATCAGGTCCACGTGACCGTTGGTCGGAGGGTCAAAGGTGCCGGGATAAAGGGCTTTCACCATGTTGCGCGCTGCTCAACCCGGATTCTAGCAGCCCGAGCCGTTCAGAATTCCGTTCAGAATTCCGGCTGCGCGGCCTCGCGCGCAGCCCCGCTAGACTTCCACCAGTTCCCGCTCGACTTTCTTCTCTTCGCACGAGGCGATATACACCGAGATCACCGTGATGTCATCGGTCTGGCCGAAGCGCTTGGCGGTCTGTGCAATGTAGCGCGCACCCTCGTTGCTCACCTGCTGCGTGCGCTCGAAGCCAAACAGCTCACCCTCGGGATTCGCGGCTTCCACCACTCCATCCGAGAGAAAGATGAGCCGCATACCCGCCTCGAGACGAATGGAGACCTTCTCGTACTTGATCCCCGGAATGACGCCGAGCGGCAGGCCGGGCGGCACTTCCATCTCGCGGCCGTCGCGGTACGGGCTCAGGTGTCCGGCGTTGGCAAGTTCCATGGTGCCGTCGCGAAAGATGCGCGCGCACAGGCATGTGGCGAAGCTGACAAGCGCGTCCGGGTCCTTGCCGCGGGCCGGTGCGTCCGCGCCGAGCATCACGTTGTTCAGGTGGTTGAGAATCGTAGCCGGATCGTGGGACAGCTCGTTGCGGAAAGCGCCGACCAGCGTGCTCGCGTTCATCGCCGCCTGCAGCCCTTTGCCGCTTACGTCGCCCACCACGAGCTTGATGGAACCGTCCTCGACCGGCAGCACCTGGAAGAAATCGCCTCCCACGCCATTGACGGGGAAGTAGGCGCTCTCCAGCATGAAATATTTATTCGACGGCAGCTTGGTGGGAATGAGCATCGCCTGCACGCTGCGCGCGGCGGCGATCTCAGCCGTCGATTTCTGTTCCTCCTGGCTCACGCGCACAAAGCGGTACAGGATCACCGCCATCAGGCTGATCAGGAAGACCGCGTAAGCGATCGTGCCGATGTCGAATTCAATGGGGCCGAAGTGAAAGCGATGGTCAGTGAGGCTCATCGGCAGCCAGTGCCTGTAGCCGGCATAGTCGAGAACTGAATTCGCCGAGTCGGCCGTCGCCGCGAGGAAAAACGGCAGCAGCATCACTCCGGCGTCAGGGCGGCCGGCACGCCATGCGCGGAACAGCAGCACGCAGACCAGCGCGCAGAACACGATTTCGGCGGTCACCGAAAGTATCGCGTAGATCTGTTCGAGTTGAATGAGGTACACGAAGGGGAGCAGCAGGACGCACACCTGGAAGATGCGAACTGGCCTCTTCGATTTTTCCTCGGTGAAGCGCAGCACAAACTCCACCGTCACCGCCATGAAGACGCGGCCGGAAAACGCCGTCAGCGGGTCGTAGACCGAGAGCGGGATCTGTGCCAGCCCGTACAGTACGTCGAACACACCGCGTATCGAGACCGTGAGGCAGAGAAGGCAGAGCCACAGGTATTCGGCATGGTGACGCTGCGCCAGGTAGAGCGCGAGGCCGAGCAGCGCGACACACAGGAAAAGGAACGAGACGACCATGGGCGCAATGGCGTGGTCGTTCCACTGCCGGGCCGCGGCCATGGCAAGTCGGTCGTTGATGTCGGACGTTGAGCCGAGCTCGACCTTGGCCAGCAGTCCGTGCTGGATCTTCACGTCCGGGCCGGCCCAGGCGCGGATCTCGAGAGCGACCGGCGCCGAAAGGTTCACTCCGCTGAGCGGCACGGCGAACGGCGGCGACTCGTACATCCGCGGCGAGTCGGTCATCCCCTTCGTGTGCCCTGCTTCCACGCCGTTTACGTACACGTCGAGCTGCCCCATTGAGTAGCCCGTCACGAGCAGCTCGGGGGTCGAATTCGCTCCGATTCCCGAGATCGCAGCCATCTGTTGCGGATCAAGACGCAACCGGTACCATGCGAATCCGGAATAGGTATCGATCTCCTGGTCCGACAGCGCCTTCCCGATATCAACGGTGGCCCACGCCGAGTCATCGAACGCGGGATCGGCCCAGCGCGGATCGTCTCCGTTGGCGAACCGCCAGGGCCCGTCGAGCACGACTACGGCGTGCGTGGCCGATGGCTGGGTGGTCGAGCTCTGAGCAGCACTCGGCGGGGCAGTGGTTGTCTGAGAAGAGAGCGAAAGCGCGCAGAGCAGGGATATCGCGAGCCACAAGACAGAGAGCTTGCGTGGGTGGATCGAGGCTCGCGGAAGATTCTCCATTTGCCTTCCAATTCTAGAATCCGGGGAGGGGAAATGAACTGACTATGAGCATTGCCTTGAAAGGCTCATAGCCCGCAAAAATGCAATAGAACAAATTACGTCCGGCGTCAGCAAAGAGTTCATCCTCGCGGACTCAAAACACCTTTCCATCGAGTCCGACCATAAAGGTGATCCCGGGAATTTGCAGTTTCTGTAGATGTTCGTCGTTTGTGACGAACACGTCAACTCCCTTGACCGCCGCGGTCGCCAGATGGATTGCATCCGCTTGTCTCACATTGAACTTAGACCGGAGAATGCTGTATCTGTCGGCAGTTTCCACCGTAAATGGAAGCAAATCGACCGCCCCGCTCCTGAACCACGCCTGAATTGCGGCAACCGCGTCATGATCGCCGGTCTTTCGCGGGCCTGTCAGAATTTCTCCTACTGCGAAGACGCTCGTCACGAGCTGGTGCCCGCGATTTTCTATTTGCTTTTGAATTCGCTCCACCTTCGGCGCAAATTGAGGATTAGCCTCCAGAAGGTAAATGAAGAGCATGGAATCCCAGTAGACTATGCTCACTCTCCAGGGCCTCTCATGCCGTGTTTTCTGTGTTCGGCTGTCGGATCTTCCCAGGTGTCGGGTCCCCAATCTCTCTCGGCCATCAGGTACGCTTCACCGCCACCGAGTTTGCGGAACACCTCAGAACAAACTCCATAGAGCCCCATGATCCCTTGCCCACTGTGGGATGGAGTCCTGGTCTTCGCCATTTCCTTGTCTCCCTCGAGGATTCGGTAGACGAACTTTACCGTCGTGCTCGGCCCTCCCGAAGCGGGCCCGCCGCGTTTCTCGATCAGCTCAACTCCCGCCTCACGTTGAAAAGTGCGCGAGGATAACGTCGAGAACACCGAAGGAGTTCGATTTGTCCAGCCGAGCTCCTTAAGGACGCTCCCGACTCGAACCTGAACAGTCCTTTCCCCTCTCGCCCGAGCGGGTTCCACGTAAACAGCGATTACGTGCTTTCTTGTCACATCTGTGGGCGCCATGAGACCTCCATAGACCACCTTACATACATTACATTCATTACTTATTTTATGTCAAATGGTCAGCGGCGGGAGCATGGCCCCCACCGCTTCGGCTCAGATTGAATGAGTTAAGACTTCCGACCCTTCACAGCTTCGCGCGCGTCGGTTGGCCCGCTTGCCGGCACATCCGGAACATCCGCCTTCGCTGCTGCGCCGATGTTCAGCTTCTTGCGCAGTTCGCCGTCGATCCTGGCGAAGATGTCCCGGTTGTCCTTGAGGAACTGGCGCGTGTTCTCGCGCCCCTGGCCGATGCGCTCGCCGCCGAAGCTGTACCACGCCCCCGACTTCTCGACGATGTTGTTGGTCACGGCAAGGTCCAGCACATCGCCCTCGCGGCTGATGCCTTCGCCATAGAGGATGTCGAACTCGGCTTCGCGGAACGGCGCCGCAACCTTGTTCTTCACGATCTTCACCTTGGTCCGGTTGCCGGTAACAGCGTCGCCTTCTTTAATCGCGGCAATGCGCCGGATATCGATGCGGACCGAAGAATAGAATTTGAGCGCGCGCCCGCCCGTCGTGGTCTCCGGATTGCCGAACATCACGCCGATCTTTTCGCGGATCTGGTTGATGAAGATCAGCGCCGTGCGCGACTTCGAAACCGTACCGGTCAGCTTGCGGAGCGCCTGCGACATGAGCCGCGCCTGCAGTCCTACATGGCTGTCGCCCATCTCTCCGTCCAGCTCGGCCTTGGGAACAAGCGCCGCCACCGAGTCCACCACCAGCACGTCGATCGCACCCGACCGCACCAGCGCTTCCGTGATCTCGAGCGCCTGCTCGCCTGAGTCCGGCTGCGATACCAGCAGGTTGTCCACGTCGACGCCCAGCTTCTTCGCATACCCGGGATCGAGAGCGTGCTCGGCATCGACGAATGCCGCGAGCCCGCCCATCCGCTGCGCTTCCGCAATGATCTGAAGGGTGATCGTCGTTTTGCCCGACGATTCAGGCCCGAAGATTTCAATCACGCGGCCGCGGGGAACTCCCCCTACGCCGAGCGCAGCATCGAAGCTGATGCTTCCGGTGGAGATGATGGAAATGGGCAGCAGCGCTTCGCGCGATCCCAGGCGGACAATCGATCCTTTTCCAAACTGTTTTTCAATCTGGCTGAGCGCCAGCTCTACGGCTTTGGCGCGGTCCTCGGCAATGGCCATGCAGGTACTTCTCCTTCTGAACACTCCCAGACCGCTTCCACTCTGGGTAAACAAGAAAAGGGCGTGGGATGCATTTCGATGGGATTGTAGCAGGATGAGACATGCATAAGCAGCACAAAAAGCGAAGAAAAAGGGAATAATGTTGCAGCAGGTGCAACGCCGCGCTCATCCACTCCTGTCATCATCGGAATATGCGGCTGTTCATTGGGATTCCCATGGCGGGCGCCGTCGTAAATCAACTGGCCGAAGTGCGGGCGCGGCTTGAGCGGCCGGGCGACGGCCTGCGCTGGTCGGCGCCCGAGTCGTGGCACATCACGCTTCAGTTCCTGGGAGCGGCGACCCCTGCTCAATATGACCGTGTGGTTGAGCATTTGGGCGCGCTGCGGGAAGACCCAGTGCCGGTTCAGTTGGAGGGGATGGGCTCCTTTGAGCGATCAGGCGTCTTCTTCGCCGGGGTGCGGCTTTCGCCGGAACTTATTGCGCTCCAGAAGAGCGTGGTCGCTGCAACGAGCCAGTGCGGGTTCCGGGCGGAGGAGCGGCCCTATCATCCGCACATTACGCTGGCGCGGAATCGCGGCCGAGAAGACGGCGTTCGGGGTTTGAAACCGCGCGTTGGACCTGCGCCTCAGTTCGCCGCTTTCACCGCCGCCGAGTTTCTGCTCTACGAGAGCTTCCCGCACGCAACCGGGTCGCGGTACGAAGTGCGGGCGCGGTTCGCGCTTGGAGAAGGACCGGCTGCGGCGAAATAATTTCTGCCGAGCGCAGCGGGCGAGAACATCGTCCAATGAGCAGGCATGAATTGGAACACGGCTCAAAGGAGGGGCGTTCAGGTATGCAACTCCACGGACGATCCATTCTTTTGGTGTTGGCGATGGCAAGCGTGAGCCTGGCCGCTCACGCGCAAAACGACGCCGCATCCAAACCGGTTATTGCCCGCTGTGCAGACTGGCTGAAATCGACGATAGCGGTGGCCATGAAAGTAGATATCGCGGAGTTTTGCTCGGGCGCCGGGCAACAGCAGGTTCCGAACCTCGGCGGCTGGCACTCGGTCGGTCACTGCGGGCAGTCGAAGGCCGCGGCAGATGCAAAGGAGCCGTATTGTGCGTCCTCGGGCGTTATCGGCCATGACTGGGCAATCGCGGCGGGATTCAAGTCTGCGGTCAGTGACGGCCGCGACCTGATGCCGGAGAATGGCTATTCTGCTGGAGCGGAGGCAGTTCTTTACACGCTCACGCCCGTACAGATCGATCAATTGCATCTCGCCGCGGGGCTGTATCGATTCACGCTGTCGCATCCGCCCGGTGGCTGGAAGATGACAGTGGCGGCGGATTCCGGAAAGGAAATCGGAACGGTTTCGTTGAGGTCGGCAGACAGTTTGACCTATCTCGGAAGCGAGCTGGCGATAGGGGTCGTCCACTCGGGCTTCCGGTGCAAAGACCCGGTCAACGTGCACGAGCTGACCTTCACCTATGCCGGGAGCGAGCTGTACGCGTGCATGCGGCCCGACCACATTCCGCCTGTCGAGGGAACGGTCGCGAAGCAGTGACTCATCCCTCTCGATTCGTGCCCGGTCGGATCACGGTCTCGCCCTTCGGAATAGCTTTCAGGAACTCCTCGCCGGTTGCGATGTGCTGATCCACCAGCCGTGAAGGCGTGTGTGCCAGCCACTCCGCCAGTGAAATGTCCTGGTAATCCGGCGTGGGAAACACCTCGAGAAAGACCAGGTCGTCGCTGCCCGTGTTTTCGACGTAATGCGGCATGGACTGCTCGACGTACCCCACGTCTCCCGCCTGAAAATCCATCGTGCGCGCGTGCCCTCCGGCGGAGAACACCGTCATCCGGCCCGATCCGGCAACGTAGTACTGCCACTCATCGTCGTTCGGGTGCCAGTGCAGCTCTCGCAGGGCCCCCGGCTTGACCGTGACAACGGCCGCCGCAATGTTGGTTGCCGGGAAGTTGGACCGGTCAACAATCTTCACGCTGCCGCCCGGAGTCACCTTGGTCGCCTCCATGCGGCTCGAGAAGAAAGCGAAGCTGTCGGGCACCGGCCCCGTTCCGGCGTAGACCTGCTGCTTCTCTTCGGCGAGAGGCCGCGGCAGATCGCGCGCGAAGATGAAAAGCTCTCGCGCCGGGACCTTGTCGAAGGTGGACGCGCTCACCCCGAAGTTCTTGGCCAGCACCTCGGGCGGCGTGTGGTGCAGCCAGTCAGTGAGCAGAAACGTCTGGTACTCATTGAAGTTGCCGTCGTTGAAGACCAGCAGGAACTGGCAGCCGTCATCGCCCACGCCCTGTATGGAGTGAGGTATGCCGCCGGGAAAGAGCCAGATGTCGCCCTTGCTCACATCTTCCACAAATGCGCGGCCCTTCTGGTCGACCGCGGTAATGCGCGCCGTGCCCGCGGTCATGTACGCCCATTCCGCCCCCACGTGCCAGTGCAGCTCGCGAACACCGCCCCGGATCAGGCGCATCTCCACGCCCGCCATCTTCTTGGAAATGGGGAACTCGCGAACCGTAACCTGCCGCGTCCATCCCCCGCCTTCGATGCGGCGGCGCGAAAATGCAAAAGGATACTTGAACCCCGGCTGTCCGCCCGCGTCGGTCTCCGGTGGGAACACCGAGTCGGGCTCGGCGCTCTCCGCCGCCGTGTTCTGTGGGCCGATCTCTTTTGCGTTTGTACCCGCGGACTGCTGCGCGGCAACCACCGGAGCGATCGCCGCGGCAGCAAGTGCAGCCGAGCTTTTGCCCAGAAAATCCCTGCGGCTCAGCCGTTTATTCCTGCGCTTGGGAAAAATGTGCACGGCGCCTCCAGTGCGCGGGCGAAGTTGAGTTGAGGGAGGGGGATCCCCGGAAGTATGGAGCAAGTCTCTCACACGGCCTGAAGACGAATGGCACAAAAATGTCAGGTCAGCGCGAGATGAAAAACGGGCATCCGCGCAGGAAAGTAATCCCTCGTCCGGCTGCCTGCATCTCTACACAACATGGCCCCCGGGCTCGTAGTTGATTTATGTGCTGGACCGCGCATGCTCCACAGCACATCGTGACGGTCGCCCTTCACCCTTGAAATGCATGCGCCGCAGCATAGAGGATTGAACTGTCAGGCCCATGCGCCGAGTACCAGTTCGGAGAAGCTGACACCGTGAAGAAGATCGCCAGCGCGACAGATCCGTTGTGGTACAAGGACGCGATCATCTACGAAATTCACGTGCGCGCGTTCGCCGATTCGAACAACGACGGCATCGGCGACTTCCCCGGCCTGATGTCGCGCCTCGACTACCTCCAGGACCTCGGCGTCACCTGCCTGTGGCTGCTGCCCTTTTTCCCCTCGCCCTTGCGCGACGACGGGTATGACATCGCGAACTACGTCGATGTGAACCCGTCCTACGGCACGCTCAACGACTTTCGCGCGTTCCTCGAGGCCGCCCACAAGCGCAACATGCAGGTGATGATCGAGCTGGTCATCAACCACACCAGCGACCAGCACCCGTGGTTCAAGGCTGCGCGCTCCGCTCCGCCCCGCTCGCCCGAGCGCGACATGTACGTCTGGTCCGACAGCGACCAGAAATTCAAGAACGCGCGCATCATCTTCACCGACACCGAGAAGTCGAACTGGACGTGGGACGACACCGCGCGCGCCTACTACTGGCACCGCTTCTTTTCGCATCAGCCTGACCTGAACTTCGACAACCCGCTGGTCATGGAAGAAGTGCTGAAAGCGATGCGCTTCTGGCTCGACATGGGCGTGGACGGGCTGCGGCTCGACGCGATCCCGTATCTTGTCGAGCGCGACAGCACCAATTGCGAGAACCTGCCCGAAACTCATGTCGTCATCAAGAAGCTCCGCGCCGCCATCGACGCCGAGTACGACAATCGCCTCATCCTTGCCGAAGCGAACCAGTGGCCCGCCGACGTGCGCCCCTACTTCGGCGATGGCGACGAGTGCCACATGGCGTTTCACTTTCCCCTGATGCCGCGCATCTACATGGCCCTGCGCCAGGAAGACCGCCTTCCGATCACCGACATCATGGCGCAGACGCCGCCCATCCCCGACATCTGCCAGTGGGGGCTGTTCCTGCGCAACCACGATGAGCTCACGCTCGAGATGGTCACCGACGACGAGCGCGACTACATGTACTTCGCCTACTCGGCCGACCCCCGCATGCGCGTGAACGTGGGCATTCGCCGCCGCCTCGCTCCGCTCGTGGATAACAACCGCCGCCGCATCGAGCTGCTCATGTCGATCCTGTTCAGCTTTCCCGGCACGCCGATCATCTATTACGGCGACGAGATCGGCATGGGCGACAACATCTACCTCGGCGACCGCAACGGCGTGCGCACTCCGATGCAGTGGACGAGCGACCGCAATGCGGGGTTCTCAAAGTGCGATCCCGCGCGGCTCTATTTCCCCGTGATCATGGACCCTATCTACGGCTACCAGGTGGTCAACGTCGAAGCGCAGCAGAGCGACCAGTCGAGCCTGCTGCACTGGACGCGCAACATGATCGCCTTGCGCAAGCTGTTCCAGGTCTTCGGCCGCGGGTCGCTCACGTTTCTCAATCCAAACAACCGCAAGATCCTCGCGTATCTCCGCGACCTCGATCTCGGCGACGGCACGCACGAGACAATCCTGTGCGTCGCCAACCTGAGCCGCTTCGCGCAGCCGGTATCGCTCGACCTATCGGCCTTTGTCGGAATGGAGCCGGTCGAGATGATCGGCTACGTGCAATTCCCCACCATCACCGCCGAACCATACGCGCTCTCCGTCATGCCCTACTCCTTCCTCTGGCTCGAGCTGCAGCCCGCCGCCCCTACTGTCGAACCGGCGCCGGAACCTGTCCCCGAAACACGTCAGGAGATCGAGTCGGCGGAGCTGGCAGCGCTCGACTTGCTCACAAAAGGATGGGCGGGCTTTATCGCTGGGCACGGGCTCGCTCTGCTCGAATCGGCCCCGCCCAACTGGCTGCCCAACCAGCGCTGGTTCGGCGCCAAGACGCGCAAGATTCAGTCCGTCAAAATTCTCGACTGGGTGGAGATGCCCGCGCCCGTCGCCGCCAACACACGGATTCTGCCGTCGAACGAGCTGCCTGAGGACAGCTCCGTTCCGGCCGCGCTCTTCTACATCGAAATCAACTACGGCGACAGCGCATGCGACGCATACCAGGTGCCGCTCGCGTTCACAACCGGACAGGGAGCGGAACAGATCGAGGCCGACCGCCCGCTGAGCATCGTCGCTCGCCTTGCGACTCCCGCGGGAACCGCCATCCTGCACGACGCCACTACCCGCGAGGACTTCCGCCAGGAACTGCTGACGCTGATCGAACGCGGCGCCCGCCTCGAGCTCTCAACGGCGCGCACCGCCGCATTGCAGGTTGCCGCATCGCTCGTGGCCTCATCCACAGGCGAGTCCGCCCGCGACGCTGCCGCAAGCGGTGAGGCCGAAGAACTCCTTCAGCACCCCGAGCGCGCCACCCACAATCCGCCCGCGCCGGGCGTGGTCCATCTCCGTCCGCACGAGGAGTTCCCGCGCGCCGACGGCCCCGCTGATCCATCGCCTCCCCATTCGCAGGCCGCGCAGCGCATCGACGAGCAGGAGAACCCGCAGCCGCATCCGCTCGCAGGGCACACGGTCGAGCCTCTGCCACTCACCGCCCAGCCCGGCGAGGCGGCATCTCCTCCGCGGGCCGATGCTCACGCCCCCGCGGCCGCCGGGTCGCAACGCCATCAGCCGCGCGAGTCTCCCTCGGCGGGCGATCCAACGCCGCGAACCGGAATCCTCACGGCCCAGGCCTCTCGGGCGTTCACCGCTGTCCGCGATTCGCATCACCTCGGCGCGCGCGTGGGTTCGGCCGAGCAGTCGAACACGTCGATCCTCTATGGCAGCCGCTTCATCCTCAAGCTCTTCCGCCGGCTTCAGCCGGGAGAGAATCCCGACGTCGAGATCGGCCGCTTCCTCACCGAGGTGGCTCGCTTCAAGCACATTCCGCCGTTCCTGGGCGAGATCGCAATCACTCCGTCCGCGGGCGAAAAGACCACCGTTGCCATGCTCCAGGGCCTTGTGCCCAACCAGGGCGATGGGTGGCAATGGTTTCTGGGTGAGCTCGCCGGATTCTTCGAGCGCGTCGCCTCCATCGCCGCGCCGCACGAAGTTGTCACGCCGGGGTTCGGGGCCGAAGCCCGCATCTCACGCGAAGTGCGGGAACACGCCGCCGAATCCCTCGCAGCCGCCGCGTTGCTCGGCCGCCGCACCGGCGAAATGCACCTCGCTCTCGCCACGCACACCAAGGATCCGGCGTTCGCCGCCGAGCCGTTCACCGCGGAGGACCTGAACCGCGACTCCCTCCGCATCCAGGACCAGTTGCTCTCCGCCTTCGCGGCGTTGAAAGCCGGGCTCGCAAATCTTCCTGACGAAGTTGCCGACGATGCCGCCGCACTGCTTGCACGCCGCCGCGAATTGCTCGCTCGCGCCCGCGCAATCGCTGGCGGAGACGCCGCCGGCAAGCGCATACGAATTCACGGTGACTATCATCTCGGCCAGACCCTGCGCGTGAATGGAACAGCAGCATCCGGCTCTTCCACTCCGCCCGAACACCCTGGCGATTTTGTACTTCTGGATTTCGAGGGCGAGCCCGCGCGCCCGCTCGCCGAGCGCCGCCGCAAGCAGTCGCCGCTCAAGGATGTGGCTGGAATGATCCGTTCCTTCTCCTACGCGGCGCACTCTGCGCTCGCCCAATTCCTCGTTGTGAACAAGGACCGCGCCGGAGACAATGTCAATAATTGGGCCCGGCTCTGGGAAAGCGCGGCTTCGGCCGAGTTTCTGCGCGCGTATCGCGCCGCGGCGGGCGAGTCCCCGGGCCTTCTGCCGCCGCCGGCGCGCGCTCAGGATTTGTTCGCCGGATATTTGCTCGAAAAGGCCCTTTACGAGCTGCTGTATGAGCTCAACAACCGGCCGGCGTGGCTTCGCATCCCCCTTGGTGGCATCCTATCCATGTAGCCGGCCCGCACGGCAGCATCGTGCAAGACGTTCCCCCGCATCTTTGAATGGCTTATGGCGACCGCAGACTCCTCGATCTCCGATCTCACCAGCCGCCCGGCGCGTTCCGGATATGCGCTTCTCGTGCTCCTCGTCTCTCTTCCTCACGATCAGGTGGAGCTGCTCGTTTCGCGGCTCTCCGGCCTGTTCGCGCCGGATGACCTGCTCATCGCCACGCAGAACGGCTTTGCTCCCGATTCGTGGCCCGGTGTGAACGTGGTGAGCGCGCCCGCCACCAGCAGCACGTGGTCGCTCACTGCTGCCGATTTCGTGAGCGCCTACGAGTTGGCCCAGAAGCACGACGCGCGCAACATCCTGCTGCTTGGGCCGGAGTCGGGATCGCTTTTGCCCGCGGCGCTGCGCCAGCTCACCAGCAGCGTGCTCGACGGATCCGTCGACCTTGCGTTGCCGCGTTACCAGATTCCCGCGCACGCCGGACTGCTTAACTCGGCAATTCTCTACCCGCTCACGCGCGCCCTGTTCGCCAGCCGCATCCGCTTTCCGGTGGCCATCGACCTGGGGCTTTCCCTGCGCATGGCTGAGCGCATGGCCGCGGCGGCTCGCCGTTTCACTTCTCTCGGTCAGAACGATGCCTTCCTGTGGCCCGTGGCAGAAGCGGTCGTAGCTGGGTTCAGCATCGGAGAGTTCGAGGTTGGCGCCCGCGCGCTGCCGCAGCCTCCCGATCCCGACGTCCGCACGATCCTGGCGCTCGTAGCCGGTTCTCTGTTTGCCGACATCGAGTTCAAAGCCGCCTATTGGCAGCGGCCGAGGCGCCTTCCGCCGGCCTGGGCCACCAAATCGTCCACGCCCTCGTCCGATGGAAGCTCAGACGTGGCCTCAATGGTCGAAGCCTTTCGGCTCGCCTACTCCAACTTGCTCGAAATCTGGGCCCTGGTTTTGCCGCCCCAGTCGCTTCTTGGGCTCAAGCGGCTCTCCATGCTCGACGCCGCGAACTTTCAGATGCCGGAGAGCCTCTGGGCCCGCATCGTCTACGACTTCGTTGTGGCGTACCGCCTGCGCACCATCAACCGCAGTCACCTTCTGGGCGCGTTGATACCGCTCTACCTCGCGTGGGTGGCTGGCCACATCAATGTCAGCAAATCCGGCGCCGACCCCGAACGCCACATCGAGGCTGTCGCCGCCGCCTTCGACGCGGACAAGCCTTACCTGGTCTCGCGATGGCGCTGGCCTGACCGGTTCAACCCCTGACACTTGCCATGACGGATTTTCTTCCAGCCCGGTTCTCCCTCGCAGAGATTCAAGGAGGCTCTCCGATGCATACTCTGCCTCATCCCGTTGTCGCGCTTCTCCAGAATCAGGTCGCCGGCGCCACGCCCCCCATCTATACCGACAACGTCACTGTCTGGCACCACATGTCGAACGCGCTCCACGGGTCGTTTTTCCGCGTTCTGGCGCTGCTGACAGCCGTTCTTCCCGGAATCCTCGCATTCTTCGTCGCGCTCTTCGTCTTCGCCGCAATCGGCGCCGGCATCTCCTGGTTGTTGCGGCGCTTCCTCTCCTGGGTGCACTTCGACGAGCGCCTCACGCGCAACCGCGCGGACTGGGCGCCCTCCAGCTCGCCAACCGAGCTTGCCGGCCGCCTCGCATTCTGGGTCTGCGTCCTCCTGGGACTGATCATCGGCGTCTCCGCATTCGACGCCTCCTATGCCAGCGCCAGCAACCTGCCTATTCTGCTGCTGCCCTACGTCACGCGCGCCATCGGTGCGCTGATCGTGCTGCTGGTCGGGACGCTGGTCGCCCGCTTCCTCGCCCGCTCCGTCCTCATCAGCGCCGTGAATGCGCAGCTTCACTACGCGCGCGTTCTCTCCCTCGGGGTCAAGTGGCTCGTCCTGGTGCTCACTGCCGCCATGGCGCTTGACCACCTCCAGATCGGCGGCGGAGTCGTCGAGCTGGCCTTCGGAATCCTCTTCGGCGGCATTGTTCTTGCCCTGGCCCTCGCCATCGGCCTGGGTTCTCGGGACCTCGTAACGCGCTCCCTTGAAAGCCAGCTCGACCGCACCGACAGAGCCACCGGGCTTCCGGTGTCGCAGCGCTCCAACTCTGAGGAGACCATCCGGCACTTCTGAGCCGGGCTCAAAATGTCCCCATTTCCGGCTTCCGCCGGCAGGTCGGCGCCCGCAATTGCACCGGGTCGGCTCGATTTACCGGTTGCGATGCAGTGATACCACTAAAGTGTCATTACCCTGCACCTACGGGGTACAGTTCCCATTTCTTGATCATCCTGAAATTAGAAAACGGGTATACTCCTGTGAAACTGTTGCTTCCACTCTGAGCTTTCACGTTCCCCGGGTTTGCCATCCGAGTGTTCGCCTGTCTTATTTGGGCCCGTTCGTTGTGTGCCCTGGGGTTCTTGAGCCGAGTGAAAGGCCGGTCGATCCTCCATGGAGCTGTCCAATGAGCAAACTACTCCCCCAAGGGTCCGCTCTTTACCGCCGCGCGCTGAATGCGCATTTGTACTCTGCGGCTCCGGACTCTCAATCTAATCGCCTTACTGATCCTGACGTTAGACCCCGCGGTCTTCGCAATCCGCGGCCGTTCCTGGTCACCGCGGCTTTGCTCGCGCTCCCCTGGGCGCTGGCGGCGCAGGCCAACCTCGGAACCCAATCGGTCGGAGCATCCACAACCGCCACCGTAACCGTCACCGCTCGTACCGCGGGAACCATTGCCAAGGTTGCGGTTCTCACCGGCGGCAATTCCGGTCTGGATTTCACGGCAGGCTCGGGAGCAGGCACGTGCGCCGGTGGTCTCGTCCTCGCCGCTGGAGGCACCTGTACTCAGTCGGTGGCTTTCGCCCCGGCGTATCCGGGCGAGCGCCTCGGAGCGGTGGTGCTCCTCGACGGCAGCAACAACCCCCTCGGCGTCAATTATCTGAGCGGCATCGGATCCGGCGGACTGGGACTGGTGCTGCCGGGCACAATCACCACCGCTGCCGGCACTGGCGACTGGAAGAGCGTGGGCGACGGCAATCCTGCCCCGAGAGGCGAACTCTTCCTGCCCTCGGCCCTTGCCATCGACGGCGTCGGCAATCTGTACATCGCGGACAGCAATCACAACCGCATCCGCATCGTGTGCTCGGGCACCACGACAACCATCGCCGGCACAGTCTGCCCGGGCGCCGGGATCATCGAGACGGTCGCCGGCGTGAACGGTACCTCCGGCTATGCCGGCGACGGCGGTCCTTCCATCGCTCCCGCTGTCGCAATGAACACTCCCTCCGGCCTCGCGATTGATGGAGCAGGAAACCTCTACATCGCCGACACCGGCAACAACGTCATCCGCGAGATCTCCGCCGCCACCGGCAACATCAACACCATCGCCGGCAACGGAAATCAGGGATCGACGGGTGACGGTGGCCTCGCGCTGGCCGCTGAGCTCAACCAGCCCGACGGCGTGGCATTTGATGCCAACGGAAACCTCTACATCGCCGACACGCCGAACAACCGCATTCGCGCCGTCTGCGGAGCATCCGCCACAGTGCTTTCCGTGGCCTGCCCCGCGCAGGGCCACATCGTCACCGTTGCCGGTGATGGATCCGCGGGCTTCAGCGGCGATACCGGGCAGGCGGTAGCCGCCCAGCTCAACGGCCCCTACACCATAACGCTCGACGCCGCGGGCGATCTCTTCATCGCCGACACGACCAACAGCCGAATTCGCGCCGTGTGCGCCTCCTCCTCCTCGACCATCTTCGGCGCAGCGTGCTCGGCCGCGGGCGTTATCTCGACCGTAACCGGCGATGGCATCAAAAACTTCACGGGTGATGGAGGACCGGCCGCCAGCGCCGAAATCAACTCGCCCTCAGGCCTTGTCTTCGATCCCGCCGGCAACCTCTACATCGCCGACTCGCAGAATATGCGCGTCCGCAAGATCAACGCCTCAACCACAATCATTACGACCATCGCCGGAGATGGCGACGCCGGCTTCAGCGGCGACGGCGGCCCGGCCCCGGGTGCGGGCCTGTACGGACCCTACGGCCTCGCGCTCGACAACAACGGCAACCTGTACATCGCGGAGTTCCTCGACATGCGCGTCCGCGAAGTCCTGAGCAACCTGTCCGTTGTTACAGTTCAGAATTCGGTCCGGCAGGGATTCACTTCGCCTCCCGTCCCAATCACCGTGGAGAATGACGGCACCGGTCCTCTCGACCTCACCACCCTCGTGGCCGGAACGAACACCGCGATGGATCCCGCCACAACCACCTGCACCAACGGCGACACCCTGGCAGTCGTGGCGACCTGCGTCGTGGGGGCCGAGTTTGCTCCCCCGGCGAGCCCGCCGCTCACCCAGCCTTCGCAGCCCTTGACCGGCAACATCGATGTGAACGACGAAGTCGTGCCCGGCACCACCGGATCGAACTCCCCGCTCGTGATCACGGTGAACGGCACGGCGACGCTGGTCAACCCAACAACCACCACCGTCACCTCTACCCCCAATCCCTCAGTCTTCGGCCAGAGCGTCACCTTCACTGCAACCGTCGCCGTCTCATCCGGCACCGGAACCCCAACCGGTACCGTGACGTTCCTCGATGGCGCGACCACATTGCAGGCAGGGGTGGCTTTGAGCGGCGGAGTGGCCACGTACAGCATCAGCACCCTGACCGTGGGAACGCACCAGATCACCGCAACCTACAGCGGCGACAACAATAACCAGCAGAGCACATCCCCGGCGTACACGCAGACCGTAAACGAGGGAACGGCGACGGCGCTGTCCTCGAGCGCAAATCCCTCGGGTGTGGGTGCGTCCGTCACGTTTACAGCCACCGTTACAGCTCCAAACGGCGGCGGAGTCACTCCCGATGGAACCGTCACCTTCCTCGACGGCGCGGCGACTCTGACGACCGTGCCTCTCGGCGCAGGCGGCACCGCGCAATACTCGACCTCAACGCTGACCCAGGGGCAGCACTCCATCACCGCGGTTTACAGCGGTGACGCCGCCAAATTCGTCAACGGCAGCACAAGCTCCGTGCTCACCCAGAGCGTGCTCGCCAACTCCACGGTCTCGTTGACCTCTTCGCTGAATCCTTCCACCTACGGCGCGAGCGTCACATTTACCGCAACAGTTACCGCGACGGGCACCGTTACAGCGACCGGCTCGGTGAATTTCCTCGACGGCGCGACACAGATTGGCACGGGTACGTTGAACGGCAGCGGCGTGGCGACTGCGGCGGTGTCCAACCTGGCTGTCGGGAACCACACCATTACCGCCACCTACGCCGGCGATAACAACGTAGGCTCGGCCACCTCGAATCCGCTAACCCAGGTCGTGAACCCGGCGGGAACCGGCACAACGGTCACCGCCACGCCCACGCCCGGAATCGCCGGCGCGCCCGTCACCATCACTGCCACCGTCGTCGAGACGAACGGCGGTTCCGCGTCCGTAACCGGCACCGTCACCTTCAGCAACGCCGGCACCACTATCGGCTCGGCTCCGGTCGGCGCTGGTGGCGCCGCCGCCATTACCCCGATCCTCGCCCCGGGCACTTACTCGATCGTGGCCACATACAGCGGCGACAACAACGACAACGGCAGCGTCTCCGCGCCCTATCCCTACACGGTTGTCCAGGCCACCACGCAGGTCGCGCTCACATCCAGCGGCTCCCCGGCGCAGGTTCTTTCGGCCGTCGTGTTCAAGGCGGTCGTCACCGGCAACGGAGGCACCCCCGGCGGCTCGGTCGTATTCACCGTTGACGGCGCGAGCGCCGGCACCGTTCCGCTCGACCCCACCGGCACGGCCTCCTTCAGCGACTCCGCACTCACCGTCGGAACTCACAGCGTCGTGGCGGCCTACTCCGGCGACACCAACGATGCAGCCAGTTCTTCCTCGCCGCTGCAGCAGGTCATCACCGCCATTCCAACCACCACCAGCCTCGGCGCGTCGGCAACCGGCGGAGCCACCTCTCAGACGATTCTCGTGGCGGTCACCCAATCTTCCGGCGGCGGCCCCGTTCCCACCGGAACCATCACCTTCAACAACGGCAGCACGGTTATCGGCTCGTCCCCGCTCGATTCCAGCGGCGTCGCGACACTGGTTCCCGACCTGCCCCCCGGAAACTACAACATCATCGCCAGCTACGGCGGCGACGCGGTCCACAGTCCGTCGCAATCCCAGCCCGTCTCCATCAGCGGTTCGCCCGCCGGGTTCAGCATCTCGGTGGCTCCGCCTACTCTCAGCCTGGCCACCGGCCAGAACGGCACCGTCACCGTCACGATCACGTCCGATGCCGGATTCTCCGACACCATCGGAATGGGCTGCCTCTCTGTACCCGCGGCGGTCAACTGCCACTTCTCCTCCAATACCGTGAAGCTCACCTCGGGGCAGGCGCAGACCGTGCAGCTCACCATCGACACCAACAACCCGCTGGGCGGCGGATCGAGCGCAAGCATCGCCAGTCCCGGGCGCCGCGGCATCTCGCTCGCCGGCCTCTTCCTTCCCGCCGGGCTGTTCTTCGGTATCCTGTTCTGGAGGTTCAGGCGCCGCCATGCGGCCGTGCTCGTGGCCGCCCTCGCGCTCTTCCTCGCCGGCGCAGTGGGTGTCACAGGATGTTCGGGCAGCTTCAGCCAGGTCACAGCCGCGCCCGGAACCTATACCATCCAGGTGGGCGGCATCGGCGCCAGCAGCAACACCTCTCACTACCAGAACGTGACACTTACGATCACGAAATGATCATGCGGCCGATGACCCCGCGGAGCCGGCAGGCTGAACGTTGCCTGCCCGGACTCCGGCCCAAGGGCACAAAGCCGAGAGAGGCAGAATGACGACAAAGAGATCTTGCAGTTCTTTTCCCAGCAGCCGAACGGCCCGGTTCGCCGGACTCGCGGCAGCTGTCCTTTTCCTTGCGGTCTTTGCAATCCCTGCCGCCTCCGGCCAGGCCGCCGAAGCCGGCGACCGCGGCGGCACGCGTCTCACCGTCGGAGGGGGCGCATCGGGGATGAAGGTTGAATACGGCAACCGCTTTTTGGTGGACGCCACCGGCTGGGTCGATGCCGATACAATCCGCCGCATCGGGCTCGAAGGCGAGGTGAAGTGGATTCACTTCTTCCAGCAATCTGACCACGTGAATCTCGCGACGTACCAGGGCGGAGTTCGCTATCACTTCAATTACGGCAAAGCGCAACCGTATGTGAAGGGGCTGGTCGGAATGGGCCAATTCAACTTTCCCTTCAACTACGCCTCCGGGAACTACCTGGTTGCTTCAGGCGGAGGCGGCGTCGACGCCATCTTCACCCGCCGCTGGAGCGTGCGCACCGAGTTCGAATACCAGTACTGGCCGGAGTTCACCTACGGAGCCATGAGCGTCTACGGCTTCACAATGGGCGTGCGCTACCGCATCTTCTAGGTGTGAAGTTTCCGGCTGGATTCAGGGTCCGCCACGCCTTCGTGAAGCCGATTCTCCCTCCACTCCCGCTCCCCCACAAGAGCGTGTCATCCCGAAGGGCCGCACGCCCGGGGCCCCGCCCGCATTTGGCGGGGTAAGCGGACCGAGGGATCTGTGGTTGCTCCTCGCCGCCCAGCCGCAGAAGCTCACCCACCCGGCCCCAGGTTTTGGGGCCGGCTAACCCAATGCGCCAGCGCCCCATTCGCACAACCTCATGGCGAGTGGCCACGATCCCCACAGTTCTCATCCAGCTTGAGGGTGCCCCGGATCCCTCGCATTTGGGGACCCGGGAAACCAGCCAAGCCCGCACCACAGGCTTTCACGGACCCCGCACGCCTTCGCGCCCGCCTCCCCCGCACGCAGGTCTACCCCTCCGCTCCCGCTCCCCCACAAGAGCGTGTCATCCCGAAGGGCCGCACGCCTGGGGCCCCGCCCGCTTTTGGCGGGGTAAGCGGACCGAGGGATCTGTGGTTGCTCCTCGCCGCCCAGCCGCAGAAGCTAACTAAACCGGCCCCAGGTTTTGGGGCCGGCTAACCCAATGCGTCAGCGCCCCACCGCCCGCAAAAAATCCGCCTCATACCAAGCGCACGGAGACGCATGCTCACCGGCGCCTTCCCCCGCAACTCCCGCTCCCCCACAAAAGCGTGTCATCCCGAAGGGCCGCACGCCTGGGGCCCCGCCCGGTTTTGGCGGGGTAAGCGGACCGAGGGATCTGTGGTTGCTCCTCGCCCGCCCAGCCGCAGAAACTCACTAAACCGGCCCCAGGTTTTGGGGCCGGCTCACCCAATGATCCCCACAGTTGTCATCCAGGATGAGGGTGCCCCGGGAAACCACCAACCACCGCACCCCCGCGCCTCACGGCACGGTCCACGTCCCCTTCAACACCCAGCCCCCTGAGTTGCCTTCGTTATCCACCGCGTTCATGTAAATGTTCAGCGCCATGCCGCTGGGCGCCCAGTACTTCGTGATCGGCACGCCAAGGGTGTAGGCGAGTGGAAAGGAAGGAGGGGCGTTGACAAACGAATTATAGGTGTCAATCGTGCACTCATAGTTGCTCAGCGATCCCGGAACTGCCGGCTTTGCCGGCCCCCGCCAGCCTCCCGCATCGTCGGAGAGATAAAACGATCTACTCGCTGTGTCGAAACGCACATAACACGAGGCGGCGGTGTTCAGCGATGGGCCGACCAGGAAATAGAGTGTTTTAATGTCCTGTGCCCCGTTCGCGTCCGCGTACTCTGTATCCACCTCCGAACCACTTTGGTCTGCGAATGTGGACGTCGGAGCCACCGGAGCGGAAACCGTGTAAGTGCCCAGGTTCTGCGATCCGGTGTTCGCGCCGGCAGTGTCAGCAGCGTACGTGATGACGTTGATCGGCCCGTAAAAGGCGGAGGCAAACGTGACCGGCAGGCTGAGCTGGAGCGTCGTGGGTCCCACAGTCGCGGTCGCATTGAGCAACCCGTTCGGGGGCAGCCCGACCGTGCATTGGCTGTTGGAGAGGGTCGGCCCCGAGATGCCGATCACGCTTGGCCCAAGCGTCGCGGTGTTCGCATCGTTCGCGAGGTAAACCTTCTTCGACGGCATCTTCACATAGATCGGACACGCGTGGCTGGCGTCATTGTCCGGCGAGAGCAGGATGTAGACCCAGTAGATTGCGCTGCCGCCGTTCCCATCGGTGAATGTCAGGTTGAAGGTCGTCTGATTGGTGTGGTAGCCGATCGGGGCATTTGTCAGGGCTGACGCGTACAAAGGACCGAATTGCACCGTGTACGTGCCCAGTGCCTGCGGCGCGCCGCTGAGGCCCGCCTTGTTTTGGGCAAACATGTAGATGTTTCTGGGACCCGGCGGCTGAGTCTTAAAACTCACAGCAACGTTCAAGGTCAGGGTATTGGCGGTCCGGCTCACGCTCGACGCGCCCATGTCGACAACGCACTCGTAATTCTTCAATTTGCCGGCCTGTCCCACCGCGCCCGGTCCGAACGCGCCGCCGGTGTCGTCCGCGAGGTAGATGAGGTTGTTGTTCGGGTTGTACCAGACATAGCAACTGAGGTCGGTGCTGACGGACGGCGAAAAGTACGCGTAGACCCACTGCAGATCGTTCACGCCGTTCGGATCGGAGTAGGTGAAGGCAAACGTCTGCGAGGGTCCCGAACCCGCCGAGGGCGAGACCGAGACGGCCGTGGGAGCAACGTAGGAGCCCACGGTCCACGTGCCGCGCTTCTGCACGCCGCTTACGTTGTTCTCCTTGTCCTCCGCGTACATATACACGCCGACCGCGCCATTGAAGGCCCCGGTGATGTGGAAGGTGAGGGCCACATTGAGCGTGAGCGTGTTGCCCGCAACCGAAGTGGAAGACGCTCCCACGTCGATCGTGCACTGGCTGTTCGAGATGTGCCCCGGCGATCCCACGGCCCCGGGTCCGAGCGTCTTCGTGTTGTTGTCGTCGGCCAGGTAGATCAGGTTGTTTCCCCGGTGGTAATAGACGCCGCAGGCATGGGCGCCCTCGCCGTGCGGAGTAAACAGCGCGTACACCCAGCTCAGATCCGACACTCCATCCGCGTCGGAGTAGGCAAACGCGAAGGTCTGCACGGTGCCCGCACCGGAATTAGGAGTAACCGAAACCGCCGCCGGATTCGCGCACAACGCGATAGCCGGCAGGCACAGAAGGAGAGCCGGTACGGCCATCCTCAACGCATTGAAGAAGGCAATCCTGGAGGGGGATCTCATATGATGCAGCCTCTCTGGGGAAGAATCGGACAATCAACTATCAATCGCACTTGGAGCGGAGTCAACCGTAAAGTCCCACGCGCGCAGGTCGATCCTCCGCTCCCGTCCCCCCCCCACAAAAGCGTGTCATCCCGTGTATGAGGACGTTGGCTGCTGTCAAGGCATACCTTGGCGTCTGGGTGAGGGGCGGGGTCAAGGGCGCCGCACTTTGGCGTTCAT
>DATFRB010000071.1:0-42754 GCA_035263625.1 Occallatibacter sp.
TGTCGCCCAAATGATGGTGGGCGTGGCCTTGTTGACCGTGATCGTGACGTAACCGATGACCGTGTTGTAGTCGGTGGTATCGGTGGGTGTGAAGGTCACGCTTCTGGACTGCACGCCGGCATATGGAGCTATGGACGGTGCAGACCAGGCGAAGGTGCCTGCCACTGAGGCTGCGCCTCCGGTCAGTGTGGATGAAGCCAGCGTCTGGCCGAAGGTGATGGTGCTCGCCGTTGGCCACGGCGAAACGGTGGGGGTGGCCTTGTTGACCGTGATCGTTACGTAACCGGAGACCGTGTTGTAGTCGGTCGTATCGGTGGGAGTGAAGGTCACGCTCCTGGACTGCACGCCGATGTGGGGAACGATGGACGGCACGGACCATGCGAATGTGCCGGGTACCGAGGCCGTGCCTCCGGTCAGTGTGGATGCAGCGAGTGTCTGCCCGAAGGTGATGGTGCTTGCCGTTGGCCACGGCGAGACGGTGGGGGTGGCCTTGTTCACCGTGATCGTGACGTAACCGGAGACCGTGTTGTAGTCGGTCGAATCGGTAGGCGTGAAGGTCACGCTCCTGGACTGCACGCCGATGTGTGGAACGATGGACGGTACGGACCAGGCGAAGGTGCCGGGTACCGATGCTGCGCCTCCGGTCAGGGTGGATGCAGCGAGGGTCTGGCCGTAGGAGATGGCGCTTGCAGTGGGCCACGGCGAAACGGTGGGCGTAGCCTTGTTCACGGTGATCGTCGTGAGACCGATGACCGTGTTGTAGTCGGTCGAATCGGTGGGGGTGAAGGTTACGCTTCTCGACTGCGACCCGGCGGTCGGAACTATGGATGGCACGGTCCATTTGAATGCGCCGGGTACCGAGGTCGTGGCCCCGGTCAGAGTGGATGAAGAGAGAGTCTGGCCGTAGGTGATGGTGCTTGCTGCAGGCCACTTCGACACGGTAGGCGTGACTTTTTTTACGGAGACCGTCACGTATCCGGTGACTGGGTCGTAGTCGGCCGCGTCGGTTGGAGTGAAGGTCACGCTTCTGGACTGCAAGCCGGCGTGGGGAGCTATGGTCGGTACGGACCAGGCGAAGGTGCCGGGGACCGATGCTGCGCCTCCGGTCAGTGTGGATGAAGCAAGGGTCTGGCCGTAGGTGATGGCGCCCGCCGTGGGCCACGTCGAAACGTTGGGCGTGGCTTTGTTCCCCAGCCCGGTCAAGCTGATACTCTGCGTTGCGTTGTGTACGTTCAGCGCATTATCGGTGAGCACGGCACTGCCCGAGATACTGGCCACGATCGTGGGTGAAAAGTCGATGGCGATGCCGCAGATTGCGCCTTCAGCGAGCGTGAATGGAGTCGATGAAGATGTACTGGTCTGACCGCAGGTTGAGGTGTTGTTCCAGCGGAAGTTCGTGGAGACGCTTGGATTGTCCCCAGTGGTGGGCAGCGGGAAGGTCAGCGTCGCGTTGCCGATGTTCTGGACGGTGACGGTCTTTGGGCTGTCGCTGCTGGTTGCGCCGAACTGGGTAGAAGCGAAGCCCAGGCTGGGGGGCGTCGCGCGGCCGATCTCCTTCACCTCATGGTTGCCGTTGTCTCCCACGTAGACGTTCCCGCTTCCGTCCACTGCCACGCCGAAGGGAGATAAGAAGCCGCTGCCCAGCGGGGTCACGCAGCTCGAAGACGCGCAGCCGGCGGGCATCACGGTCACGGTTGTGTTTGCGATATCGGCCACATAGACGTTGCCGCTGCCGTCCACTGCCACGCTCGCGGGATTGGTGAAGCCGCCGCCCAGCGTGGTCACGCAACTCGAAGTCGCGCAGCCGGGGGGCATCTCCTTCACCAAATCGTGACCGTAATCCGCCACGTAGACGTTCCCGCCGCCGTCCACTGCCACGCCCTCGGGACCAAAGAAGCCGCCGCCCAGCGTGGTTACGCAGCCCGAAGACGCGCAGCCGGGAGGCATTTCCATGACCGTATTTGCACTGTGTGCACTTACATAGACGTTTCCGCTGCCGTCCACCGCTACGCCGATGGGAAACGAGAATCCTCCGCCCAGCGTGGTCACGCAGCTCGATGACGTACATCCGGCGGGCATCTCCTTGATTGCATTGTGGCCGGTTTCGGCGACATAGACGTTCCCGGCGCCGTCCACCGCTACCTCGGAGGGGTTGCTGAGGCCTCCGCCCAGCGTGGTCACGCAACTAAAGGACGCGCAGCCGGCGGGTATCTCATACACCTCACTCGCAGGGTAATCAGCCATATAAACGTTGCCGCCGCCGTCCACCGCTACGCCGTTTGGCGCTACAAAGGCGTCGCCGCCCAGCGTGGAGATCGCCGACGGGGTGAACACCACCTGCGGACCCGTCCCCACCCCGTGGATGTACGCGGTTGCGATCGGCCCGCCTCCCGGGTTTGTAAGTATGACCGCCCCGTTGCGCGTCCCCGCCCACTTCGGGCTGAACGCCACGTCGATCGTGCAGGTGTCCCCCGGTCCATACGTGTGCTTGTCGAGGCCGATGCAGCTTCCCGTGCCGGCGTTCGTAAAATCCTGGTTCGCCGCCCCCATGGTCAGCACCCGGACGCTACTGATCACCACAGTCGCATCGAAGGTGAATGTCAACGTCCTCACCGGGCCAGCCGATCCCACGGGCGCGGAGAAGAAATCCACGCTCTTGAGCATGAGTTCCTTCACTGCAGCATTGTTGGAGTCAGCCACGTAGACGTTCCCGTGTCCGTCCACCGCCACGCCGGAGGGATCATTGAAGCCGCTGCCGAGCCCGATCACACAGCTCGATGACGAGCAGCCGACGGGCAACTCCTGAACCTCATTGGCCGGGCCATAAGTTATGTACACGTTCCCGCTGCCATCGACCGCCACGTAGTCGGCACTTGTGATACCGCCCAGACTGGCCACACAACTGGATGACGCACAGCCGGCGGGCATCTTCTTCACGGCTCCGGAACCAGAGGCCACGTAAACATTTCCGCTGCCGTCTGCTGCCACGCCGTCGACACCTGCGAAGCCGCCGCCCAGCGTTGTAACGCAACCCAAAGACGTGCAGCCGAGAGGTATCTCCTGGACCTCGCCGGACCCGTGCGCACCTGCGTACACGTTTCCGCTGCCATCGACCGCCACGCCGACGGGAATCAATATTCCGATGCCACCCTGCACTGTCACGCAGCTCGAAGCCGCGCAACCAGGGGGCACCTTTTTGATTGCACTGTGGCCGGAATCGGCGACGTACACATTTCCGCCGCCGTCCACTGCTGCTCCGTACAAATTTGAGAAGCCGCCGCCCAGCGTCGTCACGCAAGTTGAAGATGCGCAGCCGGCGGGGATCTCCTTCACCACATTGGTCGCGTAATCAGTCATGTAGACGTTCCCGGCGCCGTCCACTGCCACACCGTCAGGTGAAGTAAAACCGCCGCCCAGCGTGACGATCGAGCCGCTGAAGTGCGCGGTTTGCGCTGGAGCGGCCGCGCTGAACAATGCGAGCAGGGCTAAGGCCATGGCGAAGTGCCGCGACCGGCGCGGTGCTGGAATCGCGCATGGCGGGGCAGAGGTTGCTGGAATGAAACACATTGTGAAGGCACACGCACTCTCTCGGGACCACATCGAACGGGGTCTGGACATTCGTCACCTCAAAATCGAAGAAGCCGGGATGAGTGGGGGCCCCGGGAATGCTGAGGACAGCTGAATGAGGTCACGCGATCGGCAGGTACGGCTCGCTATGGATGTGACCGGTGTTCGGAACCCCTGGTGACCTCGCGAGAAGAGGCGACGTCATTTGCATTGGAAGCGCCCGACCACAAGTTGGTGAGTGCTGCCAATGAGGGAAGTAAAGAAGCCGAGGTACCCGAACGGAAGCAAGTTGCGGTTTATCATACCCGCGGCCGGACTTATGTCAAATAAAAAAATGCGTTTGTGGAATCCGGCTCTGCCTCGGTGCGTCGAGCGGCTTGCAGCCGGGTTTTTGATCACAAGTATGTGTGCAGGCAATTGATTTTGTGACAGGCCGGAGATTTTCAGGCGGCGCTTGTACGTTTGACCGAATGCTGTTCCGGATCCATATTCGGCCACGCAGCCGGGATTTTGATCAAAAACTATTGGTCGGATTTGGCACAAATTTGATCTTGCAACGGGCGAGACGGTGAGGATTTTGTTTTGAGTTCGCCTGGAGTTCTTCGAGGGGATTGAGGGGCTGGAGGGGAGTGAGGGAGTTCACGTGGATGGATTCGAGGCGGTCGATGGCACAGGACTTCGTTCGCTGCCGCAGTTACCGGACACACCATCTCTGAAAACACTCTGGAGCGTTTCAGAGTTGGCGGATCCGTGCGGGGGTCAAGCCGAAGTCAATAGAGGAGCGCTGTTGCGGCACGAGGAAACAGCGTGGTGAAAAACGCCCATTGAGCTGAGAAAACTGAGAAAGGACATCAGGGCTCAAGCCCGGGTCCAATTTTTGCGCGCCTCGCGGCGGCACTGAAGTGCCGCCCTGGCGCGTTTTTGCAATCAATCGGGACTTTTTCACCACGCTGTAGAGGCGTTCCCTGTTTCAAGGCTCTGCTTCGGAACCATGAACTCAGCGCCCGGCCTAGATCAGCGACACGGACTGGACGTGGATTACGTCGCCCTCTTTTGTGCCGGTTACGTTCACGCGCAGGTGGTCCTTTTTCTTGCTGTTCTCGAGCAGTTGCTTTGCCTGCTCATTGCCCTTCGCGTCGAACTTGATGTAGTTGCCGCCCTGGTCGACGATGCCAAAGCCGCTTTTGGCGCACATCAGGGCGCAGTCGCGCGTGTGGGCATCGGGGTTGGCCTTGACCTTGGTGGAGCACTGCGTGTCAACGATGGCTACGTTGCTCCAGTCTTCGGCGGCGACGAAGGCGGGGAAGAGAAGCGCGAGGGCGGCGATCAGGACGGTTCGTTTCATGAGAGACCTCCGGGGGTTGGGGTTGATTTTGCGAAACGCGTTGGATGAAGACCGGCGTTGGCGGTTATGCGAGGTGCCGGAGAGTTTCGGGGGCGCGGCTCGGTACGGATTCCAACACCGGTTCGCGGGCCTCGGTGAGCTTGGCTAGCGCGAATGCGCCGAGAGACATTTCGATGTCGCGCACGGCGATGTCGAGGAACTGGCCCTGGGCGATGAGGCTGAGAGCGATGGCCCAGAGCCACGCCATCACGATGTAGGCGCCGAGGCGCGTGAAGCGCGCGAGCACGATGATGCCGGCGATGATCTCGACGACGCCGACGATGTGCATGAAGCCGGGCGCGGAGATGTGCAGCAGTTTGGGGACGAGCGGGTTGAGGTACATGTCCCACTGCGTGAGGCGGTTGAAGTACTTGTCGAGGCCGGAGCAGATGGGTCCGACGCCGAGGCCGATGCGCAGCGTCCACCATGCGGAGTTGAGTTTTGGTGCGCCTGTCATGTGCACCTCCCACACTGAATGGAGCGGGAGGGAGGGGATTGGTTACAGGGAGCAACCGCAGGTCCTTCGACTCGTCCTCCGGGCGCGCTCAGGATGACGGGGTGAGGGTAGGGGTGCGGAGATTGTGTAACGGAGTCGCGTGTTCCGGATCAATAGAGTAGAGGCTTGTGGAGGATTGTCGATGGCCGGCGTGGGAATGCTGGAGCGGGCGCGGGCGGAGCAGTGGACGGATGAAGAGGTAGTGCGGCGGGTGCTTGCCGGCGACCTGGTGATGTTCGAGCTGCTGATGCGGCGGCACAACCAGCGCGTTTACCGGGCGGTGCGCAGCATTCTGCGCGATGACGCAGAGAGTGAAGACGTGATGCAGGAGGCCTACGTGCGCGCCTTTGAGCACCTGGGGCAGTTCGAGGGCCGGGCGCAGTTTTCCACGTGGCTGACGCGCATTGCGGTGAACGAGTCGTTGAAGCGGCTGGCGGCGCGGGGCAGGACCCAAGGTCTGGATTGGGGCCCGGAAGATGGGGAGGCCAGATTCGAAGGCAGTCTGGAGGGCAGGGCGATGACGGAGCCGGTTTCGGGAGAGCTTTCGCCGGAGGCTCACGCCTCGCGGAACGAGCTGAGCGGATTGCTGGAAGAGGCCATTCTGGCTTTGCCGGCCGGGTACCGGGCGGTGCTGATGCTGCGGGAGCTCGAAGGCATGAGCACGGCGGAGACGGCCGGGGCGCTGGGCCTGACCGAGGCCAACGTGAAGGTCCGGCTGCACCGCGCGCACGGACTGTTACGTGAGGAGCTTTTCGCGCAGGCGGGGGCGGCGGGGAAGCAGGCGTTCGCGTTCCATGCTGTGCGGTGTGACCGGGTGGTGGGGGCGGTGATGGAAAGGATAGGGACATAGGGACCCTTCGGCTTCGCTCAGGGCAGGCTGCGGGACTGAGGGACCCTTCGACTTCGCTCAGGGCAGGCTGCGGGACATAGGGACAAAAGCACTACCTTGCTGTCTCCCCCATAGCTCTCAGCCTCAGGGGGTTTACCCCACGTCCGCCAATTCCTTTCTTGCTCCTGTTGCCACTTCCCTCTGTCCCTTGTCCCTTTGTCCCTGTTCTTTGTCCCTGCTTTTGTGTGTCCGGGAACACTTTGAGGGGGTTCCGGTGTCTAAGAGAATAAGTGCGCGGGGCCGGGGCTAACCGGCCTCGGTTTCGACTCCCGCGCATTTCCGGTGGCCGAATTTGAGGCAGTCCGGGAGAGTGGGGCAGGCGGTGGAACTGGCATCTCCAACAGCAGCCGGGTGGACATGCCAAACGTATGCCGCATGCGTTAAGGTGGGAGACACTGACTGAGCAGGCGGACCTCACCATGGGCAATATTGCCAGCGCGCTGACGCTTCATACGGAAGAGGCAGCACTTATAGCGGAGTTACGGGCCGGATCCGAAGAGGCTTTTTCATGGCTGATTGCGCGCTACCACCAGCCTATTTTTTCCCTTCTGGCGCGCACGGTGCAGAACCGCGCGGACGCCGCTGATCTTACCCAGGAAGTCTTCGTAAAGGTCTTCCGGGGCGTGCGGAACTTTCACGGCGAGTCGAGCCTGCGCACGTGGATTTACCGGATTGCGTTGCGGGAAGCATCGAATCAGCGCCGGTGGTGGATGCGTCACCGGCAGCAGGAAGTGCCCATCGAGCAGGAGATTTCTGAGAGCGATTCGCCGGCGCCGATTCGCTTGAAGGAACTGCTGGTGGATCCGGGCGAGTCGCCGTTTGACGCGGCGGCGCACGCGGAGACGCGGGCCCGGGTGGAAGCGGCGCTCGAGAGGGTGCCGGAGCCGTATCGAACGACGCTGATCCTGCGGGATATAGAGGGTTTCGTTTACGAGGAAGTGGCGGAGATGCAGGGCGTGAACCTGGGAACGGTAAAGTCGCGGCTGGTGCGCGGTCGCGCCTGCCTGAAGTCGATTTTGACGGCCCAGATGCAAGAGCAGCACGCACCGGCACAGAACCCGCTCGACATGCCCCTTGGAGAGGAGGCAAGATGAACGGCTGCAATGCAATGCAGGCGAAGTTCACGGAGTACCTTGACGGGCGCCTCACGGGAGTGGAGATGCAATCGATGGCCGCGCATATTGAGGGGTGCGCCGGCTGCGCGGTGGAGTGGAAGTCGCTGCGGCAGGTTCAGGCCGGGCTGTCGGCACTGGGGCCGGTGGAGGAGCCGAAGGACCTGCTGCTGAAGATCCGGATTGCGGTGAGCCACGAGCGGGCAAGGCAGACGAGACGCCCTTTCGAAAGATGGGCCCTGGCGTGGCGCAACACAGTTGGACCGTTTCTGCTGCAGGCGGCGGCGGGGTTCGCTTCGGCAGTGCTGCTGCTGGGCACGGTCGCGGTGTTGGTGGGCATCGTTGCCAACCCGCAGGTGGCCCGGGCAGGCGATGAGCCGCTGGGCAATGCGACGGCGCCGCGGCTGCTCTATTCGCTTGAGGGCACGGGAGATAACGATATTGCCCGGCTGCCGGGGCCGGTGGTGGTGGAGGCGTATATCAACGGGTCAGGCGAGGTGTATGACTTCGACATCATTTCGGGTCCTGACGACCAGGAGACCCGGGCCGATGTGGAGGCCCTGCTGTTGACCGACCGCTTCGAGCCCGCGAAGTTCTTCGGGCAGCCGGTGCGCGGGGTTGTGGTGCTGAACTTCGCCGGGGTGTCGGTGAAGGGGTGAAGACAGGGACCAGGCATCAGGGACCAGGGACCAGAAAGACAGGGACGAGGCACCAGGGACCAGAAAGACAGGGGAAGAGGGAGCCTTCTGCTCGCCGTTCCCTTATCTGCCCGTCGACATTACCGATAGCCGTATGTCTTGGACGGGTAGGTCTGAGCATTCCTCATCCCGGTTCCAGTCTCTGCATCTCTTCTCCACTTCGACCAGAGCATTCGCTCCTCAAGCCTGATCGGTACTTTCTTCAATCCCTCATTCCTGCCAATCTGGTCCCTGGTCCCTAGTGCCTGGTCCCTGTTCTACCGTTTGACCCTGCCGGGGAGTCTAACTAGACTTCAGGCAGGGTTAATTATTGATGCCGTTTCGCGCGTTCCGTGTGACTTTCACTGCTGCTTTTGCCGGCGTACTGCTGTGCGTCGGGCTGGCGACTGAGCCCGCCGCAAGCCAGACTCCCGCGGCTTCCTCTTCTTCTCAAAGTTCTTCAACTCCCCAAACTTCTTCAAGTTCCGACCGGGCGCCGGCCAATGTGCTGCAGCCGCGTGAGAAGACCCCGGCGCTGGTGGATCCGGCGGGGCCGACAGTGGGGCTGGTGGGGTCGGAGCCGCTGTTCCTGATGGCCGCGGCGCTCAACGAATGCGGCTACGACGAGGGGCTGGCGGAGAGCGAGCCTGTGCGGGCGAAGGTTCGCGATGAGCTGAACAAGGCGCTGGAGCGTAGCGAGGACGCGCGCAATGCACGCGACAAGGTTTGCCTGTTCATCGCGCAGCACCGGATGACGGGCACGGAGAGGGACATCTCGCAGTACATTTCGCTGTCGCTTTATCTGACTCCGCCGCCGGAGCTGGAAATGGCGGCGGAGTTGAGCGAGATGCCGCCGGATGCGGTGTCGGTGGCGGACATTGTGCCGATGCTGAAGGGGTTTGTGGATGCGACGGACCTGCACGGGATCTGGCTGGCGGTGCACCACACGTACGACGACGAGATTGACCACCTGCACGATCCGCTTTCGAAGATGATCGTGAGCACAAACCTTTATCTGAAGGAGCCCGCGGAGACATACAGCGGGCGGCGGTTCACGGTGGTGGTGGAGCCGATGCTTTCTCCGCTGGCGGTGAACGCGCGCATCTACGGCACGGATTACGTGGTGGTGGTGTCGCCGCAGAACGGGGCGATCCGGATGAACGACGTGCGGCACACGTATCTGCACTACATGATCGAGCCGCTGTTGTATGTGCACGCGAACGCGATCGACCGGACGCAGCCGGTGCTGAAGGAGATCCGCGAGGCGCCGCTGGATTTCCGGTACCGGTCGGATACGGTTCCGCTCACGGTGGAGTGCCTGATCAAGGCGATCGAGGCGCGGACGATGGATACGGGGATTCCGAATTACAAGTATCCGCCGGGGATCCAGCGATTCGAGATGCCGCGCTACGAGAACGAGAAGAAGGTGGTCGACCAGAAGCAGGAAGCGGTGCGGATGACGCTGGTGCGCCACGACATGACGCAGGGCTTTGTGCTGACGCAGTACTTCTACGAGCAGCTGATCCAGTTTGAGAAGGACCCGGCCAGCCTGAAGGACACGATCGGCGAGATGGTGTACAGCATGGACGTTGAGCAGCAGGTGCACCGGGCGCGGCAGCTCCAGTTTGATGCGCAGGCGGACGAGGATGTGCTGGTGCGGCCGAAGCCGAAGAAGCTTGAGGGCCTGGACCTGGCGGAGGCGAAGCTGCAGACGGGGGATGTGACCGGGGCGGGCGCGCTGGCAAGGCAGGCGCTGGCGGAGAAGTCGGACTCGCTGCAGGCTGTGGCGGATTCGGCGCGGGCGAACTTCATCCTGGCGCGGACAGCGGCGATGACGGGGCACCCGGAGGAGGCGATCAACCGCTTCCAGACGACGCTCGCGACGAGCAAGCAGCCGCGGCTGATCGCGTGGTCACACATTTACCTGGGCCGGATGCTGGACCTCGACTGCAAGCGGGGCGAGGCGGTATCGGAGTACAAGCTGGCGCTTGAAAACCGCGATGGCGAGCAGGATACGCGGCTGGCCGCCGAGCGCGGAGTGAAGGCCCCATATGCGGTGAAGGGGCACAGTTGTGAAGAGGACGACGCGGCCGATGGGCCGGACTCGGCGCCGGCAAAGCCGGGCGCGGCGACCCCGGCATCGAAGCCGCAATAGCAGGTTGCGGGAGGCGGCGCGACGAGGAGCTGCGTCTAACTGATTTGAGATGGACGCCGGGTAGAGGTTAGGCACGGAACCATTCCAGAATCAAATTGAGGCACGCGTGGAAGCTGTTCTCAGCGAACTGGAAGCGGCACTCGGGCATGGATTCTCCAATCCCGAGCTGCTGGTACGCGCGCTCACCCACCGATCGCTGGCGAACGAACTGGCGCTCGAACGGGGCGAAGAAGACCCGGCCGAGGATAACGAACGCATGGAGTTTCTGGGCGACGCAGTGCTCGGGCTGGTTGTCGGAGAGGCGCTGTTTCTGCTGCATCCCGAGCTGCGCGAAGGCGAGCTGACGCGCATGCGAGCGCACCTGGTGAGCCGGCAGCATATGGCGGAGGTCGCCGAGGCCGTGGAACTCGGGCGGCATCTCAGGCTGAGCCGGGGCGAAGAGCGAAGCGGGCTGCGGCGGAAGAACACGGTGCTTTCGAACTCGATGGAAGCGGTGCTTGGCGCGATGTTTCTGGATGGCGGCCTCGAGCCTGTGCGGGAGTTCGTGCGGCGGCGGGTGATGGGCGACGCGGCGGAAGAGCTGGCAAGGGAGCTCAAGTCGGGAGCGGCACTGGGGAATTACAAGTCCGCGCTGCAGGAGTATTTGCAAGCGGAGCGGATGGGTACGCCGGTGTACAAGGTAAAGAGCGAGAGCGGGCCGGACCACCACAAGCGCTTTCTGGTGGAGGTTCGGGTGAAGCCTGCCGACGGCGAGCGGGGGAGCGCTCTCGCACGCGGCATGGGCAACACAAAGAAGCGCGCCGAACAGGACGCGGCGCGGAACGCCCTGGCACGGCTGACAAAGAGCGACGGAGCCGAGGAAAATACGACACAGCATGCGGCGGAGGAAACAACGGCGGAATGAGCACCCAGATCCAGACACCGGTTGAGCCTCCGAACGAGTTGCCCGTGGGGGTGGGGGCGCCGCGGGCTCACTGGCTTGCGAGCATGAGGGTGCATTTGCCTACGGTGCCGGAGGCGCTGGCGTCGCTGCTGCGGACAATCCTGGTGGCGCTGTTTCTGCTGACGTTTGTGCTGCAGCCGTTCCTGATCCCGTCCGAGAGCATGGAGCACACGCTGCTTGTGGGGGATTTTCTGCTGGTGAACAAGCAGGTTCTCGCACCGGCAGGGAAGCCGGATACATTTGCAGGGCGATTCGACCGGATGATTCTGCCATATCGCGACGTGGAGCACGGGGACATCGTGGTATTCCATCATCCCGACCCGCTCTACCCGATGCTGATCAAGCGCGTCATCGGGGTGCCGGGAGATCGGATCCGCATGGAGAACGGACGCGTGAGCGTGAACGAGACTGTGCTTGAAGAACCGTACGCGGCGTTTGAGCCCGCGGTGGCCGATCCCTTCCGGGACAATTTTCCGGAGCGCGACTACACGGATCCGAATATCCAATCCGACTGGTGGCGGCAGATGCCGTCGTTGACGCATGATGGCGAGCTGGTGGTGCCGGGAGGCATGTACTTCGTGCTGGGCGACAACCGCAACCACAGCGATGATTCGCGCTACTGGGGACTGGTGCCGAGACAGGCCATTGTGGCGCGGCCGCTGGTGATTTACTTCTCGCTGAGGCGGCCCTCGAAGACGGATGTGCAGCAGGCAGCGGATGATAGACTCGGACACGACAGAGAGCTTTCGGCCCGGCTGGCGGAATTTGCCCGCTGGAAGCGGATCTTCAGGGTTGTGCATTAAAAGACAGTGGTCAGTGATTAGTGGTCAGTGACCAGTGGCGGGGATGAGCGAGCGGCGAATGGTCACGCGCGGCTGCCGGTTTGGGGACAACGAGCAACAGGATGACGAAGAAAAATACCACGACAGCAACGATGGAGCGCCCTGACACAGAACCCGCGGCCAAGCCTGTTGAAGAAACTCCGTTTGAAGCCGTGGCCAGCATCTGTTCGGTGCTGGTGGTGGGGTTATTCATCCTCACGTTCCTGGGACAGAACTTCGTGATCCCGTCGGGGTCGATGCAGGACACGCTGATGATCGGCGATCACCTGCTGGTGGACCGCATCACGCTTGCCCCGCCCGCGAAGTGGATGCCGCTGGTGCACTACCGCGAGCCGAAGCGCGGCGACATCCTGGTGTTCATCAAGCCTGTGCCGGATGAGGTGAACGGCGAGTACCAGTACCTTTACCTCGTGAAGCGCTGCATTGGAGTGCCGGGCGATCATCTGCATCTTCACGAGGGCACCGTATATGTAAATGGAGTGGCGTACCCAACCGCGGCGACGGGGCGCCATATGCTTGCATCCGATCCGGTCTTCCTGGATGAGTTCCCGTCTGTGCCGCCGACACCTGACGGTGGAGCTACGGAGGCGTGGTCGGTCGATTTTCCCAATCATCTTCAGAATGGTGACTTGGTGGTGCCGCCCGGCAAGTACTTCATGATGGGCGACAACCGGCACAATTCGCTGGACTCGCGCTACTGGGGGTTCGTGCCGCGGGCGAACATCGTGGGGCGGCCGCTGTTCAATTACTGGTCGTTCGAGACGCCGGACAACGAGTACGACCAGACGGGGATCGGGCACAAGATCGCGTGGCTCGGGCATGTGGCCCTGCACTTCTTCACCGATACGCGCTGGAGCCGGACGCTGAAAATGATCAGGTAGGATGGCCTCAAGCCCCGGACTTACGGGTTCTGGTTGTCGATGAAGACACGAACTGCAACAATGGAGCGGCCTGCCATCGAGCCTGCGGCCAAGCCGGCTGAAGAAACTTCTTTTGAAGCTGTGGCCAGTATTTACTCGGTGCTGGTGGTGGGGCTGTTCATCCTGACTCTCCTCGGGGAGAACCGCGTGATTCCGTCGGGATCGATGGAAAACACGCTGCTGATCGGCGATCACCTGCTCGTGGACCGGATCACTTTGGAGCCGCCGGCGAAGTGGATGCCGCTGGTCCACTACCGGGAGCCGAAGCGCGGCGACATCCTGGTGTTCATCAAACCGGTCACGGATTACAACGAGGCGACCGGCGAGTACGAGCATCTCCCCCTTGTGAAGCGCTGCATCGGCGTGCCGGGCGATCGCATTCATCTGCATGAGGGTGTTGTCTACGTGAACGGCGTCGCTCAGCCGCTTCCTCCGCAGGGACAAATGACGCCGACGTCCGATCAGGTCTTCCTCGACGAGTTCCCGGCAGTGTCTCCCGTGTCGCAACCCGGCAACTTGATCCCCGAATCGTGGGAAGTGGATTTCCATAACCACGTCGTCGATGGCGACGTTGTCGTGCCGCCCGGCAAGTACTTCATGATGGGCGATAACCGGCACAACAGCGCCGACTCGCGCTTCTGGGGATTTGTGCCGAGGGAGAACATCCTGGGGCGGCCGCTGTTCAACTACTGGTCGTTTGAAGCGGCGGAGAGCGATTACGACAAGACCGGGATCGGGCATAAGGTTGCGTGGCTTGGGCACGTGGTGCTGCATTTCTTTACCGACACGCGGTGGCGCCGGACTCTGAAGATGATCCGGTAGGGAGCGGGGGTTATAAAGGGGCGGCAATTGCGAAGCTGCTCTAAGCGTTGTCGCCTCTGTTGCCTATGTCCATTGACGGCGAGATGGGGTTGCTCTCATCGATCATCGTCTCGATGCACTTGCCCAGGATCCCCCTGGCTTCGAGGATGAAATCGACTGCATCGCGGCCGGCGCCGTAGCCGCCTTCGTGCTCCGTTACGAAATGTGCCTCGGCCTTGACCTGCGTGCGCGCATTGGCCGTTGCGATGGCGAGGCCAACCTGGCGCATCACGGGAAGATCGATGACGTCGTCTCCGACGTAGGCGATCTCGTCTAGCGTGACGCCTTCCTTCTCCATGATTTCGCGGATGGGCTTCATCTTGAACGCCTGGCCCATGAAGACGTATTCCATCTTCAGGTCGCGCATGCGCGTGGCGACGGTTTCGCTCACGCGCTTGGTGATAACGCCGCACTTGAGGCCGGCGATGCGCGCTAGCGAAATGCCGGCGCCATCGTGCGCGCTGTAGCCTTTGGCTTCCATCATGGTGGTTGACTGAATGCCGAAGCCGATCTGTCCGACCGTTTCCTTGAGCTGCTGTGCGGCCAAAGAGCTGCCTCCCGCAGGGGCGGGAACGAGCCAGATGGTGCCGTCGGTGAGGACTCCGTCGACGTCGAAGAGGAGGATTTTGATGCGGCGCGCGCGCTCCGTCGCGGTCAATGTCATACTGCAATTCTAACTATGGCGATCAGGGGAAAACCCGAATCGGAGTCGGCTGCGATCGACAGCCGGCTTGCCGAGGATATTGCGAACCGATCTGCGCCTCTTGGTCCCGAGGACTTCTACATTGAAAACGGGCTCATGGTCTTTACCGCGGCTTATCACCTCAAGCGCGGGACCTGCTGCGGGTCGGGCTGCCGCCATTGCCCTTACGATCACGTGAACGTGCCCGGCGCTCAGCGCCCGCCTGATCCTGATGAAGGTGACGCGGGCTGAGGCGCGGGCTCTTTTACTAGCACGGCGAAACGCGGGAATGCGAAGCTGCCGGCGGCATCGTCGACTACGTTTAGCTGGCAGATGTATTGGCCGGGCTTGAGGCCGCTGAGCGGCACATCGAGCTCGACGCTTACCGCGTCGCGGCCTTCGACGTTCAACGAAGTTGCCTTGACGAGCGGCGTTTCATACACCTTGGTTGATCCCTGGATCAACTCCAGGCTGCTGAGCACATCGATGCCGGGTTTCGCACCCTTGGGCAGGTCTTCTTTCTTCTCGCGCGTCGGGGCATAGATTTCGTAGAGCAGATAGAGGTGCTGATCCTGCCGGAAGACGTGGCTGATGTTGGGGACGTACTCCTCGCCGTTGCGGACGAGCGGGCTCTCGCGCTTGCTGGGCTGGCGTGTGCTGGCGAGCAGGATCGAGCTCATCTTGAGCGGGGCCTTCTTCATTTCGGGCAGTACGATGTCGGCTTCGAAGGAGCCCATGCGGCCGGTCTGGTTTTCGCGCACGACGAATTTGAGATGGTACTTGCCCGGGGGCAGGTTGAAGCTCGTCGTGTATTGCACGTTCTTCTGGCGCACCTGCTGCGACTGCTCGAGGTTGAGCTTCACGGTTTCGCGTGCGTGGCCGATGGGGCGCTTCACCTCGTCGATGACCTCGCCGATGATGTCGAGCGTGGCCTTGTCCTTGTCGCCGCCTTTTACAAATGGGATCTGCGAGCCGGGCACGATGAGCGAGACGGGCACGTAGAAGCGGTTTTCATCGAGCCTGAAGTACATTGCGTCGAGGTAGACGGCCATGTCGGTGGCGGGCAGGTCGCTCGAGAGCTGATCTTCGAGTTCCTGCTCGCGGTCTTCATTGCCCGTGTGCGCGAAGTCGGCGGGCGCGTAGTACCCCTGCCGGTATTCGAGCTTGATGCCGGGCTTATTGATCTTGATCGTCAGCTTGCGGTACTTGCCGTCGCGCGCGGGATTGGTGGAGTGGAACCCGATGGCATAGTAGGCCGACGTGTCCTTTTGAATCTGCGCAAACGCCGGCGCAAAATCGTTGGAGTCGAGGAAAGCCTTGCCACCTGTGTCGGAACTGAGAGTGCCCATCACCTCCTGCGAGGCGAAGTTGGCGTTCATGTTGCTGCCGAGCGCGCCGCCGTTGTATGCGCCCTGCCCGCGGATGCTGCCCGTGGACGCATCGCCGACGGGAAGGACCGCCTGCAATCCGCGCGTGTCCAGGCTGTAGATGGACAGGTTGGCGCGAACGGCGGCGTTGACGGCCGCGCGCAGCGACGCCTGGTTCTCGATTCCATCGCGCGAGATGCCGCCGGAGAAGTAGAGCAGTGATTTCTTCTCCGTGATGCGCTCGAGCGACTTGGCGATTGCGCGGAGAGCAAACAGCTCGCGGTCGGTGTTGAGGTCGTTGTATTCGCTTTCGTCGGGCGTGTAGCTGGTTGTGTCTTCGACCTGATTGCTGTTGGCGGTGGCGCCCTGCGCGAAGCCCTGGCCTTCTGTGCCGTTGTAGATTCCGACTTCGTTGATGAGCGCGTCTTTGTCGGCGGTGAAGTCCTGGTCGACCTTGAGGGTGTCGCCGAGCGAGACCAGCGCGATGAGGTCGGCGGGCTGCATCTTCTTGCGGAGGAAATCCTGGGCGGCGGTGACGCTGCGGTCGAGGTCCTCGGGCTGCATCGAGGTGAGATCGAAGAAGAGAACGATGAGGCGGTGATTGCGCAGGTCCTCGGGTTTTGCCACGACGACGGCCTTCGATCCGGGGCCGGTGGTTCCCGCAGCGAGGCCGCTCACAGTCGCCTCGTTGAGCGGCGTGGCCATGTCGACGCTCTGAAAATCGAATGTCGCAATCTGCTGCTTCTTGCCGCTTTCGTAGACGGTGAAGTCGCTCTGCGTGAGTCCGCGCACGACCTCGCCGGTCTTGGCGTCGCGCGGGACGACGTTGGTGAGGACGAGCTCGGCGTTGACCTTCATGGTGTAGCCGGACTGGGGAGTGGTCTGGACTTGTGGCGCGGATTGGGGCGATGAGGGCTGTGGTGCGGTCTGCGCGAGTGCTATCGGCGGCATCATCATCCCCACCGTCAATCCCGCCGCGATCGTCTTGTAGATTCTCATGCGCATCGATTTCTCAGCTCGAAGAGGACGCAGGGGCTGAAGCCCAGAGTCTTTCGTGTGGCATATGCGGCACGACTAAAGTCGTGCCCTGTTACAAAGCCCAGAGCAAGCTTACAAAGCCTAGAAGCGAGAAAAAACTACCGGAAGCTTCCTAAAACCTGAACCGCGCCAGAAATTGAAATGACCGCATCGCTCCCACTGATGACACCTGACCGAAGGGCGAGCTGAACTGCGACTCGTGGCTGGTGAACATGGTGGTGTTGACGCCGGAGTACTGCACGGTGTTGAACACGTTGTCGGCGGTTGCGCGGATTTCCATGCTGCGCGTCTCGCCAAGTTGCATTGTCTTTGAAAGCGACATGTTGTTCTGCACAATACCCGGGCCTTCGATCAGATTGCGCGATGCGGTGCCGTAGAGGCCGGCCGGCTGAACGAATGCGCCGGTGTTGAACCACCGGCCCAGAGTGCCGCCGCCTTCGGTCAGCGATACGCCGGGCACGCGATCGGGCCGCAACGTGCCAGTGGTGCCGCGCGCGACGTCGGTGATGTCCGCCTGGAATGTTGGCGTTAATGGCGTGCCGGTGGCGAAGGTGAAGGTGCCGGAGATCGAGAACCCTTCGAGGATGTGCGCCATTTTGCCGGTGGTGAAGTAGAACTTGTCCTGGCCGAATGGCAGCTCGTAGAGATAGCTTCCGCTTACTTTGTGGCGCACGTCGAAGGTCGAGTTTCCTACGTCCGCTTCGATGTCCTGCCAGTTCTGCGCGACTACGGTAGATGCGCCGCCCACCGAGCTTGCATCGTCGATCGAGTGCGAATACTGGTAGTTCGCGCCGACGGCGAAGCCGTGGGTCAGTTGCTTGTTCACGCGCAGGGTTCCTGCGTTGAAGTGCGAGAACGCGCCGAATTGCTCGTAGGAGAACAGCACATTGCCGGGGTTCGTGGTGGGGCTCGACGGCACGGCGCGGGGCGCGATCTTGATGTCGAGATTGCTGCCCTTTGAGCCGTTGTATCCGACGTTCATCACGATTCCCCAGGGCAGCCTCTTCTGCACGTCGAGGTTCCACACCTGCACGTAGGGGAGCCGATAGTGCGGATCGACGGAGTAGTTTCCGAGTGTGGCCGGCGCGGGGAATCCGTTGGCGAGCGAGTAGCATGGCACGGCAGGGTTCGGGCACGAGGTTGTGGCCTCATTCGTCTGCTCGTTGGCGAATGGCGGCTCGTATGCCATGGTGGAAGCGAACGTCGAGTACATGCCCACTGTGTAGTTCATCCCGTATCCACCGCGCAGAACGGTTTGTTTCGGCAGGCGCAGCGCGAAGCCGCCACGCGGGGCAAATCCGAGGCGATAGGGGAAGACGAGCGAATTGGGCAGGGAGCCGAAGTTTGCGCTTGTTTGTCCCGCAGCGACCTGGCCGACGCTGGTGAAGCCGCCCGAGGGGTTTGTGTCGACCATCGCGAGGTGGTTGTACTCCTCAGTGTAGGGCGCGAAGAACTCGTAGCGCACGCCGTACATGAGCGTCAGGTTCGAGCGCGTGCGCCAGTCGTCCTGCGCGTAGAGGTCGAAGACGTTGTCGCGCAGGTAGCTCTTGCTTTCGGCGGAAGAGATGGTGGTCTCCTGCGGTTGGCCGAGCAGGAAATCGCCAAAGGCCGAGCCGGTGTACAGGCCGGTGAAGAAGAATGTGCCGGTCGCGTTGTTGCCGCCGAGGAAATCGCGGTGCACGCGGCGGTAGTCGCCACCGAAGCGAAGGTTGTGCTTGCCGTGGATCCAGGAAAGGGTCTCCGAGAGCGAGATGGTCTGCGCGATCGAGAAGCTCGGCTGCGCTTCGCTGATGCCGGTGAAGCTCGACAGCGTGACCGAAGGAACGCCGTAGTTGAGCGGGCTCTTGTTCAGCGCCGAGCCACCGGGGCCGAGGATGCCCAGGGTGGTCGCGATGTCTTCGCCGTTCGTGAAGTAGTTGGTTATGCGCGCGTTGCTGCGGTTCCAGCTTGCGTTGAAGATGCTGGTGACCTTGTGATAGCCGATGGTGTAGCCGGCCTGCACAGAATCGGAATCCGACTTCTGCTTGCCGCCGAGGATCGGTTCGATGTTCGCTTCGTCTGACGCGGAGTGCGACCAGTTGTAGTTCACGTTGATGCTCTGGCGGAGCCCCTGCGATTGCTGCGGCCGGCGGCCACCCCCGCCGCCGCCGCGGCCGCCGAATCCGAACGGCGATGCGTTGGCGCCGAAGCTGCGCATGTAACGGACGCCGGCCTGGGTGTGGTTGGACTGCTCGGTTGTGAGCAGATGGTAGTTCTGCGTGTCGCCGGGCAGGTTCGGCTCAGGAATGTAGTTGAGTAGCGCCGCGGCCTCGGGAACGGGCGTGATTGGCGCGGCGAGACCGGGGATGTTTCCGGCGCGCTCGGCGAGCGTCGGCACGGTGGCGTATTGGTCCAGCGGCGTCGAATCGCGCGATCCGGCGACGGTGAGAAACACATTGTCCTTTCCGCTTGGCTTGAACAGGCCAGGGATATAGGGCGCGCTCATGAAGGTGAGCGTGAAACGGTTGGTGCCGGAGGCCGGCTGATTCTGCTCCTGGCCTCGCAGGCTGAACGGCTCGGCATTCAATGCGGAGTTCGATCCGGTCCAGTAGACGGTGCCGTGCGGCTGGCTGGGATTGAAGCCGCGGAAATTCCCGCGACGGCCTCCGCCGAAACCGCCGCCGCCAAATCCGCCGGGGCCGCCCATCACGAACATGCCTCCGGCCGGGCCGCCCATCGCGAATTGCCCGCCCCCGCCGGGCCCGCCGCCGAAGAGGCCCGCCTGCGCGCGCGCGGTCTCCATTGCGTCGCGGAGCCGGTCCATGTCCACGCCTGCCATGGGGCTTACCTGGCCCGACTGTCCGGTGATCGAGACGGATTCGTTGCTGAAGTCGGAGTTGGTGGCGATGGATGGAAGCGCCGCTCCGGCTGCCGCGGTTGAACTGGCACCGGCTGCGTTATCGGTTTCCGCACCGCCAGTGAGCGAGTTGATCAGGTTCAGGCTTTGCGGGCCATTCCCAGCGAGTTGACGGATGGCCTGCGACGCCGCGTCGGGCTGCCCGGCCTGCTGCTGTTCCTGAGCAGCCGCGCGCGAGGCGAGAAGCAACGCGAAATTCACGGTCTGTTCATGGCTTGCCGCATTCAGCAGGGCTTCCTGTGACGACTGTGCGAACGCCGCGAACTGCGTGCGGATGACATATCGGCCGTTCTGCGGAATCGTGAGCGACCACGCGCCGGTGATGTCCGACGTGGTGGTGTATCGCTTGCCGGTGAGAGTGTTTTGCGCCGTTACGGCGACGCCCGGGAGTGGCACGTTGCCGCTCTTTACGACTCCGTGCAGCTTTCCACCGGTGACAGCTGTTGAGGTTTCTGTTGAAGAAGGGCTGGGGGCTGTCGATTGCGGCGCCGGCGCGGCTGGAGCGTCTGGTGTGACGGGCTGGCCGGCTGTCTGCGTTGCCGGCGTCGTCGCCTGCGCCGCGCAGAACACGCACAGCGCACCCAGTCCGACGCCCGCCAGCCACTTCGACCCCCGTCCCCGCATGCGCGCTCCCCGCTCTATACTCGTACTCTGACAGACGCACCGCCTTCCGGGAAGGTTTACGTTCATCCGCGGCGTGGGGCGGAGCACGGCCACAAAGAAGACCTTTTGCGCTGAAGCGAATCTTTTATCTAAGGTTTCCCTTCCGCTCCCCGAGGGAGTGACAAAAGGGTAACTCCCTGGCCGAAAACAGCTCTTTGCACTCTTGCAATCGTGCCGGCCGCATGTTAACTCTTGTGTCAACACAGCACATCTGGTCCGCGGAATCGATCGCGGCGGCAAGGAATCTCGCGTGATGAAGATCGGCACTACGATTCGGACGCACCGGCTGGAGCGGGGCCTCTCCCAGGGCGATATTGAAAAGAAGACCGGCCTGCTGAGGTGCTACCTCTCCCGCGTCGAGAACGGCCATACCGTTCCGTCGCTTGACACGCTCTCAAAGATTGCCGTGGCCCTCGATTTGCCCATCTCGCAGTTTTTCGCCGATGAAGGCGGCGGGCGAAAGGCCCCGTCGCAGAAGCTCTCGGACGATGAGCTGAAATTCCTTACCCAGATCCGGCGCTATTCTTCGAATATCAACGAGAGCGACCGCAAGCTGCTACTCACGATGGCTCGCAAATTCGCCGCCACGGCAAACCGCTAGAGCCATTTCAAGGTTGGTTAATCCGTGCGAGGGTAGAGCCACATGGTTGCCAGCCCGTGCGTTCAGTCTTCGCGCAGAAGGACGAGCGGGTTGACGGCCAGCGCGCGCTGGGCGGGGATCCACGTGGCAAGAAGGCCGAGCAGCGCCATGGCTACGACGACTCCGGCAAGGACCAGGGGATCGCGCGGCGTGGCCTGGTAGACGATGAACGCGAGCACGCGGCTGGCAAGGAAGCCGAGCACCAGGCCGGCTGCGGAACCGATGGCGAGGAGGCGAACGGCGCGTCCGAGTGCGGCGCCGAGGACTTCAGAGCGGCGCGCGCCGAGGGCGATGCGGATGCCGAGTTCCTTGAGGCGCTTCGAGACCGAGTAGGCTGCCAGGCCGAAGATGCCGGTGATGGAGAGGATGGCGCCCATCAGGCCGAGGATTCCGAGAGAAGCGGTGGCCATGCGGGGGGCGAAGAGCGCGCCGTTCATCGATTCGTTCCATGTCTGGGAGAAGATGGGCAGGCTGCGGTCGAGATTGCGCAGCCGGTTGCGCATGGTAGAGGCGAGGATTTGCGGATCACCGGTCGAGCGCACCATGAGCCAGATGTCGAGATAGTGAGCCTGAAGAAGGGGGCGGAACACAGCGGGCTGCGGCGATTCCGCGAGGTTGGCGGTGTATTTGCCGTCTTCTGCGATGCCGACGACCTCAAGGCTCGTGCCGCTGCGCATCTTGAAATGCCGGCCCAGCGCGTTTTGCGATGAGCCGAAGAGGCGGCGTGCGAACTCCGCATTGACGATGGCGACGGGCGGAGAACTTTTGTCGTCGTTCCATGTAAAGGCGCGACCGGCGAAAAGTGTGGTGCCGGCGGTCTGAAAATATTCTGGCGAGATGTTGTAGGAGATGGAGGTGAAGGCTTCGTTCGATGGGCGCAGGTCGGCGGTCTGGTCTGAGAAGACGCTCGTAACATCCCAGCCCATCTTGAGGGGCGGATTGTTGGCGAGAGCCGCTTGTGTGACTCCGGGGATGGTCTTCATGGCGTCGAGCATGCGGCGCTCGAACGCGGCGCCGGATTCGTCGGAGTAGCCGGCCATGCTGAGGTTTACTTCCGCGAGCATGACGTGTTGCGGGTCGACGCCGAGGCGGGCATTGAGCGAGCGCGCGAGGCCGCGCAGGGCAACAAAGGACGACGTGACGAGCACGGCGCAGATGGCGATTTGTACGGCCACGAGCACGTCGCGCAGAGTGATGCGGCGGCCGGCGCGCGCGCTGGAGATCGAAGTGGACTTGATCACCTGGTACGGATCGGTGCGCAGGACCAGGCGTACGGGGACGGCGCCGAAGAGGAATCCGCTGGCGAGAGCGAGGAAGAGGGCGACGAGGTAGACGCGCGCGTCGGGGCTGACGGGGATGTTCATGGGAAACTGAGGGAACGGACGCCAAAGAGTGAGCGCGTGCAGGAGCGCAAGAGAGCCTGCGAGGCCGGCTGCGCCTCCGGCGAGCGAGATAAGGATCGCCTCGGTGAACAGCTGGCGGAGGATGCGAGCGCGACGCGCGCCGAGGGCGAGGCGGAGCGCCACTTCGCGAGAGCGGTCGGAGGCGCGGGCGGCGAAGAGGCTGCCGAGGTTGGCGCAGGCCGCGAGAAGGATGAGGCTGGCGAGCAGCATGAGCGCCCCGAGGAAGGCCGTGATCGCGGTGCCGAGGAAGTTGCCGCCGATGCCGGGGCGCACGAGGCAGTAGGGTTCCTTCTGTTCGAATTTAGGCCAGGCCCTGTTCTGATCGAGGCGGACGGCGTTGAGATCGGCTGCGGCCTGAACGGTCGTGACGCCGGGCTTGAGGCGAACACCTGCTCCCATGACCGAATGACTGCCGCGATCGGCGAGGATAGCCAGGCCGTCGATCTGCTGTTGATTCACGATGGGAACCCACATGTCGGTGCTGAAGATCGCCAGGGTTCCAATGAAGCCGGGAGGCGCGACACCGAGGATGGTGAAGGGATGCTTGTTGAGCCGGATAGTGCGGCCGACGACGCCGCGGTCGTCGCGGAAGTGGGTGTGCCAGTAGTTGTATGTGAGAACGACGTAGGGCGCGCTGTTGGGACCGCGCTCGTCGGAGGGATGGAAGAAGCGGCCGAGAAACGGCTGAATGCCGGCGAGATCAAAGTAGTTTCCGCTGGCTTCAATGAGCCAGGCGGGAGCCGGGTCGGCACCGGTGTCGATGGCGGCGTTGGAGATGGTATAGGCGGCAATGCCGGCGAGGGTGTGATTGCGGTCGCGCAGGTCAAGGTACTCGGGGTATGAGAGATAACTGAGTGCGCCGATGTGGTCGAGATCCCAGAAGTTCTGCGCATCGGGGATTTGGAGCGGGCGCAGGATAAGCGCGTTGAGAAGAGCGAAGACGAGAGAGTTGGCGCCGATGGCGAGCGCGAGCGTGGCGACGGCGATGAGCGTGAAGCCGGGGGATTTGCGCAGGACGCGGAGCGAGAAGAGGACGTCGCGGACAACGTTGTCGAATGCGTTGCCGCCGAGGGTGGCGAAGGATTCTTCGCGGTAGCGGTCGCGGGCACCGAATTCGATGCGGGCGCGGCGCTCGGCTTCAGCGCGGGAAAGGCCGGTACGCTCGAGGTCGTCGGCGCGAAGGGCGATGTGGGCGCGGAGCTCTTCTTCCACGTCGCAGGAGACGCTTTCGCGGCGGAAGAAGCGGGAGGCGAGGGAGCGGAAATAGGCGGAGAGGCTCATACTTCCTCGGGACGCGCGGCGAGCGCGGAGGCCATGGCGCCGGCGAGGCGCTCCCACCCTTCGGTTTCCTGGCGGAGGCGCTTGCGGCCGGCGGCGGTTAGCTCGTAGAACTTGGCGCGGCGGTTGTTCTCGGATGTTCCCCAACTTGCTTTGAGAAGGCCCTGGCGGACCAAGCGGAAGAGCGCGGGATAGAGCGCTCCCTGCTCGATGAGCAGCGCCGAGCCGGAGATCTGGGCGATGCGGAGAAGCACGCCGTAGCCGTGGAGCGGGCCGAGAGAGACGGCCTTGAGGATCAGGAGGTCGAGGGTGCCGGGGAGGAGTTGGGCCTGGTCGGGCATTGCGGTTCTCCTAATCAGCTTAGGAAATTCTCCTAAGATGGTTAGGAGATTACGCCTGCTCTCCTAAGCTGTCAAGGGGAAAAAGATGGGGGACGAAAAAACAGGGACCAGGGATCAGGGACCAGGGACCAGAAGGCAGGGACATAGGGACAATGGAACAAAGGGACAAAGGGACCCTTCGACCTACATCAGAACACGCTACGGGACTGAGAGACATAAGGAACCGGAGCGGCGGGAGGTGCATCTGGTGGGTATGGACATGCGGCGGGATGGGAAGAACACGATGAGCAGGTTCGAGATCGAGGAGGGCGGCGAGACTGCTTATCTCGAATTCGAGCTGGATGGCGCGGGATGGATGACGCTGTGGCATACGGAGGTTCCGGAGGCGCTGCGGGGACGGGGGCTGGCTGGGGAGCTGGCGAAGGCGGCGTTTGATTATGCGCGCGAAAATGGGCTGCGCGTGGATGTGATCTGTCCGGTCGCGTTGCATTACCTGGGGCAGCATCCGGAGTTGAAGGGGCTGGTGGGGAAGGGGAAGTAGGGCGTGCAACGCAGCTTTCATGCATGGCCGGAGTGCGGGTGTTGATACTCGCGCGACAACCGGTCAGAACGCCGGCGGTACAGGGCGATTTCGTAGTTGACATGGAGGGCGGCGTCGCGGAGACTGGGCGTGTTCCCCGAATCGACTGTAAACCACATTCAGTCTGACTTTCACGAGACCCCGAGTTCTGCACTTCAGAATTGTGCGCCGCAAGGCATGTGCGCGCTGATGGCGCATGCTTGCCCTGTTTTTGCCGCGCGCGAAATTCGTGTGTTGCGAGATCTGGTGTGGAGGCCGGCTCGATGCGAATGCTGGGTGTTGTCCTTCTGTTATCGCTTACTGCTGCCGCCGCGGCTGCGCAGGAAGTAGAGGATCCGTGTCCCAATGCGCAGCCGGTGCCGGCGCAATTGAAGCTGCCGGCGTTCATTCCGCCTGGCGAGCCGGTGGCGGTGGAGAAGCAGCTGCTGGCCTACCTGAGCACGCTTGAATATCGCAACCTGGGGTGGTGCCGGGACAAGTGGGTGCGCGACACGGGTCCGCTGATCCTGGGGACGGCGTCGATTGTGCATCCGGCGGTGCATATCTACTACTCGCCGGAGGTGTCGAAGTGGCTGGTGGACGGGCGGAAGGGCAACATTCCGGACGGGGCGGTGATTATCAAGGAACAGTTTTCGCCGGTACCGGCGGCGCGCTACCGCGACATCGCGGAGAAGGACCTGGGATGCTCGAACGACTGGACGATCATGATCAAAAACTCGAAGGCGTCGTTCGATGGGTGGTTCTGGGCAGAGGTGTGGAACGGGAGCAAGCCGTCGAACTCGATGAACTTCAACAACGCGTTCCAATATCCGAACGCGGGATACGGGCTGGTGTGTTTGCGGTGCCACTCGTCGGCGGAGAGCCAGCACACGTTCGCTTCGCTGAGCAACATTGAGGGCGCGCCGGGATGGCCTCTGCAGTTCCGCGTGGACAACACGTGGAGAAGCACGACGGCGCCGCTGCCTCCGAAGACATGCGGATTCGGGCCGACGATGATCGACCTGGTGCAAAGCCAGGCCGCGCCTCTCGAACGGCGACAGCGGATGGAGAACGAAGAGGCGATTCCGCCGGCGCTGTTTCCGCAGCACCAGCAGAACGCGGCGATCCAGGAAGACGTGCGGGCGATGAAGCTGGTGAAGCTGCTGCGCGCGACACCGCCGGCGGTGCAGAGACTGCCGCCGGAGCCGCTGGACACGGCGCTGGCAGATCCGGCGGGAACGGTGGTGAATCCGGCGGCGGGTTTCGTGACTTCATCGCAGTGCACGGGGTGCCACAGCGGGCTTACCGGCGCAGGGTTGGGGCCGACGATGGTGCTGACGGCGAGCAACTCGCCCACGATCAACGTGTCGCCGTATGGGGAGTGGAGGTGGACGCCGATGGGGCTCGCGGGGCGCGATCCGGTGTTCTATTCGCAGATTGACAGTGAGCTTGCGTACCTGAAGGACCAGAAGAAGCAGCAGGATGTGATCAACATCTGCACGCAGTGCCACAACGCGATGGGCAAGAGGACGTTTGCGGCGGAGCATCCGAACGAAGATTACAAGATGGCGTTCGTGAACGATACGGATCCGCACAGCGAGGGGTTCGCGATCGGCGGGCTGGCGCGGGACGGGATCAGCTGCGAGGTGTGCCACAGGATGCAGGCGCCGAAGGATCCGAGCCTGCCGTATTTTCTCGATCACCAGATCAACGGCGTGTTTAACGTGACGCCGCCGGGCGAGCTGCACGGGCCGTTCAAGGACAACGAGATCACGACGTACCCGATGTCGCAGGGCATTAACGTGAAACCGCAGTACAACGTGTATATCCAGTCGCCGCAGATGTGCGGAACCTGCCACACGATTCTGCTTCCGGTGCTGGACAGCCCGAAGCCGGGAACGAATAGCGTGGAGCAGGCGACTTATCCGGAGTGGCTGAACAGCGACTTCCGCAACGAGTACGGAAGCGTTGGGCCGACGCCGAAGAGTTGCCAGGACTGCCACATGCCGGGTGGGTATGCGAACGCCAAGACCGGCGTGAACGTTGCGCAGGTGACGGACAAGATTGCCAGCGTGCAGGACGGGACATACGCTGCGGCGGAGCACCTGGCCACGCCGGACGACCTGAACGTGCGCTACCGCGAAACGGGTTTCGTGCGGCATGAGCTGCTGGGATTGAATGGGTTCCTGCTGCAGATGTTTTTGAAGCCTGTGAACCAGGACCTGAACAACGAGGTGCTGGGCGTGAGGCTGTCGGACTACATGTCAGGGTTGAACACCGACCTGCAGGCCGCGAGCGACAACGTGGTGCAGCAGGCGCAGACGATTACGGCGACGGTCGAGATCACCAAGTGGGAAGTGCAAGGGAGCAAGCTGATCGTCGAAGTGACGGTGACGAACAAGGCCGGGCACCGGTTCCCGAGCGGCGTGGGATTCAGGAGAGCATTCCTGGACATGGAAGTGACGATGGACGGGAAGACGGTATTCAGCTCGGGGGCGACTAACGCGACTGGGCAGATCACCGACATGGCGGGCAATGTGCTGCCGACTGAGTCTTTCCAGAACGGGCAGTACCAGCCGCACTTCAGCCAGTCGCGGCCAATCACGTCGAGCGAGCAGGTGCAGATCTACGAGGAGCTGACGCAGGACGTGAATCACCAGTTCACGACGGAGTTCACGCGGAGGGATTACGAGATCAAGGACAACCGGCTGCTTCCGGTGGGATGGAGCCTGCACGGGCCAAAGGATCTTAAGATTCCGGAGCCCTATCTGCATGCGACGCAGCCGATCGGCGACGCGCTGAAGGACCCGGTTTACCTGGCGGGAAAAGGGCAGTCGATTGTGCGGTACGAGATCTCGCTGCCCGCGGGCGCGACTGCGGACAATCTGCACGCGACGGTGAACATGTACTCGCAGTCGACGCCGCCGTACTTCCTTGCGGACCGGTACGAGACGAAGACGCCGGCGACGACCCGCCTGCAGTACCTGGCGAACTCGCTGGGGACGCTGGGAGGGACAGATTACGCGAACTGGAAGCTGCTGGTGGGGAAGGCAGCGAGGTAGGTGGAAAAGCGACGGGACCGAGGGAAAAAGGGACAAGGATGGGAAGCCATTATCTTTGTCCCTGTGTTCGTTTGTTCCCTGGCCGTTCGCGCTATTCGCCGCGCAGGGCCTGCGTAGGGCTGACGGCGGCGGCCCGGAATGCCGGAAGCGTGGAGGCTGTGACGGCGAGAGCGAGCACGGCGACCGCGGCGAGAACGAGCACTAGCGGATCGAATGGGCTGACGCCGAAGAGCAGCGATTTCATCAATCCTGAAGCTGCTGCCGCTCCGCCGAGGCCGATGACGCACCCGATGGCTGCCAGCTTTGCGCCGGAACGCAGCACCAGCCGGATGATCGCCGATCTCTGCGAGCCGAGCGCCATGCGGATGGCCATCTCCTGCACGCGCGATGCAACCGAGAACGCGATGATGCTGTAGATGCCGAGAATGGCCAGCAGAACGGCGGCGAATGCGAAGCTCGAGATGAGCACAGTGTTGAAGCGGCGAGGCGCTTCGCTCAGCGAGATCGATTGATCCATGGTCTGCACCTGCGTCAACGGCAGCAGGGGATCGAGGCCGCGGACCACGGCGCGGATGGAGTTCTCCATCTGCTCGGGAGGCATGGTGGTGCGCACAACGATGGAGCCGCCGTTGCCACTGAGGTCGCTCGGCTGCGCGAGCGATCCGGCATCCTCCTCTTGCTGATCCGATGGAAGATAATATTGCGCGGCGGCGGGCTCGTCGGGCGACGTGAGCTTCACGTCGGCCACTTCACCCACTACTGTGATCCAGGGTGTCTCCATCTGAGGCGTGCCGATGCGCACATGCTTTCCGACGGGATCCTGGTTTGGCCAGAAATGCTGCGCCATCCGGTGATTCACGATCATGACAAGCTGCTTGCCGGCGCGGTCGTCGGGCGTAAAGTAGCGGCCGCGCTCGAGAGGAACGCCCAGGGCCGGAAAGAAATTGCCAATGACCGCGGAGACGGTTGCAAGATTCAAGTCGGCGCCTTTGGGCGGCGTGTAGCCTTCGACGACGAATGTCTGGTTGTTGTTGTTGCCGCCGGTGGGCAGCACGGTCGTTATGCCGGCAGCGGTGACGCCGGGCAAGTGGCTGAGGCGGTCGAGGAGTTCGCGATTGAAGGTGTCGATCTGCTCCTGCTTCGAGTACTGCTTCTGCGGCAGGCCGTAGGACGCGGTGGCGACGTGATCGGGGTTGTAGCCGAGGTTGACTTCGCGCATCTTCTGGAAGCTGCGCAGAAGAAGGCCGGAAGCCGTGAGAAGGACGAGGGCGATGGCGACCTCCGCGACGACGAGCGTGGAGCGGAGGCGGGCATGCGCGCCGCCGGCGGTTCCGCTGCGGCCGCCTTCCTTGAGGGTTCCGTTGACGTCGGTGCGCAGCGCGGCGAACGCGGGAGCGAGGCCGCAGAGCAGTCCGGTGAACACGCCGAGACCAAGCGCAAAGGCGACGACCCACCAGTTGAGGCCGATCTCGCTGACGCGCGGAAGGCTTTCAGGGAGTATGCTGCGGCCGATGGCGAGCGCGGTGGCGGCAAGCCCGAGACCGAGCAGGCCCCCGGTTACGCTGAGGACGACGCTTTCAAGGATGGCGCCGCGGAGCAGCGTGGATGCGCGAGCGCCGACGGCCATGCGGACGGCGATTTCGCGCTGGCGGCGAAGCGCGCGGACCAGCATGAGGCCGGCGAGGTTGGCGCAGGCGATGAGCAGGACGACCGCGACGGCAAGAAACAGGGTGCGCAGCAGGGGACGAGCGCTTTCAATGGTTTCCTCCTGGAGCGGGCGGACCAGGGCGCTGATGTGCAGGTTGGCGATCATGGCCGGGAAGCCGCGCATGATCTCCTTGGCGACGACTTCTGCGTCGGATTCGGCCTGTTTAGCGGTGACACCGGGCTTGAGGCGGCCCACCATCTGGTAGCTCCAGTTGGCCGCCGCCACAGGCATCAGTTCGTCTTCTCTGAAGCTCATGGGAACCCAGAGCTCAGTGCGGTTGATCTGGCCGGCGATGAGCGGGAATTCGAATCCCTTTGGCATGACGCCAATGACCTCGTAAGGCTTGCGGTCGAGAAGGATCTTAGTTCCGAGGATGTTGGGATCGGAGTGGAAGCGCTTGACCCATGCGCCGTAGCTGAGCAGCGTGACCTGCTGGCGTTTCTCGTCTTCGTCCGTGGTGAAGAAGCGGCCGAGCATGGGCTGAACGCCGAGCGCAGGGAAGACGCCGGAGGTCATACGCGCGGCAGAGACCTGCGCCGGTTCGCCGTTGCCACTCAGCTCGAAGCCGGCGAACTGGTATCCGCCGAGCGAACTGAAGCCGTGGGTGTCGCGCGTGTAGGTCCTGATGTCGGGGACGGTGACGCCAACTTCATTCGTGCCTCCAACGCCTACGCTGATGCCTTCGAGGCGGTCGGAGAGCACCACGAGGCGGCTTGAGTCGGGGAAGGGCAGCGGCCGGAGGAGGACGGCTTCGACGATGGAGAAGATGGCAGTGGTGGCGCCGATGCCGAAGGCCAGCATGAGGATCGCGGTGAGCGAGAAGCCGGGAGCCTTGAGAAGCTGGCGGAAGACTACGCGGAGATCGAAGAGAAGTTTTTGCATGATGGCTGCCCCCGGAGGAATCGAGTCACGGATTTCTGTGCACGTCGAAAGCCAAAAGTCTTTGTTTCTAAAGCCTTTGGAATCAGATGGGCTCGATAGCGGGATTGCGGGTGCCGGTGTCCACCCATAGTGGGATTTGTCCGAAAACGGACACCCCATGCCGATCGAGCTGACATCTGTGGATACGCATGCTAACCGAAGGCAGTTCACTGAGAGGCTGCGTGGATCTCAGGCTGCTTGCATAATCTGCCTGCAGTGCCTACAATCAGTGCATGCAGTATACGATTCGCAACGTGCCGGACTACCTGGATGAAGCCCTCCGCAACTCGGCGCGGGAGGAAGGCAAGAGCTTGAACGATATTGCCGTTCGGGCGCTGGCGCGGGGCGCTGGACTTCAGGAACAGACTCGCCAGGAACGCGATCTGAGCGACATCGCGGGAAGCTGGCGGAAGGATGCGGCCTTTGACGAGGCCATTGCGGCGCAAGACACCGTGGACGAAGCGCTGTGGCGCTGACCAGCAGCGCAATGAGGCGGGCGTGAGGATTGCGCTCGATACCAATCGCTACACGGACCTCTGCAGGGGTGAGTCTACTGTCGTCGAAACAGTTGAGCGTGCGGAGCAGGTGTGGCTTCCGTTCATCGTGCTGGGTGAATTGCGCGCCGGGTTCGCCGTCGGCAACCGGGGTCCGCAGAACGAGGCGATTCTGAGGCGGTTGCTGTTGAAGCCGGGCGTGGCTGTTCTCTACCCGGACGATCAGACGACGCATCACTATGCGAACGTGTACCGGCAGCTGCGCAAGCAGGGAACTCCGATTCCTACGAACGATATGTGGATCGCGGCGCTGGTGTTGCAGCACTCGCTCGTTCTGCTTGCTCGCGATGTGCATTTCGATGCGCTGCCGCAGATTGTGCGCGTTTGAGCGGGCAGCGTCCCCGGGTTCGAGAATCGAGGCTGCGGGATAGCGGCTACAGTTCGACCCGCAATTCGCCGTCCTCGACCTTTGCCTGGAGAACTTCAGCCTTGAGAGAGGGTTCGCCTTCGGCTTCGCCGGTGTGGACGTCGAAAGCATAGGCGTGCCAGGGGCAGACGACGCGGCCGTTTTCGATGGAGCCTTCGCCGAGCGGGCCGCCTTCGTGGGGACAAGTGCCGTCGAGCACGCAGATCTTACCCTCGAAATTGGCTACACAGAGCGAGCGGCCGTTCGCGGTGAAGTCGCGCACGGCGCCGGGTGGGGGCAGTTCGGACTGTGCGCAGATACGCGTGAATTCGGCCATGAAGGTTCCTCTCTGCTGCAGAACGACAGAACGAATGATAGAGGCCCCGCAGGCCTACGCTCCGGATTTCTTTTCGATCTTGGCCCAGGTGTCTTTGAGCGCAAGCGTGCGGTTGAAGATTTTTTTCTGGTCTGTGGAGTCCGGGTCGGGGGTGAAGTAGCCGACGCGCTCGAACTGGTAGGGTGCGCCGATGGCGGCGGCGGGGAGGGATGGCTCGAGCTTCGCGTCGGGGATGACTTCGAGAGAGTTGGGGTTGAGATTGTCGAGGAAGGAACCGCCTTCGGGGACGTCGGAAGGATCGGGCGTGGAAAAGAGCTTGTCGTAGAGGCGGACTTCGGCGGAGATGGCGTGCGGGGCCGAGACCCAGTGCATGGTGGACTTGACCTTGCGGCCATCGGGCGAGTTTCCGCCGCGGCTTGCGGGGTCGTAGGTGCAGTGGACTTCGGTGATGTTGCCCGCGGCGTCTTTTACTACATTTGTGGCGGTGATGAAGTAGGCGGAGCGAAGGCGGACTTCCTTGCCGGGGGAGAGGCGGTAGTACTTGGGCGGGGGAATTTCGCGGAAGTCGTCCTGCTCGATGTAGATCTCGCGGCTGAAGGGTACCTGGCGTGTGCCGGCTGACGGGTCTTCGGGGTTGTTGGCGACTTCGACGTACTCGATCTGGGCCTGATTCGGATCTTGGGGGTAGTTGGTGATGACGAGCTTGAGCGGGCGCAGGACGGCCATGGCGCGCGAGGCGCGGCGGTTGAGGTCGTCACGCTGAAAGTGCTCGAGCATTTCGATGTCGATTGTGCCGTTGGTGCGCGAGACTCCGCTGGCGGTGACGAAGGCGCGGATGGCTTCGGGGGTGAAGCCGCGGCGGCGGATGCCGGAGAGCGTGGGCATGCGCGGGTCGTCCCAGCCTGAGACGCGGCCTTCCTGGACGAGCTGGAGCAGCTTGCGCTTCGACAGCAGCGTGTAGGTGAGGTTGAGGCGGTCGAACTCGATCTGCTGCGAGGGGAAGATGCCGAGGTTGTCGATGAACCAGCGGTAGAGCGGCTGGTGGTCGGCGAACTCGAGCGTGCACATGGAGTGCGTGACGTTCTCGATCGAGTCGGACTGGCCGTGCGCGTAGTCGTACATGGGGTAGATGCACCAGTCGTTGCCGGTGCGGTGATGCTCGGCGTGGAGGATGCGGTACATGATGGGGTCGCGCAGGTTGATGTTGGGCGAGGCCATGTCGATTTTCGCGCGCAGCACGCGGCTGCCGTCGGGGAATTCGCCGGCCTTCATGCGTGTGAAGAGGTCCAGATTCTCTTCAACGGAACGGTCGCGGAAGGGCGAATTTTGGCCGGGCTCGGTAAGGGTGCCGCGGTACTGGCGGATCTGGTCGGCGGTGAGGTCGTCTACGTAGGCTTTGCCGGCTTTGATGAGTTGGACGGCCCACTCGTAAAGCTGGCCGAAGTTGTCGGAGGCGTAGCAGAGGCGCTCCCAGTCGAAGCCGAGCCAGCGGACGTCCTTCTGGATGGAGTCTACGTACTCCTGCTCTTCTTTTTCGGGGTTGGTGTCGTCGAAGCGGAGGTTGGTTTTTCCCTTGAACTCATCGGCCAGTCCGAAATCGAGAAAAATGGCCTTGGCGTGGCCGATGTGGAGGTAGCCGTTGGGCTCGGGCGGAAAGCGCGTCTGGATGGAGGCGTCGCCGAATTTTTTGGTGCGGACGTCTTCCGCGATGATGTCGCGGAGGAAGTTGGATGGGGTGCGGGTTTCCTGGTCCCGGGCTTCGGGGCTTTCCGTGTTCGAGCCGGTTGTGGCTGCCATGCTCCTATTGTTTCATTTTTGCGAGACGAATGTTACGGGTGGCGCGCAGCAACCGGTGCAATGGGCATGGTGCGCCTTCAGCGCACATGTCGCAGATAGTCTACGAAGCTGAGTTCACTGAGCACGCTCACCCCGCAACCGATCAGCGTGCCGAGGGTGAGAACCATGGCCAAGGCTTGCCTGCTCAGCTGCTTTTGCCGCCAGAGCAAGTTGAGAATGCCGGAAGCGATCAGGATGAGGAGCATGGGAACCGACGAGAAGGTAATGATGACGAGCCGGGAGCTGATTGTGCGGGCGAAGAAAGCGGGGTTTGCCGTGCCATACTGCGACGCGAGTTCCTGATAGCGGGCATTATCGACGATCTTCATAACAAGGTCGACTGTGGAGTACTGAAAGTACACGAGTAGAAAGAGCCCAACCAAGACTACTGCCGTGGCAATGAGCGCCGGAAGTGCGACATAGGCGTGAACCAGTGGCGTTTCTTCATCGCGTTGGTACCTGAGAACTGTAGAGACGAAGAAGATGACGACCAGGCAAGCCAGGAAATCAAGAAGGCCCCAGATGAGCGGCTGTTGCGCACCAATAAGGCCGGAGACCACAGCCTTCATGCCCGCAGTTTGTTGCGTTGCAATTGCTTGAAATGTCGCGAGGAGAATAACCCCGCTCTGGCCAAGAAGAATGGCGATTGAACTGAGGCCGAGGGGGATCGCGGCGACAATGGATGGCTGAGAAAGCGGATCGCGCTTGAACCAGGACTGGAGAACAAAAGTCACCATGACGATGGGGGATATGGCGAGCGCAAGAACGGTGAGCGGCGAATGGATCATTCTTATCCAACCCCCGGCGGTAAAGTTTTTGTCTGCGGATTAAATCTCTGCCATCTTAGCTTCGGCCTTCTGGATGCGGTCAAGACATATTTCGCGGCCGAGGACGGTCATCGTCTCGAAGAGCGGTGGGGCGTTTTTGCGGCCGCAGACGGCTACCCTTATGGGCTGGAACATGGGGCCGGCTTTGAGGCCTAGTGTGGCGGCGGCTTCGCGGAGGGCCTTGTCCAGGGAGTCGTGATTCCACTCCGGCACTGCGGCGAGGATCTGCTGCGCGTGCTGGAGGACGCGGAGCGTCATGGCGGCGTCAGCGCCCTTTGCGGGGATCAGCTCGGCGGGGTCGTAAGGCGGGAGCTGGTCGAGGAAGAAGAAGTCGGCAGCGGCGGGGGCTTCGCTCATGAGGCGGATGCGCTCGCGGATCAGCGGCGTGACTTCGCGGAGCTTCTCGGGAGAGGCGTTGAGGCCGGCTTGGTCGAAGAACGGCTGGAGCCGCGCGCTGAGGTCATCGACAGAGAGGGCGCGGAGGTGCTCGCCGTTGAGGTGGACCGCCTTGGGGTCGAAGGGAGACTCTTCGGAAAAATTCACGACGGCGTTCGAGCGGTTGACGCCTTCGAGCGTGAACAGTTCGGTGAGCTGCGAGATCGGCATGAACTCGAGGTCGTTTTTGGGCGACCAGCCGAGGAGGCAGAGGAAGTTAATGAAGGCTTCTGGAAGGAAGCCGGCGTCGCGGTAGGTGGTGACGCTGACGACGGAGCCATGCTTGCGCTTGGAGAGCTTGGCGCCGTCGGGGGCGACGAGCAGCGGCAGGTGCGCGAACTGTGGGGGCTGCGCATTGAGGCCTTCAAAGATGAGCACGTGCTTAAATGTGTTGGTCAGGTGGTCCTGGCCGCGAATGATTTGCGTGATGCGGAGGTCGGCGTCGTCTACGCAGGACGAGAGATGGTAGGTGGGGTTGCCGTCCGATCGCAGCAGCGCGAAGTCTTCGATCTCGTCGGAGGGCTTGGCCATTTCGCCGTAGACAGCGTCATTGAATTGCACAATGCGGCCCTCATTGCGAGGAACGCGGTAGCGGAGTGCAAAGGGCTCGCCGGCGGCGGCGCGGCGGTCGGATTCATCGCGCGAAAGCTCGCGCATGCCGGGATTGAAGAGCCAGGCTCCCTGTGCCGATGACGCTTCGCCTTCGGCGGCGTGTGCCGGGGTGAAGTCGCGGTAGGCGAGGCCGCGATCGAAGATGGCGTGGGCAGCGGAGCGGTGGAGCGCCAGGCGCTCGGATTGCTTGAATTCCTCGTCCCAGTCGAGGCCGAGCCAGCGCAGGCCTTCGAGGATGGATTGCACGCTGGCGTCGGTGTTGCGCTCGACGTCGGTGTCGTCGAGGCGGAAGACCATGGTTCCGCGATTGTGGCGCGCGTAGAGCCAATTGAAGATGAAGGTGCGTGCAGAGCCTACGTGAAGAAAACCCGTAGGCGACGGCGCAAAACGGACGCGCGGAGCCGAAGCTGAAGAAGAGGATTTGTCGTGCATCTCAGAGAATATTCCTCTTCGATGCTACCAGTCAGGCACTTCGAGTAGAGCTCAGCGGTCTCAATGCTGAACGCGGCGGGCAACGATATGGGGGCCGGTGGTGGCCTTGCCGGGATGCGTTACGGAGGGCGGAACGGGCTCGGCCTGGAACATCGGATGGCGCTTCCAGTCGGCGAAGGCGAGCAGGTAGAGAAGCACCGTGTTGCCGAATGGGATGCAATTAAGCAGGGTGAGCCAGGGCGAGAAACCGGCCTTTTTGCAGATGAACCAGAGGGGCAGCATCCAGAATACCAGCAGGAACGGTACGCCAACCGCGAACAGGATGACGACATGCTGGAGGAGGTAGCCCATGATTTGACTCCGGCGGGGGATAAGATTGCCGAAATCGTAGCACTATTTGAGATGAACTTGGAAGCGAAATACGCGCGCCTAGAGCGTGGTTGAAGCTTGTCGAGACGATGAGGCTCCGGGGGCCCGGCGCGGCAGACCCCCGGCGAAAGCCGAGCAGCGGGAGCGGCTCAGGCCTGCGGGGGCGGCGGCGGATAAGGCGCGGGCGGCAGGTAGCCCATCGACGGAGCGGGGACGACCTTCCACTCGGCGAAGGCGAGAACGTACCAGAGGATCAGGCTGCCAAACGGGACGACATTGAGCAACGAAAGCCAGGGCGAGAAGCCGGCCTTCTTGCAGATGAACCAGAAGGGAATAATCACGATAGCCAGGCCGATGATGATGATGAACGGCATGATGGCCATCATGGCAATGGCGATCTTCTGGGCCTGGGCGACGTCGGGCTGGGATTGCGCCAGCAATAGAGCGAGGTCGTGCATGGTGGAGACTCCTGGAGTGGAATTGGGCTCGCAGCCAAGGTACGGCATCAGTAGAGGTTGCGCAATGGAAAAGAGAAAAGGCAGGGATTAGGCATCAGGGACCAGGGAAAGGCGGTGGACGGGGTCAGGCAGGGAGATCACTGGGAGGAGCCTTTGCTTCTGTTTTCTGATCCCCGATCCCTGATGCCTGGTCCCTGCTATTACGTAATGTCTTCCGTATCGAAGATGGGCGATACGGTGCGGCGCTTCGGTACGCCGTGGACCTGGCTGAGCAGGTCTTCGACCACGTCTTCAAGTTGGCGCTGACTTTCTACGACTTCGGCCATGCTTTTGAGGTCGTCTTCATCGAGGGCCTTTTCCACCAGCGCGACGGCGTGGCACTGGGCGACGTGGTCGAGGTTGAGGCCCTCGGGGGTCTTGGCCTTGATGCTCACCTGGTCGAGTTCAATCCCAAGGAGGTCGGCGACGCGGGAGCGCATTTCTCCTGCGATGGGTGAGATCTTGGGCGCGGCTAGGATGAGGGTGGTGTCGACGTTGACGACCTGGTATCCGGCGTGGCGGAGCTCTTCACGGGCGAGCTTGATGAAAACGGCCGAATCGGCGTCTTTCCAGCGTGGGTCGCCCGGCGGGAAGAAGGTGCCGATATCTCCTGCGGCGACGGCGCCAAGCAGTGCGTCGGTGATGGCGTGGAGCAGGACATCTCCGTCGGAGTGGCCGGCGAGGCCCTCGGGGTGGTCGATCGTCATGCCGCCGATGCGCAGGGGCACGCCCGCTTTGAATTCATGTGAGTCGTAGCCGAATCCGATGCGGGTGTCCATTCTTCCGAGCGGGTCTCCAATTCAAGATAAAGCTAAATCAGCCAGACGCGCGGAAATTCCCTCAGGACCGGGCGATGGAATCCCCGGGATCATTGGTCCGCGATGTCAGCGGGCGCGCTGGTGCAGATAGAACTCAGCCAGTTCCAGGTCGCCGGGCTGGGTAATCTTCAGATTAACCTGAGAGCCGGGTACGACAGCCACCGGATGGCCGGCGCGCTCGACGACGGACGCCTCGTCGGTTCCGACGAAGCCGTCGGTTATGGCTTCATTGAAGGCGGATTGCAGCAGGCCGAAGCGGAAGCCCTGGGGCGTTTGCGCCTGAACGATGAACTCGCGGGGGATGGTGCTGGTGATCAGGGCGCCGTGGGCAGTGCGCTCCACTTGCTTGATTGTGTCGACGGCGGGCAGGCCGACGATGGCTGCGCCGTGCTCCTTGACAGCGTCGATGGTGCGGTCGATGGTGGCCGCGTCGATGAGGGGTCGGACTGCATCGTGGACGAGGACGATGTCGTCTGGCTGGGCGGGCAGGGCGGCGAGTGCGTTGGCGACGGATTCCTGCCGGCTGTCGCCGCCTTCGACGACCTGGACGCGATCCGCAAAGCCGTACTCGTTGACCTGGGCCTGTACGCGCTCGATCTCGGATTTGCGTACCGCCACGCAGATCCCGCTGATGCGCGGCACGGCGGCAAAAGCGCGGAGTGAGTGGATCAATATAGGAATTCCGCCAAGGGCAAGGAACTGTTTGGGTTGCGGACCTGCCATGCGCGTCCCCAACCCGGCGGCGGGGAGAATCGCGAATACTTGCATAACTGGGGAAGTATACAACGCCAGGGACTAGGGACTAGGGATTAGGGAGCTGGGCAATTCGGCAAGTCAGCAGGCCAGCCCGGCCGCAATTCAGAAAATTGACGAGGAAACGGAGACCAACGCCGGCCGTCGCAGTCATTGCACAGTCAGCCCGTAGCCGGCTTTCGATCGTGGATCACCGAAGGGTCAAACTCCTGCTGTTCGATCTCCTTCACGATGTCATCCGCGATCGTAGGCCGAGTACTTTCGGGAGGAAAAACCGGAAAGCCGTTGGGATTTCTTCTGATGTCAGGTTCGACATACTGCATCTCGTTGGAAAGGCTGAATCCCATTAACTCGTAAACAGGGCGGCCTTCAGCCGAGGCGTGGAGCATGGTGACGCGGATGTTGCGGCGGCGGGCCTCGTCCATGCAGAGCTGGACGAGGGAGCGGGCGAGGCCGCGGCGGCGGTATTCGGGCTCGACGAAGACGTTGAGGATGTATGCGCGAACAGAATCGGCGGGATGGAGCGGGTGGGGCGGCCAGTCGAGGAAGAGGAGTGCGGCTGAGGCGATGGGGCGTGCGCCGTCGCAGGTGATCCAGCCGAGGTAGCGGCCGTCGGCCAGGCGCGGCAGAAGCCACGGTTCGAAGTGACGGCACATTTCGTCGAGGCTCTCAGGCGTTCCGCTGCCCATGGCCACAAACATGGCGCGGCGGTGAGCGGTGATGAGGGGAGCGTCGGGGATGGCGGCGGTGCGCGTTTTCAGCATTTTGGACAGTATAGGGGGGATGAGGAAAGACAGGGCGCGCGAGCGATATGATCCTGTGGTGCGAAACGCTGTTCCCAACCTGCTGCTGGATACGACTCGACTGAAGCCCGGGATACGGGTGGCGGTGGGCGTGTCGGGAGGGGCAGACTCTGTGGCGCTGCTGCGGGCGCTGGAAGCGCGGAGAGCCGAGCTGGGGGTGGTTCTTAGCGTGGCGCATCTGCACCACGGGCTGCGCGGCGCGGAGGCGGACGCGGACCTGGAGTTCGTACGGGAGATTGCAGAGCGCCTCGGGTTGCCGTTTTTGACGACGAAGGTGGATGTGGCGGCGGAGTCGGCGCGGCTGCCGGGGAAGCCCGCTGAGACGACCGAGGAGGCGGCGCGGCGGGTGCGGTATGCGTGGTTCCGGGAGTTGATGACCGGAGAGAGATGCGGGTCCGTCGACTTCGCGGCGACAAAAGCGCGCCGCACCGCTCCGGATGATGGCAGCTTATTGAAAGTTGATGCGGTAGCGACGGCGCATACGCTGGATGACCAGGCGGAGACTGTGCTGGCGAAGCTGTTGCGCGGGGCCTGGACGGAGGGGATCTCGGGGATTCATCCGATGGTGGAGTTTCCTGAGGGGCGGGTGGTGCGGCCGCTGCTCGGCACGACGCGGGCAGAGGTGGAGGCGTACTTGAAGGCGCTGGGCCAGGAGTGGCGCGAGGACTCTTCGAACCGGCATCTGACGTTTACGCGAAACCGCATCCGGCTCGAGCTGTTGCCGATGCTTGAGGGGTGGAATCCGCGGCTCAGGGAGCACCTGGCGCAGATGGCGGAGCTGGCGCGCGACGAGGAGATCTGGTGGGAGGGCGAGCTGGAGCGGGTGGCGCCGCGCGTGATTCTGGCCGGGAAGCCTGTTCGCGGGGGCGGAAGAACAGCCGCGGAGGACGTGGCGCTGGATCTTGGACGGCTGGCGGCACTGCACCCGGCGGTGCAGAGGCGGCTGATCCGCGCAGCAGCGTTGAGACTGGGGGCGGCTCCGGATTTTCGTGCCACGGAGGAGCTGCGGCGGCTGGCTGCTTCAGGCCGGGCAGGGCAGAAACGCGAACTGGCCGGAGGGCTGCTTGGGGTCCGGATGCACCGGGAACTGCGGCTTTCGATTCAGGCGGTTGCGCCGGAAAATGCGGTTAAGGAAGTGGCGGAGGTGGAGATTCCGGTGCCGGGGGAGGGGGAGGGGTTCGGAGTGCGGGTGAGGATTGAAATGGTTCCCACGGGGATTGGATCCCCTCCTCCCTCTGCGGTGGAACATGAGAGGGGGGAAGTCCGTAATCATCAGGACACCGCTGTGCTCCGGGCGTGGAAGGCGGGGGACCGGGTGCATTTGCGGCACTCGAGCGGCCCGCGGAAGGTGAAAGAGGTACTGGAGCGAATGAAGGTGGCCGGAGAGGCGCGTGCGCGCTGGCCGGTAGTGGAGTTGGGCGGGAGGATCGTGTGGATGCAGGGGGTCCAGGTGGAGGGGGAGCCGGGAATCCGGATTTCAGTAGCGCCGCTGGAATCGACTTGGCAACGCTCCCGATCGGAGTAACGTTTGGGAGCGGAGTAATGGCTCTTCCGTGGGAGGGTAATTACACCGATGCGCGAGGACGGCGGTCCGCGGGTCCGGTTCAAGATTTAGGAGTCTCGGAGTACAATCGAACTTACTGCTCGTCCGGGCGGGGAGGGGATTTGTCTCCTTTCGCGAGGCGCCAAGTTTCTGTGACCCGATGGGGGTTATCAGCGTCTTAAGGAGTGGGTAAGGCTGACGGCGCGGGTCCGTGGAACGGGCATTGCCGGCGGCAAAAGGAGTCCTGGTGAATTCTACCGTTAAAACGATCATGTTCTGGGTCTTTATCCTCATCTGCCTGATGATGCTCTGGGCAGTTGTTTCGAGGAGCGGAAGCCTTAGCGGGAAGACCGCGGAGGTCAACTATTCCGATCTGATGGACAAGATCGACGCCGGGCAGGTCTCGGACGTGACCATTCAGGGCACCGAACTTCACGGCCACATGAAGGGGGCCAAGGACGAGTTCCACACGCAGATCGCGGCAGGACTCGTGGACAGCGTGGCGAAGGAACTCCGCGCGAACAAGGTGTCGACCACGATCAAGGAACCGCAGAGCAACCTGCTGCTCCCGATCCTGTTCAATGTCGGCCCCTTCGTGCTGATCGGCGCGATCTGGTTCTTCATGCTGCGGCAGATGCAGAGTGGAGGCAACAAGGCGCTGAGCTTCGGCAAGAGCCGGGCGCGCCTGCTCTCGATGCAGCAGAAGAAGGTCACGTTCAAGGACGTGGCCGGCGTGGACGAGGCCAAGGAAGAGCTCAAGGAGATTATCGAGTACCTGCGCGAGCCGCAGAAGTTCCAGAAGCTGGGCGGACGGATTCCCAAGGGCGTGCTCTTGGTGGGGCCTCCGGGAACGGGCAAGACGCTGCTGGCGCGCGCCGTGGCCGGCGAGGCGAACGTGCCGTTCTTCTCGATCTCCGGCTCGGACTTCGTTGAGATGTTCGTGGGCGTGGGCGCGAGCCGCGTGCGCGACCTGTTCGAGCAGGGCAAGAAGAATGCCCCGTGCATCATCTTCATCGACGAAATCGACGCCGTGGGACGCCATCGTGGAGCCGGCCTGGGCGGCGGGCACGACGAGCGCGAGCAGACGCTGAACCAGCTGCTCGTTGAGATGGACGGATTCGAGTCGAATGACGGCGTGATCCTGGTGGCGGCGACGAACCGGCCCGACGTGCTTGATCCCGCGTTGCTGCGGCCAGGCCGCTTTGACCGCCGCGTTGTGGTTGGACTGCCGGATGTGCGCGGACGCGAAGAAGTGCTGCGCGTACACGTGAAGAAGGTCCCGATCTCGGAGGATGTGAACCTGAACGTGCTGGCACGCGGGACGCCGGGATTCTCGGGGGCCGACCTGGCCAACATGGTGAACGAGGCTGCGCTGAATGGCGCGCGGCTGAACCGCAAGCAGGTCACGATGTACGACTTCGAACTTGCCAAGGACAAGGTGCTGATGGGCGCCGAGCGCAAGTCGATGCTGCTGACCGACGAGGAGAAGCGGGTGACCGCGTATCACGAGGCTGGGCATGCCCTGGTGTCGTACCTGCGCGACCACTCGGACCCGATTCACAAGGTAACGATTATTCCGCGCGGCATGGCGCTGGGCGTCACGGTGTACCTGCCCGACGACCGGCACAACTACACGCGCGACTACCTGGAAACGCGGCTGGCGACGGCCTACGGCGGGCGCGTGGCGGAGGAGATCTTCCTCAACCAGATGTCGACGGGCGCGGGTTCGGACATTGAAGTGGCCACCGACCTGGCGCGGCGCATGGTGTGCGAGTACGGCATGAGCCGCCTGGGACCATTGACCTTCGGCAAGAAGGAAGAGCAGATCTTCCTGGGCCGCGAGATCGCGCAGCATCGCGACTACAGCGAAGACACTGCCATCAAGATTGACCAGGAAGTGCGCAAGCTGGTCAATAACGGCTACAACACTGCCAAGCAGATTCTCGGCGACAACCGCGAAACGCTGGAGAAGATTGCAAAGGCGCTGATCGAGCGCGAGGTTCTGGACGCGACCGAGATCAAGATGCTCGTCGATGGGCAGGAACTTCCACCGCTTCCGCCTCCGACTTCCAAGCCGGATGACGGCGGCGTACAGCATGTGATCAAGCCGGATCTACAGCCGGGCCGTGCGAAAGGTGGCGAACGTCCGGCTACAGCCTAAGCAAGATTTTCAATTCACTTTCTGACA
>DATFRB010000072.1:0-9999 GCA_035263625.1 Occallatibacter sp.
ATTCATCTTTGTCCCTGCCGTTCAGCAACGCCAGGCCAAGGCCATAGACCCAGGGCACATTGTTCGGATCACTATCCACCGCCTCCTGCAGCGACATCCTTGCCGCCGGATAATCTTCCAGGTTGAGTTGAGCCAGCCCAATGGCGCCTTTAAGCATGAGCGCCACCTGCTGGCGCACTACCTGAAAATTGCGCTCCGGCATTCCTTCGGGACGTCTTAGCTGGTTCACCGCGCCAAGGGAATTGTTCAGCACCGCCAGCCGCTTTTGGATTGCGTTCCTTCCGCGCAAGGTCGACTGCTCCTGGTTCAGCACCGCGATCGCCATCGGGTTTGCCGGCTCAAGCGCCAGCAATTCCTGTGCATGTTTCAGCGCTTGTGCTTGATGTCCAAGGCGCAGGTGGTCCCAGATCAGGAACTCCAGCGCATCTACCTTTAAGCTGCTTACACCCGGCAGGGTCAGGTAGTGCTCCATGGCGACAATCCGTTGTGCGATCACCGATTGCTTGATTGCGTCGGCATAGGCCTCAACGCTGGTCTGCGCCTGTTGTCCGCGAACACTCCCGGACATTGCGCAGAGTGTAACCAACAAAATCGTCGCCGGATTAGCGGAGATCTTCCGTAGTAAAAAGCTCATCAGCCACTCTGAATCATCAAACTGCCGCCCAGAACTCCGACTCGGGCGTCCGCGATGATTGGGAAATCAATCGTTTGGATGCCTCTGGCTGAGTTGCTGCTGGCCAAAAGCTCACGAGAAAGCAGGAACTAAGTAAAAAAAATGGGCCCCTGGTCAAAATCACTCTAAAAAAGGAACAGGCAGGGATTTTCATCCCTGCCCTTTTATATCCCTAAGAATTAAGCGATCAGGCGTTGCTCAACACGCGCTCCCGTGTCTCCGCGTCCTGTCGCTCTTGCTGCCGCGACGCCGGCAACGCGATCTCCAGCACTTCCTCAATCGTGCTGACGAAGTGCAACGTGACGCCATCCAGTTGCTCGGGCGTTAGATCTTCGTCCACGTTCATGCGATTTTCCGCGGGGAAGAGTACGTCTTTCACTCCGGCGCGTTTCGCCGCCAGAAACTTCTCCTTCACGCCGCCGATCGGCAGAACGTTGCCGCTTAGCGTGATCTCGCCCGTCATGCCGGTCAACGGACGCACCGGCCGGTCCGTCAGCAGCGATACCAATGCTGTTGCCATGGTTACGCCGGCTGAGGGTCCGTCTTTCGGAATAGCGCCCGCCGGTACGTGAATGTGAATATCGTGGTCTTTGAAAAACTCTTCTGATATTCCCAGCTTGTCGGCGTTGGAGCGCACCCAGGTCAGCGCGGCCTGCATTGATTCCTGCATCACCTGGCCGATCTGTCCGGTCATAGTGAAGCCGCCTTTGCCCTTCATCTTGTTGGCCTCGATGAAGAGGATGTCGCCTCCGGCGGGCGTCCAGGCGAGGCCGATGGCGACGCCGGGGCGCTTGACGCGCTCGGCGACCTCGGTTTCGACGCGGACCTGAATGTTGCCGAGGAACTCCTTGATGGTGTCGAAGGTGACGTCGAGCTTCTCCTTCTTGCCTTCGACAACGCGGCGGGCTTCCTTGCGGCAGATGGTCCCAATGACCTGTTCAAGCTTGCGCACGCCGGCTTCGCGCGTGTAGTGCCGGATGACGTGGCGCACCGAGTCGTCGGGGAGCTCGATCTGGTCGGTCGTGATGCCGTTTTCCTTGATCTGCCGCGGGATCAGGTAGCGGTTGGCGATGTGGAGCTTCTCCTCTTCGCTGTAGCCCTGGAGGGGGATGATCTCCATGCGGTCGAGCAGTGGCGGCGGCACCGTGTCGAGCATGTTTGCGGTGCAGATGAAGAGCACCTTGGACAGGTCGAACGGCACGTCGAGGTAATTATCGCGGAACGTGTTGTTCTGCTCGGGGTCGAGCGTTTCGAGCAGAGCGGAGGCCGGGTCGCCGCGGAAGTCGCGGCCGAGCTTGTCGATCTCGTCGAGCATGATGACGGGATCGCAGGTTTCGGCTCGGCGGATGGACTGGATGATCTGGCCGGGCAGAGCTCCGATGTAGGTGCGGCGATGGCCGCGGATCTCGGCTTCGTCGTGCATGCCACCGAGCGAGATGCGCTGGAACTTGCGCCCGAGAGCGCGCGCTATGGAGCGGCCGAGGCTGGTCTTTCCCACGCCTGGGGGGCCGACGAAGCAGAGGATGGGGCCCTTCATGTCAGGCTTCAGCTCGAGGACGGACAGGTAGTCGAGGATGCGGTCCTTGACCTTGCGAAGCTCGTAGTGGTCCTCGTCGAGGATTTCGCGGGCCTTGTTGATGTCAATTTTGGAGCCGGATGACTTGGACCACGGCAGGACCGCGAGCCACTCAATGTAGTTGCGGGTGAGCGAGTAGTCGGCGGCCATGGGGGACATGCGGCCGAGGCGGGCGAGCTCCTTGAGAGCCTCCTTTTTGACCTCCTCGGGCATTCCGGCTTCGTCGATCTTCTTGCGCAGCTCTTCGATCTCGCGCTGTCCCTCGTCCTGCTCGCCGAGCTCCTTCTGGATGGCCTTCATCTGCTCGCGCAGGTAGTAATCGCGCTGCGACTGCTGGACCTGGTCCTGGACTTCGTTCTGGATCTTGGCGCGCAGCTGCTGGACCTCGATCTCCTTGGCGAGATGGGTGTTGATCAGCTCGAGACGGGTGGCGACGCCGGGGGTCTCGAGAAGGAGCTGCTTGTCGTCCGTTGTGAGGAAGGGCAGCGAACTGGCGACAAAGTCGACCAGGCGGCTCGGCTCTTCAATGTTGGCGGCGATGGTGCGGAGCTCGTCGGAGAGCGTGGGGGATTCGGAGACGATCTGCTGGAACTGCCCGATGACGATGCGGACGAGGGCTTCGATGCTGGCGCCGGCCTCGCCTTCGACGGTTTCGAGGGTCTCGACTTCGGCCACCATGAAGGGCTCGGTCTGCACATAGCGCACCACGCGAACGCGCTCGACGCCTTCCGTGAAGACGAAGCGGCTCTGGTTGGGCATGCGGACGACTTTATGCACGGTGGCAAGGGTGCCTACGGTGTGCATGTCGGCGGGGGTGGGGGTGTCGAGGCGGGCGTCGACCTGGGCCGTGACGGCGATGGTGCGCTCTTCGCCGAGCGATTCAATGAGCTGGATGGAGCTTTCGCGGCCGACGGTAAGAGGCAGAACGGCATGAGGAAATAAAACGGTATCCCGAACGGGAAGTACGGGAACTCGCCGGAGCGTCAAGGCAGGGGCGCTCGGAGGCGGGGTTGGAGGAGAGCTTGCTTTCTGGTTCGGCATTGAGTGTCCTCGTATCAACTTCTCTTACATTAGACAGCGCAGTATACCAAAAGATTCATTCCGGGGTCGTTGTACCGATCGATTATTGCCGGCCGGACGAATTCAGCTACGGTCCGGAGGGGGAACGGGTTCCCACGGTGCTTCGATCCCTCCGCGAGCCCGCGGCGATGCCTGAGGGTACACCGGAGCGGGGCCTGCGGGCCAACTTTTCGGCGGCGATTCCCAGGGCTAAACGGAGAGGCGGTGCGGATACGGGAATCGAGGCGAAGGAGGGCGCGAATCGGGCACGTGCAAGCCCGGTGTCCGCATGGTTTATCGGCCTGGGACTGGGGATGTTGAGCAAATGGTCAGGGGGACGGGAGGGCAGGGGAAGGCTTTGGAGTGAGCGCGGGCCTGACGCCATGAGAATTTTCCTCCTTGAGAGCGGGGGAGGACGAGCAGGCCCGGGGGGGAGCGGAAGGGATCAGCCTGTGCCTGGCTATTTTTCCTGCTTGATGGCGGTTTCAATCTGTTCCCAGACGCGATCGGGCGGATCTTCAACGGGGAATAATTGGCGGGCGGCCTCGGCGATCGTTTCGAGATCGTTCAGGAGGGCTCGGCAAAGAGCGCAGTTCTGGACGTGCGGATGAGCGGAGGCATCTTCGCCGGCGCCAATCATGTCCGGCATCTGGGCCTGGAACTCTTCGCACGTCATATTTTTTCTGGGGTCATCGATCATCGCCGCCCCTCCCTCCGAGGTATCGTCCTCATGGCGTCGCGCAGCTTGAGCCGCGCCTTGTGCAACTGCGATTTGCTGTTACCGATGGAGCAATCGAGCATGGCGGCGATTTCATTATGCTCGTATCCCTCGATGTCGTGCAGCACAAAGATCAGACGGTAGCCGGCGGGGAGGTCGGAGATGGCGCGTTCGAGGGCGAGGCGGTCGATGGAGCCGGACAGGGCGATGTCGGGCGCGCCGAAGCTGCGGCCGGGACCCTCTTCGGGGGTGGGCTCCATGGCCTCGTCGAGAGAGATGACGGAGAGGCCTTTTTTGCGCAGGTGCATGAGCACTACGTTGATTGCTAGGCGATGCAGCCAGGTGGAGAACGCGGAGTCGCCGCGGAAAGTGGCGATTTTGCGGTGCAGCTGAAGAAAGGCTTCCTGCGTGAGGTCTTCGGCTTCGGCGACGTTGCCCACCATGCGCAGGCACAGGGAGTAGATGCGCCGCTTATGAAGCGCGTAGAGCTGCGCGAAGGCATAGTGGTCGCCTGCCTGAGCCCGGGCAAGGGTGTCGGCGTCGCTGCCTGGCGCGGGTGGAACGGGAACCGGAGCGGGAGCTTCTGCAACGGCTTCGGATGGCGGCGGTGGCGTCTCGACCGCGGGCGTTGTGACGGCCCGCGGGGAAGGAGATTCATGCGCGTGCATGGAGAATCGGGTGGGCGTCATTCGTTTCCTTGGGGGCTCGACCGAAAGGCCGCGAAGTGCTGCACCGCTCATCATTCCTCGTTAGTATAGGGGGCAGCGGTTGGAGTGGCGGAACTCGGCTGGGTAAACGCCGGAATCGTAGCCTCGCTGATAAGGGTTTAGATGCGGCTTCATGGGAATGTGTTTTATCAGCAAGTGATCCGAGGGAAAGATATTGATTTCACAACCCAGGAAGCGGCGCGGAATCAGGCCAACGGGAGTTCTGCCGGGTTTGGCCCTATTGATCGGACTCACGCTTCGATGCGGGGCGACGCCGCCAGGTTCTCCGATTCTACTGGGGTCACCAGTATTAGAGGGTGCACCGGTATTACAGGCAGATGCCGGACCCGTGGTCCAGTGGGCGGGTCTGCCGGTGAGGAAGATTTCGTTTGAAGGGGTGTCGGAGGAGCGGCTGGTCACGCTCCGGGGGCATTTGCCGCAGGGAGAGGGCCAGCCGCTCGATACAGACAAGGTGGCGGACAGCCTTCGGGCACTGTTTGCGACGGGGCTGTTCGACAGCGTGGAAGCTGTGGGGACGCGCGAGGGCGATGGCGTAGCGATTGTCTTTCGCGGGGCGCCCCGGATGTTCATCGGCACGGTGTCAGTGGACGGCGCGAAGGGCGCGACGGTGAACACGCAACTGGAGCGCGGGAGCCGCTTGAATCCAGGGACACGATTTACCGAGGCCAAGATAAAGACGGCGCTTGACGTGATGCGGCAGGTACTGGCGCAGAATGGGTTCAACGAACCGGCGATCCACTATGACGCCACTCCACACCCGGCGGACCAGCTCACCGATATTGCGTTTCATGTGAACTCCGGGGTGCAGTCGCGCGTGGGCAAGGTGACGGTGACGGGCGAGTCGGGAATGACGGCCGAGGAGTTCCAACGGCTGGGACGTTTGCGCGCCGGAGCGAAGGTGAACCGGGAGACGGTGAGTCGCGCGCTGGCCGGAGTGCTGAAGCACTACCGCAAGCAGAACCGGCTGGAGGCGGAGATCAAGCTGGAGTCGCAGAAGTACGCAGGGCATCGCGTGGACTACGGGTTCACGGCGACGCAGGGACCGGTAGTGAAGGTGGTGGTGGAAGGAGCGAGCCTGGACAAGGGCGATATCCAGCGACTTATACCGATCTTTCAGGAGGGAACGGTTGACGACGATCTGCTGAACGAGGGCAACCGCAAATTGCGCGACTACTTCCAGAGCCTGGGCTACTTCGACGTGAAGGTGGACCACGTGACAAGCAAGCCGAGCGCGGGCGAAGTGCTGATCGCATACGACGTGAACCTTGGAGCCCGCGAGCATGTGGAACGGGTTTCAATGGACGGGAACCACTATTTCGATTCCGCAACGTTGAAAGAGATTCTTAGCGTGCGGGCGGCGGACACGCTCGACCGGCGCGGGGCATACAGCCAGGCCCTGGTGTCCGCTGACGAGGCGGCGCTTGAAGGGCTGTACAGGAACAACGGATTCTCCAACGTGAAGGTGACGGCAGAGACGAGCCTCAAGCAGAACGGCGAGACAGGAGCCTCGGGCGCGAGCGCACAGGGAGCCGCGGAGCCGCTGACGGTGGTTTATCACATCGTGGAGGGGCAGCAGGAACGGGTGGGTTCGGTGCGCCTGGAGGGCAATGAGCACGTGGATGCGGCGACGCTGACGCCGCTGATGAACACGGAGGCGGGGCAGCTGTTGTCGCCAAGGAACCTGGCTGGAGACCGCGATGCGCTGGTGACGCATTACATGAGCCTCGGCTTCGAGAATCCGCTGATTGAGGTGGAAGAGAAGCAGGAGGCGAACGATGCGACAAAGACGGACGTGGTGTTCCGGATTGCGGAAGGGAAGCAGGTGTTCGTGCGCAATGTGCTGGTGACGGGCCTGCACTACACGCGGCCGCAGACCGTGCAGCCTGCGATTACGATTCGGGCGGGCGATCCGCTGAGCCAGACTGCCCTCGAGGAGACGCAGAAGAATTTGTATGAATATGCGCTGTTCAACGAGGTTAACCTGGCGGTGCAGAATCCGAATGGCGACGAAGCATACAAGACGGTGCTGCTGCAGGCGATCGAGGCGCGGAGATGGACGTTTACCTACGGCGGCGGTTTCGAGGTGCAGACCGGGACGCCGGTGAACGGGTGCCAGGGCCTGCAAGCCAGCGGAGTAAAGTGCACTCCCAGCGGAAAGACGGGGATCAGCCCTCGGCTGCTGCTTGCGCTGACGCGCAATAACCTGTTCGGGCGGGAGCAATCGGCATCGGTGCAGGGGACGTACGGCCTCCTCGAGCAGAAGGTGGACCTCATCTACCAGAATCCGCGGTTCGCGGGGAGCCGTAACTTCGGGTTCACGTTCACGGGCGGCTACGCGAACAGCCTTGACGTTACTACATATGTAGCATCTCGGCTCGAGGCCGGGTTCCGCTTGACGCAGACTTACAACCGGCCGGGTAGCACAGGCCTGTTCCGGGCCAATACGTTCATTTACGCCTTCGATTTCAGGCGCGTGAAAGTGGCGGAAGAGAGCCTGCAGGTCTTCCCACAGTTTGTTCCGGTTCTGTCGACGGCCGTGAGGGTGGGCGGCCCGAGCATCACCTGGGTGCGGGACACGCGCGATAACCCTGTGGATGCACATCGCGGCACGTATACGAGTTTCCAGGAGTTTCTGTCGTCGGGAGTTTTTGCGGCTCAGGCGTCATTTAACCGGCTCGATACGACAAACTCGAGCTACTACGGGTGGGACAAGGACAAGTGGGTGCTGGCGCGCAACACGCGGTATGGGCAGGAGCGCGCATTTGGTTCGGACGAGAGCCGGCTGCTTCCGCTGCCGGAGCGGCTCTATGCCGGAGGCGCCACATCGCTTCGGGGCTACTCAATCAATGCAGCCGGGCCGCGCGATCCAGATACCGGATTCCCGATCGGCGGAGCTGCGGCGTTTGTAAACAGCACGGAGCTGAGGCTGCCGCCGGTGCCGCTTCCTTACTTCGGGAATGCGTTGAGTTTCGTGGTCTTTCACGACATGGGCAATGTATTTAATAACTCGCGGGATGTTTGGCCAAGCCTGCTGCGTTTCAGCCAGCCGGACCGGGACGCTTGCAAGACGCTGAGTCCTCCGCAGGGCAACCCGCCAACTTTGCCATACCCGAGCGGACCGCCGTATTCGACTGGTCCCTCGGGGGCCTGCAGCTTCAATTATTTCTCGCAGACTCCGGGGCTGGGCTTGCGCTACCATACGCCGGTTGGGCCGATCAGACTGGATTTCAGTTATAACCTGAACCCACCAATCTTTCCGGTCAACGTCGATTATTCAAAAGCCGAACCTTTTTCGGACCAGCACGTCGGCGAGGCCAGCCACTTTAACTTCTTCTTCAGCCTTGGGCAAACATTCTAATGAAGCTTGCACGCACAAAGCGGCGGCTGATTTGCGCGGGTACGGCGCTGGGGCTCGGCGTGTGCGCGGCAGTGGCAGCGCAAGCACCGGAGGCGCGGAACGGGGTTGTGCTGGACAAGGTGGTCGCGGTGGTGAACAACCACGCGATTCTTGAGAGCGACGTGGAACGGGAGGTGAGGCTGACGGTCCTGGAGCCGGGTGGAACGGGAAGCGAGCCGCGGAGAGATGCGTTGCAGAGACTGATCAGCCGCACGCTGATTCAGCTTCAGATCAGAGACGAAGAAGTGCAGGCTCCGCTGCCGTCGAAGGAAGAAGTGCAGGCGAGGGTTCAGGAGTTTCGCACGGAAGTGCCGGCGTGCGTGCACGCGAATTGCACGACGGATGATGGGTGGGCAGAGTTTTTGAGATCTCATGAGCTGACTGAGACGCAAGTAGAAAATTACGCGCGGCTGCGGCTTCAGCTTCTTGCGTTTATCGAGCAGCGCTTCCGGCAGGGGATCAATATATCGCATGAGGAGATTGAAGATTACTACCGCAAGACTCTGCTGCCTCAGTATCACAGCGGGGAGACGCCTCCCAAACTGGATAGCGTGAGGCAGCGGATTGAGGAGATCCTGCTTCAGGAGCAGGTGACCAAGCTGTTCGGGGCGTGGCTCGACACTCTAAGGAAACAAGGGAACGTGGAGGTTCTCGATCCAACTCTGGAACCCGCGCAGACGGAAAACGCCGGCGGCGGAGGGCAGTCGTGAGTACGCATGTGACCGGAAGCCCACCGGAAGATGACGAGATTGCGCGCGTGCCGCAGCGACGCAAACGGAGACGGCTGTGGTGGAACACGGCCGGTGCCGCGGTGGCGCTGGCCGGGATTGTGGGCGCACTGGTCCTGTGGGCGAATTCGGAACAGGCCCAAAACCTCGTGCGCGAACGACTGGTATCGCAGATCCAGAACGTGACCGGCGGGCGGGTGGAGATGCGCTCCTTCAAGTGGCGCCTTATGCAACTGGAATTCGACGCCCGCGGGATTGTGATTCACGGCGACGAAGAGCCGGGCGAGGTTCCGTACGCGCAGGTTGACGATTTGCGCCTCAAGCTGAGCCTGCTTGGGCTATGGAGCCCGCGGATATTGCTGCGCGACCTGGAGATTACGCGGCCGCGGATCCACCTGATCTTCTATCCGGACGGAGCGACCAACCAGCCGCGCCCGACGAAAAAGCCCGAAGCGCAGTCGTCGGCGATGGAGACGCTGTTCAAGCTGCAGGCGGGGCACGTGTCGCTGGAGCAGGGACTGCTCGACATCGATAATCGCGCGGCTTACCTGGATGTTCAGAACCGGTATGAGCCGCTGGATTTTCGCGGGAACGACGTGTCGGTGGCGATGGCCTATGTGCCTGCCGCGCCGGGGGGCCAGGAAAGCTACCGGATCGATGCAGGCGTGCGAGACCTGACACTGGCGCGCGGGGGATCGCTCGAAAAGAGTGTTGCGCCGGTGCACGGATACTTGCAGGCGTCAGCGGACTTGATGCGCGATGCGGTGAACCTGCGTTCGCTGCGGATGACAGGGGCTACGCGTGGCGCGCCTGATCGCACGCTTGACGTAACTGGATCGTTGACGCACTTTGCCCGGCCGGAGTGGAGAGCGACTTTCCGGGGCGACCTGGACCTGCGGTTGCTCGACCCGGTCCTTGGCTATCCGAACGCGCCGCAGGGCATCGCGCGAATCGACCTTGAGAGTGGCGGACAGAATGGTCAATTCCGGATCGACGGGACAGTGCGGGTGGATCAGGGATGGTACATCCAGCCGGGGGTTGTCGTGCGCGGCGTGGATTTGTCGACGAAGGTGCACGCGGATCAGAACGAGCTGCGGATTTCGTCGATCGCCGCGCGGCT
>DATFRB010000073.1:0-2220 GCA_035263625.1 Occallatibacter sp.
GCTCAGCGACTTCGCGTTAATGTGAGACTTGAGCTTCCACAGCTCGTTGATCATCAATTCCTTTTCGTCGCGGCTCAGCCCGCCGAGCAGCTCGACGATCCACTGTTCGTGTCGCGCCGCCATTTCGCGAAAGCGCTTGAGACCGCTCGGCGTGAGCTTGACGGTGAAGGCGCGCCGATCTCCGGGATACGGCGTGCGCATCACCAGGCCTTCACGTTCCAGCTGGTCGGTGATGCCGGTAACGTTGCCCCCCGAAACCATCAGCCGCTGCGAGAGTTCATTCATCCGGAGTCCGCCGCCGCTGCGCTCCAGTTGCGCCATGAGGTCGAACCGGGGCAGCGTGGTCCCAAATTCGCGGCGGAGGCCGATGCGAATCTGCTTCTCAATCCGGACGGTACAGGTGAGAAGGCGCAGCCACAAGCGCAGTGCCTGGTGATCTCCTTTTTGCGCCCGCGTTTCCAGGTCGAGAATGGCCCGGTCGCCGCCGGAACGCGAAGAGGGTTTGCGCATTGTCGAAGTGGTGGCCATGTCACATCACCTCGCCGCCGGCCACGGCGATGGCCTGTCCGGTAATGGCTTCGCTCGCGGGAAGGCAGAGCCAGGCCACAGCGTTTGCCACTTCGTCGGGACGGATCAGGCGCTTCTGTGGATTACGCGCTTCCAACTCGGCACGAGCCTCAGCCGGAGTCCGGCCGGTCTTCGCTACGATGTTGTTGATGGCTTCTTCAAGCATCTCCGTCTCGGTGAACCCGGGGCACACGGAGTTCACGGTAATTCCCTTTCCCGCCAGCTCCAGAGCCAGCGATCGCGTCAAACCGATGACCGCATGCTTCGCCGCGCAATAGGCGGAGACGTAGCTGTAGCCCATCAGCCCCGCGGTGCTGGCAATGTTGACAATGCGACCCCAGCCGGCGGTAAGCATCTCGGGCAGAACCGCCTGGGTGCAGTAAAAGGCGCCTTCCAGATTGACCTGTATCATGCTGCGCCAAAGTTCAGCGTCGGTTTTGAGAAAAGCAGCGGAGCGTGCCTGCCCGGCATTGTTTACCAGAATGTTAACGGCTCCAAAACGCGACCGTGCCGCAGCCAACGCCGGCGCCAGAGTCGTGGGATCGCAAACATCGGCCTGGACGTAGGTTGTCTCCTGATCTCGCCCAGCCGCGGGATTGTTTTTGCCAACGGCATGGCTGCGGCCGAGCATGGTGACACGCGCCCCATGAGCGAGCAGCGCGCGTGTGATAGCAGCGCCAATACCCCGCGCCCCGCCCGTAACCACCGCGTGCTTGCCGGCTAAATTTTTTGCGTTCATTTCCATCAAGGTTGCGCCTACACCTGCAGCATGAGCTGGGCCCGTGCCAGGTTTCTTTCCAGCTGCTCTTTTCCGGCCAGATACTGCTTGGGCCACGTGATGTCAGTAAATCCCTGCCTGGCGGCTTCGTGCAGCGTCCAGGCAGGATCGGCCAGATGCGGACGAGCGACAGCGCACAGGTCCGCGCGCCCGGCAGCGATGATCGTGTTCACGTGATCGCCCTCAAAGATGTTGCCCACCGCGATGGTACGAATGCCGGCTTCGTTACGAATCTTGTCGGCAAACGGAACCTGAAACATCCGCCCGTAGACCGGCTTCTCAGCCTTGCTGACCTGTCCGGAAGAACAATCGATTACGTCGGCTCCGGCGGCTTTGAACAGATTTGCGACCTGGACGGCGTCTTCCGGTGTGAGGCCGCCCGGCGTCCAGTCATTGGCGGAGATGCGAACGCTCATCGGCCGGTCCTGCGGCCAAGCCGCGCGCATGGCCTGAAACACCTCTACCGGGTAGCGACAGCGATTCTCGAGCGATCCACCGTACTCATCGCTGCGCTGGTTGGTTAGCGGCGAGATGAAACTCGACATCAAGTAGCCGTGCGCGCAGTGGAACTCCAGCCAGTCGAATCCTGCAGCCGCCGCCCGCCGGGTTGCTGCGACGAAGTCATTCTTGATGCGGCACATGTCTTCGCGCGTGGCCTCGCTCGGTATTTGCGAGAGGCCGGCGATGTATGGCAACGGCGAGGCTGAAAGCAGCGGCCAGTTACCGGTGATGAGCGGCTGATCGATGGCATCCCACCCCGGCCGCGTGGAGCCTTTGCGTCCGGCGTGGCCGAGCTGAAACGCGATGCGCGTGTCGGTGTGAGTGTGCACGAAGTCGACGATCCGTTTCCATGCTGCCTGTTGCTCGTCGTTCCA
>DATFRB010000074.1:0-4784 GCA_035263625.1 Occallatibacter sp.
CGGGATCGCTTTGGGCTTCTGCGCCAGCACGAAGCGAATTCCGAGCGTTACGCCGATGCGGCCACCCGCCGAAAAACCAAACGCCGCATTGTGCCCGTCGCAGAACGCCTCGGCAGTTTCCTCCGGATAGGCGCGCATAAAACAAGCGTCGCTGTGCGGCAGGTCCATCGCAAAGAAGTGAATCTTGCGCTCGACCCCGGCGATCTCCGCCAGCGCCTCGCCAAAATCCACCTGCGCATGACCGGGATCGTGCTGCAGCGGCACAAACACCTCGCGCTGCTGATCCATTCAGAGCGAAGCCTCGCAGTCCTGCCGGCATACCGGTGGCATCGCTTACTCGCGTGAGAGTTTCGCCCAAGAACTCGGGATTCTCCAACGGTTTCTGGGCAAGATAATTTCTTAGAAACTCGTCTTCCTTGTCTGCCCTTACAAAACGACGGATGAGGATTACAACCATGATATGGCTCCCTAGAGACGGGTGCGCTCCACCAAACTCATCGATTGACCATAGCCGATCGCTCACACCGCTTTCCATCGCAGGCGCAACCCGCAAGCTCCGATGCAATGGCGGGCCTAAGGCACCCGAAAGCAAATCCAGGAGGTGAGGAACATGACGCACAAAGCTCGGATCGCCCATTTGGCCGGACCAAACGCCACCATCCAAAACACCCCGCCGTTGGTCACCTCCAACAAGGCGCGAACGAAACATGGGCTGCCCGTTCTGACGAACCCGGACGGCTCGCCCGCGCACTTCGACGTGCTGCGCCCGCAGCGGTTGGCAGCCCCGGTCACTGTCCATGTCGAGCAGTTCAGCGCGCATCCACTCGAAGCCGACGCTGCCGAACTGTACGGGCCGCCCGACGGTTACATCGACGGTGCCGGGCGCGTGCACAAAGAGCGGCAGAGTGCGACCGACAAGGCGGTCTACGAGGTCGAGCTCCGGCCCGAGGACGGTCTCTACCCCTTGCCATACATGGCGACACAGGCGGACGGCGGGGCGTGGGAAGAGGAATGCGCATTTCCCGATGCCCCCGAGCCGAAGGCGCGCCAGGGCTTCTTCCCGGATGGTTCGCGGAGCTTCGAGGAAATCGACCGGCTGCAGATCGGCGAGAAGGGCACCGGCAACCTCATCTCCAGCAAGGCTGAGGTCGACTTTTACCGCGTGCTGCCGCCGTCAGGCTATACGAAGGGTCTGCCGACCGACCGGCGCAGCGATATCGGCGAGGGCGACATTCGGCCCGAGCGTCGCGGCGTCGATTTCTTCCCCTACAAGCCCCCTCACCTCGCCGCGTCGGTGCCGCGGAACTCTTTAGCACGCGCGACCAACACGGTGCAGCAGATCCTGGCGAGCGGCAAATACGATGGCGCGATTTGGACCGAGGGCAGCCCCAGGATCGAGGAAACGATCTATTGGTTCAATCTGCTTATCGACACGACACTGCCGATCTGTGGCAATGCCGCACAGCGGCCACACGGCTTGATCAGCGCCGACGGGCCGAAGAACATCGTCGATTCCGTCGAATATATCGTCTCGCGCGTCTGGGAGGACGAACAAGGCGGGAACCAGGCCGGCGCCGTTCTCATCCAGGAGCAGCGCGTCTTTGCCGCCCGTGCAGTCCAGAAAGCCGACGCTCGGCCCGGCGGCTATGTAGCAACCGGTGGACATGGCGGAGTTCTCGGCGCAGCTGGACATGACGGGGCACCCCTCCTTCATTACCTGCCGACCGCGCGGCACACGTGGCGATCGGAAGTGAACATCACCCAACTGCCAGCCGAAGTCAGAGGCGTACGCCAGGAGGGCTCGCGCATCGAAACCGTTCCCGTGGCAATCAAGGGGCCGGACGGGAGATTGCTCGACACCGCCATCCCCAAGGTGGCGATCACGAAAGACGCCAGCTACTGGGACGACGGCCAGCCCGATCTTGAGGCGGAAGTCGATCTTGTCGCCATGATTGGCCGCATGCTGAAAACCGCCCCGCTTGCCGGCTTCGTGGTGGAAGGCTTTACTCCGTACGGGAGGAGCGCTTCCAATGCACGAACTCGCCTGATGCTGCGAGCGGTATACAGCGGGCTTCCGGTGGTTCGCGTCGGCCGCGGCAACACCGAAGGGTTTGTTCCGCTGGACAACCCCGTCTTCATTGGCGGTTCGAACCTCACGGCGACGAAGGCTCGGCTGTTGCTGATGGCCTGCCTGATGAAGTTCGGGGCACTGCCGCCGGCGGCCAACCCCGATCAACCCACGGCCGAGGAAACGGCGGTGGTTCGCGAGAAGGTCGCCGAATATCAAGCGGTCTTCAACACCCACTGAACTTCGTCGTCCCGGACTCGGCATGGGCGCTGCAGGTCCATAGGCGTAAGAAGGGCAGAGGAGTCCCTCTCAGCGCAATCCATGGGCTGGGGCGCGGGAGGACCCGTGAACAGCGTGAGTAGGGCACCGAGGGATCCGACTGTGCGATGAAGCACACCGACGGGAATATGCGCATCGCCAGATGGGGACCCGCAAATTTGAAAAGCGACGTCGCAATCGCCGGGCCCCCCGGATCTCGAAAACCGAATCGCGGAGGCGTAAAGGCGGTCTCCGTCACCATTGCTGAATTTTCTGTCGAGTCTGGCGCTCTCTATCGCGCCGCCCGATCGAGACCGGCTTTCCTCCCCAATGAAACCGCTTAAATCTGCGGATGGTGTTCTGACCGCCGCGGAGTTCCGCGAGTGCGTCGACAAATAATCTCAAGCCACGACCATCAGTCTTGCTCGCCTGGACACCGGTGCTGCCGTCGGTGGCTCATCATCAATAACAGGTGCCTCGTCGTGGTCGACGGCCACTACCGGCGCGGCGCCCCCTACCGCCACTCCCATGAAACGGCAATTGCACCTGAACCTGTTCATCCACAGCCGTGGACATCATGAAGCATCGTGGCGCCTCCCGGCATCGTCGCCGCTGAGTTTGACCGACATCCGATATTACCAGGATCTGGCGCAGCGAGCCGAGGCGGCGCTGTTCGATTCGATCTTTCTTGCCGATCAGCTGGCGCTGGGCGGCGACGTCGCTCAGGCGCCGCGCACCTGGCTGGAGCCGATCACCATCCTGCGCCGAGCCCCCGGATGCTGTCGAACAACGGGTACACCTGGGTGCGATAGACCGGCGAAGCCGAACGCGATAACCAGAACTGCTCGAAGGCATACGCGGGCGATCGGAGATATTGCTGGCGGAATGACTGTGCCACCAAGGCCGCTTCTTCGTGCCGCGCGGTCAACGACAGGGCAGCCATCAAGAAAAGCTGCGCGCTTCCATAGGTGGGATTGTGTTCCAATGATTTCTGAAGGAGCGTGACTGCCTCATCTCTTCGGCCAAGCAGAAGTTGGCCAAATCCGCCAAAGAAGAACAAGATGCTGTCACGAAGATGATGTCCCCCACTCGCATGTGTTTGATTGAGGTGCGTAGCCCGCTCGACCGCTTGCGATGTCTCCCAGGCGCGACCGAGAAGGGCGGCATTGTACCCGCCAAATGCGTGGGCGCTGGGGAGCGCTTCATCCATCGCAAGCGCCTGCCGGAACGCTGAAGCGGCCGCTTCTAGCTGTCCTGCCGCAGAGTACAGCATGCCTTGGATGTACTTTGCCCGTGCATTCCCCGGTTCGAGTTCGAGGGCAATCGCAACGGCCTCGCGACCAACGTCGGCTGCGGCTGCGTTGGCACGCGGATCGCCCCACCAGGGATTGCTGACAAGAAACTGGCAAGTGCACGCCACACCGACGAGCGCTTCGACATTGCGTGCGTCGCGAGCGAACGCGGCGAGGAACCATTTCTGAGCCTCGGCGCTGAGATCGGCGCGAAGCTCCTCCCTGAGTATTGCGTTGGCGCGGGCGAGCAACTCAGTAGCACCAAGTTCCGTGTCTAAGGTCACGGTTGCGCGGCGGCTTGCCTCATGCAGAGCCAACATATGTAGCACTCGGGAGATTAGCCCCGTTATCTTCGTCTCGATTGAAGTGAGTTGTTCTGGCCGAAATTCTTCTCGGCAGACCCACAGGTAATCAGCCGTCACTGCGTCCGAGATCCGAATGTTGGCCCGAAGCATTCCTTGGGAACTGCCCTGCTGGACACTCCCCGAGACCACGTATCTGAGTTCGGATGGGTCTGGTGGTGAAAGGTCGGGGGTCAAACGTCGTTCGCCCGCTACCCACGTGAATGTGAAGCCGCGACAGCTTCGAAAAAGGCCAATAACAAGGCGGTCGGTGAAATCGTCGACCAGAAATTGCTGTTGTGGATGGCTGGTCAGATTGCGCAACGGCGCGATTGCCACGGCAATGCTCGGTAGCAGACACGGCCATTGTGGTTGCGATTCTCTCGGTTTCCGGGATCGCTCGGCGGGTTGCCTTGGTGCCCTTCCATCGTCGGGCATATACAACGCCTCCACCATTATGAGTCGTGCACACCTTATTCCGGTAAAGCGTCAAAATCGCGTCAAATACAGTCCCTTTGGTGGCGTTCAGTTCAGTCCAGCACGGCCCGGAGCGATGGCGCGAGCTTCTCTTAATCTGCCTTTGTTGCTCGTGTTAGAACGGTGCTCTTCGAGTATTCGCCACGAGGTCTATAGGGGTTAGCTCTTTGAGCGTTCTCGACGATCATCCGAAACAACCGAGGAACTAAACGTGCCGACACCTGAGGACGATCCAGCGGGGCGGTTTGGCGGCGCATGGGAGCGCCAGCCCGGGGATAATCGTGGAGTCTGGTTGTGGGTGATCTACCGAGCGGACATCCATGTGCTCGGGGCCATACGGCGGGCGAC
>DATFRB010000075.1:0-4766 GCA_035263625.1 Occallatibacter sp.
TTTCGGTTTGAGCGCAATCTCCGGATAGCTCACGCGAATCACAACCCGTACTCTTATCTCACTATGACAACCAATGCGATACTCAACCTGACGGAGCTTAGTGAGATGGCCCGCGACAACTACGATCAACAATGGCAAGCCATGCTGGCACGCAACGCGAATGAGGACGGAAAGTTCGTGTTTGCCGTTTCCTCGACGGGAATTTACTGCCGCCCTTCCTGCCCCTCGAAGCGGCCGCGTCGCGAGAATGTGGCTTTCTTCCGCAGGCCGGATGACGCCGAGAGAGCGGGCTATCGCGCCTGTCTGCGTTGCCGTCCGCGGTCGATCGCCGGGAATCCCCAGACCGAGCTGGTCAAGAAGGTCTGCCGATACATCGAGCGGCACCTGGACGAGCCCATTACGCTTTCGCGGCTGGGGAAGGAATTTCGCCAGAGCCCGTTCCATTTGCAGCGAACATTCAAGGCCGTGCTGGGAATTACCCCGCGGGCCTACGCCGATTCCTGCCGGCTCAATCAACTGAAGAGCCAGTTGCGCGCCGGACACTCCGTGACACGTGCCATGTACGACGCCGGATACAGCTCCAGCAGCCGCCTCTACGAGCGCACCGCCTCGCAACTTGGCATGACGCCTGACAAATACCGTCGCGGGGCGATTGCCGCACCCATTCGCTACACCATCACCGACTCGCCTCTAGGACGGTTGCTGATCGCGGCGACCGACAAGGGCATCTGCACGATTCAATTCGCCGATTCCGACGAAGAACTTGAGCACGGGCTGAGGCACGAATTTCCCTTTGCCACGAGGCGGCGGGACGACGAAGCCATGGCTTCCTGGAAGCAAAGCTTGTTGCGGCAAATGCGCGGCCAGAAGCTCAACCGCACTCTTCCACTCGACATTCAGGCCACCGCTTTTCAGCGCCGCGTGTGGGACCACTTGCAGACCATTCCCTTCGGCTCCACGCAGTCCTACGGACAGGTCGCGAAAGCCATCGGACAGCCCACCGCCTCGCGAGCCGTGGCTCGCGCCTGCGCAACCAACCCGGTGGCCGTCGCCATTCCCTGCCACCGCATCATCCGCGAGGATGGGGATCCAGGAGGTTACCGCTGGGGTATCGAGCGCAAGAAAACGCTGCTCTCGATGGAAAAAGAATCGGCCGAGGCGCGAGCCTAGGCCGTCACTTTTCCATCTGCGCGTAGATATTCCGCGCGTAATTCAGCAGACTCAGCACCGCGTTTTTTTCCCCCTCCGTGTTCCAGTCTCGGTTGGAGGAGGCGGTGGCAATCAAGCGGTCGATCCAGGCCACGAAGTAGGCGGCGTCATCAGCCGCCTTGGCCACGGATCCAGTCACCGAAAGGTAAATCGGACTCGTCGTGGCGTAGGGATAGTCATCGAGCACCGGATGCTCCGCCTTGTCGCTGTAGGCCCGCAGCACGCACCAGCCACTGCGCGAAATCGCGATGCTGTCGGCGACGTCGGCCGACTCCCGTTCGCCGCTCAACTTCACGTCCTGGACCACTTCCCCATTGCAGACGACCTGCAGGTGATCCAAGGGGACAAACGATCGCAGCCACGCCGAAAGTTTCACCTTGTTCTCACCCGCCGGCAGGCGCAACTCCTCGCCTGGTTGCCGGTCGTCGAGCGTAAATCCCAGCAGGGGGCCGTTGGTCGCGAACGTGCGTCCCAGCTTCAGTGACGTCAGCCACGAATGGATGTCGAGCGCGCCGGCAGGAACGCTGGCATACACGCGATTCAGCCCCAGCGGACCGCGCAGCGAGGCGTAATTCGCCATCGCATCCGACCCCGATCCCGTAGGCAGGCGAAACCCGCAATTCAGCAGTCGGTACCATATGTTTGCCGTCGACTTGTGATCGCTAAACCCCACTGCCTCGATGTAGTCCACCTTGCCCAGCGCCACATCGACCGGGAGTTCCAGGGCTACATCCAACGGTTGATCGTGGGTTAACGACGGATCGCCCGCAGGGTCGGGAACAAAGTCGAAGGGATGCACATACCCCACCAGCCCCTGCTGCTCGTGCGCCATATCGGCCACGATTGCATTGGCCGGGAAAAGGCTGGCTGCCGCCGTATTGCCGTACGCGGCATAGCCGGGCAGAAGAAAATTCCGCGTCAGATTCAGCAGCGCCAAATGCCCCCAGTAGCCGGTATGAAACTCCTGTCCGTGAACCAGCAGATTGCCGGCCGTCGAAGCCGCGTCGGGCCGGGTGCTGAAGTACGCCATGTCCGGAATGAGCTGCTCTTTGTTCACCACCAGGTTTTCCACGATGGGAAGATTCTCCGCCGCAGCCTGCATCACCAGGTGTTTTGGCGTATTGCGATAAGCCCCGCCGTAGTTCATGTGCACGTGCAAATCGGCGCTCACCCAGCGCCCATGCGGACTCGACGGAACCTCAAGCGGCTCGAGCCGGACCGCGAGGCTTGCCGTTTGTCCCTCGCCGACCTCGAGACTCTTCTTCTCGAAACGGAACTCGAAGCCCTTCATCACCTCGACCTGCACCCGCCCCGCAGGTACGGACACTTCGGCGATTCCGGAAGACGCAAAGTAGTGGGACTCGAAGGGGCGTTCCGAGCGCACGAAATTGTCTTCCGCCTGCATCCAGGCATCGTCCGGCGCGTAGGCGCGGCCGTCTTCTCCCGTCAGAAAGATCCGCGCGGGTGCGGGACGCCCGGCGGCGTCCACCACGCGAATTGTCACCTTGCCCATGGCTTTCAAGTAATGACGCTCTTTCGGCACGACCTGAGTCTGCGCTCCGCCCAGCGCCTCCTGAATCCAGAGCGACGTGTTGCCGCCACGGTTGGAGATGAACGCGATGTGCTTGCCGTCCGGCGACCAGCGCGGATTCACGTTATCGAAGTCTCCGTAAGAAAGAGGAAAGGCGTCACCTCCCTCGGAAGGCATGACCCACAGCTGATGCCATGTCTGTCCGAGATAGGACGCGTAAACCAGCCGCCTGCCATCAGGTGAGAACTCCGGCCGCGCCTTCCACGCCGTCTCTTCGTAGTGAATCTCGTGCGCCTCGGCTCCAGCCTCCGCCTTCATTCGCCAGAACCCGCCCGTGCCGTAGACGTGGCCATGGTTCGAAACGAACACGATTTCTTTCCCGTCACGCGACCATGCCGGACTGATCTCATGATCGATGGGACTGTAATAGAAACGCGGTTGGGTCGTGCGCGTCTCCCCGGTCAGGCGCTGCACGTTCCTGAGTTCGCCGTCGTGGAACTCGCCGGCAAAAATGTGAAAGCGCCCCTTATAAGCAGTGGACACAAAAACAACCTTCTTGCCGTCGGGCGAGAACCGGGCGTCCACATTCACCGCCCCACCGGACGTGATCTGCTGGCTCCGCCGGTTCTCCAGATTCAGCGCCCACAGTTCGAGCGCGTCTTTCCGGTAGGACGAGTAGATGACCCACTTTCCGTCGGGCGAACAATCGGGTTCATAGTCGTAGCCTGCCCCTGCCGTTAGTTGCTCCGCGGCCGTGCTGTCCAGCTTTTGACGCCACAGCGACCCGGCCATCGAGTAGATCAGTGCGCGCGAATCCGGCGTCCACGCCTCAGCGCTTGGTCCGGTGGTCAGCTGCGGCAGATACATCTCGCGATAGTAGTAGCGGTGGGGAACATCGACTTGTCGCAATACCGGTTCACGTTGCTGGCCACAGAGTGGAACCGATGCCGCCAGCAGCACGGACACGAAATACAGCCAATCTCGGGTAGGCAAATGTTCCTCCGGACCTGCGCGTTTCATCCGTCCCGACTACCTCGCCACCACCGGTAAAAGCACGCGCGACGGATGCGTGCGATCCGTGTAGATGGAAATCGTCGCCTTCTCGAGCGCCGCGGACTTCGCTTCCCAGTCCCCGTTTTGCGGATTCCGCGAGAAATTCGGGAAAAAAGCCGCCGAAATCTGTACCCGGATGCGATGACCCTTCAGAAATACATTGCTGGTGATGAGGTGATTCAACTTCAATTCGTAGATCTTATGCGGTTCGAGCAGTTGCCGACCCGCCTGCAGCTCACGGTAACTGGCGCGCAAGACATCGAGATCCGGACTCATAAGGTTGAAAGCGGTGCCGTCGGGAGCCACATCGAGCACGCGTACATACAAATCCGCGTCCCGGCAGTCGCAGGTCATATAGACATCGGCCGCAATCGGACCCGTGACTTCCAGATCCCGATCCAGTGGAGCGCTGTCGAAAGTGAGAACGTCAGGGCGCTTTGTCAGTTCCCGGTAGTCGTGCGCTCCCGATGAATCATACGAGTTCGTGACCGGATTGGCGGGATCAGAAACGAACGAGCTGACTCTGTCCTCGCGTGATGGTGCCTGTTGGGAAAGCTCGCTGTCCGACTCGCCCGCCTGCGCGCTGAGCAGATAAAAGGAGGTTCTCTGCGCCGGAGGCGGCCAGCTGTCGGCGTCGCGCCACTGGTTGTCTCCCATCACGAAATACCGGACCGGCTTCTCCTTGTCGACGCCGCTCTCCAAACCGCGCAGATAGTGGTCCATCCAGCGCAGGATTACTTCGTCGTAATCAATGGCGGCCGCTGAATCAAACTCGCGTTCGCCTGATTTCGTCTTGGCCGTGCTGGCCACGCCATGCACCCACGGACCCAGCAGCAGGTGGGTTCGCGGATCGCGTTCCCCCGCGCGCGCCCTCACCAGGCCGGTGAAATTTGTGGTCGCGCCTTCCGGTCCGTAGTTATCGTCGTACCAGGCCGATAAGTTCAGCACCGCGGCGTGAACCCGGTCATACTTG
>DATFRB010000076.1:0-135121 GCA_035263625.1 Occallatibacter sp.
CCCCAAATGGATTGAACAGAAACAAAACCGCCGGCCCCGCAGGAATCGCAAACGAAGCCGCATCCGCCTGCACAATCCGCGCCGAAGCCCGAGCCCGCCCGGCCTTGCGCCACAATGTCAGGTTTCGTCGCGCAGTGCGCACCAGCGCAGGATGAAGCTCGACACCGACAACCCGCCGAAACCGCATCTCGGAAGCCAACAAGACAGCGCGCCCCATCCCCGCACCGATATCAATGAATGAAGTCTGCTCGATCGCCGCCGCCGGCCGTGTCCGCAGCCACTTCCGGACAAGCTCGTGAAACACCGAAGGCGCAACCCCGTAATAGGCCGTAGCATGCCGGTCGTGCGCATGCCCGCTCTTCAAATGCCGCCCGGCAACCAGCCCGCTCGTCCGCACCCCATGTTCCACATCGAACGGGTGCATCGTATATCCGTCTCTAACCGAAAGCCCCGGAAGCCGCCCGCGTCCGCCTCTATCGCTCACAAGCAGAACCTGTCAATCGAACCAATCACTAACCACTAACCACTAACCACTAAAAATCATGATGCTCATCCATCAGCGTCTCCACCGTATGAGCGTGCCCCTCGCCCGGAATCATGCGGTCGAGCTCCGGCGCATTCGCCAAATTCGCCTCCTCCGCCTTCGCGCGCAGCTTCTGCACCGCCAGCCAGTTGTCCTTCCTCGCCTGCTCCGCGATCCACGGCGGCAGCGGCATGTGGAAGTACGCGCTCAGCGCCTCGGCATAAGGCTCGTAGAGCCGCCGCATCTCCCGCAGCCGCTCCTCCGACCGCGCGTCGCGGCACATCCTTACGCCGCCCTGGCAAAGCAGCCCATAAAGTTGGTTGTATCGCGCCGGCGGCAGCCGGTCCGCCGCGTCAAACACGGGCGGCTGTGAGACCACCTGCGACAAGTCCACCATCGCATGACGCGCCATCGCAAAGGTAAGCTGCGCCTGCCGCGCCTCGTGCCCCTGCACGCCGGAGATCAGCAGCGCGCACGTGTCGAGGATCGACGTAAGTGCGCTAATCCAGCTCTGATTCGTGTGCTGCGAGCGGAAGTAACACAACAGAGGGAATGAAATGTGGCTCTCCAGCAGCTCCGCCGACCACCGCTCCCACTCGATCAGCAGCGTCGACAAGGCCTCCGCCGCGCCCTCCATCGCATGCCGCCGCATCAACTCGGCAGCCGTCGGCGGCGAACCGGCCCGCGCATCCAGCAGAGAAATCGAAACCTCGCGCCGCGAAAACGCGCCATATAGCACCGGAAAATACCCCATCACGATCGCCAGAAATCCAAACCCCGTTCCCGCCTCCACAATCAGGAGGAGCCTCGCGACCTCCGTCTTCGGGCCCGCATCCACCGGGCCCAGCGTGAAAATGGCGGCACCGCTCACATAAAGGTCAGTCAGCAGGCCGGTGGGCTCCCGCGAATCCCAGAACGGCGCCCCGAGCGAAAAATAGATCAGCCCGAACCCAAACAGCATGACCGCGGCCCACACAGCCAGCAGCAGAATCAGCGACGACGGCCCGTAGAAACTGAACACTGTCTCGCGCCGGCGGGCATCGCGAATGCGCTTCCCGAAAAAAGCCCAGGGCCTCCACGTGAGTATGTAGAAGATGCGGGTCAGGCGCAGCCGCCCCGTCGCGCGCCGCGGCAGAATAATCGTCTGGAACGCATCCAGCAGCACAACAAACACGCAGAACACGCCGGCAATCAGCGTAACGATCCGCAATCACAACCTCCGCGTTCATTTCCCTGGGCCATGTCTTCGGCTGAAGCGAATAAAATCTCCCGTCTTACAAATACCCATGTCTCTGCTTTTGCGGTTGCTTTTCTTTCTGTCATTCACGAAGTGAATCTGCTGCTGGAGCGCCGCGACCGCGACCGCCCATCGGCTACCTCCGAAACCGCGTAATCAAATACAGCACCACCGTAAGCACAATGCTGATCAGAATCGACGTGCCCAGCGGAAAGTACACCCGCGCATTTCCGCTCTTCCACGCAAAATCGCCCGGCAGCCGGCCCAGCGGCCACCCCCATCGCGCCGCCAGCATCAGCCCCGCCCCTGCGAGCACAAGCAACACACCGAGTCCGAGAAGCGCTTTGCCCAGTTCCGCCATCTCCGCTCAGCATACAGGCCACGGCGCAGCAGCCGCGAGCACCACTCACCGGGCCGTGCACGCGTACCGCCGGTCTCCAAACCGGCTGTTGCGGGAGTCTCCAGACTCCCGCCCGACGCCCCACGTCGCTCTCACCTACCACGTAGTCAGCTTCACATCATCAATCCATTCGTGAACCGGAATCCCGTTCGCGTTCTGGTCAAGCTGCCACTGCACGCCCATCGCATCCGGCCACGGTGTCGGATTCACCGTCCACGTCTGGTTGAATCCATATCCCTTGCCGTCCACCACCAGCGTGTCGTAGCGGTACTGCGTCGAGTTGATCCGCTCCACGTACCACTGCACGTGGTGCCATGTGCTCGGAGCCCAGCGCGGGCAGGGGACGCCATTCTCGACCCACCGGTTATTGGCGCTGTCCCACGTGTCCCACACGCCGTCGCCAAACGCGCACTGGCTGCCGATCATGAACTCCTTCCCGCCAAGCACCTGCCACAAGTCGAACTCCGCCGACCAGATGTTCGCCGCCGAAGTCGCATCGTGATACACCCAGAAGTCCCACAGGAAATGGCTCGCCGTGCTTGCCGGCATCGTCTTGATGAACAGCACGTTTGTCCACGGCAGGCCGTCGGCGTACAGTTCGCGGCTGCTCCCGCTCTTTGACGGGCTGTTCTGGAACGGCGCCATCCAGTAGTTCGTTGTGTCGTTCATTCCCTCCGCGCAAAGGCTGCAATCCTTCCAGTCGTCGGTTGTGTTCTGCATCTGCGACAACACCGTCGCATTCGAAGGCGGCGTCGGCAGCACCGAACTGCTCGGCGCAGGCGTTCCAACCTGGATCATCAGCGTTGCCGAAGTTCCATAGCTTCCGCCCTGGTCCCACGCCCGCGCATAAAGCAGGTGCCGGCCATTCGTGAGCGTCACCGTGTGCGATAGCGTGTCTGAAACCATGTTCGTCCGGTACGCGATCGCGTCATCCACGTAGATGATCCACCCTGTAACGGCGCTCGAACTGCGCGCCGTCGCGTACACCAGCACCTGGCTGGGGTTTGTGCCCGGCTTGGGGCTCTGCAGCCACACGCTTACGCTGGCGCGAGCCGCCATCGGCAAAGCCGCCGCGAAGGCAAGCGCGAAACAGATAACAACAACTCGATTCAGCCCGGCAGAGAGCTTGGTCATAATTCACCTCTATAAGTCGATTTTCTAAAAGTGGCTTCAAGTGCGCGGACACACGAATCCGCGCCGAAAGGGCTCCGCGAAACTTTGCGTGCCCGGTCTGAACTTGATCGGTTGATCTATTGATCTTTGGCGTACGATCCGTAAGGCCCCAATTCGGCCGAGCTCGGCCTGGGGCTTTAATCCTGTGGGGACAGAGGCGTGGCAACCTTAAATCTAACGACGCGTACAGCACACCGAGCCACCCTGGTGTGCCTTGTCTGGCTCAAGGAGTTATGCCATTGACATTACACGCCGCGGGAGTGTCATGCAACTGCTTCATGACTTGCCGCACTCGCACACGCTCCAATGAGGTACCGCCCTCACCGTGACAACCAGCCTCGGTCTGGGCTATCCTCTTGGCGGACTTGTACGGTGAAGCACGATCCCTGTTTTACTCCGGTTCTTGCTCGGCTTTGGTTCTTGTTCGGTTCCGGTTTTTTACAATCCGTATTTTGAAGCCGGTATATGAAGGAGGAGAACCCATGGCTGCACCTGCACCCAAAAAATGCGCCAATGCGGCATGTAGCTGCGTCCCGCCCGAACACTCAAAATATTGCAGCGCACACTGCGAGGGCGTAGCGCAGAAAGTCGAAATCCTCTGCACCTGCGGCCATCCCGGCTGCTCAATTTCAAGCTAGTTTGCTCCCCCAGACTGCTCCGGTCTGACCCGCCCGCCTTGCCTGGTTTGTCCTTTGGAAAACCGGAAAAAGACGCGCGCCCCGGAAACGGGCCCCGCGATGCAACCCGCGCTCGCGGCTCGACATTTCTGCGCCCTCACATACCCTCAGTATTTGAATTGCTCTTCCTTCTGTCGGTCCCGAAGGGAATCCGCGGTCGAAACACGCAGGCGAGTCGCCCGCTCTCCCGCTCATCATCGGCGGGCCGATCATTGAAAACCCGTGAGGCGTGCCCTGTCACGCCTCACGGGCGCATGCTTCCAACCACGCATGCGATCGCGTCTGGGGAACCAAACCCGGCAGAGTCCAACCAAATCACCAGGGAACGAATTCCCTTGTTGCCCTATCCGGCCGAGTCCGAGACTCGGCAAATGGTGTTCAAGCATTCGCGGGCTAATTGGATCATTGGCACGTAGCTGCCATCGACCCGCCGATGCTTTCGTGGGAAGGGGTTAGCAGAATGGCGTGGACCTTGCCCATATCCGGCCCGCTCACGACCGTTGCCATGCCCGAGACTTGTCCGCGCTCGTTGATATTGCTGGCCGCGACGATGCAGAGGTTGGAATCTTCGGGAATCAGCGTGTTAAGGTCGGTCACCACACCATCCTGCCCAATAAAGCCATGAGACCAGCTCCCGGACTTGAAGGTGCTTCCCACCACCTGGCCCCGGTTGTTGATGCCGGTGGCAAATGCGGCGCCATCTCCCGGCAGAATAGGGAGCGTTGTGAGTCCGTTGTCGTGCCAGATGGAGGGAACGATCGTGGAACGGTCAGCGCTCGTGACATACCCGGCAGCCTGGCCGTGGTCGTTAATGGCGTACGCGGCATTTCCAGTGTTGCCGTTGAGGCCTTTAAGCTCGACGGCAGTGTGGTCTTCCCACAATACCGCGTGAACTGCCAGATTGCCGCAGCTTCCCGTGGAGCCTACGGCCTGGCCTCGATCGTTGATGCCTTGTACGAAGCCGATTGTGTCTTTATCCACCGTAGGAAGGGGTCGCACCTCGCCTCTTTCCCATAATGTCGGCGATATGATCTTGTTGGTCGGGCATCCGGGGTCCTGGGCCCCCGTTTCGGAGATGCCTACGATTTGCCCGCGGTTATTGATAGCGGCGGCCTGCGCGTTATTTCCGCCCAGCGTGGGGAGACCAAAGATGTGGCCGTCTCGCCAATAAAACCCGCGGCACGTTTTTTGTGTGTGAAAGCCGCAAAAGTCTTCACCGTCGGGATCTGGAACAGGTGTTTCGGACATACCGACAGCTTCGCCGCGATCGTTGATCCCGCCATAGTTGGTCCAACTGTTCTCGCTCTCTCCTCCAAGCGTTCCGAGGTCGATGTTGACTCCGTTGATGTTCATTACCGCGCGGCCGCTCAGAACGCTCGTGGAGAGGGAAAGGACGGGCGGCTTTCCAAGCCCATCCATGTTCTCGGTCCAGCCTTCATTGTTGAGTCCCATGACCATGCCAAAGTTGTTGGTTTCGGTCAGAGCGCCCTGATCGGCAATTGTGTAGCTCCTTTGAGCGAACGCATTGCTCGAGCAAGCCAGAACAATCGTCGCAGCCAGCACTAGCCAGTAAATCCGGAACTGCCTTAGCGTATTCATGCCGATTCTTTTCCTCCTGGAAAGTTGCCTTGCCGAAGTGAATTGGCTTACAAGTGGACGGATCCGTGTTGAGCGACAACTGAGGGAGGGTGCGGTCTCGCACCTTGACTGTCTTGGCGTATTCATGTCGTTTCCTGTCCTCCTGGGAAGTCGCCTTGCCGGGGATGGCTGGCAATGTGCGTCAGGTTCGGCTCGGCGTTGTGAGAGTTTGCGTGAAATGAGAGCAGTAATGGCTCGCAGCTTCACAAATTCTTGCTCAGCGGGAACTGAACAAGCGCGCCTCCGTACATACCGACCAGTCTGGACGTTAATTGGTTAGCAAGGCCAGGTCACAATTCTGATCTGGGAAACGCGCCCCCCTCAGTCGAAGGTGCCCCCAGTCCAAATTCCCGGACCGGGGATATCACCCTTTCCAATGCTCGGAAACCCCGCAAAGACGGAATGTTCCTTGAAAGCTGTGAAATGGAGCGAATGCACCACCTGCATGATCGCCGACAATTTTTCGACTGAAGTTGCGAGAGCGCCGGTTCGCCGGCATTCAGGAATGGAATAGAAAGGAATTTATATAATAATCATCAGCCGCTAAAGCGCCGCCTCCGACTGCGCCTTCACAGGCGCAACCCGCGGCCGCGGAGTCATCAGCGCAAACGCCCCTCGGAATATTCCATACGCCGTCAAAACTCCAAACGCCATCGAGCCCACCGACGCGCACACCAGCATAGCCAAATCCATCATAAAAATGCCTCAGTCGAGGTCCTCGCCAAAACAGCAATCGTGCGCGCCACAACCTGCGCTGCCCGCTCGCATGGAGCAACATCTGGCAGCCATTGTCGCAGAGTTTCCGCTTCGTTGACCCTTGATTCTATTGACAACTAGAATACCCCCAGTGTGCTCTTTTTCGGCTACTTATCAAATAACGTAAGTACCGAAACAGAACTTCCTCCGGCTCTTTCCCATTCATGTCCATCAAGCACATTTCGGTACGCGGCGCGCGCCAGCACAACCTCAAGGACATCAGTGTCCGCATCCCGCGCAACACCCTAACCGTTGTCACCGGACTCTCCGGTTCGGGCAAAAGCTCGCTCGCCTTCGACACCATCTACGCCGAGGGCCAGCGCCGTTACGTCGAAACCCTCTCCGCCTACGCCCGCCAGTTCCTCGACCAGATCGAGCGCCCCGACGTCGACTCCATTGAAGGCCTCTCGCCCGCCATCTCCATCGAGCAGAAGACCACCAGCCGCAGCCCGCGATCCACCGTCGGCACCATCACTGAGATCTACGACTACCTGCGCCTGCTCTACTCGAGCGTCGGCACGCCGCACTGCCCCAACTGCGGCCGTCCCATCGCCCGCCAGACACCCGACCAGATCGTGCAGCGCATCCTCCAGCTCGGCTCCGGAGAGCGCATCACCGTCATGGCCCCCGTCGTCCGCGGCCGCAAGGGCGAATTCAAGGATCTACTGGATCAACTGGATCAGCAGGGCTTTCGCGCCCGCATCGATGGTGAGATGCGAGATTTGAGCGAACCGGTCCCCCTGGACCGCCGAAAAAACCACACCATAGAAGCCGTAATCGACCGCATCCTCCTCAAACCGTCGGAGCCGGGAACCACAAAACCCACTGAGTTGGGTGCCCCGGAGCCTGCCCTGAGCCTGTCGAAGGGTCCCTCGCCTTCGGGGACCCGGGAAGGATCTTCACTCCAAACCGGACCCAAAACCGGTAAACCCTCCGTAGAAAAACGCCTCGAACAGTCCGTAACCCGCGCCCTCCAGATGGCCAACGGACTCGTTCTCATCGTCCTCTCCACCGGCGAAGAACAGCTCTTCTCGTCCTCCATGGCCTGCCCCGACTGCGGTCTCGACGTCCCCAGGCTCGAACCCCGCAGCTTCAGCTTCAACTCCACATTCGGCGCATGCCCCGAGTGCCACGGCCTCGGCTCCATGTACGACCTCGACCCCGCCAAAGTCATCACCGACTGGTCCAAGCCCCTCCTCGAAGGCGGCCTCGGCCCCGGCTCCGCGTCGCAGTACCTCCTGCGCCTCATCCACCTTGCCGCCACCCGCTACGACATCAACCTCAAAACGGCATTCGAAGACCTCCCGCCCAAACAGCAGCACATCCTCGTCTACGGCCCGCCCAAGGGCGAAACATCGCGCACCGGATTCCACGGCATCCTCAACTACCTCCGCGACACCATCGACGAGGCCCGCAGCGACGGCTACCGCGAATACATGATGAACTTCATGTCCGCCACCCCCTGCCCCGTCTGCCGCGGCAAGCGCCTGCGCCCCGAGTCGCTCGCCGTCAAGATCAACAACCTCTCCATCGCCGACTTCACTTCCCTTCCTCTCAACCGCGCGCTCTCCGCCGCATACGAGCTCAGCTTCACCGCCCGCGAAGCCCTCCTCGCCGACCGCATCCGCCGCGAAATCATCGAGCGCCTCGAGTTCCTCTGCGCCGTCGGCCTCAGCTACCTCTCGCTCGATCGCAGCGCGTCCACGCTCTCCGGCGGCGAAGGCCAGCGCATCCGCCTCGCCACGCAGATCGGCTCGCGCCTCCGCGGCGTCCTCTATGTCCTCGACGAACCATCCATCGGCCTGCACCAGCGCGACAACTCCCGCCTCATCGAAGCACTCGAGCAGCTCCGCAATCTTGGCAACACCGTCCTCGTTGTCGAGCACGACGAAGAAACCATCCGCCACGCCGACTACGTAGTCGATCTCGGCCCCGGCGCCGGACGCCTCGGCGGCTCGGTCGTCGCCGAAGGCACGCCGGATCAGATCATGGCCTGCCCGCAGTCGCTCACCGGCAAATATCTCTCCGGCGCAATCGGCATTGTTCATCGCCCCAAGCCGCGCCCGCTCACCGGCAAGTGGATCACCGTCCACGGCGCGCGCGAGCACAACCTCCAGGACATCAACCTCCGCATTCCTCTCGGAGTCATGACCGTAGTCACCGGCGTAAGCGGCAGCGGAAAAAGCACCCTCATCAACGACATCCTCTACAAGTCGCTCGCCAAAAATCTCTACGGCTCCCGCGAGGAGCCCGGCAACCACGAGTCCCTCGAAGGCGCCGAGCAGCTCGACAAGGTCATCCGCATCGACCAGTCCCCCATCGGCCGCACCCCGCGCTCCAATCCCGCCACCTACACGCAGGTCTTCTCGCCCATCCGCGACCTCTTCGCCATGCTCCCCGAATCGCGCGAGCGCGGATACAAGCCCGGCCGCTTCAGCTTCAACGTCGCCGGCGGCCGCTGCGAAGCCTGCGAGGGCGACGGACAGAAGCGCATCGAAATGAACTTCATGCCCGACGTCTACGTACAGTGCGAAGTGTGCAACGGGCGCCGCTATAACCAGGAGACCCTCGCCGTTAAATTCCACGGCTACTCCATCGCCGACATCCTCGACCTCACCATCGAAGACGCGCTCACCGTCCTCGCCAACGTCCCGCAGCTCAAGCAGAAGCTGCAGACCCTCGTTGACGTTGGCCTCGGATACGTCCACCTCGGCCAGAGCGCCACCACGCTCTCCGGCGGCGAAGCCCAGCGCATGAAGCTCGCCCGCGAGCTCTCCAAGCGCCAGACCGGCCGCACCCTCTACCTACTCGACGAGCCCACCACCGGCCTGCACTTCGACGACGTCCGCAAGCTCCTCGAAGTCCTCCACCGCCTCGCCGACCTCGGCAACTCCGTCATCATCATCGAGCACAACCTCGACGTCATCCGCAACGCCGACTGGATCGTCGACCTCGGCCCCGAAGGCGGGGAAAACGGCGGCCGACTCGTCGCCGAAGGCCGCCCCATCAAGGTCGCCTCCGTCGACGAGTCCTTCACCGGCCAGTTCCTCCGCCGTTACTACACCTCCGTAGATGGCCGCCTCCAGCCCATTGAACCCGAACAGGACGCAACCGGCCTCGCCGTAGTCTCCGGCGGCGAATTCCCCTGCGCCAACGAAGACGTCAACGACGAACCCGATTCAGACTCCAACGAGTTCGACAAAAACGGAAATGGCCGCAGAGGCCGCGGGCCCGCCGCCGGCGCATCCGCAAAAAAGCGCGCCACTCGCTCCACCGCCAGCCCTTCAGCCAGGCCCAACGGCAGCAAACCCGCCGCAAAGGCCGCACGAAAGAAACCCGCACGCAAATGAGCACGCAGCCCGACCCGCAACCACCCGCCGATCTCACCGAATCGGAGATCGAATCTGCGTCCATGGAAAAACCAACCTCGGATGAGCTTTCAATCCAGGTCACGGCCACGGAATCCGGTCCAGACGGGCTTTGTAACAAGGGCACGGCCGGGGAACCCGGTCCGGAAGGACTGGGTCGCGGGCCACAACAGGCCGCTCGTAAAGATCCGGGCTTTAGCCCCTGCCAATCTGATCAATCCGAGATCGAGGGTGCCCCGGAGCCTGCCCCGAGCTTGTCGAAGGGTCCCTCGCTCTTGGGAACCTGGGAAGAAAATGATTTGACCACCAATGAGGGTGCCCCGGGTCCGGGGTCCCCGGCGACAGGTCTTCGTCGCTGGGGTGGGGATCCCTCGCTTTTGGGGACCCGGGATACCACGCAACCCGTCGAGGAACTCCCCTATCTCTCCACATCCGACGAGATCTCCACACCGACCGACCCGTCGCCATCCCCCACCATCGAACCCTCCTTCTTCGACGCCTACTCCCAGCGCCTCCCGCCCCCGCCGCGCTTCCCCAACATCCTCGACGTCGCCCTCGTCGTAGTCCTGCTCCTCTTCGGCTTCTTTTGCGCCGGCGCGGTCATGGCTTCAGCCCTCCACTTCCACCTCTGGGGAATCTCCACCACCAAGGCCGCGCTCAACGACATCCACTACACCCTCGGCAGCCAGGCGGTCTGGTATATCTCCACGCTGATCGGCTGCATCGCTCTCTTCCCCCTCGTCTGGCACACCGGCTTCTTCGCCGGAGTCGAGTGGCGCGCCGCAGAGGCCCTCCGCTTCTGGCGTCGTCTCCTCACCGCGGTCTTCGCCTGCTTCCTCCTCGCCCTCATCGACGGCTTGCTCCTCCCCGGCCCCGACCACGCTCCCATCGACCAGGTCTTCCGCATGCCCGGCGCCGCCTGGCTCCTCTTTCTCTTCGGAGTCACGCTCGCCCCATTCATTGAGGAACTAGGCTTTCGCGGCTTCCTCCTTCCCGCTCTCTGCACCGCATGGGACTGGGCGAACGAGCGCATCAACCACCTTCCGCCACCCGACCCCCTCCCCGACGGCAAGACGCGCTGGTCGCCGGCCGCCATGATCGGCGCATCCATCTTCACCAGCCTCCCCTTCGCCCTCATGCACGCCGAGCAGACCGCCTGGTCCATCGGCCCCTTCATCCTTCTCATCTGCGTCAGCCTAGTCCTCTGCTGGGTCCGCCTCGGCACGCGCTCCCTCGCCGCCAGCACGGTAGTCCACGCCAGCTACAACCTCCTCCTCTTCATCCTCATGGCCGCCGGCACTGGAGGCTTCCGCCACCTCGACCGGATGTGACGACTTCACGGGATCCTTCCTCCAGCAAAACCACCCGGAGCGGGACGGACGAACAGATGTCAATGGGAAGTGTCGGCGACAATCCTTCCCCGGACACGCCGTGATTTTTGTCCGGGTAACGCCTGGATCGGAATAGGGTACCCACAACGGCACCCCCACCCCGGTCACAATCATTTGAAACACGGATATAATACGGACCAAGGAAATTCAAAATCCATTCATAAAAGCTGACTGCGACGGCAGCAATGCCGGATGAGTCTTGCTATATCCCGGAACACCGACGGGGAGAGACAGCAAAGTTGTAGCAGTTGTGGAAAGAGGAACTATGGAAAACCCAATGGTCGAAATGTTCGCCTGGTTATTTGTCAAGACTGATGAAGAAATCGTTGCGGAGGCAGAAGTTGCGGCCTTGCAATCCATGTTCCTGGCTGAAGACCCACGGTCCGAGCGCGCAGCCAACTAACGGCATTAAGATAAGCCGCGTCGCTTCATGGGAAGTGCGACGCCGTTTCCAGCCCGCCTGTGCCTGCTTGCCACACTTCCAATATTTCCCTTGTGTGCGAGGCGAATGGCCAACGAACGCATCCTGCCGTCGATCTGAACTGAGAAGTAATGAACTATTGGCAGTTGCGCCGTCGGGGTGCCGAGGGCTAGTCTCTCGGGCGGAGTCAGTCGCCGAACGGCGGCAGCCCTCCGGGACACACGAAAGGGTTCGCTACTACTTATTGCGCTAAAGCGAAACCCGGTTGCAAGAGGCATCGGCGCCCGCCTTAGGGCCTGCAAGCCACACTTAGTTCCGTAGCTCCAGGAGAGCCCGGACATTTAGCAGGACGATCTGCGTTCAGACTCAACCCCTCACCCACAATCAAAGGAGATGTAATTATGCCTATCACTGCTGAAGAACGCGAGCAGGTTGCGGCCGAATTGAAACGCTTCGCTCACGACCTCAATCTCAACGACCAGCAAAAGGAGAAGCTCCACTCCGCCCTTGTGGGAGCGCGAGAAAACATTGCTGAATACGTTCAAAAGAATCCAGGCACAACGAGAGCAGATATTATCGGAAAGGTGAAGGAACATCGCGCTGAGCTTCGTCAGCGGGTTGTGAATTTCCTTACGCCCGATCAGCTCACCAAGTGGGACGCCGAGGTGGCGAAAGCAAAGGAGTTCCTCGGCCACAAGATGGAAGCGTGATCGCACGCACTCGGTGAATTTGGTTTCCCCGACTCAAGAGAGTTGGGGAAACCCACCGGGAACCGGCCCCGCGAACCCACCCGCGTTCTTTTCATCTCCCGCTAACAATCCTCAAACACCCGCCTCCCATCCCCGCCGCATCTTCGCGTCGAGAGGGTCCTATGTCGACGACTCCATTCCCCGCTCCCGTCCCCTCCCACTTACGTTTTCTCGACCCGGCCAACATCCGTGTCGGCGACAAGCCGGGAACTATCGCCGACAATACGACAACGACCGCGTCTATACTCGTGGATCATGCGACAGATCACCCAGTACATCGCTCGGCTTTGTCTTGTGTTAGGGGCACCGGCGATCTGTTCCGGTCAGATAAGAATCCCTTTGAGCGATGTGAGGGGCCAAGATAGCCCGATTCGCGTTTCAGGACAAGTCATCTTCCAAGATGACCCGTCGCAGGCAATTCGGTACACTTGGCGCGTCGAAGCCTCGATTGCAAATATGTCAGACAAAGATGTAGTGGTATCGGTAGTTCATTTTGAGGCTAGGGGTATTAACGCTGCCGGACTCGACGACCAGCGTTCAGACGAACGTTTTTTTGGCCAGAAGAATCTTCAAGCTGGCGGAGTGGAAAACATCTCCGGTTCAGTGAGGTTGGGAGCGCCGACCTTAAATGGGAAACCCGTGTCGGAAGAGGTTGCCCCCGATACAATGCCAGCAGCGAGCGCCGAGGTCACGTTCGTCCAATTCGTCGACGGCTCGACATGGGGTGACGCTGATATTGGTCGCCGATTGATCCGTGAACGCACAAATACGTTAAATGAATTGAACTGGCTTGAGCAGGTGCTGAATGAGCGGGGAGCAGGAGCGTTCATTCATGACCTTTCAATTTCTAACCTAGGTCTTCAGTACCCAGCCGTCGGTGCTCTTGTGAGCCACTGCGGAAGCGATGCAGCGTGCCTCATTGATGGGTTGCACTCGATGTTGCAGACAGCCACGGAGCGTCAGGCGGAGATGAAGGACTCCTGGGGCGCAATCCCGGCGGCCTTGGTTGATGGCGAGACGCCTAAGTAGTTAGTCCCGAATGACCGCCAACACAGAAGTTGCACGCGAGCGGAGCAGATGTCCCGCATCCCGGACTGTCCGATCTCCCCACCAGAGGCAGCCCGTATCTCAATTCTGAGAGCCGAAAATCCACCAACGCCCGAACCCTTGTCCCGAAGAGACAGAAGGAAAGTAGCCCAGGCCAAGTCCGCCGACAGGCGGACGCCACCCTGGGAAATCCATCACGAAGCGACCCCCAGCGCGGTCACCCACCACTCGAATTCACGCCCGCTCGCCCCGCGCGCATGACAACCGCCACCCTGCGTCCCCATGTCCCTTTGTCCCTATGTCCCTATGTCCCCATGTCCCCATGTCCCCATGTCCCTGTGTCCCTATTTCCCCTTGCCCCGATTCTTGTGCATTTCTGTCAAGCCCCCGCCTCTCCCAAAAACGCCCCTAACCCCTTTGCCATCTAGCAAACAAATAGTTCCCCAGGTTGGCCGATCCAATCTCCGGCCCCGTTAGAATAGAAGTAGCGTCAAAAAAGCCCCTCGGCCGCCCGAGGGGCTTTTGCTTTTTGGGCCCTTTTCACGAAGCAAAAGACCATACATCGCACGAGGACCGCGCCGTAGGCGCAGAGTTCGTTAGCCCCGCGCTTCAGCGTGGGGATGCCGGCCATTTTGAGGACTAAAGTCCCGTAGGGACGGCGCAGCTGAACCCCTCCGGCCCGAATCATTCACTCTGACGGATCTTAAAATTCCCAACCCACCCGCCGGACACCCAGCGTCCGGTCTGCAATCCATGGCCAGCCCACCCAGGCTGGCCTTTTCCATGCAAGGAGCCATCATGTACCAACCCGAAGTCACCCGCCACCAGGCCATTTGGACCATCAACCTCTGCGTCAAGGCCTACAACGGCGCAATGGACATAGATTCACCCCAGTACTCCGGCAGCCGGGTCAAGCCCGACAGGCTGCAGCGACGCCGCGAGGCCTCCCTCGCCTACCTCTCCAACCTCCCCATCGTCTTCGACCCGCCCTCCTTCCAGCTCTACATCGCCTGCATCTCCCACGGCGCCTCCATCGGCGCCATCGACCCCTCCGACATAGGCCGCTACTGCCATCTCGCCCAGACCGCCATGTCCGCCTGGAAGCTCGCCCACCCCGACCGGAAACAGCAGAAAGGCCGCCACCCCCTCCCCCCCAACGGTAACCACGAAGTCGCCGAGGAACGGTCAGGTGATCGGTCGGGTGCCCCCGGTCCCTCGCATTTGGGGACCGGGGAGGGAAATCTCCCCGCAGAGCAGGCAAATGAGCCGGAAGAGGAGTACCCCCTCCCCCCCAGAGGTAACCTCTTCGAAGACGACGAAAGAAAGAACGAGGTCCTCTATTTCGTCGAGAACTGGAGGCAAGTACTTGAGAAGGACGCTGCCGCCTTCGCCAAAGCCAATTCCGGTCAGAGCACCACTACACCGCCCGAATCCGGTCTGAATCAGCCTTTTCAGGCCGCCTGACGAGCCCGAAGCGAGCCCCGCCAACGCCACTGGCGCCGCCAACTCCGCTAATCAGGGCCTCGCCCCAGACTCCCCATCCCCCACCGAAGCGATATCCCTGCTCCATCGCAATTTCATCGTATGTTTTTCATAAATAAAGTCTTATACAAGATCTATTTGCAAGCTGACAGCTGAGAGCTGAGAGCTAAGAGCGAATACCTGCCGCCTGCCAGCTAGAATCAATCCGATGTCCCAACATGCGCAGCAGCTCCTCTCTCTCCTCGCCCGCACCAGCTTCCGTCTGGGCCAGTTCAAGCTCTCCTCCGGCGCAACAAGCGACTACTACATCGACTGCCGCACCACCACCCTCCACGCCGAAGGCGGCCGCCTCACCGGCCACGCAATCCTCGAACTCCTCGAAGCCAACCGCATCGATGCCGAAGCCGTCGGCGGCCTCACCCTTGGCGCAGACCCAATCGTCTCCAACGTGGCCACCGCCAGCGCCTGGCGCGCCCTTCAGCACCCCGGCTCGCCCCTGCTCCACGGCTTCCTCGTCCGCAAAGCCGAAAAACAGCACGGCACCGGCCGCCGCATTGAAGGCTTCAGCCGCCAGGGCGCCCGCGTCGTCATCGTCGACGATGTGTGCACCACCGGCGCCTCCACCATCGCCGCCATCGAAGCCGCCCGCGAAGCCCGCATGACCGTCGCCGCCGTCCTCTGCATCGTCGAGCGCGAAGAAGCCAACGGCCGCCCCGCCGTCGAAGCCGCCGCGCAGGATGCTCCCTTCCTGCGCCTCTTCTCCGCCAATGAAGTCCGCGCCGAGCACGTCCGCCAGATCGAGTCGAAGTAGCCCGCACAAAAACAAAGCCCCGGGATTTGAAGCCCGGGGCTCTGCGTCTATTTAGGCGGCGTACGGGGAGAACTCCGCTCTAAAAGAGCTCAGTTGGCGCTTGGCGCCGGCTGTGCCTGCGCGCTCTGCGGTGCCATGTTGGTCAGCATCCGTATCTCCACGCGGCGGTTCTTCTGGCGTCCTTCCCGCGTATTGTTCGGAGCCACTTCCTGGTCCTTGCCGATCCCGATCAGGTAGAACCGGTGCGCCGGAACGTTGTACTTGCTTGCCAGGTACTGCACCACCGTATCGGCGCGGCGGTTCGAAAGCGCATAGTTGTACTCGGCCGAACCCGTCGAATCGGTCCCGCCCGTCACTTCGAGAATGTAGCTGTTCGCCGATCCGAACTGGCCGGCAAACTGGTCAAGCTGATCCTTGTCATCTTTCGTCAGATTGGCTTTGTCGAACCCGAACGTCACCGACACATCGCCCATGGACTTGTAGTTATCAAGTCCCTTCACCACCTGGTCCAGCGAATCGGCGCGATGCACAACGTCGTTGGCAGCCGTCTCCGCATCGCCCGCCTGCTTCTGAGCAGTCTGCGCATTGGTGGTCGCGGTGTTGGCCGAAGTCTGCGCCTGCTGGATCCCTGCCTGCGCCCGCTGGTCTACGTCCTTGATGTTGCGATTATTCTCCGCCGTCTCGTCTTCAAGCTTGTTCGTGTGGTCCACCAGCGGCGCCGTCTGGGTCCTCACGTAGTTCTTCGTCGCGCACCCGGTCACTCCCGCCAAAACCAAGGCCGCCACGCCCAAAGCTGGTACGACACTCCCAATGCGGAGCCCGGTGCCAAACCCAAATCGATAAGCCATAATCTTCTTTTCCTCCGTCGCCGGGACTCAACACTGGTCCCGGCCAACACGTCGATTACTCAGTGGGATGCACCCCGCGCGCCAAACGGCAGACCCTCTGTAAATTTCACAAACAGCGGCCCTTAACTCACCGTTCAGGATCCCTCGGCGAACCGGAAACCATGTAAACTTTACCTTTTCTGTAAGGATTGCTCCGCTTCATACGCATCGCTCCCGCGCCTTCGCCGCCCCTCGTGAATCAAATCAATGGATCGCCTACAATAAAGTGCTCCCGTCGCCGCCCCGAGCCATTCCGGCGTCGCTCATCTCATGGACCTCTACGAGAAAATCCGCACCCTGCCCACTCAGCCCGGCGTGTACCTCTACAAGAACGCCGAAGGCGAAGTCATCTACGTGGGCAAGGCCAAGAGCCTGCGTTCGCGTGTACGCTCCTACCTTCTCGAGGCCTCGCAGGCCAACGCCAAAACCGGCTCGCTCATGCGCGAGGCCGTCGATATCGACTACATCCTCGTAGCCAACGAGCACGAGGCCCTCGCCCTCGAAAACAACCTCATCAAGCAGAAGAAGCCGCGCTTCAACATCCTTCTCCGCGACGATAAAACTTATCCCTACGTCAAGCTCACGCTCACCGACCGCTTCCCCAAGGTCTTCGTCACCCGCCGACTCCGCAAAGACGGCTCCGCTTACTACGGTCCTTACTTCCCCGGCAACCTCGCCTACCGCGTAGTCGAGCTCATCCACCGCAGCTTCCTTCTCCCAAGCTGCAAGGTCGATCTCTCGCGCTATCACCCCCGCGCCTGCCTGCAGTACTACATCCACCGCTGCCTCGGCCCCTGCGTCGAAGGGCTCACCTCGCCCGAGGCATACCGCCAGGCCGTCCGCGACGCGCAGCTCTTCCTCGAGGGCAAGCAGGCCGAGCTCGAGCGCACGCTGACGCAGCGCATGATGGCCGCCGCCGAGGCCGAACAGTTCGAAGCCGCCGCGCGTCTCCGCGACCAGATCACAACCGTCCACCAGCTCCAGGAGAAACAGCGCATCGCCACCGCCGAGCAGGACGATGATGCCGACGTCTTCGGCTATCACTTCGAAGCCGGTTCGCTCGCCGTCAACCTCTTCCACATGCGCAACGGCAAAATCGTCGACCGCCGCGAATTCTTCTGGGAAGACCTCCCTGAACTGATGGAAGCTCTGGGAACAGAAGCGCTAGGAGAGTCACAGTACTCAGGTGCCCCGGGTCCCGATTCTGGAACCCTGGATAACGCAACAGCCGAAGCGCCATTCAACCCCGGCGCCGTCTTCTCCGCGCTCCTCAAACAGCTCTACATCGACCAGCCCTACGTCCCGCGCACAATCCTCGTCCCCGTCGACTTCGACGACCGCGAATCCCTCGCCGCGCTTCTCTCCGAACGCGTCGGCCGCCGCATCGAGCTCGCCGTTCCGCAGCGCGGCGAAAAGCGCTCGCTCGTCGATCTAGCCGGCCAGAACGCCAAGCAGTCCTACACGCAGCGCTTCCGCGTCCTCGAGCCCTCGCGCAAGGCCATCCAGGAAGCTCTCGCCGACGCGCTCATGCTTCCCGACTTGCCTAAGCGCATCGAGTGCTTCGACATCTCGCACATCCAGGGCGCCGAAACCGTCGCGTCGCTCGTCGTCTGGGAAGACGGCAAGATGAACAAGAGCGAGTACCGCAAATTCAAGGTGATGACGGTCCTCGGCGTCGACGACTTCGCCTCCATGCGCGAAGTCGTCCATCGCCGCTACGGGCGCATCCTCGAAAACTCAAAAGGATCAAAGAATTTGCGTGCCCCGGGTCCCTCGCCTTTGGGGACCCGGGATACCACTACCGCCACCACCGCCGCTTTGAAGGGGAATGACCTCAGTCGTGCCGATAACGGCACACAGAAAGCCGGGGCTTTAGCCCCTGAGGGTAGCTCTTCGAAGTCGAGCTCGAAAGAACCCTCCAGCATGCCCTCCCTGATCCTCATCGACGGCGGCCTCGGCCAGCTCCACTCCGCCGCTGAAGCCCTCGAAGACCTCGGAATAACCAATCAGCCCCTGGCCTCCATCGCCAAGAAGGAAGAGGTCATCTACCTCTACGGCAATGAAGAGGAGCCGGTCGTCCTCGACCGTCGCTCACCCGTTCTGCATCTGGTGCAGATGATCCGCGACGAGAGCCATCGTTTCGCCGTCGGCTACCACCGCCAGCGCCGCGCCATGCGCGACCGCGACTCCGAGCTGCTCAACATCCCCGGCGTCGGCGCCCTAACCCGCCAGCGCCTCATCGCCCATTTCGGCAGCCTCCGCGACATCCAGCAAGCCACCGCCGAGTCGCTAGCCGCAGTAGTCCCAAAGAAAACCGCCGATTCCATCTGGCGCCATTTTCACCAGGAACAACCAGCGGGTTCATCGTAGTTGACCCACACTGGATGGCTATAATTGCGGCACGCATGATCTCTATCCAATTTGAATTTACGGTTCAGGACTATCTGAACGCCCAGAAGCTCCATCTGAAGCAAAGCCTCATTCAATGGCTTGCATATTGGGGATTCATCCGGGTGGCTGCTCCAATTCTCGGAGCAATCGGTGTTGTTTTCGGTTGCATGATGCTGCGCGGGGGATTCGATCCATGGATCTCCGCTACTTGGGGGGCCTCACTCGTGCTGCTGTTCTTGCCGCTGTTGTATAGATGGAATCTGAAGAGGTGTTACCGCAAAACGAGGTTCAATGACGGCCAGTGTAGTTTCGCTTTTGATGAGAACCTGATCCGGACACAGACCTCGAATTCGCGGGGTGAGGTCGAATGGCCTGCAATCCGATTCTTCAGCGAAGACAACAATCTATTTCTGCTATACGTCGCTCAAGCCAAATTCTTTCCCATCCCTAAGAGAGCATGCAACGAAGAGCAGGTAAATGAACTCCGCGCGCTCTTTCAAGCCCGAATCAGGCCGGCATCCAGCTAGAGACGAGTTGCGTATCGACTACGGCCCTGTCGCTCGTTAAGCGCTCTACAAAGCGCTTTCGCCTGAAGGAGACCCACGCCTCTCCACCTTCCTTTGTGTCATGAAGGCCTTGGGCATTAAGCTAAAGCCGCGCGCCGCATGACTGCATCCGGCCAGCGATGCATCCCGGAACAACCGCCCTCGCCCGCGCGCGCATCGCACTTTGTGGGCGAGGTAAACATCACGCAATGCATGCAGTAAACCGCACAAACCCCATGTGCACGGTGCTTCTAGCCGCCACAGCACTGGCGGCAACCGGCTTCCCGGGCTGTCACGCATCGCATCCCGATGATCGCGCAGCCGTCTACCAGGCGCTTAACCAGCACGATCTCGCAAGCGTCGAAGTCTCGCAGGATCGCGGCAGCGGCGTCATCACGCTGCGCGGCATCGTCGGCAGCCAGGACAGCAAGACCCGCGCGCAGCAGCTGGCACAACAGGCAGCCCCCGGCTATACAATCCAGAATCAACTCACGATCAACAGCTCCGGCCTCATGAGCATGGCAAACCCGCATGCCAAGGCTCCAGAAGTAGAGGAGATGGCGCACCCGCCTGCCAACAAGCCGCAAAAGTAGCCGCAAGGCGCCCTCAACGAAGGATGCGCGCCGCGTGCTACTCTGCGATCACCGCATGAGCGAACCGGTTCGCGCCACTTCTCAGTCACCTTCACCCGCCGACCTGCCCCGCGTTCTCGGCGCCAGCCAGGCCACCGCAATCGTCGTCGGTACGATCATCGGGAGCGGCATCTTTCTTGTCCCGCGCGAGATGATGCAGGACGTCGGCTCCTCCGCGCTCGTCTACCTCGCCTGGATCGTTGGCGGCCTGCTCTCGCTCTTCGGCGCCATGACCTACGCCGAACTGGGCGCCATGATGCCCTACGCCGGCGGCGAATATGTCTACCTCCGCGGCGCCTACGGAGACACAACCGCCTTCCTCTACATGTGGACGTGGTTCGCCGTTGCCAAGCCAGCCTCCATCGCCGCAGTCACCATCGGCCTCGCCCGCACGCTCGGCGTCTTTGCCGCGTTCCACTGGCTGCTAGCGCCCGTCCCCGGGCTGCCGCTCGTCTGGTCGCAGGTCTTTGCCATCGCCGTCACGTGGCTCATCACCGGCCTCAACTATCTCGGCATCAAGAAAGCCGGCGACTTCCAGCTTGTTTTCACCATTCTCAAGGCCATCCTGATCCTCATCGTTGCCGCCTTCTGCTTCGCGTCCGCATCCGGCTCGTGGAGCAACTTCGGCACGTCGCTTCCCCACGCCTTGGGGGGAATCAACGGCTTCATGGCGGCACTCATTGCCACCCTTTGGGCCTACGACGGATGGAACGATCTCACCATGGTCGCCGGCGAAGTGCGCCGTCCCGAGCGCAGCCTGCCGTTCGCCCTAATCGGCGGATTGCTGATCGTTGGCGTCCTCTTCATGGCCACCAACGCGGCAATCCAGTACATCCTGCCTGCCTCGCAGATCGCCGCAAGCGACCGTCCCGCGGTCGCCGCTCTTTCCGTAGTCGCAGGCTCGCGCGGAGCCGGTTTTGTGGCCGCGGCCATGGCCCTCAGCATCTTTGTCACGCTCAACGGAACCATCATGTCCGGCGCCCGCATTCCCTTTGCCGCCGCGCGCGACCGCCTCTTCTTCCGGCAGTTCGCGCACATTCAGCCGCGCTTCAAGTCGCCCTCCACGTCGCTCATCGTGCAGGCGCTTATCTCCACTGTTTTGCTGCTCTTCCTCAGCCAGTTCCAGCAGCATTTCGAATTGGCAGTCTTCGCGGAGTGGCTCTTCTACATGCTTACCGCCACCACGGTCTTCGTCTACCGCCGCCGCCATCCTGAAATGCCCCGCCCCTATCGACTGTGGGGCTACCCAGTCCTTCCGGCAATCTTCGTCATTTCCGCCGCAGCCGTGCTGATCGCGAGCTACGGCAGCAATCTCGAGGGCTCCCTCATCGGAACCGCGCTCATTTTGCTCGGGCTGCCTGTGCTGGCCTGGGTGAGGAAGCTACACGAGATGCCCGGCCGCGACGTCGCACCGCGTGCCTGAGCCCTTTTACTCTAAGGTCGATGAAAATCTACGCGCTGGGTGGAATCGAATTCAGCACGACAAGGTATGCCAGCAATGACCCCACTGTGGCAATCGCCCCATCGCTCACGGTGAACCCGAAACCGAACGCCGCAGCAAGATTGTCATGAAGCGATCGGAGGATTGACGACAATCCAGGCAGAACCTCATTAAAGCGCCCCCAGAACCCGGTCTCGGTTCCGATAACGCCCGCCACAGCTACAAGTGCCCATGTCCCGCACACCAGGAAAGCCCCATCCCTCGTGCACCTTAGAGTCCAGACACACGCCAGCAGGATCGCCACCGTGATCGCAAGAGTAAGGAACGGGCCGGCAAGCGGCCGCATCGACATGGGGATGAGACGAAGCGGAACGGCGCGCAACAACGAATCGTCATCGGCGGACGGCAGGTAGAGAAAATAGACCAGAAATCCCGCCGTGAGCCAAAGCGAGGCGACAACAAGGAGCCGGTCTTGTCCGGCGCGGGATACGCTAATGCTCTGCATGGCTCGCAACCTCCAGCAATTGCCCCATTTAGGGAACTTCGATGGAGTTTTCTAATGAGGCCCTTTATGCAAACCAGGGGGATGAGTCAGTTTCGCCTCGATTTGCAACAATGTCAAGGCAAAATTCCCATATCGAGACAGATACCGCTTCCGCACCAGTGCCTTGCGTCATCTGACCCATCAAAATTACACTCAACCGTAGTGGTCGCCCGCCTTTTCTCCATGCCCTCTGGTGTGCGGCAAGGGCGTTCGCCGAAGCATCGCGAGCCCCACAAGACAGCATCCACGTCGTAGAAATCTGCAGACGAGGACCAGCACCTTGCGAGTTGGCATCTTTACACGCGAGTATCCGCCGCAGGTATACGGTGGCGCCGGCGTCCATGTTGACTACCTGAGCCGCGAACTTTCCAAACATGTCCAGGTTGAAGTGCACTGCTGGGGCAGTCAAAGCTCCGACTCGGGAAATCTGCGTGTTATCGGGCAGGAGCCGTGGGGAGAAATCTCCAACGGCACCTCCGCAAAGTTCAAAGGCGCGCTCGAAGCCCTCAGCCTCAACCTGACCCAGGTCAAAGACCTGGCCGACATCGACATCGTCCACACGCACACCTGGTACGTCTCGATGGCGGGCTACCTCGCGAAGAAACTCTACGACGTCCCGTTCGTCCTCACCACGCACTCGCTCGAACCCCTTCGCGCATGGAAAGCCGAGCAGCTCGGCAGCGGCTACAAAATGAGCTCGTGGATGGAGAGCACCGCCATCCATGATGCAGACGGCATCATCGCCGTCTCGCAGGGGACCAAGGCCGATATCCTCCGCGCCTACCCTGACGTCGATCCCGACCGCATCCACGTGATTTACAACGGCATCGATCTCGACGAGTACCAGAAGACTGCCGACACCACAGCCCTCACGGAATTTGGGGTCGATCCCGCAATTCCATACGTCCTCTTCGTCGGCCGAATCACCCGCCAGAAGGGTGTTACACATCTCGTCGACGCCATCGAGTACCTTCCGCCGGATACGCAGGTCGTCCTCTGCGCCGGAGCCCCCGATACACCCGAAATCGCAGACGAACTGCGCGCCAAGGTGGAGCGCGCGCGCCAAAAGCATCCGCGCATCGTATGGATCGAGAAAATGGTGACCAAGCCGGAGGTCATTCAGCTCTATTCGAATTGCCGCGTCTTCTGCTGCCCATCGGTGTACGAGCCATTCGGCATCATCAATCTTGAAGCCATGGCCTGCCGCGCTCCGGTCGTCGCCAGCTCCACCGGCGGCATCAAGGAGGTGGTGGTTGAAGGCGAAACTGGGTATCTCGTCGCCTTCGAGCAACAGCCCCTCACCGGCTTTCCCGTCGATCCTGCTTCGTTTGCCGAAGACCTCGCCGTCCGGATCACCATGCTCCTCGAGGACCCCGAAAAATGCCAACGCTTCGGCGATGCGGGACGACGCCGGGTCGAAGAAATCTTCAGCTGGTCCGCGATTGCAAAGCAAACCATCGATCTCTACGGGCAACTTATCGACCGGCACAAAGCCACAGAGAAGCCGTGACGCGCGGCGCCGGTGTGATTGTTGGAACCGGCCGAGGACAACTGTGAGCTAAGAACTGTGAACTAACAACTTCGAACTGTGAACTGAGAATTCGAACATGGATGACGGACGCAGACGAGTCGTTATCGAAGCAATTACGCCGCAGGTAGATGCAGGACGATTCCCCGCCAAACGCACAGCCGGTGACCTGGTCCGCGTAGAGGCCGACATCTTCACCGACGGTCACGATGCCATCGCCGCCGGCGTTCTCGCGCACCGCGAGGGCTCCGATCGCTGGATCGAAATTCCAATGCAGCCGCTCGTAAACGACCGCTGGACCGGGTCATTCCGCGTCTCCGAGCTCGGCCGCTACGGCTTCAAGGTGCAGGGCTGGGTCGACCACTTCGAGACCTGGCATCGCGACCTGCTGAAGCGCATCAAGGCCGACAGCGACGCGCCTGTCGACTACCTCATCGGGGCCGGCCTGGTCGAAGCCGCAGCGAAACGGGCCACAGGCGGCGATGCTGCATGGCTGCATGCGCGCGCCAAGGTGCTCGGCGCCGGGGGCGAGCCAAAAAGCCTCCGCATTCACGCCACAGACTCCATGCTCCACGAGCTCGCTCTTCGTTATCCCGACAAGCGATTCGCGACGGACTCGCAAGAATTATTCATCGCCGTCGATCCCGTTCGCGCGCGCTTCAGCTCGTGGTACGAGTTCTTTCCGCGCTCCACTGCGGCAAAGCCGGGCGCGCACGGCACATTCGCCGACTGTGAACGCTGGCTGCCCTCCATCGCCGGGATGGGTTTCAACGTCGTGTACCTGCCGCCGATCCACCCCATCGGCCGCATGTTCCGCAAGGGCCCGAACAACAATCCCGAGAGCAAACCCGGCGATGAAGGTAGCCCCTGGGCCATCGGTTCGGCAGATGGTGGCCACAAGTCCATCCACTCCGCTCTCGGTACCGTCGAAGACTTCCGCCGGCTCGTCACAAAGGCCGATAAACTCGGCCTCTCGCTCGCGCTTGATATTGCATTTCAATCCGCACCCGACCATCCCTATGTAGGCGAGCACAAGAACTGGTTCAAGGAGCGCCCCGACGGCACGATCCAGTACGCCGAAAATCCGCCCAAGAAATACCAGGACATCTATCCCTTCGATTTCGAATCGGAAGACTGGCTCGGCATGTGGCGCGAGCTCAAAAGCGTTTTCGATTATTGGATCGAACAAGGAGTTAAGATCTTCCGCGTCGACAATCCCCACACAAAAGCTTTCCCCTTCTGGGAGTGGTGCATCGGCGAAATCAAGCGCGATCATCCGGAGATACTCTTCCTCTCCGAAGCGTTCACGCGACCGAAGATCATGTACCGCCTCGCCAAGCTCGGCTTCAGCCAGTCGTACACATACTTTCCGTGGCGCAACGGCAAGGACGAGATCGCCGCATACCTGAGCGAGATCACACGCCCGCCCGTCACAGACTTCTTCCGCCCCAACCAATGGCCCAACACGCCCGACATTCTCACCGAGTTTCTGCAGATGGGCGGCCGCCCAGCGTTCGTGATCCGCCTGCTTCTTGCCGCCACGCTCGGCGCAAACTACGGCATGTACGGCCCAGCGTTCGAGCTTATGGAGAGCAAGCCTGTCCGGCACGGCAGCGAGGAGTATCTCAACTCGGAGAAGTACGAGATCCGCCAGTGGGACCTCGACCGCAGCGACAGCCTGCGCCCGCTGATCACCCGCGTCAACGAGGTCCGGAACACCAACCCCGCGCTGCAGACCGACTGGACGCTGCGATTCCACCCGGCCGACAATCCCCTGCTCATCTGCTACAGCAAGGAATCAGAGGACCGGTCGAACCTGATCGTAGTGGTTGTAAATCTCGACCCGCACCACACGCAAAGCGGCTTCGTGGCGCTTTCGCTTGAAGAGCTCGAGATTCCCGGCGACCGCGCCTACGAGGCCGAAGACCTCCTCAGCGGCGAACGCTACATGTGGCGCGGCCCGCGCAATTATGTGGAACTCAACCCCGCGCACCGCTCCGGCCACATCCTCCGCATCTACCGGCATATGAAGGTAGAGACGGATTTCGAGTACTTCCTGTGAACTGAGTCATCGAATACGTAAATGGCGAAAGCAGAACTCGGTCTGCTCGATAACCCGATCTGGAATGCGCTCCGGACAGACCACGCGGCGATTGCCCTTGGCGATGACCGTGCCCGCCGCTATCCCCCTGAAATCGGCCCCCTCGCCGGCATCCCTGAACAAGCCGCCGACAGCTATGAGGCGCTCGGGACTCTCGCCGGCTCCGGTATCATCGCGCTTTTCTCCATAGAACCCTTCCACATTCCTTCGGGCTGGAAGGTGCTTCGCGAAGGCTCGATCGTGCAAATGATTCGCGAACGTGCGCCACAACCAGGCCCTCATGTGAGTTCCCTGGTATCCCAAAGCGTATCTCTTCGCCAACTCACCGCAGCCAATGTTCCCGCAATGGTGGCTCTCGCTGAACTCACCGAGCCAGGACCGTTTCGTTCGAGAACATTCGAGCTTGGCAACTTTTACGGCATCTTTCACAGGGACCGGCTCGTATCCATGGCCGGCAAACGCATGCACCTTCCAGGGCTCGTCGAAGTCAGCGCCGTCTGCACGCATCCCGACGCACGAGGCCGCGGCTATGCTCGGCGGCTGATGTCCATTGTGATCGACGAAATCGAGCGCGACGGCAAAACAGCCTTCCTGCATTCCTTCGCAGAGAACCCGGCCTTAGCGCTATACGCGCAGCTCGGCTTCGTCCTTCGCGCGCAGTTTCAGTTCGCGGCGCTGACTCCGGGTTCCTGACCGGCCCGGGGAGCAATCTGTCCCGCCAGGTAGTCCTTGATCGGGTCGGCAATGTGCGGCGTAACTTGCCTGTCCTTCTTAACGCGGGTCGTCAAGCGCTTCCAGACACCTTCCGGCGCCGCCTGCTCAAAACGGAAATATTCAGCGCCCGCAAGCTGAGGCGGCCACACCACGCGGGAGCGGTATTCCGTCGAAGCCGGCAGCTTCAATTCGAGCGCGCACCGTAGACCGGCCTCGAGCTTCGCCAGCGCGTCATCGATCCCTGACGCATACATCGTGACATACGAATAGAACAACTCATCCTGCTCGCGCGTAACGAACTCGAGGAAGTAATCGTCACACTGCGGTCCCTGGTCGGTGGTGAACTCAGCGATCAGCACAATATCGCGGATCGGAATCGACCACCCTTCTCCCTGGTCGTGATCGTGGCAATGCAGCTTAGCGTCGAATACGTGCAGCTGAACCACGTGTCCTCCTGAGCCGGGCCCGCGTCACTGCTGCTCAAACAATACCGCCATTCGGAGCCGTTTGGCATCTGATCGCTGGTTCGACCGCGTGTCGGCTCGCAGCCCGCAGCCTCGTCTACCATAACAAGGACTGCATGCCCGCCAAACCGAAACTCGGCCAGAATTTTCTTCACGATGCAAGCGCGATCCGCCGCATCGTCGCCGCCCTGGGAGACATCTCCTCGGAGACAGTGGTTGAGATCGGGCCCGGCCGCGGAGCAATCACCGGGGTCCTGGCCGCACACGCCGCACACGTCCTCGCCATAGAACTCGATAGCGATCTGGCTGCTCGCCTGCACGCATTCCTCGGCTCCGAGCGCGTCACGATTATCAACCAGGACGTAATGCAATTCGACTTCGCAGCCGCAGCCGCCGCGGCCGGCCGGCGCCTGATCGTCGCCGGCAACCTGCCCTACTACATCACCTCTCCCATCCTGCTCAACCTCGCGGCAAGTCACGCCTCCATCGAACACGCGGTTCTCATGGTCCAGCGCGAAGTAGCCGACCGGATCTGCGCCGAACCCGGTACGCGGGACTACGGCCTTCTCTCCATGACCGTGCAGATGTACGGACCCGTCGAGCGGCTCTTCACTCTGCCGCCCGGCGCATTCTCACCGCCTCCCGACGTCCACTCCACCGTTTTCCGCTGGCGCTTCGCTCCGCGCTTCTCCCAGCTCCACGTCGAAGAATCGAGCTTCCTCTCGCTTGCCCGTCAATCGTTCGCACAGAAGCGCAAGACTCTCGCAAACAACCTGCGCGCCGCCGGCTACGAGCCGCGCACGATCCATTCGGCTCTCGCGGCGGCATCGTTGCCCTCCGCGGTTCGCGCCGAAGCTCTCTCCCTCGAGCAATTCGCCGCGCTGCATCATGCGCTGGAAAACGAAAAGGCCGCCTCGTTCTCCAAAGCGGCCTTGTCCGGCTGATCAGCCTTCAATGCTATTTGCTGTGTGGACCGGCTGCGGGATGTCCCCCGCCTCCGCCGCCCGCCGGAGCGGACGGACGGCCTCCGCCTCCACCCGCCGGAGGATGATAGGCCGGAGGCGGAGCTGAACGCGGAGCGCTCGGAGGTGGCGCATACGTGGGGCGCGACCCGCTGGACGGATACATGCTTCCTCCGCCCGGCCGCGTCACCGGCATGCTCGGTACTCTTCCGGCCGGCATTTCCGGCGTCCGGACATACCCCGGCCTGCCGGCGTCGATCCTCGGCACCGGAGCAACCGGCCGCACAGTGCTTGCCGGCAGACGGTTATAGCCCTCGCGCGGCGCCTGCGTTACGACCGGGCTCGCAATCGTGTTCCCGATCATCACCGCACGGGTCCTGTCGCGCGGCGGCAATACCGTACCCACTGGCGGCAGCGAAGAACCGCCATCTTCCAGCCGCCGGTTCACTGAAATGATGGGCATTACCGGTGCCGGGCCGACCGGATGGACATTCCCCGCCATTTGCCGATCTGACAACTGGCGCGGCCTCACCGGATGAGGATGAGGAGGAGCAATGGGCCGAATCGGACGGCGATACCAATGGGGCGCGTAGCCAACGTTGATAACCCACACGCTGCCGCCCCACCAGGGCGAGCACGCACCCGGAGCCCAGCCCCAACCAAACGAGTTGTACCAGTTCCAGGCGCCGCACTGGTAAGGCATGTATCCCCACGGCTCCCCGGAAACCCACACATACCCGTACGCAGGCTCATACATCCAGTTGCCGGTACCGTATGGGTCCCAGTCGGGATTCGACGCCTCGTACGGCGACCAGACATTCCCCTGGTCAGGCACGTTGTACCAGGTTCCGTTGTCGTTCAGGTCGGACCACGCAGGGTTGTTGCCGTCTGGCAATCCTCCTGCCGGTGCGCCGGGTCCCTCTTCTGAAGTTGTGATCGCCTGGTCTCGGTCGGAATTCCATGCATCCCACGAGTCCGGTTCGATCAACTGCGCCACTGCGTACGTATTCAGCGGAACGCTGTCTCCGCCGTTCAGATCCACCTGAACGCCATTGCCGCCCTCAAGATGCGCATTTCCCGAGAACACCGCCAGCTCGCCCGGCGCTTCATCCATCTTGACGCGCAGCACACTGAAGCTGCTGCATGTCACCACGTTGGAGCCGAACCGGATGCGCATTGGCGCGCCCTGCCCGCCGCCGTGCACTTCGAAGTACCCCAATCCGCTGTTCAGCGTTACCTCGGTGTCGCCACCAGGCCGCAGCGCCGAAATCGTGATTGAGCTATCGGGAGGAATGCGCGCCACGCTGCCGTCTTCAAACTGGACTTCCGCGCGCCCATCGTCGGCTGTCGATATCTGTGCGCCCTCAAACAGCGGCGAGTTCACCAGCGCGTGATCCGCCACGCCCTGTCCATTCTGGATTAGCTCCACCTGTCCGTCCACGCTGCTAAGCCGCGCCGCGCGCGCCTGTTGCGACGGGCCATCACCGTCGTCCGCGTGCAGAGCCGGCGCGATCATTCCCAGCAGTGCCGCAACAACTCCAACTGCCGCTGCTCTCCGCCACCATACTCCGCCTGGTTTTCTCATTGCGAAACCATGCCTTTCGAAACCACCCACCTTGCTTAGACACCAATTATCCGACGAAAGTCTCGTTGAGTTCGCTTTAATCATTGGCCTTGGAAAGCAAAACGCGCGCCCGGCGCCTCACCCGCTCCAGCACCGCAGGATCCTCGGCCAGCCGCTCCAGAATGTCTCGAATCGATCCAATCTCCTGCGCCCGGCCGTCAGCTGCAGATTCCACCAGCACTTCCGTCTCCCTGTCCAGCCCCAGGCGGTCGTGCTGCAGCAGCATCTGCAGCCGCGCGCCCTCAATCAGGGTCGTCGCGACCGAAACCATGGCGTCGCCAAGCGCCTGGATCTCCGAATCGCGGGAATAATTGAACTCGCACGATCCCTGCCCGTCGGGTCCGGAGTAAGTCAGCTTTTTCATCCCCTGGAACGCAACGTTCAAATGGCTGTCGCAGCCTCCTCGAAACATGTCCTTGCGTTCCACCACCTTGAAGGCATGAGAGGCAAACTGTGAGCTTACGCGAATATCACGATCGATGTCAGGTGGTTCGATCTCCTCGCCCTGGGATCTCGGCGCCTGTCCGCGCACACTGGTGAAATGTCCTGACCCGTCAGGATGAATCTCAAGTTTCCATTGCGCGGGAATGAGTTGCGGATTCGAGAAATCCACTTCGAAAACCGCTCCGGGACCGGCATAAGCGCACACCCCGCCCGCGGCGAGAACAGCCGCCAGCAGCCCGGCCCTCCGATGCCGGTTCATCGCACCTGCTCCTGAAGCGCGAGGGTCTCTGCCGTGTGAATATGGCAAATGGCGATGGCCAGCGCGTCGGCAGCGTCCGCCGGCTCGGGCGGGTCTGCAAGGCCGAGCAGCCGTGCCACCATGAACTGCACCTGCTCCTTTTTCGCCAGCCCGTAACCCACCACGCTCGACTTGATTCGCAGCGGAGCATATTCCGCCACCTGCACTCCGCACCTTGCGGCCGCCAGCAGTGCCACGCCGCGCACCTGTCCCAGTTTCAGTGCAGATTTGGCGTTAACCGAGTAGAAAACCTCCTCGACTGCGACCACATCCGGCTGCCACCTCTCGATCTCGGCAGTCAACTCCAGGTACACCTGCTCGAGCCGCACCGGAAGAGGCTTATTCTTCGAGAGTTGAATGCCGCCCATGGCCATGCAGACCAAGCCGGCTTCGCGGCCTGATTCACAGGTCTCCACCACCCCAAAACCTGTGATTTCCGTGCCACAGTCGATTCCAAACACACGCATGCTGCCGCAAGTTTACCGCAGATGCCGCAGGTTTTCCTCCACCCGGAGGCGTTCCCGGACCTCATTGCAAACGCTCTAGTGAGCAATGTTGATGGCGACTGCGGGGGTGATCGTTTCCGATGTGTTATGACCCGCGGGAATTAGTCGCGCGCCGAGCAGCACGCCGATCCAGGGTTTCCAACTGTACTCTACTGCCGGAGCCAGGCCGTATGCGTCGCTCCAGCCGGAATTGGTGATCACGTCAGCGCTTGGCGGCGCGGCCACCGTTGCCTGCGCATAGGTCCCGCTCACCCGAGTATTTCCCGTGTTTCGGTAGGTTGCGTCCATCGCAAGCACCCACCTCCGTGTCAGGCTGTATTCGACCGAGGCGTCGACGTAGAACGAACTGCCCGGGTGTGCGGTCCCGCGAAAGCCATTCGCGGTGCCGTAAACACTCGCGTCGTGCAGATTCACCGTGGATGAGAACGCGTCGGACAGGTTAAGGCGGGTTCGCAAAATGCGCCGGTTCGGCAGCCAGAAGTACATCTGCGAAAGCAATTCCGGATTGGTGGTCCAGGCGCCCTGGCCCAGGCCGTCGTTGGGGCGGTCGCCGAGGCGATCGTACTTTCCTGTCGGCATTGTCTGTTGCACGGCCAGCGAGACCATCGGCATCCAACGGCATGGCTGGAACTGCGTTAAGCGCCTCTGCAGTTGCGTCGTCAGATCGCCGATGGCAGGCCCGGAGCTGCTGGGCTGATTGGTTTCCCTCTGGTATCCCGCCAACGGAATGAAGCCCAACGATAGGTCGTCTCTAACTCCGTAGATCAGATATGTCAGCGAGTTAAAGCTGTTTGAATAGGGAGCGCTCGAGCGTTTACCGTTCTTGCCGTATGCGCCTTGGGAGACGACGTCATAGAGGTATGAGTCGGCCTGGTAGTGGCCTCGCGGGGCAGTGGCGGCTGTATTGGCAAGCATCGGGCCGGTAAACCAAGCGTCGCTCATTGGATGGCGTTCTTCGCAGGGCGCCGCCACGATGCCCCCGGCAAATGCACGGCTGCACGTGAAAGCGCAGACCAGGAACATCGCGGTCGCCGATCTCATAAACAGGTCAGCATCTCCCCTGCAAAATTCTCTGCGCACTTGCAGCCCGATTCCCGTGACGCCCGACACAATCATTCGGAATCGGGACCATCTTGTTACCTTTTAGGTCGACGGATTTATGCGAGTCATCGTGTTCACCCAGTTCGTCTCCCACGTAATTCCGCCATCGCTTGAAAAAGCCTGGTCGGAGCTAATTTCGTTAGGTGACACTTGCCAGATCCTGAAGCGCACCAGGATGCTCCGGCCTTGAAACGGCTCCTGATCGAAGAACTCGCCGCGTCCATTGCGGAATTCGCCGACGGCCGGAACACTAAGCACGCCCTCATCGTTGGTCACGAAATGGATTCTCCACTGGTGCGCCTGCGGATCGTAGAGCCGCAACGACAGCAGACGAAGCGGTCCCGAGGGTCCGGAGGCATCCACCGTTGCGATATTGGCCTTTCCATTCCAGATCTTCCGCGTGACGGTGGTCCCGTCCAACTCGGTCCATTCATTCGAACCGGCCAGCGGATGCAGCCGCCGCCGCATGTGGATCTTCCATGCACCGAAGTCGAAATCGAAAGCATGCTGCGGGTCTGCCTTCGCGGCGGAATCCGCGGTCGCGGCGGAATCGGCCTGGTTGCTCCCAGCCGCGGGTTCCGCGCTGTGGCCGCTCGCAGCGGCATCCCAGACTGGCGTGTCGCCTGTGCGCGTCTGGTCGGTAAGCCAGTTCACCTCCCAGTTCGTTCCCCCGTCTTCAGAGAACGCCTGCTCGAAATGCGGCGTTGCGCTGGTTAGGCGCGTCCAGTCGAAACGGACGAAGATGACTTTGTTGTTGATCCTGTCCTGCGTGTAAAAGTCGCCGTGACCATCGCGGAACTCGCCGATCTGCGGAGGGTCCAGGATCCCGACCTTGCTGTTGGCCCAATACAGGCGCCATTGATGGGACTGCGGATTGTAGAGCCGCAAGGTGAGCCCCTCGATATGCCCCTGTGAACCGTCCAACTCGACGGTGTCCATTTGAGCACGGTCATCCCACAGCTTGTAGCAGGCGCCCGTGCCGTCGAGGTCGCCCCATGTATTCGAGCCGCGGTAGTCCAGCCGCTTCAGGCGGAACCTCCACGTTCCCACCAGAGGGTCGAAATCATGGCCGCCGTCGCGCGCGGACTGGGACACGGCTGGTGCGGACTCTGTTTGCGGATATGCATGCCCAGCCACGAGCAATTTCCCCGCCACAAGGATCGCTGTTGCAATTCGCCACGCGTAGCGCATCTGTTCCTCCCGATTCATCCCTGGTCGGGCAGCAATCCGATCCACCTGCCCGCACGTCCAGATTGACGCGCGTCGTGGTATTTTCAAAGAGCCGCTTTCTATGCAATTGGCGATACCACTTTCTCGCGCAGGCGAACCGCTCTTTCGGCAGGTCTACAGCGAACTGCGCCAGGCGATCCTCAAGGGATCGCTCAAGCCGGGCGACCGGCTACCCTCCACTCGCGATCTAGCCGAGCAGCTTCGCATTTCCCGAACCGTCGTTCTGCTGGCCTACGAGCAACTGCTCGCGGAGGGATATGCCTCCGCCCGGGGCGGCTCCGGGACATACGTATCGGAGGGGCTGGCCCGCAACCCTTCCACGGGCAAGGAACGTGTAGCTCGCCTGCGGCTCTCTCGCCTTGGCAACTCAGTATCTGGATCGATCGGGACCGTCGACACGCCTCAGCTTCCTGCCACCGCGCCCCGTTTTAACTTCATCTACGGACGCAGCGACCTCGAAACCTTCCCTTTTGCCCAGTGGAGGCGCCTGCTGGTGCGCGAGGCCCGCAAGGCGCCGGCACGACGGTTTGACTATGGTTCCGCCCTCGGCAATTCAGAGCTTCGCGCCGCCATCAGCGCGCATCTTCGCCGCTCCCGTGCTGTTTCCTGCAGTCCTGAAGAGGTCATCGTCGTCAACGGATCGCAACAGGCCCTCGATCTCGTCATTCGCGTGCTCGTGAACCCCGGCGACCCGGTGGCCATCGAGAATCCGCACTACGATGGCGCTCGCGAGGCATTTCGCGCCGCCGGAGCCCGCCTCCGGCCAGTCCCGATTGACCGCGACGGTTTGAATCCCGCGCATCTGCCGGAAGACGCTGCTCTCGCGTTCGTCACCCCATCACATCAGTTTCCAACCGGAGCCATCCTCCCCCTCGAACGACGCCTCGCGCTCCTCGAATGGGCACGGCGGCGGAATGCCGTCGTCATCGAAGATGACTATGACGGCGAGTTCCGGTATGACGACCGCCCGCTCGAGTCCCTCCAGGGTCTCGACCGCGAAGGGCGCGTCGTCTACATCGGCACCTTCTCGCGCACCGTCTTTCCTGCGCTGCGCATTGGCTATCTCGTCGCGCCCCTGTCGCTGATTCCCGCGCTCACCGCCGCCAAGTGGCTCAGCGATTTGCACTCGGCCACGCTCGAACAGCAAACTCTGGCGCAGTTCATCTCGTCCGGAATGTACGAGCGGCACCTCCGCCGCTTGCGTCGAAGAAACACCGCACGGCGCGAAGCGCTCCTCGATGCCATCGGGAAATTCCTCGGCGACCGAGTCGAGGTGACTGGCGCCGGTGCAGGCGCGCAGGTCTTGCTCCGGCCTCGGAAAAGGGTAATGGAGCGGACCATCGCAGAGAGCGCAGCCCGGCTCGGCGTCGGCATCTACGGCATCTCGCACTGCTACCTGAAGCTGCCTTCACCTCCCGGATTCCTTCTCGGCTACGCACGCCTCAACGAGCGCGAAATCCGGGAAGGAATCCGTCTCCTCGGCGAGATTCTGTGACCTAAGTAGTTCCTCTACATTCAATCGGCCTTTCCCTTGAGGCCGCAAAACCATACCATAGGTTAGGAACCCGGGGCCGTCGCCCGAAGGTTGGAACCGCTGCGATAGAAGAACTCGCAAGACCGCTTTAGCACCGCGCGCATGCGACTCAAAACCAAACTCGTCCTGGCCATCACCGCGCTCGTGCTGCTTATCTCAGGCTTGCTGTCGATGGTGTACCTCAGCCAGCTCCTTCATACGTCCTTGCAGCAGTCATACAACGAAAACCGCATGGTGGCGGACCAGGTACGCTTCGCGCTCCAGAACGCACTCCAGACCGGGCTGAAGGACCGCACGGTCGATCCCACTCATCCCGAGCAGCTCAGGGATCTGGTCAAGGAAGCGATTCACAACAGCCAGGAGTTGCAGGCCGTACTCACGTCGGTCAACCGCTACTCGCTCACCGTCTATGACATCAACATCGGCGACAACACCTCCAGCGTCCTGCTCAGCACCAATCCCGACAATGAAAACAAGCCGCTGCCCATTCGCCAGGACTACAACCAGCTGCTGAACGCCGATCCGATCGAGCTCATGCGCGAGGTCTACGGCCCGCCTCGCGTCTTCGACATCACCCTCCCGCTGGAGCGCAACGGCGAACCCTTCGCCACGGTCCACGTAGGCGCGCGCACCACTCTGCTCCGCGCCATCTACGCTCCCTGGCTTGAAGAAGCCGTAACACTGATGGGCTTCGCGCTCGGCACCGCGTTGATTGCGGCGCTGTTGCTTTCGAACCTCGCCCTTCGCCCGCTCGAAGAAATTAGCATGCAGCTCGACTATTGGAATCCGCACCTCGAGGAACTGACCGAGGAAGAACCTCAGCCTCGCCAGGACACGCCGGTACGCGTATCGCATCAGATCGAGCGCATCGGCCAGCGCATCCGCAACGTCGAAGAAGTGTTCTCGGCGTTGAAAGAGAACCTCGACCAGATCCTGTCCAACCTTCAGGACGGCATTCTGCTTTTCACCCGCGACGGCCGCGCCGTTCTGGTGTCGGAGGCCGCGCGGAGATTTCTCCAGCTCGATCGCGACCACGTGCTCGGCGCGCATGCCAGGAACATCTTCGACCGCGCGACTCTCCTCGGCCGCATGCTGAGAGATGCCTTCGATGCGCGCGCCCCTCTTCTCAATGAAGAAGTGAGAACCGAGACCGGCCGCCGCATATCGGTTTCAGTGGACTTCATCCATGACGACGCAACGCGCGAGGGCCTTGGCGCGCTGGTTACGCTTCGCGACCTCGAATCGATGGAGGCGATCGAATCCGAACTCGAGGTGTCGCGCCGTATGTCGGCCATCGGACGCCTCACCTCAGGCGTCGCCCACGAGGTCAAAAACCCCATCAATGCGATCGTCGTGCACCTTGAGCTGCTGAAGAACAAGCTAAGCGGCGCTACTCCTTCGGCATCGCGGCATCTCGACGTGATTGATGCCGAGATCCGCCGGCTCGACCGCGTCGTGCAGACGCTGGTGGACTTCTCCCGCCCGGTGGAGTTGCAGCTTCGCGAGCAGGACCTGCGCGACGTCATCGGCGACGTACTGGCGCTCGCGACCGAAGAGCTCTCCATGCGCAATGTGACGCTGATAAGCCAGCTTCCCTCAAGCCCGGTCATAGCGAACGTCGATGCCGACCTGCTGAAGCAGGCCGCAATCAACGTGATCCAGAATGGCGCCCAGGCCATGCCGGAAGGCGGCCGCCTCGACGTGGTGCTTGAAACCGACAGGAAATCCGCCATCTTGCGCATCCAGGACGAAGGAACCGGAGTCCCCGAAGAGATCCGCGAAAAGATTTTCGATCTGTACTTTACGACCAAAACCGAAGGCAGTGGTATAGGTCTTGCCATGACATATCGCATCCTTCAGTTGCACCACGGCAGCGTGGAAGTACAATCTAGGGAAGGCCGGGGCACGGAGTTCCGGTTTCGTATACCGCTCGCCGTATCAGACTGGGGCCGTCGGCATCTTCAGCCGGCCGCGTACGAACAACAGAAGGGGCTTGGCGAATGAAGTCGGACGCCGCACGTGTGGGATTGCTGTTGGTTTTGGCCCTCACCGCGTGCAATCACAACAAAAATCAGGCGTTGCCGCAACAACCCCTGGCTCCGCCAATTGAGGATACGCCTCCCTCCAAGCCTGATAGCGCCCCCGCAAACCTGCCTCCGCCAGTGATAACGGTGCCGCAACCGCAGCAGCCTGCCACCCAGGCTCAGCAACCTCCGCCACCAAAGCCCGCGCCAAAGCACCACAAGCCCAAACCTGCCCAGGACACCACCGAAACGGCGGCAAACAATGCGCCCCCGGCAGTGAGCGCGGAAGGCACATTCTCTCCGGCCGAACCCGCCGACATGCGCAAGCAGACCTCCGACTCGATCGCTGAGACCGAAAAGGGTCTGAATGGAATCACGCGCAAGTTGAGCGATCAGGAGCAGAAGACCTCGGCCCAGATCCGGGAGTTCCTGAAGCAGGCCAAGACCGCGCTTTCCGGCGGCGACGTGGATGGTGCGCATACGCTCGCGCTTAAAGCCAAAGTCCTGTTAGCCGAGCTTACGACCCCGTAACGGCAGAAGACCTCTCCAATCTTCGCCGGCCTGAGTGACCTGCCGGCTCGCCGCTCTTATCTCTCTCCCCAGCTCAGCTTGCTGCGCAGGGCCTCGAAGAATCCGCCCTCGCCAAGCCGCACCAGGTTCACCGTATGCGGAGACCGGTGGCAGCGGATCTCGTCTCCCACGCACAGTTCAACCGCGCGCTGGCCGTCCACGGTGAGCAGGGCGAGGTTCGGAATCCCCTCGACGCGAACAGACAGCGATGCGTCTCCGCGCACCACGATCGGGCGCAGCGTCAGCAGGTGAGGACAGATCGGAGTAACAACCATCGCATCCACGTCGGGCGTCAGGATCGGGCCGTTAGCAGCCAGGTTGTACGCCGTCGATCCCGTCGGGGTGGAAACGATGACGCCGTCGGCGCGGAACTGGGCGACGATCTTGCCATCCAACTGCACCGCGAATTCGCCCATGCGTGCGATCTCGCCCTTTGTGACCACGATGTCGTTGAGAGCGTCGAACTCCAGGTGTTTTTCGCCCGCGCGATGCAACTCGGCGCGAAGCATGGAGCGCGGCTCGAGCGAGTGACAGTCGTGGCACCAGCTCTCTAGAGTGCGGTAGAGATCGGCAAGCCTGACTTCAGTAAGGAACCCCAGCGTTCCGAGGTTGACGCTGAGAATCGGCGTGCCGGTCGCGGCGAAGATGCGGCCCACTGCGAGAAGTGTTCCGTCGCCGCCGAGCACGATCACCAGCCCCGGTCTGTGCTGCGGCATCTCCTCGCGCGGAACCACCGGCGCATCGGCCGTGTAGCAGCCGCTCTCGGTGTCGAGCAGCGGCTCGTAGCCGTGGGCGCGGATCCAGCCGATAAGATCGGGCAGCAACCGCGCAAGCTCTTCCTTGAGCGGCTTGGAGACTATCGCAATGCGAGTCATGCGGGATCAGTTTAGCGTAGCAGGGCTGGCGGGCTCGGCAGAGCTGCGCGAGTTAGTCTGTTTGAACCTGATTTGAAAGGGCACGGATTCATCGGTGTTGGCCCATCCATTTCGCGAAAGAGTTGCAAAATAGATTGAGACACGGCCGGAAGCTTGTGTTCCGGCCGGATGAATGCTCCCCCAGGATGTAACTCGAGGAAACGCAGGAGGGATTCGCAACCATGCTATTCGCGGTTATCGGAAGCAGCGCCGGGAAGAGTCGTGAAGATCTCATGGCCGTCTTCCCTCGCCACAAGGAATTCCTGAGCAAATTCGTCGCCCGCGGCGAGATCGTCGGCATCGGTCCATTCACCGATGCGGGCGGAGGGAACATGGCCCTGTTTCGAAGCCGCGAGGCAGCGGAGATGTTCGCCCGCGAAGACCCGTTCCTGCTGGAAGGCCTGGTAAAGGAGTATCAGGTCAAGGACTGGGGCGATCAGATGCTTTCGTAGCATCGGACCTCACGAGGTCACGCCAGCCTCGTCGCGTAGAGCAGGAATTCCTGGTTGCCTTCGGCGCCGGCGATGGGAGACGGAATCGTGCCGGCGACCTGCCAGCCGAGCTGGCTCACGCACTCAGCGACCTTCCCGACGGCGAACTGATGCGCTGCTGGATCGCGCACAATTCCGCCCTTGCCGACGTGCTCGCGTCCTGCCTCGAATTGCGGCTTGACGAGGGTCACTGCCTCCCGCAGCGACGGTGCCGCCGCAAAGACTGGGTCAAGAAGCAGCGTGGCCGAGATAAACGAGACGTCCATGACAAGCAGCGTCAGTTCAGGTTCTCCCGGAACGGCGAGCGCTCCCGGTTCGAGCATCCGGGCATTCGTCCGCTCCATGAGCCGGACCCGCGGGTCGTTGCGGAGCTTCATCGCGATCTGCCCGAAGCCCGTGTCGACCGCCGTGACGTGGGCTGCGCCGCGCTGAAGCAGGCAGTCGGTGAATCCGCCTGTAGACGCGCCAACGTCGAGGCAGGCGCGGCCGGAAACCTCGATGCGCCAGTGGTCGAGCGCGCCTTCGAGCTTCAAGCCGCCGCGGCTCACATAGCGCAGGTCTTCCCCAAGCAGCCGAATTGCGGCGTCTGCGTTTACCGTGATGCCGGGTTTCTCGACTTTTTGCTCATTGGCCAGCACGCGCCCGGCAAGAATGAGCGCGCGAGCCCGCTCGCGGCTGGGAACGAGGCCGCGATCGACGAGAAGCACGTCGATTCGCGATTTGGCAGGCATGGTTTCAAGGGTATCGCGAGGATACGGTCGCGAACCGTGCGCAAACGAAAAAGGTCATTCCCGCGAGGGAATGACCCTTCCGGCTTGGAAGAGTTCGGCTACGGCAGAGTCGCGCTTCTGCAGGTGCTTGCGGTGATGGCCGAAGGGCTGAGCACCGTAGGCGGCAGGTAGCACGGCTGGCCGTGGCCCGGCGTGCGGCTGGCGGCGATGGCATTTCCGGCCGCGGCATTCTGCGTGCTCGTGCGCACATCTACGACGTTGCCCTGCACAAGAACCGTTGCGTCAATGATGTCCTGGTCGGTGCGAACGATGCTGACGTACGGGCTGTCGGGCGAAGCGACGTAGACCTTGCCATAGATCGAGTTCTGCGTGGAGACTACGCTGCGCGGATGGCCGTTGACCGGCAGGGTCTTCTCCACGGTGTGGCTGACCATGTTCACAACGCTCACGGTGCTGTCGGCCTGGTTGGCTGCGTAGGCTCGGCTGCCGTCGAACAACACGGTTACGGCCGCCGGGTTCGTGCCCACCGGCACGGTGTAAGTGGTTCCGAAGGTCGGCGAATCGTTGCCGTACTGATCGAGAGTCACATCGACGATGCTCACGGTGCCGCCGTCGTAGTCGGCCACCACGATCTGGTTCGTGGCGGCATTGAACTCCGCATATACAGGCCCGGCGATCGCCGGCACATTGGCGCCGGAAAGGCCGGCCGAAGTAGAAAGCGGAAGGCTCGGATGACACGTCACGAGCTGCCCGTCCTGGTTCAGGAAAGGCGTGCATGCGTCGAGCGTATTGTTCTGGCTGTTGATCACGGTGATGGTGTCGTCGCCTCGGTTGAGGACGAAGAACCGCTTGCCATCCGGCGTCTGAAGCCCATACACCGGGCACTTGCCCACGGGAATACGCGCCGAAATCGTGAATGTGGAGTTTTCAATCGCATCTGCCTCGCCTGCGCCGGAAGCCGTGCGGGGCGATACGTTGCAGGCAACGCCCGAGGGATCGTCGAAATTGTCGGTAAGGGCGTAGTTGCGCAGGCCCACAACGCCGGGCCCGAAGACCGCGACAGGGGTGGGCGCCACCGGGATTGCGAGCTTGAAGCTGGCCGGAAATCCCGTGAGCACGTCGATTACGTCACCATTGAGGTCTGGCGCCCACAGGCCCGCCGACGGCGAAAACAGGTTAACCACGCTCGACGCTGTTGGGAGCGTGCTGTACTGGACCTGCTTCTGCTGAAGAGCCGACGAGATTGGGAAGTTCGTAAGCGTTCCGTCGCTGTTGACCGTGTAGCCGTTCGAGCCCGTTTCATCCATCGTGAAGGTCAGGGGACCGGGGCCAATGGGCGCCTGGGCGATAATCGTGTCGCCGGAGTAATCGAGGATGCTCGCCACGCCGGGAGAAGTGGGCGAGGGCGACGAAACCACTGCAACTAGCGACAAAGGCTGGGGAGGCGGACCGCTGGGGTTTATGGGCGTAACCACCGCCCGGTATCCGGCGCCGCATCCTGCAGCAAAGGCCAGCGCTCCAAGCACAGCGCCCGCCATAACCAACCGCGCGTGCGCCTGGCCTGAACGTAGGAGATTAAGACTCATTCAGTTTCGATCCTGCTTACTCTCGTTGATTGTAAATCAGCGGCCCGGACAATCCGGGCCGGGGAATCCATCTGCAAACGCCTGTGCGGATTAGACGCACTGGGATTGTGGGCGTATCGCGCGGCCGATCAAATGGCCGCGAGATCCGCACCTTCGCCGCGGAATCTTCAGCGGCCTACGATCTCGACGATCGAAGTGTCGGGGCCGGTCCACGCGGCCGCCCCTACGTGGGTGAACTCCTTCTTCACGTCGTCCCAGTGCAGATGCGTAATCGATCCGCCGCCGTTTTCATACGCATACGTTGTGCCGTCATCGTTAAAGAGGGTGAAGCTTGAGTCAGCGCCGGGGTAGACGCGCACCTTCGAAATGGCCTGCTGCCGGTGCGTGCTTTCGACCGCCGAGCCGAGCGGAATGATAGAGCCGGCGCGGACAAAGAGCGGAATGGTGTCGATCGGCGCTGAGACTGTGATGGTCTGGCCGCCCTTCACGAGCTCGCCGGTCCAATAGTTGTACCAGTCGGTGCCCGCCGGCAGGTAAACTTCGCGGCTGGTGGCGCCCTGATCGGTAACGGGAGCGACGAGAAACGCGGGTCCGAACATGTATTCGTCGCGAAGGTCCGCGACTTTGGGATCGTTGGGAAAATCAAGCGGCAGCGCGCGCATGAACGGCGCTCCGGTAAGCCACGTGTGGTAGCCGAGCGAGTAGATGTATGGCATAAGCTCGTAGCGAAGCTTCAGATATTTCTCAAGAATGGGCTCCGCGGCCTTCCCGTAGGACCAAACTTCGTTCTGCGGGCGGCTGCCGTGCGTGCGCATGATCGGCAGGAACGTGGCGTACTGGAACCAGCGCGTGTAAAGCTCCGGATAGTCATCGTAACCGCCAACCTCGGCACGCGCGTCAGACGGGTCGAGCAGCGGAGGATGCGCGGGCTTGTGCACTCGTGGCAGCCACTGCCACCCGCCTGTGTCGTTGGACCAGTACGTTTGCCCAGAAGCTGCAAAGTCGAGGCCGGTCGGGATCTGGCGCTTCAGAGTGTCCCAGGTGGGGTAGATATCCGACGACCAGAAGATGGAGCCGTTGGCCTGCGTGCCGAGATACGCGTCGCGCGAGAGGACGAGGGCGCGCTTATTGGGCTCGTCCTGGCGGAAGCCGTCGTAGAGGGCTTTGGTGTGGAACCAGGGATAGATGTTGAAGTACTGCGTGCCCGGCCCGACATAGTAGAACGCGCCGTTCGGAGGCAGGTCGGGTTCGGTTTCGTCAGCCCAGAGTGAGTCGAAGCCGAGGCTGAGGATGTTGTCGTTCACGGTCTTCCAGTACCACTTCGCGGCGTCGGGGTTGGTGGTGTCGATGTCAGAACCGGCGATGTCGTAGGGCTCGCCGTTGACGGGCTTGCCGTCGGCCAGGTGCTCGAACCAGCCGTTTTTCAGGATCATGTCATAGTAGCGGTCTTCGGGAACGAAGCGCGGCCAGACGCTGATCATGGTTTCGAAGCCCATGTTGTGGAGTTGCTGGTTCATGGCCTTGGGATCCGGCCAGTACTTGGGGTCCATGTCCATCTGACCCATTTTCGTGTAATAGAACCAGTCGACTACGAGCACGTCGGCGGGAAGATGGCGGTCGCGGTAGCCCTTGGCGACGTTGAGAACTTCGGCCTGGCTCTCGTAGCGCTGCTTGCACTGGATGTAGCCGTAGGCGGCCTTGGGCAGCATGTGCGTGGGGCCCGTGAGCAGCTTGTATCCGGCATAGATGTCGTCCACGTTGTTGCCGGCGACGACGAAGTAGGACACGCGATTGCCTGCCTCCGATTCCCATCTCGTCTGCTCGTTGAATCCGGCGTTGATGGTGGTCTTCGACGGGTTGTCCCAGACGAGGCCGTAGCCCTTGTTGCTCACCATGAATGGCACGCAGGTGCTCGGCGCCGCCGCGGCCAGATAGTCGTTCCAGCAGCGCACCGTGTGGCCGCGGTGGTCGAGGAATCCTTCCTGGTTCTGGCCGAGGCCATAGTAGTGCTCGTCGTCGGGCGACGCGAAGGTTGCGCCCATGACGAATGAAGGCGGATCGGTGGGACGGAAGTCATCGGCAACATCGGCGGTGCCGTCCTTGTGGTTGTAGACGGCCTGCTCCCACCCGTTCATTTCGACAAGCTTCTTGCCGTCCGGCGTCCAGAAGGTGATGTGCGCCCAGGGAGCGGATCCGCGAAAGAATTTCGAAGTGCCGGTGTCCCCGAACAGTTTGGTCGGCGCGGGCCCGTGCGGACGGTTAACGACGGCGATGAGGCTGCCGGATTTGTACACGTCCTGGGAGTTGGATTGCTCGGCGGACCATCCGCTCGCGTCAGGCTTGGCAATGACACCGTAGCCAGGCGCAGATTTTGCAGCCGCGTCGTCCATGCTGAGGGTAACGCGCAGGATGTTGGGCGCGTAGGGCTCGAGAACGATTGTCTCGCCCCCTCCGGTGAGTTCGAGACGCTGCGGGGCATTCTGCGCGAATACGCAGGAAGAAATGAGAGCAAGACCGGCAAGAAGGACGGGGGCCGTTGTATACCTTTTCATGCTTCGCTCCGTGAACGGCGTAGAAAGATTGAGAATTGCTGGACAGATGAGTGTAAACCGTTGGGCCTGCAGGGGCCGGTGTAAAACGTTTCAGTTAGCGCCGGGCAGGATCTTCAATTCGCCGGTGTAGCGATGGAAGTTCGAGTAGGTCGCAATCATGCGGTTCGCATTTTCGGCGTCGTGCGCGTAGAAGCGCGACGGCAGCCAGAATGTCTGCTCGCCAAGCTTTTGCGGAGCGTAGTCGATCGCTCCAAAATAAACTTTGTCGCCGATAGCAGCTTCTTCCGGCGAGATGGTTCGCTCGCTGTGGAGAATGCGCCCGGTTTCGGGCTCGGCAATCACGACCCGGCGAAAGCCCGCAGGAATTTTGCGGCACTCGGAGTTCGCCGGATTCGCCTTGAGCGTCATTTCGAGACGGACAGTTCGGCCGCTTTCCTCCGGAGCGACTACGTAGTCAAAACACTCCTTCTGCTCCCACCGCTTGAAACCCACGAGATTTGCAAAGCCGCCCTCGACGAGAAATGGCAAATCGCCCGGCCTCCTGGAGCGATGGCCGTCGACGGATTTGAACTGGCGCTTCTCGATGAATGGGTCGTATGGGTCGTCGGTACGAATCTCGCGAAGAGTAGACTCGACCCTGACCTCCCACTTGACCTTTCCCTTTTTGGTGACGGCCTGGGAGGTGATTGATTCGTCGCATGAGAGCGAGGGCAGCGTGGCCTGGTACTCCTTCGCATAGGCATAGAGCCGATCGAGCAGCACGTCGAGCGGCGGAGGTTGCTGGCACCGGGCAACGGCAGGACAGAGGATCAGTGCCAGCGCAATGAGAGGTTTCATCCCGATTAACGCTCCGATTACAGCACGCGGGTCCGGTCGGCCCCGCACTTATTAGTATGATCGTGTGGATCCCCAAAGCCTGCGCTGGCAATCGAAGCTCGTTCTGCTGATCGTGGTTCCCGCTGTGGCGGCGAGCGTAATCTTCGAGGCCGACGCGTGGGCTGGGCTGGCGCCTCTTGTGGCAGCGTGGACGCTGGGGTTGAGCGCGGCACTTGGCGTGCTCGCGTGGGTGGCACGCGCCGGCACTCCTGCAGCGGCTGCAACGGGGGCGCTGCTCAATGCGAGCCTGATGTTCGCTACGTCGGATCTTCCCTACCGGCCCTGGGAGACGGCGCTCGCACCGGTTCTAATTTTCCTCATCCTCACTTCACTGGCGACACGCTCCGGGTGCACGCGCAAGCAGAGGCTGGGCACTGCGGAGGAACGGCATGGAAGGAACGCTTCGCAGGTGGCTGCCAATCTCGGCTTGGCGGCGCTGGTGTCTACGCCGGCAATGCATATCTGGCTCGCCGATGCATTCCCTATTCGCTATTCGACCCGGCTCCCGTTCTTCACGACTGCGCTTGCGGCGCTGGCAGAAGCGGCAGCGGACACGGTTTCATCGGAGCTTGGGCAGGTGCTTGGGGGACGGCCATGGATGCTGACGACGCTGCGCCGCGTCGAGCCGGGGACTGATGGCGCAATCAGTCTGGCGGGAACGGCGGCTGGAGTTCTCACGGCGGGGATCGTTGCGGGCATTGGGACGGTGGCGATTCACGGGGGCGCGGCGATGCTGTGGGTGAGCTGGGGCGCAGGCGTGTTTGGGCTCTTCTTCGACAGCCTGCTGGGGGCGACGCTCGAGCGTTGGGGTTGGCTCAATAATGACGGGGTGAATTTTCTTTCGACGGCGAGTGCGGCCGCTTTCGCCCTGGCGACCATGACTGCGGCACCCATTCCGGGTGTCGGCTGAGACGGCCGGTATGGCGCTAACCACTGAACACTGATCGCTGACAACTTGGCGCTTCAATCCAGGTGCATCCGCCACAGCGTGTACGTCAAAATCTCGTGCCACATCGGATCGCTTTCCTTGTTCCCTTCTTCCGTGGTAGCGACACGCGGCCGCGGCGAGGTGAACACATCCAGGCCGTCGGCCGAGCAGATGGCGTGAATTCGGAACATGTGCATGCTGTCGCTCACCACCAGCAGCCGGCGCAGGTGGTTGGCGCGCGCAATCACGGCAAGCCGGCGCGCCGATTGCGATGTGCTGGTGCTCTGCGTTTCCGCGATGAGGGCGGATTCGGGAACTCCGGCGCCCATGAGGTATTCGCGCCCGACGCCGCCCTCGGTGTACTCGTCGCCGCCGGGCCCGCCCATCGTGACGATCAGCGGCGCGAGCCCGCGGTCATACAGCGTGTGCGCGTGGTCAAGCCGCGCTCGATACACGGGCGAGGGCTTGCCGTCGTATTCCGCCGCGCCAAACACTACGATGGCATCGGCGGAAGCTGCCTGATCGGTCGAAGCGAAGTATTCGATTTGCGCGGCAACCCACAGGCACCACCCCGCGGCCGCCAGCACAAGCAGCGCCAGCACCGGAATCAGCCATCTCGCGCGACCTTTGCGCCGCGCAGCTTTACCCCTGCTTGAGGCTGGATTGAGCCCGGAGGCGGACATGAGCTAATCCTACCGCTGCAACACCATCACCACTTCGTGGGTGGGGATGGCTCCCTCTCGCAGAATCATCCAGCGGCCGGGACCGAGCGAGAGGTCGACGATCGTAGTAGGCAGCGACCGCCCGGTTGGGCCTCCGTCGACGATCAACGGAATGCGGTCGCCGATCTGGTCGCGCACGCAGGCCGCGTGCGTGCACTCCGAGGCGCCCTGCAGATTTGCCGACGTTGCGGTAATGGGCAGCCCGAATTTTTCCGCCACCGAGCGCGCAATCGGCGCGTCAGGCACTCGCAGCGCGACGTTGCCGGTATGGGCCGTCGAACGCAGCGGCAACCTGCTTCCCGCGCGGACAATGATCGTAAGTGGGCCCGGCCAGAACTTGTCGGCCAGCCGGTCGAAAGAGGTATCGAGATCCCGCGCCAGCGAATAGGCCTGGGCAACCGAGGCGATAAGCAGCGAGAGCGGCTTGTGCTTCTGGCGGCTCTTGAGCTGGTAAATCTGTTCCACGGCGCGAAGGTTCACTGGGTCAACAGCGAGGCCGTAGAAAGTGTCGGTTGGCATGGCGACCATGTCGCCCTTGCGCAGGCACGAAACGATGTAGTCGATCCGGTCTGGTTGAGGCTCGTCGGGATGGACGCGCAGGATTTCCGCGGACAAGAAAGCTACCTCAATTCCCGCAAGTTGCCGTAAAGACGGAAATTATCACAGCACTTGCCCCGGTGCAAGTTGGCTGGCCAATGGTCGGTCGAAAGGCTTGCGTCCGGGTGTCCCCACGGGTCGAAACAGAATAGAATCGCCAGAAGGGTCGAGGCTGGGGATGCCTGTTCGCATTGTACAGAGTAAGCAGAACGCACGGCTGAAGGAGTTGCGAAAGGCGTTGGCGCGTCCCGGTCGCGACACGCACGGATTGGCCGGGATCGAGGGACCGCACCTGATTGAAGAGGCGTTTCGCGCCGGGCTGCGCGTAAAAACGATCTTCGCCAGCAGCAAGGAAGGCGTTGGCATAGACATCATTGACCCCTCACCCGGTGCACCGCATAGCGAGGCCGAAGTCTTACTCGTCCCCGGCGGTTTACTCAATTCGATGCTCGAGACGGAGTCTCCGCAGGCGGTCGCCGCGCTCGTGGAAATGCCTGACTGGACATGGGCGCACATCTTGCACGACCGTGGCGGAAGGTCGCCTTTGGTTATCGTTCTTGCCGGCGTGCAGGACCCCGGCAACCTTGGAACCATCGTGCGGTCCGCGGAAGCCTTCGGAGCGACCGGAGTGGTAGCGTTACCCGGGACCGTGAGCGCCTGGAATCCGAAGGCCGTGCGCGCCTCTGCAGGAAGCATCTTCCGAATGCCTCTGGTCGCGGCTAACGCGAAGGAGTGTTTCGACAAGCTTCGCGAAGCGGGAGCCCGTATTCTCACTACCGACGTTCGCGGGACGGCGCAGGCACATGAAGCGAATCTCACGGGCCCGGTGGCGTTCCTGATCGGCAACGAGGGCAATGGCGTTCCGCCGGATGTGGCGACCCATGCCGATGGGGCGCTTACGATTCCCTGCCCAGGGCCGGTTGAGAGCCTGAACGCGGCGGTTGCGGCAAGCGTTCTGCTGTACGAGGCAAGCCGGCAACGAAGTGCCGCTTCCCACGGCCGTCACAAATTGAGAGGCAGCACTCGATGAGCCTGTTCGACGGCGAGCCCGAAGGCCCGCGCGGCCCGCTGCGCTCCGCGCCTCTGGCGGAGCGGATGCGGCCGCACACACTCGAAGAGTTTCAGGGGCAGGAGCATTTGCTCGGCCCGGGCAAGCCGCTGCGCGTCCAGATCGATCGCGATGACCCGCAATCGATGATCTTCTGGGGACCTCCTGGCGTGGGAAAAACTACGCTGGCGAAGATCATTGCGGAGACCACAAAGGCCAGCTTCATCGAGTTTTCCGCGGTGCTGAGCGGGATCAAGGAGATCAAGCAGGTAATGGCTGCGGCGGCACAGGCGGCTGAGTTGCACTCACGCACAATCCTGTTTGTGGATGAGATTCACCGGTTCAATAAAGCGCAGCAGGACGCGTTTCTTCCTTACGTGGAGCGCGGGACGATCCGGCTGATTGGCGCGACGACTGAGAATCCGTCGTTCGAGATTATTTCCGCGCTGCTCTCGCGCTGCCGCGTGTATGTGCTGCAGCCCCTGAGCGAGGAGCAGATCGCCGCGCTTCTGCATCGCGCGCTCGAGGATAAGGAACGCGGCCTTGGCCAGATGGAGCTGACCTCCGACGAAGACGCCCTCCGATTGATTGCCAGCTATTCAAGCGGCGACTGCCGCGCCGCTTACAACACGCTCGAAGTGGCGGCGCAGCTTGCGAATGAAGGCGACAAGCATATCGACACAAGGATCGCCACTGAGGCGATCCAGCAGCGCGTGCTGATGTACGACAAGTCGGGCGAGGAACACTACAACCTCATTTCCGCCCTGCATAAGAGCGTCCGCAACAGCGACCCCGACGCCGCGCTTTATTGGCTCGCGCGCATGTTTGCTGCGGGAGAAGACCCGCTCTACCTGGCGCGCCGCGTTGTGCGCATGGCTGTCGAGGACATCGGCCTCGCGGCGCCCGAGGCACTGAATCTCTGTCTCAGCGCCAAGGAGGCCATCGATTTTCTCGGCTCACCGGAGGGCGACCTTGCCCTTGCCGAGGCGGTCGTGTATCTATGCCTCGCGCCCAAATCGAATGCTGTGTACACGGCCTATGGCGCGGTGCAGGAAGAAGTCGAGCACACGCGGCAGGAGCCGGTGCCGCTTCATCTTCGCAACGCGCCCACGCGCCTGATGAAAGAGCTCGGCTACGCCAAAGGCTACCGCTATGCGCACGACGAAGTAGACCGCATTGCAGACATGGACTGCCTGCCGGAATCGCTGAAAGGCCGCAGCTATTATCAGCCGACCAGCGAAGGCCGCGAAAAGCAGCTCGCCACACGAATGGAAGAAATCCGGCGGATCCGCGCGGGCAAACGCGGCACGTGATACGTTGAGGGCGGAGGCTGCATGATGCCACTGCGCGCTCCGGTGATGGTGATCCTGTGCGCTGGCCTCTCTCTCCCGTTTTTTCAGGAGGCGCCGATGAAACCTGTTCCCGAAGAAGCCTTTTACGTCGCCGGATACTCCATCCGCACGAACAACGCAAAGGAAGCGAGCGGCCAGGGAGTGATCGGCATGCTCTGGCAGCGGTTTTACCAGGAGAACCTCGGCGCGGCCATTCCCAGCCGAACCGATTCAGCCCTCACAATCGTCTATTCCGATTACGCCAGCGACGAAAAAGGCGATTACACGTACACGCTGGGTGCGCGCGTTTCATCTGTCGATCACCTGCCGGCAGGCATCACGTTCCGCAAGGTGGTTGCGGGAGATTATGCGGTGCTCCCTACGGACACCGGGCCGCTCGTTCAGGTTGTGCAGGCTGAATGGAAGAAGATCTGGGCGATGACTCCGGAGGAACTCGGCGGCAGGCGCGCTTTTGTCACGGATTACGAGATCTACGACAAGCGCAGCGCCGATCCGCAGCACGCCCAGGTGGAGATACACATCGGGCTAGAGCCGAAATAAGGTGGCCCGGCGCGAAGTCCGCTAGTCTCCGTACTTCACCGAGCAACCGTAGGGCCTCGTATACGCAGTGGCCACAGGCTTGCCTGCCATGGACAGACTTAACGCGTCGTTCACGTAGTTATCGGCTCCGCGTATGTCATCGGGATCAGGCGTAGGCCGGTTGTCGATCGCGCCGTCGTAAATAAGCTTGCCCTGCGGATCGATAACGATCATCTGCGGCGTCGTCTTGGCGTTGTAGAGATGGCCCAGCTTGCCTTCGGGGTCAAGCAGCACAGCGGTCGGCACGGCGTGCATCTTGTCCACGTACGCATTTTCCTGGTCCGCCGTCACGTAGCCCTGCGTGCCGGGCGCCGAGGAGATGACCGTGAACCATGCCACGCCTTTCGCGGTCCACTCCTTTTGCAGCGACTGCATGTTGCCGGAGTCGTAGTGCTTCTTGGTGTAGGGGCAACCCTGGTTGTGCCACTCGAGCACGACGTACTTACCGTGATACTGCTGAAGGGTCTGCGTCTGGCCGCGCGAGTCGGTCGCGGTGAAGGCGGGGGCGGCGTCGCCCACTTTGACCTGGGCCATGGGCACGAGCGGAAGCAGCGCGGCGGAAGAGATTGCGATGAAAATGCGGGAACGGAATGTCATGTTCGACCTCGTCAACGGGACCCAGGGGGAATTGAGAAGAGAGCCCGGACTACTGCTTGTTGGACGCAGCAGCCGCCGTTTGAGTTGAATTGCGGGGCAGCGAGTTGATCGCGTCGAGCACGATGCCGGGAGTGAGGGCTTCGGGGAGAAGGCGCGGGTTGGGCTCGCCGGGAACGTAGAGCGCGTAGACGGGAACGCCGCTGCGGCCAAGTTTTTCAAGGGTCTGCGTGATGGCATCGTCGTGCTGCGTCCAGTCGGCTTTGAGGAGCGCGACGTGGCCGTCGGCGAACGCCTTCATCACTTCGGGCGTCGTAAGCGCAATGCGTTCATTCACCTGGCAGCTCAGGCACCATTTAGCTGTGAAGTCGACGAAGACGGCCATTCCTTGAGACTGGTAGCGAGCTACCTTCTCCGCCGACCATGGCTCCCAAAAGCTGCCCGGCGGAACATTGAAAGTGAGAACTTGTCTTGAATCGAACTTGGGCTCGACGATTGACTGCGAATACGCGCTCAAGGCCACCACGCCCACCGCGATAAGGCTCGCCAGCACGGTTGACCATCCCTTCGCCGGCCAGCGGCCAAGGAACCATCCTGCGATCGCCAACAATAGGAAGCTCACCAGAAGCGCAGCAAGCATCTCCGATCCGTAGGCGTTCGCCACCACCCACGCCAGCCAGATCACCGTGCCGAAAATCGGCACCGACACGACCTGGCGCAAGACCTCCATCCACGCACCGGGCTTAGGAAGGATGCGCGTCCATGCGGGTTGCAGGCTCAGAGCTAGATACGGCGCAGCGAGGCCGAGGGCAATGGCCGTGAATACGGCGAACGTGGCAACCGCAGAAGCAGCAAGCGCGTAGCCGATTGCGGCGCCCATGAACGGCGCCGTGCACGGCGTGGCGACGATTACGGCGAGGACGCCAGTGAAGAAGCTGCCGGTGTAGCCCTGCTTTGCGGCGAGGCCTCCGCCGGCGCTCGTGAGCGAGAGGCCAATCTCGAATTGCCCTGCCAGCGAAAGGCCGAGGAAGAACAGCAGGCAGGCCATCAGGAACAGGAAGACGGGTGACTGGAACTGGAATCCCCAGCCAAGGTGTGCGCCGGCCGCTCGAAGCCCGAGCAGAACGCCGACCAGCACCCAGAATGAAACGAGGATGCCGAGCGTGTAGACGAGGCCGTGCGCGCGAAGGCGGTGCCGCTCCTCGCTGCCGGAGTTGACCAGCGCGAGGCCCTTGAGGAACAGCACCGGAAACACGCAGGGCATGAGGTTGAGGATGATTCCGCCGAGGAAGGCAAGGCCGATGATCTTTGCCAACCCCGGGCCGTGCGAGGCCGGAGGCGAGGAGCGTTCGGCAGCCGGAGCGACCGCAACCGGAACCGGCTCTTCTGCGTGTTCTATGTTCGCCGTCGCTGGAACGGCCACAGGTTTCCCTTGAGGCGCGGCGATGTCGTAGGCGCGGCCTCCGCTCAGTTCCAGCACGCCGCGGAGCTGATCAGGAGCGTTGGCGAGGTTTGCGTCCTTCTTTAAATCGAGTGTCAGGCCTTTCGCGGTCGGCGTGGCTGTCTGAGACGCGGGATTGTCGAGGATGTCCTGGTCCGCCGGGAAGAATATTGCCTGCGTTTCGCGTTGGCCGGTTTCCAAGGTGAGCTTGAATCCGGCTGGAGTGGAAACGAAGCCAAGTTTGGTTCCGGCGGGCAGCGATGCAGGAAGCCTATTACCGAGCCGCGCGAACAGGCTCGCATCCGGCTCAACAGGCGTGCCCGGTACATCCGCGACGGTCCGCGTAGCTTCGAGATCGGCCTTACCTGGAATGCAGACTTCGCGGCAGACGAGCCAGTCGACGTGCGCGTGCAGCGTGGCCGGCCCTGACTTGGCGCTCGTATTGGCTGTGAAAGAAAACGGGAACAGAACCTCGTTTTCGTAGCCGAAGTCCATCAGCGGGCCCAGCGGGAGGCGCTGCGGAGCCGGAAACTGGAGCGGCCCCGCTGCGATCCCCTGCGGCAATGTCCACTTGATGTGCGGAGGCTCGCCGGAATCGCCCGCATTCTTCCAGTAGACGTGCCAACCCTGCTCGAGCTTGAAGTAAAGGCCCGCCTGCGCGGCCTGACCTCGGACGAGATTCGACGGCGGCATAACAAGCTGGACATGAAGGTGCGGAACGTCTGCCGATGGCGGTGCTGCAAATCCTGGCGCTCCCGCAATCGGCAGGAGTGCACACGCAAAGACCTTTGTCAGAAGATGCATCAGTCGCCCGTAACCCTTTGGACCTAGTCTATCGAAGGTTTGTCGCAGAATGTGGCGGGTTGGGTAGCCGAATTGATAGGAGTCAATCCGATGCCAACTGTACTTCGAGTTCGTGGATTCCGATTCTTTTTCTATTCAAACGAAGGATCGCCGCGTGAGCCAACCCACATCCACGTTGAAAAAGAACGATCAGAAGCGAAGTTTTGGCCGCAGCCCGAAGTTCAACTCGCCTACAATGATGGATATGACGCGCGGACACTGCGGGAAATAGCCGGAATCGTCCAGGACAACAGGGACTCCTTCGAAAGGGCATGGAATGAGTTCTTCGGTTAGCGCAAGCCAGGTCGAATTCGATGACGACAGCATGTGGGTTACGCTCACTGATGGGCGTGTGCTGGGGGTGCCTCTCGCCTGGTTTCCACGTCTGCTGCGAGCCACACCCGACGAGCGTCGGGAGGTGCGAATCTCTCCCCGAGGGCTGCATTGGGAGTCACTCGACGAAGACATCTCTGTCGTGGGGTTGCTCGCCGGGCGGGGAGATTTCAGCGTTTCAAGCGACACTGCCGCAGCCTAACTCTCGTTAGAACATCTGCGCGTGGCGGCGGTAAATGCAGTCGTTCTGCACGCATTTCACTCCGGCAGCTTCGGCCTTCGCGACGGCTTCATGGTGAACCACGCCATCCTGGAGCCACAGGTTCCTAATTCCGAGACGGATTACGTCGTCAACGATCGCTGGCACGTGCTCGGGCGCCCGAAACACGTCCACCAGGTCGATCCCCATGCCGTTCTGCTCCTGAGCGGCCTTCCCGGCCGCCTCGAGATCGGGATAGCACTTCATTCCAAGAACTGTCTGGACCCTTGGGTTGACCGGAAATACCCGATAACCGTTTTGCGCCAGGTACTTGCCAATGTGATAGCTCGCCCGCGTGTCTCGGTCGCTCATTCCAACCACCGCGATCGTCTTTGACGTGCGCAGCATCTCCTCGATCACCGACGGTTCATTCATTCGGCCTCCAGATCATCATCGCCGGAAGCCGTTACAGCGGTGCCGCGGCGCTTCGCCAGCAGGTAGCCGCGCAGGAACGGCTCAAGGAAGCCATCGAGCACCTTGTCCACGTCACCCACCTCGACCTTGGTGCGATGATCCTTGGCCATCCGGTACGGCTGCAGCACATAAGACCTGATCTGCGATCCGAAGTTGATGTCGAGCTTTGCGTCTTCAAGCTTCTTCGATTCGGCCCGCTTCTTCTCGAGCTCGAATTCGTAGAGGCGCGAGCGCAGCATCTTGAACGCCTTGTCGCGGTTCTTGTGCTGCGAGCGCTCGTTCTGGCACTGCACGACAATTCCTGTCGGCATATGCGTGATGCGCACGGCGGAGTCGGTCGTGTTTACGTGCTGGCCGCCCTTGCCGCCCGAGCGGTAAGTGTCGATGCGGAGGTCTTCCATCTTCAGGTCGACGTGAATCGTCTCGTCAATCTCGGGCGACACGTAGACCGACGCGAAGGACGTATGCCTGCGCTTGGCCGCATCGAACGGCGAAATGCGCACCAGCCGGTGCACGCCGCTCTCGCCCGCAAGCTGCCCGAATGCGTACTCGCCATTCACGGTGAAGGTGGCCGACTTGATGCCCGCTTCTTCGCCGTCCTGGTAGTCGTTCATTTCAGTCTTGAAGCCCTGCTGCTCGGCCCAGCGCAGGTACATGCGCAGCAGCATCTCGGCCCAGTCCTGGCTTTCGGTTCCACCGGCTCCTGGATGGACGGTGACGATGGCGTTGAGCGCGTCGGCTTCGCCCGAAAGCATCGTACGAGCCTCGAGTTCCTCGGCAAATGCCTCCAGAGCCTTGATGTCGCGCTCGAGATCGGCGAGCACGTCCTCGCCTTCGCGCGCCAGCTCGAAGTAGGCTTCAATGTCGCTGGTGCGGCGGACGAGTTCCTCGTCATCGCGGATCAGCGCGTCGAGGCGCTTGCGGTCGCGCATGAGCGGCTGCGACGCTGCCGGATCGGACCACAGTGCCGGATCGGCTAGCTTCTTTTCAATGTCGGCTGATTCCCTGCGGATGCGTGCGGGGTCAAAGATACTCCCGCAGGTCGCGCACCTGGTCGCGCACGGGAGCATAAGCGAATTCGAGATCCTGCAAGGATGCCATTGCTCGTATGACCTGACTTGAATCGGAATGAGAGGTTTCGTCGTCTCTGCCTCTCAAGAATATCACCCTGCCGGACGTGATGTTTGGCCGCACAAGCTGGCGAAGCGAGCAGGCCTCATCCTCTGTTCGCTCTGGTCTAAAGGGTTTCGAGAAGAGATTCTTCAGACTCAAGAAGAGAATAAGCGTTCAAGTTGTACTGGTCGAGCTGGCGCAATGTCACCCCCCTCTCTGTCGATGGAATATCGAACTTCGAACTCTTGCCAGTTTCCTTCACGCGATTTCATCGCTCCGCCTCCTTTATCCGTAAACCACCAGCTCGGGCATGGGATAATGTTTGCGGTTGCGCGTCCACAGCGCGGCCTGGCGGTGAATGGCCGTGGCGGCGATGAGGGCATCGGCGATTTCAACGCCGTGGCTGCGGGAATAGCGCCGCATCAATTCGCCGGCACGCCTTCCGACCGATTCATCGATGGGAGAGCACTCGATGAGCGAGAAGAACTGCTGGATTGCTCCCATCTCCGATGGCCGGGCTCCCGCTTCGATTTCGGCGACGCTGACTGGGCTCGTCAGCACCTGAACATCCGAGGCAGCGAGTTCGGACCATTGCGCAAGAACAAGGTCATCTCGCCGTCGGAGGATTTCGATGATGATGTCGGAGTCGAGCAGGACCGTCATTTGAGTCCCAGGCGCTCCATGCGGGTGTACGCGCGCAGGCGGCGAACCATGGTTTCGGTGTCTTCAAGATCGGTGCGATCCTTCCAAAGGCCGACAATGCCCATCATCGCTTCGCGGCGCTTTTCGAGGTTGCCGAGGTAGCGGTCACGGGCAGCTACACGCACCAGTTCGGAGATGGAGGTTCCATCGAGGGCGGCCTTTGCGTGGAGCGCTTGCCAGAGATCGTCATCGAGGTAGAGTTGCGTCCGCTTCATGATGTATAGTATACATCATTTTAGTTTGAGCTGGAGGCGAGATAAAGCGCCGGCAAGGAGGACAACGGCGACGGCAGTGCACAGCCACGCAAACACATCCCCATGTTCCGTGTAGAACGTCACATCGTCGCGAAAGCCGAACTGCGCCGGAAGCACGTCGGCCTTGTGCCGCGGAATGCTCTGCCGTACGCGGCCGTAAGGGTCGATCGCGGCTGTAACGCCATCGTTCGTGTCGCGCAGGATCCAGCGCCGGTTCTCGATGGCTCTCATGCGCGCCATGTTCAGGTGCTGCCACGGGGCGCTCGTATCGCCGTACCAGCCGTCGTCGCTCAGGTTAACGAAGACCTCCGCGCCATTGCGAGCGAATTGCCTAACCTCGTCGGCGAAGACCGCTTCGTAGCAGATAAAGATGCCGTAGCGGTGCATCTGGCCGTTGGCAGACTGAACGTGAAACACAGTGCGCACGGTTCCCGGTGTGAAGTTCGAAACCTTGCCGGTAAGCTTGCGCGCGAAGAAGAAGAGCTTTGGGAACGGGACGTATTCGCCCCAGGGCACGAGATGGATCTTGTCGTAGCGGCCGGTCTGGTTGCCGTCGGCGCTGTAGACCATGGCGGAAACGTGATCGACCGATGCACCGGCCGCCGCGTCGAAATCCGAACCGATGCCGTTGACGATGAGCGGGGCGCCGCTTGCTCGCGCGATGGCCGACATGGCGCTCTTGAACCGCGGCTCCTGCTCGAAGAACGGGGCCGGAGACTCGGGCCAGGCGACCAGGTCGGGAGGCGCGGGGTTGGGCGTGCAGGCGGTTTCGGCCGTGGGGGCGCCGGTTTGTGGGATTCCGGCGATGTAGGTGTTGCACTGTTCGGCAGCAAAGCGGCGGAAGTCGGCCATGTGCTGGTCCCATTCGCCAGGGCCTAGCCAGTAGCCGGTTGTGTCTACGTCGAGGTTGGGCTGGATGAGGATGGCGGTGGCGGTGGTCGGCGCGTCCTGAAGCGCTCCATGAAAGGAGCCACTTGCGAGGACTCCTATTCCTAGACATAAGGCAACTGTTTGCAACGTTCCGCGAAGACCGCGCTCTCCGAACCCGAATTGACCGCCCAACGAGGCTACCCAGGCTGCATTCACTGCCACGAGAACGAAGCTGACCCCATACGCTCCGGTCCACGGAGCCAAAGCCGCCATGAACCGGTTGTCGACCTGCGAGTAACCCAGTTGATCCCAGGGGACTGAGGTGACGCGAGCGGCGGCAAGTTCAAGCGCGGCCCACAGAAACGGAGCCGCAATGAGCGCCCACCCGACTCCTAGCCTCCGGCGCAGCAATGCGATGAACAATCCGAAGAGCCCGAAGTAGCCGCCCAGCACAAGGCTGAAGAGCAGCAGGATCAGCACGGAGATGGCCGGCGGCAGCCCGCCGTGGATCAGCATCGTGTCGTAAATCCAGTAGCAGTTGCCCGCGTACCAGAGCACGCCGCAGACGTAGGCAATGAGAAATCCACGTCGCAACGGCCGTTTGCCCGACTCAGCCGCACGAAGGACGCCCCAGATGAGCGGCGCGAGTGCGAACCATGCAAAAATGCTGCGCCATGGCGGCATTGGCCCGGCAAGGGGAAACGGCAGTTCCAGCAACCCGGCGCTGAGGACAGCGGCGGCCCAGCTCATCCATGATTTGTGCTGCATCCTCCGCCGAGTGTATCGCAACGACAGTGGTAACCCTGGTCCCTGCCTTTCCGCTACAATCTCAGGCATGATCCTCGCACTTCTCGGCATGCGCATTATCGACACCCTCTTCTTCCTGGGGCTGGCTGGGTCCGCAATCGTCATCCTCATCAGTTTCGTCGAAGATGGGCGAGAGCTCTTTGGCGAGGACTAAGCTGAGGCCGGATAAATACTTATCCCATCCTTATGTGGACCGATTGACTCCCGCGCACTTCGGTTCTAGACTCAGCCAAGGGCGTACGGAAGTTAGCCAAAAACATCGCCCCACGGACTGATAAGCCGGGTTTCCTCGCCGGCGACTTGTGATGGCCTCTTCGCGTACGACCGTAGCCCCACCTTCCGACCGAGTGCGGCTTATCGTGGCATCCTCCGTGATGCTCACGTTCATCTCCTTCTGGCGAGCCGCCGCCATCGTCCTCAACGACCTTGCCTCATCCGCTTTTTACGCCGGCGGCATTGCCGAGCAGGCCATCGGGGCTGCCGCTCCATGGTTCATCCTCGGCATCATGCTGTTCAGCTTCGCCGTGCGGGCGGTGTACGTCGAAAGCTGCTCCATGTTCACCCGCGGCGGCGTCTACCGCGTGGTCAAGGAGGCGCTCGGAGGCACCTTCGCAAAACTCAGCGTGTCGGCGCTGATGTTCGACTACATCCTGACGGGCCCGATCTCAGGCGTATCCGCCGGGCAGTACATCACCGGCCTCATGAACGAGCTGATGGTGGTGGCCAACCAGAGCCACTGGCTGCCGCCTGCGCTCACTGACGGGCATGGCCATCCCTTCCAGTTCGACATGAACCTGACTTCGGCCCTCTTCTGCGCGGTAGTTACGATCTACTACTGGTGGCAGAACATCAAGGGAATCGAGGAATCGAGCGACAAGGCCCTGCGCGTCATGCAGATCACCACCGTAATGGTGATCGTGCTGTTCATCTGGGGGGTCTACTCGGTGATGGTGAAGGGCGTGCACCTGCCGCCGCCGCCCACCCCTTCCAATCTCCACTTCAGCGAAGATGCTCTCGGTTTCCTGAAGCACTCGCACGTGGTTCCGTACCTTGGCCTTTTCGGCATCCTCATGGCCTTCGGGCATTCGATCCTGGCCATGTCCGGCGAAGAGACTCTGGCCCAGGTAAACCGCGAAATCGGCCACCCCAAACTTAGGAACCTGAAGCGCGCGGCCATCGTCATTGCGATCTACAGCCTCGTATTTACCGGCGGAGCAACTTTGCTGGCTTCCATGCTCATTCCCGCATGGGAGCGCACGCATATCTTTCAGGACAACCTCATTGCCGGCCTCGCCATGTACATGGCCGGTCCACGGGCTGCGCGCATCGTCTTCCGCATCTTTGTAGTGTTTGTCGGCTTCCTCATTCTGTCAGGAGCCATCAACACTTCGATGATCGGCTCGACCGGCGTGCTGATGCGCGTTGCTGAAGACGGCGTGCTCACCGACTGGTTCAGGAAACCGCATCGCAAGTTCGGCACGAGCTACCGCATCGTGAACCTGGTGTTCGCGCTGCAGATGTTCACGATTATTGTCACTCGCGGCAATGTGATCACCCTGGGCGAGGCGTATGCCTTTGGCGTGATCTGGTCATTCACGTTCAACTCGCTTGCCATTCTTGTGCTGCGATGGAAGTACAAGGGCGAGCGCGGCTGGAAAGTTCCTCCGAACATCCGCATCGGCAAATCCGAAATCCCAATCGGTCTCATTTGCGTCTTCCTGGTGTTGCTCTCGACGGCGGTGACCAATCTCTTCACCAAGTCAGTTGCAACGGTGAGCGGTGTAGCATTCGCTTTAGCTTTCTTCATCATCTTCACCATCTCCGAGCGAGAAAACCAGCGAAAGCATGCCCTGACCGCGCGGCAGATGAAGGACCACTTCCAGCTTGAGCACCAGGACACCATCAGCCGCGAATCCGTAGCTATTCGCCCGGGCGGAGTCATGGTGACGATGCGCGATCCCAGCAATCCCTTCGCGCTCAAGTGGACCCTGGCCCGCCATACAAGCGATGACACGGATGTCGTCGTTCTCAGCGTGCGCATGATGGGCGCGGGCGGCCCCGAGTTTCTCTCTGCCGAAGAACAGAGCTTCAGCGATCACGAGCAGATGGTCTTCACCAAGGCTATCTCCGTGGCAGAAAGCTTTGGCAAGACAGTCTCACTTCTTGTCGTCCCCGCCGGTGACATCTTCGCGGCCCTTGCTCAGAGCGCAAACTCGCTGGAGGTCGACTCGGTGGTCTCCGGAGTTTCGATCAAAATGACTGCCGAGGATCAGGCTTATCATCTTGGCCAGGCCTGGGAAGCTTTGCCCGAGCCAAAGCGCCAGTTCAACTTCTTTGTCATCGACCCCAGCGGCCAGTCGAAGGTCTTTTATATCGGCCCGCACGCGCCAACACTGAGCGCAGACGATGTCCAGCTTGTCCATCGCCTATGGCTGAACATGCGCCGCGATCCTTCAGTCTCTGACCTGCACCACAGCGACATCATCACCTACGCGCTCACGCGGCTCGCCGGCCAGTACGCGCGTGAGAAAATCGACATCCTGCGCGATCTGCGTAATTACCGGGCGGCTGGCACAGGGGCGGAGACTGTGCGTCCACGGACCGAAGCCCCAACTGTGGAGAGCCCTGCCAGTTCTCAGGAATCAACCCGTCCGAGATAATCGCTCGTATAGCTCGTTGTTGAAACATCTTTCGTCCAGGCCACCCGGCACACTGTTTGAGCCAACTCACACTTCACTCACAACGAAGGTTTCTGGCGCCGTAAGGCCGCTCGCCGCCGCTTTGGGGCCACGAAAATCCAGATCAGTCGTTACCCGGGCTCGAACTTTCGTTATCGCACCAAAGTTGTTAGTAACATGAGCGATTTTTTCTTTGAAAATGTGTGAATCTGTTGAGTATCGTTTCCAATTAGAAATATGAAACACCAGGGCCCGAATCGTAACAACGATTCAAACCCCAAGATGTCAGAGCTCTTTAGGAGGAGCCCGTGGGAGTATCGGAAATTCTTGCCCAGATCGATCGCGAAATAGCCCAACTTCAGCAGGCACGAGCCTTGCTAGCCGGAACCGGAACATCAACCAAAGCAAAAACCGCAAAAGCGGGGCCCAAAAAGAAGAGGAACCTCACACCTGAAGGCCGCAAAAGAATCGCTGAAGCTGTAAAGCGGCGCTGGGCCGAGCAAAGAAAAGCTTCCGGGAACAAGTAGCTTCTTTTCCACAACTTCAACTCAGTAATCAGAGCCGAGTTGATTCTCGAGGCGCGGAGTCAGGTTGTTACTCTACCTTCGCGCCCATGAACAGTTTTGCGCGGCGCCGGGAACTGTCGGCTCAAAAGACATCTCCCGGCGACCACTGCACAACGCGCACTCCGCCATCCACCTGCGACGCCAGTTCCTGCGGCGTTCCTGTGAGGACCGGGAACGTGCCCCAGTGCAGCGGCAGGATCGTCTTCGCTCCCAGGTACCGTGCGGCGAGCGCTGCATCTTTCGGCCCCATTGTGTAATATCCCCCGATCGGCAGCATCGCAACCTCCGGGTGATATAGCTCGCCTATAAGCCGCATATCGCCAAAAACCGACGTATCCCCCGCGTGATATAGAACGGGGCCGCTCTCCGGCTTGATCACGAATCCTGCGGCTACTCCCACGTAGTGGGTTCCGCTGCCGTCCTGTGCGCCCGAGGAGTGCTTCGCTTCCACCATCGTGGCTGTCGCGTCTCCCACCTGCACCGTCCCACCCAGGTTCATGCCGATCGTCTTCTCTACTCCCTGCTTCGCCACATAGTCCGCTAGTTCATAGATCGCCACCACAGTGGAGCCATGCTTCTTCGCTACCGGTGCAGCGTCGGAGATATGGTCCCCGTGCCCGTGGGTGAGCAGCACAAAATCGATCTTTTCTGGGAGCGAAAAGCCTTTCGGATATTTCGGGTTGTGCTCGATGAACGGATCGATCAGGATGTGCGTTCCCCTCGCGGTTTCGATCAACACTGTGGCGTGCCCAAGCCATGTAATCTTCACGCCTTGCTGTCTTGCCATATTGACTTGTCCTCCGCAGGTAGGATGCCACACCGGACAGGATGTCCTTTGCGCTCTCGGGCCTCTCTCGCAGACCGGCGCAAAGGGCCTCTTGACGCCAATCTCCACCGGGTGTACTGTCACCACAAAGGCGAACATATGGCGAAACTAGAGAGCCTCTTCCCCATTCTCGGCGCCGACCCGATCACCAGCCCGCTGGCCAAGGCGGCTGCCGCCGCACCCCTCGATTCGACTGGATGCCTCACCGAGTACCGGCCTCTGCAGACCCGGTCCATTTTGTCCAAGGTAACTTCGCGCCGAGGGCTGCCCTTCACGCATGCCATCAACCCGTATCGAGGCTGCGAATTCGCATGCCGCTACTGCTACGCCCGGTACACGCACGAATTCATGGAGTTCACCCCAGAAGATTTCGAGCGCCGGATCTTTTTCAAGCAGAACGCCGGGTGGCTCCTCGAACAGGAACTCGCTCGCCTGAAACCGGGCACTGAAATCGCTCTCGGAACGGCCACCGATCCCTACCAGCCGCTGGAACGGCGGCAAAAGGTCACTCGGTCCATTCTCGAGGCCTTCGCGCGAACTCGCGGCTTCAGCCTGGGAATCGTCACCAAGTCAACACTCATTGAGCGCGACATCGACCTTCTCATGGAGATCTCGCGCCGGCACAAGCTCACAGTCCACTTCACCGTAACCACCATGAGCATCCGGCTGGCCCGCCTGCTCGAGCCCCGGGCGCCGCGTCCCGATCTGCGCATTCGCGCGCTCGCGGCCGTGGCTAATGCCGGAATCCGCGCCGGAGTCCTCTGTTCACCCCTGATGCCGGGCATCACCGACTCGCGCAAGTCCATTGATGCGGTTGCGCGCGCGGCGGCGCAGGCCGGCGCGCATTTTTTCGCGGCAGGTGCGCTCTTCCTGAAGCCCTGCTCGCTGCCTACGTTTTTCAAGTTTGTCGAGGAGCACTTTCCGGATCTGCTTCCGGCCTACCGCCGCCGTTACGGCGAAAGCGCGTTCGTCTCCGCGGAGTACCGCAAGCGCGTTGCGGATATCGTGGATTCAGTGTGCCGGGAATACAAGCTCGGCAGGCGTTATGCGCTTCCGCGGCCTCAGGACGAGCCGCTCCCGGCCGCAGGCGCCGGTGTCAGCAATGGATTGGTCGAGATTCAGCCCTGGCTGCCATTTGCAAGCGGCCAGCTCGGCTCATGATTACCGCGTCATGATGACTTCCGACAGCGCATCCCTGGCGAGAAACTGCTTGTGCCCGCTCCATCCCGTGAACAGCCGCTCGATGCTGCGGTTCGTGAAGGTTCGCTGGATCGGAAATGGCTCGTTCCGTTGCGCCTCCACCTCGTCACCCTCGGTCACGTGGAAGCGGCAATGAGCGGTTTCCTCGCCCTGCATGCGGGTGTGGAAGAAGGCCAGTACCGATCCGCCCGGATTCATCGAATCGTGCAGCCGCTCGACCACGGGAGACACAAACGCCTCCGGCAGGTAATCGAGAGTCGTCCACAGCAGCACGACATCGAACATTTTTCCGGAGAAATTCAGGCAGGAGTCGAGAAATCCCTGGGTATCCCAGACCGGGTTGCCGTCGTCATCCGACCCCTTCTTCCAGTCGCCCGTGCAGGCGTCGTGGACAAGGTCGGCCATGTAAACGCTGTGTCCAAGGCTGGTCAGGTAATTGATGTTGGTGGACGATGTGGCTCCCGCATCGATGACGCGTAGTCCTGGTTCCGCCTGCAAACGCTTCCGCAAGGCCGACCACCCACCTGAGTAGCGGCCGAACCTCGGTGCCGAGGCCCCGGCTGCCCCTTTTCCTCCGCCCTGCTTCTTGTCCAACCACCGCATCATCAATCGACAAGCCCTTTCCGGCCCGGCACCTGGTGGATCGCCGCCGGAATACCCTCTTACACAATCCCGGCGCCGGATGGCGTCGGAGCCGCTTCAGGCGTCTTCTGCACCGTCTGGGTGAGGTCGACCTTCCCCCGCAAAACCGCATTATCCTCGATGGCCAGCCGATATGCGCGCACATCGCCTTCCACCACGCAGCCGGCGCGCAACTCTACACGGCCGCTGGCCACGAGGTTCCCCTGCACCTTTCCCATTACCAGCACATCGCGGGCCGAAAGATCGGCGGCTACATTAGCATTTGGGCCAACGGTCAAACGATTCTCGGCCAGCTGCACCGTGCCTTCAACCCGTCCATCGATAACCAGGTCTTCGGCGCCCTTGACTTCGCCGCGAATCACAATCGACTTGCCGATGCGCGCAGCAGCATTTTCAACGGCCATAGCGAAAAATCCTTCCGGATCGCAAATTGAATTCCGTGAGTTAAGTGTAGCCCGTTTTCAGCATACCGGTTCCCCCGCCGTTTCTTTTCCATGCAAACTCGGCCGATCCAACACTGAGCCCTAATTGGGACGGGCTTGAACGCGTCAAAGCCCAGTGCCGGAGCGACCCGGTTGCAATTCGCTCTCCCATAATCTATGAATCGCAAACCCGTCGATCACGTCTAAGATGTCAGAAACGCACTTCACCCGAGGCGAATGGACCGATCCAGGTGCGCACTCTTTCCAGCCTGATTGCACTAGCTCTTGCGATCACCACCGCCGCTCGAAGCCAGGCTGCGCCGGCAGCTCCCGAACTGGTCCGCAAAGCGCTGGCGGCGGAGCTTGAAGCGGCCCAGGACTCAAGCCATCCGATGCGCTACGTGCTGCACAAATCCAGCCCGCGCGTCGCCACCACGAAGGAGTTGATCGAAACCCCGGACGGGCTCGTAGCGTTGCTTGTTGCGGTGAATGACCGCCCCCTCTCCGCAGCCGATTCCGTGAAGGAGCAGAACCGACTCAATGGCCTGCTTGCCGATCCCGGAAAGCAGCGCCACCGCAAGCAGTCTGAAGACGAGGATACGGCGCGGGCGCTGAAGGTGTTGCGCGCTCTTCCGGCCGCGTTCATCTACCGCGATGCGGGGCCGGGCGTCTCGGGATCTGTTCAAGTGGAACGCTTCGCTTTTTCCCCGAATTCCGGATTTGACCCGCCCGATCTCGAAACCCAGGTGCTCACGGCAATGGAAGGCGAACTCTGGATCGACCCAGTCCAGGTTCGCGTAGTCCGCCTCGATGCGCACCTGCAACAGGACGTGGACTTCGGATGGGGGATTCTCGGCCGGCTCAACAAGGGCGGCTGGGTCACGATTGAACAATCCGACGTCGGCGGCGGCCAGTGGAGGATCGTCCGGTTCAAGATGGACATGACCGGCCGAGTGGTGATCAAGACCCGGCGCTTCGCGACCGAGGAGGATGAGTCGCAATTCGCCCCGGTGCCACAGGGGCTTACCTATCAGCAGGCGATCAAAATGCTGCGTTCGTCTCCGCCGGCTTCGCAACCGTCGGCGCCGGGCTCTTCTTCACGCTGACCCGCTCAATAGCCGGTCCCACGTCCTCACAGGCGTCCTCACAGGTTTGCCGGGGCGCGGTCTTGCGAAAAAGGTTCAGCCCTCAACATTGGAAGCTGAGGGCTGAAGGCTGCGAGCTGACCGTCGCTGTTAGATCTTCACCTTGGCAAATACGATAACCAGCGTGAACAGAGTGAGTGACTCGATGAACGCGAGGCCGAGCACCAGCAGAAGCTGAATGCCGGCGCGCGCGCCGGGGTTGCGGGCCAACGCTTCGCAGGCCGAAGCGGTCGCCCTGCCCTGGCCGAGTCCGCAGAGGCCTGCCGCGATTGCCATGCCCACGCCGGCGCCGATCGGCACCAGGTTTACCGGCCCGGATGCGCCCGCCTGCGCGAACGCCGGAACGGCAAAGCACAGCACCGCCAGCGTAATGAACACGAATTGAAGTTTCCGCATAGTTCTCCAGCTTCCGTAGAATTGGCCGCCAGTGGGTGGTTGAGGCTCACCGTGCTGGCCCCCTCACGCTTGCGGCCCATCTGTTGATCCGGGGCGGAAGCGGTCCCCGGCAGAATCCTCTTAGCTTTCAGCCGTCAGCTTTCAGCTAGTGGCCTCATCTCACCAGGCCCGCGCTCGTTGTTTCATCGCAATCGAGCGGACGGCTGAGGGCTGATAGCTGATAGCCGCCTCTCAATGCTCGTGCGAAACAGCAATGCTCAGGTAAATCATCGAGAGCAGCATGAACACATACGCCTGGATCAGCGACACGAACGCGTGCAACCCCAGGAAGACGGCCGGAATGGCAACCGGTATGAGCGAGAAGAACACCAGCGTGACCAGGTCGCTCGCAAACATGTTCGCGTAAAGACGGATCGTCAGTGACATCACGCGCGCGAGGTGCGAAATCACTTCAATCGGGAACAGGAGCCACGCGATCCACCAGAGGGGGCCAGCGAACTGCTTCATGTACCCGATGAATCCATTTTCCTTGAGCCCGAAATAGTTGTAGTAGATGAACGTGCAAACGGCTATGCCCAGCGGCACCACCGGCGCGCTCGTGGGCGTCACAACACCGGGAATCAGGCCCAGCAGGTTGTTCGCCAGGATGAAAACAAAGACGCAGGTCGTGAACGCCTGAAACCGCTCGTGCCCGTGGCCGATGATCTGTTCGCCCTGTCCTCCGGTGAACTCGTGGATGAGCTCGGCCACCTGTTGAATCGCGCCAGGCTTCTCCACCGACAGGCTCACCCGCACGATGATGAAGAAGATCACCATGCACGCCGCCACCAGCACTTCAAGCGCGTAGGTGTTGGTAATCGGCGCGGCGGGGTCCGCGGGAGGAACGCCAACCAGGTTCAACAAAGCCGTAACGGGGCCCGCGAACAGGTAGTTCAATAGCGTGGTGATCCAGAACTCGTGAGGCATAGTCTAGCTTTCGAACTTTCTGTCCCCAGACTCGGGACGGCACGCGTGATTTCAGTCCCGTAGGAGCCTGAGCGCTTCCCAGGCAATGGCCACCAACGCCAGGGCCAGGCCGCATAGCAGCGCAATCACCGACCCCCGGAAACATATCAGGCTACCATAAATAACCGCCGCAAACACTAGCAGACGCAGCAGAAAGAAGCTGACAACAAGCGCAGCGCCGCGGGGCGTTTTCTTCTGATCGAGCTTGGCGTTGAACAGGCGGATCAGCCGCTGCCACTCGAGAATGCTTGCTGCGGAGATGGCCGCTCCAACTGCCAGCATGGCGGCGTTCCGCCAGCCTGAAGCGATCCACAGAATCACGGCAGGAATTGCGCCAAGAACGAGCGTCACGCGGATCGCGCGCTTCAGCGTAGCCTCGAGAGCCGCGTCCGTCAGCCCCACTATCGGATGCGTCTCGTCCGTCATAGTTCGCCGCCGCTTCCCTTCCCTTCGCCGTCATCGGTGCTGGTGGCCATCACCAGCCGCACAACATACACCAGCCCCGATATGCCGCCGAAGATGAGCCCGGCAATGCCGATCCACGACTGGTGCAGCGCGCGGTCGACCCAGGCGCCCAGCAGCCATCCGACAAACGCCGCCGAGGGCAGCAGGATGGCGATTTGCATCAGCTTCTCGGCCTGCACAAGCGTGGCCAGCCCGCCCGAGTCCCGCTTCGGCTGCCGGTGCTCCGGAATGGGGTTGTTGAATGGCATCCTTGGTGGTTATACACCGCCAATGGTGCAGGGCGCCAAGCGGCGACTTCACTTCGAGGTGAAGGTGCTCCATCCCGCATCGCGCAGCCGGAACTGCGCCTGCTGCTCCGGAACGGGAACGAAATGGAACTGGTTGTCGGTGAAAACCTGGCTCCCCGGCGCGCCGGGAGGTCCCGCGGACTCGGCCGCTTCGAGAATCGCGGCCTCGAAGTAGTAGGTGTGGTCCGCAGCCGCGTTCACCTGGGCCAGTCCGAAATTCCTGCCGGTGATGTTCACTGCCTGCCAGTTCGCGCAGACTTGATGCACTCCGGGATCGACGTCGAGAACAAAGTAGGAATTGCCCTTGTTCGCGCCCACCCAGCCGCCGTCAACGGCGTAGCGGACAGTGGGGGCAGGGCCCAGGACGCCGTGCTTCTCGAGCGTCAGTATGAAGACGAGGCGCGCCTTCCCGGGAACGGGAGCGGGCATCGGAACAGCGCCTTTCTGAACGGTTACTTTGAATTTGAAGGACTCTTCGCCGCACGCCTCAGGCAACACCCGGGCCGCGGCAGGTACAGACGAGAGCGCGCACAGACACAGAAGCACTCCTAATGCAAAGCGCATGAGTATCCTCCTCTATCGGGGCATCAGTTGGAGTCAATCCGGTGGAATTTTCAGCCATTATGACAGAGCGTGCGCGATTCGGAAAAGCAAAACCGCGACCGGAGTGACGATGTGCTCAACCGATATACTGGGCGTTGTACCTCACCCGGAACCACGCAAGAGGCGGCATGGAGTTCGAATCCGAATTTGAGCGCAATCTTTTTGAGTTGCGCCGGCAGAAACTCGTCGAGATCGAGAAACTGGGGCAGCAGGCCTATCCCAACCAGTTCAAGTTCTCGCACGCCATCGCGGCCATTCGCGCGGAACATGACGCCGCGAGCGCCGAATCGCTCGAGGCCGAGCGGGTGAATGTCGCCATCGCGGGGCGCATCATGGCCATCCGCGCGCAGGGCAAGGCGGGGTTCGCCACGCTTCAGCAAGACGGCCAACGGCTGCAGATCTACGTGCGCCTCGACGCAGTAGGCGAGCAGGGCTTCGCGCTCTACAAGCTGCTCGACCTCGGCGACCACATCGGCGTCGCGGGCTACCTCTTCCGCACGCGCACCGGCGAATTGACCGTTCACGTCGAGAAGCTCACCTTCCTCGCCAAGGCCATGCTTGCCCTTCCGGAGAAGTTCCACGGCCTCGCCGATGTCGAGCTGCGGTACCGCCAGCGCTACGTGGACCTGTTCGCCAACCTCGACAGCCGCGAGGTGTTTGTGAAGCGCGCCAAGGTGCTCAAGGCGCTGCGGCAGTTCTTCGACGACCGCGGATACCTCGAAGTCGAAACGCCGATGATGCAGCAGATCGCCGGAGGCGCGGCCGCGCGGCCCTTTACGACGCACCACAACGCGCTCGACATGGACCTCTACCTGCGCATCGCGCCTGAGCTCTACCTCAAGCGCCTAACCGTAGGCGGCCTCGACCGCGTGTACGAGATCAACCGCAACTTCCGCAACGAGGGCATCAGCACGCAGCACAACCCCGAGTTCACGATGCTCGAGTTCTACCAGGCCTACGCAAATTACCACGACCTGATGGACCTGACCGAAGAGCTGATCCGGTTCGTGGCGATGGAAGTGAACGGGACGACGAAGACGGTCTTCAACGATATCGAGATCGACTTGGGCAAGTTTGAGCGGCTGACGATGCGCGAGGCGATCATCAAATGGTGGCCGGAGGAAGCCGGATCAAGGCCGCTGCTTGAGGACCTAAGCCTCTCACATAATTTGCACGATGCTGTTGAAGCTCTTCGCGCAACTGGAAGGCGTGTGGATTATTCGGCAAAGGAGCCGCAGGGCAAAACAATTGCATCGCTTTTCGAAGCAGTGGCAGAAGAGCACCTCATCCAACCCACGATCATCTACGAATTCCCAACAGCGATCTCGCCGCTCTCGAAGCAGGACCCAAAGAATCCCGATTTCGTCGAGCGCTTCGAGATCTACATCGGCGGATTCGAGATCGGCAACGCCTTCAGCGAGCTGAACGACCCCGTCGAGCAGCACAAGCGCTTCGAGCAGCAACTCGCAGAGAAAGCCCGCGGCGACGAAGAGGCCCACCAGATGGACGAGGACTACGTGCGCGCGCTCATGTACGGCCTGCCGCCCACCGGCGGCGAAGGCATCGGCATCGACCGCCTCACGATGCTGCTCACGGGATCGAAGTCCATTCGCGATGTCATCCTCTTCCCACTGATGAGAAGCAAAGAACAAAGATCAGAGGTCGGTGATCAGGATGGCGCATCATAGCCCAAGCGGATTTCAATGCTCGGTGGCGAAGAAGCGGCGGAATATCGCGCCGTAGGCGCAACGTTTGTTAGCCCCGCGCTTCAGCGTGGGGAAAACGGTCAATTGAGGATTTGAGTCCCGTAGGGACGATGCTAAGAGTTGGAAGGTAAAAGCCAGGAGCTGTAATTGAACATCCTCTTCGTCGGCGACATCTTCGGAAGCGCGGGACGCAAGATCGTCGCCGAGCACATCGGCCACGTGCGCGAGGCCAACGCTGTGGATCTCACCATCATCAACGGCGAAAACGCCGCCGGCGGATTTGGCCTCACCGCGCAGATCGCGGATGATCTCTTTGACCTCGGCGCCGACGTCCTCACAACGGGCAATCACGTCTGGGACAAGAAGGAGCTTTTCGATTATCTGAATTCAGTCCCCGCCGAAAGCCAGAAGCGCCCTCGCCGCATCCTGCGCCCGCTCAACATGTATCCCGGCGTTCCCGGCTACGGCGTCTTCGAGGGCGTCACCTCCGGCGGCGTCCCCTACGCTGTGATTGACCTCATGGGCAAGGTCTTTATGACCGGCACCAACGATCCATTCCGCGCCGTTGACGATGCGCTCAAGGCGATCACGGCCAAAGTCGTCCTCGTCGATTTCCACGGCGAGGCGACCAGCGAAAAAGTCGCCATGGGCTGGCACCTCGACGGCCGCGTGACCGCGGTCCTAGGCACCCACACCCATATCCCAACGGCCGACGAGCGCGTGCTTCCCGGCGGAACCGCCTACCAGACCGACGTTGGCATGAGCGGCCCCTATGACAGCGTGATCGGCGTCGAAACCGAGCTTGTTCTGCACCGCTTCCGCACCGGTCTGCCCGGAAAATTCGAAGCGGCCAGGGGGAATCCCAAGATGTGCGCTGCACTGATCGGCTGCGACCCCGCGACAGGGCGGGCGCACTCGATTCAGCGCATCATGCTCGGAGAGTGACGCGCCTTATTCGGCAGACCCGGCAGCCGTCCGGTACCACTCGACGGTACGGCGAAGACCCTCTCGAAAATCCACCTGGGGTGTATACCCCAGCCGCTCGCAAGCCAGGCGAATATCTGCCTCGGAATGGCGGATGTCGCCGCTTCGCGGTGGTCCGTATGCCGGTTCACCCCGGTAGCCGGTGAGATCGCACAGAATCCGATAGGTCTCATTCAGGGTGATACGCGATCCATTCGAAGCATTGATGGTCAATCCCGAGATCTTTTCCGCCGGCGCAGAAGCGGCGAGCAGGTTCGCATGAACCACGTTGGCAATGTAGGTGAAATCGCGGCTCTGCTCTCCGTCTCCAAAAATCGTCGGCTGCTCGCCATCCAGCATCTTGCGGCAAAAGATCGCCAGCACGCCGGAATAGTGGGATGTTGGGTCCTGGTAAGGCCCGAAGACATTGAAGTAGCGCAGCGTCACCGTCTCCATGCCGTAAACGCGAAAGAAGGATTGCATGTACTGCTCGCCCGCGAGTTTTGCAACCGCATAGGGCGAGATCGGATCGGGCGTCATGTCTTCACGCTTGGGCAGCGTCTGGGACTCGCCGTACACCGATGATGATCCGGCAAAAACAACGCGGCGCACTCCTGCCTTGCGGGCTTCTACTAGCAGGTTGACAGTGGCGTCGACGCAGTTCCGATTCGTGGTTACCGGATCGGCCACTGAACGAGGCACCGACGCCAGTGCGGCCTCGTGAAACACAACCTCGACTCCATTGCATGCCGCGGCGCAAGCGTCGGGGTCTGTGAGATCCCCTTCAAGGAGTTCCATTTCCTCGAGACCGATGAGGTTCTTGCGCTTGCCGGTGATGAAATTATCAATTCCGCGTACCGATTCGCCGCGATGCAAAAGTTCAGCCGCAATTGAACGTCCTATAAATCCCGCGGCGCCGGTTACCAGATATCGAGCCAAACCCGTCTCCCTCTAATTTGTCCTCTTTTATGCAAGAATATCGCGAAATTTTCGGGCGGCGCGATTCCGCCGCCGGCTGGATGCCCGCCTGGCTGGTCGATTACTTTATGGCACGGCAGTACTCACGTCTTCAGGCCAACCCTTGCCTTAAAATGATGAGCATGTCCAGTGTAATCAGCAGCACCCTTTCGGAACTTAAAGAGCGAATCCAGTCTCGGCAGGCCCGCGTGGGAATTGTCGGGATGGGCTATGTTGGCCTTCCGCTGGCCCTTCTGTTCAGCGATGAACGATTTCCGGTAACCGGCTTCGACATTGCCACCGACAAGGTGGAAGCGCTTAATGCAGGCAGAACTTATATTGTGCGCATCCTTCCGGAATCTATCCAGGAGGCCCAGAAGGCCGGTTTCCGCGCCACTTCGGACTATTCGGAAATCGCGCAAATGGATGCTGTCATCATTTGCGTGCCGACCCCCCTCAATGAGTATCACGAGCCGGATCTGAGCTACGTAACGGGCACGGTGAAGTCGATAGCACCGCATATCCGCGAAGGGCAGCTCATCGTCCTCGAGAGCACGACGTATCCCGGCACTACTGAAGACGTAATGGTGCCGCTGCTTGAGAGCGGGAATGCGCGCGGGCTGAAGGTTGCGCGCGGCGCAAGCGAAAAGGGCGTTCACGTGGCGTTTTCTCCGGAGCGCGAGGACCCCGGCAATGACACGGTAGCGCGTCACGATATCCCCAAGGTGGTTGGCGGATGCGGAACGGGCGCTGTCGAACTGTCATCGGCGCTCTACGGATCGATATTCCGCCGCGTGGTCCCAGTAAGCAGCCCGGCAACGGCCGAGATGACCAAGCTGCTCGAGAACATCTATCGCTGCGTCAACATTGCGCTGGTAAACGAGCTGAAGCAGCTCTGCATGCGAATGGATATCGACATGCACGAAGTAATCGATGCCGCCAAGACGAAACCGTTTGGGTTCCAGGCGTTCTATCCGGGTCCCGGGCTCGGCGGGCACTGCATTCCGATCGACCCTTTTTACCTGTCGTGGAAGGCCAAGGAATACGACTTCCGGACGCGGTTCATCGAGCTCGCCGGCGAGGTGAACCTGAACATGCCATATTTTGTGGTGGATCAGACGGCGGCAGCGCTGAACGAACACCGCAAGGCGATGAAGGGCTCGAAGGTGCTCGTACTGGGCCTGTCGTACAAGCGCGACATCGACGATCTACGCGAGTCGCCGTCTCTGACGATCATCGAGCTGCTGCGTGACAAGGGAGTGGAGGTGTTCTACAACGACCCGTACTTCCCCCACGTCGGGCGTGGGCGTCATTACGAACTCAATATGACGAACACCCCGCTCGACAACCTGGGACAGTTCGACACGGTGCTGATCGTCACGGATCACTCCACGTATGACTACGCGGACATCGTCGAGAGATCGCAGCTGGTCGTCGACACGCGAAACGCGACGAAGGGAATCCGCTCGCCGAAGATCGTTCGCTGTTGAGGGCGGAATCCGGCTGGCGGCGGAACAAGCCGGGCGCAAAAAACGAACGGGGCGCACGAAATGCGCCCCGTTTATTTGTGACTGAAATTGTTATGATGCGTCGAGATCTTCCGCGCAGCGTCAAACAGCGAGTTCGGGCGCTGCCTGCTTCGACTTGAAATCATCGTAGGATCTGGTGCCGGTCCTGAGGTGCTCGGGCAGCGGTGATGCCTCGTCGAGATCGAGGCATTGCATCACGCCCAGCTCATTTTGCTTATAGCGCAAACCGCTCTCGGGGCAGCGCATGATCCCGCCGGAATCGGGATCGACGAGACGATGGCCGTGACGGCTCATCCATCCGATTTGCCGCGCAGGATTTCCCGCCATAAGAGCATAATCGGGAACGTCGCTCGGGACGACCGCGCCGGCGGCGATGAAACTGTACTGTCCGATCCGCGTGCCGCAGACGATCGTCGCGTTGGCCCCAATTGTGGCGCCGCGGCAGATGAGCGTCTTCTCGTATAAAGAGTGCCGGTTCACCTGCGAGCGCGGATTCGTGACATTGGTGAGAACGCAGGAGGGGCCGAGGAACACATCGTCTTCAATAACGGTTCCCGAATAAATGGAGACGTTGTTCTGCACCTTGACGCCGTTTCCGATGACGGCATCCCCGGCGACCTGGCAGTTCTGCCCGAAGATGCACTTTTCGCCGATCTTTGCTCCGGCGAGAACGTGGGAATAATGCCAGATCTTCGTCCCTTTGCCGATCTGCGCAGGCTGATCGACGATGGCAGTGGCATGAACAAAGTAAGGCGATTCGGGAGCGTCAGGCCTGGACTGCGATTTCGGCGTCGCAAGCGCTGACTGGCAGGCATGCAGCACGCGAAGCACGCGCAATCCTTCGCGTCCGTCCGTGACCGGAGAGCGCCGCGACTGAATGCAATCGAGGAACTCCTGGCACTCGTTGCGAAGCGGTTCCCCAGCCTCAAGTGGAACCGGGACGGCGCCCCCTTTAACGGCGGTGGGAATGCGGTCCTTCCACTCCACCCGGTGGGGATAGAGGACGAGCTTCTCGGTGGCAGTGTCGTCGAACACTGCCATCTTTTCCGAACCCACCACGACGAGACGCTGCTCCTTGAACGGATGAAGCCAGCTCACGAAGACGTGAGCGCGCACGCCGTTGGCAAACTCGAACTGGCTCAGGGTTACGTCGGAGACGCCCGGGTTGAGGTAGCTTCCGCCCTCGCAGGAGACCGACAGGGGCGCCTCGCCGAGAAGGCAGAGGATGACGCTGATGTCGTGAGGCGCAAAGCTCCAGAGAATGTTTTCCTCGGCGCGGATTTTGCCGATGTTGAGGCGATTCGAATAGATGTAGTCGACTCGTCCCAGGGCGCCATCGCCGATGAGCTTCTTCAACTCGATGACGGCGGGATGATATTGGAGGATGTGGCCCACCATCAATATTCGGCCGTTATTCGCAGCTATATCAACCAGCTCCGCGCCCTCGGCAACGTCCAGCGCGAGGGGTTTCTCGACAAAGACGTCCTTGCCCGCGAGAAGCGCCCGCTTCGCCATCACATAGTGATGAACGGCCGGGGTGGCAAGCACGACGCCGTTGATGTTCTCGTCGCGAAGGACGCGGTCGTAATCGCTGCTGAAGTTTGTTTCCGGAAACTTGGCGCGGGCAGCTTCCAGATTCGCCGGATAGCTGTCGCATACAGTGTGCAACGCTCCCAGCTGATGAAAATTCCTGGCGAGGTTTTTTCCCCAGTAGCCATGACCGACGACTGCAACGTTGACTTGCACAGATTCCTCCCTTATAACGGCTGCGCGTTAATCCATCGGCGCGAACCGGCAAAACCCTTTTTGCATATTCAAGACGAGCTGACGGTGTAGCTACTTCATTCAGCGAGATAGTGTGGTCCGAATTCGCACAAGCCGCCAAAACGAAAAATAGGTGTCCACCGAAACAAGCGGACACCTATTAAGAAGCGTCGCCCCGGTCAGGAAAATGCGCGGCCCTCTCGGTCAGCAGGCCCGGATCGGCCCGGCCGGCGCGCCTTCCAGATAGCACCTGTACCGAAGATTCCGGCGGCTCCCCCTTTTCATATAAACAGGATTCATATGAACAGGCGGCTGACCACGACCAGAACCACGAGAAGCACGACTCCCGCCGTGAAGGTGTACGAGATCAGCTTCCACTCCACCGGGAGCAGCGGCTCGTACTCCTCTTCCATTCTTTTCAGTTCTTCTGAAAGTTTCGGTTCCGGCATAGACTTAACCCTTCACGGTCGGCGGAAGAACTCCGTGGAAGAAGAGCCAGGAGATCAACAGGCCGACCCAGATGATGAATCCAAAGAGACAAAGCACATAGACACCCGCCAGCTTCGCGATGCCTTCCTGCCAGAGCCTGCGGAAGTTGGAGACAGCCCCAATGGCAAAGAAGGTGAGGACGAAGAAGAGCGTGCGGAAGATATTGGCCTCTCCCATGGCAGATTTGATTCTCGGCACGAGATCCGGAAATAGCGCACCCAGAATCAGGACTAGCAGAAATGTGGCGACGTAACCGAGGATGAACTTCGGGAAGCGTTCCCAGATCTGCCGCGCCCTCACTTGCTCATTGCGACGCTCGATCTTAGCCGACCATACCCAGGCGAGGACAAAGGCCCATACACCGATGAAGATATCGATGAAGACCTTCACGGTTGTGGCGACACCGAGCGTCCAGCCAGGTTGAAACTGAAGTCCGGCGCCCAGCGCGCGAGCGTGCACGAGGGAGTCTGCGATGGCGCCGCTGGCTACCGCTGCTCCATCGGTCTTCACCGCCAGGCTCATCCATGCGCCCGCCACCAGCGGTTGCGAGTAAAGGTAATGCCCTGCAACAAATGGCAGCACCAGGATTTCCACCACCGAGAAGACAACCACCAGCGACGAAACCATCACCGGCACCACAGGCCGCGCCCTGATGGCGCTCCCGGTCGCGATGGCCGCTGAGACTCCGCAGATCGATATTCCCGAGGCCAGGGGAGCGGCCCACTCCCGGCTGAAGCCAAACCATCGCCGAGCCACATAGTAGACGACAGGCCAGAAAATTAGATAAGCGCAGACGATCGCGCAGACGCCCTGCATGACAATGGTCGAAGCCAGCCGCTGCTGGGAAAGCGCGGTGATGCCAAGAAAACCGCCCAGCAGGACAATAGCGCTCTTGATATACAGTTCCGGCCGCAGCGCTTCCTGCATCCAGCCGGTAACGCCCGGTAGAAAGTTCGCGACCACGAGGCCTGCCAACAGCGCGATGATGTAACCCGACTCGTTGGTCAGGTTCAGTGACCAGCCGACGCCGAGAGCGTGACGCTTGTCCGGAGTGGCCGCGATATACGCCCAGCTGCCCAGCCACCAGCAAACATAGCTGAGGGCGAAGATGACGGTAAACTTCTGGACGAATCGTCCCACACTGATGCGAAGCGCCCTGGCGCCAAAGGCCAGAACCACCAGCAGAAACGCAAACGTGCCGAGGAGCGAGATCAGATGAGGCACCTTCGCGTAGGCGGCAGAAGCAGGGGCCAGGGACTTACCCGGCACGGTCCACACGGAGATGGTCGTGGCCCAGCCGAGAAGATCAACGCGAAAGAGCAAAGCAAGAGAAACCAGGAAGACGAACAGGCCGATGCAGACGGCCAGCCAGTCCTCGGTCATGCGCGGCTGCGGTGGCGGTGCGCCCGCAGAGGAACTGATTTGCGTCCTTGCGGCCTTCTTGGTCGATGTGGGCATGGTGGTGCGCTCCTTCGGGGAAGCACTCCAGGGAAACTCTGCGCCCCTCTTCGTCGGGAACGCGATTCAATGCATGATCTTCTACGGACAGCGAATTATAAGGCACGAAGCGCCACATTCGTGGCAAAAGATCTCATCGGACCGGTCAGTGCGTAGCGGCCCAGACGTGATAGCTGTCGAAGAGAAAACGTCCACCCAGAATCAGCAGGCAAACCCACAGCGCAAACCGGAGCGGCCGCCGCGGCACCCGCGAGCTTAGAAATGTCCCAACCAACGCGCCGAAGACGCCGCCGGTAACAAGCTGCATCAGAAGATGTGGCCAATGGTTGAAGGAGACCCAGTGAGCGCCGCTGCCCAGCAGCGAAACCAGCAGGCCAAAGGTGATATCGGTGCCTACTACCTGCGCTGGCTCAAGCGCCGTAAGGCTCAGCAGCGCGGCGCTGCCCAGCGCTCCGGCTCCCGCCGACGAGAATCCCACTTCTGCTCCCACCGGAAACATGAGCGCCCCGAGCAAGGCGAGCCGGTTGCGCCTCTTGCCTTGCCCATCATTCTTTCGTTCCATCGGACGGAATGAATAAAGGATCTGCCACGTCGCCGTACACACCAGGATCGCGCCGAGAATTGCGTTCAGCGTGTTCGAGGCCCCTGCGCCGACCAGGTTCTTCAGCAGCAGCGCCCCCAACAGCACGCCCGGCACGCCGCCCACCAGCATGGCGCCGAGTGTCCGCCATGACACGTTGCCGCGCGCGATTTGCGCCGGAACCAGGATCAGCTTGACGGCAGCGGAAAACGTCAATCCGATGCCGACCGCGACTGCCGCCGGAACATTGAGAAACAGCACGAGCACGGGCACGGTAATGGTGCCCGCGCCAACGCCGGTGAGCGCAATGAACAATGCTATGAGGAAACCGATGATGTATTGCATAAGTTGTCGATCAAGAAACTTCGGTATCGGTTCGAAGCATCCACCCAGGTGCGATTGCCGGGGTGACCAAGTTTGCTGTTAACGTGCAGGCGCAGGCTGGATGTGGATTCCGCACTCCACTTTGTGGCCCGCCCATCGGCCGGAACGCGGATCGTTTGGGTCGAGCGGCAAGCTAGTGCAGGGTTCGCAGCCAATCGAAGTGTACCCGCGATCGTATAGGGAGAGCAGCGAGATTTCGAGTTGTTCGCACGCGTACCAGACGTCCTTTGTGGTCCACGCGGCTAACGGAGCGATCTTCAGAACCTGTTTTCCGCCGGGCAGCGTGAACATCGACGACTCTTCCAGTGTGGCCCGCGTGCGCGCCTGTTCCCGCCGGAGCCCGGTGAGCCACACACGATATTGCGCCACGGCCTTGAACAGCGGCTCAACCTTTCGCAGCCTGCAACACTGGTCCGGCGCTGTTTGATAAAGCAGGCCGTGCTCCGCTTCCTGCTCGGCCACGGTCTTCTCCGGCAGCAGGTTGATAAGGTTCAGATTCCACTCTTGCGCGATGCGATCGCGATAGGCGTAGGTTTCTGAGAAGTGATAACCGGTATCCAGAAACAGCACAGGGATCTGCGGCACATACTGAATCGCCAGCTTTGCCAGCAGCACATCTTCCGCCTGGAAGCTGCACGTCAGGCAAACACCATCCGTTCCAGGCGTGTCCTGAAAGACCTTCGCCAGGTCAGTCTTGACTCGCTCGGTTTTCCCGGCCAGCTCTGTCAAATACGCTTCGCTCATCGTTCCTCACGACTGCAGGATTCCGCGGGCCCGCAACTGTTGCAAAATTGACGCGACTGCATCCTCAATGTCGCTGGTATCGATCTCCAGCGCAGGGGATTCGCCTATCTTCAGGTGCGCGGGCGGAGTGCTCTCGTGATGGACCAGCACTATGATTCCCGAGGTCGCCATCGCCGCGTGCATGCCGGGGTTGCGCCGCAGGGCGCGCACGGTCACCGCTCCCAGGTCGAACAGCGCATGCTCGAGCGCATCCGCAATCTCGGGAGGAGCATTCAATTCCACCACTTCGCCCTCATGGCCCCAGCGTTCCGTGCGCTGGGCAGGCGTCACTGGACCCGTACGGTTCGCACGCGGTTCTTCCTTGTAGATTTCGCGGACCATGCCTGCGGCCACGGTGGCATTGGTTTGGTGGTCAATCAGCACAAAGGAGCCGGTGCCGCGAATCTGGGCGTAGCGGTCCAGTCCGATCGGCCGGCGTGTCTCCACTTCTACCAGTCCGATCTCGTTCATGCTCAGGGTTTCAGTCTGGAGCTGTTGCAGCGTGTCCACATCCACGCGATACCGCACGCGCAACTTTGGCACGGGCACGGTGTGGCTCGCATGCTTCAGCAGATAGCGCCGTTCCGGATCCAGGGGATGGCCATCCATCCACACGAGCGAAGCAGCAAAGCGCCTTGAGAGCTGCGCCTCTTCGCCGGTGCACACCATGAGATCGCCGCGGCTGATGTCCAATTCATCTTCGAGAGTCAGGGTTACGGAAAGCGGCGCAGCCGCTTCCTTCAAATCGCCGTCATAGGTCACGATGCGCGCCACGTGCGACGTCCGCCCGGAAGGGAGCACCGTGATCGGGTCGCCCACACAGATCGATCCCGACGCGATCTGCCCGGCGAACCCGCGAAAATTCTGGTCCGGCCGGACTACCCGCTGCACCGGGAAGCGGAAAGCCTCATCGCTCGTATCTTCCGCTCTCGGCAGCGACTCCAGTAGTTCCAGCAGCGACGGCCCGTTGTACCACGGCGTCTCTTCGGAACGGCTCGTTACGTTGACGCCCAACAGCGCGCTCACCGGCAGGGAGTACAAGTCAATGAGTTGCCCATCGCTGTTGATAACCTTCAGAAACTCCTCAAACTCGCGCTGAATTTTTCGAAAGACCTCTTCGGAGTAGCCCACGAGGTCCATCTTGTTCACCGCAACGATCACATGCCGAACGCCCAGCAGCGATGCGATGTAAGCGTGGCGCCGCGACTGGATCTGCACCCCCTTGCTCGCGTCGATGAGCACGATGGCCGCGTCCGCTGTCGACGCGCCCGTGGCCATGTTGCGCGTGTACTGCTCATGCCCCGGCGTATCGGCAATGATGAATTTGCGGCGCGCGGTCGAGAAGTAGCGGTAGGCAACATCGATGGTGATTCCCTGCTCTCGTTCGGCGCGCAAGCCATCCGTGAGGAGCGCGAAGTCAATTTGCCCTGGCGCCGTTGTCCCTTTGCCCCTGATGGAACTCACCTGGTCTTCATAGACAGACTGCGTGTCGTAGAGCAGCCGTCCGATCAGAGTGGATTTGCCGTCATCGACGCTTCCAGCCGTGGAGAAGCGCAGCAGATCCTTCTCGCGCTCCTGGGCCAGAAACTGCTCAATCGGAAAAATCGGGGTGGAAACCATCGCCATTTAGAAGTATCCCTCCCGCTTCTTGATTTCCATCGAGCCTTCCTGGTCATGATCGATCACGCGGTTTGCGCGTTCGGACGAACGGAAGGAGATCAGCTCGGCAATAATCTCTGGGAGGGTCTCCGCATCGGATCGAATGGCCCCCGTGCAGGGGCTGCAGCCGAGGGAACGCAACCGGCACTTCACCATCTGCGGCTTCTCGCCCGGCAGCGCCATAAAATCCTGCTCGATGGGCAGAAGCACATCGCCGCGCACGTACATCGGCCGCTCTTTGGCAAAGTACAGGTCGACCACGGGTATGTTTTCCTCGTGGATGTATTGCCAAACGTCCATCTCGGTCCAGTTCGACAAGGGGAACACGCGGATGCTTTCGCCGGGATGGATTCGCCCGTTGTACAGGTTCCACAGCTCCGGCCGCTGGTTCTTCGGATCCCACTGCCCGGCGTTATCGCGGAACGAGTAAATTCGCTCCTTGGCGCGCGACTTCTCCTCATCGCGGCGCGCGCCCCCAAAGGCCGCCTCGAACTTGTAATGACGAAGGCCGTCGAGCAGCGCCTGCGTCTTCAGCAGCCCGCAACAGCGCTTCGTGTCGAGCTTGATTGGATTCGCGCCCGCAGCGATGGCTGGCTCATTGCGCCACACCAGCAACTCCGCGCCCACCTGCCTCGCTGTCTCATCGCGAAACGCAATCATCTCCCGGAACTTGAATCCCGTATCGATGTGCAGCAGGGGGAATGGAATCGGCCCGGGATAAAAGGCCTTCTGCGCAAGGCGCAGCATGACGGAGGAATCCTTGCCGATGGAGTAGAGCATCACGGGCCGCTCAAACTCCGACGCTACTTCGCGCAGGATATGAATGCTCTGCGCCTCCAGCAGCTGGAGGTGGCTCAAGCGGCGTTCCATCACAGCCTTGACCGTGGAGGGCGAAACCGTGGCTCTGCGGGAACCATTCGAAGTCGAATTGTAAGCTGTGGGATTCATTGTGGAGTGGAATGACCAACTGGTGATCGTAAGCTTTCTGACGGTTCGGGCTGGCTGCGGAAACCAGCGCCACGAATGGGCAATGAGCTAGCTGAGACCTTCGGCTGAAGGATAACTCGCTTTAACAAATCCGTGCTCGGGTTGTAATCCAGGACTATCTCTTTGAGCGCAACAACCAGGCGGGCTACATCGCGGGACGTGCAAATCTCATCCAGAGATTCCAGCCAGCTTTGAATATCGTTTACCGGCATCCCGCTTCCCACAAAGATGCGAATCTTCTCGTGCGTCGTGGGCACCGTATCTTCGAGCAGTGAACTGAGCTCTTCATAAAGCTTCTCCCCCGGGCGCATGCCGACGAATTCAATCTTGATATCTTCGTCCGGACGCAGCCCCGAGAGCAGAATCAGGTTCCTGGCCAGGTCAACAATCTTGACGGGCTCGCCCATGTCCAGAACGCAAATTTGACCGCCCTGCGCAATCGCAGCCGCCTGCAACACGAGCTGGCAGGCTTCAGGAATCGTCATGAAGAACCGCCGCATCTCCGGATGGGTAACTGTTATGGGACCCCCGGCTGCGATCTGCCTCTTGAAGATCGGAATGACGCTTCCGTTCGACCCCAGCACATTCCCAAAGCGCACGGCGACGAACTTCGTGCAGCCGTTCTGCAGGCCGAGAAGCAAAAGTTCGGCAACACGCTTGGTGGCCCCCATCACGTTGGTGGGACGGACGGCCTTGTCGGAGGAGACCATGACAAAGTCTTCAACGCCGTAGTCCATCGCCGCGCTGGCCACGTTGAAGGTGCCGAAGACATTGTTGGTAATAGCTTCGAAAACGTGGGTCTCCATCATGGGCACGTGCTTATAGGCAGCCGCGTGATAGACAACGGAAGGCCGGTACTGGCTGAACAGATCGTTCAGGCGCGAGCGGTTTTGGATGCTCCCGAGTTCCGGGTGGAACGGAATCTCGGGGTGCAGCAGTGTCATTTCCCGATCAATTTCAAACAGAGGCGACTCGGCGGCATCGAAGCCGATTATTCTCGCCGGATGGAATCGAGCAATCTGGCGGCAGAGTTCCGAGCCGATGGATCCCGCCGCGCCCGTCACCAGGACAACCTTGCCCTGGTGAGCGCCGCGTATCTGGTTTTCTTCGAGTTGAACGGGAATCCTGCCCAGAAGGTCCTCTACCGACACCTCGCGGATTTGATTCGCAAGACCATTGCTTTCGATTACTTCGTCCATGCCGGGAATCGTCTTGCATTCCACCTGTGCGGCATGGCACAAGCGAAGAATCCGGGTCATTTCGCTGCCGCTGGCAGATGGGATGGCAATCAGGATCGTCTGGACGCTGTACATCTCCACGAGCGCTTCTACGTCGTCGCCGTTGCCGCGCACCGGCACACCGTTGATGCGCAACCCCTGCTTGTCCGGGCGGTCGTCAATGAAACCAACCAATCGGTATGGCAGCCTTGAATTGTTTCGGATCTCGCGCAGAAGAGTGACGCCGGCAGTGCCGGCCCCGTAGATGAACGTCCGCTTTTCATTTTGGCCGCGGGGGGTTTCTTGACCTTCGCGCAGAATCCTGACAGCAGCGCGAATCCCCGAAGTGGCCAGGAAACAGAGGAACAGATCCAGTATGTAGATCGCGCGCGGAAATCCCGAGGGGCCAAATACACGAATCACCACGAAGGCGGCAAGGGATCCGACGAGGTTGCCAATGGCGATGCGGATCAGATCGTCCATCGAGACAAACCGCCACCAGCCGCGATCCAGCTGAAGCAACCGGAAGACGATCGTCTTGACTATCAGCCACGCTGCCAGGCCAAACCAGAGATGGCGGAGCTCCGAAGCCGGAATGTGCAGATCGAAACGAAGCCAGAACGCCGCAACTCCGGAGCCCGCAAAAAGGCACAAATGGGTTGTCCGAATGAGGAACCGGCGAACCCGGAGGCTTGATTCGACGTCCGTCGTCAATACGCGAATTAGCTGATTCATTGCCAAGAACAGGCCGCCTTATGCCGTACGAAGAATTGCAATCAGGGTTTTGAACAGAATTTGACAATCGAGGCGAAGCGAGCGGGTCCTGAGGTATTCATCTGCTATGTCCAGTTTCATGGGCAGGATTTTCTGAACGTAGTCGCGCAGCGGCTCCTGACCATTTGCAAGCAGCTTCTCCTCGTTGCGAAAACGAATTGAAGCAATATCGGTGATCCCGGGGCGGATCTCAAGAATGCGCTGATACCGGTCATGAAACATATTCACGTACTCCGGCACTTCGGGCCGCGGCCCGACCAGGCTCATATCCCCTGCGAGCACGTTCCAGAACTGCGGCAGTTCATCGAGTTTCGTGGCGCGAAGAAACCTGCCAACTCGAGTGATGCGGGCATCGCCCGCAACCGTGACTGCCGGGCCGCCCGATTGAACCTTCATGGTCCGGAACTTAAGCACGTTGAACTGGCGGAATCCCAGCCCGACTCGCCGGTGGCGAAATAGAACAGGGCTTCCCGAATCGAGCCACACCGCCAAGGCGGCGGCAATCAGAATCGGACTAAGCAGCACAAGTGCCAGCATACTCACCACGACGTCGATGCACCGCTTCAAAAGCATTGGGTCAGACCCCGGCGGCGGCATTCTCAGCAGGCACCTCGAAGGCCCGGTGTGACCGCCCGAGAATCGAACGTATTACGGAAATGACCCGATCCTGATCTGCGTCTGTCATGCGCGTGTACAGGGGAAGACTCACGATACGGTTGAAGGCCCGCGTTGCGTGGGGAAACTGTTCCGGGCGCAGGCCATAGGTGTCGCGCCAATACGGGTGCAGGTGGAGAGGCGTGTAATGAACGCTTGTGCCAACTCCAGCGGCAGCCATCTCATCGATGAACTCGTCTCGCGATATGCCGGCCGAGTCAAGCAGTTGGATTACGTACAAGTGCCAGGCGTGGGCGCCTGGATCCGCCGGCCGCGGCGGCAAAATCATCGGCAGGTCGCGAAGTGCTTCATCGTATCGCTCGGCAAGGGTCCGGCGTCGCGCGTGAAACCGGCGAACCTTCTTCAGCTGCTCGATCCCGAGTGCCGAAGCGACATCGGTTAGATTGTACTTGAAGCCGGGCGCCACAACCTCGTATTGCCATGCCGGCTTGCGTGACGTAAATCGGTCGAATGCATCTTTGCTGATGCCGTGCAGCCGCATAACCGCGACACGTTTGGCAATCTCCGCATTGCGGGTGACAACCATGCCGCCCTCGCCTGTAGCCAGGGTCTTGGTGGCGTAAAAGCTGAACACGGTCGCATCCGTATCCAGCGTTCCTACCAGCTGGTCGTTCCAGGTGGTGGGAAGAGCATGTGCCGCGTCCTCGATTACTTTCAGATTCCGCCGCCTGGCAATGTCGTTGATCGCGTCCATGTCGCAGCACATTCCGCCGTAGTGAACCGGAATGATCGCCTTGGTGCGCGGAGTGATCGCCGCTTCCAGCCCGCCCGGATCCATGCAGAACGTCTGCGGATCGATATCCACAAACACCGGATCGGCGCCCATGTACCGGATGACTTCGGCGGTAGCTGTAAAAGTGTGCGCCGTAGTAATGACTTCATCACCCGGCCCGATTCCGATCGCCTCCACGGCCAGGTGCAGGCCTGCGGTAGCGGAATTCACCGCCAGGGCGTGAGTGTGCCCTCCGAGAAAGGCCGCAAACTCCCGCTCGAATTCCTTGGTCCTCGGGCCGGTTGTCAGCCAGCCTGAACGCAGGGTTTCAACTACAGCCTGAATCTCCTCTTCGCCAATGTCAGGAAGTGCAAACGGGATAAACTCGCTCATTTTAGTTTCTTCGCGATTCCGGGGTTGATTCGTCTCGCTGGCACATGCGGGGGATCAGTGGACAATCTGCGGTTCCGGCGATGCCATGCCCGCGGCCGACCCAGGCAGCGGCATGGCAGCCTGCATAATGCGGAGGAAGTTTCCAGGAGTGATATTGCGCTCATACCATTTGCGCGCAGCCGCTGCCATGCTCTCGCGCAGATGATCGTCATCGGCAAGCCGTGCGATGGCGGTCGCCATCTCCTGGGCATTCTCAGCCGGAACGCCAATTCCGGCCCCGCTCTCCTTCAGCAAATCTGTCGTATCGCCTTGTCCTGCGAACACGAGCGGACGGCCGGCGCCGAAGTACTCAAACGTCTTGCTTGTAAGAGTTCCGCCAAAAAACGGATTGGGCGGCAGAGCCTGCAACCCGATGTCGCACGCTGCGAGAACTGCGCGGGCGGTGTGCCGCGGCAATGCGCCAAGAAAGATCAGATTGGCAACTCCAAGTTCCCGCGCAAGGTCGTTGTATTCCTTTGACCGTTCGCCTCCGCCCAGAATGAGGAATCCCAGATCGTCTCGATGCTTCAGCTCCGCCGCTGCACGGATGATGGTGCCCACATCGTTGACATGCCCGAATCCGCCCGCGTAGCAGGCGACGCATCTGAAACGCTTTCTAAACTGCGCGGCCTGCTCGGGAAGAGGCGAGCCATCCGGAACATTGAGATACGGATCGCCGTTGTAGAGCATGTGGATCTTTTGAGGATTGTGCCCGTAGCTCACCAGCCGCCTCTTGATTCCGGGTGTAGCCGCCAGGATCGACACGGCGCGACGCCGCATAAACTGCTGCATGAGATAAAACAGGCGAGTTATCCAGCTCTCTTTTGCAACTCCTATTGCGATTGCCGTCTCGGGAAACAGGTCCCGCTCGTCGAGGACCATCGGAATGCGCTTGAGAATGGATATGAGCAGCAGAAACGGCATCAGGAAGATCGGATCCGTCGCAGCAAACAGATAGCTTGCGCGTGCCGGAACCTTCCTGAGCGATGCCACGGCCGCAAGGAACGCGAATATGGAGTAGTTGAGAAACCGCCGAAACAGCGAGCGCCGGTGATCGCTAACCGTCCAGACCCGCAGAATGCGGATTCCCTCGCGCATCTCCTCTTGGCACCAGCCGCGTCCGGAACCGATCATCTTTCCGGTCATGTACTGAACCGCCGACGTGATCACGGTGACCTGGTATCCGGACTCCTGCAGCAGCCGCGCCTCGACCCAGGGCCGAAACGCGCCGGGCTCCTCATCCGTCGGCAGGTGGTACGTAATGTAAAGGATGTGCGGCATCTTTACCGAAGTGCTCTCTGACACGGATTTACCTTCGTTCCGGGGGATCTTCGATCTATTGCCTGGCGAGATTCACAGCGTCCACAATACGGCTCACGTCTTCTTCTTCGAGTCCGTGGTGCACCGGCAACGCGAGGATTTGAGTCGCCAGCCGTTCGGTCACTGGAAGCGGCTCATAGCCGTATAGCTCCTGGAAAATGGGCTGCTGGTGCAATCCGCGTGGATAGTGGACGCCGGTCGCAATTCCCTCTTCGTGAAGCTTTTCAGCCAGCTGGTTACGGTCGAGGCCAAAGACAGATGCGTCCACCTGAACACAGTATTGATGCCACGCGTGATCGCCGCCCGATGTGATGCGCTGAGGAGTGATTCCCGGAGTGCCCGCCAGGCCGTCGTTCAGCAACCCCGCGTTGCGATGCCGCGTGGCCAGCATGGAATCCAGGCGCCGCAACTGCGAGCGGCCGATCGCCGCCTCCACGTCCGTCATGCGGTAGTTGAGCCCCATCAGCGTATGCAGGTATTTCCCCGACTGGCCATGGCTGCGCATGAGCCGCATCCGCTGGGCGAACTCCGCGTTGTCCGTGCACGTCATCCCGCCTTCGCCCACGAACATGTTCTTGGAAGGATAAAACGAGTAACCGACAAAATCGCCGAACGAACCCACATCGTTGCCGTGATAGCGCGCGCCGTGCGCCTGCGCCGCATCCCAGACAATCGTGAGACCATGCCGCGCGGCAAACGCCTGAACCGCATCAATGGCGCATGGGTTCCCGAACAGGTGCACGGGAGAAATCGCCCTGGTCCGCGGAGTGACGCGGCGCTCCGCATCCGCCAGATCGATCAGAAATGTTTCCGGATCGATATCGCAGAACACGGGCCTGCCACCCGCGGCGGTCACCATGCTGCCGGTGGCGATAAACGTAAACGACGGAACCAGCACTTCGTCACCGGGTTTCAGAAATGCCATGTAGGCAAGGTGCAGGGCAGCCGACCCGTTCGCATTTGTAACCGCGTGTTTCGCGCCCACGTATTCCGCGAACTCCGACTCGAATGCATCGCTCTGCTTGCCCTGCCGAAGCGCTCCCGAACGAAGAACGCTGACTGCCGCATCAATCTCGCTTTCCGTCAGAGAGATCTCGGATACCTGGATAGGCTTGCGTAATGTCGACGTGCTCACTTCTTACCCCTTGTGCATTTCATCGCAGCCGCTTTGCAACTCCAGCCTTTAACTATGCAAAGCAGCCTCTGGGTTCCGATACGTTATACCGCCGGCCGATCATTGCCAGACGGTTCAAGAAAATACATCGCGTGGGTTCTCAGGAATGGACAAAGCGCTTCAAGCACGACCGCAAGCGCCGCCGAAACCGGGGCGATAGTGCGCAGAAGCGGAGGCGCCAGGTTCAGTGTCCGTGAGACCAGTTGAAAACCGGGAAAGAGACGGTGGATCTCCTTTCTGCCGATGCCCACCGTGTCGCGGTTACCGGGGCGGCTGACCCGGAAATCGAAGATCAGGATGCGTCCGTTGCCATTCAGCGTCCTGGCCATCTCATGAGCTAACTGCTGCCGGGCCTCGCCGTTCGGCACCGACGAAAACACCGTGTGCGCGGTGACAAGATCCATGGATGCGCTTTCAAACGGCAGCTGCCATCCACTGCCGACGCGAAGATCAATGTGCGGACTGAGTTCACGCGCCCGTTCGATTCGGTCCGGCAGGAGGTCGACGCCGTGCAGGTTGTCAACGCGCGCTCCCCACGTACAAAGCTGCCGAAGCCAGTTTCCGCTCCCGCAGCCCACGTCGAGAACCCGCAACCTCGACAGATCCTCCCAGCCCGCTCTGCGAAGACACTCTGCAGCTTCTTTCTGGAAGCGATACACGTTGAGCAGCACGTCCGGCTTCCACCACGCGTAGCGAGAACCTTTGCCGCTTGCATCGCGTTCCCCATAGACAGAGCGGATCCGCTCCTCTTCCTTTGCGATAACCGCGCCAGCCGTTGCGTTGAGCGGAGCTGGTTGTGGCTCATGCGCCAACAGGTTCCCCCAACAGCATTTCCATTACTTCCAGCAGTTGCACGGAATCTTCCAGCGTGCAGCGAGTCGGCGATGTGCGAGTCTGGATCGCGTGGATGAACGCAGACATCTGCGTCTCGAACAAATTCGTCCGCTCGAACTCGAGTCCGGTGCGTCCCTGCTTCCACCCGTCGGCTTCGCGATTGCAATAGACGAACGAGGGCATTTCGCGGTCGATCGACCCCATGAATGTCCCGTTGTCGCCCTGCACTTCGACGAACTGCGTAAACGCAGGCGTCAGCAGATCGGCCTGGCAGACCACCGTGACCCCGCTTTCCATCTGCAACTCGGCCATGATGTAGTCTTCGGCATCCACATCTTCCACCCTGCCGGAGATTTCGCGTTGCGGACGGATCAGCTTTTTCTCCAGAAGCTGCGCATCGCGCACCGGGCCAAAGTACCAGATGGCGAGGTCCAGCATATGCACCAGCATTTCGTTGGCTGCACCGCCTCCGGTCGAGCGGCGGTGCTTCCACAACTGGTGCGAGCCGCGGCCACCGATGCGAAAATGCGCCAGCCGGACCTGGCCAAGCGGGCCGCTCACGCCGGTGATCGGCACATCTTCGAATAGCTGCTTCCCCAGTTCGAAGACCGGCGCAAAGCGGTAAACGTAACCCACCATCCCGATGTTCCGGCTCTTTCGCGTCGCTTCCGCAACCTCGCGCGCTATGGCCGACGACTCGGAGAGAGGCTTCTCGCAAAAGAAATCCTTGCCATTGCGGATCGCCGCGAGAATCAATTCCGGGTGAGAAGGTGTCGGAGTGCAAATGTCGACGGCTTGAATCCCCGGATCCGAAAAAACCTCATCCAGGCTGCTCACCCACTGCAGATTTTCCTTTTCCGCCAGGTTGCGGGCGAACTCCGGGCGCACATCGGCCAGCACAATCTCAACACCGGGTACGCTGCGCAAACCTTTTATATGCTTCGGAGCTTGCTTGCCACAGCCAAGAACCGCGACACGGACTTCATTTGGCAAGGTGCTTCCTCCACGAGAGAGCCAGATTCCGCTCCCGCAATTTTTCAGGCGCAGGAACCGCCCGGCCCGGAACGCCGCGCACGAGGCTGTGAGGCGGCACATCACTTGTGACCACGGCGCCTGCGGCAACAAACGAGTCGTGGCCGATCCGCACCCCCGGCAACACGACTACGCCGCCTCCCAGCGTTACGCCATCTTCGATCACCGGTCCCTCCGGAATGTATTGGTCGCGGAGCTTAAGTGGATAGCGGTCGTTGGTTAGAGTTACGCCTGGTCCGAAGAAAACGCGATCGCCGATGGTCGTGTGCGTCGGGATGTAACAGTTCGATTCAATCTTCACGAAACTCCCGATAGTCACAGTCCCGTCAATCACGGTATTCGTTCCGATGACCACGTGATCGCCGACGATCGTTTTCTCTCTTACCAGCACGTGGTGGCCGGTCTGAAAATCCTCGCCAACAACCACATCGGCGTACAGGATGGCTCCCGCCCTGATGCGCGCGCCCTTGCCGAGCCGGACCGGACCCGCTCCGGGCGCGTACATCAGCCCCACGATTGCCCCTTCCTGGATCTGGCAATCGTCGCCGCACTCGAGATTTGCTCTTGAGCTGACCTGTGAATTCATAGGGATCGAAACCTAGCGCTTCGCAGAAGCTTGTCCCGCGGGTTCGGATTTGGAAGCGGTATTCCATGACACGCGCGGCAGAATCCGGTTCGTGTCAATCCGGTCCCGGTACGAAATCACTTCGGCCAGCATTCCCGCTACCACATCGTCGGTCATCGGGTGTGGTTCCAGTCCAAGCTCAAGCAGCCCGCTGTGCACGGGATTGTAATAATGCTCTTCCTTTTCCTTGCGCGGATTCGCGATGCTCTTCACCTGCACCTTGAGTCCCATGTGATCGCCGACGCGCTGCACCCGCTCGGCAAGCTCGTTCACTGAGAACACCTCGGTGAACTGGTTGAGTATGCGCATCGTGCCTGCGGTCACCGGGTTTTCCACGGCAAGCGCAACGCATTGCAGCGTGTCCTTCAGGTTCAAATACCCGCGGATCTGCTCGCCGCGCCCGTAGACCGTCAGGGGAACTCCCGCCACCGCCTGCACGAGGAACCGGTTTACCGCGGTGCCGAAGATATCGTCGTAGTGGAAGTTCGGCATCAGCCGTTCGTCAAGGTCGGCCTCCTCGGTCGACAGCCCGTACACCGGCCCCTGCATCAGGTCGGTCACGCTCAGCCCGTAGGTGCGCACGTAGAACCACAGGAGATCCGTGTCGAGAACCTTGGTCGTGTGATAGAGACTGCCCGCCTGGCGAGGATAGAGGAATTTGTCCTTGCGGCCCTTGTGGTCGATCTCAATCCAGCCTTCCTCGATATCGATATTGGGAGTGCCATACTCGCCCATCGTGCCCAGCTTGACGATATGACATTGCGGGGCATGAAGGTACACCGCCCAGATGATATTGAACGTCGCGTTCAGGTTGTTGTTCAGCGTCATCGACGCTTCGGTAAACCCGATCATCGAATACGGCGCGGAAGGCTGCTCCGCATAGTGCACTACAGCCTCGGGCACGAAGTCGCGAACAAGGTCTTCAACAAATCTGAAGTTCGCGCAGTCGCCGATCATCACCTTCACCTTGTGTCCGCTCGCCGCCTCGAAGATCTCGGCGCGCGTGTGAAGGTTGGGATTGGCCATCAGCGCCTCGGACCGAGTCTGCTGAGCGATCGTGCGGCGAAGATAGTTGTCCACCACGAGCACCTCGTGGCCGCGGGCTGCAAAATGCATCGCGGTCGGCCACCCGAGGTAGCCGTCGCCGCCTAAAATGAGAACTCTCACAACAGACTCCTTGGAATGTGTAGTTTTGTTAAACCAGTACCTCGGCGGTCGCGCCGTCGGTCGCAGCGAGCTTATCACGCGAGGAAAGTGCCTCGATCGGTTCATGGGGAGCGCCGATCGGAACTGTGGGTTGCGGGCTTGTGACGTGCAGAGACCGAAGCGCCTCGTTCAGCAGCTCGCCCTTGACCAGCAGTTCGCGAAGCTGGTCATGTGACATGACCTCTTCGTTGGCCGAGTTGTAGGCGTGGTCCACGGAATTCTGCACGTGAGAGGGATACTCGTAGGCCACCACGTTATAAATGGGGCGAAGCGCCGGGAGCACTACGAAGTAATTTTCGAGTTCGATGGTGCGGCGCGTCTCCTCATCGCTCATCAGCTCCTCGTAGAGCTTTTCGCCGGGAATCACGCCGATAAGCTTCGTTTCAATTTCCTTGGGATCGTGGCCGAAGCGCGGCGCAAGTTCCTCGATCATCACGGTCGCCAGATCCATAATGCGGGCCACCGGCATCTTGGTGATGAACACCTCGCCACCGCAGGCCAGGAAGACCGATTGCATCACCAGCCGCACCGCGTCCTGAAGGGTCATGATGAATCGGGTCATCTCCGGGTGGGTCAGCGTCACCGGACCGCCATTGGCAATCTGCCGCGCAAACAGCGGAATCACCGATCCCCTCGAGCCGAGGACATTGCCGAACCGGGTGGAAGCGAAGATCGGCCGGTTGCTGCGCCGGGTCGCATTGGCTGAAGTGATCAGGCGCTCTCCCATCAGCTTCGAAGTTCCCATGACGCTGGTGGGATTCACCGCCTTGTCTGAAGACGTGAAGATCACCCGTTCCACGCCTTGACTGGTCGCCGTATCGATGATGTTCTGCGTCCCAAGAATATTGGTCTGGATCGCGTTGCTCGGCGCCTGCTCGCACAAAAACACGTGCTTGTAAGCGGCCGTATGCAGAACAATGTCGATTCCTTCCATGCGCCGCGAAAGCTGCCCGCAATCGCGAATGTCGGCCACGTAGAGATGGACAAAGGGATAGGCAGCGAACTCCTGCTGCAGAAAGAACAGCTCCGATTCATTGCTGTCGATCCCGATGATTTCGGCCGGCTTGCTCCAGACAAGTTGGCGGAGCAGCTCATGGCCGATGGTGCCGGCCACCCCGGTGATTAACAGCCGTTTGCCTAGCCACGGATTCATTGCATCCTCCGTCCTCGAAGTAATTTGTTCTTTCGGGGATCGATTTCTATTGTCACAACTTTAGAAGCGCTGGGAATAACCGCACTCGTGCATGCTTCGTTGTGTTCGTTCAGCCGCTCGTTGGCCGCTCCAATGAAAGCCGGACGCGCTGCACGCGCGCTCCCAGTCCAACTCGGGCCTTCATCCGGCCACAAACTGACGTTCGGGTATTTCGGACGTGATCTCGCCATTTGCGATGCCGCTCAGCGTCTCCGCAATCCGGTCCGCCGCATGCCCGTCGCCAAAGGGATTGGGCCACGTGGGTGCAACCGCCAGCATCTTCTCCACGGCGCGGATGACATTCTGCGGTTCCAGGCCGGCAATCTCGTTCGCGCCAACCTCCACCGTCTCGGGACGTTCGGTGTTGTCGCGCAGCGTCACGCAGGGCCGTTGAAGAATGCAGGCCTCTTCCTGGATTCCACCGCTGTCCGTCATCACCAGGCGGCATTCGGAAAGGAGGAAGAGGAAATCCAGGTACCCCATCGGCCTCACCAGGCGGAGAGTGGAAACGGATTTGGCCAGTTCCTCGAGGCCGTACTCGCGGAGCCGCTCCGACGTCCGGGGATGAACCGGGAAAAGGATCGGCCAGTCCGGATAACGCGACGCGATTCCTTCAGCGGAACGCAGCAGCGACTCGAGAAGCTCCGGCCGGTCGACGTTTTCTTCGCGGTGGGCGGTCAGGAGGAAGTACTTTCGAGGCTGGACGTTGAGCTCCGACAGCAATTCCGAGCGGTTCCGCGCGATCTCGAGGTTCTGGTGGACGGCGTCCACAATCGTGTTGCCGACAACAACGATGTTGCCGCGCACATTGTCCTCGACCATATTCCGCCGGGCCTGCTCGGTTGGTGCGAACAACCACTCGGAGATGTGGTCGATCATCACCCGGTTGTGCTCTTCGGGCATCCTCCAGTCGTCGCTTCGCAGGCCCGCTTCCATGTGCGCAACCGTGATCTGAAGCTTTCGCGCCGCCAGCGCGCCGGAGAGATTCGTGTTTGCGTCGCCGCCGACCAGCAGGACGCGCGGCTTTTCGATCAGCAGAGCGGATTCGACGCCGCGCAGCATCTCGGCCGTCTGCCCCGCGTGCGTCTTCGAATTCCGGACGGTATCCAGGTGATGCAATGGCTTCGGGAGGCCAAGGTCTTCGAAGAATGTGGCATCCATTTCATACGAGTAGTGCTGGCCCGTGTGAATGATGAAGAAAGGCGCCTTTCGCCGTTGGAGGGCGCGCACCACCGGACTCATCTTGATGATTCCGGGGCGGGTACCCATGATGACACCCACCTTGCCTGTCAGTTCTTCGTGCGAGAGTACTTTCAAAGCCATGATTTGAGAAATCTCCGTGTAGTGCTCTGGGTTGTTTTCGCTCCGGGCCTTATTGCAGCAGGGCCTTTGCAGCAGGACCGCAGTTCATCAGCACATCCAGAATCGACAAGTTGGGCGTATAAGCGCCCCAGAGCTGATCGTACGAGGGCGGCTTGTATTGCGAATACGCCACGCGAATGCCGGCTTGTTCGAACAGCGCGTCCTCCTGGTACTTGGGCGCGCCCATCCCGGCAAGGTACTCAGTTGCGCCGAGCGCCCGGCAGATGTTGACCAGCCGCTCCGTACTGACGCCAGGTGGCAGGTCCGCCAATTCAGAAGAGCGCACGCTCCGCAAAGGGAGATCCAACATCGCGCACGCGCCTCGGACCAGCCGGATATTCAATTCCGCCAATGTGGTCTCCGGCTGCAGATCAGCGTACTCACGCTCCACCATTGCAATTCCCTGCTTGCCGTGCGGTGCCCGTCCATAGCAGGAGTGCAGGGTCGCCAGATGCTTGGCCCGCCAGTCCGTCTGCCAAGACATGCTGGTTTCGCAGATATTCTGCTGAAAATGATTGGCGGTTGCGACCGGCACGGTGAGCCAGGCAGGCCCTTTAGGCGTCTTGATCTTATTGCGGTTGATGAAGCTGTTCTTGCTGTACTGCACGTTGTCCAGGAACACGAAGCAATCAGCGCGCAGGATTTTGTGGAAATAACCTGACCACGGAAAAAAGTTAGGCTGATGAATTGCGACGATCACGATCTTTGTTAATTTCCGTTTTGCCAGTCTTTGTAGACGAATACGGTGAAGTCATTCCTCCGGTAACTGTGTCGAAGGTCTACGATTGGCGAAATCTCCTGCATGCACCGCGTGAAGACTTTAGCCGGGTCTGCATAGTAGGACGTCCCGTCGTCTGTGTGACCGCTATATTGACTCAGGAAGTTGGCAGCCATTCCGCAGTTCGCGACCGAGTGCATCGCATGCAGCATTCGAAACGTGTAGTCGCCCCAGTCTTCCGATGCCAGGAAAAAGACACCCGATGCGAAGACATAGTCCGCGTGGGTCTCACCGGCAACGCTGAGAAGATCGGCATTCTCGAACTGTCCTTCCGGATACCGTTCGCGCGCAATCTCCAGCACCCCATCGACGCAATCGAACCCGCGGTAGCTGGAAATTTTCACGCCCCTGTCGCGCAGATATCCGAAAAGATCCCCAAAACCGCACCCCACGTCGAGCACCGATTTGTCCGTGAGGTCGCCGATGGAACACAGCACCTGAAAACGCTCCTCCTGCGAACGCCGGCTGCCCCAGAACGTGCGGACATCGTCACCATAGCGTGCGAAGCGTTCGATGAAGTATTCCTGGTACTCGGCTCGCATGGAGGTCATTCGCTCTTGTCTCTGTCTCCATCCCACACCCAGCGAATGCATTCGTAAGCCTCGGCGTAGCGGGTGCCTATCTGCGTGCCGCGGGTGACCGCCAGGCTTCGAACGAACTCCGCCGAAGCGTAAGGCCGCCCACGCTGTGACTCGTAGCACTCCACCGCTTTGATCTTCTTCTTTAGGTGCGATTCCTTCAGGTACACAAAGCAGTTCGACTGGAAGGTCAGGTTATTCCACGGCAATTCGTATCCAAGAATGGTCGTATCCTTGAAAGCGCGAAAGCCCTCGTTCGAAACCACCTCGTGGTCCTGGTGCGTATCCATTCGGCATGGAAGGAAGACCACTTCGGGCCGAATCTCCGCCTTCAGCTTCAACATGTCATCCAGAATCTCCTGCCGGAACCGGGGGAACTCCCGCACGGGATAGTCCATCAACCGGAGATTCGCAGGCGGCAGGCCCAGGTGCGCGGTGGCTCTTTTCACCTCGAGCTTCAGCGTGTCCGCGGCCCACCCGGGCGGCAATGACTTGATCGCCGAGGAGAACGCGGTGCTGAAGACTTCGCAGCCACCCTCAATGAGCTTGGCAATGGTTCCGCCGCAACCGAATTCGGCATCATCGGTGTGGGGCGCCAGGACTAGAATTCTTTTTTGGTCAAAGAGCATTGTAGAAGGAGATCTGCAATTGCTTCGGCGGCATGACCGTCGCCAAAAAGTTTAGAGCCGTGTCCGTTCTTGCAAAGAGTGGGAACAGCGTCGAATGCCGCGGCGATGGAAGCCCGATCGTGCCCGGCGATTCGCGCCGCCCCTTTTTCCACCAGCTCCCGGTACTCGGTGCTGTTGTCGAGAATGACGGTTGGCTTCCTGGCGTAATATCCTTCGCGGATGACTCCGCCCGAATCGGTAACCAGCGCGTCGCAATGGACCAGTAACCGTATGAAATCGAAATAGCCAAGAGGCGGCAGCACGTGAAGCGCCGGAAGGGCCGAAATACGGTCCCACAAGCCGGTCTCGTGCAGGCGCAGCCGCGTACGCGGATGCAGAGGCAAATACAGCGGGATTTCGCACTCGCTAAGGCTGTCCACGATCGTCGACAGGCGGCCGGGGTCATCCACGGTTTCGGCGCGATGCAGCGTAAGCAGCCAGAAGCGCTCCGTTGGCGCCGGCAATGTAGCCACGCGGTCAATGTTCGACTTGGCCCAGAGAAAGCTGTCGTAGGTCACGTCGCCGGTGAGATGGATACGGTCTTCGCTCAGGCCTTCGTTCCGCAGATTGCGCACAGCCGCTTCGGTGGGGCAGAAGCACAGGTCGGAGCAATGATCGGCGGTGCGCTTGTTCAGTTCCTCGGGCCGCCACAGGTACTCGCGCAGGCCTGCTTCGACGTGGGCCAGGGGCAAATGCGATTTGTAGGCATGCAGGGCGCCGGCCAGCGTCGTGTTGGTGTCGCCGTAGACGATTGAGATATCGGGAGAGATCCTGGACATGACCGTGTCCAGTTCCATCAGGATACGGCCCGTCTGGCAGCCATGATTGCCCGACCCTGCGTTGAGAAAGAACGCCGGCTCCGGAATTTCCAGCTGCTCGAAAAACAGCTTCGACATATCGTAGTCGTAATGCTGGCCGGAATGGACAATTACATTTTCGCAATCCCTATCCTGCAAAACACGTAAAACCGCCGCCAGCTTGATGAACTGAGGCCGGTTTCCAACAACATGCATCAGGGTGCGTTTCATAGTGAGTTAGAGATTCCCCGCCTCAGTTAGTTGCCGCTTGAAACTGAATTTTCACCTTGCTCCTGCCACATTTCACGCTTTGTTGACAGGCCGGAGTAAACCGCGGCAAGGCGCCGCTTTGCCTGCGCGACGGAGTACTGGTTTGAAGCGAACCGCGCGCCCTCTTCAAGTTTCTCACGCACTGCGGGATCGAGCAGCGCAAGCAGGCCGTCCCGGCACGCCTCGGTGGTGAGCTCCGGCATCAGGTAGCCGCATCCGGAGGTGCGCACAACTTCGCCCAATTCCCCGCAGTCGGTGGTCAGTACCGGGCGCGCGGCCGAAATCGCGCTGAAGAGCGTGTTGGGGGTGGAGTAGATCGCAGCCTCAAAGTTTGGATCGAGACCATAATACATCGCGTCGCAGGTGCGGGTGTATAACTCCACTTGCGCTGAGGGAACCATGCCAAGAAATTTCACCCACGGATACCGCTCCGCCCACTCCTTCACCAGTCCGGCGTCTTCTCCCTGTCCCGCAATCAACACAGCCACGCGGCCCGTCATTTTTGCCGCCTCAAGCAGCGGCAGCACCGGCTTCGTGCGGTAAAGCGCTCCGAAGAAACCCACCAGCAGATCGTGCGGCGGAAACTTCAGGTCAGCCCGGGCCCTCGAGATGACATCTTCGGGCAATGCGAATCTATCCGGATCCTTCCAGTTTCCTATGACCGTAACTTCGACAGAGTTTCGAGTCAGCGAAAGAAACCTTCGCCGCATGAATTCACCGACGGTGATGATATGCGAACTGCGGCGCGCCAGGAACCATTCAAGAGGCCGGCTGACGTGGTAGAGGATGGGGCTTCTTTCGCGCTGCATCTCGGGATAGGGCTCGTGGGCATCAAAAACGACCTGCCTGCCGGTCATCCGGCTTGCGGCCCATCCGATCGGCAAGGTGTCGAGATCGTTGCAATGCACAATGTCCCACTCGTGAGCCCTGAGCCACTGAAAGGCCCGGCGGGCGAAGTGAACATATCCGAATCCCTGGCGGGCTCCCTGGTCGTAGGTAGACGGCGCTGAAATGTTGACCGTTTTCCAGGCCTCTCCGTCCATTACCGGCGGCCGTTTGCCGGACCGGTCCCAGCAAAGTATCGTCACTTCGAATCCGGCCTGGGAGGCGCACCGCGACAGCATTTGAACGCGCGCGTCTGCTTCTATCTTTTCATGGGACAGGAGGCTGACTACACGTTTCTGGGAGTTACCTGAAGTCATTCTTCCTCTGTAATGCGATGATCCTGCTTTAGTAACTGGCGGTTTCGGCAATCACTTGGAAACCACCTCGTAGTCTGTTTTCGAACTCGAAGCAGCGGGACTTCCGGTGTTCTTGCGTGACCGCGGCACCGCCACGGCATTCACATAAGGGTGGCTCGGAACCTGCGAAATCGGGAGCATCAGATCCCGCGACGAAGGAACGAGCAACTCGTAATCGAGTTCCTGCAGCATCGAAATCACTTCTTCGCGCGTGCTGCCAAATTGCGCAAGCATCCCCGGATTGATTTCGATCAGCAATGTTGGCCGCCAGCGCTTCAGCGCCTTTGCCGCTCCGCGCAGGAACCGGGCCTCGGACCCCTCGATGTCAATTTTGATGAAGTCGATATGGTCGATTGCTGATTCTTCAACGAACTTGTCGAGGGTCGAAACAGAGACCGACTCGGCTCCGGGTTCATCTTCGCGGGCCAGTCTTGTGTTGGAGAGACTGTCTCCGGGAGACTCGATCAGCCGGGTCTCCGTTACGGTATCCGAGAGCGCCAGGTGGTGCGCGCGCACGTTACTGGCTCGGTTCAATTCGATGTGGCGTTGAAGCTTCTCAGACATCCTCTGCGTCGGCTCGAATGAATGAACCACGCCGGTCTCGCCGACGAGTCGCGACAACAGAAGTGTGAAGTACCCCATATTCGCCCCAACGTCCAGCGCGGTCCACCCGCGTTGAACCGTGCGTTCCAGGAACAGGGTCTCAATCGGCTCGTGCACCCCGACGTAGTAAACGTGACGCTGGTGGGCGTCATTTAAGTCAAGTTCGTAAACGGTGCCGCGGCTGTTGGTGACTCTCTGCTCCGTCCAGGTGCCGGAAGCATGCGCCGCGAGCCTCCGGACCAACCGCCAGTTGCCTGTCTTCCGTCCCAGGCTGAACGCAAGCCAGTCGCAGAAGCGTTGCGAGGATGCCGGTGAAGAGTAAGTCTTTTCCGGAGCTACAGCACCAGACATATAAATTCCCCCCGCTTACCTTCGATTGAAGAATTTCCTCTAAGCGACATATTGCCGTTCTCCTTGAGCGCGCTGCTGCAACGCGGAAGTCATGGAAAGCCTGCGTGCCTCGGCGGTCGCAATGGTGCGGCGGCCTATCTCCAGCGTCAATGCCACATAAACCCAGATCAGGATCGCCAGTCGATTGTTGTTGAGCAGAAACGACGCGCCGAACATTTGCGCGCAGACCAGGAGAACGCCCGAACCCACCGCGCGAAACAGGGTGTCATCGGTTCCCATGCGCTTTGCCGCCCTGATCACCCGCCTGCTGTATTTCGCGAACGCCCTGATGCATGCGACAAGGCCGATAAACCCTACGAGACCAATTTCCGCGAGCCACATGATATAGACATCGTGAGGGTCCGGAAGGGTCGCCCAGTCTCGATACACCATGATCTTTTCGCCCAGGTGCTGCACATCCACGGTGCTCGCGGCGGCGATAGTTGCCTGTGCACGCGGATAGAAGATACCGATGCCCGTTCCGAATATGGGATGGTCCCCGAAAATCCGCAGTCCGATGATCCCGCTTTGAACCCGTGTCAGCGAAGACGCGTTGCGCAGAACTGTATACCGCTGGAAGTACGAACCGACAAAGTCGTAACCCACAAAGATCAGGATGAAGAGCGAAGCCAAAGCGGCGACCCTCAGAGTACGGCCTCGCTTGGCAGTTCCGGTTGTCAGGAAAAGGAAAAGCAACACCGTCGCCGCGGCCAGGCGGGAAGCCTGCAATGCAATGCCGAGCAGCAGGAACCATGGGCACACCAGGTAAGGTATCCGCAACAGCCCGGAGCCCTTCTTTTGCATGTAAAGCGCGAGAGGCAGAATCAAGGAGAGCAGGGCCGCCACTGCGATTGCCGAGCCGATAGCCTGGTTGGGGCGGGCCGAGAACGCCGAGTCCTGCATCTTCCAGCCAAAGAGGCCGTACAATGGCGCGTAATTAAGCACCAGGAGAATATCGATCACGACCACCAGCACGCCGAAGATCAGGAACAGGCGCGTCATCCAATAAAGGTCGCGCGGCCGCCACCCGTCCAGGTGCAGTGCCCACCCAAGCAGGAGTGGCGTCACCACAGGAAATGTGTCTTGAATGAGAGGCCGGATGTTCACATTCTCGAACGCAATCAGGTACGCCTCGGACGCGACTATCCCGCATATGACCAGCAGAACGGCCCCCGAGAAGCCGCGAATCCGGAACGAACCATCCTCGAAGCGTCGAGTTCGTAAACTGCGCAGAAACAGCACAATGGCCATGAAAAATGCGACGAGGTTGAGGAATCGAAAGTGCATGCCTCCAATCGTAAGCAGGAGGCTCAGGTCGAAGCTGTTGGGCAAAAAAATCGTGAGAAAGATCAGCAACGAGACGAGCACAACCTTCAGGGAAATCCGCTGCTTCATATTGAAGGCTCCTCACCCTGCCGGTGCGCGCCCGCGTCGCGGTGGTGCGTGGCGAGTTCTGCGCCTTCCTGCAATCTGGTTTCCCTTCCCCGCCTCCGGGTGATTCCGTGGAGAAAGCGCCGGATCGCCGCCCGCTCCCCGGGTTCATATTCGCCGCTGAGATACAGGACTGCGAAATACACAAGAATTGCCGGCGGGATTAACCAGAGATCCCGGGCCCTGCCTGTCGAATGGCCAAACGACATGCACGCCCAAAGGAAGGCCGCCATGAAGCCCGTGCAAACTGCAGCCCGCCCCAGCGACACAAACGGCAGTGAGATCGGCAGTAACTTGGCTCCGATCGTCCAGCTCACAATGTTCAGTACGACCATGGAGAGCAACAGCGCCACCGCCGCACCGTAATAACCGTAGCGGGGAATAAGGATCAGGTTGAGGACCACGTTTTCAACCGCCGCAAATGCCATGACCCACGTCTGAATCGCCGGTTTCTTCAACAGCTGCGTATACAGCAGCGGGAACTGGGAGAGACCGCTGAGGAAGAAGCTCGTGGCGACCCATGGCACAACGGTCGACGCGGCGGAATATTCCCGCGACGAGAACAGCGATACGATGCTTCGCGACAGAAGACAAAGCCCGACGAGCGAAGGAATCACAATCAGGAAGTAATAGCGGACTCCGACACCGTTGTCGCGAACTGCCTCTTCGGGGGAGCCCCGCTCCCACGAGCGCATAAGAAGTGGATACAGAGCGGCCATTTCAATGTTAAACAGCATGTTCACAGGCAACTGCCCGACCGTGAATCCAAGCGAGTACAGCCCGACTTCGCGGGGATTTCGCACCGCCTCCAGAATGTAGCGGTCCGCGAAAAGCAGCACCTGCGTAAGCAACTGGCTCAGAACCAGCGGGAACCCGAATGCAAACAGGCGGCCCGCCGAAAATTCGCGCAGCTTTCGCAACCAGAACGGCCGCGGCTTGAGTCTCAGCCATATCCAGGCATTCAGAGCGCAGAGCGAAAGCAGCCAGACGATAAAGTAGGCCCTGATGTCCCGCCACACCAGCAGCGCCAGCAGGCCGAGACCGGGCTGAATGATCGCGCCGGCGATCTGCGTGCGTACATAGAGCGCCAGACGGCGCGCGCTGCGGAGATAAATACTGAAGACGTAGTACAGGCTGTACGCGAGCGTCACCGGGAGCGTGAACCAGAGCAGCTGGGCGAGCTCCGCGCGGATCAGATGCGCGAGAACGAGTATGACCGGCACGCCCACAATGGCCGCCAATCCTGCGGCGATCAGGGCAACCGTTGCGGTCCCATCCAGAAAAAACTGCTCCCGTCCGTCGCGCTCGTATGCCGGGTAGAACCGGAGCGTGCCCTGCGCGAGCCAGCCGGACAAGGCCAACATGCCGAGATTGACGAACGATGAGCACAGGACATAGTCGCCGTACACTGCCGGCGGAAACAGATGGGTCAGCGCGGGAATCAGGACCAGCCCGTTGACTACGAGCGCGCCCTGCGACAGCACATACTTTCCGCAATCCTGCACCAGCAGTTTGCGGAAACTGCCAGTGGGTCCCGGGCCGCGACGTTGAGTCTCATCCACCGGCCCGGCTGAAGTCACCGGGGAGACGCTTTCAGGCATGCGACGGCGCCCCGTTCTCCACGGCGCTGCTGAGAAAGTGACCCAGCGCCTCCCGGGTATTGTTCCAGGCATAATCCTTGAGAATTGCGGCGCGGCCATTCTCGCCCATAGCCTGGCGGGCTTTTGGATTCGCGGCTAGATATGCAAGGGCTTCTGCCAGTTTTCCGGCGTCGCCACTGGGAAACACAAGCCCGCACTCATGCGTTTGAACAATGCGGGCAAGAGGAAGAGCATCCGACACAATCACTGGTTTGCCCATATACATATAGTCGAAAAGCTTGTTGGGAATGGTGGTATCCGTGTGTTCGCACCGGAAGTGCGGAACAAGGCCGACGTCGCACGCCTGAATGAATCCCAGGCCGTCGCGAAACGGGACGTGACCCGGCATAACCATATCGTTCGAAACGCCGCGCTGCTTTGCCCGGTTCTCGAGCTCCGATTTGGAGAGGCCGGCGCCCATCAGAACGAACTGCACACGCACCTGGCGATCGCGCAACTCGGCGGCGGCATCCACAACGGTCGGCAGTCCGCGGACCTGGTCGAAATCGCCAAGATACGCTGCCCGCAATTCGTAGCTTGTTCCGTTGCTCGGCGAGATTGTTTGTGGTCTCGGCTGCATCAGCTCAGGCACGGGAACGCTGTGGAACACGTGGATCTTGCGCGGATTCACGCCCATTGCGACAAGGCGGTCCCGGTTTTCCTCGATGACGACGAGGATGCCGTCCGAAGCAAAGCACGAAAGGCGCTCAACCCAGCGTCCAAGCGGACCGGCGAAGACCAGCCTTCCAAGGCGATTCGCCAGGCCGCGCGGCTTTTCTGTAAGCGCCATGGCGACGAGGTTCTCCGCCATGTCCATCACGACAGGGATGCGGCGCGGCAAGATGCCCCGAACGGCAAGCACCAGCGGGAACTCCCGCACGATCACCAGGTCAATTGCATAACGGGCGCAAATGTCCCGCACGGCCCAGGCCCAGACGGGGTTGAGCACCATGCCGTGGGAACTCAGCGCGCGGATGCCGCCGAGATATGGCAGCCGGTGAACCCATACGCGCGGCTGCACCTGTTCCAGCCGCGGCTTATTGGAGAGATTGCGGCAGATAACATGAATCTCTGCGTCGAGTTGCTCGGCAACCGCAAAGAGCCTCTCCAGCCTGCGGTTAAAGCCCCACTCGCGTGGAAAAACGATTGCGATCCGTCGAAGTGCGTGAGTATTCATGATGCTCGCGCGCCTTCGATCGCAGGGTTGCTGACATACAGCGAATTTTCCACCGGCTCCGGACCCGCCGGCGTTGTCTCGTAGGCCTCGCGCTTGCGTGAAACGGGCGCCATCGCGCGCCACCGGCCGTCGAGAAACATCCGGGCCCACAACTCGAGAGATATCCACCGCCATAGGTGCGCGCTGCCCTTGTTACCCTTTGAAAACTCGGTATAAACACTGCGTATCCCGGCGCCGTCCGCCCATTCCCGCCGTGCCATGCGGTCCGAGAGCAGGATGTCGGACGCCCAGTTTCTGAGCGGGCCCCTCAGCCACGAATCCTGCGGCGGAGCAAATCCGAGCTTGTCTTTTCTGTTCCGGATCTTCTCCGGAAGCAGTTCGCCGAGCCCCCGCCGGAGGATGAACTTTCTTTCACCGTCGCGAAGCAACTGGTCAGGCGGGAGAGAAAACAGCCACTCGACCAGCCGGTGATCCAGAAACGGCAACCGCACTTCGCGCGAAAAAGCCATCGAGTTGCGGTCCGCATAGCGCAGGAGCTTCGGCAGGATGCTCCGGGTCAGGGTCTGGTACAGTTCCTGCCGGAAAGGGTCCTTGAACCTCCGCTCGGCCGACGGGCGATTCTGGCTCCACTGCCGGGAGAACTCGGCGCGAATCCCCGCGGTACGCAAGCTGCGCGCCGCCGAACCGCGGATCCCAGCGGGCAAAAAGGTCGCCAGCACGTTGGGAAGGAACTTCCAACCGCGGAATTCGATATATCTCCGAAGTTCACGCGATCCTTGAACCAGGCGCCTGGTACGCAACAGCTGGCGCAGCAGCGGCCCGAGGTAATCGTCATATCCGGCGAGTATCTCGTCGGCTCCCTGCCCATCCAGCAGGACAGTGACGTTGTGCTCGGCCGCGAGCCGCATCACATTCCACTGTGCGTAAACACTGGACGTGAGGAATGGGTGGTCCTGCTGCCAGGCCACCTGCTCGGCCTCTTCTGGATAGCGCTCCGCATCGGGGACCACCCCGTGGTTGGGCAATCCGGTGTGCTCGCATACAGCCTGAATGTACGGGCCCTCATCGAATTTGTCGTGCCCGGTAAAGCGCGCTGAAAACGTCGCCTGACGCCCGTGTCCCTCGCGCGCAATCGCGCATACGATGGATGAGGAATCCAATCCCCCGGACAGGCTCGACCCCACCGCAACATCGGCGCGCAGCCGCAGCCGCACTGAATCCGAGAACAGCTCGAGAAAGTGCTCCGCGCATTCTCTGTCGCTCCCGACTGGGCTTGCCTTGTCCGGCTCGAGGTCCCAATAGCGCCAGATCATGCATTGTCCGGTTCCCGGGTTATATCGCAGCGCGTGGGCGGCGGGAAGCGCCATCACGCCCCGAAATAAAGTCTCCTGGTCGGCATCGATATCGCCGAAGACGAGGAAACGGTAGATCGCTCCGTTGTTTGCCTCTGGTTCCACCTGCCCCGAGCTGAACAGAGCCTTGATCTCCGAAGCGAAGAGCAGCTGCTGTCCGCCCGGCCGGCGGTAATAATAGAACGGCTTCTCACCGAACCGGTCCCGCGCTGCGAACAGTGTCTTCCGCGACTCATCCCAGATCGCAAACGCGAACATCCCGTTAAGGCGGTCCAGGCACGCTTCGCCCCACTCGCGGTAAGCCTTCAGCAGAACCTCGGTGTCGCCGCTCGAATGCAGCCGGTGACCCTTCGCCTCCAGCTCGGTGGCAATCTCGCTGTAGTTGTAAATCTCGCCGTTGTAGGCGATGACGCAGTTCGCGTCTTCCGAAACCATGGGCATGTGGCCGGAGGGTGACAGGTCCAGGATCGCGAGCCGCCGGCTGCCCAGGGTTACCGCTCCACACTTTGACCGCCACATGCCCCAGTCGTCCGGTCCCCGATGAACGATGCTGTCGAGCATCGCCTGCGGAGCAGCCAGGCTGATCTCGCGATCGGGGTCAACGATTCCGATTATCCCGCACATCCAACGGCCGCCTTTTTAACTTGCTCAATTGCCACGCGTTGCGGTATTGACTGGAAACGTCTGCTATCGAGGTTTATGCGATAAAGGGGAGAGATCATGGCAGACCAATCCCGGGAAGGCACAGTGAGTGCCGCAATCAAGTCGCTCAAGCGTCTCAATTGTTCGGATTTCCCAGTGAGCCGCCATGTCGGGCGGCTCAAATCGATCCGCTTCAGACTGGTTTGGCACTCGGCATTTTTGCCGGTGAATGAAACGGACCGGAGGCCAGCGCGCTGAGGAGGTCGGGGGTGAAAAGGTCGCCGTAAAACAGGATCACTCCCTTTGCTCCCAGCTCGCGTGCCACATTGATCTGATCCATGGTCACTGGCACCGTGTTTTGCATTTTGCCGTCCCATCTGAACCCCACGCCCGCAAAGACGGGGCAATCGGGAGACAGATCCTTGATCGTTTTAGTCAGTCGAGTCTGAAATTGAGTGGTGTTGGTGGTATAGATTTCGGGAGAGTAAAAATCGAGCATTCCGGCTTTTGCATGGTGAAGCCATGTGCGGCCGATTTGGCGGTCCATTTGCCAGTCGTGTCCGCCGTCGGTCGATACCATGAGCTTCGGTGATGCGTTCTCGGCGGTCGTCACAACTTCCGCCATCACTGCACTGGTCCCAAGCGTCCGAAAATCCTCTGCAACTCGCGTGTCAAGCTGCCCCGGCAGCGGCGCGCCATAAAGCTGCTGATAGAGCTGAAGACAAAGATCGCAGCAGCAGTAACCGCGGTAGTCGTACCCGTTCTCTTCGACGTGAATGCCGGTTATGAGCGGATAGCGTTTCAGGGTTCGGCCGATGAGAAGGTTCTGCCAGCTGCGAAAATCCGGATGCTGTGGGCAGGCGTCTAACTTTGGATCGGCCTTGGGGTAAGCTGCCGCGAGATTCGGCTGCACTTCCCAGATACTTTTCGCCGCCCATGCGGGATTTCCGCCCACACTCGGATTGAAATCGGGACTGCCGGGCGTGCGATAACCGACGTACGAGTACCAGAGGTGCGTCTGGAGGCCGTAGCTGTGCGCCGTCTCGGTAATAAACCCGAGTATGTCCCAGCTCGTGGTCGGGTGTTCGTTACGATATCTCTGGTTCTCCACTCCGTAGAGAAAGCCGGAAGTTGTCCAGGGAAGGATGAAATTGAATCCTGCCCTGGCCCACTGTTGGACTGTGGCCTGAACCTGCGCTTTGCCCTTGGCAGGGTTCGCGTCGAACATGGCTTCCGGGTGAAACCATAAACCGCGCCCTTCCACCGCCGAGGGCGGCGCCGCGACCGCCGGCAAGCCGAGTCCCGCAATGGCTGACGCAATCGTTGCCGCCTTGACAAAATCACGTCGTGTTGTCGTTGATCCAGGGTTAGCAGGGCCGCGAAGTTCCGCCATCGTCATCGACCTCCAGTCGTAGGTTGGCGCGAGATTCTCGACTACCTCATCGAGCGGGGCTCAGAACACGCCGCTGCGTTGAAGCGAGCGGCCCCCGTTCGCGCCTTCGTCGGTTGACGTTGTTTCGAGCAATACGTCCTGAAACATCCCCCGTCAGTACGGCCCGAATTATATCTCAACCGGCGCAGCTGGGTAGCGCCGTTTATTCGTCCGGCCTCTTGTAGTACGACGTGGAGTATTTTCCGTAGTAACCGTAGTAGGGGTAGTAGCCATCCGCCGAGGTATACCGGCTCGTCTTGTTCAGGATCACGCCGATGATGTTGGCGTGCAGGCGCCGCAGGGTGGAGACCACCACCGAAACGGCCTTTCTGCGCGTTTCACCAGCGCGGCTCACAATCAGCACTCCATCCGCGGCCGACACAATCTGAAGGCACTCGGCAAAGCCCATGAGCGGGGGTGAATCGAGGATGACGAGCTCATACTCTTTCGCAAACTCGTCCAGCAAGGTCGCGAGCCGGGGTCCGATCAGGTCGGCCGCCCGGTGAGACCCGGGCCCGGAAGGCAGAATGCTCAGATTCGGCTTGCCTTCGATCGGAATCACAACATCCTGCCAGCACCGTTCACCCGTCAGGACGTTCGATAGTCCCTCCCGCAGGCTCAGGTTGAACTTTGCATGTACGCTCGGACGCCTCAGGTCGGCATCGACCAGCAGAGTCCTTTTCCCGCGATCGGCATTGGCGATCGCAAGATGACAGGCGATCGTCGTCTTACCCTCCGCGGGGGTCGCGCTCGTAAGAGCAATCGAGCCCAGGCGGCCTTCGAAATCCGAAAGGAATATCGTGTTACGCAACGATCGGACCGCTTCGTCGAAGCCCGATCGAGTGCCGTAATACCCGTTGCGTCCGGATTTTGAAGCACCCCCCTGCACCGGCAACTCCTGCACCTCGATGGCGCCTTGCTTGGAAATCTGCGCGGCCGCGGTGTCGGCCGGCAGGGTGCCAATCACATCGGTGCCAAGGTAGCGGCTCGCTTCCTCGGGATCGCGAAGTGTCGTGTCGAGCGAATCGACCAGGATTGCCGCTCCAATCGCAACAATGGTTGCGAATAGAAAGGCGAGAATGATGTTGAGCTTGATCTTCGGAAAGACAGGCTTGTTCGCAGCTCTCGCATAATCCGCGATCCGCACATTGTTGTTTTGGAACCCGGCGTTGATCCCTGCCTCGCGAATCTTCTTGATCAATTCGTCATACAGGGACCTGTCCGCATCTGCTTCCTGTTTCAACTGCTGGTATTCGAAGGATTTCGAGTTGAGGTTGTTCCACTGCGACTTGGCCTCCTCAACAGCCTTTTGAAGCATCTGCTCGCGGTCGACGGCCTGGTTGTACTCAATCTCGGTCCGCTCCATGATGCTTTGGCGGGTGTCATCGTACTCTTTCTTGACTTCCGCGAGATCCGACGCCGCTTTCCGGTACTCGGGGTGGGAGGAGCCATAGGTAGCCTTGATCAGCGCAAAGCGTTCCTGCGCCTGGTTGAGCGCCTCGCCCAGTTTCTGGAGCGCATCGGCCTGAGGAGACGTCAGTGCCGCCGAGATGTTCCCGGACCTGATCGCGTTCCATGCTGCTTCCTTGCCGACACGGTCGCCCTGCGCCGTCGTGTACTCACCGTTCAGTTGCAGAAGCCGAGAGGACAGGATGTTTGTCTTCTCGTCTGGATTGATGACATCCAGGTCCTTCTCAAACTGATTCAGCGCCAGGCTCGATTTCTCCATCTTTGCCTGCAGTTCATCGAGCTGCTTCTCCATGAACGACGACATGCTGGCGGAAGAACGGATGCGGATGTCATAGGAATGAGCCAGGTAGGAGGTCGCAATCCCATTTGCCACGTCAGCTGCGAGCTGCGCATTGGAGGACCGGTAGCTGATGAGCAGAAGGTAGGTGTTGATAGGCCGGGTGACTTTGAGACGCTTCAATACGATTGGCGCATTCAAAGTTTTCTGCGCCGCCGGATCGTTTATGCTCTTGATCTGCTTCTCCTCTTCGAGGAGGCGGTACCGCTCTGCGACCGGCCTGAGCACGGCATCGGACTGAATGAGCTTTTCCTGCGTTGCCAGGAATTGATCCGCGTCATTGAGCCCGATCGCCCGCGTCGACTCGTCGCCAACAACCTGTGATGGGGCCTGGCGGTCAATATCGACGGTCGCAATTGACTCGTAGATCGGCCGTATTCGGGCCGAGAGGACGGCCGTAATCAGTACGCAGCCCGCTACGAACGCCGCGATTCTCCACTTCTGCCGCCGCAGGATCCACAAATAGCGGGAGAAAGGAACCGATGGAGTCTCGGGCTCGATTTCCTGGACTGGTGGGGGCGACAAATACGGCAACGCCGGCTCGGTCGTCAACGAGGTCGATAACGCTTGTGCTTCGAATCTGGCTTTGCGAGGCATGTTGTTCCTTTAGGATGTCACCTGGTTCCGTAGTAAACGGCCGCGGATCCCATGGCGGCGGCAATTCCGGCGGACGCCTCAAGGACACTGAGAGTCGCCTTTGTACCGCTCTTCGTGGGTATGTAGAGGATGTCGTCGGCCATGAGAGCCACATCCGGCGACTTGCGCTTCATGATCTCATGCAGCCGGATGGGAATCTCCTTCCGGCCGCCGGCGGCTCCCTCTTTGCGGTAGATGTACGCTGTGCTCGACGAAAAAGTATCCAGGCCCTCCGACAGCGCCAGCGCTTTCAGCACGCTGCTCTCCGGACCGTCCGTGAGATAGAAGGCGCCTGCCTTTTTCACGTTCCCGAGAACGAAAACCCTGTCGGCTTCCGGGATGCGAATCTCTTCCCCGCCTTTTAACACCAGGTTCAGCGCGGGGTCGCCGCCTTCCAGAAGTTCCTTCAGCGGGATTCGCTGAACCAGCGCGGCTTTCCCATCCGCGCCCGGATCCTGGCGGGTGACAATGACGTCGGAGCCCGCATTATCCGAAAGTCCGCCTCCCCGGGAGATCGCGTCCAGCAGCGTCACCGTCCCCGTCGCCTGGAACGTCAGAGGAGTCTTTACCTCGCCCGCCACGGTGATCGGCCGGCTCTGGTACTCGACCACTGTGACCGCCACGATGGGGTCGACGAGGATATTCTCCGCGATCAGTGCGGCGGTGATCGACTTTTCCAGGCCGTCCGGGTAAAGCCCCGCGGCATGGATCGGTAGTTTCAGCATCGGGAGGCGGATGTCGCCTTCCACATTGACGCGAACCGTCCGCGTAAGCTCCTGCGAGTCATACACGGAGATCCCGACAAGATCGTCAACGCCGATCTTCTCGATTGGGAGGTTCGCAAGCTGATTCAAGGCGGCCGAGCTCTGGTTGTTCAGCTCGCCGACCGGGGTCTGCTGCGCCACGCACAGACAAGTCGCCGATAGTGTGAAAAGGACGATTCTGATGATTCTCATAGCCGCTCTTTGCTGGGGGGTTGAGAAACTGCTCTGGACTAAAAGGCCTTCACGCCGACCCATTGCTCGGCTTCGGACTATAGCTTTGCCCGTAGCCTTCCTTGATCCGTTCGTTCAATTCGTCGATTTTTCGACTAAGCAATAGTATCTGCAACTGAAGGCCCTTTGCATCGACTTGCGACTGGTAGCCATGCTCGCCGTCGCCTACGAGCAGGCGCATCGCTCCGCGAGCGAAATCTGATACGCTCCGAGCTCCGCTGGTTACGCACAAGTTCACCAGCGCCGAGTATTCATCCTCGGAAAGGCGAACGCTGATCATCCGGGAACGCGCCCTGAGAATTGTCATAAAGCTCACGCGGACTTACGGATTTGGAGGCAGAGCAAAGAGCCGGCGAGCCGGCAGTCCCTGCTATGCATGTGTTGGGGAACGGGCATTTGTGACGCCCCGTCTGACGTCTGCGAAGCCGTCGACGAACAGAGGGATAATTTATTGCGGGTGGTCGTCTGTTCCGATTACCCGGCAACCCGTGCAGCGGTTAACGACCAGGACCTTCATTGCACGACTTCTTCCCGGGTAAACGGATTTTTCGAGCATAGCTTACGCACTGCATTCACTATTTTGCCCGCCGCGTCGCCATCGCCGTACGGGCGTGCATCGGTTTGGCCGGCTGCGCCGATTGACGAACGAAGCGCCGCGGCCACGTCTGAGGTTCCGTCGGGCGGCACCAGGCGGTTCCAACCGAGTTCGATCAGTTCCATCCATTCGGTTTCGCCCCGCAATGTGACGCATGGCACTTGATAAAAAAACGCCTCTTTCTGAACGCCTCCCGAATCGGTGGCCACGACTGCCGCATTGCGTTCCAGGGCAATCATGTCAAGATAGCCAACCGGTCCGATCATTTTGAAATTTGGGCTGAAATTCCGCTCGAATCGCGCGGAATCGATCGTGTCTCGCAGGCGGGGATGCACGGGCAGAACCACCGGCATCTCGAGCGATACGGTGTCAAACGCGCTCAGAATCCGGTCGAGGCGCGTGAGATCCTCGGTATTCTCCGCCCGGTGGATCGTGCAGAGCGCATATTCCTTTGGTGTGAGCGCGAGACGTTGCAGGATGGTGCTTGAGGCTTCGGAGATCTCCAGGAAGTGCAGGGCTGCGTCGTACATTACGTCGCCTACAACCTCGATCCGGGATTCGGGAATCCCTTCATCCAGGAGGCGCCCCTTCGCCCTCTCGCTTGGGGCAAGGAGCAGATCGGCCAGGTGGTCCGTCACGACCCGGTTGAGTTCTTCCGGCATCCGGCGGTTGAAGCTGCGCAAGCCAGCTTCCACGTGCACCACCGGTATGTGCAGTTTGGCGGCGGCTAATGCGCCGCCCAGGGTTGAGTTTGTATCCCCGTACACAATCGCGCAGTCTGGCTTTTCAGTAATTAGAACCTTCTCGGTCCGTTCCAGAATGCGCGCTGTTTGAGCGGCATGGCTGCCGCTGCCTGCTTCCAGATTGTAGTCGGGGGCGGGCATCTCAAGTTCCCGCAGAAATATATCGGACATCATCTCGTCGTAATGCTGTCCGGTGTTCACCAGTACTTCATCGATCTCGCCGTCCTGCCTCAGCCGCCGGGACACGAGTGCGGCTTTGACGAACTGGGGACGAGCTCCAAATATAGAGAGGATTCTCATGACAAAGGAAGAATTCGTCTGCAAGGCCGCGAGGACATCCGCCACGCCAGGAAATCCGAGAATCCCTCATCTGTCTATGTTGAGCAATAGAGTAGGACAATCAGCCGCCGCACTCGGCCACGGCTTCACAATCAGAGAACTGGGAATCGCCTCCTGACGGGGGCGGCAAATACCACATCACTCAATCATGCACATACATTTGGGGATGGGGAGCCATGCTGCCGAAGAATGGGGCCTGGCGGGAAAGTCAGTGATCCTGTTCTAAGCGACTCCCGCTGCTCCACGACCTTGGCGTAGGCTTCGCCCCCTTCAGTCCCATTTTTCACAGGACCGAACGGATTAACAGTGGAAAGCGCAGTTATCCGGCTTTCCTCTGACTGGTGATTCCAATAGGTGCAGCTTAACACACCAACTTTCGTTGTCAAGACGAGAATGTAAAACAAATGATGACGCCAGTACCCCGCTTGCCGGGCGCTGGTCATGTCGGCGTTCAGCAGTCTCGATATTCATCACCGGCAGCACGCAAGAATGTTTTTGTCTACTGCCTCCGGTGAATGTTCGTTGAAAACTCCACGGTTTTCTGATGCATACGGCATTCACTGCTGCGGAAGCGCAGCAGTCATCCAGATGTGAGGCCGTCCATCCGGATCGATTGGCGCGGCTCCGCTTGAACTCCCGTCGTTTGCCCGCGTGCCTTCTCAACGCACCCGGAACGTAAGACAACACCCGGCGGCCACAACCGAGATTGACTTCTCTTCGGCGGTCGTCTACGCTCAGTGCCGTGACCAAGCCCCAGGCGCGCATATTCTCGATTGTGTCTCGCGTCCTCGTGTCTGCGATCTGCTGCGTAGGAATCTGGAGCTCCTGGAAGCTGGCCCGGGCGGATTACCTGTTCAACCAGCGCACTGAAGACTCCATTCGCGCCGCCATTCAGCTCGAACCGGACGCCTGGCGCTACTACATGGTTCTCTCCCAGATCGATTCCGCGCATGAGGAACAGCTCCTCATGCGTTCGCTCCAGCTCAATTCTTACAATGCCGCCGCGAACATTGAACTCGGACTCTACGCTGAGAGCGGCGGCGATTATGTGCGCGCAGAGAAGCTCCTTGTCGAGGCATTTGCGATCGACCGCACCTTTGTAACGCGCTGGGCGCTTGCCAACTTCTACCTTCGTCGCGGCAACGAGCCGGCGTTCTGGCAGTGGGCCCGCAGCGCCGCAAGCATGCCATCGGATCGCATGGGCGCTCTTTTCGAATTGTGCTGGCGCGAATCTCCCGATCCGGACAAGATCTCCGCCGCCATCTTGAGCGACAACCCGGGCCTGATCCACCAGTACATCGACTTCCTCCTTACGAAGAATCAGCTCACGGCGGCAGCTTCTGCCGCGCACCGGCTCATCCCGCTTGGCAACCCGGTAATCGATACCCCGGTGCTCCTCACGACCGTCAACCGTCTCGTGGCTGCCAAAGAAGGCCCCGCCGCCGCGGGATTGTGGCGCGAGCTCATTTCCGCAAGGTGGGTCCAGGGCGATCTGGCGGTGGTGAACAATCCAAGGTTTGACCGGGACCCGCTGCCCGTGGACTTTGACTGGTTTCTTCCTGCCAATGACGGCGTCAATTCCGAAACCGGGTCTGCGGGCCTGGTAGCGGACTTCAACGGCAGCGAACCGGAATCCTGGGTGATCGCATCCCAGTCCATCGTGCTTTCGCCGGGGCCGCACACCCTGCAATACTCCTATCGCACTTCCCAGATCGCTCCCGGCACCGGGCTCAGGTGGCAAATTGTTGCCGCCGGGACAGATAGCTCCCTTGCTAACTCGGCAGATCTTGCCAGCGATACCCTGCGCAATGACTCGATGACGTTCACCGTCCCCCAGGACGCGCCGCTTTTGCGCCTTCTCCTTACCTATCAGAGGACACTGGGCACAACCAGGATTTCAGGACGGCTCGTGGTACAATCCGTTCAAGTCCAATAGAACTCCGGGAAAGAAAATGGTTTGTCCCAGTTGTGGAAGCTCCGAAGTTCGCATCTCACAGCGCGCGCATTCGATGGATGGGGTTCGCCGGGTGCTCGGCCACGAAGCTTTCCGTTGCAGGAAGTGCCGGCACCGTTTTTACGCCTCCAATTCCGCCACGCCGGATTCCGTGCCTCAACCCTCTAAGTCCCGCAGTTCCAAGCGCCGGCGGCACAGAGACCCCGGGTTCCGCGCCCGCTTATGGCGCCGTATGGTGTGGATTACCGTCTTCACAGTGGCGTTCTTCGTCTTCCTGTATTTCCTGCGCTTCATCATCAGCGAGCGGGCCGCCCCCGACGAATTACCGGTAAGCTCCGTCCAGTCACAGTCGATCCATTTCAGCGCCTGACCGGCAAGCTCAAGAATCGGACCGCAACGCTGCCCGGCGTCGCACCGGATCTCACCAACGGACATGTATCCAAAGTAATGAACCCCGGCGGAGCCGGAGCCATTGGATATAAGCCGCTCAAAACGGCTTGATCGGGGTCGCCGGCGCGGCCCCGATCGTCGTTTGCTCGCCTCAATCGCGGCCGGTCAGCCCCCATCGCAGCTCCCCGCCGAAATTGCTCAGAACTGCACCTTGGCCCCGAACTGCACCTGGCGCGACGTCGTCGACGTCGCGGTAATCACTCCGGCGGTGGGCGATACGCCCGATGTGGCTGAAGTGTAGGTCACAGGATTCGGCGTGAGAAAGTTGGTGTGGTTGAGGATGTTGAATATCTCCGCGCGGAACTGCAGGTCCACATGCTCGGAGAGTTTCGTGTTCTTCTTTGCCGAGAAATCCACCGTGGTCAAGCCCGGCCCGGCCAGCGAGTCGCGCCCGGCATTGCCATAAGTTCCGGTGGCCGGCGGCAGAAAGGCATTCGGATTGAACCACTGGTGCGGCGTGTGCGGATAGAGCGGTCCGCTGAAGTTCGGGTTCCAGTTCGGCCGCACGGGGTTGCGCGTGTCGCCGTTGCCGGTCGGGTTAAAGCCCAGCTGCGGGGTAAACGGAAACCCCGACTGCACGGTGACGATCGTGCTCGCATTCCATCCCGAAACAACGGTGCGCACCGTCCGCGGGCTCTGCGCCAGCAGGCCGTGACCCGTCCCGAAGGGAAGGTCGTAGCTCGCATTGATCGAGGCGGCGTGGCGCAGGTCGGTCGCGGCCAGCGCCCAGTCCCGCTTGGGGTCCAGCGGGAACTCGACGAATGCCGGCGTATTTGCGCTCAGGCTCGTGTTCCACGCAGAGCCATCGTCCAGGTTTTTGGCAAACGTGTAATTGCCGCGGAACTGAAGCCCGTTCTTGAAGCTGCGGCGCACGTCCACTTCCAGCGCGTTATACAATCCCACGCCCTGCGACACCCACGACGTGGTGTTGGCCAGGTTGGGATTCAAGAATGGCGCCTTCGGCGGATAGTACACCGAGCCGTCCGCCGCATACGATGGTGCCGGCTCGTTCAGGTCCTCCGAGAGGATCTGGTGATAGCTGTGGGATCCCACATAGCCCAGGGTCAGCGCCGTGTGCGCGGCCATCTGCTGTTCCACGTGCAGGGTCCACTCCAGCACCGTCGGCGTTGCAATGTTGGGCTGCACGTTGCTCGGCGAGATCAGGGTCCCCGGCGGCAGCGGCGACCCCGGCGTGAAGTGCAGCTTGCTCACCGGAATATTCGACACCGACTGTGCCGTGTTGAACGGCGCTGTCTGATCGAGCCGGTAGTCCAGCGTGTCCAGCAGCCCGCGATAGATGCCGAACCCGCCGCGCACCGCGGTCTTGCCATTTCCCCACACGTCCCACGCAAAGCCCACGCGCGGTTCGGGCAGAAACTTCGCGCGGTTCTCGCTCAGCGCTGATGTGCCGACCACCGGATTGGTCTGCAGCACCCCGTTCACGATGGCATAGTTCGAAGCGCGCCCCTGCGACTCGTTCCACCCGTTGGTCGACTCGAACCGGAAACCAGCGCGCAGCTCAAACCTCGGCACCACCTTCCAGGTGTCTTCCACGAATCCGGCGCCTTCAAGCATGCGCCAGCCCAGCTCCGTCGGCGACGGCACCACCGTGAAAGTCTTCACCGTGCCCTGCAGGAAGGTCGTCAGCGTGCTGAACGATGCCTGCCCGAACTGGTTCTGCGCCAGCAGGTCGTTCGACTGCATGCGCTGGATCCACACGCCGGCCTCCCATTCATGCTTGCCGTGCGACCAGTAAACGTGATCGTCCCATGTAAACAGGTTGCGCGCAGACGTGTTGTTGCTGCCCACGTTGGACCCCGCCAGCGTGATCTGCGATGCTCCGTTCGACGCCGTGCTGCCGCTGATCACGATCGCACCCACCGGCTTCCCTGCCACCCAGCCCGGCAGATCGACCGGCGTGTACCCGTTGAAATAGAACGACCCGCGCGAGAAGCCGAACCGCGCCGTGTTCAGCAACGACGATGAGAACGAGTGCTGCTCCTGCACGCTTGCCACCTGCTCGCGCAGGCTCTCGTCGATGAGGCTAAGCGGGTTCTGCGATGGCGTGTCCGCAATGCTGTCATCCACGGTGTACACGCCGAAGAGCAAGTCCTTTTTGCCCAGGTTGTAGTCGAGGCGCGTCGTCCCGAAATCCTCGCGGATATGCTGCTTGGGATGGCTGAAGCTCTGGGCGATGCCCCCGCCCAGTTCCGCGCCGTTCTGCACCGGCCATAACGCAAGCAGCGGCTCAACTGCGGGGTTGACGCCGACATATTGCAGGTTTCCTTTTGAATCCGGCAGGTAGCCCAGCCGCGCCTCGTTGTCGGGAACCAGCGTGACGGCGCTCAGGCCCCACGCCTGGCGGAATCCCTCGTAGTTGCCGAACAGGAACAGCTTGTTCGGCCGCAGCGCTCCGCCGAGCGAGGCGCCGAACTGGTTGCGCTGGAACTCCGGGATCGCTCCCTGGTCGAAATAATTTCTCGCGTCCAGCGCGCTGTTGCGCACGAACTCGAATGCGCTGCCGTGAAACTGGTTCGTGCCCGACGTGGTCACGATGCTCACCTGCGCGCCGTCGCGCTTTCCGTATGCGGCCCCGTAAGTCTCGCTCAGCAGGTTGAACTCCTGCACCGCATCCACTCCCAGCAACTGCCCGCTGGCGCCGCCCGGAGTCACGTTGATCAGCGATGCGCCGGTGTATTCAATTCCGTTCAGCAGAAACAGATTGTCCTGCGGCCGGTGACCGCTCACCGCGAACATGTTCCCGACCGAAGAGTTCGACGTGCCGATTCCGCCCGAGCGCTGGCCCGTGTAATTCACGGTCGCCGGATTCAGCGTGAGCAGCTGATCGTAGCTGCGCCCGTTCAGCGGCAGTTCCTTCACCTCGCGCTCGTCGATCAGTCCGGAAGTCGACTGCGTCGTCGTATTCACCGACGAACCCGCCGCATCCACCTCCACTACCTGTTCCACCTTGGCCAGCCCCAGCACAAACTGCAACTGGAGGCTCTGCCCGATCGTGAGTTCCATCCCGGTCTGCGTCTGCGGCTGAAATCCCTCCGCCGCCACCTTCACCGAGTAGTGGCCGATCGGCACCGACGGCGCATGAAAGCTCCCGTCCGCCGATGTCGTTACGTTGCGCTCTGCCCCGGTCTCTTGCTGCCGCACCAGCACGCTTGCGCCGGAGATTGCGGCCCCGGTCGTGTCCCGCACCGTTCCCACAATGCTGCCTCCCACCACCTGGCTCCGTCCCGCCAGAACGCCTGCGCCCGCGACAACCAGAATGAGAGAAAGAAGCCTCAATGCGATCTTCACTGGATCCTCCTGAGTTCGAAACGATGAAGTTGATATGTGGAGCCGCGTCCGCGCACACGAACAGGGTTCTCCGTGCGAGCCGGTCCTCAACCGCCGGGTTCTAGTGAACTGGGATTAGGGGCGACAGAGATCTGCGAGGGAAGTGTGGTCGAGAATCCGTGCCGTGGCGTCGCGAACGTCCAGCAGCAGCTGGAACAGCGCGCGATGCTTGGCATCGGACCGGATACGCCGCCGCAGCGACTCGGCATCCTCAAACGGGGCAAGCGGGCCGTCGGTGATCCGCAGTACGTCCCCGATGAGAATCTGCTCCGGCGCTCGCCGCAGCTCGTATCCGCCGTTGGCCCCGCGCACGCTCACCAGCAGCCGCGCGCGCTTCAGATCCCGCAAGATTGCCTCCAGGAATTTTTCCGGCAATTGTTCCTCCTGTGCGATGTCGCGAATCTTTACCACGGTGCCCGGGTAATGCCGCGCAAGCACAGTGAGGGCCTGCAGGGCATAGAGTCCTTTTTGCGAGATCCTCATGGTTAGAAAAGTCTACCAACCCGAGCGGGATTCCGGAGTGCCAATCATTTCAATGGCGGGAATCGGGCCCCTGGGGGAGGGGAATCTCTATGTCAACTAATCCTACTCATGTAATAGGGATTGTCAAGATTTCTTTTTCTCCCCCTCTATTCCCTGCCCTCCAGGCTCCCATCCAGGGGCGAAACGCGCGCCCGGGAAGCCCGAACCGCGCGGCCACAAACGAAAAACCACACCCAGGTAACCAGTCCTCTTCCATGCCGCCGAGTCAGAGAAACGAAAGGAACCTCGCACCGCGTTACTTCAGCTATCTCTCAGGGCCAGAAATTGTTTTTCCCGGTTTCGATCCTCAAGTACTATGGGTTTACTTGAGTCTGACAGCCGCATGACAGCAAACCCATGATCTATGGGTCCCTTTGCCTCCAAGTCATCCATGGCAATACAGGTTTAGCCGCAGTTCAAAAACGCGGCATTGCATTCCAAAACTGATGTAATTCCCCAAATCTGGAGTGGATATGTGCAATCAGGCGTGGTCCGCGCTTCAAGTCAAAACCAATCAGGAAAAAATCGTTGGTCAGCACCTGGCCATCCGTGACGTCGAGCATTATCTTCCCCTCTACTCCGAGCGCTCCCTCTGGACCGACCGGACCGTTACACTCGAGCGGCCTCTCTTCCCTGGTTATCTCTTCGTCCGCTTTTCACGCGATGCCCGCCTCCCCATCATCAGCGCCCCCGGAGTCTTGCGCGTTCTCGGGAATGGCGACACCGACCTGGTCAGCGACATCGAGATTCAGCGCATACGCATCGCGCTGAGCAGCGGATACATCCTTCGGCCCGATCCCGGCATGCGTGTCGGCACAAGGGTGCGCATGGTCCGCGGTCTGTTCTGCGGAGCGGATGGGGTCGTCACCGGCCTTCGCCGCCAATGCACCGTGGTGATCGCTCTCTCCAACAGCATGCACTCCTTCTCCGTCGAATCCGACCTTGAAGATCTCGAGGTCATTGAAGACCTCGTCTGCCACTAATCACTCCACAGTTGCGCCCGTTCATCGCAGGGCTGTGCCCCGTTCATCGCGGCATCTTCGCGATGAGCGGGCGTGAGGCTTTCGCGATGAGCGGGCGTGTGCCCCACCCATCCATCCCAGGCTGTGCCCCGTTCATCGCGGCATCTTCGCGATGAGCGGGCGTGAGGCTTTCGCGATGAGCGGGCCGCCCATCCCCCTTATTGGACAGTCAGCGTAAGCGTGAGTGCCTGCTTCAGGTTATTCGTTGCGTCGACAGCATTCACGGTAACGCTGTAAGTTCCCGCGGGAGTGCCGGCATTTCCTCCTCCTCCGCCGCCACCGCCGCCGCCCGAGCTGCCGCTGGCTCCGCCGCATCCCGCGGCAAGCATCGCGGCCGCCGCGATCAGCAGCAGGCAGCCAACCGAGCGCAGCCGCGCGCTCACCCTGCGCATGCGGGCGAGGCCGAAGACCAGTCCGGCAAGGCCGGCGAATACGAGCGGCGCGCGCAATGGCTCGCCGGGCCGGCGGGCCGGCGCACCCAGCGCGGACGAAGCCGCAGTAGTCGCGATGCTCAGCGTGCTGGTCTGATTGCCGCTGCCCGTAAACGTAAGCGAAGCAGGATTGAAGCTGCACGTAGCTTCAGCCGGCAGGCCGCTGCAGGAAAGGCTGACCGTGCCCGTGTACCCGCCATTATCGGCATAACTGAGCGCATAGCTCGCGGTGCCTCCGGGCGCGATAGTCTGCGTACCAGGAGGCGTCCCCGGAGTGAAGCTCGGCGCCGCCACCGTAACCGACACGGCGCCGGAAGTACTCGCCGCATTGTTCGCATCGCCCGGGTAGCTGGCAACCACCGAGTAATTCCCCGCGGCAGCAAACGAAGTCTGCAGCGAAGCAGTCCCACCCGCCAGGCTCGCCTGCCCCAGCGTAGTGGAACCGGCCGAGAACGTCACGGACCCAGTGGGCGACGATCCCGTGACCGTGGCGGTCAAAGTGATCTGCTGGCCCACATTCGCAGATGGTGACGACGAAGCCAGCGTGATGGCGGACGAAGCTGGATTGACCACAACGTTCACTGCATTCGAAGTGCTCGCAGCGTTGTTGGCATCGCCCGAGTAACTCGCAACCACCGAGTAATTCCCCGCAGCGGCAAACAAGGTCTGCAGCGTAGCGGTTCCGCTGCTCAGGCTGACCTTGCCCAGTGTGGTCGAACCGGCAACGAACGTCACCGAGCCGGTGGGAGAGGTCCCGGTGACAGTGGCAGTCAGAGTGATCTGCTGGCCCGCATTGGGAGAGTCCACGGAAACCGACAGCGCCGTGGCGGAGACGGTTTGGTTGACAGCAACGCTAACAGCGTTCGACGTGCTCGTAGCGTTGATTGCATCGCCCGAATAGGCGGCGGTAATCGAGTAAGTTCCCGCAGCGGCAAATGAAGTCTGCAGCGTAGCGATCCCGCCGGTCAGGCTCACGGTGCCCAATGTAGTCGAACCGGCCGAGAACGTCACCGAGCCGGTTGGAGAAGTCCCGGTCACCGTGGCGGTCAAAGTGATCTGCTTGCCCACATTGACAGAGTTCGCCGATACCGCCAGAGTGGTCGCAGATGCAGCCAGGTTGACCGCGATGGTCACAGAATTTGAAATACTGGCCGCGTTGTTCGTATCGCCCGAGTAGTTCGCTGCGACTGCATGGCTGCCGGCGGTCGTGAACGAAGTCTGCAAGGCCGCAGCGCCGTTTGTCACCTTGACCGTGCCAAGCGTGGTCGTGCCATCCATGAAGGTCACGGTCCCCGAGGGCGAAACGCCGCTCACTGCCGCCGTCAACGTCACCTGCTGATTCGGCGCCAGGGTCTGGGCCGACGCGCTGAGCACCGTGGCCGAAACTGCGGGATTCACCGTCAGGCTAACCGTGTTCGAGTTACTGGAAGCATTCGCGATGTCACCCGAGTAACTCGCAGTGAGAGAATACGAGCCCGCCGCCGTAAGGGCAACCTGCAGCGATGCCGATCCGTTCGCGACGGGAACCGTACCCATCGCAACTCCGTTAGCGGCGAAGCTGACCGATCCCGTGGGGCTGGCGCCGCTCACGCTCGCCGTGATTTTGACCGGCGGGTTGAGCCCGGTGGGCGTCAGCGTGGTCGAGGCGCTGGAGGATGCCAGCGTGGTCGTGCTGGCCGCGAGAGGCGTGTTGTACGTGATCGAGGCAACCGGGCTGAGCAACTGTCCCGATTGCGCCATGGCCTCGATCGTCGTCTTTCCCGTGACGCTGATAGGCGCCGTGAACTTGGACGAACTTGTGCTCGGCGTAGTCCCGTCCGTCGTGTAGTAGATGGTTGCGTTCGCAGTCGTGTCCTGCAGCGATACGCTCTGCGTGCCGGAGTACGTGCCGGCGGGCAGCGAGAAGGTCGGCGGAGCGGGCACCTGGTAAATGACCTCCGAGACCTGCGAAGGCAGATAGGGGCCATTTCCCGCGATGGCTTTCAGCGTGACGGTCGAAGTGACCGGGATGGGGCCGGTGTAGAGAGTGGAACTGAGGGTCGGCGTGCTCCCGTCGGTCGTGTAGTAAATGGAGGCTCCCGCAGAGGCACTGGAGATGGATACCGACTGCGCGGAGTAATACGTGCCGGTCGTGAGCGAATACACCGGCGCGGTCGCCGCGGAATAGGTTTCCGAAACGCCATTGGTAGCCACGCTCGGGGCATAGTTCGCGTCGCCGGAATAGGAACAACTCAGAGCGTGCGTGGCGGTTGTTCCTGCCTGGACGGTGACGGAGGAATCAGACCCCGACGCAGTGGCGACTGAGCCTTGGGAAAGAACGTAGATGCCCCCCGGACCGCCCCCGACCAGGTAGGCCAGACTGTTCTTGTTGAAATTGGCGGCGGCAATTGCTCCGTAGGCACCTGCTAGCAGGTATTGTGCCGGTGGTCCGAAAGTGCCATCTCCATTTCCGGGGTAGATCCAGACCGATCCCGAGTTTCCGACGTTGTATAACAGGTCTTCTTCTCCCGTTTTCAGGTAATCTCCCGGAACGAGAAAAGGAACCACTCCAAAGGGCGTGGAAACGGGAATCCCCAGCGTGTAGTTGTAGCCAAGCTGAAATGTTCCATCGCCGTTTCCGAGCCAGAATCCAATCCCGTTTGTCGCAAGATAGGCGAGGTCAAGGGCTCCATTATTGTTGAAGTATCCTGCCGCCGAAGGGAAAGCTCCTCCTGCGCTGGCATAGTAGACAAGTTGCTGGAACGTGCCGTCACCGTTACTTATGTAGACATTGATGCCAGGATGGCGAAGAGCATCTGACGATGGACCATTTGAAACCAGGTCGGTCTTGCCGTCGCCGTTCAAGTCCCAGCCGTAGACCTGATAGCCGTTGCCCCACCCGGAGTTCGGAAGGGTGAATGTCTTTTGGAATCCACCCTGCTGGTCGTTGCGGAGAATGTAACCAAGAAAAGAGTACTTCCCGTCGCCACCCATGAGCAGAAGATCCGAGTATCCGTCGCCGTCGACGTCGAGCACTTGCACGACGTCCGCGAACCGCATGGGCGATAGCCCCGGGATAGTGTACGAAACCGGCGAGGTCTGGAAGGTCCCGTCCCCGTTGCCGATGAGAACGTTGAGCACCGCAGTACCGGCGTCGTAACTGGTGTCTTTCACGAACCAGGCGACATCCGGCTTGCCGTCGCCATTGAAATCACCCTCCACGATTGAAGATGGACTCACGCCTGCTAAACCAGCGATAACCTTGGCCGGTTGAAATGTGCCGTCCCCGTTGCCTAGGAGAACCGAGTCGTTGGTCAGAATGTCCAGATTGCCGTCGTTATTGAAATCCGCGGTCGTCACGAACCCATCAGACCCCAGAGACGGCCCGGCGGGCACGAAGCCCTTTTGCACCGTTGCCGTCCCCAACTGGACGCTGGCCAGCGTTGTTGTCCCGGTGGTCGTGTCTGTGAATGTGACCGTCCCTGTTGGTCCCGCGCCGCCCGGTGTCGCCGCTCCGATGACGGAGCAACTCATGGCATACGGGTCGCTCCCGGTCAGGCCGAAGCTGGTAGTGGTGACGATGGGCGAACCGCTGCTCTGGGAAAGAGCGGGCTGGATCAGCGCCAGCGAGAACGCGGCGGCAAGTCCTGCGGTCATGAAGGCGAACGGATGCGAGACTCGCACGGTGCGCCGGGACGAGCGGCGCCGCAACAGGCAGCAAACAACGCGCAAAAACATGGGGACCCCGCATAGCACGGGATTTGCTTCTCTTAGAACTTCAAAACCAGTTGAAGGAACCCACGAATGATCGCTCCCAGGCTCGACGACAAGGGTAGCGCAGAGATGCAGTGCTAAGGATATAAATAAATTATACTCCCGCCACTTTTACCGTTATCCGCGCCTGCCCTGATCGCCGCCACGCTAAACAGCGTGAAGCCGGCGCGTCTCCTCCGACGCGGCGAGGCGTTCCCTCTGTTGTCGATCGAAGGTATACGACATAAGCAGCAGCGCCAGGATGAAGTACATCCACCCCGAAACCGCCGGGCGCGGGAACGGATAGTCCACGCACGCATGCAGCAGCACGGCAATCAGTCCAATGCCCCACGGGTGCTTGATGGCAATTACAGCTCCCCTCAGGAACGGCAGCAGCACCAGGAGCAAAAATGGAATACCGCCATCGGCTGCGAATTCGGCCCAGTCGTTATGAGCGTGATTGGCATAGAACGGAAAATCCTTGATGGCAAATTTCTGGTAGACCTCGGGAAACGTCCCGAGCCCGAATCCCGTCCACGGCCTGTGCTTCGCCATGTTGATCGCCGAGACCAGGTATTCCCGGCGCACATTGTAGGGGTTGCTGTCGTGGAACCGCTCGATCACGTGCCCCCATCCCACCACTGCGGCGAAGGCGCACGCCAGTATTGGGATCACCGCCAGGTACACCAGTGTGGCCTGCATCGAGTAGCCGTCGCGCGACCGCCCTTTCCTCATCAGCACCAGCACAAGAACCGCCAGCAATTCAAGCGTGCACAAAAAGCTCCCCGCGCGCGAAGCCGACGCGATCGTCGACGCGTAGATCACGCTGCCGGCCAGCGCAAATCCCCATGCCCGCCAGCCCTCGCGCAGTGCCCGGTAAATCGCGATCGGCAGCGCCAGCTCCGCAAACTGCGCATAGTTGTTTGACGATTGGAAAGTGGCGTATACATCCGGGTACCCGGATGGAAACAGCCACAGCACCAGCCCCTGCGACGTGAAGATCTGCGCAATGCACAAAATCGCCAGCGCGGTCGCGAACCAGACAAAACAGTTCAGCATGAGGCGCAGCGCCGAGCGGCTGGTCGCCACCACCTGCGTGAGGAAGAACACCCCCGCAAGAGCCCCCCACTTCAGCGCCTGCTGCCGCGTCTCGCTGCTCGACGAGGTCGTGTGCAGCTCAATCTGGATAATCCCCCACACCGGCGTCAAATACACGAGCCACTGTACAACGCTGTCGGCAAGCTGCTCGCGCGCCTGCTGCATTCCCAAAAGCAGGTAAGCGGCAACTGCCCCATAGATGCCAATCTGAAACACCTGGAGCGGCCACGCCTCGTTCACAAAAACCGTGCACGTTGTAAAGAAGAGGAACACGAACAGGAGAACCCCTGTCACCACCACAAGAGGTCTCTCAGCAGGGCTCCGCCCCGGTCCTCTGAACCCGGTTGCGCGCGAGGGGATCGTTGCAGACGTTAAGGTTTTCATCCTATATCCCTTGTTTCAAGCAGCCGGCATCGCGCCGCCAGAAGAGTGCCGGCACGCCCGGACGGTACGAGGCCCTATCGTGATATGAACAGTTATACGCTGAACCTGGCCACGCCCGGGAAAATCCATCTATCGCTGGCGGCGAAACCCGGTCCAGTCCGCGGCAATTCAAATCCTCATCGCGGAAAATCACATCTTCTGGTCGAGTCGCCCGGATTTCAGCACCCCATATAAAAGAATCGCGGGGATAGCTCGCCGCGGTCATTCCCGCATCTCGAGTTTCCCCGCGTCTTGGATGTCGCACCAGGGCTTCCCTGCTGGCGCATGCAATCGTTGGATTAACGGCTTGCCGGCGACTTGGTTGATTGATAAATGCCTTCTTCAATTCCGAAGATAGCTGCCGTGCCGCCGATCACTACCGCGGCAGCGCCGCCCAACCCGCTGCCCGATCCCACTTGCCCTCCGGCATTCGCGCCCGCCGCATCACCCAGGTGCGCGCCCGACACCGCAATCACATCCGCGGCGCCGTTGATCGGCTTGGCTCCTGCGTCAAGCGTGCCATCGATGGTCGCGGTCTTGCCGACGTACTTCGACAGGCTCTTCCCCGTAAGCTCATGCAAAATCCCGGTTGAGTCGGTCACGAAGAAGTGGCCGCTCGTCTGGCTCACCTTTCCCGTCACCGTCACGAGCCCGCTCGACTGGAACGCGAACGACTTGGCCGAGCCCGGCATCACCTTGCCGATTACGTGGCCGGTCCCGGAGGTCACTTCAAACTCGCCTGACAGCGCCGCAACCTCGATGTTGCCCAACCCGTTCACCGCTACCACGCCGCGCGCATTCTGCACTGCCGGAACAACCTTGAACCCGCTCGCTTCCAGCGCAAATGAGTCGGATGTCGAGAGCTCGCTCTTCCCGTGCTGAAGCACCATGTGGTCGCGATAGAGCGTGCCCATCGATCCTGTACCCAGCCGGATCTCTGTTCCCTTCTCCAGTCGAAGGGTCGCTGTCGCCTGGCTCGTCTCAATTGCCGAACCATCAAACAGCGTGGCGTTACCACTGACAGCATAGCCATCAATCCGCATATCGCCCCGCGTCGTGACCGTGGCAATCGCCGGGGAGGACGCGAATGCAACGGTGCTTGCTACAGCAAGGATTCCAGCGGCCAGATACCTTTTCGAGTACATCTTAACCTCCAGACAGGAATGCTGTTGTAGTGGATAATTGAGCCGGAGAATTGGGCCTTCAGTCCTCAACATTTATAACCCTGCACACGCCGTAATATCAAGAAAAATACGAAGATTTCATCTTTGGGCAATGCGCCTTACGGCTGTCATACGGGTTCGGCCCCGACGTGCGGCGAGCATGCTGTCGCATCGTCCGGCGCACTCGCTCGCCGTTCGTACGGCGCGCATGCTCGCACATCGGTATGTGGCTCGCCCGGCGCATTTGTGACACCCGCTTACGCAGTAAGAATCCGCGCGCCCTCGCGCGTCAGCACAACCGTGTGCTCATGGTGCGCGGACCGCGAACGGTCGCGCGTGCGCACAGTCCAGCCATCCTTCAGCGTCACCGTGCGCGGCGTTCCCGCTGCAATCATCGGCTCAATCGTAAACACCAGCCCCTCATGCAGAACATCCGCGCACCGCCGGTCGAATTCATTCGGAATCGTCGGCCGCTCGTGGATCGTTCTCCCGATGCCGTGCCCCGTAAGGTCGCGCACCACCCAGTATCCCGCGCCGCTCACTGCCCGCTGCACTGCCTTGCCAATGTCGAATGCGCGCGCGCCCGGCACCGCCGCCGCGAGCCCCGCTTCAAACGCGCGTTCTGCGCAGTCCTTCAATTCCCTGCTCTGCTTGTCCACCGGGCCCACCGCCACCGTCTCGCACGCATCCGCCATAAAGCCGTTCACTTCAACCGTAACGTCGAGCTTTACCAGGTCTCCATTCGCCAGCTTCCGCTTCCCCGGAACCCCGTGCACCACTTCGTCGTTCACGCTGATGCAGCTATACCCCGGAAAACCGTACACGAGCTTCGGAGCGGAGCGCGCTCCCATCCGGTGCATGATCGACATCCCCACTTCATCCAGCTCGCCCGTCGTCACGCCCGCCTGAACCGCGGCCTTCATCCCATCGAGAACCGCGCGCGTAGCCTTGCCCGCAGTCTGCATTCCGGCAAGCTCTTCTTCCGAGTCGATGGACATGCACCCTCCAGCATGGATGCTCCATCATACCCGCGCTTCTCCGTCGCGCGAAACATCATCGCGGGCGCAAAAAAAGGCCATGGCCGTTTCGTCATCGGCCATGGCCCAGTCATTGGCGCACACGTCACAACATCTCAACGCAATCTGTCGGAGCCGCCGAACCTATCTGCCCCCGAACGATCCTCCATACGATCCCGGATATGATCCGCGGTAATCGAACCCCGCTCTCGCCACCGCCGGCCCTCCCCACGCCTCCATCCGAGGACGCACCGCCGCTGCGGCGCCGTACCCATACCCCGGCCCGCCATACCCATACGCGTACGGCCGCGCCGCCACCACCGGAGGCGCATACGCATACGCCGCCACCTGTGGGGCGACCACCATCGGTTGCGCAACAACCTGCGGCATCACCACCATCGGCGTATACGCAATCACCGGAGCCGGCATCACCACCATCATCGGCGCAGGAACATACGCATACGGCGCCGGCTGCGCATACGCATACGACGGCTGCGGAGGAGGCTCATACTGAGGCTGCTGTTCCTGCGGCGGACCGTAATCCGCCCTCTGCTGCGGCTCCTGGTATTGCTGCTCTCGATACGGCTCCGGCGGAGGCGCATTCTCCGCGTCCGGCGACCGGTGCCTCAATCCATACTGGTCCGTGTTGGGTTGCGTCGAGTCCGGAACCGGCAGGTCGTCCATCACCTTCAGCGTCAGCCGCGTCTCTTCCTTCAGCACGGGCCTTGGCCCCCGCATCGGAAGCATCAGCAGATCTACCGGCCACAAAATCGGAATCGACCACAACACCACGTCGCGCACCGCATGCCCTTTGCCCAGGATCCTCCCCTGCGCATCCACCTTGTACCCCGGCGCGTCCACCACCCGCGCGTCTACCGGAATGATCGTGTCCGGCTCGATCACCATGCGGTCGAACCTCAATTCCATCCATCCCTTGCCGACAAAATGTCCCGGGTCTCTGTATTCTTCGAACCGTCCCACAAGGTAACTGTTATAAGGAAGCACCGACCGCCCATAACGTTCCGAGTGTCCTAGCTGGCACAGCACCGGGTCGCCTACTGCGGTGGTCTTCGATGAGAGCCGGGGTTCGCCCGTCGTGCACGAAATCAGCGAGCCGGCTGGAATCAGATGCTCCCCTGCATCCGCGAAGAGCGGCGGCGCAAGAAGGACGGAGAGGACAACGATCGAGATACGCTTCATAACCCAGCCTCCAGGTAGACGGCTCCGCAATGAGCCGCACAAATTGCGATTTATGCGCGAGGTCCCCCAAGTTAAGGAACTTGCTTGATCCCCTCCAACCCTCCGCCGTCACGGAAGTTTCGCCGCGCCTCGAAAATATTTTTTCCGCCTGTCATCTACCCGCCGCCAACCGCGTCAGGCGAAGAAACCTTCGCCCATTCCGTAAAATAGATAAAGGCCAGCATCTCCGCATTTTTTCCTGAAGCGCTTTTCCCCAAACCGCCGGCCCGAGCAGCGCCGGCCATAGGACACGATGCCAACTTCGCCGCAACATCCGCTGTACAAGATCCTCGAAGACCGGATCGCCATCATCGACGGCGCGATGGGAACCACCATCCGCTCCTACGGCATGACCGAATCCGACATCCGCGGCGCGCGCTTCAAAGACGCCCCCAAGGACCTGCTCAATAACGGCGACATCTTCTCCCTCACGCAGCCCGCCATGATCGGCGACATCCACCGCCGCTTCCTCGAAGCCGGCGCCGACATCATTGAGACCAACACCTTCAGCGCCACCACCATCGCGCAAAGCGAGTTCTTCCGCGAAGACCCCCGCGAGCGCGGCGGCCGCAAAGACCCCGATTTCTACGCCGGAGTAGTCGAAGACGAGTTCCTCAAATCCGTCGCATGGGACATCAACGAGCAGTCCGCGCGACAGTGCCGCGAGTGGGCAGACCGCCTCGCCAACTCCACGGGACGCCCGCGCTTTGTCGCCGGAGCCATCGGCCCGCTCACCGTCTCTCTCTCCAATTCCCCCGACGCCGACGACCCCGGCTTTCGCGTCGTCACATTCGACCAGGTCAAAGCCGCCTACGCCCACCAGGTCCGCGCCCTCATCGCCGGCGGCGTCGACCTGCTCCTCGTCGAAACCATCTTCGACTCGCTCAACGCCAAGGCCGCGCTCGTCGCCATCCGAGAAGTCTTCGATCACGACGGCCTCGCCGCGAAAAATGCCGAGCTCCCCATCATGATCTCCGCCGCTGTCGGCCGCGGCGGTGAAACCATGATCTCCGCGCAAACAGTCGAAGCCTTCTGGACCGCCGTCGAGCACGCCCGACCCTTCGCCGTCGGACTCAACTGCTCGCTCGGCCCCGACCTCATGTACCCCTTCCTCTCCGACCTCGCGGAGAAAGCCACAGTCCCCATCTCCTGCTATCCCAACGCCGGCCTGCCCAATCCGCTCTCGCCCACCGGCTTCGACCTCCACCCCGCCGACATGGCGCGCTACCTCTCCGACTTCGCGAAGCACGGCCTCATCAACATTGCCGGAGGATGCTGCGGCAACACGCCCGAGCACATCGCCGCAATCGCCAAAGCCCTCGAAGGCGTACACCCGCGCGAGCTCAATGCGGCCGCGCAATCAAACACGAGCGTCGCCATCCCCGCGGAAGTCCCCGCAGCCATCCACCCGCTCCGCCTCTCCGGCTCGCAGCCCTTCACGCAGCAGCAGGGCTCGTTCATCATGATCGGCGAACGCACCAACGTCGCCGGCTCGCCCAAATTCGCAAAGCTCATCAAGGAAGGCAAATACGAAGAAGCCGTCAGCGTAGCTCGTCAGCAGGTCGAAAACGGCGCAAACGTCATCGACATCTGCATGGACGAGGGCATGATCGACGGGGTCGCCGCCATGTCGCGATTCGTCAAGCTCCTCGCCGCCGAGCCCGAAGTAGCAAAGGTCCCCTTCATGATCGACTCCTCCAAGTGGGAAGTCATCGAAGCCGGCCTCAAGTGCCTTCAGGGCAAAGGCATCGTCAACTCCATCTCGCTCAAGGAAGGCGAAGCCATATTCCGCGAGCACGCCGCAACCGTCCTCGCCTACGGAGCCGCCGCCGTCGTCATGGCATTCGACGAGCAGGGCCAGGCCGCCACATTCGAAGACCGCATCCGCATCTGCGAGCGCGCCTATCGCATCCTCACCTCCATCGGCTTCCCGCCCGAAGACATCATCTTCGACCCCAACATCCTCACCGTCGCCACCGGCATGGAGGAGCACAACAACTACGCCGTCGACTACATCCGCGCCACGCGCTGGATCAAAGAGAATCTCCCCCACGCCAAGGTCTCCGGCGGCGTCTCCAACATCTCCTTTAGCTTCCGCGGCAACAACAAGGTCCGCGAGGCCATGCACTCCGCGTTCCTCTATCACGCCATCGCCGCCGGCATGGACATGGGCATCGTCAACGCCGGCATGCTCGAGGTCTACGAAGAGATCGAGCCCGAGCTCAAAGTCATGGTCGAGGACGTTCTCCTCAACCGCCGCCCCGACGCAACCGAGCGCCTCGTCCAGTTCGGCGAAACGCTCAAGTCCGCCGCCACCGGCGCAATCGAAAAGAAAACAGAAGAATGGCGCAACACCTCCGTCGAAGAGCGCCTCTCCCACGCCCTTGTCAAGGGCATCGACGACTACATCGAAGCCGACACCGAAGAAGCCCGCGCAAAACTCGGCCGCCCGCTCTCTGTCATTGAAGGCCCCCTCATGGACGGCATGTCCGTCGTCGGCGATCTCTTCGGCGCTGGCAAAATGTTCCTGCCCCAGGTCGTCAAATCCGCGCGCGTCATGAAGAAGGCCGTCGCATACCTCACGCCCTTCATGGAAGCCGAGAAGGCCGCGCTGGCCGCCGCCGGACACGACGTCCGCACGCAAGGCAAGATCGTCCTCGCCACCGTCAAAGGCGACGTGCACGACATCGGCAAGAACATCGTCGGCGTCGTGCTCGCCTGCAACAACTACGAAGTCATCGACATGGGCGTCATGGTCCCCGCCGAGCGCATCCTCGAGCGCGCCCGCGAAGTACACGCCGACCTGATCGGCCTAAGCGGCCTCATCACTCCCTCGCTCGACGAGATGGTCCACGTCGCGCGCGAAATGGAGCGCCAGCAATTCAAGCTCCCGCTCCTCATCGGCGGAGCCACCACCAGCCGCGCGCATACGGCAATCAAAATCGCGCCCCACTACAGCCAGCCCGTCGTGCACGTCCTCGACGCGAGCCGCGCCGTCCCCGTCACCACTTCCCTTCTCGGAGAAAGCAAAGACGAGTTTGTCGCCCAGCATCGCGCCGAATACGAATCCGTGCGCAAGTCCTACGCAACGCCGCGCCAGCAGCTCGTCTCCATCGAGACCGCGCGCGCCCGCCGCACGCCCATCGAGTGGCGCGCCGAAGACCTGCCCACGCCACCCATCACCGGCGTGCGCGTCTTCCAGGGCTTCCATCTCGCCATGCTCCGCAACTACATCGACTGGACGCCCTTCTTCCACACCTGGGAGCTAAAAGGCGTCTATCCGCGCATCCTCGACGACGAAAAGCAGGGCGAGCAGGCGCGACAGCTCTTCGCTGAGGCCAATACGCTCCTTGACAGAATCGTGCGCGAAGAACTCCTCACCGCGCGCGCCGTCTACGGCCTCTTCCCCGCCAATGCCATCGGAGACGACGTCGAGCTCTACACCAACTCATCGCGCACGGATGTCTTCGCTCGCCTTCACTTCCTCCGGCAGCAGGCCGATCGCGAAGGCTCCGAACCCTGCCGCTCGCTCGCCGACTTCGTCGCGCCCAAAGAGACAGGCCTTCCCGACCACATCGGCGCATTCGCCGTCACCAGCGGCATAGGCCTCCGCGAGCTCGTCGCAAAATTCCGCGCCGCGCACGACGACTACAACGCCATCATGGCCGAAGCCCTCGCCGACCGCCTCGCCGAAGCCTTCGCCGAGTGCCTCCACCAGCGCGTCCGCAAGGAGTGGGGATACGGCTGCTGCGAGAACCTCAGCTACGACGACCTCATCCACGAGAAGTACCGCGGCATCCGTCCCGCGCCCGGCTATCCCGCATGCCCCGACCACACCGAGAAGGGCGCGATCTGGCAAATGCTCGACGTCGAAGCCACTACCGGAATCAAGCTCACCGAATCCTTCGCCATGTGGCCCGGCTCAAGCGTCAGCGGCCTCTACTTCGCGCACCCCGAGTCACGCTACTTCACGCTCGGAAAAATCGGCCGCGACCAGGTAGCCGACTACAGCGACCGCAAGTCCATGACCCTCGCCGAAACAGAACGCTGGCTCGGCCCCAACCTCAACTACGACCCGGGCGCTTAACGCCGTCAGAACTTCCGCCGGTTCGATTCGGGGCGCCCCCCGACCCAGGCGAATCCGTCCCCGTGCTCAAAGGCGTCTCGAACAAACATGTGCGGAGGTCCGTGGTGAGTGACCCACACCTGAACTCGGTAATTGATCGATCCTTCAGAAAAGTCGATCGAGAATGCGTTCTCACGCAATTCGTAGATCACCGGCCGGTGATTCGAATCCTTCGTCACTGCCCATTCCTGAGAGAGTGGAACATCGATGTCCATCTTTGTTCCGTGGAGCATTAAGCTCGACCGACCCGAGTCGAGCGGTTCATCGAGGTACCGCTCGGGGAAATCCTTGCGCGATTCGTATGACGGAGGGGCTTTTTCCACCAGTCGAACGCGGCATCGAAATCGGGAATCTGAGCCGCCCTGGTCATAACCGAGAGATGTCGTCTCATCGAATCCCCAAGCGCGACCAAGATTTCTCCACCCGATCCCAAGGTCAGCGGTCATTCTGATGACGTCTTTATTTCGACCTGTATAGCCGCATTCAAGTCTCTCCATAAAGGACCCCACAAGCCAGGTGGGCTGTGACTTTGTTTTTAACAGACATTGACCGTAAATCGGGTGTCCCGGGTCTCGATTTTGAGACCCGAGTTCACTCCAAACCCAGCACTCCCGTCACAGCGCCGTAGGCGCAGGGTTCGTTAGCCCCGCGCTTCAGCGTGGGGAAACCAACCCCAAATTATGTTCCGGAGTCCCGTAGGGACGGCGCATGCGGGGTCGGCAGCCAGCCCCGCTGATCTGCCAACCCGCAGCCTTCACTCCTGCACAAAAAACTCCGCCATCGCCTGCGCGTTCGCCGCGCTTCCCGGCGGATTCTGCAAGCCCAGCGCATCCATCGCGGTTCGCAGCATGTTCTCGTGCTGGTACACGCTCGACGATTTCTGCGTGTACCCCGCCTGCACCGTCGGCCCCCAGAAAAACGCCGCCACGTGCCCGCCTCCATGCGCCGTATCCGAGTCCGCGCCCTCATCGAAGTCCACGATCAGGATTCCGTCGCCGCCCGCCTGGAAAGCCTGCGTCCCCTCGAGCGGCGCCACCACATTCGCTTCGAGCCAGTCGTCGGCCTGCTGCGGCGTCCCGCTGTGCGCATCGTCGTCCACATCCGGCACAATGAACGAGAACTCCGGCAGCGCGTTATTCGCCGCGTCCTTCAGAAATTGCGAAAACGGCCAGATCGTCTGGTTCGCAACCTGTGTGCTGCCCGCCACGTCCGACAGCATTGCAAAAGGATTGTGCCGGATGACGTACAGCCCCGTATTGCCGCCCAGGTACCCCTGGCTGATTCCTTCGGCATACACCTTGAACGTCACGCTTCCGGCCAGCATCCGCCGCGCAATGTTGTCCGCGCTGAACACCTGCGTCGAGCTGTCATCGGTCGTCAGCAGCTGGCCCGTCGTCAGCATGAAGTAGTTGCCGATCGAGGGATGCGAGTCCGCATAGTAATTCGTCGCCAGCGCGCCCTCGGCGATCAGCGCGTTCAGGTGCGCCCAGGCCGTGTTCCCCACCACAGCGGAGTACTCCTGGTTCTCTTCCATCAGCACCACAACGTGCTTGCTCGGCGGCGTCTTCAGTTGCACGGAGACCGTTGCCGTTCCCGTCGATGAGGTGCTCTGCGAACTGGTTGCGGTAATCGTCACGCTGCCCGTCGAACCGGGCGCCGTGAACTGTCCGCTCGCGCTAATCGTCCCTGCGCTGGTCAGCCACGTTACCGCGGTGTTCTCGCTCCCCTGCACCGCGGCGCTGCATTGTGCAGTGCCTTGCGGAACCACCGCCGCCGGCTTGCACGTCACCGACACGGATACATTGTCATTCTGCACGGGCGCATTCATGCCTCCGCCGCCGCACCCGCCCGCGGCCACCACCGCGAAACACAGAGCCGCAGCGGGCCACCCCGGAATCCGGCATCGCGCCCGCGCGTCGGTAGTCACTTCCCTCATCGCAGCCGCACACTCCAACACGCTTGAGACACTTGTCTCCTCCTTCTATCGGAAGCAAAACCCGAGAACCGGGTTTCCCAAACCCGCCACGATCGAATGATCCGCGTGGCCGTTCGCCCCAACCCGACCTCTGCTCGAACCCTGTCAAGCCCCCGCCTCCTGTGGAAAACCTCCACCGATTCCGCCTAAGCCCAAACCCCCGAACAACCTGCCCTGTGGATAAAACCCCTCAAAAATACTTCTAAAGTTGGCCGATCCACTTTTCCAACCAGCTATCCTTAATACAGGTCCCAAAAAGCCCCATCCGTACCGCCGGTCTCCACCGCTTTCTGAAGAAACCCACAGAAAGGGCTTTGTAACAGGGCACGAGTTCACTCGTGCCGAATAAGCCCAACAAATCGCGCGGGCTTTAGCCCCTGCAATCGCTGACTCGCCGCCGAAATTGATTTTTTCAACAAGCTCTCCTGACCGGCTGTTGTGCGGGCCTCCAGACTCGCACCCTCCGCCAGCGAATTCACTTCCATAAATGGCCAGCCCACCCGGCTGGCCTTTCTCATTGAGGAGCAAACATGCCGCAGTCCGCCCAAATCACCGCCGCCGTTCAGCGCTGCAACGAAGCCTGGCAAAAAGTCAGAAGTCAGCTCCCCCCGGACGCCGGCCGGCATGCCCAGGCCGATAACAACGAACTATGCCGCTGGGCCTTCCTTGACCAGCTCCCCATCCTCTGCAACCCCGAGTCCTTTCAGACCTGGATCGCCTGCATCGCCCAGGGCGTAGTCCTCGGCGTCATCGACCTCGCCGACGCAGGCCGCTACTGCCACCTGGCCCACTCCGCCATCGCCGCCTGGAGACTCGCCAACCCGCCCCAAAAGAAAGAAAAGCACACCCCCCTCCCCCCTCCCAACGGTAACCACGTCGAAGGCGAAAACCACCCGAGTGCCCCGGAGCCGGGTGCCCCGGGTCCCTCGCACTTGGGGACCCGGGAGCGATGCCGAGACGACGCCAATCACCCCTCCGCGAAGCCCGAAGGCACCCCTCCCCCCTCCCCCCCATTTATCAATCCCACTGAAGAGGACGAAAGCCCGAAGTCCGCCGGACCGTTTCTCGATCGCGACACACAAGACAAGCTCTATCAATTACTTAAGCAGGCCGGCGTGCCGTCCCCCGGCATGTGGATGATGCGCCTCCACGCGCGGGACGCACTGCGCTCCCTGCACTCGGCCGGTAGCCAACCCCGTGAGGCGGGAAAATAAATACCCCCCCACCCCCCCCCCCCCCC
>DATFRB010000077.1:0-50493 GCA_035263625.1 Occallatibacter sp.
CGGCGCGGGCGGCATGGACATCATGCCATCGCAGGACGCGATCGCCGAGTTCAACATGTTGAGCTCGAACTATCCTCCGGACTACGGTATTTCTTCGGGCGCGACGATGAGCCTTTCGCTCAAGAGCGGCACGCAGAAGTATCACGGAGAGCTGTTTGAGTTCAACCGCAACACCGACTACGACGCCAACAGCTTCTTCAACAAGCTGTCGACGCCGGCCACTAAGCGCGCGGTGGTTCACTACAACATCTTCGGCGGCAACCTCGGCGGACCGGTTTTCATTCCGCACGTCTACAACACCAACAAGCAGAAGACGTTCTTCTTCTGGAACGAAGAGTGGCGCAAGATTCTCAACAGCGCCGGAACGAACGTTCAGCACACCATTGACGCAGCGGATCTTCCGAAGGCAGGGCAGGATCTCGCCTACGTTGCGCCGAAGTTCTCGTCAGGCACCAAGCTGGTGGTTCCGAACATTTCGACCAGCACCTGGTACTACCAGAACGTGCTTGCGCCGATGGGCCTGACGCCGAACAAGCCGTTCCCGAACAACACGATTCCGCACTCGATGTTCGACAACAACGGCGTTCTGTACCTGAACTCGCCGGTGTTCCCGAAGGACAACACGGGCAACGACACCAACATCGCCAACAACTCGAACCCGATTGACGTGACGGACACGGTGATCCGCGTCGACCACAAGTTCAACGACAAGTGGGCAATCCTCGGTCACTACATGGAAGACAAGGTGAACCAGGGCTATGCCGCTCCGTTCCTGGGCTGGCTGTGGGCGAGCTACAACACCATCACGTCGACGCTGTCGAACCCGTCCGATTCTGCGGCCATCAAGCTCTCGGGCACCATCAACCCGAACCTGCTTGTGGAAGGCAGCATCAACTACGACGGCAACGTCATCAACATCACCAACAGCGCGAACAGCCAGTTGCCTTCGGGATGGGCAGTAACCCCGGTGGCTCCGGCGTTCAAGATCACCAAGAACTCGCTGCCGGGCACCGGTTACATCGGTCCCTACGGCGTGGCGGAAGACACGGGTTCGGCGCCGTGGCACAATGCGGCCCGCGACTACGAGCCCAAGGTCGATGTCTCGTACACCATGGGCAAGCATGCCATGAAGTACGGCTTCAGCTACAACCGCTACACCAAGAACCAGCAGCTGTTCGGCGACGAGCAGGGCACCTACGGTCCGAGCGGCACCACCAACGACAGCCTGATGGATATGTTGATCGGGTTGAGCGGAAGCTACGGACAGTTCCAGGCCACGCCGATCCGCCACTACGTAAACCAGACGCCTTCGGCGTACATCATGGACAACTGGCACGTGACCCCGCGCCTCAGCCTGCAGCTCGGGCTTCGTTATGACGCCCTGCCGCACGCCTGGGAGCGGAATGGCGCGCTTTCCAACTTCGATCCGAACGCCTACAACCAGTCGCAGGTTCCGGTTTGGACTGCTGCGGGCACGATCGATCCCTCCAGCCCCACGGTTTCGACGGTCAATTCACCTTACGCGCCGCCGCTTCAGTTCTATCTCAACGGCATGGGCCTGGCGGGCGTGAGCGGATTCCCCAACGGACTGGTGGAAAACAAGTACAACACCCTTCAGCCTCGCGTCGGTTTCTCTGAAGACCTCTTCGGCAACGGCAAGACCGTTCTCCGCGGCGGCTTCGGCACCTTCTACGAGCGCACCCAGGGCAACGACATCTACAACGCGGCAACCAACTCGCCGTTCGCCTACAACCTCGGCGTCGGCAACACGCTGTTCAGCAACCCTGGCTTCAACTGGCAGACCGGCCAGAGCGCGGCGGCACTTGGTTTCCCGATCTTCGTGACCGGCGTGACCAACCTGGCACCGCACAACTACGCTCCGCCAGCCGTTGCGATGTACAGCTTCGGCGTGCAGCACGAACTGTCGCCCTCAGTAGTGTGGGTTGTGCAGTACGTAGGCAACATGGCGTGGCACCAGTGGGATGACCGGCAGATCAACACCTTCCCGCTCACGGTGGGCAAGGTCACGATCCCGCAGCCTGGCGGCGGCACGGCGACAGTTGACGTTCGTTGCCTCTCCGGCGACGGCGGCAACCACTCGCCTTATGGCGACGACTCGGCCTGCAAGCCGGGCTTCCAGTCCTTCGCGGGCGGAGCGAACCAGTTCCGCACCTACCAGGGCTATGGCGGCATCGAGCAGCAGGAGATGGCAACCAACGGAACGTACAACGGATTCCAGACCGGCGTGCGTATCCAGAACCGCTGGGGACTCTCGGGCGAACTCGACTACACGTACTCGCACGAGATCGACATCCAGTCCTACGACAACAGCTGCTGCGTGAGCAACCCCTGGAACCTGAAGTACGACAAGGGTTCCGGTGCGCTTGACCGCCGGCACATGATCAGCGCCAACTACGTCTACAAACTCCCCGTGTTCGCCAAGAGCACAGGGTTCACCCACTCAGTCCTCGGCGGCTGGGAAGTTGCGGGCACGTTCACGGATGAAACGGGCGTGATCGCAACGGTAACCGGCGCGGGCGGCGTCTGCTGCTCGGGCAACAGCTGGGATCCGGTTGGCATGGACGGCGGCTACACGGTCCGTCCGAACGTCAGCGGGAAGATGAGCTACCCGAAGAAGATGACGCAGTGGTTCGACTGGAGCAAGTTCTCCAACGTGATTCCTTCCTGGCAGGGCGGCCCGAACATGGGCTTCGGCACGGCCGGCAAGGATGCGGTGGTGGGACCGGGGCGCGTGAACTTCACGACCTCGCTCTACAAGTCGTTCGCAGTAACCGAGCGGGCGCACTTCGAGCTGCGGTTCGAGTCGTTCAACACCTTCAACCACACGGAGCCGAACGGCATCAACACCGGCTTCAATCCGCAGAACGGCAACTCGGCGAGCACGCCATTTGGCAGCGCGCTGACGAAGGGCAACACGTTCGGCCAGGTTTCGAGCACGTGGGATCCCCGCGTTATCGAACTCGGCGGCAAGTTCGTGTTCTAACTTAACCCTCTTAACCGGGGCGCGGCGGGCAACACCCGCTGCGCCCTTTTTCTTTGCGCGATTTGCAGGCTCGTCGATGGAAGAAGAAAATGGGAGTAGCCGCGTCTAACTCTTGCGCGTTGAGAGCCGGCCTGCGCGATGGCGCAGTAGAGGAAGTCACAGCAGCGCGCGGCAAGGTGGAGTTGTGAATCCGGCATTTCGTGTGGCCTTGGCCCTGGCATTGGCGATCGGTTCGGGAAGCGCGATCGCGCAACAGGATTCGTATGCCGCCAATCGGCAGAAGGCGCTCGCGCTGGAGCAGCAAGGCAAGCTGAGCGAGGCCGCGTCGGAATGGCATGCCCTGGCGAAGGAATATCCCAAGCAGCCCGAACCGTACGCGCAGCTTGGATTGATTGAAGCGCGGCAAGAGCACTACAAGGAGGCGGTCCCGCTCTATCGCAAGGCGCTGGAGATGAATCCCAACGTGCCCGGGCTGCGCATGAACCTGGGCCTGGCGCTGTTCAAGGACGGCCAGCTGAACGAGGCGATTCCGGAGTTCGAGAATCTGCTGAAGAATGCCGCGCCGGATTCGCCCAATGCGCAGCGGTTGAACATTCTGATCGGAATGGCGCACTACGGGCTGGGGCAGTACCAGGACGCGGTGCCTTATCTGAAAACGGCAGCGGGACAGGACAAGGCCAACCTGCCGCTGCGCCTGGCGCTCGCGCACAGCTGCCTTTGGTCGAAGCAGCTGCAGTGCGTGATGGATGTGTATCACGAGATCCTGAGCCTTAACGCGGAGTCGGCCGAGGCGGACATGATTGCCGGCGAGGCCCTGGACGAAATGAAGGACAACGAGGGCTCGACGAAGATGTTCCGGGCCGCCGTGGCTGCGAATCCGAAGGAGCCGAATGCGCATTTCGGGCTCGGCTACCTGCTGTGGACGCAGAAGAAATATCCGGAGGCGGTCGCCCAGTTCCAGGCCGAGCTGGCCAACGATCCGGGACATGCACAGTCCATGCTGTACGAGGGTGATTCGGACCTGCAACTGAATAAGCCCGACGAAGCGAAGCCGCTGCTGGAGAACGCGGTGAAGCTGGACCCGTCGCAGTGGCTGGCGCACCTGGACCTGGGCATCATCGACTCCGATGCAGGACGGAACGAAGAGGCGCTGCGCGAACTGGAGCTTGCGGCAAAACAGCAGCCGAATGATGTAAATGTCCACTGGCGGCTGGCGCGGCTCTATCGCACCATGGGACGGAAGGACGAAGCCAAAGCAGAGTTTGACAAGGCGAGCAAGCTGAACAAGGCCGCCGACGAGGATCTTTACCAGAAGATCGCGCACGGACGCCAGAACGGTGCGCCTACGCCGGAAGCGGGACAGCCGGCTCCAGCGACGACTCCGAATCAATAGTGTGCGGGTGCGGATTTAGTGCGGATTCTGAGTTGGTGTATCCGAAGCAGGGACTAAAGTCCCGGATCCTAAAACTGGCGCTGTTGCGGCCCGGCTGAAGCCGTGCCCTGATACGAGGCCCAAAACCGGATATAGCTACCCAGAAACTGGCCTAATAGCTGCTGACCTGGTTGGTATGGCGGCGCAGGTACCAGCACGGGACGAAGCCGTCCTGGGGATAGATGGTGATGGAACAGGGCACGTCTTCCTTGCCGATGAAGTCGATCTCCTGCTTGTTGTTTTTGAGCGGCGCGGAGACGAAGTGGCTGACGGTGAATTTTGTGCGTGGAGAGCCGGTCACGCGGTAGACGGCGTAATCGAGAACATAGGAGATGGCGGCAAAGGCCACGAGCGCGATCAACGCGATTCGCAGCCAGCGCTTCATGCCGGATTTCCTTCTGCCAGCGAATGCGGTGATTCCGCAGCGGGAATGCCGGTGAAGCGGCGGCGGCGCGCGAGGCTCAACGCTGCTTCGATGTTTTCGGCGGCCTGCGCGCAGGGCAATCCTTCAGTGCGGACGTTCGAGATGCAGACGCGGTCGGCGTCGGTGCGGCCGGGCCGCGGCATCCAGGTGATATAGATGCCGAGCGAGTCGGGGGCGCTGAGACCAGGACGCTCGCCGATGATGATGGCGGCCATCTGGGCGTGCAGTGCTTCGCCGATCTGGTCACTGATGGCAACGCGGCCCTGTTCGACAACTGAAATTGGCGCGAGCCGGAATTCGCCGAGGCGCGGCAGAAGATGCTCGAGCAGCGGGACGGCGTGGCGTTCGACGGCTAATGCGGACAGGCCGTCGGCGACAACCAGCGCGAGGTCACAGGGTGCGACCGGTAAGGCTGCGAGCGACTTGAGGCTTGTTGCATTGAGCTTGCGGCCGAGATCGGGGCGCTGGAGATAGGTTGCGCGATCCGGAGCGGAGGAATGAAGGCGCAGCACCGGACCTGCGGCAAGTGCGCCGGGAATGCGGGCGAGGACGGCAGCGAGCGCGGCAGCATCAAGAGATGCATGAACGGCATCGCGGGCCGTGGCGTGCGCCTGCTGGAAGTCGAGCACGTCGCGCGTCTGCTGGCTGACGCCCGTGCGGCCGAGGGCGACGCGCGCGGGTGTGAGCGCGCGAAGGCTGCGAACGACGGCGGGATGCGCGAGGCCGGTCATGATGCGAGCAGCCTCTCCGGATGGCCGGCTTCGACCGTGAGGCGCTCGAAGCCTTCGCCTGCGAGCCAGGCTTCGAACTCCGGCGCGGGCTTGAGGCCGAGAATGCGGCGCAGATAGAGCGCGTCGTGAAAGCTCGTGGACTGGTAGTTGAGCATGACGTCGTCGGCACCGGGGACGCCCATGATGTAGTTGACTCCCGCCGCGCCGAGCAGCGTGAGCAGAGAGTCCATGTCGTCCTGGTCGGCCTCGGCGTGGTTGGTGTAGCAGACGTCGCAGCCCATGGGAAGGCCGAGCAGCTTGCCGCAGAAGTGATCTTCGAGACCGGCGCGCGCGATCTGCTTGCCGTCGTAGAGATACTCGGGGCCGATGAAGCCGACGACGGTGTTGACGAGCATGGGACGGAAGGCGCGCGCGAGTCCGTAGGCGCGGGCTTCGAGGGTCTGCTGGTCCACGCCATGATGGGCGTTGGCGGAGAGCGCCGAGCCCTGTCCGGTTTCGAAGTACATGATGTCGACGCCCATGATGCCGCCGGCGCACACGGCTCCGCGGTTGAGCTGGCGGCCGGCGTCGTGCGCTTCGCGGAGGAGCGCGAGATTTACGCCGAAGCTGCGGTTGGCGGCCTCGGTTCCGGCGATGGACTGGAAAAGCAGGTCAACCGGCGCGCCGGCTTCAAGAGCGGCCATCTGCGTGGTGATGTGGGCGAGGACGCAGCTCTGCGCGGGGATCTGGAAACGGAGGCGAATCGCGTCGATGAGGCGCAGAAGGCGAACGGTGGTCTCGACGCTGTCTCCGGCGGGATTGATGCCGATGACTGCATCACCAGACGCGAGAAGAAGGCCGTCGATGATGGACGCGGCGATTCCGGCGGGATCGTCGATGGGATGATTGGGCTGGAGGCGCGCGCTGAGACGCTGAGGGAGGCCGATGGTGGTGCGGAAGCGCGTGACCACGCGGATTTTTTGGGCGGCGGCGATCAGGTCCTGGAGGCGCATCAGCTTGCTGACCGCGGCTGCCATTTCGGGCGTGAGGCCGGGGGCGAGGGCGGAGATTCTTTCGGGAGTGGCCTCATCAGAGAGGAGCCAGTCGCGCAGCTCGCCGGCGGTGAAGGAGCGGATGGGCGCAAAGGCCTGCGCGTCGTGCGTGTCGAGGATGAGGCGCGTGACTTCGTCGGATTCGTAGGGGATGACCTGCTCATTGAGGAATTGCTGGAGGGGCACGTCGGCGAGGGCAAATTGCGCGGCGACGCGCTCGCGGGCCGATTCGGCGGCGACACCGGCGAGTACGTCACCGGAACGCAGAGGCGTAGCCCTGGCGAGCAGCTCGTGCAGGCTGCCGAAGCTGTAGCGGACGCGGTCGATGGTGTGGGCGAAGGTCATTGCCGTTGAGGATCGCTTTCAGCATAGCCTCTTTGTCACAATTGGCCGTGAGGAATCTGCGAGAAGCAGACCGCCCGAGGCGGGGGTTCGTTTGCGACGTAGAGTTTTGAGCATGCGCTCTACGGGTGCTGGCTGTTTACGGTGGGGCTGGGACAGTACTTCTATCACGGGACGATTGCGACGGTGGGGGCGGCGATGAGGCGGTAGATTCACCCGCAGATTTCGGCATGTTACGCTGACTGCATTCCCATGAATCGCTGGATTGCCGCACTACTTGCAATTTCCGCAACGGCTCTCGCGCAGACCGGTGCAACTACCGTTCCTGAGACGCCGAAGGATCCGCTGGCGGTTTTGCGCGCCGCGGCGCCCCTTTACGACTTTTCGAACTCGGCCATGAAGCCCTGGCATTTGAAAGCGAGCTACCAGCTTTACGACGAAAAAGGGAATCCTGCGAGCCAGGGTACGTACGAGTACTGGTGGGCCTCGCCGAGTGTAGATCGCAGCTCTTGGGCGCGTGCGGACGCCACACATACGGATTGGCACACCTCCGACGGCAAGCACGCCTACTTATCGACCGGCACACCCATCGAGTTCTTTGAGTACAAGCTGCAAGCCGCGTTGATTTCGCCCATGCCGAAAGAGCAGGATTACGATCCAAACAGTTACCGGCTTGATCGCGAGCTCAAATCTGCGGGAGGGTCGAAGCTCTCCTGCATCATGGTTGTTCCCAAGATGCCGGCAAACAGGCAGGTGCAGACAGTGCCGCTCGGACTGTTTCCGACCTACTGCTTCGACTCCGCCACGCCTGCGCTCCGCATAAGCTATTCGTTCGGTACCATCTCAACCGAGTTCAACCATATTGTGAGGTTTCCGAACGGGCCCTATCTTGCGCGGGAGATCTTCATGTTTGAGGGTAAACGCAAGATTCTCACTGCCGAGGTGAATTCGATCACAACAATCAATGGGTCCGATCCGGCCCTGGTGGCGAGCCCCAACGCGGTCACTACAAAGTTTGGAAACGCCGTGCCTGTGAGCGCCGGCGTGTCTGCGGGCAACCTCGTCAAGAAGGAGGTCCCGGTCTATCCTGAAGACGCCAAAGCAGCCCGACTTTCGGGCCGAGTTGTGCTGAGAGCGATCATTGGGATGGACGGCGCGGTGCATGATCTCCATGTTGTGTCGACTCCGTGGCCCTCCCTGGCCGCGTCCTCGCTATGGGCCGTATCGCACTGGAGATACAAGCCGTACATGCTGAACGGAGAGCCGGTCGACGTGGATACCACGATCAACGTGATCTTCAGCGTGGGCAATTGACGCCGCGGATTTGCGCAAAGAGAAAGGCCAGCCGAGCAGCCGGCCCATCCCGTGGGCGATGATCAAGAACTTAGTTGTGGATGGAGGCGGCGCGGGGGGAAACGCCGCTGATGAATGCGGCGCGGGCTTCAGCGTAAGCGGCTGCGCCGAGGACGGCGGCGCGGCTCTCGAGGATGACGCGGACCGGCATGTTGATGAGCAGCTGGCTAAGGCGGCCCTTGTCGGTGAAAGCCTTCATGAAGGTGCCGTCCTTTAGCTTCTCGAGGATGCGCGGGGCGATTCCGCCGCCGAGGTAGAGGCCGCTGACGGAGAGGACCTTGAGCGCGAGGTTGCCGGCTTCGGCGCCGTAGGCGGAGACGAACATATCCAGAGTGCGGACGCAGATTTCGCTTTTGCCGCTGAGACCCTTTTCCGTGATGACGGCATTTGCGTCAGGCGCCGCGGCGATCTTCTCGGCGAGATCGGGCTCGACATCCATGCCGCGCACGTCGCGCAGGAACTCGAAGATGTTGGTCATGCCCATGCCGCTGACGACGCGCTCGAAGCTGATGCGGCCGTTGTATTTCTGCTTGAGGAAGCGGAAGAGGTCGATCTCGTCTTCGTTGCGGGGGGCGTAGTCGGCATGGCCACCCTCGGAGGGATACGGGACGTGGATGCGGCCGTTCCATGTGAGCAGGCCCTCGCCGAGGCCGGTGCCGGCGGCGATGAGAGCGCGGTTGCCGATCTGGCTGGGGTCGCCTTCGCTGAGGGTGTAGATCTGGTCGGGCTGGAGCTCGGCGATGCCGTAGCCGTTGGCTTCGAGATCGTTGATGAGGAAGACGTGATCGATGTTGAGAGAGTGCGAGAGCTCGCGGGCGTCGAGGGTCCAGGGAAGGTTGGTGAGGCGCAGGCGGCCGTCGCGTACGGGGCCGGGGACGCCGAAGCAGGCGGCGGTTGCCTTGTCGGCGCGGAGGAATTCGGTGACGATGGCCTCAAGCCCGGAGTAATCCTTTGCGGGGAACCGTTCCTCGCGCCGATAATCCAGTTTTCCGTTGGTGAAATCGTACAGGGCGAGGTGTACCTTAGTGCCGCCAACGTCGCCGGCAAGAATCATCTTTCTCTCTCCAATGTTCCGCAGCCTTCTCCATTTGGTGCGGGAAGATGAGCAGCAGCGGCCTTATCCAAGAACAAGGTGAGTATACCGCTTGAGGGCCATATGAGCTGGCTTGGGAGGCGCTCAGGATCGCGCGGCCCGGTGAATACTTCGTGAACGCGCTCGGCCTTGTCTTCACCGGCGATGAGGAAGAAGACGGAGCTTGCGTGGTTGATGACAGGCCACGTGAGAGTGATGCGCCAGGTATCGAGCTGGGGCACGTGGTTGGCGGCGACGAGGCGGCCCATCTCGTGGATGGCGGCGGTGTGCGGGAACAGCGACGCGGTGTGGCCGTCGGGGCCCATGCCGAGCTGGACGAGATCGAAGCGCGGGGTTTCGGCGCCTTCAAGACGGAAGGTGTCGCGCAGGAGGGACTCGTAGCGCGAGGCGGCGGCTTCGGGCTCGAGCTCGCCTTCCATGCGATGGATCTGTTCGGGCGGAAGCGGCACGTGGCTGAGGAGGGCTTCGCGGGTCATGCGGTAGTTGGAGTCGGGGTGGTCGGGCGGGACCGTGCGCTCGTCGACCCAGTAGAGGTCGAGGCGGTCCCAGGGCATGGCGGCGCGATAGCGCTGGTTCGGATCGGCCAGGCGCTGGAACGCGGCTTTGGGGGTGGAGCCGCCGCTGATGGCGATGCGGGCGCGGCCCCGGGCGTCTGCGGCCTCGTGCACCATTTCGGAGAGATATTGCGCGGCGCGGCGCGCGAGGGCGGCCGGGTCAGGCTCGACGTAGTAGTTGATCCGCAGCTTTCTGGGCACGTTTCCTTTCCTCCGGTGAGGGCTGCCGTTGTTTGGAACGAGTCAGGGCTGCCGAAGAATCGAACCAAGCCTTTAGGTTTGTTGAGAGTTGCTCGGTCCAAGTTGGCTGATTTTCGTTGCGTTTGTGTGCGCGAATGTTCCGGGGCAGGAAAAGCATCCCGTTCGAGTTTTGATTCCTGCACGAGTCATGGTTCGGCACCGTCCCTACGGGACTCCGCGAGAAATCATGTGGGGCCCGCTTCCCCACGCTAAAGCGCGGGGCTAACAATCGCTGCGCCTACGGCGCGTTAATTACGACATTGATTTGCAGCTCTCTATCAAACATGGATGAAATCAGTTCCAGACTAACGCAGGATTGCGACTTAGGTGGCGCAGGATTTTGGCTTTGCTGGATGAATACGTTATCTGCCGATGTAGTCGCGGTACTGGAGTTCGAGGACGCCGGCGGCGCGGGCTAAGGCGAGCTTGGAGACGTTGTACGCGTAGAGGCTCTGGACGAGGTTGCGCTGGGCGGCGGCGAGGGCGGCCTGGGCGGTGACTAGCGGCAGGGTGTCGTCTACGCCGGCGTTGACGCGGTCGGTTTCGTCGCTGAGGCCGCGGGTCGCTAGATCCACGTTGGAGCGGGAGACTTCGACGAGCTTGTTGGCGGCGGCAACGTCGAGCAGCGCGGTGCGGACCTGCTGGTCGATCTTGCCGCGCAGGTCGTCGAGCTGGGATTCGACGGCGTTCAACTGCGCCTGGGATGCGTCGATGTCGCCGCGCAGGCCGGCTTCGCGGAAGACGGGAACGCTGAGGGTTCCGATGGCGGCGAAGGTGCCGTGGGAGAGGACGCCGCCGATGGCCTCGACGCCGTAGTTGCCGCTGAAGCTGAGCTTGGGCCAGCGCTGGGAGCGGTAGGCGGCGTGGATGGCCTTGAGTTCCTGGACCTGATTCTGGAGGTTCTGGTAGTCGTTGCGGTAGCGGAAGGCGGAGGCGCGGACTTCTTCGGGCGTCTGGAGGGCGAGGTCGTTGTAGGGCGTGTGGTCGGTGAGGACGAGGTCCTGACCGGGAGAGAGGCCGATCTCGCGCTTGAGCAGGATGAGGTCCTTGTCGAGGTCGTTTTGCGCGGCGAGGACGGCCTGCTGCTGCGTCTGATACTGGACGCGGGCGCGGACTTCGTCGAGGTTGGAGGCGACGCCGGCTTCGTGCTGATCGCGGGTGTGGTTGAGCTGAACGAGGTCGGCCTGCTCGAGGGCTTTGGCGTTTTCTACGTCGCTCGAGGCGGCGATGGATTGCAGGTAAGTTGACGCGACGTTCTGGACTACGTCCCCGCGGGCGGTATTGACGGCGAAGTGCGAGGCGCGCGTGGCTGCGCCGGCAGCGCGCCATCCGGCAATGACGGGGCCGGAGAAGAGGGTTTGTTCGTAGTGGACCTGGCCCTCGGTGAGGGTGTCCTTTGTGACGAGCGGGAAGTTGGGCTTCACGCCGGGAGGAAAGAGGCCTGCGAACTTGTTGAACGTGCTGGCGGAAAAGCCAAGGGCGGCGAGATCGTGCTGGTAGAAGCCGGTGTCACCGGTGAGCGAGATGGTGGGCAGGAACTCCTGGAGGGCCTGCATCTGCTCGGCGTGGATGGCGCGGGCTGAGTTCTGGGCTTCCTGGAGGCCGAGGTTGGTTTTGAGGCCGCGCTGGATGGCGTCGTCAAGGGAGAGCTGGATGGTTTCGCCTGTGACCGGAGCGACGGTGATGCTGCCGTAGAACGGATTGGCTGCGGAAGTTGGGTTCGCATACTGCGCGAGCGCGAGCGGCGCGGCCCAAAGGAGCGCAAAAAGAGCGGGCAGCCGCCGCGGCCGCCTTGCAGATTGTAGCGATCGGCTCACTGACATTCATTTTCTCAGATGTCGCGGGTGGGGCTTGCGATTCGGGTAACAGGGAAAAATGCGGGGCTGGCTCGTGCGCGGGGTGCGGGATGCGGCTCGGTGTTCCCTGATTGCGGGATTTTGCGCACGGGCGGGTGTTAGGCTGGTCTCGATTCGAGGGCCCCTACATGAGATGCCATCGCTGCGGTACTGAAGCTTTTCGTCTTTCCCGATTTCGCGTTGTGGATGTTTTCGAGTTGCTGGTCCTGCAGTACCCCATTCGCTGCCTCAGATGCCAGGAACGCCAGTACGTGCCCATTTCGATGGCGTGGCGAATGGCCAAACCGGGATGACCGGCACGGGCGTCGCACTGCTTCTCACCGCGTTTCCGCGAGAAGGTGCGGGCCGGAGTGGTGGCTCCGGCCCAGACGAGGCTGACGGTTAAATCTTCTGCTTCTTCCAGCGGCCCCGGCGGAACAGGACTATGCCGGCGAGGGCCATAGAGCACTCCGCCACGACGATGGAGAGGAACGCGCCTTCGCCGCGCATGCCGAGGGTGACGGCGAGCAGCCAGGCCAGCGGCAGCTCGAGCACCCAGAAGCCGAAAAAGTTGACGATGGTGGGCGTGACAGTGTCTCCCGCGCCGTTGAAGGCCTGGAGCATGACCATTCCGTAGGCGTAGCCCACGTTGCCGCAGGCGAACGTGCGCAGCGCTACCGCGGCGATGGGGATCACGGCCGGGTCGGCGATGAAGAGGCGGACTACCGGAGTGGCGAACACCACGAAAAAGATGCCGATGAGCCCGAGGAACAGCATGTTGTAGAAGCCGGTGCGCCAGACGGCCTGCGCGGCGCGGTCGGGGTTCTTTGCGCCGAGGTTCTGGCCCACGAGCGTGGCCGCGGCGTTGCTCAGTCCCCAGGAAGGCAGGATGAAGAACACCACGATGCGAATGGCGACGGTGTATCCCGCGACCGATGCGGCGCCGAACATGGCGACGATGCGGACGAGGAAGATCCAGCTCACGTGGCCGATGGCGAACTGGAGGATTCCGGTGATGGAGACGCGGAGCAGGCGCGTCATGACGGACAGGTTCACGCGTAGGTGATGCGCGAGGCCGACGAGCCGCTCGGTTCCGCGGGCGAGGCGCCAGAACTGGTAGAGCACTCCGATGCTGCGGCCGGTGAACGTGGCCATGGCGGCGCCGGTGACTCCCATGTGCGGGAATGGGCCGAGCCCAAAAATCAGGCACGGGTCGAGGATGAGGTTGATGATGTTCGACACCCACAGCAGGCGCATGGCGATGGCTGCATCGCCCGCGCCGCGGAAGATGGCATTGTTGAGGAACAGCATGACGATGGCTCCGCAGCCGCCGAGAGCGATGCGCGCGTAGCCCGAGCCGCCGGCGACAATGGCCGGCGACGCGCCCATGAGCGCGAGCAGGCGCGGAGCGAAGACGCCCGCGGGGATGCCGAGGGTGAGCGAGATGACGAGGCCAAGCACGATGGCCTGCATGCCGGCGATGGATGCTTCCTCGGGTTTCTTTTCGCCGATGCGGCGCGCCACCATGGCCGTGGTGGACATGGAGAGGCCGATGCCGATGGCGAAGACGAGGGCCAGCATGGATTCGGTGAGGCCGACGGTGGCGACTGCGTCCGCGCCGAGGCGGCCCACCCAGAAGACGTCCACGACGGCGAACAGCGACTCGAGGACCATCTCGAGCACCATGGGGATGGCGAGCAGGAGGATGGAGCGGTTGAGGCTGCCGGTGGTGTAGTCCTGGTGGGAGCCGCGCAGGGCTTCGCGCACGGAGGCCCAGAGACTTCGCTGGCCGGAGTTGGCCGGTTGCGGGGTTATGGACTCGAGCAATGACATTGGGAACTCCACGTCTGCCGGTCCGAAAGGGGTCGGACGGGCATGGGCGAAGGGCTCACGCTGCAGTCGGATTCAGTTGTGCAGAGCAAATACCCGGGGCTGAAGTCGACCTCGGGACGCCGCTGAGGGCGGCGGTTGGGAAACCCGAGGCAATGTTCAGCGAATAGGTCGTCTTGAGACGGCGACGGATTTGAACACTGTTCTCCTCCTCGGCCGGGGAGACCGGCGGGTATTTTGATAGTACCTCAATCTGGGATGGGGAGCCAGCTAAAAAGAAAGTTGCAAAGGCGAGAAAACCTTGGGAGGGCCTTCACGTGCTAAGTCCAGTGGAAGGACGCCACAGCGGAGAAGGAATCGGGCGGTCGCTTCGAATTCATCGCGATTTGTCGTTGGGTCGCCTTCCTCTCCTTGAGGAACAAAGAGAATCATGCCTTGCCTGGCGCGAGTGAAGAGGACCCGATAGGCGTTTCGGCGGAAATTTCTTTTGTCACTTTTCTTAATTGACAGCCAGCGATTTGTGGCACCGGGTCGAAAATTTCTTAGCAGCCAACCCTGCGAGTCGTCCCAAACGAAATCGCCACCCCAACACAGTCCAATCCAGTCGAGTTCGAGTCCTTGAATTTCGAACTCCGTCGCAAAGACTTCGCATTGAAAGCTAGAGCGGACGTCTGATTTATTTGCGAGGTACCAATATTCCCACGGGTAGTCGGCGTGAAATGTCGAACTTGGCTCCAGGCCTTCGGCTCGAAGCCGTGCGGCACCCGACGAACCGACCAAGCCAAATCGATTCTCACCAATTCCATGTTTTCGAAGGTGCGCACGAACCTCGTTCAGATTGCGTGACATGAAAACGGGAAATTTCTCGGTAATTCCGATGGAAGCTGCACGATCAGCGTTACCGTCCAAGACGTGATTCACCCATGTCGCTAGCTTTTCAGCACGCAGGCTTCGATTGGACGTGCGAAGGTGAAGCGCTTCATTCGTGAGGATGATGAGATGGGGATTAGGCTCATCAAATAAACGATGACCGGCAGTGGATTCTCCGCCTTTAATAACCTCGGGGGATGCCGAGATCAGCCACTTCTTTTCGCGTGCAGCAAGAGCTCGGCCCCACTCTTCTAATCCAGCTTCACCGTCATTGATCTCCTGTCCGCCGCCAACGAGAGCAACTACTGCGGCCCAGTCTGCATGCCGCTCCATAATGTTAAGAAGCATCTCTGGCTCTGAGTAATCGCGATTGAATTTCTTCTTGTTTTGCGCACGGTTCCACGCTCGCTGCGCTTCATCAAATATCACCGCATGATTAGATGGCGCTCCAAAATCCTCTTCCGTGTGATGACGAGCGAAAACGTGAACATTTTCAATCAAAGCTTTTGCCCGTACCCGAGCTTGCGGGACGCTGTCCCCCTGCTTTCTTCCCTCTTGAGTAAATAGGTGTTGAAGTACCTTGACGAGCGGCCCATTGCCGCTCATGAAGTGCACTGCTTCAGACTGGCTTTCACCGTCGAGATGGGCAAGGCTGAGGCCAACGAGCGTCTTCCCTGACCCTGGGACTCCGGTGAGGAAGCAGATGATGTGTTGATGATGTGTCCGGGCTTCATCGATATATCCCTGAATCGCATTACGGACCGCTTCAATCTCGTGCTCTGATGCTTCCGAATGGGCAATCTCCCGAATGGAGAGCCCCGTTCGAAGTTGTTTTGCTGCTTCGATGATTGTTGGAACAGGGTAGTACGGACTAACATCCCAAATCGATGGATCGATCTGAGCGTTCCCATCTTCCACGAGCGAAATGAGAAGTTTGCTTAACTGCGACCAGGACGTCGTAATGACATTTGCAATCCAATAGGTGGCTAGTTGGGGAAACATCTCGTATTGCGCCAAAGCGTCGAGTTTTAGTCCTTCCGCGGCTGGCGATACGAGAACCGGTACGATGTGATGCTCTGTTGATCCCTTGTGGAAGTAGTGAAGCAATAGAGCGTATTCCTCGACCTGGCGGCGAGCCTGCACCGACAGATCGCCAGACTTGCTCTCCAGCACGACGATTGTGCTTTGAATAAGCAGGACGACATCGATTCGCATTTCCTTGCGTGGAATCGAGAACTCCAGCAAGATTCCCCAATTCGCGGCAGATTGAGACAGAGCAACGCAGGACTCAAGTGTTTCGCGCATGAGTTGGAGATCACGCTGCCACGTTAAAGTCTGATCCGAGAACTGTCGTGTGTACCCGTGCTTCGCATAGGCAACTTCGAGACGGGCAAGTATCTCATCATTGGTCAATGAAATAAACGTACTCACCGTTGACCGATAGAAGGATGCCATTGAGCAATATTACTCGGAGTCAACAGTTTTCCTGGACTCGACCAATTGAAGGCAACGGGGGCAGTCGACTGGCGCGGGAGGCCCTGCAGGCACACATAAGAAAGTGCGAGAAAATCTCATCGGAAATGTGTAGAATTTTGGACATGCCTGATGCAGCCCACTCTTTCGTTCGGGAGCGGGTGCGCCTGCTCGCTGTAGCTCTTACGCCGCTGGTAGTCGTGCTCCTGTTCCTCTGCATCGTGCCGTCGGGACCCAAGGCCTCTTCAAGTTCGACCGCAAGCGCGGCCTTCTCGAGCACGGACCAGCCTGTACCTTCGCACTCCTCTACACAAAAGAGCCTGGCCAAGGTGTTGATCGATTATCCGGAGGAGGGATCGATCTTTCCGCCGGGGATCACGCCGCCGACCTTCCTGTGGCGCGACGGGGCCTCGTCGAATGCTTGGGAGATCACGGTTTCGTTCGCGGACCACTCGCCGGCGGTTCACGCGCTCTCGCACGGGCAGAGGATGCAGATTGGCGATATCGATCCGCGGTGCGTGGCGCCGACGAACGAGCCGCCGAAGCTGACACCCAAAGAAGCCGAGGCGTGGACGTGGAAGCCTGACGACGCGACGTGGAAGGCGATCCAGCAGCACTCGGTGAATGGGCCGGCGGTGTTCACGGTGACGGGCCTGCGCGACGGCAAGGCCGATTCGACGGCGGGGCACATTGCATTCACGACTTCGACCGATCCGGTGGGCGCGCCTATCTTCTTTCGCGACGTTCCGCTGATGCCGGGCGCGAATGCGGATGGAGTGATCCAGCCGCTGCCGAACAATGCGATCCACCTGATCAAGTGGCGGCTGCGCGACATTCGCGAGCCGGAGAGCCACACCATGCTGACCGATGTGCCGACGTGCCTGAACTGCCACTCGTTCTCGGCCGACGGCAAGACGATGGGGATCGACCTCGACGGGCCGAACAACGACAAAGGGCTCTACGCGATTGCGCCGATCGAGAAGCACATCTCCATTACCGATAACCGCGTGGTGCAGTGGAACACGGACGGGCGCGCGGGGAAGATGCGCGTGGGATTCATGTCGAGGATTTCGCCGACCGGGCGGTATGCGCTGAGCACGTTTACAGGCTCGAGCCTCGAGTTCAACCAGGCGTTTTACGTACGCAATTTCCCGACGTACAAGTTTCTGCAGGTGTTCTACCCGACGAAGGGCATTCTCGAGTGGTATGACCGGGAGACGGGCAAGCGTCAGCCGCTGCCAGGCGCTGACGACAAGAAGTACGTGCAGACGGGCGGCGTGTGGAGTCCCGACGGGAAGTGGGTCGTGTTTGCGCGCGCGCTGGCCAAGGAGCCCTACGAGAAGGACAAGCCGCTGGCGCAGTATGCGAACGACCCCAATGAGACGCCGATTCAATATGACTTATATCGCGTGCCGTTCAACGACGGCAAAGGCGGGACGGCCGAACGCATTGCGGGCGCGAGCGAGAACGGCATGAGCAACAGCTTCCCCAAGGTGAGCCCCGACGGGAAGTGGATTGTATTTGTCGAGGCGAAGAACGGTGAAGTGATGCGACCCGACAGCCAGCTTTATATTGTTCCATTCGAGGGCGGCAAGGCGCGGAAGCTGCGCGCCAACATGTTCCCGATGAACTCGTGGCACAGCTGGTCGCCGAACGGGAAGTGGCTGGTGTTCTCGTCGAAGGCGCGCGGGCCTTACACGAAGATGTATTTGACGCACATGGATGAGGAGGGGAACTCGAGCCCTGCGATTCTGATCGACAATGCGACGGCTTCGAACCGCGCGGTGAATCTGCCGGAGTTCGTGAACATTGCAGGCGACGGGATCGACGATATCCAGATTCCGGCAATCAAGATTTACCGGCTGATCGAAAAGGCGCTCGACCTCGAGGACAAGAAGGACTACACGAACGCGCTGGGCGTGCTGCGGCAGGCGGAGCAGGTGACGCCGGATGACGCGCGCGTACATAACGATCTGTCGGCGGTGCTGTATCTGCAAGGCGACAACGAAGGCGCGATTACGGAAGTGCGCAAGGCGCTCGAGATCAGCCCGTGGATGGCGCAGGCGCACTACAACCTGGGCGCGTTTCTGCTGCAGCAGGGCAAGTCGGCTGAGGCGATTACGGAGCTGGAGCGGACGCTCGAGATGAATCCGAGCTTCCCCTCGGGCGAGCAGGCGCTGGCGCAGGCGTATGGAATCGAGCACCAGGACGCCACGGCCCTGACGCACTGGCGCAAGGCGATCGAGGAGGACCCGGATAACGTGGACGCGCTGGTTGGCGCTGCGCGCATCCTCGCGAGCGCCGGGGATGAGCATTTGCGCAATGGCGCGGAGGCTGTGAAGCTGGCGGGGCATGCGAACGAGATACGAAAGGGCGCGGACCCGGTGGTGCTGGACACGCTTGGCGCGGCGTATGCGGAGGCGGGGAAGTTTACGGACGCATTGTCGACGGCGCAGCGCGCGCTGACGCTTGCGACGAGCCAGGGGAACAGCGGATTGCAGCAGATGATCTCAGCGCGGATACGGCTCTACCAGGAGAATCGGGCTTACCGGGATTAGGTGTCAGTTCTTAGTTCACAGTTCGCAGTTCGCAGTTCTAAGTTCTCAGTTTGGAACTCCTGGAAGTTGGCGTCCCTCCCGGGGCACCCATGACGGTGAGCTTCCTTCCGCCGTCCCCAAGTGCGAGGGACCCTTCGACAAGCTCAGGGCAGGCTCCGGGGCACCCGTGATTGGTGGTCACTGCTGGCAGATCACTTATGTCGGCTGATTGACATTGAGTTTTTAGTCTGTCAGACTCCACAGGGCAGTTATCACAAAAACAGGAATGAACCAGGCCTGGCACGCAGGTTTCTCCCCGGCTCTCGCGTTAGATTGCGAGGAGATCAATGCCTTCTGGAAGCTTTAACGCCGGTTTAACAACTACCCCGCCTCTTACTGTTGGTCAGTTTTATTCCAATCCGCCGGCGCCGGCCGGGTCGATCGGAGTTTGCCTGTCCGGAGGCGGATCGCGCGCACTCACTGCCGGGATGGGGCAGTTACAGGCGCTGAGTTACCTGACCCTGAATGGCACGAGCCTGCTGGGCCAGATCAAGGCTCTCTCTACGGTCTCCGGCGGTTCGTGGCTAGGCGTTCCGTATGAGTTTCTGCAGACGGGAAGCCCTGCGGACGCTGCATTTCTCGGCACGTTCAATCCAAACATCGGATCGGAGACGCTGCAACAGCTTGGCATTCTTGCGCCAACGAGCGCGGCTGCCCCGGTGACGAACTGGGTCTTTTCGCCGGTGTTCCTGGCGCTGCAGGCGGTGATTCTTTACGAGATTGGCGTGCCCACCAACATGCTGTGGCAGACGATCATCGGCATGAATATCCTTCAGCCCGCGGGCCTGTTTCAGTTCGGAGCGAACCTGCAGCCGACGGACATGTTCTCGAACGACAGCAACACACTGAAAGCTGACGTGACGGGGCCGAATCCATCGCTGGCGGGGGAGACGGCTTACCTGGTGGCGAGCGGGAGCAGCCGCACACCGCGGCCGTTCCTGGCATGCAACATGGCGATGCTTGTGAACGAACCGGGGACGAAGGTGAAGTCGTTCGCGCCGGTGCAGGCGACGCCGTTCATCACCGGGATTGTGGGCACGCCGAAGGGGACCGACCAGAATGGATTGACGCCGGGTGGAGGCGGCGTGACTTCGTTCGCCTTCAACTCGACGCTCCAGTCGGTGAGCGGAAGCCAGGTTTCAGTTGGCCAGACGCGGCAGTGGTCGCTGACCGATATTGCGGGGACCAGCAGTTCGTTTTTCGCCGGTGTGCTGCAGAACCAGATTCAGCAGTGGGAAGATAATCCACTGCAGTTCATCTGGGACATGGCGCAGTACATTCAGGACATTTACAACTGGATCTACAGCCACCTTTTCGGCACGAGCCGGATGCAGGCCAAGGCCTTCGTCGCGCGCACCGAGACAGCGCCCACGATAGCCTCCGCGGCGGCGTGGTCATTCCCGAATCCGCAGGACCTGATCCCGCAGTATAACTACTGGCCGGTTCTGAACCCGAAGGCGGTGACGAATCCACAGGCCACAGGATTTGCCGACGGCGGGTACCTCGAGAACTGCGGGATCAACGCGATGCTTGCGTATGACGACATCAAGGCGCTGATCTCGTTCACCAATTCGCAGCAGGCGCTCGTGAGGGGGGCGTACGGAATTTCCGACGGGAAGGGCGGATACCTGCCGAACACGAACATTGTTGTGGATGATGCGATTCCACCTCTGTTTGGATACCAGCCGTATGGGAATGGCGACATCAATGAATGCAACAAAGGGTACGTGCTCTATGCGGGCGCGACCTGCGTGGACAGCCTGGCGCAGGGCTATGCCAATAACCAGGTGTTTGCCTCGGACCAGTTCCCCGCCCTTCTGCAGGGGCTGTGGGCCGCGGCGAATAACGGAGGGACGAACGCGGGGCCGGCGATCTTCCAGCAGACGTTGAGCGTGATGCCGAATTCGTGGTTCGGAATCCCCGCGAACAAGGAGCCGGTCACCATTCTGTGGTGTTACCTGAACTATCTGCAGCCGTTTGTGGATCAGTTTGCCAACAATCCCGAGGTGGCAGGCTTTATCCAGAACGATATTACGCAGTACAACTTTCCCAATTACCTGACGATGAATACGGACCTTACCGCGACGCAGGTGAACCTGATGTCGAGCCTGGCGGCGTGGGCTGTGGTGCTGGAGGATCAGAACAACTCCACGTTTACGAAGCTGTTCCAGCAGTACGGGCCTGCGGCGGCGGTAGAAGCGGAGGCTGCCGCGGCTGTGTGAGAAGCTGCGATGGGTTTCCCATCCTCTTCCGCGATGGCGCGGGAGAGGATGGGACGCCGTGACTATTCGTGCTCGCTTTTCGTCTGCTTCGATCCAATGGCGCGAGATATTGGTTGGCTTTGCTCGTCCGCCTGGGCGGCCCGTTCGCAGATTCCGTTGCAATGTTGAGGCCCATTACAGCAAATCCTCAGATACTTTTCGTGTTTCACCTAATTTCCGTTTTCGTTCCGCCGTCATTCGTTTTCGATTGAGAATGCGTGCAGCATGCCCGAGAGCCTTTGAGATCACGCGCGTTATTGTTTCATGTGTTGGCGTGTAATAGACGGCGTCTCTGAATCGCTCTGCGACTTCACGCTCCACGTATACGGTCATCGGAGTAGCCACAGCTCGCTTTGAAGATCCTCCGTTCAAAATGGGTGGTCGCCCGCCTGTGAGCGCATGCCTTCTCTTTGGAAATTGTTCGCCTCCGTTATAGAGCCGTTCAAGTAATTGAGCTGATCTCTTCATTGATTCGTTTGCGATCTCGGAGATGGTGTAGCGCGTTTCCGTATCGAAGACTGCCTTCCTGAGTTGCGATGCGACAGGCTCCTCGATGAGCAAGGTCATCCGAATCTTGCTTTGGCATTGTTCCAATGAGTGTTTCGCGCGCACGGCAGTTACCTCGTACCGATTTTACCGAGACTGTCCTTTTTTCGTCCTGCGTGTTTAATTACGATAATTAAGCTATTTATTATCATTACTTGTTTTATTATCCAAGATTTTGAGCAACAGTCTAACCAATTAGCCAACCTAATCCCCGGTTCTGTCGTCAATCTTACCGAGAGGTACGAGAATGACAGAGATCGCGGTTGGGCTTGCGGGGTTTCTGGTCGTGACGGTTGGAGTATTCGTTTTTGCCAGACGTCTGGGAAAACACGAGGGGTATTGTCTCGGCAAGGACGAAGGTTATTGCCTTGGGAAAGAAGACGGGCATCGTATTGGCGACGCCGAAGGGTTCAACCGAGGGTATAGGATCTTTTTTAGCGAACTTCGTCTGATGCCTATTCCAAAGTACGCGGAGAAGGTACGATGGCCCTTAAGCAAGGGCGCACAAATCGCAGCCACTATATGTCTGATGTGGGGCGCACTGGAGATTAGCAGTAAGACAGAAGTCTTGATAACGCTAGACCACGCGATCGCGAGTCCCCAAGAGCTTGCAGCATACTTGCTCACAGTCCTCAAGTTGATTCCTCTGGATCATGGAATATCGGCTCTCCTCGGAAGCTGATCGCCAATTGCACCAGTTACCCGGCCCTCGCTCGCACTGCGCTCGTTGAGGGCCGGTGGAATTGCGGCATTGGAATTGCGGCAATGGTTGAAAGGGTACTATTGCCGGTGGACCGTTCTTCTTTACTCTTCTTCTTCTTCGACCGGGCGCTTGGCGTTGGCTAGGATCTTTTCTGCCACGGCCTGCGGGACGACGTCGTAGTGGTCCATCTCCATGCGGTAGCTGCCTTTGCCCTGCGTCATGCTGGTTAATTGGGTTCCGTAGGTGAGCATTTCGGCCATGGGCACTTCGGCGTTGACGAGGGTTGAGCGTCCTTTTGACTCCATGCCCTGCACGCGGCCTCGGCGGCTGTTGAGGTCGCCCATGACAGAGCCGGCGAATTCGTCGGGGGCTTCGATTTCGACCTTCATGATGGGCTCGAGCAGGACTGGCTTGCATACCTCCATGGCTTTCTTGAAGGCGAGGCGGCCGGCGGTCTTGAAACTGAGTTCGTTTGAGTCGACATCGTGATAGGAGCCGTCGTAGACGATGACCTTGAAGTCGACGACGGGGTAGCCGGCGAGATATCCGCGGGCGGCGGCTTCGACGACGCCCTTCTCGATGGCGGGAATGAAGTTCCTGGGGATGGCGCCGCCGAAGACTTCACTGGCGAACTCGAAGCCGCCGCCGCGGGGCATGGGCTCCATGCGGATTTTGCAGTCGCCGAACTGGCCGTGGCCGCCGCTCTGCTTCTTGTGGCGGCCGTGAGCCTCGCCCTTGGCGCGGATGGTCTCGCGGTAGGGGACCTTGGGCGCTTTGAGGGTGACCTCGGCGTGGTAGCGCTTTTTGAGGCGCGAGACGATGGCTTCGATGTGCGGCTGGCCCGCTCCGGCGATGAGAAACTCGTTGGTCTGCGGATCGCGGAAGAAGCGGATGAGCAGGTCTTCTTCCATGAGCTTGTGGATTGCTGGGGCGAGCTTGTCTTCGTCGGCGCGCGATTTGGGCTCGATGGCGTAGGTCATGGCGGGCTCGGGCAGGGGTTTCAGGTCGATGGCGATTTCGCCGCCCTTCGTGCCGAGCGTGTCCCCGGTGAGCGTGTCGCGGAGCTTGGCGACGGCGCCGATGTCGCCGGCGTGGAGGTCGAGCACCTCGACGGCCTTGCGGCCCTGCATGACGCTTAGGTGCGAGAAGCGCTCCTGGCCGCGGCGCGAGTAGTTTTCGAGCGTGGCGTCGTTCTTGATGATGCCGCTGACGACCTTGAAGAAGCTGATGCGGCCCGCGAAGGGATCGGACATGGTTTTGAAGACGACTACGGCGGCCAGCTCGCTGTCAGATACCTTGCGCGCGCCGGTTGCAGCCGCCTCATGCGCATCTCCGCCGTTGCCGTTGGCGCCGGCCGCAGCCATTGCGGGAAGGCGCACTTCGAAGGGCGCGCGTTCAGAGGCGGCCGGGGCGTAGACCTTTAAGAAGTCGAGAAGATGATCGGTAGCGACATTGGTCTCGCCGGCCGAGAACAGCACCGGGAAGATGCGGTCTTCGCGGATGGCCTCGTGAAGCGCGCTGATGAGGTGATCTTCGGGGATAGTTCCCTTTTCAAAGAACTCTTCCATCAGCTCGTCCTTGCCTTCGGCGACGAGCTCGACGAGCGCTTCGTGGGCCTCTTTTGCGGCGTTGGTCAAAGTTGCCGGGATCTCGCCGACCTTGCCGCGGCCGTCACCATTGGGCGCGTAGGTGAAGGCCTGCATGGTGACGAGATCGACTACGCCCTGGAACCCGTTGGCATCGACGATGGGCAGCTGAACGGGCACGCAGGTGCGGCCCCAGCGCTCGTGCAGATCTTCGATGAGAGCGCTCAGGCCGCTTCCTCCGCCGGCCTTGGGGTGGTCCATCTGGTTGATGACCACGATGCGCGGGATATTGGCTTCCTCGGCGTAGCGCCACACGCGCTCGGTGACGGGCTCGACGCCGTTCTGCGCGTTGACGACGACGGCCGCAGCCTCGACGGGCAGCAGAGCGGCGCGCGCTTCGTGGCAGAACATGTGGAAGCCAGGCGTGTCGACGAGATTTATCTTTGTGCCCTGCCACTCGGCGAAGGCGACGGCGTTCTGCATGGTGGTGCCGCGGGCCACTTCTTCTTCGTCGTAGGCGGTGACGGCCGAGCCATCGTGGACGCGGCCCTGCGCGGGAGTCATTTTTGCGGCATGCAGCAGAGCGGCAATGAGCGTGGTTTTGCCGCTGTGCGCATGCCCCACTACAGCTACGTTGCGGATCTCACTTCCCTGGTACGTTTTCATGGATGTTCTCCTTGGTATTGCGGAACTCGGCGTGCGTTGCGCGGCGGCAGCGAAATGGCTTGTACATGATGGGAAGCTGCGGCCGGCGCGGAGGGGACAATGAGGACGGCGGGCAAGGGCGGAGGAGTGGCGAGGAAAGGCACGCGTCGGCAGCTGCCGGAGCGAATGCCCCAGCCAATCTCCTCGCCGTGACGCTGACCTTCGGGATGCGTTGAGATCTCAACCGGTTGCGCGATGCGCAGGGACATCGGGAAGGCGTCCACGAGGGCGTCCGAACAACCGACTTCTCCGGCCAGGCCTTCCGGTCTGCCGTCTTCCTCGTCCATGCGGAGAGACTCCGGCAGGCGCCCGGAAGATGAATGCGACATGAATCCGCCGGGCGTCTTTCAGTTGAGAAAGGAAGGCTATCACATGGGGAGTGTGAACGTCTTGTGACGGGAAGTACAGGGATCAGGGACCAGGGACCAGGGATCAGGGGTTAGGGGTTATGCATTAGGCATTAGGGACTGGTATTCCTCACCAGCGCAACACTGGCAGGAGCGCGGAGTAGTCGTCGGTCCAGAGGCGCAGACCTCGGCGTGTGGCGATGGGTTTTGCCAGCTCGGCTACTTCGGGCTGGTTGAGGAAGTCCTGGTTGTTTGTGACCAGGACCCAGGTGGCGCTGAACTCGCCCGGCGAGTTCACCTCGGGGTGGTCCGGATCGACGACCGTTGAGACGCGCCGCGCCTGCATTCCGGCGGACGCGGCAAGCAATGCAATGGGCGGGCCGAGGTTCACGTGCTGGTTCGAGATGTGGAATGCGATGATGCCACCGGGCGCCATGTGGCGCCGGTAAAGCGCGAGGGCCTGCGTTGTGAGCAGGTGCAGCGGGATGGCGTCGCCGCTGAAGGCGTCGACGACCAGAACGTCGAAGTTCTGCGGGCCCTGGGCCGCGAGCGTGGTGCGCGCATCGCCGGGGACCACGTCCACTTGCGCGCCGGAGTCGCGGATGTACGTGAAGACGTTGCGCGCGATCGGCTCGACCACGGGATTGATCTCGTAGAAGCGGATGCGGTCGCCGGGGCGGCCGTATGCGGCGACCGTGCCTGTGCCGAGGCCGATGACGCCGATGGTGCGCGGACGGACAGATCCGTCGGGGCGAAGGCAACAGTCGCGAAGCGCGAGACCGATGCCTGACTCGAGCGCGTAGTAGGTTGTGGGCGTGTGGCGCAGCTCGTCGGTGCCGAAGATCTGCGTGCCGTGCTGGATGGAACCGTTGGTCAGCGTGCGGAGCGTTGCGCCGGGGTAGCTGTGGTCCTGCGTGACACGCAGGCTGGCGTAGAAGTTGCGTTCGGCGACCGTGGTGTCGTGCCTGTACGCGGTGTACACCATGATGACGAGCGCTACCATGGCGGCGCTGGCCACCGACCATAGCAGGCGCTGGTTCCAGCCGCCGCGCCAGTTGAACGCGAGCGCGAGCAGCGCGGTGACGAGGAACGTGATGGGGAGGTCGAGATTGTATCGCGTGAGCAGGGGCAACGCGATGCCGACGATGAAGGAACCCAGAGCGCCTCCGGCTGCGAAATACAAGTAGAAGAGCGTCGCCTCCGAGGGGCGCTGCGGCCTGAGCGCGCAGGCCGCGGTGTGGCAGAAGATGCAGGCGAAGAAGAGCTCTGCGAGAAAGAACAGGAGCGAGAGCCAGAGCGGCCAGGTGTGGTTGGTCTGAGCGAGGCCGTACGCGAGGGCCGCGAGCATCACCACCATGAGCCGCGCGATGATTCCCCAGGGCAATACGACCTGAAACTGGAACGAAAGGATCAGCGTGAGGAGGTAGACGCCGAGGGGAAGGACCCAGAGCAGCGGGATGGCTGCGACGTTGGCGGTGAGGTAGCTGGTGACTGCACAGAGCTGCATGGCCGCGCCCATGGGGAGCAGGACCCACAGCAGCTTGTGAAAGCGCGAGGATTTAGGAAGCGGAGATTCGTCGGGGACCGAGATCCTGACAGCCTCTTCGCGAAGGAGAGCCGGCTGCACAGCGCGAACCTTCAGCGTCAGCTGGACTGACAATATGGCAAAAACTACAAATCCCCAGAACCACAGCACCCGTTGCTGGTGGAGGGTGAGGAGCGGCTCGACAAGCGAGGGGTACAGGCCGAGCGCGAGCAGCGAAGCGAGATTGGACAGTGCGTAGAGACGGTACGGAATATGGCCAGTTTCGAATCGCGACCACCAAACCTGCAGGAGAGGACTTGTAGCGCTAAGCACAATGAACGGCAGTCCAATCCATGCGCTTAGCCCTTCAAACACTGCCCAAATAGGATGACTTGATCCGGAGGCCAAGCCGGGATCGCCCAATCCCCACCGGATGGACTCCGCCACCGCGAATCCCAATAGTCCGATATGTCCGGTCCAGCTTGTTCTGCGCGAGTTAAAGTGCGCGTAGAGATAGCCCACAAGCAACGTGGTCTGGAAGAAGACGAGGCAGGTGATCCAGACCGAGGCTGAGCCACCGAGAATTGGGAGCAGCTGTTTGGCCGCGATCGGCTCGACCAGGAATAAAAGGAAGGCGGCCAGGAAGACTGTCGCGCCAAAAAGCAGGCGAAGGTTCACGATGATTTCTCCATGCTCGCGGCGGAATTGGGTCGGGATTCGCGGAGCCGCGAACGCACAGGATGATTCGAGCGGATGCTATCACAGCGACGTGGCGCAATCGCCGCGCGATGAGCGGGCTTCGCCGCGTACGCATATCGTGCGGGACTCGACGGAATGAGGCCGAATCGTGTGGAATGGACTGTCAAGCCGCAATCAACCTTTCGCAATTCCGAAACGAGGCTGTCTCCTGATGATTTCTTCGAGCTTTCTGCGCGCGCTCGTTCTGCATGTCGCCGCAACCGGCATGGCTTCGGCCTGCATGGGCATTGCGCAGGCTCCGGCTTCGCCGCCAACGCAGGCTCCTGCGCAGACGCCCGGGGTTCGCATGCCTCTGCCGTATACGGACAAGCCGCTCGGGGAGATCAAGCGCTTCCCCGGCGATGGCGACGGCGCATTCAAGACTCACCACTATCGCGATCTGTTCGCAGAGATTGGCCACGGGCCCGAAGAGAGCCGGGCCAAAATCGATAAGGCATTCCAGCAGCTCTTTCACGGCGACGGGCAGGAAGAGCGCATCTACTTCGAGACGGGCGCGAACGAGAACGGCACGCTGGCCTACGTTACCGACTGGGCCAACAACGATGCGCGCTCCGAGGGCATGAGCTACGGCATGATGATCGCCGTCCAGTTAAACCACAAGCGCGAGTTCGACGCGATATGGAACTGGGCGCATACTTATATGCTCATCACTGATCCGAAGAATCCGTCGGTGGGGTATTTTGCGTGGTCGATGAACACCGATGGCGCGCCGCGGTCGACCGGGGCCGCGCCGGACGGCGAAGAGTACTTTGTGATGTCGCTCTATTTCGCGGCGCACCGGTGGGGAAACGGGAAGGGGATTTACAACTACCAGGCCGAGGCGGACAAGATCCTGCGCGGGATGCGGCATCACCCGGTGCTTACGGGAACGAGCCCGTTCCGCATACATCCCGACGATCCGCCGTTTGTGCAGCCGGATCATCCGTGGCCGAGCCCCAACAACCGGCGCATGGCCGAGCAGATGGCGAAGAGTGGGCGCGCGATGCCGCAGTTTCGGTTTTTCCGCGGGCCGCGCGAGCAGACCGTGGGGCCAATGGTGGATGACGCGCATTTCATGATCCGGTTTGTGCCGGAGGTCGACCGCGGCAACACAGACCCCTCGTACCACCTGCCGGCCTTTTACGAGTTGTGGTCGCGGTGGGGGCCGAAGGAGGACCGCGAGTTCTGGGCGAAGGCCGCGGATGTGAGCCGTAGTTTCTTCAACCAGGTGACGGGGCCGGAGACGGGGTTGACGCCCGACCAGGCGCACTTCGATGGCGGAACGGCTATCGGATTCGATGGAAAGCCCACGCCGTTCAGTTACGACTCGTGGCGCAGCGTGAGCAACTGGAGCGTCGATTACTCGTGGTGGAAGAAAGATGACCGCGAAACAGTGCTCAGCGACCGCATTCAGAAATTCCTGTACGGGCAGGGTATCGACAAGTTTGTCGATCGCTACACGCTCGACGGCAAGCCGCTGTCGGACCGGCATTCGATCGGAATGGCGGCGACTACTGCTGTCGGCTCGCAGGCGGCGACGGATGGGGCGGTGCCGAAGGCGTTTGTCGAGGCGCTTTGGAACACGCCCACGCCTTCGGGCGAGCAGCGGTATTATGATGGGCTGCTCTACCTGATGAGCATGATGCACTGTAGCGGGGAGTTCCGGATTATTGAGTAGCTAGAGGTTTGCGGGAGGGGCTGGGCGAGGGTGCGGTCGGCTTCGGTGGTATCGGAATTCTGTGGACCTTCGCGGGCTGCAGTTTGCCTTCGGCGACGGCCACTGCTTCGCGCATGGCTTGAATGAGCTCCTCGGCAATGTTCTTGCGCTTCATATCAGGTTCCTAACCGCCCTGGCTTCGAGAGTTCTTCAATCTTGGCCGAGGCCGCGAAAATCTCCGTTAGCAATGTTCAGCAGTCCAAATTGCGAGGAATTGTAGGTAATCGTGACAAAACCGCCCTCGCCAACCTCGTAGGACTTCATCCACTTGAGCGGCGCCCCGATGAAGACGATTTGAGGCGTATCCGTCCGGTAGAGTTCTAGGTGCGCGTCGGCAAAGGGGTCTCGATTCCAAAGCACCTCGCCTTTACTGGAGATCGCCGCTACGTGCCTTCCGTCCGATTCTACGTAAAGGATTGTGCCGGTCATTGGGTCCTTGTAGGCCTGGGGGCCGTGAAAAGGCCGGAAGGCATCAACGTAAGTGACGGTCTTTTGAGCCGACGCCAGGATGTGAACAGAACAATAACGCGATCAGGCGTGCAATCCTCATGCGTCGAACCTCAGGCTCGTTCCTATCTCCACATTAGACTCACGGGATGGCCAAAGAGAGTGTTCGCTGCCCACCGATGATAGAAACCAGTGTTGGAACTCATTTTGGGATTCTCAGTTCCCAGCGCCCACACCACCTCATGGCTGGCCATCACGAAACCTCCGCCGCCGCGGGGAGGATGTCTTCGACATCGACCCACTGCGTGGGGTAGTTGCCGGTGTAGCAGGCTACGCAATAGCCGTTGGCCTCGCTGCCGTCGCAGGACTTGAGCAGGCCGTCGAGGGACAGGTAGGCGAGTGAATCGGCTTCGATGAACTCGCGGATCTCGTCGATGGTCTTGTTGGCGGCGATGAGGTCCTGCTTGCGCGGCGTGTCCACGCCGTAGAAGCATGGCGAGACTGTGGGCGGACAGCTGATGCGCAAATGCACTTCCTTTGCGCCGGCGCCGCGCACCATGCGCACGATCTTGCGGCTTGTGGTTCCGCGGATGATGGAGTCGTCGATCAGGATGACGCGCTTGCCTTCGAGCAGGTTGCGCACCGGGTTCAGCTTGAGCTTCACACCGAAATCGCGCACGCGCTGCTCTGGCTCGATGAAGGTGCGGCCCACGTAGTGGTTGCGGATGAGGCCGAGGCGGAACGGCACGCCGCTCTCCTCCGCGTATCCGAGCGCGGCGGTTACACCGGAGTCGGGGACGGGGACGATGACGTCCGCGGGCACGTGCGACTCGCGGGCGAGCTGGCGGCCCATCTGGTCGCGGCTCTCCTGCACCCAGCGGCCGTATATCTTGCTGTCGGGGCGCGCGAAATATACGTGCTCGAAAATGCAGCTGGTGCGCTCGACTCCGGTTGCATATTGGCGGCTCGTCACGCCATCATCGGTGACCATTACGAGTTCGCCGGGCAGCACGTCGCGCTCGAAGTCGGCGCGGAGAAGGTCGAAGGCGCAGGACTCGGACGCGAACACTATCGTGTCGGGCCCTTCGGGATTGCGGATGCGGCCCATCGAAAGAGGCCGAAAGCCGCGCGGGTCGCGGGCGGCGAAGATGCGGTCGCGGGTCATCATAACGATCGAGAATGCCCCTTCAACCTGCGAGAGCGAATCTGCAATCGCATCGACGAGCGAGCCGGCGCGCGAGTGCGCGATGAGCTGGACGATGATCTCGGAGTCCGAAGTGGTCTGAAAATATGCTCCCGCGCGCTCGAGCATCGCGCGCACGTTTCCAAGATTCACGAGGTTGCCGTTGTGCGCAATCGCGATGAGGCCCTTGGTCGACTCGACGCGAATCGGCTGCGCATTCAGAAGCGCCGAGTCGCCGGTCGTCGAGTAGCGCGTGTGGCCGATGGCCATGTGGCCGGGCAGGCGGCTCAGAATGTCGTCGGTGAAGATCTCCGAGACGAGACCCATGCCCTTGATGTTGGCGAGATTGAAGCCGTCGGCGGTTGCGATGCCGGCCGATTCCTGCCCGCGATGCTGCAACGCATAGAGGCCAAGATAGGCTTCGCGCGCGGCTTCGGGATGGCCGTGGATCGCGACTACGCCGCATTCTTCGCGCAGCTTGTCAGAATCAGGGATCAGGGAACAAGGATCAGGGGTCAGTCCGGTTCCCTCACAATGAGAATTGTCTGCAATGCCTGGAACTCCCTGGAACAGCACCCGGCTCATGCGGCCACCTCGTTGTGCAGGGCGGCTTCAAGCGCGTGCGCCCATGGGGATCGCAAGTCCGCGACGGATGCGGAGATGAACACTTCGCGGTAGACCGAAATCTCCAGCCGGTCGCCGCCCGTGGTGCCGATTTGCGACACAAAGAAACCATACTCGTCGGCGAGCTCTTCAATCGCCTTGACCTGGCTGGGGTCGGCGGTGAGGATCACCGTCGATGCAGGCTCGGCAAACAGGCCGAAGAGCGGGTGGACCATGAGGGCCTGCTCCTGCTCGACCTTTGCACCGATGCCGTTGCGGAACGCGGCCTGTGCAAGCGCGACGGCGATGCCGCCATCGGAGATGTCGCGCGCGGATCGCATCAACTGGCGCTCGGCCATGACGCCGAGCAGCGTGTGCAGGTCGGCCTCGGCTTCGAGGTCGAGCGGCGGGGGCGCGCCCCAGATGCCGCCCAGAACGGTCCGAGCATATTCGGAGCTGCCGAAGGCGATTACTTCGGGCGAAACTGACCCGTCGGGCTGCGGCGCATCTTCCGCAACGACTACGGGCTCGTCGCCCATGATTCCGGGGGCCGTGTTCGAGGTTGAATCAGTTGGCTCGGCCGTGCGCGGGACTGTCAGATCCGGATCGGGTTCTTCGCCGCGCGGGATCGGCCACAGAAGCACGATCGCGTCGCCGCCGCTTTGAAAGTCGGCCGGTACGGCGCGCGTCACGTCGTCGAGAATGCCAACGATGCCGAGGACCGGCGTGGGATAAATGCCCTCGCCGCGCGTCTCGTTGTAGAGCGAAACATTGCCGCCAGTGATCGGCGTGCCGAGCGTAGTGCATGCTTCGGCGATGCCGTCGATGGCCGCGGAAAGCTGCGCCATAATCTCGGGCTTTTCGGGGTTGCCGAAGTTCAGGCAATTTGTCGCGGCGACCGGAGTCGCGCCAGTCATCGCAACCTTCCGCGCGGACTCGGCGACGGCGTGCATTGCGCCGAGCTTAGGGTTGAGCCAGCACCAACGGCCGTTTCCGTCGAGGGCCATCGCGAGGCCGCGCTCCCTTGCTCCTGACTCGTCCCTGACGCCGGTGCCCTTGATCCGCATCACGCCGGCTTCGCCGCCGGGGCCGATTACTGTGTTGGTCTGGACCATCGAGTCGTACTGCTCGTGCACCCAGCGTTTTGAGCAGATGTTGCTGCTCGCCAGCAGCGTCTTCAGGTCGGCGGTGAAGTCGCGGTCCTTTTCCATCTCCGCCTGCGCCTGCTCGGAGGGCTCCTGCGCAACCGGCGCCTTCCACTTGCCAATGGGGCGATGGTAAAGCGGCGCGTCGTCGGTGAGGGACTGGTTCGGAATATCCGCAACGAGCACGCCGTGGTGGCGAATGCGCAGCCGCGGTTCGGGTTCAACCGTGCCGACGATCACCGCGTCGAGGCCCCACTTGTCGAAGACATCGAGGACTTCGCGTTCCCTGCCCTTTTCGGCGACCAGCAGCATGCGCTCCTGGCTTTCGGAGAGCATGATCTCGTAGGCCGACATGCCGGTCTCGCGCTGCGGGACATTATCGAGTTCTACGTCCAGCCCCACGCCGCCGCGCGCGCCCATCTCGCAGGTGGAGCAGGTCAGGCCGGCGGCGCCCATGTCCTGGATGCCGACGATCGCTCCGGTTTTCATGGCTTCGAGGCAGGCTTCGAGCAGGAGTTTCTCCATGAACGGGTCGCCTACCTGCACGTTCGGCCGTTTCTGCTCGGACCCCTCTTTGAACTCCTCGCTGGCCATGGTGGCGCCGTGAATGCCGTCGCGGCCCGTCTTGGCTCCGACATAGATCACGGGGTTGCCGGTGCCGCTGGCCTTGGCGTAAAAGATCTCGTCCTTGCGCACCAGCCCCAGAGCGAAGGCGTTCACGAGCGGGTTGCCGCTGTAGCAGGGCTCGAATTTCGTCTCGCCGCCGAGATTGGGCACTCCGAAGCAGTTGCCGTATCCGGCGATGCCGCTCACCACGCCATCGACGATGGAGTGGTTCCTGTTGACCAAATCCTGGTCTACACCCGGCTCGGCCACGACGGGACCGAAGCGCAGCGAGTCCATTACAGCCAGCGGCCGCGCGCCCATGGTGAAGATGTCGCGCAGGATGCCGCCGACGCCTGTGGCGGCGCCCTGGTGGGGCTCGATGTAGCTGGGGTGGTTGTGGCTCTCGATCTTGAAGGCGCAGGCCCAGCCGTCGCCCACGTCGATGATGCCGGCGTTTTCGCCCGGCCCCTGCACCACGCGCTCGCTCTTTGTGGGAAGGCGTTTGAGGTGCACGCGGCTGGACTTGTAGGAGCAGTGCTCGCTCCACATGACGCTGTAAATGCCGAGTTCTGTGAGAGATGGAACGCGCCCGAGGGCCGAAAGGATGCGCTGGTACTCTTCAGCCGTGATGCTGTGCGCGGCAAGCAATTCCGGGGTTACGTCCACCGGCGCAGGAGAGGGAACAGATGAGGCAGTGGTCATCGCACTTGCCTCCATTGTCGCACGGCATTCACACGTGAGCGCCGTGGATTCCCTGGCACGACACCGCCCGCCCTTGGGCTACCAGGCAGAATCGTGGACGGGGTATATCGGGAAAGTCCGCCGAATGCGGCAAGGGAGTTGATCACCGGGCAAAGCAGCCTGCAAGGACTTGGCCTCTCGCTTCCCTAACGGGGAATTGAACCGGGACCGAAGCCCCGGAAGTGTCGCGTCGCCCAACAGGCTGCATGCCCGACTTGAAGCCCCGGCCGGATGCGATTCTTACCGGTGCTTCGTGCGAACAACGGAATCCAGTCGTTGTGAGCCATGCACTGGAGGCGAACGTAATGGATCACACTTCCCGGCCCAATTTATCCGCACTTTTCAAGTACGGGTGATCGACGTATGGCGCGCGGATTTGTAACCCTTCCCAAATGAAAAATCGACTTACCTGAGCGGGGATCCGGGCCGGGGATTCAGACGCCGACCCTCCGCCGGGGTCGACCTCAGGTACGAACCTCTGTGCCATCTGCGACTTGCACGTATAGCCTGTCACACCCGTCGACTCACTTCCTCTCCGGTCCGTCTAGCCGACCTTCACATCCCGACTGCCACATAAGGGTCGACGCGTCAGGCACCTGCGCGTACGTTGGGTGCATGCAAGACTCGAGCAGCGCCTCTTCCCGTGCCCGGTATCGAGCCGATCCGCAGTAAAATGTGGGTGCTCAATACTTCCGGACGTGACCTCTAACGACCAACACATGCCGGGGGTGGTGAGAATTCTGAGTTCGATCACGGAGGGCCGTGGCAACGTGAGCGGCCGCAAAAAGTTCGCGAACTGGGTGGTGGAATCGTGGGCCGGCCGCGCCCTGGCGGTGGCCCTGTGCTTCACCGTCGTAGGGCTTTTCTTTTCCCTTTCCATGGCAGCCGATATGGGTTGGCGGCGATCGATGCAGCAGTCGCTTGCACAGTTCTGGGCCTGGGGGCTGGTCACGCCGTTGATCGTCCTGGTCGACCGGCGGCTGCCCTTCAGTTCAAAGCAGCTCGGACGCCGCGCCGCCGCGCACTTTATTGCCGGCCTGTTCTTCACCGCAATCTATATTTACGTCTTCTTCGTTGTGCGGGTGCTCGTCGGGGAGCGCTCGTGGACCACCCTAAGCCTGGCCAGCGTCCGCAAGGAAGGATTGGACTGGTACATCTGGAGCATGCTGGTGTACTGGACGATCGTCGGGGTCATCCAGGCCCTCGGCTACTACCGGCGTTTCCTCACAAGCGAGCTGGAACTCGAGCGTGTGGGGCGCAGCCTGTCTGAAGCACGCCTGAACGCGCTGCGCATGCAGCTCGATCCGCACTTTCTGTTCAACGCGCTCAACACCATCTCTTCGCACGTGGAGCGCGACCCGAAGCTCACGCGTACGATGATCGAGCACCTCGGCGACCTGTTGCGGATGTCGCTCGACTCCAAGGACCGTCACGAAGTTCCGCTGAGCGAGGAGCTCGCTTTTCTCGAGCACTATCTCGAGATCCAGAAGATCCGCTTCGGCGACCAGCTGCAGATCCACATCCAGATAGCGCCCGAGGTCCGTTTCGCGCTTGTGCCATCGCTGCTGCTGCAGCCGCTGGTGGAAAACGCGATCCGCCACGGAATATCGCGCCGCGCATCGGGAGGCAACGTCACGGTAACGGCGGCAAAGGAGAACGAACGCCTGGAAATCCGTGTCCTCGACGACGGCGCCGGCCTGCCGCCGGGCTGGACACTGGAGATTTGCGCCGGGCTTGGCCTGGCAATCACGCGGGACCGTATCGTGGGCCTGCATCCCGATGGAGAGGGCCGTCTCGAGCTGCATTCGCGGCCTGGCGGCGGAACCATCGTCGAAGTGAACCTGCCGTTACAGGTGATTGGAGAGATGGCCGTTGAGCACGCCGCCGATTGAGAACATTCGAGTGCTGGTTGTCGACGACGAAATGCCCGCACGGCAGCGCGTCGTAGATCTGTTGCGCAAGGACTGCCAGGTCGGACCGATTGTCGAGGCAGCCGACGGCGAGGCCGCGGTGCAGGCGATTGAAAACCAGAAGTTCGACCTCGTGATGCTCGACGTGCAGATGCCGGAGCTCGATGGCATCGGTGTCATCGACACCATCGGACCCGATGCCATGCCGCTCACGGTTTTTGTAACCGCATATGATCAGCATGCCATCCGAGCTTTTGAAGCCAACGCCCTGGACTACCTGCTCAAGCCTTTCAGCGACGAGCGCTTTGAAGCCGCGATGTGCAGGGTCAAATCCCGCCTCGACGAACGCAGCGCGCGCGATTTCAGCCAGCGCATCATGAAGATGGTCTCGTCAGTGCCTGCACCATCGGACCGGCGCTGGGACAGGCTCGTGATCAAGTCCGGCGGCACGACGCGCTTTTTGCGCGTGATCGATATCGACTGGATTGAAGCGGCCGGCGTCTATGTGAACCTCCACGTGGCCGGGAAGGAACTGCTGTACCGCGCCGCGCTCAACGATTTGGCTGAGCGGCTCGATCCGAAGCGCTTTATCCGCGTCCATCGCTCCGCAATCGTGAACATCGAGAGCATTGTGCAGCTCGAGCCACTTTCGCACGGCGAGTTCGACGTGGTGCTGAAGAACGGCGCGCGCACGCGCGTGAGCCGCACTTACCGCGCGCAACTCGAGCAGCGGCTGGGGCAGCCCCTCTAATGATCATTCCCTGCAGTCCGCTGAATGAGTACCTCCCTTATCCAACCAGCGCCACTGTCATCCTGAGCTGAGCTTGGCAGCTTCATCGAGCAAGCGAAGTCGAAGGATGCGCGGTTGTTCTTCCAACACAAAGGACCCCCATGCGTAACTTCGCTTCCCGGCGAAGCTCCGTACTCCTCCAAAGCCTTGCACAGCGCAGCCGTCCTCCAGTTTTTGCCACACAAATGTTAATCCTTGCGCAAATCACATGATGGCATTGACTTATTAGTTAGAAAGAGTGGCATACTTTGCGCGACTCTAACTCGCGCTCCGCCGGGGATCCGAGAGGAAGTCACAATCTCCGCTGAGTCCTGCAAACTCCCTCAACAAGCGAAAAAGGAGAATTTATGTACAAACGACCTGGTTCCATCTTCTCGGGGCTGCTCGCGGTTGCGCTTGCGATTGTGTCCTCTGTCCCGGCGCTTGCCCAACAGCCAGATGCCGAAAACGATTTAAAGTCGCAAGCCGACAAAAACCAAAAGGTCCACAGCCAACTCTTCCCCAGCTTTCAACTTGAGACGATCCCGGAGACTCTTGCGAAAACCTCCGGCGATCTCACACTCACCAACGCCGGCGATTTGGAAAGGTCCGCCCCCGGCAGAGATCTGAATGAGCCCCCTTATCCGCCGCCGGCGCTTGTAGACCTGGCATGCTATGCGGATGCCGTGGTTGTAGCAGCCCCGGTGGCGGGAGTGAGCCACCTGACCTCCGACAAAGGAACCATCTACTCCGACTGGACGGTGCATGTAGAAGAGGTGCTGCGGGATACCCCCAAGGCGCCCATCGGCGGCAGCGAAACCATCACCGTTGTCAGGGCAGGCGGGAAACTCGTTATCGACGGGCGCACGGTCACCGTCAAAGCAGTCGATTTTCCTGCGTTCCAGCCGGGCGGCAAGTACCTCTTCTTTCTCACCTATATTCCCCAGACGGGGGCGTTCCGAGTCAGGACACAGTGGAGTTTCAATCTTGTCCTCGACAAGGAAAGCAGTAAGAAACCTCACCCTTATGGCGACTCTCCCTACTTAGTCGGGTCAATCCCAAGCGCCTCCCCGGAGGAGTTGCTCACCGACGCGCGAGCCGCGATCACCTATGCGGCAGGCATACCCTATTGCGCCACGTCAAGAGGTGACCGATGAGACACCCGTCAGCAATCCCGGCGCAGATTTCGTCCTAGACCTCCTGGTGTTCTGGCTGGCGGCTTCCGCCATCCTGGCCAACCGACAAGACAATCCGGAAACGCGATGAATTCGACCTAACTTCGCGGCGCGGCGAAGCTCCGTACTCCCCCAAAGCCTTGCACAGCGCAGCCGTCCTCCAGATTTTGCCACACAAATGTTAATCCTTGCGCAAATCACATGATGGCATTGACTTATTAGTTAGAAAGAGTGGCATACTTTGCGCGACTCTAACTCGCGCTCCGCCGGGGATCCGAGAGGAAGTCCCAATCTCCGTCGAGTCCCGCAATCTCCGCCAACAAGCAGAAAAGGAGAATCCATGTACAAACGGCCTGGTTCCATCTTCTCGGGGCTGCTCGCGGTTGCGCTTGCGATTGTGTCCTCTGTCCCGGCGCTTGCCCAACAGCCAGATGCCGAAAACGATTTAAAGTCGCAAGCCGACAAAAACCAAAAGGTCCACAGCCGAATCTTTCAAAGCTCTGCGATTGGAACGATCCCAGACCTTCTGGCCAAGACCACGGGCGATATCACACTCACCAACGGCGGCGATTTGGAAGGGTCCGCCCCCATGGAAGACCCGAATGAGCCCCCCTATCCACCGGTGGCGCTTGTAGACCTGGCATGCTATGCGGATGCCGTGGTTGTAGCAGCCCCGGTGGCGGGAGTGAGCCACATGACCTCCGACAAAGGAGCCATCTATTCCGACTGGACGATGCATGTAGAAGAGGTGCTGCGGGATACCCCCAAGGCGCCCATCGGCGGCAGCGAAACCATCACCGTTGTCAGGGCAGGCGGGAAACTCGTTATCGACGGGCGCACGGTAGTAGTCAAGGCTGCCCGCTTCCCTGAGTTCGAGCCGGGCGTCAACAAATACCTGCTCTTCCTCACCTATATTCCCCAGACCGGAGCGTTCCGAGCCAGGACGCAAAGCACTTTTAATCTCGTCCTGGACAAGGAAAGTGCCAAGAGGCCTCACCCCTATGCCGACCCTCCCAGCTTTGCCAGGCTACTCCCAAGCGCCTCCCCGGAGGAGTTGCTCACCGACGCGCGAGCCGCGATCACCTATGCGGCAGGCATACCCTATTGCGCCACGTCAAGAGGTGACCGATGAGACACCCGTCAGCAATCCCGGCGTAGATTTCGTCCTATACCTCCTGGTGTTCTGGCTGGCGGCTTCCGCCATCCTGGCCAACCGACAAGACAATCCGGAAACGCGATGAATTCGACCTAACTTCGCGGCGCGGCGAAGCTCCGTACTCCTCCAAAGCCTTGCACAGCGCAGCCGTCCTCCAGTTTTTGTTTTTGCTGCACAAATGTTAATCTTCGCGTAAATCACATGGTGACATTGAATTGTTACTCAGAAAGAGTGGGATACTTCGTGCGACTCTAACTCGCGCTCCGCCCGGGATTCGAAAGTAAGTTCCAATCTCCGCCGAGTCATGCAACGTCTCTCAGCAAGAAGTAAGGAGAATCCATGTACAAACGACCTGGTTCCATCTTCTCAGGGCTGCTCGCGGTTGCGCTTGCGATTTTGCCCTGCGTCCCGGCGCTTGCGCAACAGCCAGGTGCCGAAAACGATCTGAAGTCGCAAGCCGACAAGAACGAAAAGGTCCACAACCGAGTCTTTCAAAGCTTTACGATTGGAACGATCCCAGACCTCCTGGCCAAGACCACGGGCGATCTCACGCTGGCGGACACCTCTGACAGAGTGGAGCTAGCCGCCCGGTTTATAGATACCCCCGACTATCCGCCTGTGAGCCTTGTGGATGGGGCTTGCATCTCGGATGCCGTGGTTGTGGTGACTGCGGTGGCGGGCGTGAGTCACCTGAACGCCGATAAAACCGCGATCTATTCCGACTGGACGATGCACGTCGAAGAGGTGCTGCAAGATGTTCCCAAAGCCCCTATCGGCGGCAAAGAGGAGATTACTGCTGTGAGGCCGGGCGGAAAGCTCGTTATCGGTGGCCGAACAGTCTACGATCAGGTTCCCGGTTTTCCTGAGTTCCGACCGGGCAACAAGTACCTCCTCTTCCTCACGCAAATTCCCGAGACCGGCGCATTCAAGGCCCGGACGCAACGCACCTATAACCTCACTCTCGATCCAGCAGCAGCCTCGAAGGAACACCCTTTCGCTGACACCCCAAGTCTGGCTTTACCAGTCCCCAGTTCCTCCCCGGAGGAGCTTATCTCCGACACCCGAGCCGCGATCCAATATACAGCCGGGGCGGGCAAACCCAACTGCCTGAAGCTGAGAGGTGAACAATGAGGCGTTCCTCGATCTTGGCGCAGGTTTCGCTTTCCCTCCTAGTGTCGCTTTTCGGTCTCCCCGGCAATGCAAGCAGTTGCGGGCCTGGGGTCTACAACAATCCACCCTTTGCGTGGCCGCAGGGAACAACTGTCTACTACTCAACAAAGGGTCTCACTTCCTTAGAGTCCACGGCATTGGCGAACGCGGTCGGTCAATGGAACACTGCTAATCAATCGAACGGCTCCAACGTCCAGTTTGTTCCGTCGACCTCCAGCAATCCCCCCACCTACCTGCTCTCAAGCGGAACGGCAACGGCTCCGGGGGGAACCCAACCATGTACTCCAAATACATTGGGCCCCGGTGCCACATGCACGGTAACCCCACAAGGTAGTTCAACTCTCACCGGCGCGGTGACAGTCATTCCTCCTAACTCCACATGGTTGACACCCACACAACCCGGTTATCAAGACGCTCTCGTGCAGGCATTCTTGCATGAGTTGGGGCACACGATGGGACTCGGAGACCAGGGTGGCACGATGGCCACAACGGTGATGAATCAGTTCATCGGAATAAACGATAGCGGAGGCGCGGTCTCCGACAAAATCACGACATGCGACAACAACGCGATCCAAACCAGCACCTACTATACAACTGCATGTGCGCAAACCTTCCCGGCACCGGTAGCGCAGCAGGTCGGCTACTGGTATCAATGGTTTCCCGCTCCTGTGTGCGCGTACGAGTTAGAAAACGATTGCCCTCCCGGTGGATGTCTGTCGCCTATCGTTATTGACACCGATGGGTCGGGATTCCATCTAACCTCTGCCTCTGAAGGTGTGATGTTCGACTTCTTTGGCACTGGTAAGCCTATCCAAATAGCTTGGACGGAGTCAGGCTCGACGAACGGCTGGCTGGCGCTTGACAGGAACGGAAACGGGACCATCGACAGCGCCGGGGAGTTGTTCGGCAACATCACAGCGCAACCCCCTTCCAACCACCCGAACGGGTTCCTTGCGTTGGCTGTCTTCGATCTGCCGGAAAATGGCGGCAACGGGGATGGGGTTATCGATAGCCGGGACGCTATATGGCCCCAATTGCTGGTCTGGATCGACTCCAATCACGACGGCATCTCCCAGTCCTGGGAGTTGCACCATCTGGACGATATGGGGATACACTCAATCGCTCTCAGGTACGTCGAGACCCCATTCACAGATGCATATGGGAACCATTTCCGCTACAGGGGATCGCTGAATCCCGACAAAGGCGACGATGTGGACCGCGTCATCTACGACGTATTCCTCGTCACGAACCTGGCGCACGAATCAGCCTCCGTCAGGCCAAGAGAGTTTAGGTGGCTAGACCCCGCGGAGGTTCTCCCACTGCGAGTTCGACGTAGTTTTGAAGAATAGCGCGCGCACGCGCGTTAGCCGCACCTATCGCGCGCAGCTCGAACAGCGGCTGGGCCAGCCGCTCCAGACGGGGATTCAACGAGGTTGTATTGACTGGAATAGAGAGTGCGGGTCTGAGGACCCGCACTACAGCCGATCTCTCACCCCAGCAAGTCAAAAGCGGACTTGCCGGGGACCCCGATCTGGTGATCGGCGGTGCGAACGCCTTCAGACGCGCGGCTCAAAGGCCCTTACGGATGGTTGTGAGGGCGTTGAGGAGGACGTTTGAGTCGATGCCGACGGCGATGAGGTCGAACCCGTCGGCGGCGTAAGCGCGGGCCTTCTCGGCCGTGGCGGCGAAGATGCCGCAGGGCTTTCCGGCTTCGCGGCAGATGGATTGAACGTCGGAGATGCCTTCGACTACCGCGGGCGCTTCGATCTGGCCGGGAATGCCGAGCGATCCGCTCAGGTCGTAGGGTCCTATGAGGACTGCGTCGACGGCGTTTTGGTTGACGATCTCGCGCGCATTGCGCACTCCGGCGGCGGTTTCGATCTGGACCAGGATCGAGTAGCTCTTCGATGCGATGTACGAGGAGAAGTGTGCGCCGTATCCCTGGGCGCGCGCGATGCCGACACTGCGCTCGCCACGCGGTGGGTAAAGGGCCGCGCGGGCGATGCGATGGACCTCATCGACGGAGGAGACCTGAGGCAGGATGATGCCGTCGGCTCCGGCTTCGAGATAGCGCTTGATGGCGGTGGGGGAGTGATCGGGGATCCGGATGAATGCGCGCGGCCCGCCAGCCAGGATGGCGCACGCGGTTGAAGCGCCGACCTCGTTGAACTGGCCGTGCTCGGCATCGATCCAGAGCCAGTCAAAGCCGGCAAGGCGCGCGATTTCGACGATCGCCGGATTGTCGAGGGTGAGAAGCGTGCCGATGCGAGGGCGTTGCGCGGATGCCCACGATTTGATGTCCATGACGGGGCCGTCTTTCGGGGATGGTAAAGCTGCCCCCATTCTATTCGCAATTGCGGGAGGGGCCGGGAGCGGGCAGTGAAGGGTGGAGAGCTTCAGCAAACGGGTCACGTCGAATGAGGCCCCGGGAAAAAATTCTGCTTCCCATGCAGGCGGGCGGTCACGTACATTGAACCCGCGCGGACCCGAATGCCGCGCACATCTGCATGGAGGAAGTATGCGCAAGAACCGATTCTGGATCCCGGTGGGCTGCTGTGTTGTGGCGACCGCGATGCTGTTGATGGCGCAGCCCAACAGAAATCCGGGGCTGTGGGAAGTGACGAGCACCATGACCTGGCAACAGTCCCCGTTTCCCGCCGGCATGCAGATGCCCCAGGGGGGTAACTCGCCGTTCGGCGGCGGCCCGCACACTTCGCAGGTGTGCGTTACGCAGGAAATGATCGACCGTTACGGAGGCCTGGTGCCGCAAACGAGGGGGAACTGCCAGATCACCAATGTGCAGAAGACCGCCAGCGGCATGACCGCGGACTACGCATGCACCGGACAGATGAACGGTAAGGGCAAGGTGGAATCGAACTGGTCGGCGGACGGCACGTCCACGAGCAAGCTCCACTTTACCGGGACGATGCAGATGGGCCCGCGGAGCACGCCGATCGAATGGACGATGGAGTCCAACTCGGTGTTCAAGGGAGCAGATTGCGGCAGCGTAAAGCCGATGCCCCTGCCGCCGCAGTAGCGAGATCCCAATCAGGTGGCGGCAGGAAGGGTTCGAATGGCCCGGAGAGTGGTATTGTTGGGGTCGAGCCGGGCCATCAATTCCGTTTCTCAAGTCGGCGCGCACTCACATACGATGAACGCGCGCCGAGCCGAGAGCCGCGCGTATCTGCATGGGGGATTTATGCGCAAGAATCGTTTGTGGATCCCGCTGGGCTTCTGCGCCGCAGCAGTCGCTACAGCGTTGATTGCGCAGTCCAACAGAAATCCCGGGCTGTGGCAGGTGACCGTAACCGTGGAACATGTGGTTACTCCCTTTCCTGTCTCCCCCTTCAACCCCCCGCAAACGCGCCAAGAATGCGTCACGCCAGAGATGATCTCCCGCTACGGAGGCCCGATGCCGCAAATGAGGGATGTGCAGGGAGGTTGTCAGTTTAAGTATATCCTGAGGCACGCCGACTGGACGACGACGGAATACGCTTGCACGGGGAATATGATCGGCACAGGCAAGATCGAGTCAAAGTGGTCGGCGAACGGCACGTCCACCGGTACACTTCACTTTAAAGGAAAGGTGCTCGGCAGGCCGACCGTAGATATAGTGACGTATAAGTCAGTATTTAAGGGAGCCGACTGCGGCAGCGCGAAGCCGCTGCCGATGCCGCCGGGTTAGTAATATCCTGATCAGACGACGGTCGCACGAGGCGGGCTTTGAACCGCATGAGGTTTGTGGCGCGCCGAAATGGAGTCGCAATGCGGTCAATAGCGGAATCCGAAGGTGATATCGATAAGCTGCGTGTCGACCCGGCTGCTGGGAGCGTAGTGGTACCTGGATTCGGCATAGAACCGGTAGGGCGGCTCGCCCGCCCTGATGGTAAAGCCGATTCCGCCGTTGTACCCCGGGCCGCTGGCGGAGAAGCTTCCGATCGTCTGATTTTCAGTGACCACGCCCCTTGTGCAGTTGACGCCCCAATACACCCAAAAGGGGTCACAGGTAATGGTGCTGCCTGTAATTACTTCCTTTGAGATGGAGACGTGGCGGTAGTAGAGGCCGGCTCCACCGATGAAGTAAGTCCCGAAGTGTTGCCCGCGAAGCTCGTATCGATAGTTGCCCGTAAGAGCCATAACTCCCGCGCCGGCGTGCAGGCTGGGGTCGTTCAGGGTGGTGCGCAGTTTCGTAAGGGCCTCGTTGGTGGGAAACAGGTCGTTCCACAAGTACTCGCCGATCAGGCCGTGGCGACGCGTGAAGTTGTATCCTCCGCCGACGTTCAGGCCCCAGCCAAGATGAACTGCTTTCGCCGTGGGATTGAGCGGAATGACGATCGGCGTGCCGATGTGCACGTTGCCGGCCGGATCGTCGGATGGCGATTCCGTCAGGTTGCCTGATGAGGCAGCCTGCGCGATCGCGATCGAAGCCGAGAATGCGAGTACAACCAGCGCGGCTGCAAGATTCCTGGCGTGTGTCATGGCTGTAAGAACTCTGCGAACGGATCATAGAGCCCGCGCAGCGGGAACTGTACTGCCAGAAATGCCAGCAAAGCATGAGTTGATCAGTACAAGGCGACTGTATATCGCCACACCGTAAATGGAGTTGACGCCCTTGGTGCGAGGGTAATTTTACTGCCTGCGACTGTGAGATTTAGGAGTACTCGCACGGGCCCGATGACCGCGATACTGCGGCTTGATTCCGCATCTGCCCGCGGCACAGCAGAGGATTCGCATTTGCGCCATCGGCTGGATTGGCGTGGCTGATGGGGGCCGACGCAGTCGAGAAATGGGTCAGAGATGGCCCTGGACGGAGGTAACGCTGGATTCTCGTCATGCAGCGCAGGTTGTGGCGGTGGTGTTCCTGGGCCCGGGGGCTGGCCACAGGATGAACCTCAGCCGGAAGTTGACCTGCCGGCAGCCGAGGCAGCGGCAATATCGCAGAGTTATTTTTCCTGCCCCAGAACAAGGTTCTCCCGTTGGAGAACACGGAAGTGATAGAGAAGTGCGGTTTGCCCGCGAAGCGAGCCGGTGGACCAGATAACACATGAGTCCGGCATGCTTTGCTAATGGATTTATTACACTCCCTCCTTTCGAGCGAGCCGGATCAAGGGCGCCGGCTCGCTCGCCTTTTTAGGTGAATGGAATCAGTGTCCGCGGCAGGGATGTACCCAGGCACGACGAACAGGAGATGGAGAAGAGCTTGTTCGCAGGTTCTGTCCGGCTGTCAACGGACTGAATTCGTTTCGCTCTGCCTTGCCACCGGAGTTTCGACGGCCGGGGCAGTTACGGCGGCATCTGCAACTCCCGCGACCTGCTCGCGCGTCATTTGCGCAACCAGATCCTGTTTCGAGACACTCAGGAGCATGTCGGCGTCAAGACGGGCGAACATATCGAGCAGTCGAGCGATGAGTCCAGTCCAACCGGTCTGGTGACTGGCGCCAAGACCCGCCCCGTTGTCGCCGTGGAAATACTCATAGAAGAGTATGTAGTCGCGCCAGAACGGATCGTCCTGGAATTTCCCGGCGCCGCCGTAGACGGGCCGGTTGCCGTCTTCACCGCGCAGGAAGATTCTTGCAACGCGCTGCTCAATCTCCTTTGCGACTTCGAAGAGCGTCATGTAGTTTCCGGAACGTGTGGGACACTCGACCTTGAAGTCGTTGCCGTAGAACTGGTAGAGGTTCAGAAGCGAGCGGATCAAAAGGGCATTCACTGGCATCCAGATGGGGCCGCGCCAGTTGGAATTTCCGCCGAACATGCCGGTATTGGATTCGGCGGGAAGATAGTCGACCCGGTACTCCTGCCCGCCGGCATGAAAGATAAATGGATCGTGAAGGTGCGTGCGCGAGAGCGAGCGGATTCCGTAGGGGCTTAGAAACTCCTCTTCATCGAGCATGTATCCGAGAACCCGCTGCAGCTTCTGCTTGTTGAGCACGGAGAGGCAGCGACGGCCTCCGTATCCGGGTGTACCGTCGTCGTTGTTGGCGAGACTTGCCACGATGTCAGGATGGCGTTTCTTGAAGATATCGGCGAGTTCCATCATGCGGGGGTGCCGCTGGACGATGCCCGGCTCGAAGACGGTTGCCGCACATAACGGAAGCAGGCCGACCATGGAGCGGACCTTGAGCCGCATCGCGTGACCTTCGGGGAAGTGGAGCAGGTCGTAGAAAAACCCGTCTTCGTCGTCCCACATCTGGTCGTGACTGTCGCCGATTCGGTACATGGCGTACATGATCCAGATGCACTGCTCGAGGAAGCGGTAGGCGATCTCTTCGTACTTAGGGTCGTATTCGGTGAGAGTCAGCGCGATCTCGAGCATGTTCTGGCAATAGAGGGCCATCCACGCGGTTCCGTCGGCCTGGTCAAGGAAGCCGCCGGTGGGCAGCTTCGCGCTGCGATCGAAGACGCCGATGTTGTCCAGGCCGAGGAAGCCTCCGGCAAAGACGTTGCGACCTTCGGGGTCTTTCCGGTTGACCCACCAGTTGAAATTGAGCATCAGCCCCTGGAAGGCCTGCTCAAGGAACCGAAGGTCGGCGCGGCCCAGCTCCTTTTCTACGTTGTAAAGGACGAATGTTGCCCATGCATGGACTGGGGGATTCACATCGCTGAAGTTCCATTCGTATGCCGGAATCTGCCCATTGGGGTGCGCGTAGAGACTGCGCAGCATGAGCAGCAGCTGATCCTTCGCAAAGTCGAAATCGACGAGCGACAGGGCGATGGTATGAAAGGCAAGGTCCCATGCGGCGTACCAGGGATACTCCCATTTGTCGGGCATGGAGAGTATGTCGCGGTTGAGCATGTGGAACCACTCGGTGTTGCGCGAGCCGCGACGCCGATCGCCAGTCATGGGATGGGAATGATGTTCGGTAAGCCACTTATCGAGGTCGAAGTAATAGAACTGCTTGCTCCATAACATGCCGGCGAGAGCCTGGCGGTGAACACGGCGCTCGTCTTCGCTGAGGGATGCGGGAGTGATGCGGTCGTAGAATTCGTCGGCATCGGCAAGGCGCGAAGCGAACGCGGCATCGAAGTCGGCAAACGGATTCGCAGGAGGAGCCGAACTGAGGCGCAAGCGAATTGTCTGACTTGATCCGGCGGGAATCTGGAGAACGTAATGAGCGGCCGCCTTTGTGCCGGTGTTCTCGGGATTCACCGCTCCCTGGTTCCCATTGACCACGTATGCGTGGAACGCGTCTTTCACGAAGGGTGTGGGATTGTGCTGGCCCCAGAGGCGGTTGATGTTGGTCTCGTTTTCCGTGAAAAGAATTTCCGGGTTGCCCTCGCACTGAAGCGTATAGTCCACGAGGGTTGGGTGGCATGCTTGGATAGCTCCGCTCCCGGACAGCTTCAATGAGGGCTTGATCTGGCTGTCGGGTTCCCATGACCACGTGTTGCGGAACCACAACGTCGGAAGGACGTGAATTGGCGCAGGTTCGGAGCCGCGATTGTGGACGGTGATCCGGATGAGGACGTCCTCGGGGTCGGCTTTCGCATACTCGGTGAATACATCGAAGTACCGGTTGTCGTTGAATACGCCCGTATCGAGAAGCTCGTATTCGAATTCTTCTCTCGTGCGCCGGCGATTGGTCTCTACAAGATCGCGATAGGGATACTCGTGCTGCGGGTACTTATAGAGATGTTTCATATACGAGTGAGTGGGGGTGCTGTCGACGTAGAAGTAGTATTCCTTTACATCCTCGCCATGATTGGACTCGCTGTTCGTAAGCCCAAACATGCGCTCCTTGAGGATCGGGTCGTTCTCGTTCCAAAGAGCCAGCGCGAAGCACAGTTGCTGCTGGTCGTCGCAGATTCCGGCGAGACCGTCCTCGCCCCAGCGGTAGGCACGGGATCGCGACTGGTCGTGCGAAAAATAGTCCCAGGCATTGCCGTCGGCGCTGTAGTCTTCGCGCACGGTGCCCCATTGCCGCTCGCTGAGGTACGGTCCCCATTTCTTCCACGGAATAGCAAGCACGCGGGCATCGTTCAGGCGCTTCTGCTCAGTGCACTCGACATAGGTCAACGACGAAGAATCATCGCTCAAGGGCGCCATGGCGATCCTCTCCCCTCGGGTTAACGGAAGTGCATGCCTGACGAAACAGCGAGAAAGACCAGTTCCCGCCACGAGAAGACGTAGATGAGGTCAACGCCTCACCACTCTGCCGACAGCATAGGAAGCCGCCAGTGCATCAGCAACTATAAGAAGTGCGAGGTTTCGTTCAATTCACGAGCGACAAACACGGGTAATCGCGCGCGGAGATCGACGTGACGGAGAAAGCCCTGGCGCTAGGCGCCGAAGGCGAATACAACACCCGCCTGGTAACGGAAGTTGCTCTGATTGTTGATGCCGATGGACTTCCACTCATAGCGCGTCAGAAAGTAATCGAACTGAACAGGACGGATGGCGATGTGTTTCGCGACGACAAAATCCAACCCGCCGCCCATGGCCATGGCAAAGCCATTGTTGGTCGCTTTGAGCCCGGTGACACCGGCTGCCTTGAACAGATTCGCGTAGGCGTTGGTATCGGCGCCGCCGAAGAGACCCTCAAGAAAGAACCGCTTTTTGCTTGCGGGGATGTTGATCTGCGGGCCGAAGAGATAGGTGAACATATCGCCCTTCGTTTCGAAGGTTCCCGAAGGCGAGTTCGCGGTGGCGGGGAGGTGAAAAGTCAGCGTAGTGGTTCTGTAGGCTTCAAATTCGGCTTTTAGCGTGAGGTAATCGCCAATGTTGAAGCCAGCGGATCCTCCCCCGCCGTTCAGGTTGCGATTGCCGGCGATGCTCTTAGCCGGGTTGTAGACAACGTACGAGTAGTTCAGGGTGAGTTCCTTGTTCTGGGCCTGCGCGGGCTGTGACACGCCTGCCAGGGATAAAAGCACTGGAAGTACAAGCGGCAAAGTTCTCACACGCCCTCCAACGGCACCCCGGGGATGCAAAAGGATCGCATATCCGGCGGGTATCTGGAGAATATTGTGAGTGATCTGCTGCTTCGAGGGATATTTGATGAGTAGTGCCGGGAGGGGGGTCTAATATTTCGACGCCGCTGATTCTAAACAAGTTGTCGATTCCTTAGGATCGCAACAAACGCACAAAACTGTGGAAACGCGGGTATTTGGTACATGAGAGGAACACGGGATCTTCGTCACGAGGAGCCGAAGCTCGCCCGACTACACCCCTCAGATCCTCCTGCCCTTTCCTCGCGATTGCGCTGATAATTCCAAATCAAGTTGTCCAGCTTGTACGTTGTCAGACTCGGATGCTCCGGTTGCAATGCAGCGACAGCCGCACGCACAAGATGTTCCGCACCTTCACCCGAAATCCCAGGGTTCCCTACCGCTTCGCCCACGAAGCGAGTGACCATGCGATCGCCCTTAACCTCTCGCGTATTTCCTGAAAGCATCAAGAAATACTTGTACGAAAGACCGCTACCTTGCCCCGTGATGCATTTAAGCTCCGACGCGACTTTATATGGCAGCCCCGATGCCGGAACATTCTCATACTTTTCGATTCCATGCGCTTTCAGAACCGTTGCAAACTTGAAAACGGCTTCAGCTTTCAAAATTCCGCCACGTGGCGATGTGCGTTGATAATTACAAAACGCGGTGCCAGCCATCTTGTCCCAGTCCCTATTGAACGAATCCAACAGGGTTACAAACTCGCTGATCGTGTATTCTCGCGGCGCATTCTTCAAATCTCTCTCCCAATGTGCCCACCGACAAAACGTCCTGATCGATCCTTGCACTGCCTCGTACCGCACCCCAATTGAGTACACCGCATCGGTCACGCACAAGGCCAGACTCGAATACCAGTCGTCATCCTTCAGCGGCGCATCCAAATCGCCGAGCGTTTTCTTGACGTGCTCTACCAGTCGATCAACCTCGCTCAGACGGATCTCCTTTCCTTTGGATTCGAAGTGCTTGCAATTCTACGCCAGTGTGCTTTATTTAATTCGGGGAGGTTGGGGCACCTTCAATCGAGCAAAACAATGAGGGGGCGGGAACAATGAACCCGCCATTACAAATGAAACAAGAGTTCTTCCCTCAACTCCGACCCTCCCCACCAATCCATGAAACTCGAACAACAGGTATGCCGCCTAGGTCTTGCGAAGCGGCTCAAGGAATTGGGCGTAAAGCAGGATGCTTTCCTCGTATGGGACGAGGACGAAGAGAGAATCTGTCGCCGCGAACTTTATGAACACCACAATTACTACTCGGCCTTCTCCGTCGCCGAACTTGGAGAGATGTTGCCGAGAGATTGCAGATTAAGAAGGTCAGTGAATGAACCTGGGAAGTGGCTGGTAGACGCACTGAGCACCGACAGATTCTTTAGAGCCGAGACAGAGGCTGACGCGCGGGCCAAAATGCTGATCTATCTACTCGAAAACAAGCTACTAAACCCTTAGGGGAATTTTGGTGCGTAATAGGTACAACGCTTTAGTAAAGCGCTATATAACTCATTATAAATCAGTTATATGAATTGGTGCCGGGAGGGGGGGTCGAACCCCCATGACCGCAAGGGCCGGCGGATTTTGAGTCCGCTGCGTCTGCCAGTTCCGCCATCCCGGCTCGGAGGAAATGCACGCTATTCCGAGGGGCTCGCCGGGCTGGCGCCGGGAGCCGGTGCATCATCTGAATTGTACATGGATGGGTGATTTCGCGA
>DATFRB010000078.1:0-72047 GCA_035263625.1 Occallatibacter sp.
GGGGGGGGAGGGGGGGGGAGGGGGGTATTTCCAATTGAGCAGGCCGGCGCGAACCGGAGAGGCGTGAACGCCGAAGCCGATGGAGGCTCCGGGGATGGCTGGCTTCGCTGCTCTCTCCGCCGAACTCGAATTGGATCAGAAACAATAAACCCCTCGGGGAGATGGGCTCCGCGAGGGGTTTATTTCGACCTTATTTTCAAGGTTAGCAGGTGCGAAGAGTGAATCGGCCAACTCCAGAGGGTTTTTTCGCGGAGTTTTTCCACAGGGCAAAGCCGTGAAGGAAGGCTGCTTATTGAGATTTCAACATTTCCACAGGCGGGCTGGCGGACTTGACAAGATTTTTGGGGGTGCACCGGGAACGGTGCTGGAGCGAGGCTCGCAGGAACCACCGCAGATCCCTGCGTCGCTGCGCTCCTACGGATGACAGCGTTGGTCATGCCGCTTTGGCGAGCTGGTTGTGATCCGGATCATTTGTTTTCGGCGAAGATCAGGCGCCTTTGGAAAAATGGCAGAGCATCGGTGTAGAGCCGCCCATCGATGCCCCAATCGGCTCCGAACGCAGCGTTGTACTCCTCGGCTTCGTGAGCGATTCCGAATTCGTTCAGCTTGTGCGTGAAGGCCTGGTTGGCATACACGTGGTCAAAATTGGCGTCGTTGCGGCTCCAGTCAAACTTGAATCCCCGGAGCGACTTCAGGTTATCGGCATATTGGGGAATCATCGTTTCAAGGTAGAAGTTATCTCGGAAGCGTTCCATGAGTTTGGAGTCGATGACCAACCGATCGCCTTCGTGGCGTGCCAGCAGATCGATGAATAAAGGTGGTTTGCCGGGATCGGGCAGGTGAGCCTGAAACATGGTGGCGAAGATCTGTGTCGCGAAATCTTTTTTCACGTCGTCCATGGACTTAGCGCCCGCCAGGATGTCCCAGTTCGGTATCGCGGCACTGAGCCGGACGCCGGTCCCGGTTCCCACCGGATGCATGGCATAGACTGCGCCGAAGATATCCGGATGCCTCATGCCGAAGCGGATAGCGCCGTATCCTCCGATGAAGATCCCGGCGATGCCTCGCGAGTCCCTGGTGGATATGGTTTTGAAATTTGCGTCGATGTACGGCACCAGTTCCTGGATCATGAAATCTTCCCAGTTGCCGGTGACCGGGGAATTGACGTACCACGAAGCTCCCAGCGGCGTATTCATATCGACCGCAACGAGAATGAATTTGCCGATCACACCGTCCGCAATGGCGCGGTCGAACAGTCCCTGGGCGTCCTTGCGATCGAAGTCGAACCGGTAACTCTCCTCGAATGGATTAGGGAGAAAGTAGATGACCGGGTAGCGCTGCGATGAGGACTCACTGTATCCGGCGGGCAGATAGACGAGCATTCTCCTGACCGGATCTGTGCCGGCCTTGTTGCGCGCAATGTTGACGGAACGCAATTCGCGGGCGACGACCTGACTCTTCTGGGACACGGCGATGGCGGGAATTGCGTAGAGCGGGCCAAGCGCGAGAGAGAACGCAAGGGCAATTCGCATATGGGGAGAGATCGTCATCGCCGCGGCCTCCTCAGTTTGTCTACGAATTCAAATTCGTCCAACCTGCGTGATGAGCCGGTATTCGAATACTTCGCACACGATTAGAACTACATTGTGATTGTAATTGGTCGCGGTGTCAAGAATCGCCACGCATATGAACTCTGTCTAGCGTTCGTGAAGATAGGTTATGGAAGACGGTCATAACTCCGGTCTTGACACCCGGGCGCGTTGTTTCGCAGAATTGCGCGCAAGCATGGCGCAATAGAATGAAAGACCTGGTCCGCGCGGACGGATTTCCGGAGTGACAACTACGGCGGTAAGGGAAGGAACGCTGTGAAATGAATCCACTCAAAATGGCAGGCCTGGGGATCCTCATTTTGTTTCTGTGTCCGGCGGCGAGCACCGAAAGCGCCGCCGCGGAGACCGGCGCCGCGCAGGCGGCCACTCAGCAGACGACAGCTTCGGGGGCCGCTGCGGCCAGTCAGCCCAAAGTCACAAGCCTGAGCGGGAACCTCGAGGAAGATGACCTCATCACGGTAAAGATCGATCATCTCGGGGAGTGGGCGGCGACCAACGATGCCCGGAAGCTGGTTCCCTACCTGAACGGGCTGGCGCTTCGGGCCAATTACCCCGCGGAGATTGATACAGCCAAAGATCAGCTGACTTTCCACCTTCGGTTACTCCCGGAGAACAAGCACGTGTGGATTGACCTGCTGGGAGCGCCGACCGGCATCCGGCGGCCGATAACTTTCAGCGTCGGGCTGGAAGACCAGTCTTCATTCGACTCGGTTTACGAAGCCGGTAACACGGTAGACCTGACGGTGATTTCCCCGTGGTATGGAGTTATCGCGCTGATCGTCATCGTGCTCAATCTCGTTGTGTTGATCTGGCTGGCGCGGACAACGAGCATCATCCGCGAGCCGGGCCCGAAGCCCGGGGGCGGAAAGCTGCGGCGTTACAGCCTGGGCCGCGCGCAGATGGCGTTCTGGTTCCTTTTGATCTTTACCGCATATGTAGTGGTGTGGCTGATTACGGGCGCGCTCGACACGATTACCCCCTCGCTGCTGGCGCTGATGGGAATCAGCGCGGCGACGGGATTGAGCGAGGCGATGATCGACTCCGGCAAGGACGCCGCGAGCGAGAGCCAGTCGCAGGACCGGACGGCTGAAAAGCGGGTGCTGGAGCAGGACATCGCGCAGGCGCAGGCGCAGGTGACCGAGATCGAGAGGAAGCCCGCGCTGAGTCCGGAAGATTTGAGCAACCGCGAGAGCCTGAGCAGCCGGCTCACCAGCCAGCGCGTGCGCCTGTCTCAGATCAGCCAGGAGATCCAGGCGCTCACGCCGGCCGCGGAGACTCACGTGTCCGCGGGATTCATGCGCGATATTCTCAGCGACGGAAACGGCGTGAGCTTCCACCGGTTTCAGATTTTCGCGTGGACGATCGTGCTGGGGATCATGTTCCTCTCTTCGGTTTACAACGGGTTGACGATGCCCGAGTTCAGCGCGAGTTTGCTGGGGTTGATGGGCATAAGCTCGGGGACATATATCGGTTTCAAGTTTCCCGAGCAGAAGTCAGTCGCAGCGGCCGGACAAAGCCGCCCCGCGAGCTGAGCTTGCGGGCAGCAAAGCAAAGCCGGTTTCAGCCCGCGATGTGCTGCCGGCGGCGCTGCTCGCTTGCTTTCATGATTTCGGTCATGTCGCCGGCGGGACGGATCTCGAAGATGTTGCCGAATGCGAGCGCGGGATGCCGGCCGATGAGTTGAACGGCGTGATTCATGTCGCGCGCTTCGAGGACGATAAAGCCGCCGAGCTGTTCCTTGGTCTCCGCGTAGGGGCCGTCGGTGGTGGCGACTTTGCCGTTCTTCCGGGAGATGGTCAGGGCGGTTTCCGCGGGCTGAAGCGCTTCGCCGCCGCTCCAATTGCCGCCGGCGCGGAGGTGGTCGTCGTAGTCAAAGCATGTGTCGAACATGGCGTTTCGCTCGGCCTCGCTCATGGCCATGAATTTGGATTTGTCGTAGTAGCCGAAACAGATGTATTTCATGGTTGTTCTCCTTGTGGGGTGAGTCAGGGGGAGTCATTCGGCTGAATGCGAGGCCTGCCAGGTGCCCAAATGCGAGGGACCCTTCGACGGGCTCAGGGCAGGCTCGGGGGCACCCACCAGATTTCTCACTTGCTTGCGACGGGTTCCTGATCCGGAGCGGGGAAGAAGAGGAGCTCACGCACCTCGCCCACTGCGTCGCAGGAGATGGAGCCCTTCTTCGCCCACGCGAGCGCCTCGTCGATGTTGGCGCATTCGAGGATCCAGAAACCGCCCATGTGCTCCTTGGTCTCGGTGTAGGGGCCGTCGGTGACGGTCACCTTGCCGTCGGCGTGCTTGCGCACCGTTTTTGCGGCGGCGGGCGGGGCGATGCCGCAGGCGAACTTGCGGACGCCGGAGGCAATCAGCTCGCGATTGAGGGCGTGGATCTCTTCGATCATGGCTTCGGTTACGGTGGAGGGGTCGAAGTTGTCGGGCAGGTAGTTGCAGACCAGATATTGCGGCATGGCTCTCTCTCCTTGACTGCTAAGGTTTGCTTCCGATGGCTCGTTTCCTGATTATTCAGGAGCCGAAGCGCATCGTTCTTTTGTCCTATAGTCGCTGGGGGGACGGGAAATCGACAGGCGGGGCCGGATTTTTTATTTTTTTTGATTTTTATTTCTGCTGCCGGACTTCGACTCGACTCGGTCCAACGGCGCGAGATATCGCTCGAGAACCAGTTTCAGCTCCCGCTCTCCAACCTTGCGCTGCTTCGGAGAGCCATCCAGAGCGAGAGGAAGCATGCCTTTGACTATCTGCACCGCAGTCTCGGCGGCTCTCTGAACGCTCTTAGCGGTGAGATGCGGCGCACGCATGCGAATGAGGTTCGCGATACGCTGCTGCATCTGCTGATGAAGCGCATGGATGCGTCCGGCGAGTTCGCGCGACACGACCGACCCGACAAACAGGGTGTCGAACCCGGGGGCATTCCGGCGGAATTCCAGGAACGGACCGACGAGCCGGTCGATCAGGTCGTGCAGGGGCAGTCCGGCAGCGCTCAGATCAAAGACGCTTTCGTGCAGGGCCTGGTTCTTCGCAGCGTATTCGTTTGCCAGCGCTTCCGCGATGGCCTGCTTGTTGGAAAAGAACTGATAAAGCGTCCCGGGGGACACCCCGGCCCTGGCTGCGATGGCGTTGGTCGTGGTGTTCTCATATCCCACTTCCGCAAAGACTTGACCCGCCGCGCGCAAGAGCGCAGCCATCCGCTTCTTTCCCCGCTCCTGGCGGCGCGGGGGCTTGTCCTGTGAATTACTCGGCATAGCCCTCTTGACAAATACGAGCGAATGCTCGCATTATCGCAATTACGAGCGGATGCTCGCATATCACGATACCACGAATGCCCGGAGCTGCCGCTATCCAAGGAGGTTGCACCATGGGATCTTCAACCCAGGTTGCATTTGTCACCGGTTCCACTGGTTTGCTGGGCAATCATCTCGTGCGCCATCTTCTGGCGCAAGGCTTTCACGTCAGGGCGCTGGCTCGCACGAGGAAAAAAGCCGACGTACAGTTCGCAGGACTGCCGGTTGAAATCGTCATCGGGGACGTGACCAACGTCCCGGGCTTCGTCCCGCATTTGCACGGAGTGGATGTCCTATTCCACACGGCTGCGTATTTTCGAGAGAGCTTCCAGGGAGGCCGACATCGCGACGAACTCTTTCGTGTCAATGTGGAAGGCACACGGGATCTGCTCCTCCACGCTTACGGCGCCGGAGTTCGACGGTTCGTTCATACGAGTTCCGCGGCGGTTCTCATCGGCAAGCCCGGCCAACTGATCGATGAGACCATGTCTCGCCCTGTCGACAAAGCAGAGGATTACCCGCGGAGCAAGATTCAAGCCGATCAGGAAGTGGTGGAGTTCTTGAGGAACCACCCGGACGCCTCGGGGTGCATGGTGCTGCCCGGCTGGATGTTCGGCCCGGGCGACATCGGCCCCACCTCCTCCGGTCAACTGGTTCTCGATTTCCTGCATGGCAAGCTCCCCGGAATTCCCCCTGCGGAGTTTACCGTGGCCGACGCGCGGGACGTGGCAGAAGCCCACGTTGCGGCGGCGCTCAAGGGACGCCGGGGTGAGCGCTACCTTATGGCGGGGAGGTGCATGGAGATGGCCGAACTGTTTGCACTGCTCGAACACGCAACCGGCGTGCCTGCCCCCAGGCGCAAAATTCCGATCGGATTCCTCTACGCCTTCGCCGCAGTCAATGAGGCATGGCACTTCTTCAGCGGGAAGCCTGTATTGATCGGCCTGTCCGCCGTGCGCCTGATGGCGGAGACTCGAGGCCGTATCGAGTTCAACAGTTCCAAGGCCGAACGCGAGTTTGGGGTCAGCTTCCGCCCAGCAGCGGACACTTTGCGCGACACCGCGAACTGGTACCGGCAAAACGGCTGGGACAGTCAGACAGACGGAGAACGGAAGCAGCTCAGGCCTACAGGCGATTCGATATGAACAAGACAGGGAGGGGAGCATCTTGGCCGCACGAATTCTCATGATGCTAAGCGCGGGCATTGTCTTTTCGCTCGGAGTGATGCACCTGGTCTATACCTTCCGGGGGCCGTTGCTGACTCCCAGTGACCCGGCTCTCAAAATCAGCATGGGCCGGACTTCACCCGTGATATCGAATGAAACAACAATGTGGCGGTGCTGGGTGGGCTTCAATGCCAGCCACAGCATGGGACTTATCCTGTTCGGCCTGGTTTTCGGCTATCTCGCAATTGCTCACAGCCAACTGCTCTTTCAGTCGACGTTCCTGCTCGTGATCGGGCTGGCGATGCTTTGTGGTCTTGTTGTGCTGTGCAAGGTCTATTTTTTCAGTTCGCCTCTCACGGGCGTCAGCATCTCTTTGGCCTGCTATGTGGCCAGCATTGTGTTATCGCGGATTTGACGGTGATTTCTTATTTTAGCTGGCGGATGCGGTCCTGCAGGAATTGGCGTTCGGGTTCCTGCTGGGTGAGGGCGAGGGCTCGCTCGTAGGAGGAGCGGGCTTCGGCGGTCCTGCCCAGGCGGCGGCACAGATCGGCGCGGGCGGCGTGCGCGAGGTAGTAATTTGTCAGTTCTCCGTGCTCGAGCACTGCGTCGATGTGCGCCAGGCCTGCCTCGGGGCCGTCGCGCATGGCGATGGCGACGGCGCGATTGAGATCGACAACAGGCGAAGGCTGAATTTGCGCCAACTGGTTGTAGAGAGCGACGATCTGGCGCCAGTCTGTGGCGGCGGCCGTTTCTGCCTGCGCGTGAACGGCGGCGATGGCGGCCTGCAGCGTGTACGGGCCGAAGCGGCGGGAGCCGAGGGCTTTCTCAACCAAGGCGACTCCTTCGGCGATCTGCGCGCGGTTCCAGCGGGAGCGAACCTGGTTCTCGAGCAGGATCAGCTCCCCGGTGGGTGAGGTTCTTGCGGCGCGGCGGGAATCCTGGAGCAACATGAGGGCGAGCAGGCCGGTGATTTCCGGGTGTGGCAGCGGGTCTGGATTCGGGGCCGGCTGGAGTTCGGCGAGCAGGCGGCCCAGGCGGATTGCCTCGGCGGTGAGCTCGGCTCGCGTTACATCCGCTCCTGCCGCGGCCGAGTAGCCTTCGTTGAAGACGAGATAGATGACCTGAAGCACGGCGTTGAGCCGCTCCGGCAAATCATGCGGCGCGGGCACTTCGTAGGGAATCGACGCCTCGCGGATTTTTGTTTTGGCGCGCACGATGCGCTGGGCGAGCGTGGCGGGCGTGACGAGGAATGCGCGGGCGATCTCCTCGGTAGTGAGGCCGCAGATTTCGCGAAGGGTGAGAGCGACCTGCGCTTCAGGAGGGAGAGAGGGATGGCAGCAGGTGAAGATGAGGCGGAGGCGGTCGTCCTCGATTTCGTCGTTCTCGAGCGGAGCGTCGGTGGCGCATGCCTCGATGTAGAGCGCGAGGTCTTTCTGGGTAGCGTCGAGGCGCGCTCGCCGGCGCATGCCGTCGATGGCCTTGAAGCGCGCGGTTGAAATCAGCCACGGGCGGGGCTTATCGGGCATGCCGGTATTAGGCCAGGTTTCGAGGGCGGCGGCGAATGCCTCGTGCATCGACTCTTCGGCGAGGTCGAGGTCTCCGAGAAGGCGCACCAGAGTCGCCAGGACGCGGCCGGACTCCGAGCGGTAGAGAGTTTCGACGGCCGTTCTGAGTTGCTCCGGATCTGATGGAGGCATCTGCGCCAAGCTAGCAAACGCAGGGGCTGGATACAACTGGCCTCGGGTCAGACTTCCGGAGGCGGTTGCCGATCGCCGGCGGAATCGCCGGGAGTGCGGATTGCGAGGAATGCGGAACTGACGATGAATACCCAGGCCGGAAAGACGAGGGAGATCCAGAGGAATACGCCGACGCTGAGCAGTAGCGTGAGGCCCAGGGCATAGCCGAGGAAAGCGATCCAGCGGGGAACGATGCGGGTTTTGAGGAGGATTGTCGAGGTGGAGAACATAAAGACGCCGGCCATCTTGCTTCCGTAGACATTCATGGTCTGGTAGATTTCGGCTCGGCCGAGGCCGTAGGCGCCAGTGGCGAGGAGGCCGTGGGGCGCGTTGAGCAGGACGCGGACGAGGCCGCCGGCCATTGCGGCGGAGGTGAAGACCATGGCGATGTAAAGCACCCCGCTGCCTATGAAGACGGTGGCAAAGAATTTGTCCTCGAGCGCCCCGATTCGAGTGCGCACGACGGCGATGAACCAGAGGAAAGCAATTCCCGAAAAGGGCAGCAGGTTCAAGGCGAGCGTTACGGTTCTTGCGTGGCGGATGACGTCGGTGGCTTCGGAGTTGGCCGGGAGCGACACCCACGTGAGCAATTGGCTGGTGGTGAGAAGCAGGGCGAAGAGGATGCCGGCGATGGCGGCGGCTTTGGGGGTCCGGAGCTGCTCATGAACCAGATTGGCCATCGACGTCTCCCCGCCAGAATCGATCCGATGAGTGTGATGGTAGCTCGGCCATTGGCGAGGCGGGGCTGCGAGTTTTGCCCGCGTGGGGTTGTAGTTTTGGCGAATGGCAGACACAGAATGAACCCGTTGCGCCGTCCCTGCGGGACTATGGGTTGGGTTTCAATTTGGCCCGATTGATCAGGGTCGTCTGTTCAAGTGGAGCCCCCATCGTCCAGTACTTCCAGTCGTCAATGTTCAGGTAGATATACGTGGCGGAGCCGAAGGTTCCCTCATATCCGGCCTGGCGAATGTAGAGCACCACACGCTCGAAGAGCTTTTCGTCTGGTGCCTTAGCGCGAAGAGTGTATTCGTGCGGTATCTGAGGCATGGTTTTGGCAAACGTCCAGGGCGACATTCGCACATATTCTCTCAACTCGTCGATTGTCATTTCGATGCGTGGCTCGATCATCTCTATGCCCGGAAACGTTTTGGCATGTCGCGAACAGCTACTTGTGGCCCCAAGTATGCGACAGGTCAAAATACCCTCGCTACTGTCGAAGCTCTCAGGGGTGCGACATTCCGGGTGATTTTTTTGCCAATCCGAAATGACAGTTAGTTCCTCCTCCTTTCGCGGGCATCCGCTTTCGTTTGGACTTCAATCGGAAGGTTTCTTTGGGCTGAGAATCAAGAGAACGCGACAAAAAGTAAATAATGCTTGACATATTTGGGCGGGTTGAGTAAAGTTTGCTTGTCTATTTGGAAAGGGGACCAATCATGAATGAGTGCCTAACTCAACGCAATGTGGCGCAGCGGAGGTATGTGATCCGGATGATCTGGTGCGCCGCAGGGAGCATCGTGTTTGCGCTCGTAGCCAAGATCGCTCTTCGGCTCGGGCATCTACCGGATGCGGCGGTGTATCCGATTGCGATTTTTCCGGCGTTTCCGATTATGGCGGCGCTGGTGGTGACAGGGCTTTATCTCGCCGAGGAGAAGGACGAGTTCCAGCGGCAGGTGCTGATCGAGGCGATGCTGGGAGGGATGGGGATCACGCTGGCGGGGACAACGGTGTGGGGGTATCTCGAAAGCATGGCGCACTCTCCGCACCTGGATGCGACCTGGGTGTATCCGATCTTCTGGATTGGGACGGCGGTTTGCATGCCGTTCGTGCGGCGGAGGTATCGATGAAGAACCGGCTGAAGGTGCTGCGAGCGGAGCGGGACTGGTCGCAGGCCGAGCTGGCCGAGCGGCTGGAGGTTTCGCGGCAGAGCGTGAACGCGATCGAGACGGGGAAGTACGATCCTAGTTTGACGCTGGCGTTCAGGCTGTCGCGGGTGTTTGGGATGCGGATTGAGGAGATGTTTTCCGAGGACCAGGAAGAGCGAAATTAGTGAACGTCATAACATGAGTTCATGACGAAGAGGTTCAAGGTTGGCGATCATGTGGCGTGGAATTCCGAGGCTGGACGGGTGAGCGGGCGGATCGTGAAGGTGCATACGGCGGACGTGGACTGGAAGGGCTACGTGCATCATGCGAACGCGGATGATCCGCAGTACGAGATCAAGAGCGATAAGACCGATCACGTCGCGATGCACAAGGGCGGGGCATTGCGGGTGGCTGGGCGGCACAGGGATTCCTGAGTTGCAGATTTGTGGTGTCCCACCCATTTCGCGGTGAGGCTGCGAAATGGATGGGGCACGGCGGGGGTCGGCGACCCCGCGACAGCCGGATTGGAAACCGGCGGTACCCGTTATTTGCCGGTGCGGGAGTGCTCGCGGATGGTTTTGATTTCGGCGGGCGGGATGTGGAGGAATTCTAAGAACTCCTGGTGCTCTTCGGGGGCGGAGCGCTCGAATTCGGCGTGCCAGCGGTTCATCTGTTCTTCGGTGAGGCCGCAGCCTCGCATGATGGAGACCCACTTCTCTTTGGTGATCATTTGTGCCTTTCCAAGGGCCTTGAGGCCCAGCAGTTGAAGGATGGCGTGCTGATGCGCGCGGAGGTCTTCGATTTCGCCGTCGAGTTCGACAAGCCGGCGCTGAAGCACACGGCGCGCATCGGTAGTACGCGGCTTGAGGTCGAGGATCGCGCGGATGTCCTCGAGCTTGAGGCCTGCGTTGCGGTAGGCGCGGATGCGGAGCAGGCGGTCGAGATCGGCCTGGCCGTATCTGCGGTAGTTGCCGCCGCTGCGCTGCGGCGGGCGCATTAGACCGATCGATTCGTAGTAGAGGAGAGCGGTGCGGCTGAGGCCGGCCGCTTTTGCGAGTTTGGTTACGGTGAGCATGGTTGTTCAGTGGCTAGTTCTTAGTTCACAGTTCGCACTTCGCAGTTCTTGGCGCCAGTTCAAGTGTGAACCCTATAGTTGTAGACAGGTCAAGTGCAGAGGTTGAGGGGATCCCGCGATGGCCGGTCAGAGCATGCCGATTCTGTGCGCCACGGGCTTCAGCAGCAGATTCCCGACGGGAATGACGGAAAGAAAAGCAAAGGCCAGCGTGCTCCAACACAACGCGTTAATTTACAAGCCGCGGTAGCCAATCCACAGGGGGCGGTGGTAGTGTTCGTGCGTGCAAAATCCGGCAGGCCCCGGGGCCCGGATTGCGATGCTGGTTGAGTTGACGCAGTTTCCGGGATAGTGAGATTTTCGCAGGACCTATTCACGCACCCCCATGCCTTGCCGCTCCTCGGCGCCCGACCGGACGCACACGAGGTTCAGCTATGGCAACCATTTCGATCGATCCCCGCGTCAGCGGCCGCACCGCCGACTTTGTCGCAACCGATCACCGGATGCTGATTGATGGCCGCTTTGTGGCGGCGGCCTCCGGAAAGAGCTTCCCCGTATACAACCCCGCCAACGGCGACGTGATTGCGCACGTGCCGGAGGCCGAGACTGAAGATGTGAACCGCGCTGTTGAGGCTGCGCGGCGCGCGTTTGACGAAGGACCGTGGCCGCGGATGTCGCCTTCAGAGCGCGGGCGCATTATGTGGAAGGTCGCCGAGCTGATTGAAGAGCACCTCGAGGAGTTTGCGGAGCTGGAGTCGGTGGACAACGGCAAGCCGTTCAGCATCGCGCGCGTGGCGGACGTTCCGCTGACGGTGGACATGTTCCGCTACATGGGCGGGTGGGCGACTAAGATCACGGGCAAGACGCTTGGGCTTTCATTCGGACCCGACTTTCACTCCTACACGCTGCGGGAGCCGATCGGCGTGGTGGCGCAGATTATCCCGTGGAACTTTCCGCTGCTGATGGCGGCGTGGAAACTGGCTCCGGCGATGGCTTGCGGGTGCACGATCGTGCTGAAGCTGGCGGAGCAGACTCCCCTGAGCGGACTGAGGCTGGCGCAGATCCTGGACGAGGCGGGAGTGCCGGCGGGCGCGGTGAACGTGCTGACCGGGTATGGCGAAGGCGCGGGCGCGCCGCTGGCTGCGCATGAGCTGGTGGACAAGGTGGCGTTTACCGGGTCGACCGAAGTGGGCAAGCTGATTGTGCAGGCCGCGGCGGGGAACCTGAAGAAGGTGACTCTGGAGCTGGGCGGTAAATCGCCGGCGATTGTGTTTGCCGATGCCCCGGTGGAGCACGCGGTGAAGGGGACGGCGAGCGCGATCTTCTTCAACCATGGGCAGTGCTGCTGCGCGGGATCGAGGCTCTTCATCCACGAGAAGGTGTATGACGAGGTGGTGGAGGGCGTGAGCCGCGCGGCGGAGGACATCAAGCTGGCGCCGGGAATGGATCCCGAGTGCCAGATGGGGCCGCTGGTGAGCGACGAGCAGTACCGCAAAGTGCTGGGGTACATCGAGTCGGGCATTGGCGAGGGCGCGAAGGTGAAGGCCGGCGGAACGAAGAGCGGGCACGAGCGCGGCTACTTTGTGCGGCCGACGGTGCTGACCGACACGACTCCGAAGATGAAGGTAGTCGAGGAGGAGATCTTCGGGCCGGTGGTGTGCGCGGTGCCGTTCGGCGACAAGGACATCGACGCGATTGTGAAGCGCGCGAACGATACGGCGTTCGGGCTGGCGGCGAGCGTGTGGACGCGGGACCTGAGCGTGGCGCACAAGGTGGCGAGAGGGCTGCGCGCGGGGACCGTGTGGGTGAACTGCCACAACGTGTTCGACGCGAACCTTCCGTTCGGAGGGTATAAGCAGTCGGGGTGGGGACGCGAGATGGGTGAAGAAGTTTTGAATAACTACCTGGAGACTAAGGCGGTGACGGTGGCGCTGTAGCGCGAGTTCGCAGTTCTTAGTTCACAGTTGTCAGTGGATCGTGGCCGTCAGCTTTCAGCTATCAGTTTCGGAATCGAACTGACAGCTGAAAGCTGAGGGCTGACGGCTTGATTATTTGACATGCGTTGCGTAGAGCGCGTGGTGGGCGAGGATGAAGAGGGTTTTGTGGTCATCGCCGCCGAAGATCAGCTGAATGGGGCGCTCGGGAGTGTCGATTTCGGCGATCTGCTTTCCTTCCTTTGAGTAGATGATGATCTGGCCGTTGGCTACGTAGACGTTGCCTTCCGGGTCGACGGCTACGGATTCGCCGCCGCGGTGCGCGAATGGCTTCAGGTTCGCGAGTGCGCCGTCGGCGTTGACTGTTGCGCTGTAAGTGATGTCTTCGGATTCGCTGCTTACATAAATTTGAGAGCCGGGCGCGGCGGTGAGGAAGCCGTAGGTGTCCAGGTTGTCGCTGAAGCGCCAGCCGGATGTGTCGTCCGCGGGACCCTGCTGGAAGACGCGGCCTGCGGGAAGGAAGACGCTGCCGTCGAGGGAGACGTACTCGCGCGCTTTCGGCGTGGTGACGTCGGCGGCGAAGAGCTCGGCTAGGGTGGTGAAGCGCATTGTGTTCAAGTCGAGCTGGTCTTTGAATTCGCCGTTGTTCCAGTAGTTGACTGGCAGGATCACGCTGGCGCCGGGGTGCGGGGCGGCGGGCTGCGGTTCGAGGACGGTGAGGTTTTCGGCGGAGTCGCCGGGCTTGAAGGTGTAGACCGTGCTTTCGGGGCCGGCGGAGGAGAGGACGAGGAGGTTGCCGGACTTGTCGATGGCGAGGTTAACGGGGTCGAGCGGGTTGTCCCGGATGATGGTGAGGCCTTCGCGTTGCGACCAGGCGTAGATGCGCTGCTGATGGTGATCGACGAAGTAGAGCTTGCCTTGGGCGTCGACGGCGGCGCCGGAGATGGAGATGAAGCCGTCTTCTAGTTTTTCGACCTTTGCCGCTGGCGGCCTTGAATCTGCATCCACGGGGATTCCCGGCTTTGCGAATTCAGCCGGCACGTTGAGAGCCGCGAATTCGCGCTCGCGCATTTCGATGTGGTGGGTTACGTCTTCGATTGAATTTTCGTAGGGGAATTTGCTGACGCGGAGGAATGTGCCGCAGCCATTGTCGTCGCAGATTCCGTAGCCGCTCTCGGCGTTGACGTGGACGTTGCGGAAGTAAATACCGGATGAGTTGTAGAGGCGCACCGCCGAGGCGAACGGCGCGCGGGAGCGGGTGACGCGGTAGCCGTGGTAGTTGGCGATGGTGATGTTGCGCGAGGTGTCGATTTCGAGAGAGAGGGACTCGGGGCTCTCGCCGGCTTCTTCTTCTGTTTGCGGGGCGTTGAGGTCCCAGTTTTCGGCGTGGTCGAACTTGATCTCGTTGCGGACGTGGTGCTCGCAGGAGAGTTCGTAGACGTGGCCGGGAGTGGTGGTGTTCGAGACGAGCAGGCCGGCCTGGGCGAAGGTGTTGGGGGTCCAGATGTCGGCGAACGTGCCGCCGCCGTTGTCGGTTACCCAGAGGCTGGGGTACTGCGAGTCCCAGCGGCGGTGGAGGTCGGAGTCGGCGGTGTGGGTGTTGTTGTAGGGGTTGGTGCCGCTGCCGTGGCCGCCGAGAAAGCGGACGTCGTCGACGAGTGACTGCTCGCCAGCTTTCCAGAGCAGCGCGACGGCGCGGGGGTTGATGCCTCCGGCGAAGATGCCGATGCCGCTGACGATGTTCTTGCCGCCGCGCGGCGCTTCGATGACGGCTTTGGGCGCGCCCACGCCCTGGTAGCCGGGGGTGGAGTCGGGCAGGTCGAATTGCGTGAGAGTGGGGTGAAGGCCGACGAGGACGGTGTCGGGCTTGAGCGTGATGGTATCGGTGACGATGTAGTGGCCGCTGGGGAAGTAGAGGACGCGATGGGCGGCGATGGCGGCGCGGATGGCGGCGGTGTCGTCGGTTGTGCCGTCGCCTTTGACGCCGAGGGTGTGGACGTTGACCCAGTCGGTGGTGGGCGGGAGCGGTGGTATGGCAAGGGGCATCGGAGCGGGCATCGCTTTCAAAGCGACTGCATCATCGATCATTGCCATGATTGACCCGGCGGGGGTCGACGGCATCTGGCCAAAGTTGAATCGATCGATACGGTAGATCGGACCGTTGCCGGCTACGGTCCTTCCCGACTCACGACGGAGCGCCAGGATCGGCACGTGCTGGAAGAAGGAGTTCTCGATGCCGATCTGCGTCAGTGGGCTTTCTTCCTTGCTGATCACCACCGCGGCATGAGGGACGTGTTCGAAGCGGCAGTCCTTGACCCAGAGTTCGTCGGGGTAGCCTTCGTCGATGTCGATGGCGGTGGGGACGTTGCGGAAGGTGTCGCGGACGAGCGTGAGCTGGGCTTCGTGCTCGCGGATGGCGGATTCGCGCTGGCCGTCGAATACGGAGTCGAGAAGCGTGAACTGCCAGGCGGGCGACGTTTTCTCGGTGAGGATTCCGTAGCGGCCGCCGTGGAAGTGGAGGTCTTCGGCTTCGTTACCGGCCTGGTAGATTCCGGCGAGGCCGGAGCCGATGTTGAAGTTCATGTGCGTGAGAAAGCTGTGCTGCGCGACGTGGAAGCGGATGGCTACGGCGGCTGGGTTGCCGTCGCCGATGTCGAAGTCGATGTTGCTCAGGGCGGAGTAGAAGGTGTTGGGGTTGGCGTCGGCGATCTTGTCATTCGGAGGCACTTGTCCAGGCGGCGGGAATGGGACGCGGAAGTTTCGGGAGATGACCTGGCCCGGACGGAAGCCGGTGAACATGACCATGACGCCCATGCCGGACTGGAAGCCGGGGGTGTTGGGCGGGAGGACGAATACGGGGCGCGTGGGGCCGTAGCCGATGACGCGCACTCCGGGCCAGATGTAGACGGTGTGGTCAAGACGGTAGCGGCCGGAGGGGATGAAGACGAGACCTTCGCGTTTGTCTTCGGATTTGTCGATGGCGGCCTGGAGCGCGGCGGAAGAGTCGGCTGTGGCGTCGGCGTGGACGTTGAAGGCCGGAGATTCGAGATAGACGGCGCGGGGATCGTCCAGGCGGGTGGTGTAGACGGATTGGGCGCTTGCGGATGCGAGCAGGGCGAAGAGAGCGGAGAGCAGGAGGATTTGTTTCATGGATTTTGCGCGCGGCGGATCACGACGGGCCGCGGCGGAATTCAGCATACCGGAGAAGAGCGCGGGGAAGGCCGACCGAGTTCAGTCGAAGACGACGGTCTTGTTGCCGTAGCAGAGGATGCGGCGCTCGAGGTGCCACTTGACGGCGCGGGAGAGGACGATGCGCTCGAGATCGCGTCCGCGCGAGACGAGGTCGTCGACCTGGTCGCGGTGGGAGATGCGGGCGACGTCCTGCTCGATGATCGGGCCGTCGTCTAGGACCTCGGTGACGTAGTGGCTGGTGGCTCCGATGAGCTTGACGCCGCGGGAGTGGGCGGCGTGGTAAGGGCGGCCTCCGGTGAAGGCCGGCAGAAACGAGTGGTGCACGTTGATGATGCGCGACGGGTAGCGCGCGACGAAGGCAGGCGAGAGGACCTGCATGTAGCGGGCGAGGACGACGAGTTCGATGTTGTGCTCGGCGAGGAGATGGAGCTGGCGGGCTTCAGCTTCGGCGCGAGTGCCGGCCGTGACGGGCGTGTGGACGAAGGGGACATTGTGAAAGCTGGCGAGGTCCTCGACTTCGGTGTGGTTCGAAATGATGAGCGCGATGTCGCAGGGCAGGTCGCCGGAGCGCCAGCGGTAGAGAAGGTCGGACATGCAGTGAAGGTAGTGCGAGCAGAAGAGCGCGACGCGGGACTGGTGGCTGGCGGTGAGGGTCCAGCGCATTTCGAGCTCGGCCGCGATCGGCGCGAAGGACTGCTCGAAGCGGGCGAGGTCGAATTGTGCGGGAGAGGGTGCGGAGGAGGAGGCGAGGGACCACTCGACGCGCATGAAGAAGAGTCCGAGGTCCTCGTCGCGGTGCTGGTCGGCGTGCAGGATGTTGGCTCCGTGCTCGTAAAGGAGCGAGGAGACGCGTGCGACGAGGCCGCGGCGGTCGGGGCAGTCGATGAGCAGGACGGCTGTCTCGGGCATATAGAACAAGGCTATCGCGGCGAGTGAGATGGCGCGCCGAGCAGCGAGCTGAGAATTGGAAAAAAGTGCCGGGGCTCTCCCAGATTGAGCCCCGGCATAGGAGGACACCACTTGAGAAACGAAATCAGATTGCCGAGCCGCTGCGCTGCGGGACAGGAACGGAGAGCTGGCGGCGCAGGTTTCCGGCGAGGTCGGCGACGATGCGCAGGCGTTCGGTGACGGGCGACGAGGCGTCGATGCCGGAGAGGGCGAGCTCCGATTGGAGGAGCAGTCCGGCGACCGTGGATTTGAGCTCGGATTCGATGGCGGCCGCGGCGGCCTTGTGCGCGAGAGCCTGCTCGCGGTCGCGGCGGTGCAGGGCGGCGCGGATGTCGCGAACGAGGCGCGTTGCGCCGCAGAGCGCGAAGTTGACCTGGAGCGGGATGGCGAGTCCGGCGCGCTCCCAGATGGCCTCGGCGGCGGCCGGGTCGCACTCGGCGATGGATTCATCGACCACTACGGCGACGAATTCTTTTTGGCGGAAGGCGGCGAGCGCGGTTTTGCGGCCCTCGGCCACTTCCACATCCATTCCCAGTTGTTTGGAGATAACGTCCGCGCAGTTCCGCGCGCCTTCAATTCCTGTGACCATCAGAATGCTCATAGAGTGCTCCTTGAGACTCAGCTTTCAGCTTTTGGCTCTCAGCTTTCAGTTGTTAATTGCATGTCGTCGGCGTGCGGCTTTGTGGAAGTCGCGCAGGGTCTCACTGGCCTTTCCCGCTGGGAAAAGCTGAAGGCAGAGAGCTGAAAGCTAACAGCTCTGCTTACTCGTCCAGCAGTGGGCCGGCGATGCCGTATTCCTTGAGCTTGCGATAGAGGGTGGTTTTGCCGATGCCGAGCAGCCGCGCGGCCTGAAGCTTGTCGCCGTGCAGCATGCGGATCGTTGAGAGGATGGCCTGGCGCTCCATGTCGGCGAGGGTCGACACGGGCGGCATGTCTTCGGCTTCGGCTTGCCTGGCCGGCATGGCCGGAGTGCGGCGCGCCTCGAGGCCCTGCTGCTGCAACTGCGTAGGCAGGTCGCCGAGGTGGAGGATGGGGCCCGAGGACATGGTGCATGCGCGCTCGACTGCGTTCTCAAGCTCGCGCACGTTGCCGGGCCACTCGTAGCGCATCATGGTGCGGAGCACTTCGTCGCTGAGCGTGAACTTCTGCGCGTGCTCGCGGCTGACGCGGTCGAGGAAGTGGGCGGCGAGGAGAGGGATGTCTTCCTTGCGGTCGCGGAGTGACGGCAGCCTGAGATTGACGACGTTGAGGCGGTAGAAGAGGTCCTTGCGGAAGGTTCCCTTTTCGACCATGGCGGCGAGGTCGCGATTGGTGGCGGCGACGATGCGCGCCTTGATGGGCACGCGGTGCGTGGCGCCGACGGGGCGCACTTCGCGCTCCTGCAACGCGCGGAGAAGCTTGGCCTGGAGATCGAGCGGCAGCTCGCCGATCTCGTCGAGGAACACGGTGCCGCCCTCGGCGGAGACCAGCAGCCCGTCCTTGGAGCGGTTGGCTCCGGTGAAGGCTCCCTTGACGTAGCCGAAGAGCTCGCTCTCGATCAGTGTGGGCACGAGCGAGCCGCAATCCACGGGCAGGAACGGCTTTTGCGCGTTGGGACCGTAGGCGTGGATTGTACGCGCGACGAGCTCCTTGCCGGTTCCGCTTTCGCCGAGGATGAGCACGGGATGGGCGGATTGCGCGACCTTGGAGAGGATGCGGTAGAGCTTCTCCATTTCGCCGGAGCGGCCGATCATGGAGCCGAGGCCCTGGGACAGGCGGAGCCGCTCGCGGAGCTGGCGGGTCGCGTTGTCGGTCATCAGCGTGGCGGAGGCGCGGTCGAGGACCGTAGAGAGCTCGTCCATCGCGAAGGGCTTGGTGAGGTAGTCGGAGGCCCCGCACCGCATGGCCTCGACGGCCGCGCCCACGGTCGCCGATGCGGTCATGGCAATGACAGCGGTCTGGGGGTAGAGGAGCTTGACCTCCGAAACGAGTTCCAGACCCTGCGAGGATCCGGCAGGCAGGTTGACAAGAAGGATGTCGGCGGCATGGCCGCGGAGCAGGGTGCGCGCATGGCCGAGGTCGCTGGTGGTTTCCGCGGCATAGCCGAGTCCGGCCGCGATTTCGGCGCAGGCCGACCGTACGGCCGAATCGGAATCGACGACGAGAAGGTGCAACGGTACTGGCGGTTCCCCGCCCTGGGAGAGAAACTCCATGGTCTTTCTGTCAAAGGCTGTTTCCAACATTGTATTTGCCTCGCGTGTTCGTGTGTGTGATCTGCGTCATTTCTGGCGCAAAATGGGTGGTTTCAGCGGCTCCTGATGGGGAGCTCGATGAGAATGCGGGCGCCGCCTTCGGCGCGGTTTTCGGCCCTGATCGCGCCCCCGGCAGCTTCGACGATGGAACGCGTAATGGAGAGCCCCAGACCGCGCTTCGGCGGCGGCCAGCCGTTTTCGGCGGGATGCGTGTGGGTGGTATATCCGGGTTCGAAGACCTTCTCGAGGCTTTCCGCGGGAAAGCCGGGACCAGTGTCTTCAACGGTAAGGACGAGCCGTGAGGCCGGGCCTTCCGGTGAGGGAACTTCGTTCAGGGCGATCTCGATCCGGCCGGCCTGGCGCATGGCCTCGGCGGCGTTCTTGACCAGGTTGACCAGGATGCGGGTGAGGTCTTCGCCGCTGATCCGCACCGGATGGGCGCCGGCCTCGGCACGCACGGTGACGCTGATCGACAGGCCCGACAACGCGTCGAGCAGACTGCTGTTGGCGGCGAGTTCCTGCTGGAGGTTGTCGATGGAATCACTGGGGAGGCGGTCCGCGTGGAGCCAGGGGCTCGCCGGAGCCGGGCGCGGGTCGCGGATGGATGTCAGCGCGCCGGGGCCGAACTGCGGGGTGTCCGGCGCGTCGAACTTGACGAGCCGCTCCACGAGGCTCCGGCTGGCCGCCGCGATGAGGCGAAGTTCGCCGGCATAGTGGAGGCAGCGTTCGGCGAGGACGCCGGGTTCCTCCAGCAGATCGCAGTACAGGCTCATGGCGGTGACCATGTTGCGCGCATCATGGGCGATCTCGGCGACGGTGTCTCCGCGATGGCGCGCGCGGGTCAGGGTGCCGACCATTGCTTCCACCCGGCGGCGGTCGATTTCATTTGCGAAACTGCTGGCTTGTGCCGCTTGCATGCTGGTTCCCTTTACCTGGTTCTGGCTACTGCCGGCCGCCTTGTACTGAGGGCCGGTGTTTTGGGGGCTCAGGGGCCGGATTGCAGACCGGTGCTCCTGATTCCCGTTTCTGAAGTTGAGGTTGCGTTGTTGTCCCTTCTTAATACACGCGGTGTGCCAAACCAGAACAGCCACTCTAAGTTTTTCTTAATAAAAGGGTTATCTCTTCCTGTTGCGGTACGCGGCATGCGGGGGCGGAGGCGCTCAAAGTTCCGGAATGGGACAGGAGGAAAACGCGGATGGAGGTAAGCCTTTGAAATGCAATGGCTTGTGCTTGATTCCCGATATGGCGGCGACTGGAAGAGGAATTCCCGATTCGGGACCGGGTCTTCCCTGTCCGGGCACGGACCGGAGGGTGCCGGTCCCGATACAATGCCGCTATGCAAGCCTTTTTCCGTCCCGGGAATCGCACGCCGCTGGAGCTTCGGTCTCTTTCCCTGACAACCGGTTACGTGCAGACGGCCGAAGGGTCGGTGCTGGTGACGCTGGGAAATACGCGGGTGCTGACGAACGCAACGATCGAGCAGGGGGTTCCGGGGTGGCTGCGGAACTCGGGGCGCGGCTGGGTGACGGCGGAGTACTCGATGCTGCCGCGCTCGACGGTGACGCGGACGCCCCGGGAGAGCGAGAAGGGGAAGATCGGCGGTCGGACGCACGAGATCCAGCGGCTGATCGGGCGGAGTTTGCGCTCGGTTGTGGACATGAACGCGCTGGGAGAGCGGACGGTGATCCTGGACTGCGACGTGATCCAGGCGGACGGGGGGACGCGGACGGCGGCGATCACGGGGGCGGCTGTGGCGCTCGCGATCGCGCTGAATGCGCTGGTGAAGGCGGGGACGCTCAAAGCCTCGCCGATGAAGCAGCTGGTGGCGGCGACTTCGGTGGGGATCGTGGATGGAGTTCCGCTTCTCGATCTGTGCTACGAGGAAGACTCGCAGGCCGAGGTCGATATGAACGTGGTGATGACGGCGGACGGGGGCCTGGTGGAGACGCAGGCCACGGCGGAGCGCGGGAGCTACTCGCGAGCGCAGCTGAATGAGCTGATCGACATGGCGGAGGCGGGGCTGAAGCAGATCTTCGCGGCGCAGCAGGCGGCGCTGGGGTAGCGAGTCAGCAATCTTGCAATCCCATCCACTTCGCGAAAGAGCAGCCGGCTTGCTGACGTGCGAACTTGCAACTCTTCACTAACCGCGCGCTAGACTGTCAGGTCAAATGGTCTACATGGGCCAGAACGAGCGAGCGACGATCCAGGCGGTTCTGGCCGGCGACAAGGACGCCTATGGGGCTCTGGTGGTCCGTCACAGCCGGATGTTGTTCCGGCTGGCCTATCGCATGACGGGCAACGAGGCGGACGCCGATGACGTGGTGCAGGAGGCCTTCCTGCGCGGGTATCAGAAGCTGGCGAGTTTCGAGTCGCGCTCCGACTTCGGGACATGGATCTACCGCATCACGGTGCACTGCGCGCTGGACCGGATGCAGAAGCGGCGGGCGGAGGCGGCGCGGCGCGTGGGCGAGGAGGCGGACCCGGAGCTGGACTCGGTGCAGGTGGCTGACGCCTCGCCGGATCCGGAGCGGCTGGCGTTGAGCGCCGAGATCGGAGCGTTGCAGGAATTGGCGATGCGCGGGCTGACGGCGGTGGAGCGGACGGCGTTTGTGCTGCGGCACATGGAAGATCGCTCCACGGAGGAGATCGCGGAGGCCTTGAAGGTGAAGCCCAATGCCGCGAAGCAGACGGTGTTCCGGGCGGTGGAGAAGGTGAGGCAGCGCCTGGTGAACATGAAGGTCATGGCATGAAGCATTTGAACCAAGAGCAACTGGTGGACGCCTACTACGGCGGAAAGGACGGGGTGGCCGAGCGGCGCCTGAAGCGTCGTCTGGACCGTCACCTGGGCGGGTGCGACGAGTGCGCGTCGGCGTACGACACGCTGAAGAGCGACCTTGCAGCGGTGAGCGCATCGGATGTTCCGGAGCGGGCGGCGGATTATGGCGCGCAGATCTGGAGCCGGGTGGCTCCGCTGCTGCCGCCGCGCCCTTTTGAGGAGCGCCGCGCGCCGGGGATGGGCATGTGGCGGGGCTTGAGCTATGCCGCGGGATGCGCCGTGCTGGTGGCGGGCGCATTTTACGTGGGGACCGTTTGGGAGCATTATCGACATGCAGGGAAAACGGTCGCGCCGGCGCCCGAACAGGCTCATGCACCGGCGCAACCGAAGGTCGTAGTGGTGGTGCTGGGCGACCACCTGGACCGGAGCGAGCGGCTGCTTGTGGAACTGAAGCATGCGGATTCGGACAGCGCGGAGACGGCGCCGCTGAAGGACGAGGCGCGGGGATTGCTGGCGGCGAACCGCGTGTTTCGCGAAGATGCGGAGAAGGACGGCGATGCGGACCTGAGCACCGCGCTTAGCCATCTGGACAAGCTGCTGACGGGGCTGGCCGATCATCCGGGGCAACTGGATGCGGCGGCGCTCTCGCAGCTTAAAGACGAGATGAATGCGGACGGCCTGCTGTTCGAGGTGCGGGTGTTGCGTTCGAAGAACCCGCACCGCAACGCGGCGGTGCGCGTGATTGCGAGAGGAGGCACGGCATGAAGTCCAAAATTATTGTGCTGGGAATTGCGGCCGGGGCGATGTATTGGGCGTGCGCGGCGGTGGGACAGCCGTCGCAGGGATTCGCGCCCTCCGGCGTGGTCGCGGATGCCGCTGTCGACTCGGTGTTGAGCGAGAGCGCGATTTCGAATGCACCGGATGCGAAGCTTTACGCCGAAGGAGCGAAGGCGATCCACGACGGCAAGTGGCCGGATGCCGTGAAGCTCTTCGAACGCGTGGCGGGGGCGAAGGGACCGCACGCAGCCGGAGCGCTCTACTGGAAGGCATACGCGCTGAACAAGATGGGAGAGCCGGACCGGTCAGTGAATACGTGCGCGGAGCTGCGGGAGCAGTTTATCGGCAGCACGTGGATTGACGATTGCGGCGCGCTGGAGATCGAGATCGCGTCGAGCAAGGGCAAGGTGGTGCAGCCGCAGCCGGGCCAGAGCGACGAGCTGAAGCTGCTGGCGCTGGCGACGCTGGTGCAGAAGGACCCGAACCGCGCGCGGGCGCAGATCGACGAGATCGTGCAGGGCGACTCCTCGGAAAAGCTGAAAGAGGGCGCGCTGTTCATCCTTGGGGAGAATGTGCCGGACGCGACGTATCCGGAGATTGTGCGCATCAGCTTCCTGGAGGGGGACGTTCGCATTGCGCGCGAGTCGAGCAACGAAAAGGGCAAGGACGTGACCTGGGAAAACGCGGTGATGAACCTGCCGCTGGAGACGGGCGACAGCCTGGTAACGGGCAAGGACGGCCGCGTGGAGATCGAGCTGGAAGATGCGTCGACGATGTATCTCGCGGAGAACTCGGTAATGACCTTCGAGGACATGCACTCGACGGGCGGCGTGCCGCACACGGAGCTGGCGCTGGTGAGCGGCGCGACGACGCTGCACCTCGACTCGCTGATGCCCGGCGAATCGTTCCGGCTGCAGACGCCGAGGAACGAGCTCGTGACGCGGTATCCGCACAAATCGGACATGCGGGTGACGAGTTTCGTGGATGGGATGGCGATCACGCCGCTGAAATCGGGTTCGCTGAACGTGACGGAGGTAGCTGGACTGTCCGATTCGTGTGACCACGCGGATCCGAAGGCTACGTGTTCCGGAAAAACGGGCGTGGCCGCGGGATCAAATTACGCGATCGGCGAAGATCATCAGCTTACCGACCTTGATCCGAAAAAGGCGGGGGATTACGCGGCGTTCGATGCGTGGGTTGCGGACCGGTATGCGGCGCGGACGGCGGATGTGGCAGCGGTGATGAAGGATGCGGGGCTGTCGAGGCCGATTCCGGGGCTGGCGGATATGAAGGGCAAGGGCTCGTTCTACGATTGCCAGCCTTACGGGAAGTGCTGGACGCCCACGCCGCAGAGGTCGATGGTGTCCACCGGAGCGAACCAGACCGCGGCAATGACCGATTGGAATGACTGGTTCCCGTGCGCCGGGATGGTGAATGGGGCGTTTCTGAATCCGCTGACGGCTCAGATGATGATGGCGAATTATCCGCTGGCGTATATGTCGGGTTACGGAATGGGAATGATGGACCCGATGGCGTGGGCGATGTGCCACGCGGGTTGGTGGGTTCCTAACAACACCGGCACGGGGTATGCGTGGGTGGCGGGACATCGCCTGCACCACAACTGCCCGGTGCGCTGGGTGAAGTTCGGCAAGACGGTTGCATTTGTTCCGCTTCATCCGCGCGACGTGAAGGGCCAGCTGCCGATCAACCGTGCGCATGGGTTTGAGCCGGTGAAGGAGAAGGGCGGCTTCAAGCTGAACAGAGTGAACATGGGTTCGGCAAAATCCGTGGAGGCGATGAAGGAGGCGCCACGCGACTTCCGCAGCAGGCCGGCGCCGGTGCTGGCGCGGGCGCAGGCTCCGCAGATGGAGGCGCACTCGATTAAGGGAACTCCTGTGGAGGCCGGGCTGGGGAAGAAGGACGGCGGAATCGGGCTGCCACGGCCGGGCGCGATGCCTTTAACGTTCAGCCGGCAGCAGGGATTTACGACATCGCACCAGGTGATGCAGGGCGGGCGTACGGTAACGGTGAACTCGCCGGTTGGACGGCCGGGCGGAGGCAGCGGCCCGGCGATGGGCGGAGGCGGATTCTCCGGCGGCGGCCATGCGGGATTTGGAGCAGGAATGGGCGGCGGAGGAGCGCGCGCGGGCGGCGGTGGCGGCTTTAGCGGAGGCGGAGGAGGAGGCGGATCGCGCGGCGGAGCCGGCGGAAGCGCGCCCGCGGCTTCGTCATCCGGTGTGAGTGCGCCTGCGGCTTCGGCTGCGCCTGCGGCTTCGGGCGGCAGCCACCATTGAGAAATACAGGGACCAGGGATCAGGGATCAGGGATCAGGAATACACAACGAGTAAGGGACTTTAGATATTCGGTGCACAGAGGCGCCGATGCGAAATGATGAGGGCCGCTCCGATTCCGGAGCGGCCCCTTTTGCTCAGAACGGCAGTATTGTTACCGCGCGGCAACGGACGGACGCGTATCGAGCTTGCCGCTGGCGTAGCCCTTCTGCATCTCGGCCACGGGGATGGCCGCGTAGTCCTTGCCGTGGCCGGCCTGGCCGAATTCGGTCATGCGCTCGGCGACCACCTTCTTCATGGCATCGCGGGCGGGCTTGAGGTAATCGCGCGGATCGAACTTCTCGGGGGTCTCGGCGAAGACCTTGCGGATGGCTCCGGTGATGGCGAGGCGGTTGTCGGTGTCGACGTTGATCTTGCGCACGCCGTTCTTGATGCCGAGTTGGATCTCTTCGACGGGCACGCCCCACGTGGGCTTGAGCTTGCCGCCGTACTGGTTGATGATGTCCTGCAGGTCTTTGGGCACCGAAGAGGAGCCGTGCATCACGAGATGCGTGTGCGGCAGGCGCTTGTGGATCTCGATGAGGATGTCCATCTTGAGGACGGAGCCGTCGGGCTTCTTGGTGAACTTGTAGGCGCCGTGGCTGGTGCCGATGGCGATGGCGAGTGCGTCCACGCCGGTGCGCTCAGCGAACTCGACTGCCTGGTCGGGATCGGTGACGTGCTCGAGGCCGCTGCCGCCCGCGCCGTGGCCGTCTTCGATGCCCCCAAGGACGCCGATCTCGCCTTCGACGGTGACTCCGCGCTCGTGGGCGTAGTCGACGACGCGGCGCGTGACATCGACGTTCTCCTCGAAGGTGCTCGGAGTCTTGCCGTCGTCCTTGAGGGAGCCATCCATCATGACGGAGGTGAAGCCGAGGGCGATGGCAGATTTGCAGGTATCGAAGCTGTTGCCGTGGTCCTGGTGGAGGGCCATGTTGATGTTGGGGTGCAGCTCGGCTGCGGCCAGCATGAGGTGATAAAGATAGCGATCTTCGGCAAAGGCGCGCGCTCCGCGGCTGGCCTGGACGATGACGGGCGAGTTGGTCTCCTCGGCCGCGGCCATGATGGCCTGGATCTGCTCCATGTCGTTTACGTTGAAGGCGCCGACGCCATAACCGCCCTTGGCGGCCTCGTCGAGGAGCTGCCGCATGGTAACTAGAGGCATAGCACTTCTCCTTTGGTGGCTCCGGCCGCGCGATGAATGCATAGATACGCTGCCCGGCGGCAGGAACTGCAATCGTCTTAATGGTAGCAGAGGGGCGCGAGCGGAGAATGTGCGGTAACGCACATCGAGGCGGTTGAAAAAGACACGTTTGGGTGGCGGCGACGAGCTGAATTCCCCCCGATCCCGGGGAGTCGATTCCGCGGGAATGAGCCGCCCGGCGGTCCATTACAATCAACTCCATTCGTAGCAACCTACGTTGAGGTAAGCCCGATGCTTATTGCCCGATCTGCATGCGCCGTTGCCGCGCCGCTCTGCTTTGCACTGGCTGCGGCCGGACAATCTTCTGGATCTCAGGCCGCGGCTCAAGCGGCACAGTATCCGAATTATCCGAGCGAGACGCCGGCACACGTTCAGCCGGTGACCTCGAGCTTCGAGTACCAGCGGCGCGAGGCGATGATCGCGATGCGCGACGGCGTGCGGCTGCACGCGGTGATCCTGGTGCCAAATGGGGCGCAGCATGCGCCGATCCTGCTGACGCGGACGCCGTACTCGGCCGATGCGCTCACGACGCATGCCTTCAGCTCGCACCTGGGGCCGACGCTTTACGGCTATGACAATGCGGAGGATGTGATCGTCGAGGGCGGGTACATCCGCGTGATCGAGGACATTCGTGGCAAGTACGGATCGGAGGGCGATTACGTGATGAACCGGCCGCTGCACGGGCCGCTGAACCCGACGCCAGTGGACGAATCGACGGACACCTACGACACCATCGACTGGTTGGTGAAGAACATTCCGGAGACGAATGGGAAGGTCGGGATTCTCGGGATATCGTATGACGGGTTTCTGCCGCTGATGGCAGTGATCCATCCGCATCCGGCGCTGAAGGTTTCAGTGCCGATGAACCCGATGGTCGACGGGTGGCGCGGAGATGACTGGTTCCACAACGGGGCTTTTCGCCAGCAGAACATGCCCTACATCTACGAGCAGGAAGGGACGCGCGACAACAGCGCGCACTGGTGGGTTTCGCACTTCGACGACTACGACGAGTGGATGGCGGCGGTGTCGGCGGGCGAGAACGGCAGGCGGCACGGGCTCGAGCAGATGGGATTCTGGCGGAAGATCGTGGAGCACCCTGCGTACGACTCGTGGTGGAGCCAGCAGGCGATGGACAAGGTGCTTGCGGACGCCTTCAAGCAGGAGGGGATCAAGGTTCCGATGATGCTGGTGCACAGCCTGTGGGACCAGGAGGACATCTACGGCGCGCCCGCGGTGTACAAGGCGATTAAGCCGCTCGATAAAGATGGCGACAAGGTGTACATGGTGCTGGGGCCGTGGCATCACGGGCAGGAGATCGAGCCGGCGGATTCGCTGGGAGCGATTAGATTTGGGTCAGACACAGGGACGTGGTTCCGGCAGAATGTGCTGGGGCCATTTCTAGCCCACTACCTGAAAGATGATGCGCCGAGCGATGCCGACGTGGCGAAGGTCACGGTGTTCGAGACGGGCGTGAACCGGTGGCAGAAGCTGGATGCGTGGCCGGTCGAGCCTAAGATGACGGCGTTGTATCTGGAAGCGGGGATGAAGCTTGGCTTCGACTCCAACTCCGCTAGCTCCGCTGATTTTGACGAATACGTTTCGGATCCGGCGCATCCGGTGCCGTTTCGCGTGCGGCCTTCGCAGCCCATTGGCTATGATCTGCCGCTGACGTGGCCGCAGTGGCTGGTGGATGATCAGCGCGAGGACTCTGGGCGCACCGATGTGCTGACTTATACGAGCGACGTACTGACGAAGCCGGTGCACATTCGCGGGCAGGCGATTGCGAACCTTGTGGCGTCTACGAGCGGGACGGATTCGGACTGGGTGGTGAAGCTGATCGACGTGTATCCGGATGAAGTGGCCGGACAGCCGAGTATGGGAGGGTATCAACTGCCGATTGCGATGGATATTTTTCGCGGGCGGTATCGGGAAAGCTTGTCTTCGCCGAAAGCGATTGAATCGGGGAAACCGCTCGCCTACAAATTCGCGCTGCCGCCGGCGAACCATGTATTTTTGCCCGGGCACAGAATTATGGTGCAGGTGCAGTCAAGCTGGTTCCCGCTTTACGACCGCAACCCGCAGACGTTTGTGACGAACATCTTCTGGGCGAGGCCGGAGGATTTCAAGAAGGCTACGCAGCGGGTGTATCACGCGGCTGGAGAACAGAGCGCGGTGGAATTGCCGGTGGTGGAGGAGAAGTAGGTACACCGTGATCTGGCTTGGCGAAAAGCGTGGCAACCTGAGCGACTGGGTCACGCAGTCGTGGGTTCGAACCACCGGGCGCTCGATCTCGCTTGCCGAGCACCCATGGCTGGATGGGCCGGTCGGGGGAACGCGGCACATCGGCAGCCGCTTCTTTGAATCCTATGCGGCTGACCACGGATTGGCAGTCGTCGAGGAAGGCGCGCGCGGCTTGCTTCCCAATTTCATGCTCCTCGGCAACGGTAATCCCGCGATCGCCACAATTGCGCGCGAGGTACGGGACTTCTACGAGCAGACTTCGGAGTTTGGCCTCGACGTGTGGTCGGAGTGGCACGGTCTTTTCAAGCCGTTTGGAAAGGTGCTCAGTACGATCTTCAGCTGTCGGCTGGAGCAGCTAAACGTCCCACTGTCCTCCCTTGACAGCGCGAGGGGAATGACCAGCCGAGTGCTGCAAATGCGCAGGCCAGATGGATCGATCGCCGAGACCGCCTGGGTTCGTGAACTTCATGCGACGGGCAAAGTGCTGTATGCCGGCAGTTACTCGACATGCAGCGTGCCGGGGCATCCGAGCCCATGCGTGAAGGTCGTGTTTCCGTTGCCCAACGGCAACGCAATCGTGCTCATGAAGGTCGAGGTCAGCGCGGATGGATCGATGTCGCTCCGTTCCATTGGCGACCGGTTCGGCGATCCTGGGTTTTATTTTGTCGTGCACGGGAATGGCGGAAGGGCATGGGCGCGGCACGTTCGAAGCATGACCGAACTCATTCACGTGTATCCCGCCGAGCAAGGAATCATGCGGACCGATCATCGCCTGTGGATCTGGGGGATCGAATTCCTTCGGCTGCATTACCGCATGCTGCGAAGGGCCGCTTCCTGACTCAAGCCCTGTGTTCCTACGGCCGCGCGACGAGGCCCTGACGTTCTTCCTGGTCCTTGTACTGGAGCTGGTAGAGCTTCCAGTAGAGGCCGTGGAGGGCGAGGAGCTCCTGGTGGTTGCCCATCTCGCGCAATTGCCCCTTGTGCATGACCAGGATCGTGTCGGCGCGCTGGACGGTCGAGAGGCGGTGCGCGATGAGGACGCTGGTGCGGCCTTCGACCATGCGCTCGAGGGCGCCGCGGATGCGCAGCTCGGTATCGGTGTCGACGCTCGAGGTGGCCTCGTCGAGGATGAGTATGCGCGGGTTGTAGGCGAGGGCGCGGGCGAAGTTGATTAGCTGTTTTTGCCCGGTGGAGAAGGAGTTGCCGCGCTCCTCGACCGGGTCGTCGAATTTGCGCGGGAGCGTTTCGATGAAGTCGAGGACGTTGACGTCGCGCGCGGCCTGGGTCATCTGCGCGTCGGTGATGGCGTCGTTGCCGAGGCGGATGTTTTCGGCGATGGTGCCGGTGAAGAGGAACGGGTCCTGGAGGACGACGGCGAAGTGCCGGCGCAGGGCCGTGAGATCGAAATCGCGGATGTCGATGCCGTCGATGAGGATCTGTCCGGCGGTGACCTCGTAGAAGCGCATCATCAGGCTGGTGAGGGTGGTCTTCCCCGCCCCCGTGTGGCCAACGATGGCGACGGTCTGGCCGGGATCGATGGTGAAGGAGACATCCTTGAGGATCCAGTCGATTCCATCGATCGCGGCGAGACGTTCACTCATCGTTTTCCAGTCGGCGCCATTCAGTTCCGTCATCTTCTGGATCAGATCGATTTGCACCTTCTGTTCGGGAGTCAGCTTCTGATAGGTGAACCAGACGTGGCGGAATTCGATCCTGTTGGAATGGTCGCCGAGGCGGGGTTGCGGCGGCGAAACGATCTCGGGCTCGGTATCCATGAGCTTGAAGATCCGCTCGCATGCGGCCATGGCGGCCTGAAGGATGTTGTACTTGTCGCTGAGGTCCTGGATGGGGCGCCAGAACCGCTGCGAGTACATGTTGAACATTGCGAGGATGCCGATGGTGACGGAGCCGTGGTTGAGCACGCTGAATCCGCCGCGCCAGATGACGAGCGCAACGGCGACGACGCTCAGGAAGTCGACCGCGGGGTAGTAGAGCGCGTAGGCAAAGATGGTGTCTTTGAACGCGATCATGTGCTGGCGGTTGACTTTTTCGAAGTCGTCGAAGGCGCGCTTCTCGCGGTTGAAGAGCTGAACGACGCTGATTCCGCTGATGTGCTCCTGGGTGAAGCTGTTGATGCGCGCGATGGCGGCGCGCACGCGGCGGTAGCTCTCGCGCACCGAGTTGCGGAACATGCGGGTGACGACCCAGATGATGGGCAGGACGCTGAAGGCGAGCAGGGCCAGCCACCAGTTGATCCTGAGCATTACGATGCCCATGATGGTGAGGGTGAAGAAGTCGTCGACGATGGCGAGGATGCCGCCGGTGAACATTTCGTTGATGGCGTCGACGTCGGATGTGAGGCGCGTGACGAGGCGGCCTACGGCGTGCGTATCGAAGAAGCCCACGTGCAGCCGCTGCATGTGGCGGAAGATGTCGCGGCGCAGGTCGAACATGATCTTCTGCCCGACCCACTGCATTAGATACGTCTGGATGAACTCGAAGAGGTAGGCGGAGCAGAGAGCGAGCAGGTAGATCTCGGAGAGCTGCGTGATGCCGGTCCAGGGGTCGTTCGAGAGGCGGCGGCCGAGCCACGTGTTGACAGCGCCCGGCTCTTTGACGAGGTAGCGGTCGATGCCGACCTTGACGAGGTAGGGGCCGGCCACGTCGCTCAGTGATTTGAGCGTGACGGAGATGGAGGAGATGACCGCCTGCACCCAATAGGGTTTGAGATAGGCGCCGAGGCGCTTGATGAGGACCGAGTCGTAGACTTTGCCGACGGGGTCCTCGTCCTGCTTCTTCGTGGGCTTATTGTCCTTCACTTTGGGGATGGGGGGTTTGCTGCCGTTCTCGGTTAACGCAGCCTCGGGGAGGGCGGGTTCGCGGACGGCTTCCGCAGGTCCGGGCTGAACGACGTCGGCCGACTTCGTGTCGTGTTGCAGGGATTGTTGTTTCGCGTCGTCGGTCATTGGCCGGGCTGGGCTTACTTGTCTATTGTACCGACGCGGCGGGTTGCTCTCGGGATGCTGAATGTTTGGCAAATGCGCTGCGGAGGCAAGGAGAATGCGCCGATGCGGCCCGCTTTGAGATTCGGGCGGTTCTTGTCAGATGCGGGCTGGCTGGGGATTGGTGGCGCGGACCTGGCAGAGAGGGAGGGCAGAGGCCGAGGTGAGGGTCTTCTGGATCTCGGAGAGGATAGAGAGCGCGACGGACGCCGGGGCTTCGGCCCCGAGATCGAGGCCGGTGGGCGCGTGCAGGCCTTCGAGCCACTCTTCGACGAGACCGGCGGTCGGCGCAAGACCGAGCAGGCGCGCAGCTTCGGCGATGACCTCGCGGGTGCGGCGCTGGGGGCCGAGCACGCCGATGTAAGCCGGCCTGCGGTGGGACTGAGTATCTAGGAGGAAGGCGAGGATGCGGGAGTCCTGCTCGAAGCTGTGGGTCATGAGCACGGCGGCGTCGCCCGGATGAAGGTCAAGGCGCGGCGGGGACGTGGCCTGTAGTTCGGCGATGGAAAGCGTGAGGACTTCGTCGGCATCGGGAAAGCGGTTCGCGGTTGCGAGGTGCGAACGGCCGTCGGCGATGGCGACGAACCAGCCGAGTTCGCGGGCGAGATGAAGAAGCGGCGCTGCGTCGTCTCCGGCTCCGAAGATCCAGAGGCCGGTACGCGGCGGTCGGTACTCGACGAAGACGCGGACTGGTGCGCCCTCGATCATAATTTCGTCTTCACGCTGCTGACGGTCTGCGAAGGCCGCATCGGCGAGGCGCTGGAGGCCTGCTTGTAACGCGGCGGGTGGGTTCTGCGAGGTCTCCGCGGCGGCGGAGGAGATTCCTGCGAATGCGTGATGGCCGGCGCGCGGGCCTTCGAGAATGTGGGCGATAGCGAGAGGGGCGCGCATTTCGAAGGCGGCTGCGAGAACCTCAAGAGTTGCGTGCGCGGTGGAGCGGCGCTCGAGCAGGATGAAGACCACTCCGCCGCATCCCGAGCCGTAGGGCAGATCGCCGTCGTCTTCGAGAGTAGAGTAGCGCTCTACGACGGGGCCGTTTTCGGTGAGCCACCAAGCGCGCTTGACGACTTCAGCCTCGAGGCATCCGCCGCTGACGGTTCCGGCGCGGCGGCCGTCGCGGGCGAGCAGCATGCGCGCGCCGGGGCGGCGGTAGCTTGAGCCCTGCACTTCAACAACGGTTGCGAGAACGTAGTCGTTCCGGGCGGATTCGAGGTCGCGCCAGAGAGCGAGAATCGGTCCGAGGTCGCTCATGAGTACGGCTTAGATTGTAACGACTTTCGATTGCAGCAAGTGCTCGATGCGGATGGGAAGCTCACGGACCCTGACGCCGGTGGCGTGGTGGACCGCGGATGCGATAGCCGGGGCGACGCCAGCGAGGCCGATTTCGCCGACACCGCGCGCGCCGTACTCGTTGACGATGGGGTCGGGATAGTCCAGATATGTGACATCGAGATCGGGGAGGTCGGCGCAGGTAGTGACGAGGTAGTCAGCGAAGCTGGCGTTGATGGGCTGGCCGGTGCGCGGATCGTGGATGGTCTCTTCAAGCAGGGCCATGCCGACGCCCATGATGGCCGCGCCGAGGATCTGGTTCTTCGCGGGACCCTGGTTGATGATGCGGCCGCAGTCGAAGACGGAGACGATGCGGCTGACACGGATGCGGGCGATATCGGGCTCGAACTCGACTTCAGCGAAGTGCGCGCCGAAGGAGTGCATGGAATATTTCTGCGCCTTGGGGTCCTGGAACGATGGGAATGTTCGCCCGGTTCCCATGATGCTGCTCAGGTCGGCGAGGCGAAGGACTTCTTCAAAGGGCAGACCGTAGGCGGCGGAATCGGCTCCGGGACTGTACGCTGCGCCGACCACCTGCGGCTGGGTTTGCTTGCTGATGACGCGGCCTTCGGCGATGGTAAGGCTGTCAGGATGCGCGCCGTGGAATGGGGAATGCGGCGTGAGGGCTGCAATGTTGAGCAGGCGCTTGACTGCTTCGTTCGCTGCGTCGGTGGCGGCGGGCATCATGGCGCTGGTGACCATCGAACCGCCCGACGTCGGCCCCTCGGGCAGCGACGAATCGCCGAGGAACACGTCGATGCGGTCGAGGGGAACACCGGTCTTGGCGTGGGCGACCTGCGCGAAGAGCGTATAGGTGCCGGTGCCGATGTCCTGCGTGGCGCATCGCACGCAGACGCGGCCGTTGGGGCAGAACTCGAAGGTTGCGGTGCAGGGGATGCGTGCTGCGCTCCACGATGCGCCCGCGACACCCATGCCGACGACCTTTCCGTTGCGGCGCATTGAGCCGACGGCGGGAGTGCGGGTTTTCCAGCCGATTTTTTCCGCGCCGGTAGTGAGGCACTCCTTCCAGTGGCGCGATGAGAAGGGCAGGTTCCTGCCCTCGTCGTGGTCGGCGTCGTTCCTGAGGCGGAACTCGACGGGATCCATGTTGAGCTTGATGGCCAGTTCGTCGATTGCGGATTCGAGAGCGAAGAGCCCCGGAACTGCGCCGGGGCCGCGCATGGGGCACGGAGTGCCGACGGCGCGATGGACGATGGCCGTGGTGACTTCAAGGTTGGGGCAGCTGTAGAGGAACGGCGTCTGCTCGCCGCAGTGCTCGACGAAATCATCGAGCATCGAGGTCTGCGTGTAGAAGTCGTGGCGGATGGCAGTGAGCTTGCCGTCGCGCGTTGCGCCGAGGCGGATGTGCTGTTGCGTGCGCGGGCGATGGCCGACATTGGAGAACATCATGCGGCGGTCGACGCTGAGCTTTACGGGCCGGTTGAGCTGGCGGGCAGCGGCTGCAGCCAGCGTCGCCTGCGGCCAGGGCGAGAGCTTTCCGCCGAATCCGGAGCCGATGAAGCGCGAGATGGTGCGCACGTTTTCTTTGGGGATGCCAAGGACTTCAGACATCACGGTGCGGTGGCTGACGACGCCCTGCGAGCCATCGTAGAGGGTGAGATTTTCGCCGTCCCACACGGCCACGGTGCCGTGCATCTCCATCGGGTTGTGCGTGTGGACAGGCGTGACGTAGGTCTCGTCGATCGTGACCGGCGCATCGGTGAGCGCCTTGTCGGGGTCGCCGCGCTTCCAACTGCTATCGTGCGGACCGTCATAACCGGCGCTGAGATCGGTGCGGACGTCGGGGGCCTGGGATTCGTAGTCGACTTTGATTGCTGCGGCGGCAGCGCGCGCCTGCTCCATGGTTTCGGCGACGACCGCGGCGACGTACTGGCCCCAGTAGTAGATCTTTTCGTCTTCAAACGGAGGGCGGGTTTCGGCCATGCTGCCGTCCTGCTGGCGCGGGAAGGTGCGATAGACGTTTTCGATGTTTCCGTGATGGAGGACGAGCAGCACGCCGGGCATCTTCTCCGCGGCGGAGGCGTCGAGCGAGCGGATGCGGCCGCTGCCGATGGTGGACTGAACGGCTACCGCGTGCACCAGGTTCGGAAAGTGATGATCGCAAGAGTAACGGGCGACCCCGGTGGTCTTGAGTGGCCCGTCGATGCGGGGCACGGCGGCGCCGATGATGTCTGCGCCATGAGGAATTTGTGCCGATGCCATGATCTTCTCCTCCAATTGCGCGGGTCCGGAGACCCGCACTACAGCCGGTCTGGAGACCGGCGGTACATCGGGCTACGTGGTTGCGGTGGCCATCTTGAGTGTGCGAACGATGCAGCGCTTCGCGAGCTCAATTTTGAACGCGTTGTCCTTCTGCGGCTTTGCGTTGGTGAAGGCCGCTTCAGCAGCGCGGCGGAAGTGCTCGGCGTCGGCAGGCTTGCCGAGCAATGCGGCTTCGGCTTCGTGCGAGCGCCACGGCTTTGTGCCCACGCCGCCCATGGCGACGCGAATATGGCGGACGCGGCCGCCTTCGACGCGAGCCACGACCGCGGCCGATGCAAGCGCGAACTCGTAGCTGGCGCGATCGCGGAGCTTGAGGTATACGGAGCGCGCACCGGACACTGGCTTCGGCAGTTCGACGTACGTGACGAGCTCGCCGGGCTCGAGGGCGTTTTCGATGTCCGGCGTGCTGCCGGGGACCTTGTGGAAGTCTGCGAATTGGATGGTGCGCTTGCCCTTTGGGCCTTCGGTGTGGATGACGGCTTCGAGAGCCGCCATGGCAACGCACATGTCGGAGGGATGCGTGGCAATGCACTGATCGCTCGTTCCGAGCACAGCATGCATGCGGTTGTAGCCGTCGATGGCGGCGCATCCTGAGCCGGGCGTCCGCTTGTTGCAGCCGTAGCCGCCGGCAGCGCCGGCGCCGGGTTCGCGGAAGTAGACGCAGCGCGTGCGCTGAAGCAGGTTGCCGCCGGTGGTAGCCATGTTGCGCAACTGCGGCGAAGCGCCGGAGAGGAGAGCCTGTGAAAGAACCGCGTAGCTCTTCTCGACTTCAGGGTGCCAGGCGAGGTCAGAGTTGCGGACCATGGCGCCGATGCGCAGGCCCCCGGCGGGCGTGGGCTCGATCTTGTCGAGGGGAAGCAGGTTGATGTCGACGAGAGCGGAGGGATGCTCGACATTGAGCTTCATCAGGTCGACGAGCGTGGTGCCGCCGGCAATGAATTTTGCTCCCGTGCCCGCGGCCAGGGCTTTTTCGATGCTCGCGGCCTTTGTGTATTGAAAGGTCTGCATGATCGCTCCTTCTTGCGGTCAGGCCCGCGACCGGTCAGGCTCGAGAACGTACCTGGCGGACGGCGGCAACGATATTGGAGTAAGCGCCGCAGCGGCAGATGTTTCCGGCCATGGCGTTCTTGATGTCTTCGTCTGTCGGGCCGATGGGCTCTTTGAGCAGCGCCACGGCGCTCATGATCTGGCCGCTTGTGCAGTAGCCGCACTGGTAGCCGTCGTGCTCGACGAAGGCGGCCTGCATGGGGTGGAGATTGTTGGGCTGGCCGATGCCCTCGATTGTTGTGATCTCATCGCCCTCGTGCATGACCGCGAACGAGAGGCAGCTGTTCACGCGGCGGCCATTGACGTGGACAGTGCAGGCACCGCACTGGCCGTGATCGCAACCCTTCTTGGTGCCGGTGAGGTGGATGCGTTCCCGCAGCGTGTCGAGAAGCGTGGCGCGGGTGTCGAGGCCGGTAAGCTGGTAGTCCTTGCCATTCACGCGCAGGGTTACGGTCGCGGTTGCGGCGGAATCGGGCGCCTCCTGCGCTGCGGGCTCGATTGCGGGTGCGGCGTGTACGAGCGGAGCCGCACCGGCGAGAAGGCCCGTGGCGCCGAGGCCGGAAAGGAACGTGCGGCGGCTGAAATTGGAGTTGGGCGCGCCGGGATTGACCTGCTCAAGGTCGATGGAGTGGCGCTCGGCCATATCTGCGGATGCCGCTTCGTTCTCCGGCTGGGGCGCATTCGATGCGCGCATGGGTTCGGCGCGCTGGCGTAATTGTTCCGCCACGGTGACCTCCTATGGGGAGCCTGGTGCGATCTGGCAGCCGCGGTCCCTGAGCGAACCCGGGGCGGCTCGCTTTAACCGATGGTACTTCGGAGAGATCAAATAAACTACCGGCCGAAGCTGCGGCATTTATCCAGTGCGAAATGCCGTTGCCGCGTTAGTTCGCCGAGACCAATGCGCGATCGCTCTCCGGCGTGACCGAGTTCGGAATGCGAATACGGTCTTCGATCTTGCGATAGTTGGCGATCTTGTGCGTGAGCAGAGAATGCGCTTTTTGAAGAGCAGCAATCTGACCGGCAATGGCCGCCTGATGATCCTCAAGAATCTTGCGACGCTCGATCGAGGTGTCGTCGCCGCGCTCGCGGAGAACGGCGTAGCGCTGCATCTCGCGGATGGGCATGTTGGTGGCGCGCATGCAATGCAGGAAGTGCAGCCAGGCCTCGTCGGCATCGGAATAGCGGCGGTGGCCATTGCGAGCGCGGCCCACGGGTTGGATCAGCCCAACGCGTTCGTAGTAACGCAGGGTGTGCGCCGTCATGCCGCACCGCTCAGCCATTGCTCGAATTGTGTATCCGGCTTCCCTCATACCATCAACCTACTCCTTGAAGCGCGCTCCAAGTCAAGACTTGGATACAATATGGAATTCCATGCTTCAAGGACACTAAGTCTTCTCTTTTGAATGTTATAGGACGTACATCCAGGGGATTTGCAGCGTCGTCTTTACATTTCTTAAGGTTTGCCGGAGAGGCCACCCATGCGGCGCATCCGGACCGTATGATCGTGATGCCGGGCTGGGGGACGAGGAACATGGAGCAGACGGATCGCCGCGCGTACGAAGCAATGCTCGACGTGGCGCTGGAAGAAGCGCGATTGGGATACGAGGAAGGCGGGATTCCGATCGGGGCCGCGTTGTTCCGGCGCGATGGGACCCTTCTCAGCCGCGGACACAACCGGCGCGTGCAGCAGGGAGATCCGAGCGTACATGGCGAAACCGACGCCTTTCGCCGCGCAGGGCGCCAGCGGAGCTACCGCGACCTGGTGATGGTGACGACGCTCGCTCCTTGCTGGTATTGCAGCGGGCTTGTGCGGCAGTTTCGCATCGGCACGGTGGTGGTGGGCGAGAGCCGGACGTTCTCAGGAGGGGTGGACTGGCTGCGGGAGAACGGCGTGACGGTGGTTGACCTGGACAGCTCCGATTGCCGTGAATTGCTCGAGGCCTATATCGCGCAACATCCGGAAGTGTGGAACGAGGACATCGGGGAGGAATGACGAGCGCGTCGTAGAATTCATCCGGAGGATTCATGCAACGCCGCCAGTTTCTTGCTGCTTCTCTTGCTGCTTCCGCCGCGACAATTGCGCGCGAGGCTGCTGCCCAGCGGGCGCACGTTCCGGTTCGCGAATATTACCAGCTGCGCCGCTACCTGCTCGAGAGCGGGCCGCAGGTTTCACTCACCGAGAAGTACCTGAGCGAGGCATTGATTCCCGCGCTGGCGCACCGGGGAATGGGTCCGATGGGAGCATTCCGGGTGGATATCGGCCCCGAGACGCCCGTGCTGTACGTCCTGATCCCGTCGATTTCAGTGGAGGCGCTGGCTGGAATTGATCTTGAGCTCGCGCACGATGACGAGTTCCTGAAGGCCGCCGACCCATTCTGGAGCGCGCCTGCGAACTCGCCGGGATTTGTGCGCGTGGAAGCGTCGCTTCTCGCCTCGTTTACAGGATGGCCGAAGGTGACGCCGCCGCCGGCCGCGGCCAGTCACGGACGGAGAATATTGCAGTTGCGCACGTACGAGAGCCCGAGTCATCGCGATCATGTGCGGAAGGTCGAGATGTTCCATTCGGGCGAGTTCGAGATCTTCAAGGCCGCGGGTTTTCGGCCCGTGTTCTTCGGCGACACGCTGATTGGACCGCGGATGCCGAGCCTCACATACATGCTGAGTTTCAGCGATCTGACGGAGATGGACGCGCTCTGGGACAAGTTCCGCAATGATCCTGACTGGAAGAAGCTCTCCGCGGACCCGAGGTTTGCATACGAGCCAATCGTGAGCAATATCACGAACCTGATTCTGAGCCCGCTGGCGGCTTCGCAAATCTGATTTCGGCGCTCAGGAATTCAGAACCGGCGGGGACGCCTTTCGGCGAGTGGCAAGCAACGCGACAAGTTGAAGCAAGGATTCGTCCTGCTCTCGCGCGGCGGCCACCTGCATTCCGCTGGTTGCGCAAGGGATGGTGACTGCGGGGACTCCTGCGAGCGAGAACGGCGTGGTGTAACGGAGCAGGCGGCGGCGCGTGTCGCTGTGGTCCGCTCCGGCATAGAGGTGCGAAACCGGCGACGCGGGCAGCAGGATGACCTGATGCCGCGCAAACAGCTCGTCCATGCGAGCGAGAAATGCGGCGTGGCGATCACGAAGGGCGGCGATTTCGGAGGGAGCGAGGCGCGCGCCCCACTCGAGCCGCTCGCGGATCAAGGGCTCGAAATGTTCGAAGTGACCTTGGTGAATAGCGGCAGCCTCCGAGGCCTGGATCGGAGCGAATATTTCGCCGGCTTCGGCCCACCAGTCCACGTCGATCCTGGTGGCGGAGAGGCCAAGACGTTGCAACTCGGCGATGGTATCGCGATAGCTCGCGATGATTTCGGGCTCGCAGTCGTGGAGGAATTCTTCGTCGACGAATGCGAAGGTGGCAAACGCAGTTATGGCGGGCTCTTGGCCCGCGGAATCGGAAAAGAAGCCGGCGAGGAGCGGGGCTTCTTCGAGATCGGCGAAAAGAAAGCCCATGGTGTCGAAAGAAGGAGCGAGATGGCCCGCGCCTCGCCAGTTGCCGCGGCCGAGCGAAGCGCGATAACCGGCGAGACCGCAAAGGGCCGCCGGCACGCGGATGGAGCCGCCGGTATCGGTGCCGATGGCCACGACGGCGGAGCCCTCCAGCACGCTGGCGCAAGCGCCCGAGGATGAGCCCCCGGTGAGCAGGGCCGGGTTGGCGGGCTGGAGGCAGTCTCCGAAGTCAGGGTTTTCGCCGGTAATGCCCCAGGCGAGCGGATGCAGGTGGGTCTTACCGGTGATGACTGCGCCGCGCTCACGGAGCCGCTCGACGAGCCACGAATCGAGATTGGCGATGCCGAGGGTCTCGGCATAATAGCGGGTGCCGAAACTTGTGGGGGCGCCGGCGAGGTCGAAGCAGTCCTTGACGGAGACTGGCAGGCCCCAGAGCGTGTCGCGGCCGTCGCCAAATGCTCCGCCTGTGGCGGGCGGATTCTGCTGAACGCGTTCGGATTCGGATCGAGTCCACGCAGCATCCCGCCAAATGTAGGTATTGCGGCCCTGGTTCCGATTGGAATTGGTGAGGGCGGCGTCAGCCAGCCGCGCAGGGTTTGTGAGGTTGTTCGCCAGGGCACTGCGGATCGAGCGGATGGTTCCGAGAGGGGAATCCATAGCGAGCATTGTAGAAAAGCCTCAGCGAGTAGGGGGTCTGCAACCCAAAACCAATTGGATACTGGAATTCCGGACTGGAGCGGACGAAGTGAAGATAGACTGTTCGTCAGTTCCATTGACTCTGAAGAACATGCGTCGCGCGGCGATGGGAGCCGGACAGATCGGGGCGGCACAGATCGGTGGGAACAAGGGGGGAAGTTCACCCGGATGGTTACGCGGATTGCAAAGCTTGCGCTGGTTGCCGCCGTTGCGTCTTATTACACGCTGGTGGTGTTCAACAACATTACCGATTTCGGATCGAACTACGAATTCGTGCGGCATGTGTTGATGATGGATTCCACGTTTCCAGGGAATCACGGACTGTGGCGCGCGATCAACTCGCCGTCGATTCATCTCGTTTTCTACCTGGGAATCATCGCGTGGGAAGCGATTACGGGGGTATTGCTCTGGTGGGGATCGATCGCATTGCTCCGCGCACTGTGCAGGGATGCGCACACGTTCCAATGCGCGAAGCGAATCAGCGTCGCGGGGCTCACCTTGTCGATGCTGATGTGGCTCGTGGCGTTTCTGACGATTGGCGGGGAATGGTTTCTGATGTGGCAATCGCGCCTGTGGAACGGCCAGGACGCGGCATTCCGCATGTTCGCCGTGGTGGGTATCGTATTGATTGTGCTGCTTCATCCGGAGACCGACGCGCAGCTTTGATTCCGCGTGTCGCTTAGACTCAAGAGCATGCCGGTACCCGCTATCATTCTCGCGGCTGGAACAAGCAGCCGGCTCGGGCGACCGAAACAACTGGTCGAAATCGGCGGCGAGACGCTGCTGCAGCGCTCGATTCGCGCGGCGCGTGAAGGCGGCGCGGCACCGGTGCTGGTGGTGCTGGGCGCCCATTTTGACGTGATATGCGCGTCAGTCCGGCATTTGCTCAATGATGTGGTGATGGTGCTCAACGATCGATGGGACGAGGGCATCTCGACGTCGATTCATGCAGGCCTGCGGACGCTTCGCGCAATCGATCGCGATGCGAAGGCCGTGGTGCTGATGACCTGCGATCAACCGCGGCTCACGGCCGGCCATATCGCTGCGCTGATTGAGACCTTTGAAGCGCAGAAACGATCGGCTATTGTGTCGTCGCATTACGCCGGGACGCGCGGGGTCCCGGCGGTCTTCCCTTCCCTGTGCTTCAGTCAGCTTCGTGCCCTGAAGGGCGACAGGGGTGCGCGCAGCCTGCTCATTGATCCGGTCTGCAAGTTGATCGAAATTGAGTTCGAGGGCGGGGAGATCGATATTGATACTGTTGAGGATCTCGCCGCGCTCGAGTAGATTCGGTAATCTTCGTGGTTCGGCCGGGCAGACCGCGCGGCTCGCCTAAGAACAGCCCCTTGCTCTCGAACGCTGATTTCGAGTATTCCTTAGACTCACACCGATCTACCGGAGTCTCCTTTTATGCCCCGCATCATTCGATGTTCCGTGATCCAGGCCTCCACTGCAATTCCGGCCACAGAGCCGATTGCGGAGCAGAAGGGGGCCATGATCGAAAAGCATATGGGTCTGGTCCGCAAGGCTGCGTCCGATGGCGCGCAGATTGTGTGCCTGCAGGAGATATTCAACGGCCCGTATTTTTGCGCGGAACAATCAGTCAGATGGTATGAAGCAACCGAAAAGGTTCCAGGCGGGCACACCCTGAGCGTGATGCAGAAGCTGGCGGCGGAACTGCGCATCGCGATGATCGTTCCGGTGTATGAGGTGGAGCAGGAGGGGATTTTCTACAACACCGCGGCGGTCGTGCATAACGATGGAACGTACCTGGGCAAGTATCGCAAGTCTCATATTCCGCACGTCGCGCCGGGCTTCTGGGAGAAGTTTTACTTTCGGCCGGGAAATCTCGGGTATCCGGTCTTCGATCTTGGATTCGCGAAGATCGGCATATACATCTGTTATGACCGGCACTTTCCCGAGGGCGCGCGGTGCCTGGGCTTGAATGGCGCCGAGATCGTGTTCAACCCGTCGGCGACGGTGGCCGGATTGAGCGAGTACCTGTGGAAGCTGGAGCAGCCGGCGCATGCCGCGGCCAACGGCTACTTTATTGCGGCGATTAATCGCGTCGGCACGGAAGCGCCGTGGAATATCGGCGAATTCTACGGCTCGAGTTACTTTGCGAATCCGCGCGGGCAGATTATCGCGCAGGCTTCACGCGACAAGGACGAGGTGCTCACGGCCGACTTGAACCTGGATGAAATTGCGGAGGTGCGGCGCACGTGGCAGTTCTTCCGCGACCGCCGGCCGGATTCGTATGGACCGCTGGTGGCTTCGTAGATGCGGGCTTGCGTTCTGACGCTCTCGATGAGGAATGAATGAGCATGGCGACATTGCCCGACGATCCGGCGCTGCGGAGCCGCTTCAGCGAGTTGAAGCCGGCGCTTGCGCCGCAGGCGGCCGTGATGGAGGCGAATCGCTGCCTGTACTGCTTCGACGCGCCGTGCACGGCCGCGTGCCCTACGCACATCGACGTGCCGGGATTCATCAAGCGGATTGCGAGCGGCAACCTGCGCGGGTCGGCGTTGAAGATCCTGGATGCGAACGTTCTCGGCGGCAGCTGCGCGCGCGCGTGCCCGGTGGACGTGCTGTGCGAGGGAGCCTGCGTGATGCACCGCTATCATCGGCCGCCGATCCAGATCGCGCTGCTGCAGCGGCATGCTGTGGATGCGTTCCACGCATCGGGCGAGGGGCTTCGCGCTTCGCCAACCGGCGGGGATCTGCGGGTGGCCTGCATTGGAGCGGGGCCAGCATCGCTGGCGTGCGCAGCGGAGCTGCGGCGGCAGGGCGCGTCCGCGACGATTATCGAGCGCAGGCCGCTGCCGGGTGGGCTTAACACCTATGGAGTGGCCGAGTACAAGCTGCGCGCGGCGGAGAGCCTGCGCGAGGTTGAGCTGATCGAGCGTATGGGAGTGGAGTTCAGATTCGGAGAGAGCATCGATTCGGCGGATGCGCTGGACGTACTGGAATCGCAATTCGATTTCATCTTTCTGGGGATGGGGCTTGGGGCGATGCAACGGTTGGGCATTCCTGGCGAGGATGCGGAGGGCGCGATGAACGCGCTCGAGTTGATCGCCGCCTACAAGACCGGCCATCTTCGCGAACTTTCCGGCACGGTGGTGGTGGTGGGAGGAGGCAATACGGCCATCGATGCGGCGAATGCGGCGCGCCGGCTGGGCGCGGAGACGGTGTACATCCTCTATCGGCGAAGCGAGAGCGAGATTCCGGCATTCGATTTTGAATTCGAGCACGCAAAGCAGGAGGGCGTTCAGTTTCTCTGGCAGCGCAAGGCGGTGGCGATCCGGCGCGGGGACCATGGGCGGCTTCTGGTCGAGACGGTGAGAGTGGAAGATGGCGGCAGAGGCTCATTGACGCCGGTAGCCGGATCCGAATTCACGATCGCGTGCGACATGGTTGTACCGGCGATTGGCCAGTCGCCGCTGGCCGAACTGGTGCAGATGTGCCGCAATGTCAAGGTTGAGTCGGGCCGCGTTGTGATTGACCGCGCGACCGGGCGGACAACCAACCCGCGTTATTTTGCGGGGGGAGACTGCGCGAACGGAGGCCGCGAAGTGGTGGACGCGGTGGCAGACGGCAAGCGGGCTGCAATTGCGATGCTTGCCGCTGCGGAGGCGCCCCATGCCTGATCTGCGCGTCCGCAACTTTGCGGGAAGGATTAACTCGCCGAATCCGTTCTGGCTTGCGTCGGCGCCGCCGACAAATACCGGCGAGATGATCATGCGGGCGTTCGACGCGGGATGGGGAGGCGCAGTCTGGAAGACGATCGGCGAGCCGATCACGAACGTGAGCTCGCGCTACTCGGCTGCGGATTGGAACGGCCAGCGGATGATGGGCTTCAACAATATCGAACTCATCAGCGACCGCAGCGTAGAAGATAACCTGCGCGAGATGGCGGAGGTGAAGAAGCGGTACCCGGATCGCGCAGTCATTGCTTCGCTGATGGTTGCCTCGACGCGCGAGGCGTGGCACGAGATCGTGACGCGTACCGAAGATGCCGGCGCAGACGGGCTGGAGCTGAACTTCGGCTGCCCGCACGGGATGAGCGAGCGCGGGATGGGGTCGGCTGTCGGTCAGGTTCCGGAATACACCGAGATGATCACCGCGTGGGTGAAGGAGAAAGCGCGTACTCCGGTGCTGGTGAAGCTGACGCCGAACATCACCGACATTCGCACGATTGCGCGGGCGGCGAAACGTGGCGGGGCCGATGGACTTTCGGCGATCAACACGATCAACTCGATCACGGGCATCGATCTCGATACCTTTACGCCGCGGCCGAACGTGGATGGGAAGAGCTCGCACGGCGGCTATTGCGGGCCCGCGGTGAAGCCGATCGCGCTGAACCTGGTGCAGCAGATCGTGAGCGATCCTGATTTGAATTCGGGGCTGCCGGTCTCGGGCATTGGCGGGATTGGATCGTGGCGCGATGCGGCGGAGTTTCTGCTGCTGGGGTGCGGAACGGTGCAGGTGTGCACTGCGGTGATGCACTACGGGTATCGCATCGTCGAGGACATGATTGAGGGACTCGACAACTGGATGCGCGAGAAGGGATTCGAAACGCTGGATGATTTTCGCGGGCTGTCGGTCGCCCGAGTTACCGAGTGGAAGCATCTCAATCTGAATTACAAGATTGTTGCGCGGATTGACGAGCAGAAGTGTATTGGCTGCGACCTGTGCCACATTGCGTGCTGGGATGGAGCGCACCAGTGCATTCACCTTGATCGTGTGACGGGGCCGGTGGTTGGGCACGTGGAACTGCATCCGATTCCGGCAGAGAAGGAAGTGGCGAGCCGCGCTTCCCTGGCTGTGACTCCGGTGACGCGCAAGGAGCGCGCGGCGGCATTCGTGCAGGGGCCGTATCCGACGCCGTTCGAGCGCATTCCGCGCGTGGATGAAACGGAGTGCGTTGGTTGCAACCTGTGCGCGCTGGTTTGTCCGGTGGACGAGTGCATCACGATGGTGCGGGTGCAAAACGGGCTGCCGTCGGAGACGTGGGAAGAGCGGACGAAAGGCGCGAACTGCACGACGGAGTTCCCGGGCTGAGATGAGAATTCTTATTCAGAATGGAACGGTCGTTAACGCGGACTCGACGGCCAGGACCGATCTGCTGATCGACGGGGCAACCATTAAAGAGGTTGGCGCGGGGATTCCGGCATCGGGGGCAGAGACGGTTGTGGACGCGACGGGGTTGCTGCTGCTGCCGGGCGGCGTGGATGCGCATACGCATCTCGATATGCCGTTCGGCGGAACGACTTCGGCAGATGACTTCGAGACGGGCACGCGGGCGGCGGCGATCGGCGGGACGACGACGATTGTGGACTTCGCCATCCAGGCGCGCGGGACGAAGATGCGGACGGCGCTCGATACGTGGTGGAAGAAGGCCGAAGGGAAAGCGTGCATCGATTACGGCCTGCACATGATCGTGACGGACCTGCCCGATGCCGGCCTCGAAGACATGGACGACATGGTGCGCGAGGGCGTGGCCAGTTTCAAACTGTTCATGGCCTACCCGAACGTGCTGATGGTGGATGACGCCACGATCTTCAAGGCGCTGAAGCAGACGGCGAAGAACGGCGCACTCGTCTGCATGCATGCGGAGAACGGATCTGTCATTGACGTGATTGTGCGGCAGGCCTTGGCGGAAGGGAAAACCGCTCCGATCTATCACGCGCTCACGCGGCCAACACGCGCGGAAGCCGAGGCCGTGCACCGGTCGATCGCGATGGCGGAGATGGCTGGAGTGCCGGTGTATATCGTGCACCTCTCGAGCGAAGACGCGCTGAACCAGGTGCGCGAGGCGCGCGACCGCGGGTTGCCGGCGTTTGCCGAGACGTGCCCGCAGTATTTGCTGCTTTCGATTGAAGACAACATGCTCGAAAAAAACGGGGCGGACAAAGGCTGGGAGGGCGCGAAGTATGTCTTTACGCCGCCGCTGCGCGAGAAGCGCAACCAGCCGAAGCTGTGGGATGGGTTGCGGACCGACAATCTGCAGGTGGTTTCCACGGATCATTGCCCGTTTTGTTTTGAGGATCAGAAGGCGCTGGGTAAGGACGATTTTACAAAGATTCCGAATGGCGGGCCGGGGATCGAGAATCGGCTGCAGCTTCTGCACCATCATGGTGTGGGGACGGGCAATCTTACGCTGAACCGGTTTGTGGAGATAGTTTCGACGGCACCGGCGCGGATCTTCGGGATGTATCCGAAGAAGGGCGTGCTTGCGGCGGGCAGCGACGCGGACATTGTTCTGTGGGATCCGAATGCCGAGTACACGATCACAGCGGCGACGCACCATATGCGCGTCGATTACTCGATGTTCGAGGGGTTCAAGGTGCGGGGGAATGCGCGGGATGTTTATTCGCGCGGCGAGCTGATTGTTTCGAAGGGGCAATTTATTGGAAAGCCGGGCCGCGGGAATTACTTGCGGCGCGAGGCGCGCGGCGGGGCGTGGAAGTGATCCCCTTGTTTCATTTGGAGGTTTGAGTTGAGCGTTGCCGATCCATCTTTGTCTAACCGGGATCTCGCGCCCGTGCCGCCTGAGAGGCGCACCTGGACGACGTACAACTACATCGCGCTGTGGTTCTCCATGTCGATGGAGATCACGACGTATCAGCTTGCGTCGTCGCTGATTGCCAAGGGAATGGACTGGAAACAGGCGCTGGGGACGGTGCTGCTGGGGAACCTGATCGTGCTGGTTCCGATGCTCCTGAATGCGCATGCGGGGGCGAAGTACGGGATTCCGTTTCCGGTGTTCATTCGCGCGCCGTTCGGGGTGCGGGGGGCGAACATTCCGGCGATTCTGCGGGCGGTGGTGGCTTGCGGTTGGTTCGGGATCCAGTCGTGGATCGGCGGGACGGCAATTCACGCGATGCTGGCGGTGATTGCGCCGTCGATAGCGGGTTCGGCTGGGGCGGAGTGGGCGTGCTTCCTGGGTTTCTGGCTCCTGAACATGGCGGTGGTGTGGCACGGCGTGGATTCGATCCGGAGGCTGCAGGCGTTCGGGGCGCCGTTCATGTTCGTGATGGCGGCGATGCTGCTGATCTGGGTGCGGATGAAGGCGGGGAGCTTTGGATCGATGCTGTCGACTCCGAGCCAGTTCCATTCGACGCATGAGTTCCTGGTGGTGTTCTTTCCGTCGCTGACGGCGATGGTGGGGTACTGGGCGACGCTGGCCTTGAATATTCCAGACTTCACGCGGTACTCGAAGTCGCAAAGCGCGCAGTCGTGGGGGCAGGCGTTCGGGCTGCCGGTGGCGATGGCGCTGTATACATTTGTCGGCATTTCTGTAACGTCGGCCTCGGCGGTGATGTTCGGGCACCCGGTGTGGAACCCGATCACGCTGATCGGGATGTTTCACCAGCCGGTGGTGGCGTTCGTGGCGATGATCGCTGTTCTGATTGCGACGCTGAACGTGAACATCGGGGCGAACGTGGTGTCGCCGTCCAATGATTTCTCAAACCTTTATCCGCGGCTGATCAGCTTCAGGACCGGCGGGTTGATCACGGGTTTTCTGGGACTGGCGATGTGCCCGTGGAAGCTGCTGGCGACGCCGGACGCTTACATCTTTGGGTGGCTGGTGGGTTATTCAGGGCTGCTGGGGCCGGTGGCGGGGATCATGGTGAGCGACTACTTCCTGATCAGGAAGACTGAACTCGACCTGCAGTCGCTATATCACCGGGACGGGGTTTACTACTACGCGAAGGGGATCAACCCGCGGGCGGTTGCGGCGCTGGCGCTCGGGGTGGGAGTCGCGCTGATCGGGAAGGTCGTGGAGCCGCTGAGGTTTCTCTACGATTATGCGTGGTTCGTGGGTTTCTTCGTGGCGGGGGCTTGCTACGTGGGACTGATGCGGATGGCCGGAGCGGCGGAGCCGGTTGTGACGGGCAGTCAAACGATGGGAATCAGGGATTAGGAACCAGGGGGTCCTTCGAACTGTCACAATCATGGGCTCGCGGGCTACATCTTTACGTGGCCCGCATGTTCCCATCGTGCTAGATTCTTAACGTTCACATTCAGGGGCCCGGTCAGGACGCAACCTCAGCCGATGCGAGGGGGTCTCATGAGACGGCAAGCCGCTCCGGCAACAGTTCTGTTGCTCCTTCTTTCCTCGATCACATGGCTTTCCCCGATCGCGTGGAGCCAGGAACTCTCGAAGAGAATCACCAACCAGGACGTCATCGACATGGCGGGCATGGGGCTCTCGGACGACGTCATCATCGCCAAGATCCGCTCCGCCAGCGCGGGTGGGACGCTGCAGTTCGATACCAGCGTCGATGGCCTGAAGGCTCTCAAGGCGGCGAAGGTTTCTGACGAAGTCATCAAGGTGATGATCAATCCCGCGCCGCCAGCAGGCCCGGTAGTAGTGGCGGCCGCGCCGATGACGAACGACCCGAACCTGCCGCCCCCGGAAGTCGGCGTGTACTGGAAGAATGGCGGGGCGTTCACCCGCATCGAGGGGCAGGCCATCAGCCAGGCCAAGGTGGGCGGCAAGGCCGGCAGCATGTTCACCTACGGCATGCGCAATGAGCACTGGGACGCGTATCTCGACGGCCCGCAATCGAAAAACGTGGTGAACGAACACTTGCCGGTTTTCTACATCTACGTGCCCGATGGCGCGAGCGCCGCGGACTTCGCGCTGATCAGCCTTGAAAGGAAGAGCAACCGGCGGGAGTTCCAGATAGGAAGCTTCGGCGGCATCACGGGCGGCAAATCGGGCGTGAAGCGGGACAAGGAGATCGCGTTCGACGCGGAGCATGTCGGGATCAGGACGTACAAGGTGAAGCTCGCCGGGGACATGAAGCCGGGGGAGTACGCATTCTTCATGGGAACCGGGCAGCAGGCGACAATGGCCGGCGGTTCGAGTGGCGGGGCGCGGTCGGGCGGCGCGGCTGCGGGAAGAGTGTACGACTTCAGGATCCCTGAGTGACGCGGCGGGGGCGACCGCTTCTGCCTGCGATCGCGGGCGCCCGGAAACACTGGTCGCAATGACCCTGTGCCGGGGACGAGCAAACTGCGCCTTCCCCTCTGTACAAATTGCGAGTACCGGACTCGGGCATTTTGGCGAATACTGCCCTCATAATGGGTTGCCATCTGCGCCGCAGATCAGGCTACCGTATTGAAAGTCAATCCCGCGCATGAGAGTCGCGCATCTGCCGCCTTGGTTCGCACATTATCGCAATCCAATGGAGGCAGTTATGAGGCGAATCAATTTTGTATCTTTAGCGGTGTTTGTTCTTGCCGGTACGATGGCCTGGGCGCAGGACGCGCCAAAGGCGGAACTATCGTTTGATTACTCGTTCGCGCGCTACGCGCCGAGCGCTTCCTACACGCAGGGGCACAGCCTGAACGGCGGCGGCGGCAGGTTCACCTACAACGTGAATAACTGGCTCGGCCTGGCGGCGGATTTTCAGGGATATAACAGCAACACCAACAAGTTCGTGGTTCCTCCGAACACTTACTTTCCTGGCGGGGCGGCAGGGACGGCATCGGGAAACCTGTTCACATACCTGTTCGGGCCGGTGTTGAAGTATCGGTGGGAAGGAGTGCGGCCTTATGCCGATCTGCTGTTCGGCGCGGCGCATTCGAGCGTGTACGGCAATGCGTTCAAACAGATTTGCCAGCCGGTTGCGGGAACCTGCTCGTTCAGCAGCTCGCCAAACGGCGATGCGTATGCGATGAGCATCGGCGGAGGGATCGATTTCCCGCTCAACCAGCGGATCGACCTCAGAATTGGTGAATTCGATTACCTCTATACGCGGTTTACGAACCAGTTCACGAATGCGGGCCAGAATAACTTCCGCTACCTGGGCGGCCTGAATATCAACCTCGGACAGCCGGCTTCACAGCCGCGGGCGAGTAACGCCGGCAGCGGAGGCACAACAAGCGGCACATATTGATTCCCGGGCACTGGTTCGTATTTTCTTGACCCATTTTGCCACTGGGAGTGCGAGGAAGCCGCGCTGCTGCTTCCTTGCATGGGGCAGTTCTGCGCGCCCGGTCTCGAGGGTCCGAGACGGGCCAGGGATCGCGTTCAGGAGGCGCGCGGCAGCTGCTGCGGCGCCGGGGCGGAGTAGGCCTCCTGTGGGGGTTTCCTTGAACCGGGGATGACGGAGAGGAAGACTCCGGTCTTGGGAAGGTGAATGGGTTCGGGTTCGCGATCAAGCCAGGGGGCGATGCGGCCGGTGTGTTCGGCGCTGGCACACGAACGGCACGTCGCGTCGCTGCAGATGGCGCGGCAGGATTCACAGTACCACGCCTGATCGAGCGGGATCGCGCAGTAGTCAGCGGGCCGGGGGAGGGCCTGATGCCTCATGACTGTATCCCTGAACTTGAGTTTACGTGGTTTTGTCTGCTACCGGACCTAGGGAATGTGCTAGGGCGGCTTCATACCGGTGGCATCTTGAACCGCCGGGAAACCACTGCAAAGAACGACGGCGAGTTGGCTACTCGGTCCTCAGGGTTTGGGCGGGGTTGATGGAGGCGGCGCGGCGCGCGGGGATGGCTCCCGCGATAACGGCGGCGGCGAGGAGGACGGCGATGGAGCCGGACATGACTCCGAGACCGACACTCGAGATCAGGTAAAGCTGGGACTTGATGAGGCGGATGCAGAAGTATGCAATGGGCGCGCCGAGGATGAGGCCGACGAGGGCCTGGAGCATGGCGGAGCGCATGACCATGCGGATCACGCTCGCCTTCTCTGCCCCGAGCGCCATGCGGATGCCGATTTCCGGGGTGCGCCGGACGACGGTGTAGGAGGTGACGCCGTAGAGGCCGAGGGCGGCGAGCAATAAGGCAAGAGCCCCGAAGAGCATGGTGAGGCGGGCGAGGAGGCGGTCTTCAGTGAACTGGTCGTGGATCTGAGCTGCGAAAGTCTGGAATTTGACGATGCTGAGGTTGGGATTGATGGCGGAGAGCGTGCGGCGCGCGAGCTCTTCCATGTCAGGCACCGGCCGATCGGTGGCGAGGACAATGGCTTTCGAGTAGAGGCTGGTGTCTTTGTCGATGGGGTCTGTGTCGCTGGCCTCGCGCTGCATGAGCGCGGCGAAGAACATGGGGTGGTCGTCATCGCGCGCGTCGGTGTAGGCGGTGTCGTCCACGACGCCGACGATTTGAAAATCGTTGACGTGTTTGGGGCCGCCGAAGTGCTGACCGATGGGGCTCTCGCCGGGCTTGAAGAAATCTTTCACAAAGGTCTTGTTGACTACGGCGACGGTGGTGGAAGAGGGCGTGTCTTCTAGGCCTATATTGCGGCCGGCGAGAACGCGGGTGCCTACCGAATCAAAGTATTCGGGACTGACGCGGATGACGGAGGCGGAGCGGTGCGGGTCGGGCTTGCCCTGGACCATGACGCTCCACTGGTCGTTGTTGTCTTCCATGGGCGTGTAGCTCGAGATGCCAACTTTCTCGACGCCGGGGATCGAGTGAAGGCGGTCGGTGATGGTGCGGTAGAGGTCGCCGACCTGGGATGGCAGGTATCCGGCGGTCTGGGGATCGATGTGGATGATGGATCGGTTGCTTGCGTCGAGGCGGAGATTGATGTGCTGGAGCTTACTGAGGCTCTGAGCGAAGAGGCCCGCGCCGACCAGAAGAACCAGGGACAGTGCGGCCTGGAAGACGACCAGTGAGCGTTGAAGGATCGACGCTCCGGAGGCGGTGGAGCGGGCGCCGCTGCGGAGAGCGTCGGCGGGCTCGGAGCGCGAGGCCATCCACGCGGGGGCGATGCCGAAGAGGATGCCGGTAAAGAGCGAGAGGCCGAAGGCGAATGCGAGAACCTCGAGCGAGGGGCTCGCGTGAATGGGCATGTTGCGAGCGCCGGGAAAGGCGAGGGCGAGGAGCATTCGGGTTCCCGCGTAGGCGACGGCGAGACCGGCGAGACCGCCCAGAGCCGAAAGAAGGACGCTTTCAGTAAGCAGCTGGCGCACGATGCGGCCGCGGGCGGCGCCGAGGGCGGTACGCACGCTCATTTCGGTTTTGCGCGCTACGCCGCGGACGAGCAGCAGGTTGGCAATGTTGGCGCAGGCGATGAGCAGGACGAGGCCGGAGGCAGCCATGAGGAGCAGAAGGTGGCTGTTGTAGTCCTCCTGCATGGCCTGGATTCCGCCGCCGCCGCGGGTGAGGATGACGCGTGCTTTCTTAAGCTGCGTTTTCTGTTCCTGCGAGCTGTAACGCGGGGTCGTTGCGAGCTGTTGATGCAGGAGGGTGGTGACTTTCTGCTGCAACTGCGCCTTATCGATGCCGGGCTTGAGGCGGCCGATGATGTAGAGCCACTGCGAGTCGGAGTTGTAGACGTAGGAGACGTTGGCGATTGCGGGCATGCTTGCGATGGGGAGATAGAACTCGGGCGGCGTAGTGAGCATGCGGTCGCCGTAGAAGCCCGCGGGTGCGATGCCGACGACGGTGACGGACCTGGTGTTGATGCGGAACGTAGAGCCGATGATGGAGGGGTCGCCGTTGTAAACGGTCTTCCACGTTTCGTAGCTCATGACGGCAGTGAAGGGGGCGTCGGACGTGTCGTCGCGGTCGACGAGCAGACGGCCCGCGGGCGCGGAGAGGCCAAGGGTACGAAAGTAGTTGCCGGAGACGAATTCGCCCATGACGGCGCGGGCAGGCTGATCGGAATCGTCGCGGCGCGCGGCGACTGGGCGATAGGCGAAGCCGGCCTGGATGGCGGCGAGCGAGTCGAACTCGGGCAGGTTGTCGCGGAAGTACTGGTAGCTGGCGGTGGTGAACAGGGAGTAGTCGCCGTTGTCGCGCATTCCCATGCCGACGCAACAGGAATTGTCATTGCCGAGGCGGACAAGCGATTTGGGATCGGCGACGGGGAGGTTGCGGAGCATGATGGCGTTGAGCAGCGTGAAGATAGCGGCGTTCGCGCCGATGCCGAGGGCGAGTGTGGCGATGGCGACGATCGTAAATCCTGGCGACTTGCGGAGCATGCGCGTGGCGTAGCGCAGATCGGCGAGGAGCGTTTCGACGAAGGGCAGGCCTTCTTCAGCGTGGTAGCTCTCGCGGAGCGGCTGGACGGCGCCGAGCTTGAGGATGGCCTGGCGGCGGGCCTCTGCGGGCGGCATCCCGGCCCGGAGGTTCTCTTCGATCTGAAGCGCGATGTGCTGGTCGAGTTCTTCGCGGAGGCGCTGGTCGTTTCGCGAGCCGGTGGAGGCGTTGCGGAGGCGGGCCAGAAAGCGATTCAGCAATCTCATGAGAGGCTCTCTTCGGTGGCGTTGAGAAAGCGGGCCATGATGTCGGCGGTCTGCTGCCAGTCTTGCGTCTCGGACTGGAGTTGGCGGCGGCCGGCGCGGGTGAGGCGGTAGAAGCGGGCGCGGCGATTGTTTTCCGATGCTCCCCAGTCAGAGGCGACGGCGCCTTCCTGCTCGAGGCGGAGGAGGACGGGATAGAGGGTGCCCTGGTTGACGGAGAGCAGGTCGCCCGAAATCTGCTCGATGCGGCGGGCGATGCCCCAGCCGTGGAGGGGGCCGAGAACGTCGAGGGTCTTTAGAACCATGAGGGCGAGAGTGCCTTGCTGGACGTCGGCTTTTTTCATTGGGCGCGGGTTCCTTTGGGTTTCCAACAGAAGGGTTACACATTTCCTTTGGGAAAGCAACAGGGGGGGCGAGACGTTTTTGTCGGGTTGTTGTTTCCCGGGTCCCCAAGTGCGAGGGACCGGGGGCACCCGGGCATTATTGGCATCTAAGGTGATGTGCCGGATGGCGTTGTGGTTGAGTTGGGCTTCAACAACATTCGGCCGGGGGCCGGGTTGAATTGGGCATTGGCGTAGCTGGTTCCGGATTCCGGCTGTGGTTCCGGATTTGGGGCATTGGTTGAGGGTTGCACGATTTTTCCGGCCGGGGAGGATGGACGGTTACGCAGTAGAATGAGGCATACGGATGACAAAGACTCCTCATGCGGCTATCGCGCAGATGGCCCGCGATGCGCGGGGGGCCGAATCTCGGAAGGGTGAGGATTCGGGGGCTCACAATGGGCCGATCATCCGCGTGGAGCACCTCGAGAAGACGTATAGGACGGCGCGCGGACCGCTGACGCTGTTCAAAGACCTGGAACTGGTTGTGGCGCCGGGAGAAATGGTCGCCATCGTGGGCCAGTCGGGCGCGGGAAAAAGCACACTTTTGCACATCCTCGGTGCTCTTGATGCGCCGTCCGCAGGGACGGTATACTGCGCGTCAATCGACGTGGCGACACTCAGTTCGCGGCAGGCTGCGGCCTTCCGCAATAAAGAAATCGGGTATGTATGGCAGTTTCACTACCTGCTGCCGGAGTTTACGGCGCAGGAGAATGTGGCGATGCCGCTGCTGGCGCGAGGCGAGACGAGGCGCGAGGCGATGACGGTGGCGGCGAACTGGCTGAGAGAAGTGGGTTTGGAAGAACGGCGCGACCATCGTCCCGGGGAGCTTTCGGGCGGCGAACAGCAGAGAGTGGCGCTGGCCCGAGCGCTGGTGAATAATCCCCGGCTGCTGTTGGCCGATGAACCCACCGGGGACCTGGACGAGGCGACAGCCGGGCAGGTTTTTGACCTTATCGAACGCATCCACGCGAACCACGGACTGACGTCGACCGTGGTGACGCACAACATGGACCTGGCGCGGAGATGCACGCGCGCTATGCACCTGGAGGCCGGCAAGCTGGCCCAGTTTACGTTTAAGTAGCAGATTTGGAACAGAAATCGGGGCCGGAAAAAGCAGCATTCCGGCAACAAAATGAGTCGAATAGGAGTAGGGGGTATTTGGCCTGGCATTTGACCCCCACCGGGCCAAAGAAGTTGGATGGGAGCCCCGAGGCAACGGGAATGCGAAGGGGCGACGCGGAAAACCTTCCGGAACCATCTCAAAGGGCTGTTCTCAGGCAGGTAAGGATTGATCGAGGCCTGGGGCGGCGCAGTTTCGGACGGGCACGGCAGGCGGGCTGAAGCCGGAAGCGGGGTCCCCAGCGACAGGAATTAGTCGATGGGGTGCCGATTCACCGGACGGCCACACCGGACGATGGCCTGGGGCACAGGGAGAACACAATGTTCGAACGTTATACGGAGAAGGCCAGGCGCGTGATTTTCTTCGCGCGGTACGAGGCCAGCCAGTTTGGGTCGCCCTACATTGAGACGGAGCACCTGCTGCTGGGACTGCTGCGAGAGGACAAGGCGCTGACAAACCGGTTCCTGCGCTCGCATGCATCGGTGGATTCGATTCGAAAACAAATTGAAGCGCACACAACGATCCGGGAGAAGGTGTCGACGTCGGTCGATTTGCCTTTATCGAATGAATGCAAGCGGGTTCTGGCGTATGCGGCTGAAGAGGCCGAGCGGCTGGGGCACAAGCACATCGGAACGGAGCACCTGCTGCTGGGGCTTCTGCGCGAGGAGAAGTGCTTTGCGTCGGAGATCCTGCAGGAGCGCGGGCTGAAGCTGGCGCAGATTCGCGACGAGCTGGCGCGGGTGACGCAGGAGAAGGCGCCTGCGCAGCAGCGGCAGCGGGAGTCGAGCTTGCTGGCGGAGTTCAGCCGCGATTTGACGCAGGCGGCGATGGATGGGCAGCTCGATCCGCTGGTGGGCCGCGATGGCGAGCTCGAGCGCGTGGTGCAGATCCTTTGCCGGCGGACGAAGAACAACCCTGTCCTGATCGGCGAGCCGGGCGTGGGCAAGACGGCGATTGTGGAAGGGCTTGCGCAGAGGATCGCGGACGGCGAAGTGCCGACTTTCCTGGCGGACAAGCGCGTCCTGGGGCTTGACCTGTCGCTGATTGTTGCGGGCACGAAGTACCGCGGACAGTTTGAAGAGCGGCTGAAGACGATCATGAAGGAACTGATGGAGAACCAGAACTCCATCATCTTTATCGACGAGCTGCACACGCTGGTCGGGGCGGGATCGGCCGAGGGATCGCTCGATGCTGCGAATATCCTGAAGCCCGCGCTGAGCCGCGGCGAGATCCAGTGCATCGGGGCGACGACTCCGGCGGAGTACAGGAAGTCGATCGAGAAGGACCGGTCGCTGGAGCGGAGGTTCCAGGCGGTGAAGGTGCCGCCTCCGAACGAAGCCGACGCGGTGAAGATCATCATGGGGATCAAGGACCGGTACGAGAAGTTCCACGCGGTGAGCTACACGGACGCCGCGATCGAGTTCGCAGTGGCGCACTCGAACCGGTATATTCCGGACCGTTTCCTTCCGGACAAGGCGATCGATTTGATCGACGAGGCGGGGGCGCGCGTGAAGCTGCGCCAGACTTCCCTTCCCGACGAGATCACCGAGGTGCAGAAGCGGATCAAGTTCATTGTGCACCGGATGGATTCGGCGATTGCGAACCACGAGTTCGAGAAGGCGCGGTTTTACTCGGATGAGGAGCGCAAAGAGCGGGAGACGCTCCGTGCGCTGCGTGACAAGTACCACCTGGATGACTCGGCGGCTGGGATCGTGGGCCGCGAGGACATTGAAGAGGTGGTGAGCCGGTGGACTGGCGTCCCGGTGACGAGCATCAAGGAAGAGGAGACGCAGAAGCTGCTGCGGGTTGAGGAAGAGCTGCACAAGCGCGTGATCTCGCAGGACAAGGCGATCAGCGCGCTGGCGCGGGCGATCCGGCGGTCTCGTGCTGGTTTGAAGTCGCCGCACAGGCCTATTGGGAGCTTCCTGTTCCTTGGTCCGACGGGCGTGGGCAAAACAGAAATGGCGCGGACGCTGGCGCAGTTCCTGTTCGGAAGCGACAAGGCGCTGATCCGGTTCGATATGTCGGAGTTCATGGAGAAGCACTCGGTGTCGAAGCTGATCGGTTCGCCGCCAGGGTACGTGGGATACGAGGAGGGCGGGCAGCTTACGGAGCGCGTGAAGCGGTCGCCTTATTCGGTTGTGCTGCTGGACGAGATCGAGAAGGCGCACCCGGACGTGTTCAACCTGCTGCTGCAGGTGTTTGAAGACGGCCAGTTGACCGATGGGCTTGGCAACACGGTGGACTTCAAGAACACGATCCTGATCATGACGTCGAATATCGGCGCCAAGTACCTGGTGAAGGAGAAGAAGTCTCTCGGCTTCCATGGCGACAGCGAAGAGCAGATCAGCGAGACGGTGGAAAAGAACGTGATGTCGGAGGTGAAGAAGGCGTTCAATCCGGAATTCCTGAACCGCCTCGACGAGACGATCCTCTTCCAGTCGCTTACGGATGCCGACCTGATCCAGATCGTGGAGTTGCTGGTGCAGCAGTTGAACACGAACCTGGCGCAGAAGGCGATCACGATCTCGGTGAGAGAGGATGCGAAGCGGTGGATCCTCGATAAAACTCTCGTGGACCGCAGCTACGGGGCCCGGCCTCTGCGGCGAGCGCTGCAGCGGTACGTGGAGGATCCGCTGTCGGAGGCGATGATCGCGGGGCACATACCGGAGCGGCCGGCATTCCTCGAGGTCTACCTCGACAACAACCAGCTGTTCTACCGGCCGGTAAGCGCGGACGATGGCGGCACGGAGGAGAAAGCGGCCGGAGTGCTGCTGTTCAGCAACTAACCCTAACTCAAAGCATGCAAACGCCCCGGCTCCTGCCGGGGCTTTTGCATGTTGCCGGGACTTACGCCTCGCGGGCGATGCTGATGACGGTCAGGTCGTCGTTCTGGCCGTGCTGCTGGGCGACGGCGGCGACGCTGGCGGCGGAGGCCCCCTCGTGCAGAAGGGATTCGACTCGGGGAAACCCGAGGAGCGCGCCCTGCGGATTACGGGCTTCGGGAATTCCGTCGGTGAGGAGGACGGCGCGATCGCCGATGCGCATTTCGAGGGTGGTGTGCGCGTAGGTTGCGGATTCGGCCAGGCCGAGCGGCAGGGAGCCGGGAAACGGGAGCTCGGCGCCGTTGAGATAGAGCGGAGGATGGCCGGCGTTGGCGAGTGCGAGATGTCCTCCATCTTCAAGCCGGACCACGATACAAGTGGCGAAACCGCCGTGGGTGCGGCCAAACGTTCGGCGGTTGATTTCGGCAAGGATTTCGGCGGGCTCCTCGGTAAAGCCGGTGACGGCGGTGACCATTCCGACCAGCATGGAGACGATCATGGCGGCGCGAAGGCCCTTGCCGCTGACGTCGCCGACGACGATGAGCGTTCGGCCGCTGGGGAGCGAGATCACCTGGAAGAAGTCGCCACCGACCTCCGCGGCGGGGCGGTAGACACTTTCAATGGCGTAGCCTCTGACCGGGGGCAGGGCTTCAGGAACCATGATGCGCTGGATCTCGCGCGCGGCGGCCATTTCGCTTTCGAGGGTGGCCTTCTCGGTCTGGATGCGGATGTAGCGGCGGCCTTCATTGATGGAGGTGAAGATGAATCCCGTGTATCCCAGGCAGGCGCAGACGATGATGGCGGTGCCGTCGAAAGCAAGGCGGCTATGGAGGCGGCCGGGACCGGCGGCGCTCAGGCTGGTGAACCAGCGCTCTTCGTGAAGGAAATTGGCGATCAGCGTCATGCAGACAGCCTGGGTTACAAATATGATCGGAAAGGCCTTCCAGAACTTGCGCTGCAGGCGGATGCCGGAGGCGGCGTATAAGAGGGCGAACGCACCGGTAAGCACTGCGGTGACGGCGAAGCGCATCGGAGGCGTGCGGCCCATATTGATGACGTCGTTGGCAACCTCGATGCCGACGAAGACAAAGAAGACAGCGAGAAGGAAGATGATCTTGGATTTGAGCGGAGTGCTTTGCCAGGCGTTGGGAGCATCCATTGAAGTGCGAATGACCTCCTGAAGTTAAAGCACCTGCGAGGGGATGGCCGATCTTGTCGAATCGCGGCGGACAGTGAAACTTGGAACATGACGCGCGCAATGCCAGCGGGACCTGGCGATACAAGGAAGTGCCGGTTCGGGTCGGCTTTGTCTGGATTGTACTCCGGGGGTTTGAGCGGGGCCGGAAGTGCGGTAGAGTGTTCGCAATGAATCCCGACAATCCAGGCGGCTCTGAAACCGAGATCGGTGAACTGCGGCGGCGCGTGGAGCGGCTCGAAGACGCGCTTACGCGGCAGGGAATTCTGGATCCACGATGGGTCCGGAGCGAGTCTGCGAGCACGGCCGCGCGTGAAACCGCCCCCGTGAAACCGGAAACCCCGGCGGCCTCCGCGCAGTTGCCGACGGAGCCCGTTCAGGCGCAAGCGGATGCGCGAACCGCTCCCTGGGTACCGGCGGCAGGTGGGCCACGCGTGTCCACGCCGATGTTTCAGAGTATCGATCGGGTCAAGGAGTCGCGCAGGCCTGGCGAGGAGCGCTCGCTCGAGAGCCGGATCGGATCGCAGTGGTTCAACCGCATCGGCATTCTCGCGGTACTGATCGGGATGGCGTGGTTTTTGAAGTTCGCATTCGACAACCACTGGATTGGACCCGCGGGGCGCGTGCTGATCGGGCTTGTCGCAGGCGCGGCGCTTATTGCGTGGTCTGAACGGTTCAGGGCGAAGGGCTATGCGGCGTTCAGTTATTCGCTGAAGGCGCTGGGCAGCGGGATTTTGTATCTGTCGTTGTGGGCAGCGTTTTCTGTTTACCAACTATTGCCGGGGACAGCGGCGTTTGGCGCGATGGTGGCGGTGACCGCGTTCAACGCGTTCCTGGCATGGATGCAGGACTCGGAGTTGCTGGCGGTGTATGCGATCGCGGGCGGGTTCAGCACGCCGCTGCTGGTTTCGACAGGCGAGAACCACGAAGTTGCGCTGTTCAGCTACATGCTTCTGCTCGACGTGGCCGTGCTGGTGCTTGTCGCGCTCAGGCCGTGGTCGCGATTGCTGTTCGGGGCGTTCACGGGCACGGTGCTGTACGCGGTGGCATGGGCGGCTGAGTTTTACTCGCGGGGACAGGTGGAGCGCACGGCGATTTTCTTTGCGTGCTTCTATCTTGTGTTTGCGCTTGCTCCGCGCCTGGTGCTGATCGGAGGCGCCGAGGAGCAGGATTCCGAGACACGGGGAACGGCGTGGGATGGGCTGGTTACGGTTGCCATGCCACCGCTGACGGCGGCGATCGGGTTTCTGGCGTTTTACGGATTGCTGGATTCAATCGGAGCGGAATGGGCGCACCCGTGGCTCGCTGTGGCGTTCGCGGCATTCTATCTTGTGCTGCTTCGCATGCCGGCGAGCGGGCGGTGGCGGCGCGCGACGGCTCTCGCTTCGCACCTGCACCTCGCAACCGCGGTAGTGTTTTTGACGATTGCGATTCCGCTGAAGGCGTCGGGGCGATGGATCACTATTGGATGGCTCGCCGAGGGGGCGGCGCTGATCTGGGTGGCGCGGCGCACGCAGTCGTTGCTGCTGCGCGCTCTCGCGGAGATCTGCCTGGTGCTGGCGCTGGCCGCTCTCGTCACAGTGAACCCACCGGCTTCGCTCACGCCTGTTTTCAATCAGCGGTTCGCGGCGTACGTTGTGGCGATTGCGGCTTTCGCGATTGTCGCGTGGCTTGCGGCGCATGCCGAAGCGGAAGAACATCGCGACGCGGTTCTGAGCTGGCCAATCATCGCAGCGATCTCGGGACTGCTGATCAATGCGCTGATTCTTGCGGCGATCGCGCTGGAGATTCATGCCTACTGGTGGAGCGTGCGCTGGAATGGGCAGTGGGAGCAATACGATGCGTTCAGGATGGACGCGCAGTTCACCTACTCGGCGTTCTTCATGGCGTTCGGCGCGATTCTGCTGGCGCTGGGATTCTCGCGGCGGTTGGCGTTCCTGCGATGGCAGGCGCTGATTCTGCTTGCCGTATCGATCGGGAAGGTGTTTGTTGTGGACATGAGCGAGTTGAGCCAGGGATTCCGGATCCTGAGCTTCCTGGGATTGGGGGCATTGCTGCTGGTTGTGAGTTTCGTGTATCAGCGCGACTGGTTCAATTTGCGGCAGAGGGGAGATGGTGCATCGTGAAGGTAATTGCCGTTGCGCTCCTTGCTGCTGTCGCGACTGCGCCTTCGCCGCAGTTCCGGTATTTCCGCTATGAGCGGCCGATTCAGTTGCCGGCGAACACGTCGGGGCAGGCCTGCGTGGCGCTGGATGCGATGACGTTCGCGCACGCTTCTCAAGGGCTGGCTGATCTGCGCATTTACCGCGATGGCGTTGAGAGCCCCTACGTGATTCGCAAGGCGCGGCCGGAGACGACGGGGCCGCAGACGATCGACCTGGTGAATCCGGGCACGCGAGGGGACAAGACAGTTTTTGACGCGTCGATGCCATCCGGCGCATACAGCGACCTGGAACTCATGGTGTCGGGTCACGATTTTATTGCAACGGTGACGGTGTTGGGCGGGCAGCGGCAGGACGCGGTGACTACGCGTGTCGGCGAGTTCACGATCTTCGATTTGACCGGGCAGAGACTGGGTCGCAGCACGGTTCTGCATCTGCCGGTGAGCAACTTCCCGTTTCTGCATTTCGAGGTGGATGGGCCGCTTGCGCCGGCGCAGTTCCAGAGCATCGCGGTCGAGCGGCAAGCGGCGGAGACGGTGCGCTACGTGACCGTGGCGAAGACGGCTCACGTGGAGCAGAACGGGCGCAATACGGTGGCTCGTTTCACTGTGCCGGCTCATGTGCCGATCGACCGTGTTGTGTTTGTTCCTCCGGCGAGCCCGGTGAACTTCAGCCGCGACGTGGAGATTGCAGTGACGCCCGAACGAACCAAGGAAGATGATGGCTCGCGGGCGGGCGAAAGTTCGACGTGGGCTGGAAACATTCTGCGCATTCATCGCGTGCAGTCGAGCCACCGGTTGGACGAAGAGCAATTGACTGTCGATTCTCAAGGTGAAGGATCCGAGCGGCAGGCGCAGTGGACTGTGACGGTAGACAACGGCGACGACGCGCCGATTGCGTTTGCCGAGGTCCGGCTGGAGATGGTGGAACGCGACATATGCTTCGAGGCCGCGCCTTCGGGTTCGCGGACTCTGTACTACGGCGACGATGCGCTTGCGGAGCCGCGCTACGACTACGCTGCGTGGTCGCAGGCTGGTGCTGCGAGCGCTGCCGCGGCGCTGGGCGTGGAGCAATTGAACGCCGGGTTCCAGGCGCGACCGGATTCGCGGCCATTCAGCGAGCGGCATCCGCTGCTGCTGTGGGCCGCACTGCTGGTGGTGGTCGGCGTGCTTGCGCTGGTTGCACTGCGGTCGGCGAAGAAGGTCGAGCGGCCTGGTTGAAGGGCGCAATTGACCGGGCAGTTTTGCGTCCCGCGTGGTGATCGTGTAGGCCATGCGGTTGTCTTCGGCTGCGGCACTGGTGTACAAGCAGGGCATGGAACGGATCAGCAGGCTCCCTCTTTGCACGATCCTTCTGGCGGCAGGTTCGTGGCTTAGCGGATGCGGAAGCGTCTCAACCACGATTGACAAGCCTCAACCCGATTTCTCACTTCAAGTGAATCCGTCGTCGGTGACGGTGACTCCCGGCGGAGCGGCGCAGAGGGTTTCGTTGAGCGCGACGGCAGTGAACGGATTCGCCGGTTCGATCAGCGTGACGGTGAGCGGAGTTCCGGCGGGAGTGACTGCGTCGCCATCGAGCGCGACGCTGACGCCGGGGAATTCGCAGCAGGTGAGTTTTTCGGCGGCTTCGACAGCGGCAGCGGCGTCGGCGACGGTGCAATTTCAGGCTGTGTCGGGGTCGCTGAGCCACAGCGCGTCGGCGACGGTTGCAGTAAAGGCGCTGCAGGCGGCGCCGGGTACCGATGTGACGACCTATCACTTTGATAACGCGAGGACCGGGTTGAATCCAACGGAGACGGTTCTGACGCCGAGCACGGTAACTTCCTCGTCGTTTGGTTTGCTGCGGGTGCTTTCAGTGGACGGGAAGGTGGACGGGCAGCCGCTGTACTTGTCGGGCGTGCCGATTGGAGGGCAGACACGCAACGTTGTGTACGCGGTGAGCGAGCACGACAGCGTGTACGCCTTTGACGCAGACAGCGGCACGCAGCTTTGGAAGACGTCGGTGCTGGGAGCCGGCGAGACCACGAGCGACGATCACGGCTGCAGCCAAATCACGCCGGAGATCGGGATCACTTCGACGCCGGTGATCGACCGGAAGGCCGGCGCGAACGGAACGATCTTTGTTGTGGGCATGTCGAAAGATCAGGTAGGGAGTTATCACCAGCGGCTACATGCGCTGGACGTTACGACGGGGGCAGAGGTGAGCGGCAGTCCGGTTGAGATCAAGGCAAGTTACCCCGGAACGGGTGCGAACAGTTCGGGCGGAAACGTGATCTTTGATCCGGGGCAGTACGCAGAGCGCGCAGGCCTGCTTCTGATGAACGGCACGATTTACTTGGGGTGGACATCGCACTGCGACCAGGACCCGTACACCGGGTGGCTGATGGCATACAGCGAAGCCACGCTGCAACTGACCAGCTTGTTGAACCTGACACCGAACGGCAGCGAAGGCTCCATCTGGATGTCGGGCGCGGGGCTGGCGGCGGATGCGAACGGGAACATCTATTTTTTGGATGCGAACGGAACTTTCGACACGGCGCTTACAGCCGCGGGGTTTCCTTCACAGGGAGATTTCGGGAACGGATTCCTCAAGGTGTCAACCGCAAACAACAAGCTGGCGATTGCGGACTACTTTGAACCGCACGACACCGTGGCGCAATCGCAGAACGACCAGGATCTCGGTTCCGGAGGAGTAATCGTGCTGCCCGACCAGCAGGATTCATCGGGGAATGCGCGGCACCTCGCGGTGGGGGCGGGCAAGAATCAGGTTATCTACCTGGCGGATCGAGATTCGATGGGCAAGTTCAATGCGGCGAACAACAGCAGCTTGTACCAGGAGATCGATGGAGCGATCAGCGGCGTGTGGTCGATGCCCGCGTATTTCAACAACACGGTGTATTACGGCGCGGTAGGCGATGCGCTGAAGGCGTTTCAATTCAAGTCCGCGAAGCTGCCGGCGACCGCGACAGTTCAAACGCAGAACACGTTTGGATACCCGGGAACGACGCCCGCCGTGAGCGCGAACGGGACGTCGAATGGGATCGTGTGGGCGGTGGAGAACTCGTCGCCGGCAGTGCTGCACGCCTACGATGCGACCACGCTGCAGGAACTCTACAACAGCAACCAGGCGGCGAACGGGCGCGACCAGTTCGGCAGCGGGAACAAGTTCATCACGCCGATGATTGTGAACGGGAAAGTATTTGCGGGCACACCATCGGGAGTGGCCGAGTTCGGGTTGCTGCACTAGATGTATCCAGATCTGCGCTGAGGCGTCGACGCGGCGTGAGGCGATACCATAATGCGCGAACACAAGAGCGAGGAACCGCATGCCTGAAACTGCTGCGACGCCCAATGTAAATGCCGATCAGATCTCTTCCCTCACACGCGAGACAAATTATGGGACGTGGCGGTTCCAGAAGACGTGGAAGCCGCTGCACATCGTGGATGCGGAGGGGTGCTGGTTTACGGATGCAAGCGGGAAGAGGTATCTCGATTTTTCCGCGCAGTTGATGTGCGTGAACCTGGGACACAAGAACCCGCGCGTGGTGGAGGCGATTGCGGAGCAGGCGCGCGAACTGGCGTTTGTGGGGCCTGTTTTCGCAACGACGGCGCGGGCGCGGCTGAGCGCGAAGCTGATGGAGGTGCTGCCGGCGGGGCTCGAGAAATTCTTCTTTGCGACGAGCGGAACGGAGGCGAACGAAGCCGCGTTCAAGATTGCGCGGATGGTGACGGGAAAGAACAAGATCATCTCGCGGTACAGGTCGTATCACGGATCGACAGCGGCCTCAATTGCGGCGACGGGCGACCCGCGGCGGTGGGCGATGGAGCCGGCCGGCAAGGGGATGGGATTTGTGTTCGCGCCAGAGGTGAACTGCTACGACTGCCCGATCCGGCACTCGTACCCGGCGTGCGGAGTGGCTTGCGCGGATTATATCGAGCACATGATCCGCAACGAGAGCGACGTGGCGGCAGTAATCGTGGAGCCGGTGGTGGGGACCAATGGTGTGCTGATTCCGCCGCCGGAGTATATGCCGAAGCTGCGGGCGATCTGCGACCGGTATGGCGTGCTGCTGATTGCCGACGAGGTGATGGCAGGATGGGGACGGACCGGGCGCTGGTTTAGCGTGGACCACTGGGACGTGAAGCCTGACATTCTGACGACGGCAAAGGGAATTACGTCAGCGTATATGCCGCTTGGGCTGTGCGCGACGACGAAGAAGCTTGCGGACTATTTTGAGGATCACTACTTCTCGCACGGGCACACCTATGAGGCACACCCGATCACGCTTGGGCCGGCAGTGGCCACGATCGAGGAGATGCAGCGGCTGAAGCTGGTGGAGCGGGCGGCGGAGCTGGAGCCCTATGTCCGCGAAAAGCTCGAGGCACTCAAGAAGAAGCACCCGTCAATCGGCGATGTGCGCGGGATGGGGCTCTTCTTTGCCGTGGAGCTGGTGAAGAACAGGAAGACGAAGGAGCCTTTCAACACCATGCGCGACAAGGTGGAGGGCAAGGCGCTGGTGGTGGATCAGATTGCGGCGAAGATGATGGCGGACGGAGTGGCGCAGCAGGCGTGGGTGAGCCACTTTGTGATTGCGCCGCCGCTGATCGTAACGCGCGAGGAGCTGGACTTCGGAATCGATGCGCTGGACCGGCACCTGGGGATTGCGGACGCGCTGGTTGCGTGACCAGCGCGCCCTCGCCGGTGCGCGTTAACGCGAGATAACGTTGCCGTCGAACTTGTAGCCGCGCCCGGGAACGAAATCAGACTTGAGCAGCCCATCGCGATAGTCGAGATGAAGCGTAAGCAGATTGAGGGTCCTGGAACCGATGAAGCCTGAGATCGTGGTTCCCGCGATCTTCGAAGCAATGGACGTATCGGTGACGATGGCGGCCAGTTTCTGCTCGACGTGCACGAAGTTGAGGGTGAGATCTTCGGCAACGAACGTCTTGCCGCCGCCGAATTCGAGATTCGGCTGTTCGTGGACTTTTGTGACTGCTGCAGCAGCTTCCCGGGTGATGGTCAGGCCTTCCTGGGCTTCATCGGGCACGAAGAGCTTGATATTGCCGGGCGCAAGTGACGTCGGCAGCAGAAGGTCGTGGCCGGCGCGGTAAATCTGCGAATAGTCCTTCAATTCAGGAGCGAGATACCTGTCCGCTGGAGCGCCGGCGGAGGGGGCGAGCGGATTGTAGTCGGCGGCGATGGTGCTCAATGCGGGGGTTTCCGATGGAGCGCCGGGCTTTGCCGGCAGCGGAGCCGTTTCGATGGTGCGCATGGGGAAATCGGCGGTGACAAGGAAGTCGGAGAATACGTCGAGGCCGATAAAGCCGACGCCGTCGTCGAACGGGCTGGCGCTATCGACCACGTTGACTGCGCAGTTCTTGAATTCGAGATCGCCAATTTTCACTGAGTCGGCGACCGCGACATACGTGGACTTGCCCATTGTTGCGGGGCTGGGCTTCGCTTCGATTCCGGTTTTCTTGACGTTGGCGCGGTCGGCGGCCGGCTTGAAGACGGTGATGCCGGCGCCGCGCGTGTCGATTTGAAGACGAGTGGGAGAGCCGTTCAACCCGACTTCGAGTCCATAGGCACGGGTGCGAGTGTTGTACCCCATGAGGCGGATGATCGGGATCTTGGCGGAGGGCGAAGCGGAGACCAGCTTGCACTCATGGGCCGGCTCGTCCTTTACCTGCTTCAGGCGGTCGATTTCGGCGTGCAGGACGGCAGTTGCAATGGCGTCGTTGCCGCTGGGCGCGGAGAGGTAGGAATCGAGTTCAGTGATGCGCTGCGGGATGGGCAAAGTCCTGATCCACGCGAGGCGGATTTCGGGGTCGGCGGGATCAAACTCGTGGGCGAGCGTTATCTGCTGTTTGGCGGTTGCGAATCGTGAGGTGGCTTCGAGGATTCTTGCGAACAGGAGACGGGTGCGGGCATTGCACGGGTCGATCTTCGCGGATTCGACTACCGTGGGCTCGACGAGCCAGAGGTCGCCGCGCGCGAACTCGATTTCGCCGCGCGCTGTGATTAGGGCGGCGGATTTCGGAGCGGCCTGCGTTGCGTCCTTGAGGACGGCGGTGGCCTCCTCAATCTTCTGTTGGCGGAGAAGCGCGTGAATCAAGCCGAGTTGCGCATCGGCGTCTCCGGGATGGGCGGTAAGAGCGGCCTTGTACAGGCCGGCAGCCTTGTCGAAGTCGCCGGCCAGCATGGCGTTGTCAGCGTCAGTGGGAGCCGCGTGTTTGGCCACGCTGCAAGTGAGCGCGTTTGCGCGATGGCCGGCGCCGAGAGCTGCCGAGAAAATTGCGCAGGCAAAGACAATCCGGAGCAGGGGCCATGAGTTTCGGGAATCGTACATAAACGCCTCATTTTTCCGGATTGCGAGCGCGACAAACCGACAGGCTCGACGCCGGTGAATTTGATCAAAATAATGCGATCTACCATTTTAGACGGAGTGGAGGCTGGCGAGGCCGCGTAAGCCGGGATGAGACCATGGCCTACAATCGGAATCATGCCTTTTCCCCCTGCGACTCTTGATCCGGCAATGCAGGCGGCTCCGGCAACGCTGGATGAGTTGAATACGCGGATCGTGAACTGCGACCGGTGCGCACGGCTGCGCGAGCATTGCTGCAGCGTTGCGGCGGTGCGGCGGCGGGCCTATGCCGAGTGGGAGTACTGGGGGCGTCCGGTTCCGTCGTTCGGCGACACTAAGGCACGGGTGCTGCTGCTGGGCCTGGCGCCTGGGGCACACGGGTCGAACCGCACCGGGAGGCCATTTACCGGGGATGGGTCGGGCGATTTTCTTTTCCCCGTGCTGCACGAGGCGGGCTTTGCATCGCAGCCGAATGCGATATCGCGCGAAGACGGGATGCGGCTGAACGACATGTGGATCTGCTCTGTGGCGCGATGCGCTCCGCCGGGGAACAAGCCGACGACCGAGGAGCTGCGCAACTGCGCGCCGTGGCTCGACGAAGAGATGCGGCTGCTCGTGAATCTGCGCGTGGTGGTGTGCCTGGGACGGATCGCATTTTACGGGCTGCTCGGGTGGGCGCGGAGGACTGGACAGCTTGCGTCGCGGGGCGGGTATGATTTTTCGCACGGAGCGGAGCACACGCTGCCGGGCGGGCTGCGCGTGATCGCGAGTTATCATCCCTCATTGCAGAACACGAACACGGGTAAGTTGACGCGGCCGATGTTTCTTGCTGTGTTTGAGCGAGCGTGGGAACTGGCCGGGGAATCAGCTGCGGAAAAACCGAAACGACAGGCGCAAAGGGGACGGGCATGATGCGAACGAAGACGTTGATTCCAGCGGCGCTTTTGCTGCTTTCGATGGGAGCGACGGCACAGACGATGAGCACAGATCATTGGACACGCGACCAACTGCTTGAGAAGGCCAAACAATTGCGCGAGCAAGCGGCTCAGAAAGGCGGATCGGCAAGCGAGACGCTGGAGAAGTATCCGCGCCATTACACGATGCTGGCGTTCCGCGACCGCAGCGGCGGAGGCGAGTTGCACGAGAACTATGCGGATGTTTTCGTCATCCTGGATGGGCATGCCGTTGTGACCACCGGAGGCGAAGTCGAGGACGCGAAGACCACGGCTCCGGGAGAGGTCCGCGGGACAGGCGTGAAGGGCGGCACGCAACAGGACCTAAGGCCGGGGGACGTGGTGCACATTCCAGCAGGGACGCCTCACCAGATGATCCTGAAGGACGGCGAGACGGTCACATATTTTGTGGTGAAAGTGCAGGAGAAAGAGTAGGCGGTCGGCGACCCGGGAGACGGAATTTCAAGAACTGGAGCGGGAGACCGGGATCGAACCGGCGACATTCAGCTTGGGAAGCTGACGTTCTACCACTGAACTACTCCCGCCCTTTAAAATCAACAATTTATGGAAGAACACGGGCCTCACTGTCTATCTCACTGTCCATTAGCGTAAAATCATGTGCATCAACCGTATCGCAAACGGAGGGAGCACGAAGAGCTTGGACAGTGAGAATGGTCATAAGCGAGTCAACCTCGTACAGTATCGCCGAGTTGGTGCCCGCTGGCAATTCGTCCCAGTTGTCCGGAAGAATGGCAAGCCCGACCCGCGGCTCATACTCATCAAAGGTGAGCCGACGAGCAGCCGGGGCGGTCACTTCTATCTCGCCTGGAGGGAAGATGGCAAGCTGAAACGTCAGGCCGTTGGTTCTTCTCCCCGCGAAGCGTTAAACGCGTGGCACCTCAAAATGGGAGTTCTCACCGGAGATGTCGAACCGGAGCCTGAGCCGGAGACGGCAGAGAGCAAGACAATCGATGCTGCAATCGCGGAGTATCTCCGCGATGTAAAAGCTACCAAGAGCGCCGCAACCTACACGGCATACAGGCGCGATCTGGCGTGGTTCCGAAATCACTGTGGAAAGCATCTTGTCTCCCGTCTTGACCGGTCGGACGTGATGGTCTTATTCGCGGCGGGACGCGAAGAAGGTCTCAATCAGAAGACGACCAACAGGAAAGTCGTCGTAATGCTCCACGCTATGCGAGGCGCCGGCGCTGAGATCAAGCTGCGAAAAGGCGACTGGCCAAAGACCGCAGACAAGCAAATCGAAGTCTACACACCTGACGAACTGCAGAAGTTCTTCGACGCCTGTACCGAGGACCAGCGGGTACTCTTCCAGACGTTTCTGCTCACTGGATTCCGTTCGGAAGAGGTCGCGACATTGATATGGCCCGACATCCATTACACGACTGGCAAGATCAGCGTGTCTGCAAAGCCACAATGGGCGTTCACGCCGAAAAGCTACGAAATTAGATTGGTCGAAGTACCATCGGCTCTGCTTGCCAAACTCAAGTCGCGGAAGAAACAAAGCAGTTCACTGCTGGTCTTCCCTGCACCCAAGCATCCGACACGCCCAAATTATGGAGGCGACGGAGTTGACGCACACTTGCTTGAGGCGTGTAAAGAGATCGCGCTGCGGGCGGGACTGAACTGCGGAAAGTGCCAAGGGACGTGCACGGTCAAGCGATCAACCACGAAGAAACAGAAACTGCCATACTCCTGCAAGACTGCACCACGATGCTCACGCTGGTTCCTGCACAAATGGCGACACACCTTCGCCAGCAATATGCTGCCGGTGCTTGGGCTCAAGAAGTTGCAGTTGGTACTCGGACATAAGGACATCTCAACCACACAGAAATACCTTCACCTCGTCGCCGAGGACGAAGTGAAAGAGAAAGTGGAACATTCGGCTCTAGCGGCGTTCGTTTAGGCGGCTTGACAACCGTCGTAAGGACGTTGCGACGCGTGTATCAAAAGGCTCTCTGGAGCTTAAGAGACGGCTCAGATTCAATCTGTAGGAGGCGACGGCTTCCCTTGACGCTTTAAAGATCTGGCGTTTCGGAATGGTCGCGGCTGGATCGAATCGGCAACCTCGGCCAATCGCTGCATCTTGTCCGAAATTCCTTGCCCTCTGCTGAATCTATACTGGTCAACCAGACTGATACGTGGTCCGCCATTTCCAGCTTGACTCTGCGTTCCGCCCAATCCGCTATTTTCAATCGGTTGCCCTTGGGCTGTTGCTGATGGTGGGGAAACGCGGTTCTTCGTCTGCGGTGTCGTAGGCAAATGGACACGGTCCTCCACGTTCGGCTTGTCCTTGACGACGGCCTTCGTTCCTTTCTTTGCCTGAAGAATCTCAGATATCCTGTTACCGGAATTCTTGGGTGCGCCTGGTGCGTTCGGCGCGACGGGCCCCTTCGCGAGGGTGCGACGCATCATCGTGGCCCAGCCGCCATCTGATTCGGTCGAATTGGCTTCCGCCATGTACCTGCGCAAGCTTGACTCTGGCTTTCCCAACTCCTTGGCGAGTCCACGCACCGAACATTTGCGGTCGATCAGTGCACTTAGCTGTTCGCCTCGTTGCTGCGGGCTCAGGTCGCTCCAGGAGCCTCTGAGGGCATTTAGCGCATCAACTACTTTCGGATCAGTGATAGCCCGCTGGTGGCCAGTTTGGTTTGAGCGTTTCCTCTTCTCGTTCTTGCCGAGTCCTTTTCTCTTCATCACGATTTGGGCAACTCCTTAAGGTTTAAGCGTTTGATCACAAAGTGTGCTAAACGATACGAATAGCTGAACTCGGCTCTGTTCTTTAGAAGGAATCGGACTGTCCGGTGTCCCTTTCGGAAATCGCGGGCGTACCTGGCGTACAGCCGCATGATATGCCGAAGCTCTTTTTCCTCTGGTGGCAGATAACCGTAATTGCGCAGACTTTGCTTGGCCATCTCCATCAACTCGTCAATCTCCTTCTGCTGGCGCCTCCTTCGTCCAGGATTCGGCTTTCCCCACGGCTTGTAATAGGCAATATGCAAGCGCATCCATCGCAGATGCGCCTTCCAAGTAGCCATGAGCGCATCGTAGTGCTCTTTCCCGAGTCCGTTAATCAAGGCCCGGTTCGCCCTCTTCATGTGGCGCTCCAACGAACGGATCACGTGCTTCGTTTTCTCTTTCAACTGGGACAAAGACTTGTCGTCGATATGCAGCGAGGCTTTGACCTCAGGGGCTTTTCGGCGCTGTTGGCGTCTCACGAGGCGCACGTAGTCAACATGGGCTCGAACGGCGAAAGCGGCGGCGCGGAGTTGCAAGGTATCCAATTCCATCCATCGTTTCTTGTTCCCCTTCGCCGTTAGCGCCTCTCCGAGTCCGAGGATTTTATCCATGATGATTTGGTTGAACGCGCCGCGGTCGAAGCCGCGGGGCGGCGGATAGTTCCGGAAGGGATACGTGAAAAAGGAGGCACCCGATTTCTGGTGTTTCTGATACGACCAGAGCAGTTTTGTGAGGGCGCGAGCGATGAGATAGGAGTGCGCCTGGGCAAGGCGCACACGAATAGTCGAACAACTCTTATTAACCTTGCTGGACATGGGAACAGGATGCAGGGTATCAGACGACCGGCCCA
>DATFRB010000079.1:0-19157 GCA_035263625.1 Occallatibacter sp.
AGACCTCATCTCGCTCCATGAATCGATTGATACGACGACCCCCGCCGGACGCCTCTTTTACACCATGATTGCGGCGATGGCCCAGTGGGAACGCGAGGAAATTGCCGAGCGCGTCGCGGCATCCGTCCCCGTCCGCGCGAAACTCGGCAAGCCACTCGGCGGCCAGGCCCCCTTCGGCTATCAGTGGAAGGACCGGGAGCTCCTTCCGCATCCCGACGAAGCCCCGGTGCGAAGGCGTCTCTACGAACTCTTTGCCGAGCACAAGCGGAAAAAGACCGTTGCGCGGCTGCTCAATGAGTCCGGGTATCGGACCCGGTCCGGGGGACCCTTCTCCGATACGACCGTGGAACGCCTCATCAGTGACCCGACCGCGAAGGGTGTCCGCCGCGCGAACTACACAAAGAGCCTGGGCGACGGGAAGCGCTGGACCGTGAAGCCGGAGTCAGAGTGGGTCATCACGACCGTCGAAGCGATCGTGCCGTCGGATCTATGGGAAGAATGTAACGCGTTGCTGCACGACCGAAAGAATGGCAAGCGGCCCGCGAAGAAGGCGGTCCACCTCTTTGCTGGTCTCGCGTACTGCATGTGCGGTCAGAAGATGTACGTGCCATCCAACTCCCCGAAGTACATTTGCTATTCCTGCCGGAACAAGATTCCCGTGACGGATCTCGAAGCCGTCTTCCATGAACAGCTCAAAACCCTGTTCTTTTCCCCGTCCGAAATTACCTCCTACCTCGCAAACGCCGACGCTACGCTCAAGGAAAAAGAGGCACTCCTCGCAACCCTCGACACGGAAGAGCAGAAACTCCGCCGTGAAATGGACAAGCTGTATGGCCTGTATCAAGCCGATGAAATCAGCCGGGACGGATTCGGGAATCGATACCGTCCCTTGGAGGAACGTCTCACCCAGATCACGGACGAGCGGCCGCACCTCCAAGGCGAGATCGATTTCCTGAAGGTCCAGTACGTTTCGAGCGATGAAATCTTCGCACGGGCCCGGGACGTGTACTCCCACTGGCCCGAACTCGAGGAATCTCAAAAGCGCCAAATTATAGAAAACATTACGGAGAAGATCGTGGTTGGCAAAGAGGATATCTCCATAAACCTCTGCTATTTACCATCTTCCGCTGAACTTGTGACAGAAAGGCAACGCAACCTCAGGGATTCATGGCGGCTGCGAGCATGAAGCGCGCGGGAAAGCTGAGGGTCATGGCGGCGCGCGCGATGGTTACGGTGTGGTCCTCGAGCGGCTGCCGCATGACTTCAAGAACATTGCGCGGAAACTCGGGCAGCTCGTCGAGAAACAGCAACCCATTGTGCGAGAGCGAGACTTCGCCTGGCCTGGGAACGATGCCTCCGCCGATGAGCCCCGCATCGGAGATGGTGTGGTGCGGCGAACGGAACGGGCGCTGCGTGACGAGCCCCTCTGCTGGATCGAGCGTGCCGGCCACAGAGTGGATCTTGGTCGTCTCGAGGGCTTCGTCGAATGAGAGCGGCGCGAGGATCGAAGGCAGGCGCTTGGCGAGCATCGTCTTGCCGGAGCCGGGGGGGCCGATCATCAATATGTTGTGGCTGCCGGCCGCGGCCACTTCGAGAGCGCGTTTTGCGGTGTGCTGGCCGCGAACATCCTTGAAGTCGACGCTGAATTGCTGCAACTCGCCCAAGAGCGCTTCCGTCGATACACGGAACGGCTCGCGCTGCACGACGCCCATCACCGAGCTGTTGAGCAGGTCGATCACGTCGAGCAGCGATGTGACGGGGTAGACGTTCACGCCCTCGACTACGGCGGCCTCGGTAGCATTGGCAGCCGGCAGGATCAGGTTGGGAATCTTCTTCTCGCGGGCCAGGATGGCCACGGGCAGCATGCCGGGAACTGCGCGCACCATGCCGTCGAGGCCGAGTTCACCAACAAGAAGGAACTGGCTCAGGTCCTGGATGCGCAGCGCGCCGTACGCCGCGAGGATGCACACTGCGATGGGCAGATCGAAGCCTGAGCCTTCCTTCTTCAGGTCGGCAGGAGCGAGATTGATGGTGATAAAGGTTGGCGGAATCGTATAGCCGGAGTTCTTGATTGCGGCGCGGACGCGGTCGCGGCTCTCGCGCACGGCGGCGTCGGGCAGGCCCACGGTGTGGAAGTGGTCTTCGTTGGCAACGACGCCGCTGTAGTCGACTTCGACGTCGATCAGATTTGCATCGATTCCATAGACGGCTGAACTGAAAGCCCTGAAATGCATGATATGAAAGTTAAGAAAATTTTATCATTCGCGTGCGGGTCGCGGCACGGATTGGCCGGCTCTCTCTTCCGGGAGAAACTCCACGGAAGAGGCATTGGACCGGGCTCCGGCTTGTGATAGATTTTGGGGAAATTGGGCCAGTTCCAGAGGCCGTACATGCAAATTGAATTTTCCCCAGCGACATCGGTACGCCGAGGCTGCATTCGACTACACCCGGGCCATGGAGTATCTGCTGGAAGTTGTGCAGGACCTTTCCCTGGCGCACGATCTCGAACGCGTGATGGAGATTGTGCGGCACGCAGCCCGCGCGTTGACGGGCGCCGACGGCGCCACGTTCGTGCTCCGCGACGGCGACAACTGCTACTACGCCGAAGAGGATGCCATCCAACCCTTGTGGAAGGGCTCGCGCTTTCCGATCCGCACCTGCATTAGCGGATGGGTGATGACAAACCGCGCACCGGTGGTGATCGAGGACATCTTTACCGATCCGCGAATTCCCCTGGACGCTTACCGGCCGACGTTCGTGCGCAGCCTTGCCATGGTTCCGATTCGGTCGCTCGATCCGGTGGGGGCCATCGGCAATTACTGGGCGCGGCACTATCGGCCGACGGCGGAGCAGGTGAAGATTCTTCAGGCGCTGGCGAACACGACCGCTGTCGCCCTGGAGAGCGTCCAGCTATACGGCAAGCTGGAGTCGCGGGTGAAGGAGCGCACCGCCGAACTGGAAATGGCCAACGAGAAGATTCAGCGGCTCTCTCTCACGGATGATCTGACCGGCCTCTACAACCGGCGCGGCTTTACGCTTCTTGCCAGCCAGGAGATGCGCGCCATGCGGCGGAATGGATTGACCGGCTGGCTGCTCTTTGCCGATCTCGATGGACTGAAGCGGGCGAATGACCGTTTCGGCCACGAACGTGGCGATCAGCTTCTTCGCGCGGCGGCGCGGACCATGCGCGAGACCTTCCGGGAAGAGGACGTGGTGGCGCGGCTTGGCGGCGACGAATTCGTGGTGTTTGGCATCGGCGATGAGGCTCCAACGGGTGTTGACTCGCGTCTGCAGTCTGCCATCGACATTTACAACATGGACTCGGGCGGCGAGGAGAAGCTCTCGGTGAGCACCGGCGTGGTTCGCTGCGACCTGGCCTGTAACGCGACGCTCGAAAACCTGATGGCGCGCGCGGATGAAGCCATGTACGAGGTGAAGCGGCGGCGGACTGCCCGATAGAGACTGCCGGTCTCTTCTTGCGAGATTGCGGCAGACACGTGTCTGCAGCCGGGGTCGTCAGCAGCCTCCTCGGAGGCGTACCATCGTTCCGGTGAGTTGCGCATGACTTCCCTCTTTGACCTTTACAAGATAGGCGTGGGACCGTCGAGCTCGCACACGATGGGCCCCATGCGGGCAGCGCACCGCTTTGCGCGCGGCCTCGTAGAGCACGGCTTGCTGGGACGTGTTGCGCGCGTGCAGGCGGATCTTTACGGCTCGCTCGCGCTTACCGGGATTGGGCACGCCACCGATCGCGCAGTGATGCTGGGCCTGGCGGGCAATGAACCGGCGACTGTCGACCCGGGATTGATGGATGGAACGGTCGCCGCGATTCGCGCTGAGCGGCGCATCCTGCTGGCCGGCGAGCGCGCAATTCCTTTCGACGAGACGCATGACATGCTTTGGCATCGGACCGTCATGAATCCACCCGGCGCTGTGATGCAGCATCCCAATGGGCTGCGGCTTACAGCGTACGATGCCGGCGGAGAAGTTCTCGAGCAGCGGACGTTCTTCTCCATCGGCGGCGGATTCATCGCCGAGGACAGGGCGCATGGGGCAGGTGAGAGCGCAGCCGACGCATCGGAGGACGCGAAGCCGATTCCCTTCCCGTTTCACAGCGCCGCGGAGATGATTGACGCCGCCAACTCTAACCATCTCACCATCAGCGAACTGATGCTGCGCAATGAGTCGGCGCGGTTCGATGCGAAGGTAGGGAATTCTTCCGAAGATCAGGTACGCGCAGGCATCGACCGCATCTGGCAGGCGATGCGCGATTGCATGGACCGCGGCACCGCGACCGAAGGCACGCTGCCCGGCGGACTTAATGTGCGCCGGCGCGCGCACCGGCTTGCCGAGCGGCTGCGCGAGAAGGAAACGCAGGGGCAGGCGGCCGACCCGCTGGCGCCGCTGGACTGGGTAACGGTGTTCGCCATGGCGGTGAACGAGGAGAACGCCGCAGGCGGCCGCGTAGTGACTGCGCCGACCAACGGAGCGGCCGGCGTGGTGCCCGCGGTGGCGCGCTACTACGAGCGCTTCGTCCCCGGAGCAGACCACGAAGGCACGATGCGCTACTTCCTGGCGTCGGCGGCGATCGGCATCCTCTATAAGGAAAATGCTTCGATTAGCGGAGCCGAGGTCGGCTGCCAGGGAGAGGTGGGCGTGGCCTGCTCGATGGCCGCGGGCGGATTGGCGGCGGCGCTCGGCGGCACGAACGGCCAGATCGAGCACGCCGCTGAGATCGCAATGGAGCACAACCTCGGGATGACGTGCGATCCGATCGGCGGCCTGGTGCAGATTCCCTGCATTGAACGCAACGCGATGGGCGCGGTGAAGGCGGTGCAGGCCTCGCGTATCGCCATGAATGAGAGCGAGAGCCACAAAGTCTCGCTCGATCAGGTCATCCGCACCATGTACCTCACGGGGCTGGATATGCAGTCGCGGTATAAAGAGACGAGCCTTGCGGGGCTTGCGCTGAACATTATCGAATGCTGAATTCCCGCGACGCTGCACTTCCTCAAACAGAGAGGTAAAGTCGATTGCCGACTCCGGAGAACGCCCCTACGGATACACCTGATCAGAAAGAAGCCTCGCTCGCCGCTCCACATTGCATCGCGCCGGCGTGGCACACGCTGCTTCTCGTCGCCGGCATCCTGGTGCTGTCTTTCGCGGGCGCGAAGGAGCTTACCGGGCAGCATGCAAGCCAGATCAACCGCATGCAGACCTATGCCTTCACCGCCGGGACCGAAGCCGTGATGCTCGCGTGGGTCTACTTCGGGCTGCGGTTGCGCAAGGTCCCCTTCGTCTCTCTCCTCGGCGACATCCCGGGAAACATTCGCTCGATCGCGCTCGACTTCGGGATCGCCCTTGCGTTCTGGATGGGCTCGCTCTTCGTGCTCGGCACGATCGGCATCCTGTGGCAGATCGCGGAATACGCGATCCAGCACCACGCCTTCTATGCGCCGGGAACAACGATTGCGCCCGACGCGGCGCAACAGCATACGCTGCATACGCTCACCGCGCTGGCGCCCGCCACAGCGGCTCAAGTCGCGGCGTGGGTGCTGCTCTGCATCATGGCCGGATTCACGGAAGAGGTTGTGTTTCGAGGCTATCTGCAGCGTCAGTTCACGGCATGGGGTCGCGGCGCGCTGGCGTACGGCGTGATCTTCTCCGCTCTATTATTTGGCTTCGCGCATGGGTACCAGGGCGCGCGCAATATGCTGCTTCTTTCCTTTTTCGGAGCTCTCTTCAGCCTGCTCACCATCTTCCGGCGCAGCCTGCGCCCGGGAATCTTCGCGCATGCGTGGCAGGATTTGATCGCCGGGCTGATGCTCTCAGCGCTCCACGCGCATCATATGCTCTGAATTTTCGAGAGCGGCTCCAATGCAGGAATGAAAAAATTGTTGCCACTTTTTCCACTCTCCATTCGTTTTTTTCTTGACACTTGTGAATCATGAATCTATACATTCCTCAACTGCAATTCATGTTGCAGTTTCGATGCAACCCATCGAAAAGGGAGAATAGGAAAATGGCAACGAAAAAGGCAGCCAAGAAAGCACCTGCGAAGAAGGCCGCGAAGAAGGCAGCAAAGAAGAAGTAGCGACCAACCACAACAGGCAACACTCGAAGGGGACGCTCAAAAGCGTCCCCTTAGTGTTTCTGGCGAAAACCCGCATGAACAGCGGCGATTCGCGCTCCCGAAGAACCGGAATAGAATCGTGCTGAGGACTGAAAGCCTGCCATGACAAGACGCCGCTGGATCGCCGAACGCTGGGATGAAGCAACCGCTACGCTGGCCGGAGCGCAGGCCGAGCACATGGCCCGCGTGCTTCGCGCCGAGCCCGGAATGGAGGCTGACGTGGTGGCCGGCGGGCACGTGTTCCATGCCGAAGTCGCCGCGGTTGCGCCCAACGAGGTGCGATTCAACCTGATCGCCGAGATCGAAGCCGACCCTGCGCTGCCCATTACTTTAGTGGTATCGATCTTCAAATTCGAGGGGATGGAGTGGGAGATCGAAAAGGCCACGGAGCTCGGCGTGGCCGCCATCGCGCCGGTCATCGCGCGGCGTTCTGACAGGCACCTGGCGAGGGCTGCCGAGAAGCGCGTGGAGCGTTGGCGGCGAATCGCGCATGAGGCCGCGCAACAGTCGCGGCGGTCCGATGTGCCGGTGATCCACGAGCCCGAGCCGCTCGCCTCGCGCGTGCGCGCTGCTTCAGAGGCTACGCGCATTGTGCTCGCGGAGCAGGAGCGCAGCACAACGCTACGCGACGTGATCGCGGAGGCCGTCGAAAGCGCGAGGAACCAAATGCCGGCTATTGAGATGGCCTTCGGGCCGGAGGGCGGATGGGCGCCGGAGGAAGAAGCTCTATTCGATGCGAACGGTTGGAAGGCCGCTTCGCTGGGTCCGCGGATTCTCCGCGCGGAGACGGCGGCGGTCGCGGCCCTTGCCGTGGTGGCGTCGTTCCTGGAGTGACGCAACGCTTGGGTGGACTCGCCGCAAGCAGGTTTATTTAAGGCTTGAACAGAACAGAAAATCACCGCGAAAGCCCGTGGGCGATCCGGCCTCGCGCAAGAGTGTCGCCAACTGCGCCCAGTGGCGCTGGCCGTGAAAGAGCGCGTGACCCATCACCTTGCGGCGTGAGAGCGTAGCCTCGCCCTGGGGAAGCCACGACGCCTTGAGCGTGTAAGGAGCATCCCAGTCCTGCTGCGGGTCCGCAATCAGGCCCTTGAGAATTTGAGCTGCCCGCTGATGCAGATCGAAGAGCGCTTCAAGCGGCCCTGCGGGAAAGTCCGCAACCGGCGTTTCAGGCAATCCCGCGAGCCGCTGGGCCCAGCGCAGGTCTACGGCCCAGATGTGCCGCACGAGATCCTGAACCGTGGCCGCGCCGCCGATTCCACACTTCAACTCGAGGAGTGCCGGGTTGGCATCGAAGTGCAGTTTCCAGAAGTTCGAGGCTTCGTCGCTCCAGCCCAGCAGCTCTTCCATCGACACGACCACGCTCACAGTCCCCTCCTCAACGCCGATACCCACTTTCGCAGCTGATGCGCATCTCCAGCGGGAGAAATCGTTAGAGCGATACCCCACGCTTCCACGGGATGAAGTCGTTCTGGCCCAGTTGCTCGGCCTTCGTGAGCCGCTTGCCGCTGGCCACTTCAATGGAGAGCTCCAGCAGGTTTGCCGCACACTCTGCGATGGTCGCCTCGCCGGTCACGATTCCACCGGCATCGAAGTCGATGATGTCGCCCATGCGTTGCGCGAGCGGCGTATTCGTCGAGATCTTGATTACCGGAGCGACCGGGTTGCCGGTGGGCGTGCCCAGGCCGGTGGTGAACAACACCAGGTTGGCGCCCGAGCCGCATTGCGCGGTCACGCATTCCACGTCGTTGCCCGGCGTGCACAGCAGATTCAGTCCCGGCGTGGTTGCGTATTGCGGAAAGTCCAGCACGTTGCGCACCGGCGAAACGCCGCCCTTGCGCGCCGCGCCCGCCGACTTGATGGCATCGGTAATGAGCCCGTCCTCGATATTGCCGGGCGACGGATTCATCTCGAAGCCCGAGTGAACCGCCTTTGCTCGCGCCGAGTAGGCCTGCATGAGATCGTAGAAGCGCTGGGCCAGTGCGTCCGAGGCGCAACGGTTGATGAGTTCCTGCTCCACTCCGTGCAGTTCCGGGAACTCCGACAGCAGGGTCGTGCTTCCGAGTTGCACCAGCAGATCAGACAGGAACCCGAGAGTTGGATTTGCGGAGATTCCGCTGAATCCGTCCGAACCTCCGCACTTGAGCCCAACAGTCAGAGCGGAGAGCGGCGCCGGAGCGCGCCGGACTGCATTGGCATCGTGGAGGGCGGCAACCGTCGCCTCCAGCGCCGCATTCATCAGAGCGGCGTCGCTGCCCGACCGCTGCTGATCGAACACCAGCACCGGCTTGTGCATCCCGGGATCGCGCGCGCGCAGCTCGTCCATCAGAATCGCCGACTGCGCGTGCTGGCAGCCGAGGCTCAATACGGTGGCGCCGGCAACGTTGGGGTGGTAAATGTAGCCGGCCAGAAGACCGCAGAGCGCCTGCGCGTCCTGGCGTGTTCCGCCGCATCCGCCTTCATGAGTAAGAAACCGGATGCCATCCAGGTTGGGAAATACCCGATCGCTCCGGTATGAAACCGCGTGCGCCGTCTCCCCTTCCACCTCAGCCGCGAGGACCGGCCGGGTAGCCGCCGATTCGTTTCCTGAGCTCTTTTGCTGCAGCAATCTCCGCACGTGCTGCCGGTACTGGTTCGCCGCGCCGCCGTAGCCGAGTTCTTCCTCGAGCGCTTCCCTCATGCGCTCCACGTTGCGGTTCTCGCAGAACACCAGAGGCAGCACAATCCAATAGTTGCGCGTGCCCACCTGCCCGTCGGCACGGTGATAGCCCATGAATACCCGTTCTGCCCACGGCGAAGGATCGGGCAGATGATTCGTGATAGGGTGCCGGGTGGCCGTGTATGCGTCCGCGCGATGCCGCACGTTGCGCGTTGAGATCAATCCGCCGCGAGGAATCGCCTGTGTCGCCTCGCCGACCACCATGCCGTACATCCGGATCAGCTCGCCAGCCGGCAGATCAACAATCGCCATCTTGTGCTTGGCGGGAACGGCTTCCACGACGCGGCAAGAGGACGATCCGAATTGCACTTCATTCCCGGCAACGAGACTCTTCAGCGCGACCACGACGTTATCGCGGCGATCGAGTTGCAATACAGCGTCGGCCATCAGGTTGGTCCTTTGCGGGTGTGGGTGCAGCCGTCAAGGCAAGGATACAACCCGCTTGCTGACGAGGCGGCATCTGCTACCCGCCTGAGCATCAGTCGGGCCGCCGGATCAAGCCTCACCACGGATGGGTAAAGCGCACCAATACCCCCGCTGCGACCGCGCCTAAAAGCGGACCAAACACCGGAATCGGCGCGTATCTCCAGTTCGACCCGCCCTTGCCGGGAATGGGGAGAATCGCGTGCATCAACCGCGGCCCCAGGTCGCGCGCAGGATTGATCGCATATCCCGTCGTGCCCCCGAGCGACAGGCCAATACCCCAGACCAGGCTGCCGACCAGCCACGGCCCAATGCCCGCCGCCGGGCCGTGTTCCGCAACGCCGGGAGAAAAGATCGCTCCGGCGACGAGCACCAGCATCGCCGTGCCGATTACTTCGCTGATCACATTGAACACCGGCGCGCTCACCGCCGGTCCGGTGCAGAACACGCCCAGCTTCTTCGCCGGATCGGGTGTCAGCTTCCAGTGCGGACCATAATGCAGCGCCACCAGCCCCGCGCCGCACATCGCTCCGAGCAATTGCGCCGACCACAGCAGCAGCACCTGTCCGTATTTCCCGCTTACGATGGCGCCTGCAAGCGTGATCGCCGGGTTCAGCGCGGCGTCGTGGCTGCCGAAGCCTTGCGCGACCATGACGCCGCACATCACGGCGAGCGCCCAGCCCGTCGCGATCACGATCCAGCCGGAATCGGCTGCATACGACTTGCGCAGCGTTACGCCGGCGTTCACTCCATCGCCGAGCAGCACCAGCACCAGCGTGCCCATGAACTCGCCAAACCAGGGAGAATGCATCCGAGCTCCTACCGTTCCGCGACGCGCATGCGCCGCCAAACACCTGCGATGGTTTCAAAAACAGGGACGCAAGCATTTTCCACTGCGCGGGTTAGGTTCGCCAACTCCGGAGTTGAATAAGAGTAGCTCACAGGTCTCGGTCCCGCTGCACGATTCGTCGTCAAGGCTTCGCGGAAGCGCCGGTCGCGGGAAGCATTCCGGCGTACCGGTCCCAGTGCGCAAGGATTTCGTTCACCACGGTATGGCCCACCTTGTACGCCGCCTCGAGCGAAGGCAGATACGCGCTGTAGGTCCCCACGCGCTGCCGCGCCAGGCTCTCTGCTGCGCTCACACCGCGCGGCTGCCGATCGTAGTTGCTCACCGTGCGCAGCACCAGGATGCGCGACCAGTCCGCGCGTCCGGCGTTGGCAAGAAAGCGCAGTGATTGCAGCGTACCCGCATCTTCCATGGCGGCAGTAAAGAACTCGCCCTTGCCTCCTGTGAAGTACCGCATCCACTCCGTGGCCCACGCGTCCAAAAGATCTCCGTGCCAATAGGTCGACGCCGAGATCTCGTCGCCCATCGTCACGAACGGCGGCTTCTGCGCGATTCCGCCGTCAAAAGCTTCGCGAGCCTCGCGCAGTTTGTCGGAATCGGCAAGAGCAATGCTGCGCGTCAAGCCGAATGCCCACTCGGCGAGCGCCGCGTTCAATTCATACACCTGGCCTTCGAGCGGAGCAGCGGGTTCTTCAAACGGTTTGGTCTTGCGCAACGGCAGGTAACCGGTCTTCCATTCCGTTGGCATCTCCCGCGCATCGACTTCGTAGCCCAGGTCGCCATCCACCACCCGGCGCGCCCACGCGGCAGATCCGAGCGAGATGCGATCGGGGCTGCCGCCGGCGATCCCGGCAATGATCCAGTAAGCGTGCGTCAAATCGAAGCGCGGATCGAGCCCGAGCGCCATGACTGTGGCCGCGGCGTGCGCCGTTCCCTGCCCGGTGAGCACGGCCATCTCGCCCGAGCTGTTCATCCGCACCGAGTGATATCCGGCAGGCAGGGAGTAGACATGATCCAGGTGATCGCGCTCCACCCAGTACTGCAACTCGCCCGGAGCGTCTCCGGTGTCCGCGCCCACTTCAAACATGGTTACCACCACCACCTTCACGGGGATCGGTTTCGGCCTGGCTGCGGCCGCTCCCGCAAAAGAGAGAAGGAAAACGCCGGCAAGAAGCAAGCGCGGGGTTGAGCTCATGGGTGTGATGGTAAATCCACACAATACCGCTTCCGGAAATCCTGCGGATGCGTTATAGATGGGGAAGCGTAACGGGACAACACGCGCGATTCCAGCGTGCGCGGGTGCTCATGATTCACGATCGCATACAAACGACGTCGGCATTGCTCGACCGCCTTGAAGCCATCCACGGCCCTCAGGAGCCCGGTTTTCCAGTCGATCCATACGAGTTTCTGATCTGGTGGCATTGCGGCTACCCGCAAAGTGACGATCGCTGCGCGCGCGGCTGGACAGCGCTCAAGGCGCAAGTTGGCGTCACGCCGAAGCAGATTCTCGCCGCATCCCAGGCGAAACTCACGGCGGCGTTGAAGTCCGGCGGCATGGTCCCGGAGCTTCGCGCCATGCGCCTTCAACAGATCGCCCAGCGCGTGGAGCAGGAATATGGCGGCGACCTGCGCGACCTGTTCGCCGGCTCTCTGGCCGGGATCCGCAAAGCCCTTAAGCAATTTCCCGGCATCGCCGATCCAGGCGCGGACCGCATTCTCCTCTTCGGCCACATTGCGCCCATCGCCGCAGTACCCTCCAACAGCGTTCACGTGCTCGTGCGCATCGCACTCGGCCTTGAGCGCGAAAACTACGGGGTGACGTACCGGGAGGCGCAAGGTCTCATTGAGCAGGATGTACCCGAGCAGTTCCACGCAAGGCAGCGTGCCTATCTGCTGCTGAAGGCCCACGGCCAGGCAATCTGCAAGCGCAAGCCGCAGTGCGACCGCTGCCCGGTGCGCGCCGACTGCGCCTATGCCGCGGGAGTGGATCGCGGCGGCGTCCGTCCAAAAGGATAATCAGAATATGGCTCTGAAATTCACCGCATCGTATCTTGAGGACTCGATCGAGCTCTTGCGCTACACCAAGACACAGGCAGAAAGGGCCATGCAGCAGGTCGCGGATGAGCACCTCTTCGTTACGCTCGATGAGGAGGCCAACTCCATCGCGGTCATCGTGAAGCACATGGCCGGCAACATGCGTTCGCGCTGGACCGACTTCCTGACCAGCGACGGCGAAAAGCCAAACCGCGACCGCGACAGCGAGTTCGTCGACCCCGCGCCTACCTCTGAGGCGCTCATGCGCGACTGGGAAAGCGGCTGGGCCTGCGTCTTCGGAGCGTTGCAACCGCTCACAGACTCCGATCTCGCGCGTACGATCACTATCCGCGGAGAAGCACACTCCGTGATGCAGGCGATCAATCGCCAGATCGCCCATTACTCGTATCACGTTGGGCAGATCGTCCTTCTGGCGAAGCACTTTGCGTGCGAGCGCTGGCAGTCAATCACCGTCCCGCGCAACAAGTCGGCGGAATTCAATCGCAGGGTTGCGGCAGGAGATGCAAGCCAGCGGTGACCTGAGAACACCCTGGTCGCAGGATTCGAAGCGCACACAGGCGCAGGTGCACACGGGGCGTGATTCAACTCTCGAACCTGAACTCGCGCGTGCTAGGCTCGTCTCCATGATCCGAAGGCCTGGGATTCGACGGGCACATGCCTGCGCCGCGGCAGTGCTGACATTGCTGCTGTGCATCGCGGCGAACAGCCAGAACGGAACGCGCCGGTCTGCCTCTCCTGCAACACAGGACATCGATCCCCAGTTGCACGCCGTCATTGAGCGCACTCCCGCTTTCGACAATCATGCGCATCCCGTGCTTCCGTCGCCGGCGGGCGGCCCACATCAAAATCCGGACCGGGATTTTGACGCGCTTCCGGTCGACAACATGGCTCCGGAGACCGACCCGGTCGCATGGCGCCCCGACAACCCGCAACTTGCTGACGCGTGGGCGGCCCTGTTCGGTTTCCACGGCATTCCGCCGCTCGACACCGCGGGAATGAAAGAACTCGAGGCCGAGCGTCAACGCGTGAGACAGCGCGAGCAATTGAACTACTCAGCGTGCGTGTTGCAGCAGGCAGGCATCGGCACCATGCTCGCGAATCGCGTCAGCATGGGTCCCGGCATCGAGCCGCCGCATTTCCGGTGGGTTCCCTATGCCGATGCGCTCCTGTTTCCTCTCGACAACTCCGGCATTGCCACCGAAACACCCGATCGCGCGCAGTTCTTTCCGCTCGAAGATCGCCTTCGCGCCCGATACCTCGCCGCGGTCGGATTGAAGGCGATTCCCGCCACGCTTGACGAGTACCTCAGCAGGGTGGTCACGCCGACGCTCGAGCGCCAACGAAAACAGGGTGCAGTCGCAGAGAAATTCGAGATCGCATATCTCCGCAGTTTTGGATTCAGCGATCCCTCGCGCGCCGAAGCCGCGCGCATCTACGCGCAGTGGGCCGCCGGAGGCACACCGGACTCTTCCTCCTACAAACTGCTTCAGGATTTTCTTTTCCGCTACATCGCCACCGAGTGCGGCCGCCTCGGCATGGCGGTTCACCTGCACACCATGTCCGGCGGCGGAAGTTACTTCGGCATCGCCGGCGCAAATCCGTTGCTTCTCGAGCCTGTCTTCAACGACGGGCGCCTCAGGAACACTCGATTTGTCATGCTGCATGGAGGCTGGCCGTTCGTACGCGAAGCGGGCGCGCTGCTGCAGAAGCCGAACGTGTATCTCGACCTCTCGCAGCAGGCGCTCACATTCCCGCCGCGGACGTTGGCCGGATGGCTGCGTGAGTGGCTCGAGACCTATCCCGACAAAGTGCTGTTCGGAACCGATGGCTATCCCTTTTCCGACGCAATGGGCTGGGAGGAAGCTACCTGGATTGCAAGCCGCAACGCGCGCGAAGCGCTCGGCCTGGCGCTCACCGGCATGATGCACGATGGAGAAGTCAGCCGCGCGCGCGCCGAGGAGATAGCCCAGCAGGTTCTGCGGAAAACAGCCGAGTCGCTTTACGGACCAACTCCGCCCCAGGGCACAAAATAGCCACTGGTTACCGGGGCCGCGTCGTGAACCCGTGGTTCTTCCATAGCTTGTCCCATTGCCAGATGCCGCCCCATACTCTCGGCGGGATCCTAAACCCAAGCAGTTGCGCGAGCATCAGAACCTGCCCGCGGTGGTGCGCCTCGTGAGAAAACATGTAGCAGAACATCGATGCTCCAGCTGGCCAGGTCGGCATCCAGCTGTCGCGGGTGAAATGCGTGATCTTGCGGCCCGGCTCGGCCGAGAGCGCATCGGTGAGCATGCGCACGCACTGCGCGGAACTCTTTTTGAGCGCCGCCGCGGCCTGCTTCATCGTGCAGCGATGCGGATCGAGCGCTGCGGGGCACGCAAGCTGCGGCGCGTTGCGCTTGAGCCAATTCAGGCGCGAGTGATGCAGATGAACGAAGATCTGCGCGATCGTGCGACCTGACTTCGGCCGCGCCGTGGGCAGTTGCGCGCGCCACGCTTTGGGATCAAGGTGTGCGAGCAGGAGTTGGTTCATCGCGTCGTTCACTGCGAACGTCTCAAGCAGAACATCGCGCATTTCAGCCAGTTGAGCACAGTCAGGGGCCATCGTCCGCCTCCGCGAGCCGGAGTTTACGACAGCATGGCACACATCGGCGACCTTTCGATGCAAAGAAAAAAGGACAGGCCCCAAGCCTGTCCTTTTCGTCGTTCGTGTAACTGGATTTAGGGCCGCGCCGTCGTGGCGCCCTCGCTGTGCGCCTGCGCCTTCTCGGCCAACACCTTGTGCGCGTTATCTTCGAGCGCCTCGGCCTCGGGCAGGAAGCTCAGCGCCTTTTGGACTTCCGGATCTCCGTTTGCCAACGACAGAAGCTTCTGTTGCTCACCAAGTTGATCCCCGAGCACCAGAGCCTTGATGTTGAGCTTCAGCCAGTCCGCGTTGTCCTGGAAATCCTTCTCCGTCCAGGTAATGTTCTTGCTCGTCAGGAACTGTTTGAAAGACGAAAGTGTTGCATCGTCAACCGTGAAATTCTTGTCCACAGTCCGATTCGCCAGGAACTCCGGCGCGAAATGGAAGAACGCGGAGCGGTAACTCAGCTCGTCCTGGAAGCGGTTGGGCTTGGGCGAATCGATCTTCTCGTCGGGGGTGATGCCTCCGCCGCCATAAACCGTCCGCCCGGAGTCCGTGAGCTTGACTTCGCGGTTGGTCTTGTCGGCCGGCTCGGCGCCTGCATGATTGAAGTAATAGTCGTAAAGCGAAACGCCGCTATAGTTGCGCTGGATCAGGCGCCCCGAAGGCGTGTAGTAGTGATATGTGGTCAGAGCCAGCCCGGTGTTGTCGCTCAGGTTATAGACCGTCTGCACCAGCCCCTTGCCGAATGTGGTCTCGCCCACGATCAGCGCGCGGTCGTGATCCTGCAAAGCGCCGGAGACGATCTCCGCCGCTGAGGCCGTGTTGCGGTTCACAAGCACAACGATCGGGAACGTCTTGCCCTCGTTGCCGTGCGTGGCCGTGTAGTTCTGGTCGGGGTAAGCGCGTCCGCGCTGCGAAACGATTGTTTGCCCCTTGGTAAGCAGGTGGTCGCACACGTCCACTGCCTGGCTCAGCAGGCCGCCGGGGTTGCCGCGGAGGTCGAATATCAAGCCCTTCAGACTGCCGAAGCTGTTAATGGCGTCCGTAATCTCCTGCCCGGTTGTCTCCTGGAACTGCGTCAGGTGAATGTAGCCCACGCCCGGACGAATCTCATACTTGAGATCAACCGAGGGGTGGGGAATTTCGTCGCGCACCAGGTCGAAGACCAGGGGCTTTGCCTGGCCGTCGCGAACCATCGTCACCGAAACATGCGTGCCCTTGGGCCCCTTGAGGGCCTTGGCCACCGCATCGGAGGAGTTCAGCGCGTCCTGGTTGCTGCCGTCCGTCACGACCTGCTTGCCGTCCACCGCGGTGATTACGTCGCCCGGCCGGATTCCGGCGCGGAACGATGGCGTGCCCTCATAGGGAGTGATGACGTAAATCTTGTCCTGCTGCTGCTGGATGACCATGCCCACGCCGTAGTAGTGGCCGCGCTGGTCCTCGCGCATCTTGGCATAGGCCTTTGGATCGTAGAAGTTGGAGTGCGGGTCGAGCGTGCGCAGCATCCCCGGGATCGCCCCGTCATAAATGACCGCGTCGACTTTGTCGCCGGTAATGGGCTCGGCGTAGTTCTGCTCCACCAGCGCATACACGTTGGTGAACTGCTTCAGGCTGTCGCGGATCTGGCTCTCGTCTTCAGACGATTGCGCGCCGACTTTGCGCTGGAGCATGCTGCCCACAGTGGCGCAAACGGCGAAAAACAGGATTACGGTGAAGAGTGCCCGGCGGGCGCGGGGAGTCATATACGGATGGAACCTCCGGCAGGTGTGGCAGGCACGGAAAGGTCGGCCAGACAGTGCAGCCTCACTTTCGAGTATAACACTGCGCTGTTTGACGCGCCGGGGCGCGGTTCAGGTAGCCGCCGGGCCGGAATCGCGCCTTCGATCTGGCCGCTAACTGCCTCAAATCCAATATCTCCCGCCCAATATTGGATACTGGTTAGAGACCCATGTTCCACACCACTGATGACATCCGCATTCAATGGACGAAAGTCGTCCTTCCGCCCGTTTTCCTGGAAGAGGAGCGCCCCGTCGCCGAATCTGCCTCGGAGACCATCTTCAACGCCCGGGCCGAAATCATCGACATCCTCAACCGCCGCGACGACCGGCTCATCGTCCTCGCCGGCCCTTGCTCGATTCATGACGTAAAAGCCGCCCGCGAATATGCCGGACTGCTCAAAGCCGCCATCGCGGAATTCTCCGACGACCTGCGCATCGTCATGCGCGTCTACTTCGAGAAACCCCGCACCACCATCGGCTGGAAGGGCCTGATCAACGACCCCCATCTCGACCAGTCGTTCATGATCAACGACGGCCTGCGCCTCGCCCGCAACCTGCTGCTCGACCTCGCCGAGATGGGCGTCCCCTCCGGAACCGAGTTCCTCGACATGATCTCGCCGCAGTACATCGCCGGCCTTGTGGCCTGGGGAGCCATCGGAGCGCGGACCACCGAGAGCCAGGTCCACCGCCAGCTCGTCTCGGGCGTAAGCTGCCCCGTTGGCTTCAAAAACGGCACATCCGGCAACGTCGACATCGCCATTGACGCGCTGCTGTCAGCCGCTCATTCCCACACCTTCCTAGGGCACACCAAGCACGGCCAGTCGGCCATCTTCGTCACGCGGGGAAATCCTGACACGCACATCATCCTGCGCGGCGGCCGCCAACTCGTAAACTACAACGCCGAAGCCGTTGCCGAAACCTCCGCCAAAATGAACAAGGCCGGCCTCACCCCGCGCATTATGATCGACTGCTCCCACGCCAACTCTGCCAAGGACTATACCCGCCAGCCCAGCGTCTGCCGCGATGTCGCCGCGCAGATCGCCGCCGGCAACCGCGACATCATCGGCGTGATGCTCGAAAGCAACCTCGTCGCAGGAGCGCAGAATCTCGCGCCAGGCCAGCCGCTGGTTTACGGCCAGTCCATAACCGACGCCTGTATCGACTGGTCCGAGACGCACAAGTTGCTGAAGGAACTTGCCGCTGCAGTCCGAACGCGCCGCCAAGTGGGGGTGGAATAACCCGACTCACGCTCGAATTGGAGCGCGGAGGTGCAGTCCCCTCATTAGGCTTCGTAACTGTGCGGCGGCCATTCCCATCAACGCAGCAGAAAATGTGGCTACCGGGAGTCGAGCCTGACATTCACCAACTGAACCCTGCCCCCGGCGACCGAAAAATGGAACCGCCAACCCCATCGTTTCACAAATACCTCTGCCGAAGAATTCTCCAGCTTCACTTCCGAACGGAACGCATCCCCACCCAGAGGATGCTCCTTCATCGCAATCGAAGCCCCGAACGGGCTTTCCGTTTCAGCATCAAGAAGAAACAGGTCCAGGGCCACGATCATTCGCATTACCTCACGATCGGGCTTGATCGTCGCACGGCTCAGCACATAGTTGATCGCATCAATCGACTCGGGCTGATCTGGGGACTCATGCGCACACATGCCCCTGCAGTGCGCAAGATGCCGCAATGAGCTTTCGTGATCTGGCCTGAAAAGCACCGCAACAATGGAATAGTCAACGTTAATCGGTGTATGAAGCCGCAGAATTGTCGCGTCGTGAAGAAACGGCAGCACAACACTCTCACAACTATTGAACCCACCAAATTCCTTTAGATCACCTTGCGTCAGCTTGCGCGCCTCTTCAGTAAAAGCGAGTTGCCATTCTCTGTTACTACAAGGACGAACCACCGCTTCCCGCGTCTCTTTCACCTCGGGCCCCGTAGCATGTAGAACGACTGCACAGAGAGACAACACAGACGCCGCAAGGATCGGGGTATGCAATGCCAAGCGTCCTCCTCGCACAGCATGATATGCCCAACCAGCAGGTCCATCGGCGTCCCGGTTATCGGACGCACTATCCCGGACAAGTCCTTAAGCGCTCAACCAAGATCCAGCTCGTACACCTGCCCCACCAGGTCCATGCCAAAACTGTGGTGGGCCTGTTCGCTCACGAGCCGGAACCCCGCGCGCTCATAAATCCTGATCGCCGGAGTCAGCATGCTCTGTGTCCACAACATCAACTTCTTGTATCCCGCCCCGTGCGCAAACCGCACGCATTCCCGCACCAGCACATCTCCCAGGCCCATCCCGCGCGCGCTCGGATCCACATAGAGCAAGCGCAATTTCGCGATCGTAGGATCCTCGCGATGCTTCATCAGGAAGATGTGCCCCACGTTCTGGCCATCCACCTCGACCATCCAGCACCGCTCCCGTTGCGCGTCGTAATTCTTCAGAAAATCCGCCGAGATCTCCGCCACCAGCCCTTCAAATTCCGCATTCCACCCGAACTGCTCCGCATACCCCGCCGCCTCCGAGTACACCACCCACCCCATGTCGCCCACCCGGTGCGGCCGCAG
>DATFRB010000080.1:0-57764 GCA_035263625.1 Occallatibacter sp.
GGTCATCGGTTACGTCACGATCACGGTCAACAAGGCCACGCCCACCATCATTTGGGCGACACCGGCGCCAATCACCCATGGCACCGCATTGAGCGCAACGCAACTTGATGCGAGCTCCACGGTTGCAGGCACATTTGTGTACTCGCCTGCGGCTGGAACCGTGCTCACGTCGGGGTCGCACACCCTCTCCGTCACACTCACGCCGACCGATGTCAGAGACTACACGACGGCCACCGCATCGGTGACGCTGACTGTTAACTAGGCTACGCCCACGATTAAGTCGGCCAGGATCCACCAACCTTTGACAGCCTGTGCTGTCAATTGCCGCAAACACGGCTATGAACCTGACGCCATCGATTGATGGCCAGCCCCACGAGATTGGACTGACCCGACCGGGGTGGGGGCCTATCGTAAACTGTCGCACGCAAGATTTGCGACACGCTGAGCGGCTTCCGGGTGGTTGTGATCGGTGTCTCTGATTCGTCAGCAACTTCTTGATCAATAGCGGCAAGCGTGCTGTATTAGGAATCACCATGCAAACCTGCGAGCCATTTTCTGATCTGAGCGACAAGGAAGGACCGGTTCGAGGTTTCCTGCACCGCTCATCGATTCCTAAAGCCGACAGCCTGATTCTCACGCACAGCGCAGGAGCGAACTGCGAGTCCCCGCTGCTTGTTGCACTGGCGGAGGCTTTCTGCACGATCGGACTGACGGTACTTCGCTGCGATCTTCCGTTTCGCCAGGCACGACCGTACGGGCCGCCTCCTCGCGGAAGCGCGGAGCGCGACCAATCCGGGTTGCGCGCAGCCGTGGCCGCGTTGCGCCGCCTGAATCCCGCGCATATCTTCCTCGGCGGGCACTCGTACGGGGGAAGACAGGCATCCATACTCGTCGCAAGCGAACCAACATTGGTCGACGGTCTTTTGTTGCTCTCTTATCCTTTGCATCCGCCTAAAAGACCGGAGCAGCTGCGTACCGCACACTTTCCTTCATTGCGGGTTCCTGCATTCTTCGTCCAGGGAGTGCGCGACGAATTCGCTACCATAGCCGAAATGGAATCGGCGCTCGCGCTCATCCCGGGACGTAAGGAATTGCTGGCCATCGCTGGCGCAGGCCATGAACTAATGACGAAAAGCAATCGCGAGGATCTGATCGCTGCGGTCACATCAGGTTTCAACTCATTCATGAGCGCGAAAGCCTGATGAGCCCGCGCGCCCCATCTCGCTCCGAATCGGCCAGGGCAGTCGATCGCCAACTTGCCCGCTATCGCGCCATGCGCGATTTCGAGGTCACCGCAGAACCGCGAGGCGGCGCGGATGGCCGGCGCGACAAATCCACTAGTGCTCTTCCCTTTGTGGTGCAGAAGCACTCCGCGCGTCAGCTTCACTACGATTTCAGGCTCGGCTGGCGCGGCGTGCTCAAGAGCTGGGCTGTTGCCAAAGGGCCGAGCTACGTCGCCGGCGACAAGCGCCTCGCCGTCGAAGTGGAAGACCACCCGATGGAGTATGGAGGGTTTGAAGGGACCATCCCGAAGGGACAGTACGGCGGCGGCACTGTCATGGTGTGGGACTTTGGGGAATGGCAGCCACTCGGAGACGTCGATAAACAACTGGCGGACGGCAACCTGAAATTCTTGCTGAAGGGAACCAAGCTGCGAGGCAAGTGGGCCCTGGTTCGCATGAAGCCCAATCCTGACCGTGATCGCTCCGGGAAGCCGAGTTGGCTTCTGCTCAAAGAGTCCGATGAATGGCGGCAGCCGGAAGGAGCGCCCGCAATCACGGAACTCGCTCCAGACAGCGCGCTCACGCAACGAACCATGGAGGAGATTGCTGCGAGTGCTGACCACGTCTGGGAACCGAATCATGGCCTTCGGGAGACCGGCAACAATCGAAAACACCAGGCGCCAGCTCGAGTAGCAAAGGCACCGGTTCTGAAAGCGAAACCATTCGACCGCCTCCTCCGCGAGGCCCCGTTGGAGGAATTCCCCGGATTCATTGCGCCGCAACTTGCCGAAGAGGCACAATCGGTGCCCGTCAGTGCTAATTGGGTGCACGAGTTGAAGCTCGACGGCTACCGGTTGCAGGTGCACGTGCGGACTTATGCAAAGGGCGGCGCCGGTGTCCCGCAGGTTCGCCTGTTCACGCGCAAAGGGCTGGACTGGACGGCGCGCATGCCGGGAATCGTGCGCGCCGCGGCGGAGCTGGGAGTGGACAGCGCCATCCTGGATGGCGAGGTCGTCGTACTCGATCAGTTGGGACGAACCAACTTCTCGCTCCTTCAGGCCGCATTTCAGAATGGCAAGAACGCCGAACTTATCTACTTCGCCTTCGACATACTCCATTTGAATGGCCGGAATCTTCGCGGGCTTCCCCTGCTCCGGCGGAAGGAGATCCTCGAGAAACTCCTGCCGGGGCCGAATGCGGCGTCTCCACTGCGATTCTGCGAGCACATCGAAGCGAGAGGCGACGTGGTATTCCGAAAGGCGTGCGAACTTGGAGCCGAGGGAATTGTTTCGAAACAGGTTTCAGCTCCTTACACCTCGGGGCGGGGTAGCACATGGCTCAAGAAGAAGGGGATGATGAAGCAGGAGTTTGTGATCGGAGGATTCACACCGGTCGCGAAGACCGGCCGCGGAATCGGCGCTCTACTGCTGGGGTATTACGACGGGGACAGATTGCTCTATGCGGGACGCTGCGGCACGGGATTCTCCCATGAGCCCGAGCGCATGCTTCGCGTCCGACTTGATGCGCTTGCGCAGAAGGCGCCTGCATTCCACGAATTGCCCCGCGAAGCCAGGGAAGGCGCCATCTGGGTGAAACCTGAATTGGTCGCGCAGGTCGCGTTCGCCGCCTGGACCACAGACAATCTGATCCGCCAGTCGTCGTTCAAGGGCCTCCGCGATGACAAACCGCCGAAAGAGATCGTTCGAGAGTACGCCTTGGCCGAAGGTGTGAAATCGGCATCCTCCTCACATTCTCCGGGTACTCCTGTGAGGCGTGCGGATACCGTGCCGGCTCAAGGACAAGGCAAGGCGCTTCCAATCACCCGCCCGAACAAGGTTCTTGATGAAGCGAGCGGAATGACGAAGGAGCAGCTCGCGCTGTATTACCTGGCGGTTGCCGAACACATGCTGCCCCATGTCGCAGACCGGCCGCTGAGCGTGCTGCGCTGCCCCGATGGGATCGGCAAACAGATGTTCTTCCAAAAACACATTGCCGCTGGGCTTCCGAACGGTGTGCACACCGTCTCCATCGCCAACAAGAAGACCGGCAAAAAGGAAGAGTTTCTGACGCTTGACTCTGCCGAGGGATTGGTGGGAATGGCGCAGCTCGGGGTTCTGGAGATTCATCCCTGGGGATCGAAGAACGAGGCCGTCGACAAGGCGGACCGCATCATCTTCGATCTTGATCCCGATGAGGCGATCATGTGGCCGGCCCTTGCCGCCGCCGCACAGGAACTTCGGTCTCTGCTGAAGAGTGTCAATCTAACGAGCTATGTAAAAAGCACCGGCGGGAAGGGTCTGCATGTGGTTGTTGCCATCGCGCCGGAACACCAGTGGCCTGCCATCAAAGAGCTGTCGCATGCCGTGGTCCTCAAGATGGAAAAGCGCAATCCCGGCCTCTACACCACGAATATGCTGAAGTCCGTCCGCCGGAATCGGATCTATCTCGATTACCTGCGCAACGACCGGGAATCGACGGCAATCGCGCCGTTTTCTACACGCGCGCGGCCAGGCGTGCCGGTCGCAGTTCCGCTGGACTGGAAGGAATTGGAAGCGCAGATACGGCCGATGTTTCACGTATCGGACTTCAGCGAATGGCGAAAGCGGCGGCTGCGGGACCCTTGGAAGAGGATGCTTGAGGCGCCCCAACGTCTAACTGCGGAGATACTCGGCGCGTTCGGCATAAGGAGCGCAAGATAGAACGGCTAAGCGAAGACAGTCGCAGGCGAATGATAGGCGAAACCCCGCGCAGTTAAAGCGAATTTCACTTCATTTGCAGCAAATCTTGCGGTAAACTCCTGAATCTACGGGTCGAGTGTGAGCGCACTTACTCGCGGAGGTCATATGGCACGTCCCTACTGGACGGGAAACCTGCAGATATCTCTCGTGTCTTTCGGCGTGAGTCTTTATACAGCCACCGAGACCAAGAGCCAGATCACATTTCACCAGATCAGCCGCAGAACAGGCGAGCGCATCCGGCACCAGAAGGTGCTCGAAAGCGCCGTTGAAAACAACGAAGCAACTACCGGCGTCGAGAAGGACGAGATCGTCAAGGGCTACGAATACCAGAAAGGGCAATACGTCATCATTGAGCCCTCCGAGCTTGAGAATCTCCGCGTTCCCTCAAAGCACACGATTACGGTGACGCAGTTTGTCGATAAGGCAGACTTGAATCCTGAATACATTGAGAAGCCGTATTTCGTGTTGCCCGAGAATGACTCCCAGACCGAGTCGTTCAATGTTATACGCGAGGCGCTTGTAAAGACAGGAAAAGCTGCCATTGGCAAGGTAGCCTTTTCCGGGCGCGAAAACATCGTTGCTGTCGTGCCGGCAGGCGACCGCGGAATGATGGCGTACACATTGCGCTACCAGAATGAATTGCGCAACCAGAACGACTATTTCCGCGATATCAAGGCGACCGCTGTCGATTCGGATTCGCTGGAGCTCGCCGAGACGCTTATCAAGCGCATGAGCGGACGGTTCGATATAAGCAAGTTCGAAGATGGTTACGAGGTCGCGCTGAAGGCCCTGGTCGACGCGAAGGTCAACAATCTGCCGGTTCCAACTGAGGAAGCCCCGAAGCCGCAGGCCGGCAAGGTCATCAACCTGATGGATGCGCTTCGCAAAAGCATTGGGGAAGACACGCGGGCCGCGAAGAAACCGCCTAAGAGCGAGAAGGAACCGCAAACCAGGAAGCTCGCGCTGGTGAAGGCGCAGAGCAAAGCCCCCGCAAAACGCAAATCCGCCTGAGTGACGCAGAGTTTGACGACTCGCCGGAGCTGCGATGCATCGTTGGAGGTGAACACCTCATGAACTTCCGAAACCACATCCACTGCACCAACCAGAACTGCGAAGCCGACTGCGGAGTCGACTATGCAGCCACCTTTGACGATTCGGGATACATCGACCTCATTGACGGCGCAGTGATCGATGAACGGAACGGCGATGTGTTCTGCTCCCAGCAGTGCTATGACGAATGCCATCCCGTCTACTGCGCCGACTGCGGCGATGAGAAGGTCGGGAAGGCAGGCGACCGGTGTACATTCTGTACGATCGCGGCCGAAAAGGGTGAGGACGCGGCCGAAGCGTGGTACCGCTCCCAGCATCCCGAATTGTTCCGCAAGCCCGTAGAGTCGGCTCCTGCCGCTGGCGCAGGAGGGATCGCCTACAAGAGAGTTGTATAGAGTCGCCGAAAGGGTTAAATCCGAAACCGCTTAACTCCTAAGAGCGCGTCGCGAGTTTGTGGCTTCGGCGATGCCCATCGGATTCCAGCACTTGGCGGTCACGCATTTTCGGATCGCACTTCATGCAGATCGCCGAATCGAGGTCTTTGCTGCTGGCGTCCCTCAAGAGGAAGCCGACGGTAAAAGTCAACCCGCACTTTTGCGGGCCGGAAGTACACCACATCGAAAAGGGAGCCCGCGGGATGGGACTGCCCGCCGGCCGACAAACTGCTGTTGTATCATGCGCGCTCCGGCCAGATCCGCTCGAAGATGGCGAGGCCGTAGAAGTTCCCTATCCGCCCAATCACGGTCGCCGCGTGGGACTGCCCCGCGGCAGATCTTCGTTCCGCGAGTTAGCCTCGCACCAATCCGATGTCCTGAGCGGCTGCCCACTGGGCAATATCCTGGCCCACAAGGGCGGTTGCCATCAGGTCGGGAAACTGGTCGGGAGTGCAGGCAAACACGGGACAATTCATTGCCGCGATCTTCCCGGCGTGATTCGCGTCATAGGCTGCATGCCCGTCGTCCGAGAGCGCCAGCAGCACAATTACGTTCACTCCCGCGTCCTTCAGGGCTGCAACTCTGGCCAGCATCGATTCTGCATTACCGCCTTCGTAAAGATCGCTGATCAGCACAAGATGCGTGCGGGCAGGGTGTCCGATGCGCTGCTCGCAATAAGCCAGCGCACCATTGATGTCGGTGCCCCCACCCAGTTGCACCCCGAACAGAACATCCACCGGATCGCTCAGTTGCTCCGTCAGGTCCACCACCGCCGTGTCGAAACAGACCAATTGCATTTCGATCCCAGGCAGAGACGCCATTACGGCGGCAAAAATCGATGCATACACGACCGAGGTCGCCATCGAGCCCGACTGGTCTACGCAGAGCACAACGTGGTGCAAGTTGGCGCGCGTGTGCGTCCGCCGCTGGTGGCCGATCAGCGTCTGGGGCACCACCGTGGCGCGTTCGCGCTGGTAGTGGCGCAAATTTGCCGCGATGGTGCGATGCCAGTCGATATCACCCGCGCGGGGACGGCGTGTCCGTTGCGACCGGTTGAGCGCTCCGCGGATCGTGGCCAGCGTCTTATGTTCCAGGCGAGCGAGCAACTGCTCCACAACCCGCCTCACGACCATGCGCGCCGTTTCCTTAGTCTTGTCGGGAATAGCGGATCGCAGCGACATCAGATCAGCCACCAGGTGCACATCGGCTTCGAGGGTCGATAGGAACTCCGGCTCCAGCATCAGCGATTTCAGGTTCAGCCGCTCGAACGCGTCCTTCTGAATCACCTGCACAACGGGCGTGGGAAAGAATTCACGAATGTCCCCCAGCCATCGCGATATGCGCGGCGCCGAAGCGCTCAAGCTGCCTTTCCCCTTGCGCTGGCCCGACGGCCTGTAAAGAGCGTCCAGCGCCGCCGAAAGCCGGCTGTCTCGCTCACTCAGGCTGCTGCGGTCCTCATCGCCCAGCGCGAGCTTCCATCGGCGCAGCCGTTCCTTGCCGGCATCCACGTGCTCGCTCATGCCGCTTCGCCCTCCAACTCAAGTCCGAGAATCTTGCACAGCAACGGAAGAGCCTGAGCGAAAGCTTCTTCCGAGCCGTCGCTTGTGCCGTGCACTCCACCGGTTTCCCGCCGCCCAAGCGCCACCCGTTCCAGCACTCGCCGACGCGCCACGGTGTCGAACTCCGCAAAACTCCGCCGAAGCAGAGGCAGCGATTCGACAAAGTCATCCTCCGCCAGCTCGCACAGCCACGCGTCAATCAGGTTGAGCAGGGGCTCGTCCTGCAGCAGGACCTGAGAGCCGCCACGCAGAAAATTCTCGAGGAACGCTCCTGACCGCTTTGGCGTCTCTCCGATCGTGTGCCGCGAGAATGCTGCTGCAACCTCGCCGTCTGGCCACGCGCCGGACTCATGCAGCCGCCGCAGGCTGAGCCCAGCGATTGCCGCCGCCACCTGCGGATCGTCAACTATCCCCGCCAGATGGCTCCGCCATTGTTCTGTCAGTTCGGCATCGGCGAAGAGGACCAGCGCTTCGTCAAAGCCTTGCATCGCCTGCACGCGTCCCTCCGCGGCCTCGTCGTCCAGGTTGTGTGATGCAAGCCGCACGCCGGCATTTACCTCCACGCTCAGTGCATGCACCAGTGCGCGCAGCTGCTCGTCCGGGAGCTTGCGGGCCGTGCCGTATCGCAGGACCCTCACCAGCGGCGGAACAGCCTGCATGAGTTCCGTAATCTCCGCGGCCTGCACGGCAGCTGCCTGCAGTCGCTCGATGCACAAGGTCGCGGCATTGGGTAAATCGGCCACCAGTGTCTCGCGAACCATCTGGGCCAGTTCCGAGATGGAGTTCGTCTTCGCAGCACGATCGAGCTGCGCATTGGCCGCGGCCTGTTCGATGGTTCCGCCGTACACCAGCGCTTCAGCCAACCTGACTGACAGCTCCGGCACCCACCGCAGGCGCCACACCTCGCGAAACGTTCCCCGCCCCGCATCCGTCTCCGCCAGCTGGCCCCAGGGCACCTTCAGAATCAGCAGGCGGTGCAGCAGCGTGGATTTCAAAAGACCCGCTTCGCTGCGCAAATCCACGCGCTGTTCCGTCTCGATGTCTTCCGGCTTTAGCCGCGTCCTCTTCTGCCACTGCGCCAGGTCGCGCGCCAGCGGCATCTGGGGGACAGCGTCGTCGATCTCTCCCACGCGCTCGCCCACATAGAGCTTCCGCTCGATGATGCGCAACGGCACCTCGTCGCCATGGCAGAGCGTCGCGAGCGCGGCTTCGCGCATTTCCTCCAGCCCTGGAATCCACCGTCTGCGCATCGATGCCATCGCGAGCGAAAGCCGCGCCGCTTCAATCGCTGAAGCGGTCGGCGTGAGGTAGCCCTCCTTGCGCAGCAGATCCGCGGTTTTTGCCTGCCATTGAGCCGCAAACATCTGCGGAGTGGTACGCGCGCCTCGCTCGTAAAGTCTCCACAGATGCGAGTACCAGCCCGGCGAGATCACTCCTGCGCCATAGCCAGATGCTGCCGCCAGCCGGCTGTCCGTCCATGGAACCCACGTCGCTTCCACCTTCTCCCGCTTGAGATCCTTCACCAGCGCCTTGTCAGCCCCCGCAGTCGCTCTCGCACGCAGAGCGCTCGTGTGCCACGCACCCACGATCGCCGCGATTTTTCCGCCGTGTTCCTTCAACGCCTGCCGGATGTGAATCCGCATCCACGCCTCGCGTTGCGATTCGCGCAACGCAGCCCGATCGTTTCGTGTCGGAGCCTCAGAGCGCACCGCCGTTATCGCATTTTCGATCCCCGCGAACATCCGCATCGCGTCTCCCCCAGGCAGAGAAGCTCCATCTCCGAGACGTCCCTGCTCAATCAGCGAATTCCAGAATGCTTCTCCATCGCCATACCCCGCCGCGGCAGCAAGCGCGTCCAGCGGGTCGGGCTCGTGCTCCGCCTCCATCTGCTCCGGATCGTTCTTCTGCGCGATAAGCGCATGAATGTGAATGCCCGCCGGCCAATCGATAAAGCGAACCAGGACGCCGCGCTTCAGCGCCCACAGCATCGTCTGCCACTCCGGCGAGAACTCCGCCAGGGGAAAGAAAAACGCCGCGTTCGCATCGCTGGCAGCGTGCACCAGCAACGAGATCGGCGGCTTCATGCCGGCAAACTGCGCGAAGCGGATCAGTTCATCGGCCTCGGGCGGCCCCTCGATCAGCACGCATTCCGGCTCAACCGCGTCCAGCGCGCGCACCAGTAGCGCGGCCGACCCCGGGCCGTGATGGCGGATCCCGAAAACGTGCAGCCGTTCGTCCATGTCCATTTACAACACGTTGCGCATCGCGCGGTACAGGTCGCCCCACTCATCGCGCGAGCGCACAACGTTTTCCAGGTACTCTTCCAGCGCAACCATGTCCTGCACCGGATCCTTCACCACCGCTCCGACCACATTCGTCGCTACGCTTTGCGCATCCATCACGCCATCACCGAAATGCGCGGCCTCGGCCCACGCGCTCACCCCCACTGAAATAGCCTCTGCCGTCGACAACGTGCCGGAAGTGGTCTTCAGCTTCACCTTGCCATTGAGGGTCTTGCCTTCGCGCAGCTCGCGGAATAACACCACAATGCGCGCCAGCTCCTTTTCCGCAGGCTCGATCGGCGGCAGGCTCAGGTTCGTGCCGATCTCCGCCACGCGCTTCACCACGATCACAGTTTCCTCCTCTAGCGTCGCCGGGGACGGCAGAACCACGACATTGAACCGCCGCTTGAGCGCCGAAGACAACTCGTTCACGCCCTTGTCGCGATTATTGGCGGTCGCAATCACGTTGAATCCGCGCGCCGCCTCGATCGCAATATCCAGCTCGGGAATCGGCAGCAACTTCTCAGATAGAACGGTGATCAGCGTGTCTTGCACGTCCGATCCCATGCGCGTCAGTTCTTCCAGGCGCACAATCGTGCCTTCTTCCATCGCGCGCGTCAGGGGCGTCTTTACCAGTGCTTCGCGGGAAGGCCCTTTCGCCAGCAGCAGTGCATAGTTCCACCCGTACCGGACCTGGTTTTCATCCGTTCCCGCGGTGCACTGAATCAACCGCTGCGACGAACCGGAGATCGCCGCCGCTAGGTGCTCCGATACCCAGGACTTCGCCGTTCCCGGCAATCCCAGCAGCAACAGGGCTCGGTCCGTCGCCAGCGTCGCTACGGCTGTTTCGATCAGGCGTCGGTTGCCGATGTACTTGGCTGAGATCTCGCTGCCGCTGTTCGCGGTTCCTCCCATAAGGTAAGTCACCACTGCCTTCGGAGAGAGCCGCCAGTTGGGAGGCCGCGCCAGCTCATCGTCTTGCACCAGCGCCTGCAATTCTTCCTCGTATACCTCTTCCGCGCTCAGCCGCAGTCTTGCGTCACTCATTGCACCGCCTCCAGTCCGTCCAGCGTATCCAGTAACATCAATCCCACTTCCTTCCGGTCCGCGTCGAGTTCGTCAATCTGTTCGCGCAGCTTGTCGCGCAACCCCGCCGGGCAGAGTGCGCAGAACAACTGGATAACTTCCGTTCCAGGCTTCTTTTCTCCGCCAAGCTGATCGGACCACCACTTCGACTTCAGTACATCCCGCATCACCTTTTCCGGCAGCTTCGACTGAATGCGGCGCAACAGCCATCCCCACGCAGGCAGCGCCGGCTCCGGCATCCACTCGCGAGGGCGCACGATCGACTCCACCCAGTGCTCGCGTTGCTCGTCTGCGAACGAAAACTCGTCGAATCCCGATTCGCTCATTCTGCCCCACGCGTCCGGCAGTTCGTTCGCAATCTCCGCCAAGGCATGGAACCGCCTGTCGGTCGTGGCCACCATGGCCAGCGCAAACAGAAGGTTCTGATCATCCTTTGCCGCGGCAACCAGGCTCGCAATCGGAATCTCGAGCGCGCCGGCCAGCTCGTCGAACGTCACGTCGGCGAACTGCTCGCGGATCCATCGATTCGCGGTGTTTTCTTTCACGTTTGCCGGCAACTCCAGCTTGAGCGCGACGCGGCGCTTGAGGACGCCTGTTTTCTCCTTCTGAATGCGCTCAAGGCACGCGGCGAGCGATGGGTTGTTTGCCGGGGAACCGCCAAGGCGCGCGGCCATGCGATATGCAATCATCCGCACGCGTGGCGCCCGGTCCTTCAAAGCCGCTTCGAGAAATGCTCTGTCGTCTTCCCTGAGCCCGGTCTGCAGCGCTCCGATCAGCCGAACCCGCGCATCCGCAGGTTCTCCCGGCCACACCTGTTCGAGCGCGGACCTCGCCGCCGCGGGATCGTGTTCGCGCTGGCGCTCGAGATAGGCCACGCGCACGGCGATCGGCACTTCGGTCCAGTTCTCCGCTGCCGGCCCATCTTCGTCGAAGTAGCCTTTCCGGCTCTCCGTTTTCGTGTCGCGCTGTGCCCAGTATTGCGCAGCCACGCCAAGGTGCTGGCTGTGACGTCGAACGAAGCCGTCCAGTTTCGGCAGGTCAAACGGATGCGGCCTCAACCGCAACTGGGAGCACGCCAGCGCAACTGCCAATTCACTGTCGTCCGTGCAGCGGTTTGCGTTCAGCAGGCGGAGCATCCGCGGGCGCACACTCTCCGGCAGAACCCGCCGCGTATCTTGCGGCCACGAGTCCACATCGAATTCCGGCGGCCCCTCCGGCATGGCGAAACGAAGCGCCTGGCCTGAAAGGCTAAGAGCCCCTAGCAATGAATCCGGCTGCAACCCCGCAACTCCGGGCAGTGGTTGACGGCGTGTACCGGCAAGCAGCGCCGGAAGGATGTGGGCCTTGAGATCACGCACGTTCATTCCGCTGTCCACCTTCCGATTGGCGTTTCAGCGAACAGCATCCTCAGGTTCGTGCCGTCCCACAATCCCGCTGCGTCAATGCTCTCGAGCGCAACCAGCGGCATGGCCGGCGTCGCCTGTGAGGCGAGAAGAGGCAGCACAGGCCCGGCTCCATCCGCTGCGGAGACAAACAACTGTTCACCGCTCCTGCGCACGCGCACGCTTCGCATGGCCAGGGGCCACATTCCGAGCCACGGTTTGGCTGCAAGCGCTCTATGCCAGGACCGCACCGCTTCTGCCAGTCCCTGCGCAGGAATCTGAACTGCATCGGTGCAGGGCTGCGCGGACGCGGTGGTCTCCGCGATCGCCGCTCGTAACGGCGCCGTCGAGCGGTAGAACACAAATGTGGCGCCAACCCGTTCTCCGGCGATATACGGGCTGCGCCCCACGCCCGTGGCCACGGGAACAAAATCGATCAGCACCGCGAACTGCGGCGAGCCCTCGTGCAGGAACCACGTCTCGATGCGGCGCAGCCGGTCGGGCTGGACTTCGCTCAGCGTCCCGGCAACGCGCCATGAACCGCTCACCCGCATGGCGGCTTCGTCCGACAGCAGAGCTTCTCTCGTCACTGACCAACCCACCGCACGCCGCACGTCCTCGCGCATATCGGCAGTGAGCTTCTCCTGATTGCGATAAGCCTCTGCAATCAGGTGAAGTTGCCCCAGCTCGCGAACCGCCGTCTGCGGACGCGCGGGTTCCGGCAGCGCGTATAAACGCGGAGGCAGCAAGTCAAGCCGCGCCGCAAGTCCCGGCGCCTTGGCATCGACCATTCGCTGCGCAATCACGCGGCACGATTTGCCGGCATGCGCAGAGAATCCTGCCAGTCCAGCTTCAATCTGATCCGTGATCCACTGGTCGAGCTCGTCAAGGCCCGCGGCTATCGCGCCTTCCCTATCCGTGCGCGTGCGCTCGCGCGCCGCTGCGGCGCGAGCCTCGGCCTTAGGATCAACCTCGGCGGCTTCCTCATGTCCAGCCAGCGCTATATTTTTGGCGGCAGACGATTCCGCCGGTTCCCTTGCCGCACCGGAACCCGGCTTTCTGCGCCGCACCCAGTCAAGAACCCACTCGGGCGCAGAGCCGGTGTTGAACACCGTTTTGCCTTCGGCGCGCAGCCACATCAGGCCAAGCGAATGCTTGCATGGGAACTTCCGGCTCGGGCACGTGCATTTGTAGCCGGTATCGGGTTCCGAAATCACCACTCGGTACGGCGTTGCCCCCGATCCCTGGCACTCTCCCCAAGCCAGGCCCGCGTCATCGGCAGCAAGCCCCGACCATACCGCTGGCTTGAGCAGCTTCCGTGCAGCGCTCAACGATGCCTGGTCCGGCGCGATCGCTTCTATCTTGTCCAGGCTCAGTGCCGCCATTGCGGACGTCGTCTCCAGCTGGAATCGAGAAAGTTCGAGGGCTCCTCGAAAGCATACAAGCCCTCCTTAGTGCCGTGATCGAGGCGGCCATCACAGCCGGGGATCGAAGGGCTCAGAAGAAGGAGATGCTACGGAATGCAGAATACAGAGGGTCCTCAAACAGATGCAAAACCAGAATGTCCACAGTGCCATTCCAGTGCCTCAGTTGTTCCGATCCATGCGGTGAACCATCAGCACGTTTGATTCGCGACTCGCTTCACAGTGGTCACTGGTTCAAATCCTCTGGAGCTCCCGACACCTGCGGAGAGTTTGCGTGCCACTGTGATCTACCGCATCGCGTGCGGTCCATCCTCGCGTTTCTCAAGAGCGGTTGGCACGGAAAAAGTTCCCTGACGCCGGCCTGAACGGGTGCAGGTTCTCTGCGCGCAAATGCCCTGAGTCCCGAAAAATTTGTGTACGAATTTTGAATGTTGAGGCCTCGCGAGGCTCCGCAAGGTTGGTGATTGATTGGGCGTCGAACTCTTTACATTTGCATTTGACGGATTTACCTGACCCCGGATTTGCGTAGTCCCGCCAAGTCGCTATCATGGTGTGCGACGCGCTCTCATTGCAATTGAAGCCGCTATCCGGCATATCGATGCCTGATTTGTGTCCGGCCCGGCCTCGCGCCTGGTGGGCCTTGGACCGCGGAGCTATTGAACGACCAATGTCACCACACCCGAGCTTGTTGCCTGATGGGTTGGGTTGGTGGGGTTGGTTGGAGTCGTCGACGAGCCACCTCCTCCACAGCCCGTGATGAACAGGCTTGCGCACGTCAGCATGAGCATGATCAAGGCAGCAGTGCGCCATCCGCGCTTTGACAGCTTCTTCCGCAGCAGGTAAAGCGGCAGAAGCAGGAACGGCAGGAAGATTCCCGCCGCGGCTGCGCCGGGAAGAGTCTCGGTGAATACTGCCGTGACCTGGTAAGTTCCCTTCGGGGTGCTGCTGGACGTGGTAATACTCAGCGTGCCGGAAGCATAGCTGCAAGCGACGCCGGTGGGAAGATTCAGGCATTTCACCGAGACATCGGTCGCGCCTGATGGCAGCGTCACAGTATAGCTGGCGGTTGAACCCGCAGCCACGGTGACAGACGGCGAGCCAAACGTTGGCGGCGTTGATCCGGCCGGATCTACTTCGAACTGGAGAGAACTCGACGTTCCTCCACCGGGCGAGGGAGTCTGGACGTTGACGGCCGTGATTCCCGCGGCGGCGAAGGCAGAGGCTGGAACCTGCGCCGTGAGTTGTGTTGCGCTCACATACTGGGCTCTTCTTTGAGCGGACAGTTGTTCGCAAAGAGCTGACCGCGACCCCAATCGCAGACCGTCCACTGCATTGCACAGCCCGCCCCCGGCGGGATTTTTATGCTTCCTTCAGCAATCGCCGCACGGCGAGCGTCAGCATGAGCCGGGTTGTTCCGTTCAGGATCATGTTGACGCCGACAAACACGCCGAGTATCCACGGGGCGCGGGACGGCCAATGGATCCAGATGAGAAAGCCGAGCAGCAGGGTCACGATTCCGTCGAGAAGAAGCCAGCCCGAAGCGCCCTGGTTCCGCGTGCGGAAGTAGGCGACGATGCTCATGGCTCCTTCTACGGCAAAGAAGAAAACGAGCGCGAGCGTAAGCGCCGCCAGGCCGATGTGCGGGCGGAGGAATACGAAAAGACCGGTGATGAAATAGGCTAGCGCCACGATCAGTTTCCAGATCGTAAGGCCCACTCCTTTGCTGCGGAATGCGAGGATGAACTGGACCACGCCGCCGATCATCAGCAACCAGGACACGATGATGACGATGGCGATGGACGTCTCCGCCGCGAGAACCAGGGCGACGACCCCCGCAACGATCAGCAGGATGGAAAGGACGAGCGAAAAGGTAAGAAGCGGGGTACGCGGGGCGCCCTCCCGTTGAGTTCCGGCCACGGATGATGGCGTGCTCATTGTCTCTCCCCTCCTGATTGTCTTCCCCCCCAAGCTAGAGCAAGCGCATGCCGAGACACACTCGCAAATGTAATAGTTGCCCGGGCGCGGACGAACCGGCACGACTCGACGTAAGTGCCAGTCGATTTATGAGTTCTGGCCATGGTTTTCGCATTCGAAATGGCTCGAAAACTGTGAGAAGTGACAGGTGACATGGTTCCGCAGCCGGTTCCACAATCGCACCCGACGCCGTGGAACGGCGCGATGGGGGGAATTGTGAAAGCACATCGCGGTTGGGTGATTGTTATTGGTGGGTTGTGCGCGCTTGGCTGGAGCGCGGAGAGTTTGCGGGCGCAGGAGAGCGGGAAAGAGGCGTCGCGGGTGCACGTGGTGATAACCGACGCGGCGCTCAACCTGGAGAAGGATCTTCCGCCGCTACAGGCGAGCGACCTGACGGTGAAACTGGGCAAACAGCAGGCGCAAATTACGCGCCTGGTGCCCGCGCAGGGCGAGAATGCGGCGCTTCAACTGATGATCCTCATCGATGACACGCTGGGCACGTCGATTGGGGGCAACCTCCAGGAAGTGAAGGACTTCATCAAGGCTCAGCCGCCGACCACGGTTGTCGGGGTTGCCTACAGTTCGAACACCACCATTCAGCTTGCCCAGAACTTTACGAACGACCACGACAAAGCAGCAGAGGCAGTTCGCCTGCCGCGCGGATCGTTGTCGAGCATGGACAGTCCGTATCTCTCGCTGATTCAGCTCGTGAAGTCGTGGCCGCAGCAGAAGGTGCGGAGGATGGTGCTGATGGTGTCGGACGGGATCGACCGCCTGCACGGCGAGCGGCCCCAGGCTGTGATGGCAGGGCGGGGGTCGCTTGGGGGCCCAAGAGCGATCGGGACGACCTACCACAGCATGCCGACGATGAGCGCGGACGCCGACCAGGCCAGCGAAGTCGCCCAGCGGTACAACGTCGTGGTTTCATCGCTCTATGCGGTCGGGATTGGACGGGCGGGGCGGAGCAGCTGGGACTTGCAGATTGGGCTTTCGGGGTTGACACAACTGGCCGATGAGACCGGCGGCGAATGCTACTCGCTGAGCACGTCACAGGCGGTCAGCTTCAAGCCGTATCTCGACCAGTACCAGAAGCTCTTGAACAACCAATACTACCTGGAGTTCGAGCCGACGCCCGGGAAGAAGGGCAGCCTGCAGCGCGTGAAGATTTCGACGCAGGCGAAGAACTCGGAGATCCTGGCGCCGGATAACGTGTGGGTGCCGGGCGTGGCGCAGTAGGAACGAGAGACGCGCCAACGCTGCATCGAATGGATGATTCGAAGCCGGCGGTTTGCCTCACGGGCGACAATTCTTACTTTGTTCTTGTGAGCTCCACGTCGGCGAAGCGGTCTGTCTTGCCGTTCTCCACTTCATCGATGAGCCATTGCCACGTGTCCGTACCTTTGCGGTAAGTAAAGGTTGTGTGGACCAGGTTGGTAGGCGAGATCGTAAAGACAAAGGGGATCGCGTCGCCGGACGGGTTCCCGCGGCCGAAGCCTTCGGATGTTAGCCCCTTTCCGCTCGTTGAATCGAGCCAGAGGCAGACGTACTGGTTCGCTACTTTCGGGTCCCAGCCGATCGTGACGATCGCCTCATAGGCCGGCTTGCCGGCCGAGTCCTTTTCGCGCGAGATCTCGTGTATCTGCAGGTACTCGTGACGCAGCACCCAGTCGGCCTGTACATCGTGGGTCGTCTGCTTGCCGGCGATGGTTCCTTTCAGGACCCAGGTGCCCGCCAGGTGATCGAGCAACGGAGACGGCGGGGTGGACTGAGTCTGTGCCGCGGACGCGATCGTGCACGCCAGGAGCACCACACCCATAGCGCAAAGATTTCGCATGCGTCTCTTATACACCCCGGCTTCGCTCTGATTGGACACGGCGTCGAAACGAAACAGGCGTGCGTGCGGATCACTTCGCAGCCGGGCCGCCCCTCGCGTGGGGGACGTCTTTCGCCCAGGGCATCATGGTGCGGAGTCCGCCGTAGTAGGTGTCGTATGTGCCGGCGTCGAGATAGGGATTGGTGGTGAGGTGCTTCGCAATGTCTGCCGGGAGGGGCGTGCCAAAGAGAACCATGTTTGCGAAGGCGACGATGTTTTCCGCCTGTGGTTTCTTGAGGGAATGGCCGCCACCGCCCATGTAGAGATCGAGGGCAAGGTTCTGCGGAACTCCGAGAAACTCGAAGACGGGCTTGGCGCCCTCGTAGCCGATCGAGTCGCCTTCGGCGTTGTCGGCGTAGTCGTCGTTGGTGTTGTCGATGAGGACTGCTCGGGGAGCGATGGCGGCGATCTCCTCGTGATGGTCGAAGGGCAGGCGAGCGCCGTAGCCCCACGTGTCTGTGAGGTACATGCGCGGCTCGACGGGCGCAGGAACCGTGTCGTTGAGGAAACGGCGGATCATCTCGTTGGAGTTGTGGGTCTGGTGGCGGACGTGGTCGCCCATGGTCTCGGCGCCCGGCGAGCGGCCCCACGGGTACACATTGCCGAAGGGCTCGTGGCGGAACGGCCGGTTGCCGAAGGAGTCATAACGGTAAGGCGCGGCGCCGCCGCTTCCGGAGCCGCCGGGCGCGGTGACCAGGAAGCGATCGTCAAGGAAGCCGGCGAGGAGCGCGGCCTTGCCCCAGCGCGAAAACCCGGTGACGACGAGCTTGCGCGTGTCGACGAGATGCGCGTACGCGGTATCGTGCGCGGCGAGGTAGTTGATCGCGTCGACGGCGCGGCTTGCACCCCAGGCCCACGCGAGCAGAACGCCGCGGTCGTCGCCGGCCGCGTCGAGCTTGTAGGGATAGAGAGCGAAGAATGCGCCGGTGTGGTTGCCGTCGTCGCTTGCGATGCCGGAGACGTTGAGGCGAGCGCTGTCCCACGTGGGGATGCTCAGGACAGCGTATCCGCCGGCGAGAAAGGCCGGGTTGGGCGGAGAGAACTTCGGGTTGGCCGCAAAGTCCTCTTCGACGATGACGGGGTATGGCGGCGTACCGGTTGAGGGGAGGTAGAGGACCGGCTTGAAGGACGCGGTCCTGCCGTGGTCACGAATGGTGACGGTGAGCGTGTTGGAACGGATCGGGCCGGCGGGGCCAGGAGAGGAGACGGCGGCGAGCGACTCGGGTGGCGGCGGCATGGACCCGAACTCGTAGTACTGGGCGAGGTCTTTGATCTCGGCGCGGCGGCGGTTCCAGTCTTCGAGCGTGCGGACCCGTGTGCCGTTGAAGAACGTGAAGGGATCGGGCAGGTGGTTGACGGCGGGAAGATCGTACGGGTCGGGGTACTTGCCGGTGCGGCGCAATCCGCGGAGCGCGGCATCGAGCGCGAGATCGGCTTTGTCGATTTGCACCTGCGTTGTTGCGGTGTGCAGCGCAGTGTTGGCTGCTGCGAGGGCGCGATCGAGTACGGATTCGTCGCGCCAAATGCCGCGGACAAGCCCTGTAGCCGAGGATTCGGAACTCGTAGCCTTGCGGATGTTCTGCTCGAGGATCCAGGTGTTGAGCGGCATGGGCGTTGAGGCATCGTAGCCGGCGAGGACGACGTCGCCCCACATCGTGTTGTCGTCGAGGCCCTTGTTTTTGCCGCTCGACCAGAACAGGCGGTAGGCGATGTCGCTGGCTGCGCTCGAGGCGGCGTTGACCGCGAACTCTATGCCGATGCGTGTGCCATTTTTGAGCGGCAGGTCGCCGATGGACCACGCGAGTTCGACGGTGTAGCCGATGGCTTTGCCGTCGGCGTCGGTACGGAGGGCGGCGGCGCTGGACTGGAGGTGGGTGGTCCACGCGGCGGGGTAGTAAGGAAGATCGGCGTTCGTTCGGTTGCCGGATTGGCGTCCGTCGGCGCCGACGAGAGCGAAGCCGTCGTCTTCTTCAAACTTGGGAAACTTGTCGTCGTACTGGTCGATGAAGACCTGCACCGAGGAGCGCTTGCTGTCGGCGGTGGGGGACGTGACGATGTCGGGGTCACTGACGGTGATCAGCAGATAGAGCACGGGACCGTGCCAGAGCGCCTGGACCGTGCCGGAAGCGGCGCAGTTGTCGAGCGGCGCGGTGAGCTTGGGATTCATGCAGATCGAGATTGGCGACGACGGGGCTTTGTCCCACGCGGGCCCGGTGCGGCCGTCCATTACAACCGGGGTGGGAGTGAACACGGCCTCAAGGTGCCTGGGCTGGGGATGGGCGAAGCCGGCGGCGGCGAGGCAGAGGGCCAGTGACGCAGTGTGAAAGCGGAGGCCTGAGGGCATGGCGGCATTCTACCGGCCATGGACCTGCAACGACGGTCTCTCGACTTCACGAGGCCACTATTTTGGCTTCTGTTCCTGCGCTGCGGGATTCACCGTGAGAATGATGCGGCGGTACGAGGTCAGGCGAGGGGAGCCGTTGTCGGTGACCGCCAGGATGATGTGAGCCACGCCGGCGCCGCGGCAGGGAATGCCGGGAAGCCACAGCGGGCGGCACGACGACTTCACTTCAACCGTCGCCTTCGGGCCGTCCGAGCCTGTAATCGCCACGTCGGCTCCGTGCGTTCCCGTGAGTCCGGCTTCGGGGTACACGAACCAGCTGTAACTGAGGGACTGGCCCGGATCCGGATCGCTCGTTCCGGCCGCATCGAGCGTGACCGTCTGACCTGCGGTGACGGAGAGCTCCACCGGTGCAGTGCCGGTTTGTCCATTCACGACCACAATTGGGTTGTGGTTGGCGTGCGCGTAGTCCTTGACGGTCCAATCCATGCGGGCGGCGAAGTCATTCTGAAACCCGACGCGCCAGCGCCAGATGCTCGCCTGGTCGGAGACGTGGGTGCGGCCGTCGATGCCGGTGACTGTATCCTGCGAGGTGCCGCGGGCGAATTCGTCTCCGCCCTGCGACCATATCGGATGAGATTCCCCGTAGGGCTGCAGGTAGACGTAACGTCCGCCCCAGCCGCCCCAGTCCGGGCGGCGATATGCGTTGAGCCCGTTATCGATCAGACCGAGGTAACTCGGAGTGTCGCCCTCCATGATGAACATGAAGCGCGGATAGAGTTTTCCGAGCGAGCCCTTCGAGCGGATATTCCGGTCGAGCCACTCGTTCGTGACGACGCTGGTATCGGCGCCATCGCCGTTGCGGTAGTAGATGTCGCCGCTGATGCCGGTCCACGTGGCCAGGTAGTAGTTCACGCTGTTGGGAGGGCTGGGATTGACGATGTAGAAGAGTCCCGGAAACTCGCGGCGGATCCACGGGCCCGCGTCGTCCTGGTCGGAGATCGAGTAGATGCGCAGTCTGTCAATGAGCGGGCGCATGGCTTCATCGCCCCTGGCGGCGCGCAGTTCGATGAGGGCCTGGGCGAGAGTGTTTGCTCCGCCCCATATGCACACCCACAGGGGCCGGGGATCGTCGCGTTCGATGGCCTGAACCAGCGCGCGCGATCCGGCTGAACTCTTTCCCTCGCCTGTTGCCGCCATTCCGTATGCCGACTGACCTGCGTAGACCCGCTGATCGAGGAACTCCTCGGTCGGCCAGCCTTTTGCGTTGAGAAGGAGGTTGCCGCGCACCTGCCCGTAGGCGTGGACAAGCGCATGCATCGTCTCCGGATGGCTTGCTGCCTTCTGCCACGTGGAGGTGGTGGCGATCATGGCCTCGAGGTCGAGTTCGTTGGAGTACATCAGCAGGCGCACGAACGACATCTGGTCATCAGGCTCATTGCCGATGTCGCTGATGATCACAACGCGCGGATGGCCGGTGAAGGAGTCCACCGGTTGAGCAGGCACGGCGGCCTGGGCAATCGCCGCCGGAGAACAGGCAGCCTGAGCGATCAGCAGCAAAAGAAAGAACCAGAGGGCGCATTTGAGGCGGTGAGAGGAGGTCAACTGTTTCGCGATCCTCCGAGCCGGCCCGAGCGGGATACTCTCTGTCTGAATCATCGGTTCCATGGGGCGTCCTGTAGCTGAATCGTATTGGGAGGCCGAGACAGAGTCAACATCTTTGATCTAACAAGCATATTTATGCACATAAATATGCAGGATGACGATAGTATGTTGACTTTCCCGGATGGCTTTTGTACGGTGAATGCCGCAAGCAGCTTCAAGGGAGAATTCCAATGTCCACACGCCGTGGGTTCATCAGGGACATCTGTGCAGCGACCGCCGTGGGAGCCGCACCCGTTCGCTCTCTTCGTGCCGCGACGTCTGCGACCTCTTCGGCCAGGAGTGCGACACGCGGAGCGCCTGAGCTGAGGTTCGACAGTACGGTCCCCGTGGTCCAGACTTCGGCAGGACCCATCCGCGGCTACATTCGGAACGGCGTGCACACCTTCAAGGGTATTCGCTACGGCGCTTCCACGTCCGGGAGGAATCGCTTCCTGCCGCCGAAGAAGCCTGAGCCATGGAAAGACGTCTTCAACGCTGTTGCGTACGGATACGCATGCCTGCAGAAGCATGGCGACGACTGGCGCAATCCGCTTTCGCACTTCGTCTTGAACTTCGAAAACGGCCTGATGAGCGAGGACTGCCTCAACCTCAATGTATGGACGCAGTCCCTCGACCAGGCTCGGCGGCCGGTTCTCGTCTGGATTCACGGCGGCGGCTACCAGAACGGCTCCAGCTTTGAAATGTTGCCCTACGACGGCGAGAACATTGCACGCCGGGGCGACATCGTTTTCGTCAGCGTGAACCATCGGCTCAACGCGCTCGGGTTTCTCGATCTTTCAAGCGCCGGCGGGGATGCTTTCCGCTCGTCGGCCAATGCCGGAATGCTCGATCTCGTTGCGGCCCTCGAATGGGTTCGCGACAACATCGGGCAGTTCGGCGGCGATCCGGGCAACGTGACAATCTGCGGGCAATCGGGCGGCGGCGGCAAGGTGAATGCCTTGATGCGCATGCCGATGGCGCGCGGTCTCTTTCACAAAGCCATCGTTCAGAGCGGCTCCCTGCGCACCTACCGCAATCCCGTTGACAGCCGCCGCGTCGGGGAAGCACTCGCGAGGAAACTCGGCATCGAAGGCGGCGACCTTGGAAAGCTGCAACAGCTACCGTACGAGCAGCTCATGGCGTCAACGACTGAGGTGATCGACGAACTTCGAAAGACAAGCGGCGACGGACCAATGATGGGCCAATTCGGCTGGTCGCCCACCGCCGACGGAGAAATCATTACCGCCAACAATGCGGCGGACTTCTCCGCGCACATCCCGCTTCTCGTCGGGTACACCCGCAACGAGCTTGCTGCGAGGCCCTTTGACCCATCTCTTGACACTCTCACAGCGGCCGAAGCCACGGCGCGAATTGAGCGGATGTATCCCGGGGGAAAGGGGGCGGCGCTCATCGCCGAGTATCAGAAGCAGTACCCGGACGGAACTCCGCAATTCATCTACTCGGTCGTCTCATCCATGATGTTTGTCGGCGGAGCGATCGATCAGATGGAGGATCGTGCCACGCTCAAGGGTGCGACTCCGGCATACGCGTATCGTTTTGACTGGTGCCCGGACATCTACGACGGCCGCCTCGGTGCGTTTCACAGCCTCGAGATTGGCTTCACGTTCGACAACACCAGCCGATGGGATTCCGCCACGGGAGGCGGAGAGCGCGCGCAAGCCCTTGCGTCCATCATGAGCCAGTCGTGGATCAACTTCGCGAGGACCGGCAATCCGAACCATCGCGAAGTTGCGGAGTGGCCCGCCTACGACTCCTCCGAAAAATCGATCATGATCTTCGACGATGTCTGCCGCGTGGCGAAGGGCCCCGATGAGAATGCCCATCGGATCCTGCGTTCGAACTGAATGCGGTTCAGAGCGAGATGGGAGTCACTGCGTCAACAACTCAGCTGCATGACGAAGAATTGATCGCGCTTCGGTGGTTTCGGGCCGGTCGGCATAAAATGTGCGTGATGTTGATTGCCGGGCCTTCTTTCAGACGCATCGAGCCATGAACTCGGGCGGCTAAACACCCGGCTCGCCAGCAAGGAATTTTCCATGCGCTGTTGCCGCGCCAAATCTTCCGCCGCAGTGCTTCTTCTGGCGGCCGCTTTGCCCGCGCCCCGCGGCTACGGCCAGGGATTTCGGAACCTCACCGTTGATGCCTCCAGCGATGCAGGGCGCATTCGTTCGCTTCAAGGAGCCAACGGGCCGCCGTCTCCTGTCATGGAAGGGCTTCCCAACCTGGTGGAGCAATACCGCGAGCTGCACATCGATCAGGTGCGCACGCACGATTTGATGGGCCCGACGGAGATCGATTCGCGCTACTCGTACCACGACTCGAATCTCGAGTCGCTCATCCCGGACCCGAACCAGCGCGCGGGGGTTGTGAGAGCGGGAAATGAAAGCATTATCTTTCCCGATTGGAACGCCGATCCGGAGAAGCCGGAGAGCTACCGTTTTGGCCCGACGGACAAGATGATTGCAGCAATCGTCGATTCGGGTGCTGTGGTCTTCTATCGCATCGGGAGAAGCTGGGGAGCGGACACTGATCCGCCCGCCGACTACGACAAGTTCGCCAGCATCGTCCGGCACATCGCCATGCACTACAACCAGGGCTGGGCGAACGGGTTCCACGACAAGATCCGCTACTGGGAGTTCTGGAATGAGCCCGAAGGATTCTGGGGAGGAACGCCGGAGCAGTTTTACGCGCTGTATGAAAAGACGGCGAGGGCGCTTAAGTCGGTGGATTCGTCGATGAAAGTGGGCGGGGATGGTGAAGCGCAGTCGCACGGCGCGAGCCCGTGGCGTGAAGGGCTACTCGACTACTGCACGGCGCATCACGTTCCGCTCGATTTCTTTTCGTGGCATACATACGCATTCGGCTCGGCCGACCCCTACGACGCAGCGAGGCTGGGCAAAGAAATTCGCAGCGTTCTCGACACGCATGGATTTCCTCGCGCCGAGAGCATCCTCTCCGAATGGAACATCAGCTACGATTTCACGATCCAGGAGGCGGCTGAACTGCAAGGCGCGCATAACGCGGCCTTCGTCGGCGCAGTCTTGACCTACATGCAGGATGCGCCGATCGATCACGCACACTTTTATCGTGGCGACGGAGCGTGGATGGGCCTGTTTGACCTGAACGGGAATCCTTACAGGCCGGCGAGCGTCTTCAAGGCGATGGGCCGGATGTTGAACACTCCCGTGCGCCTCGCGGTGGCGGGGACGGACACATTCGGCTTCGCCGCGCTCGCAGGAAAATCGGAAGACGGCGGCACTGTTCAGATCCTGATCAGCAACTACGCCAGGCCGGCAAACTATAAGCCGAGGCCGATGCCGTCCGCGCCGGAATTTGCCGACCCTGACGCGCCTTCCCTGTGGGACCGCTGGCACGCTCCTCCATTTCCTGACCGCACCGATATCGTCTATCGCGACAACGCGGGTTATAACCTGTCGCTAGTGAACCTGCCCTGGGGAAGGGCCACTTTCACGCTCAAGAGGTACCGCGTAAGCGCAAGGCAGGCGCTCGACCTCGTTGAGGAGCGCTCGCTGACAGGGCCGTCGCTGACGCTGTCGAACGCGCTTCCGGTCGATAACGTGGAGCTGATCGTTCTCCAGCGGAAATAGATTTGCAGGCGGCCACGGTTCCTATGGTCTGTTTTGCGGCGGGCGCGTGCCAAAGTTTTTTCTACGCGCGCGGTATGCGTACACGATCGCGAGCAAGGGCGGCGCCACGAGCACTCCCCAGAATGGCCAGATGATGCCGAGCACGATGGGCGCGAGGACCGAAGCCCAGACCGGCACCCTGGCCGTTCTTCTCATGATGTAGGGCTGCAGCAGAAATCCGTCGACGAGCGCAATCACGCCGTACAGCGCGAGCACGCCGAGAGGGTGCTCCCAATCCATCCACTTGATGGTTGCGGAGAGAACAGGGCCCAGCAAACCCAGGACCGGACCGAAGTGCGGCACGATCTGGACCAGGGCCGCGATGACCGCCCACATGGGAGCGAGCGGGACGCGCAGAATGGTGAGCCCGATCAGCCAGAGGACCCCGACAGCAACTGAATCCTGGAACTGCGCGACCGCCCAGTTTTTGAGCGCGCCGCCCGTTGTGCGCAGATGATCACCGAATTTCATCATTGCCCGTGCGACTCTTCCGCCTCAGCCAGTCGATTATCACCGGTTTCACGTTCCTTTGCCGGCGTATTCAAATCGGAGAACTCCCCGCTTCCCAACACGCATTCATCCCATGCGTGGATTCAGGAGGGCGGAGATTAGTTGTTGCAACGAATATCTCGTTCGTGAATCTAAATGGTGTACGTTGAACTGGAGGTCGCCATGTCTCTTCGTCCTGTCAAAGAGATCCTTTCCACCAAGCCCACCCTAGAGGGCGCGGGAGTCAAGCTCGAGCGCGCGTTCGGGTTCGGCAAAACGCACGAATTCGACCCGTTCCTGCTGCTGGACGACTTTCGCAATGAGAACCCGAAGGACTATCTGGCTGGATTTCCGTGGCATCCGCACCGGGGGATCGAAACGATCACGTACGTGCTGGCGGGAGAGGTGCAGCATGGCGACAGCCTGGGGAACAAGGGCCGCATGACCGCGGGCGACGTGCAGTGGATGACGGCGGGGAGCGGGATTCTGCACCAGGAGATGCCGAAGGGCGACGAGCGCGGGCGGATGCACGGGTTCCAGCTATGGGCGAATCTGCCCTCAAGCTTGAAGATGACCGACCCGAGGTACCAGGACATTCCGTCGGCGGCGATTCCGGAGGTGACTGAGGACGACGGCACAATGGCGCGGATCATCTGCGGCGAGTTCTGGGGCCAGCGGGGGCCGGTGGAGGGCGTGGCGGCCGATCCCAGTTACGTGGACATCTCGGTGCCGCCGGGAAAGACGAAGCGGATCAGGCTCGACGTGACGCGGAATGCGTTTGCTTACGTTTTCGCCGGAGCGGGGACGTTCAGGGACGCGAGCGCTCCACAGGCGGTGCTGACCGAGAGCGGAGCGGACCCGAACGCGCAGCCGGTGTACGACGCGAAGAACCACTCGCTGGTGCTGTTCGACCGCGGCGACGAAATCGTGGTGCACGCGGGGCCGGAGGGGATCCGGTTCCTGCTTGTTTCGGGCAAGCCGCTCGAGGAGCCCGTGGCGTGGTACGGGCCGATCGTGATGAACACGCAGGCGGAGCTCCAGACGGCGATGCGGGAGCTGCAAAGCGGGAAGTTCATCAAGCACGGGTGAGGCAGGGACGGAGGGACCAGGGATCAGGCACCAGGGACCAGAAAGGCAGGGGTCTGGGGATGGGATTCGTGGCCAATGGGGCCGCTCGCGAGAGCGGCCTTTGCTTTGGTCCTCGTTTGGCTGCGGGTTTGGGATTCGTCAGTCGGATACGGATACGGATTCGGAGCAATCCTCATTTGGCGGCGGGCTTTTCAGGCGGGCCTGCGTTGAGCAGCGTGGCATTGATGGCGCGGGCGGCTTTTAGGCCGGACACCCAGGCGGCGGGATAAGAGCCGCTGAAAATGGGCGGGCCGGTGGCTTCGCCGGAGAAGTAGAGGCGGTCGACGCCTGCCTTGTCTGAAACGGGGTCGCCGAGAATCTCCTTGTAGATCCACATGCGCGGGGGCGCTACTGAGTAGGCACCGAAAGACGTGGGATCAAGGCTCCAGCGCGTGACGTGAATGCCCGAAGCGTCGATAGCACGGTCAACGGCCTCCTTGGTGAACATGCGGAAGAGCGCGGTGCGCGCGATATCGACAGCCATGGCATCGCAGGGAGCCTGGGGGCCGGAGGTGTGCTCGGCGCCCTTGCACTGGGCTTCGAGGGCGCGGGCCCAGTCGCCGCCGTAGAAGGCGATGGCGAGGTCCTTCTCGAGCGGGAGCAGGACGAAGGCCATGACGATGCGCTTGACGGGACGGCCCTGCCCGGAGGCTTCGACGACGGGCAGATGGTTCTTTTCGGCGAACGCGGCCTGATCCGGGGTGAGGTCGCCTTCGTACACGACCCACGAGTTGGGCTTCTGATCGCGGAAGATGTTCTCGCGGAAGGGAACGATGACCTTCTGCATGTTGCCCATTTGCAGATTCTTGATCGCGGCGAGCTTGTCGTCGGGCAGGCGGGGAACGAAATCGATTCTGCCTGCCTTGAGGACGCCGACGGAGACGGTGACTAGCGCGGTTTTGGCGGCGTAGACGCGGTCGCCGGCGGTGACTTTGACGCGGCCATCGCGGCTCAAGTCGATGCGGCGGACGGGGGAGTTGAGGCAGACTTTGGCCTTGGCGCCGACGGTTTTGACGAGCTCTCCCATGCTGCGGTCGACGAGGTCGTCCTCGCCGGCTGCGAATTCGGCGGTGTCGAGCGTGGAGGTTCGCTTGAGTTCTTCGGCGCTTTCGAGCGGACCGGCGTTGTCGACTATGACGGGAATGACGTCTGCGAAGGCGTGGTTCTTGATTACGTAGGCTTCGGCGCTGTCGTCGGTTGCGGGCAGGGTGGTGGCAAGGGCGCACTGGCGGTGGAGTTCTGCAGTCGTGAGAGTGCGGCAGTGGCCCCCGGCGCGCGCGATCTGGCCGCACGCTTCGGCGACGGTGATCTTGCGGCTTGCAATGCGTTCGAGCGCGTGGCAGGCATAGAGGCCGGTCGCGCGCTGGGACTGGCCGGCAGGTGCGCCCATTTCAACGGCCTGCTCGTATTCGTCGAGTGCGGTTTCGTAGGTGTGCATGGTCTGCTCGTCGGCCGGAGTGCTGTTGACGAAGAAAGGCACGTCGAGGTTGGATCGGATGCGCTTGAAGCCGAGACCATCGGCGAGCGGCGTGAGGGGATTGGTGGGCACGCCGTGGATCCACGCGCCCCCGTAGTCGATCATGGCGCCGGCGATGTCGGCGGAGAAGGCGCGGCCACCGATGCGGTTGTTGGCTTCGAGGATCAGGTTGGAGCGCTGAAGGTGGTCGAGCTCGTTGGCGGCGCTCAACCCGGAGAGTCCGGCGCCGACAATGATGGCGTCGTAGACACGGGCAGGATCGTAGCCGCTGTCTGGAGTACATGCCGCTCCGTTCAGGGACTCGGCCGGGCGGGGAGTCCAGACTTGTGCGCCGACGGCAGGTACGGCGAGCTGGACAGAGATGATCGCGAGGACCAGGCAGAGGATTCGGGATTGCCGGAGACGAGCGGCAAAGTGCATGCGGGCCTCCTCAAGAACCGGGGAAGGTTGGAAGTTACGGCATCGCAGGCCTTCGCGGCGTTGCACCGATTCGCGGCGACCTCGATTCGTACTGGATTCGGTCCAGGTTCTTTCCGGAATCGTTTGGGCTGGTTGCGCGGAGGCAGTTCAAACCATAACACGGCACTGGGGGAGGTCCGAACGGCTTTATACCGGCGGCGGATTGCGCTCTGGGAAGTTGCGCTGCCACCAGTAGGGGTAGACGGGGGTGACGGCGGAGGCCGCGTCGAGCTTGGCGATTTGCTCCGCGGCCAGGTTCCAGCCGGCGGCTCCGAGGTTCTGGCGGAGCTGCTCTTCGTTGCGCGCGCCAAGGATGACGGAAGAGACGGTCGGCCGCTGAAGGAGCCAGTTGAGTGCGATCTGCGGCACGGATTTGCCGGTTTCCGCGGCGATGGCGTCGAGGGCGTCGACCACGTTGTAGAGATGTTCTTCGGGGACGGGAGGGCCGATGGCGGCGGTCTTGGGCAAGCGGCTCTGCGAGGGCGCTGGCTGGCCCCGGCGGATTTTGCCGGTGAGGCGGCCCCAGCCGAGAGGGCTCCAGACGAGAGCGCCAATGCGCTCTTCTAGGCCGAGAAGCATGAGTTCCCATTCGTAGTCGCGGCTGACGAGGGAGTAGTAGACCTGGTGGGCGGCGAAGCGCGGCCAGCCGTGTCGGTCGGCGACAGCCAGGGATTTCATGAGCTGCCAGCCGGTGAAATTCGAACACGCTGTGTAGCGAACCTTGCCTTCGCGGACGAAGGTGTCGAGGGTCTGCTGGACTTCTTCAATGGGCGTGAGGGCGTCGAAGCCATGTAGGTGGTAGATGTCGATGAAGTCAGTGCCGAGGCGGCGGAGGGAGTCTTCGAGGGCGCGGCGAAGATGATGACGGGATGACCCCATGTCGTTGGGGCCGGAGCCGGTGGGGAAGAACGCCTTGGTGGAGATGAGGACACGGTCGCGGCGGCCCTTGAGTGCTGCTGCGAGGATCTCTTCCGACCGGCCGTCGGAGTAGCCATTGGCGGTGTCGAAGAGATTGATTCCGGCTTCGAGGCAGACGTCGATGAGGCGTCGGGCTTCGTCGACCTCCGTCTTGCCCCACGCTTCGAAGAACTCGTTGGTGCCGCCAAAGGTGGCGCTGCCGAAGCTGAGGGCGGAGACTTTGAGGCCGGAACCGGCGAGCAGGCGGTATTCCATGCGCGTTGGATGCGGGCAGAAGGTTGCGGTTGCAAGGAGATGGCAGGCGGTGATGCGTGACCAGTCTTCCACAGACGCCGCGTGCGGTGGCCGCCGTATCCTTTTTCTAGATCAACTCTCTGTGACCGACTTTTCTGACAACGTGAAACGGCAGGCCGACATCGTCAAGGTGGTCGAGCAGTACATACGGCTGCGCAAGGCGGGCGCGACCAACTATTCGGGTCTGTGCCCGTTTCACAAGGAGAAGTCGCCGTCGTTCAGCGTTCACGCGGTGCGGCAGTTCTTTCACTGCTTTGGCTGCGGGGTTTCGGGCGACGTGTTCTCGTTTGTCGCAAAGATCGAGAACGTCACGTTCCCCGAGGCGGTGCGAATCGTGGCGCAGAAGTGCGGGATCCCGCTGCCGAAAAAGGAGTACTCATCTCCGGAGGAGGCGGCGGAGGCGCGGCTGCGGCGAAAGCTGCTCGACCTGCACGAGGCAGCCGCTTCGTGGTTCGAGGAGCAGCTGCGCGGGCCGGAGGGGGCTGTCGCGCGCGAGTACCTGTCTGGGCGCGGGCTGACTCAGGAGGGGATCAAGACGTTTCGAGTGGGCTATGCGCCGGACAGTTTCAACGCGCTGCGCGACAGGCTGAGCGGGATGGCCGATGCGGAGGCACTTCGTGCTTCTGGGCTATTCAGTTCCAAGGAACATGAAGATGGGACGCAGGGGCCGCTCTACGACCGGTTCCGCAAGCGCGTGGTCTTTCCGATCTGCAACGAGAGCGGAGGGGTTATCGCGTTTACGGCCCGTACCCTTGAGACGGGCGAGAAGGCGGGCGCGAAATACGTAAATTCTCCGGAGACGCCGCTCTATACGAAGGGGCAGGTGCTGTTCAACCTGGACAAGGCAAAGACGGCGATAAGGAAGTTTGAGTTTGCCCTATTGGTCGAAGGGCAGATGGACTGCATCTCCGTTTTCTTGCGAGGCATTCACAACGTGGTGGCAACGAGCGGCACAGCCTTCACTGAGCACCAGGTGGCGCTGCTCAAGCGGCACACGTCGATTCCCGGCAAGAAGCCCCAAATTGTCGCGAATTTCGATCCCGATGATGCGGGGCAGAAAGCGGCGGCAAAGACCATTTCGCTTCTGACCGAAGAGGGATTCAACATAAGGATCGTGACGCTTGACGATGGCCTCGATCCAGACCGGTATGTAAGGGAACGCGGCGTGGAGGCGTATGTTCGGGCGGTGAAGGGAGCGCGCAGCCTGGACGATTTCCTGATCGAGCGGGCTCGGCAGCTGTACCCCGGGGCCCGCGCGGAGCAAAAGCTGAACCAGATGAACTACCTGCTGCCGCACATTCGGCGCATGCCGGAGAAGCTGGCGCGGGACCAGTTCGCGGCGGATGCGGCGCAGAAGCTGGGCATCGACTCGGCGGTGCTGCGCGAGGAACTGCGGCAGGCCGCGCTGCGGCGGCGGGATCACATCGAGGTGAAGACCTCGGCTTTGACCGAGGTGGAGCGCGTGCTGCTGCGGGCGTTGTGCGTGGAGGATCCGGAGCACGAGAACTCGCGGCGGATCGCAGCCGAAGCGATCGTGAGCCAGCCTGGATGGTTCGAGCAGCTTACTGTGTTCCCGGCGTTGCAGGCTTTGGCCGCGCGGCGCACACAGGACCCGATGGAAGTAGTCGAGGACGAGCGGCAGCGCGCGCTGCTGGCCCAGGCGCTGTTGGGCGAGACGCATGCGCCGCGCGAGGCCGAGGTGGCGAGCTCGCTGCAGCAGCTGCAGGAGCAGGCGATCGAGAGGCGGCAGCGGGAGTTACGGACGCTAATTGCGGAGGCGGAACGGCGGGGAGACTATGCCGAAGTGGCGACGCTGACGCAGCAGAAGCTGGAACTGGACAAGGCTCTGCGCAGGTTGCACAACCAGAAGCCGGCCGGGTGACCCTAGCACCTCAATATCACTGGACCGATTGCAGGCTTAACACGATACGCTCGCACGTCAACTGAAACTGCTTTCTCCAAAGCTCTTCACAGCGTGCAATTTCTCTGTCTTTTTCGACCAGAGCCTTGGGATCCCAGAGGTCTCGAACGGTTCCCAGTGGAAGATCATCGGTTTCGCTTGCGATTGCACGCATGAAGTTGTAGGCGTCAACGGGAATCAATTCGGGCCATCGATGCAAGGACGGAAGCATAGCGCGCGCAGCCTCGATCAGGCTAATCTGGCCGCTCAGCCTTGCTCGGGCAATTAACAGAACTTGGTCGTGATCACGTGCTTGATCCATCGTCGTGATCGAGAATATCAGTGCTCTAAGCGACAGTGCCGAGCGTCAGCGCTCGGACTTGCGAATTACCAGCTTGAGCCCGGACCAGACCGCGTCGATTGCGCAGACCTTGATGTCAACCAAGCCGAGCGGAAGCACTTCGGCGCGGATCACGTCTTCGGTGATGTCGGTTTCGACTTTGGCGGATTTTTTGGGCCACGAGACCCATAGGATGCCTGCAGGCGCGAGGAGTTTGCGAAGGCGCGCGAGGTGCGCGGCCAGATCAGCGCGCCGGGTGACGAAGATGTGGACCATCTCGAGGTCTGCGGCGGGCGCGCGGAGGAGCTTGGGGACGATGCCCGACTGGTCGATTTCCGCGGCTACGCTGTCGGGCATGTTGAGGCGCCAGGTACGCTGGCCGGGCTTTACGCCGAGTTTTTTGGCGAGCGGTGTACCTGAATATCCTACGGGCATGGCGGGCTCCTGTCCGTCATAAGATCCGTTGCCGGTCTCATCGGGCAAGGTGGAGTCAATGCGGGTTTTGCCGGCGAAGAAGAGGGTATAATCCGGTACAAAGTTTTGTCATCCATTGAGGCGGGCGTGATCATCGAGTTGAAACCCGAGTTTCAAGAAATTCTGGAGCGAGCCGCGCGAGCAGGGTTGAGTCGTGAGGAGGTCCTCGATCAGGCGTTTGCAGCTGTCGAGGAGCAGATCGACAGCCAGGAGTGGATGATTCAGGAAAGGGAAACAATTGAGCGCCACGTCGAAGAGGGATGCGCGCAAGCCGATCGTGGCGAGCTGATCGACGCCGAAGATGCGGTGAGGTTGCTCAAGGAGCGACGCGCCAGGCGGAATGTAGCTTGAGTGTCCACTTCATTCCGGCTCACTCCTCTGGCAGTCTCCGACCTGGAAGAGATCTGGGAATTTCATCGCATCGGATAGCGAAGAGGCGGCAGATCGTGTCGAGGCAGCATCTTTGACGCATGTGGCCGACTAGCCCGAAATCCACGGCTCGGATCGAAGCGGGGGCAGATCGATGCTCCAAGGGTGCGGTTTTGGACGATTCCCCGCTTTCCGAATTACATCGTAGCGTATTTGCCGGAGACCAGACCCCTCCAAGTGGTCGCAATTCTGCATGGAATGAGGGACTTGAAGAGGCTCATCAAGTCTCGCGACCAGGAGTGATGCCATCACAAGTTCCTGCCGATTTTCTGAGCCTAAAACCCGCCTAAATGCGTCTAAATCAATAGGAGACGGGAAGGCGAGGACAGAGTTCGCCTGGCAGGCTCAGCAGCCGCTCCTCGATTGACTGTGTTGCGGCCTTGGTGTCCGGCGTGGATTTCCTGTTTGGAGACTGGGCTCGCATTGTGGTAATCTGTTGATCTCTGTAGGGATGCGCGCTCCTTTGCCCCACACATGAGCTGCGGCTCGCGGGCTAATTCCAGGCCAGGCCTGAAGCGATTGTCATCCTGTTCCGAGCAAACACTTTTAGACCGCGATTTTTTTGCGGATGACCACAGGTCTGTCCGTGCGTTCGCTTGCGAATGCGCCCTGGGCACATGGTCCTGTATGCGCGCGCAATCCGAAAGCGGTGAAAACCGTTTGGATTGCGGCGGCATCGAGATGGCAAGCGAGAGGAAAGGCTTCAAGGGCGCTTTCCTCCGCCGGCGCGCGGCCGGCATGCCGGATCGGCAGGACGGGAGCCGGATGGGACAACGGACAGGGACCTGGAAAGCAGGATTGAATTGGCGATTGACGACAAATTCGAAGATGACATTCACAGCCTGATCGATGCGGGCAAGGAGAAGGGCTACCTCACGTACGGCGACGTGAACGAGATGATGCCGGACGAGATGGCCACTTCAGCTGACGACATCGACGACCTGATCACCACGATCGGCACGCAGGGCATTGACCTGCTCGACGGTCCCAAGTTCGGCGGCGAGAAGGATTTTGAGCTGGAAGAGGGCGAAGACGTCGAGCTCGACCTGACGCCCGGCACGCTTGAAAAAACAAACGACCCCGTGCGCATGTACCTGCGCGAGATGGGCACTGTTCCGCTGCTCACGCGCGAGGGCGAAGTGGAGATCGCCAAGCGCATCGAGCGCGGACAGTTGCGCGTGCTCAAGGCCATTTCGCGCTCGCCCATCGTGATTCGCGAGATCGTGGCGCTGGGCGAGGACCTGAAGCGCGGCGTGCGCAACGTGAAGGAAGTGGTGGTCTTCGACGAGGAAGAGCTCACCGAGGACGTTGTGCAGGCGCGCGTGAAAGCGACAGTGGGCCGCATCGACGCGCTGATAAAGCACCAGAAGAACATTGCGAAGCACGAGGAGCGGGCAGCGACGCCGGCCGCGAAGGCGAAGGTGAAGGAGTCTCGGCACCTGCGTTGGCTGATCGCGCGCGAAAAGGTGCACGTTTCGCGCATCGTGCGCGAGTTGAAGTACACGGCGCTCGAGCGCAAGCGCCTGCTCGATAAGGTGAACAAGACGGTCGACACGATGCGCACACTGGAGCGCCAGATCCGCTCGCTCGACCAGAAGCACGAAGCCTCGCGGAGCGAGGAACTCAAGAAGGAGTACCGGCGCCAGCAGAAAAACTGCCGTGTGGACCTCGAGAAGATCGAGGCCGATGCGGGCGTGTCGATTGCGGAACTGAAGCGCACGCAGCGCGAGATGATCCAGGGCGACATGGACGCCGAGCAGGCGAAGAGGGAGCTGATTGAAGCGAACCTTCGGCTGGTTGTATCGATCGCGAAGAAGTACACCAACCGGGGATTGCAGTTCCTCGACCTGATCCAGGAAGGCAACATCGGCCTGATGAAGGCGGTGGACAAATTCGAGTATCGGCGCGGTTACAAGTTCTCGACGTATGCAACTTGGTGGATCCGTCAGGCCATTACGCGCGCAATCGCAGACCAGGCCCGGACTATTCGTATTCCTGTGCACATGATCGAGACGATCAACAAGCTCATCCGCACGAGCCGCCAGCTTGTGCAGGAGCTGGGCCGCGAGCCTTCGAGCGAAGAGATCGCACGCCGCATGGATATCCCTGTGGCGAAGGTGCGCAAGGTGCTGAAGATCGCGCAGGAACCCATCTCGCTGGAGACTCCGATCGGCGAAGAGGAAGATTCGCACCTTGGCGACTTCATCGAAGATCGCCAGGCTGTATCGCCGAGCGAGGCAGTGATCAGCGTAAACCTGAAGGAGTACACCTCGCAGGTTCTGCGCACGCTCACGCCGCGCGAGGAGCGGGTGATCAAGATGCGCTTCGGCCTGGAGGACGGCTCGGAGCACACGCTTGAAGAAGTTGGCCAGAGCTTCCAGGTAACGCGCGAGCGCATCCGGCAGATCGAAGCGAAGGCGCTGCGCAAGCTGCGGCACCCGAGCCGGAGCCGGAAGCTGAAGGCGTTTGTGGAAGGCGTGAAGGAAATGTAGTTAAGGCGAGCGTTTGCACGACGAGGGCCGCAGCGATCACAATGCTGCGGCTCTTCTTTCATATCGAATAAGAACCGGCGATCCCGTTGATGTCTCCCCTACAAAATCGGGAAGCCGTATAAGCAAAACCTTTAAACTCGTGCGGTACCGGTGAAACGACGGATCAGCCTCAAGTTTGGTGGTCGCCCACACAGGAATGTTTCCAGCTACAACGACTCCGTCGATAATGGTAGCGGCACTATTATGGGTTGGTGGACCTTCACCTACGATGCGCTGAACCGCCTTCAGTCGGGCCAGGCAGGCGATCGCCCTAAAGGCACTCTTGGATGGTGAATCTCTAAGCACCCTAAAGCACCCGAATTCCGATGGGAATGAAGAGGTCATCCTCGGAACTGCTTGATTTTACATGGGATTGGTAGGCACGACTGGATTCGAACCAGCGACCTCTTCCGTGTCAAGGAAGCGCTCTAACCAACTGAGCTACGCGCCTATGGGTTAACTGATCGGAAATCTCCTCCTCCGCGTGCCGAATCGGAAAATCCCCAAAGGGATTACCGTGCTTGGCCCGAAGTGACCCACTAGAGCTCATATGCCCTGAAGGAGACTCGACCGCTTCCCTTAGTCTATCAGGATCGGATGCTTCGAGAAATCGTAGACCCGGCTGGAGCGTGATCGGGCAGTCCAATCGATTCGCACTCCTTCGATTCCATTCCGCCGGCCATCGGGAAAAATGCTGGGTTGCGACGAGCGGCGTCCCGGTACGTGCTATAACATCGTTGATTCATTTAACGTCGGTACGGCTGAGCGATCCCAAAGATAGTCGGATTGTCCATTCTCCCGAGGATCGATACCCCCGCGTCAGCGGTGAACGAACTCGGGCCTGACCGCGCGGATGACTGCCATGGTGGATCCTTCGAGTTCAAGGCTCAACCCGTTCCGCGCGATGCCGAACCTCCTTACGTTCGCACGCATCTGCCTGGCCCCCTTCCTGGTTACGGCTGTTCTCGAGTCGCACTTCCGCCTTGGCTTCCTTCTGTTTGTGGTGGCTGGCGTGACAGACGCTCTCGACGGCAGCCTGGCCAGAATCCTGAAACAGCGCACCAGTCTGGGCCAATATCTTGACCCCGTTGCGGACAAACTCCTTCTCAGCACTCTCTTTCTGGTTCTCACCTACATGCGTTTGATCCCCCTGCGGATCACTATCCTGGTATTCAGCCGCGACATTTCCATTCTGGTGGTGGCGGCACTGCTCTATGCCGCAGTAGGTCGCCGGGAATTCAAGCCGAGCGTTTTCGGCAAGGCAAACACGGTCGCTCAAATCACCGCCGTCGCTGCGGTCCTACTCCGCCAAATCGATTCCGCCGCATGGGTCACAATTTTGCGCGAAATCGCTCTCGACGCGACTGTCGTACTCACCATCGCATCAGGATTGCATTACGCATGGATGGTCACGCGGCGAGCTAACCTCACTGGAGAAACCCACCCTCGAAGCAGCAGTGGGACAAATAAGCCCCCGGAATAGGCATCGGCAAAACTCAGAAGTCCCGGTCGGCTTCTTCGGTTCCCACAGTATCCTCAATCTCCATATCCCGAAATTCTTCAGAATCAAAAACTTCGCCGCATTCAAGGCATTCGACGAACTCTACGTCCTCATGCCGGGACACAATGCGCACGCGGGGGTGTTTGCAGGCGGTGGCCATGGTGCTTATTCGTTCTGAGACTGAGTGGTTCTCCAAAGTATAGCGATCGCCTATCCCCTTAATTCATAGGTGTCTACGCTCGAAGCAATATCCCGAATCCCGATTTCTCAACGCGCGTTCCGATTCGGCACTGTCTGTCTCCCAAGCTGCTGCTCTCTATTTGGCAGTTCGCCGGGAGTCCGAGTCACCTGGCCGTGGCACAGCGATCGCCTCTCTTTGAATGAACAACTCACTTGCTCGTTGCGCCCGATTGTACCCATCTCCAACGTAGTTGCAAATTCCTTTTTATTGAATTCTTGCCCACGACCCGGCTCAACATGCAGACGATGGATGGGAGCTTCAAAACCGCATAGAAATGCGATAAATACGGCACTTGGATGGTAGCCCCGGGGTCGTGTTGAATCTCCGACCCTTTAAGTCGTATACTGAATGCGGACTGATCCAGTCGGATATTCGATGCTCAAGCTCACAAAGAAGGCGGATTACGGGCTGATGGCCCTGAAATATCTCGCCGAACATCCTGAATCCCCGGCCCTGAGCGCCAAAGACATCGCCGACGCCTATGGGATCCCGGCCCAGTTGCTGGCCAAGATCCTCCAGCGGCTGACGAAGACCGGGCTGTTGCGCTCGCATGCTGGGATGAATGGCGGCTACGCCTTATCGCGCGATGCGAGCCAGATTTCGGCCTTCGAGGTCATTCACGCCATCGACGGTCCGCTGTTTATCACCTCCTGCACGAAAGGGGCCCACGGCTGCGATCTGACGCCGAGCTGCACCATCAAGGAGCCGCTGGCGCGGGTGAACGAGACCATCGTGGGGGTGCTCAAAAGCATCAGCATTCACGATCTCGCGGATCAGGAAGGTTTCGCAGCCAGGGCGGCCACCGGACCGCCTGCAAAGGCTCTGGTCACACTGAATTTGTAGCTGAACGAATTTCAACAAAGCAGGTTTGAGAGCATTCTTGCCCCCGTCGCGATGCGTAGACGGAAAGCGGCAAAAGAAGACGGAGACGCAATGAGTACAGTTCTGAATGAAGTCCAGGTTCCGGCGGGCGTGACGCTCCCGATCTACATGGACAACCACGCCACGAGCCCGCTCGATCCCCGCGTGCTTGAGGCGATGATGCCCTTCTTTACCTCGAAGTTCGGCAACGCGGCCAGCCGCAATCACTCCTTCGGCTGGGAGGCCGAGCAGGCCGTCGAGACGGCCCGCGAACAAATCGCAAAGCTGATCGGAGCCACGGCCAAGGAGATCATCTTCACGTCCGGCGCCACCGAGAGCGACAACCTCGCCATCAAGGGCATCGCGGAGATGTACCGTGAGCGCGGCAACCACATCATCACCCAGGTCACCGAGCACAAGGCCGTGCTCGACACCTGCAAGCGCCTCGAGAAGTATGGCTATCGGGTGACTTATCTGCCGGTCAAGGCCGACGGTCTGATTGATCTCGAAGATCTGAAGCGCGCTATCGACGACAAGACGATTCTCGTAACAATCATGGCTGCCAACAACGAGATCGGAGTGCTTCAGCCCATCCGTGAGATCGGAAAAATCTGCCACGAGAAGGGAGTCATCTTCCACACCGATGCAGTGCAGATCGTAGGCAAGGCTCCCTTCAACGTCGTCGCTGACAATGTCGACGTGGCGTCAATCTCCGGACACAAGCTCTACGGCCCCAAGGGCGTGGGCGCGCTCTATGTTCGCCGGCGGAACCCGCGTGTGCAGATCGCGGCGCAGATCGACGGCGGCGGCCACGAGCGCGGCATGCGTTCCGGCACGCTCAATGTCCCGGGAATCGTCGGGCTAGGCAAGGCCTGCGAGATCGCACATGCCGAATTGGAATCCGAGTCTGCATACCTTCGCAAGCTGCGCGACAGGTTGAAGGACAAGCTCGAGTCGGCGCTCGACTACATTCATGTGAACGGATCGATGGAGCACCGGTTGCCCGGCAACCTGAACGTGAGCTTCGTCTACGTCGAAGGAGAGTCGCTGCTGATGGGCATCAACGATGTCGCGGTTTCGAGCGGGTCGGCTTGCACCTCGGCGACCCTCGAGCCCTCCTATGTGCTCAAGGCTCTCGGCCTCGGCGACGACGTGGCGCACAGCTCCATTCGCTTCGGCCTGGGCCGCTTCAACACGGAAGCCGAAGTTGACTACGTGGCCAACAAGGTCATCGACATCGTCCAGAAGCTGCGCGAACTCTCGCCGCTCTACGAGATGGTGAAGGAAGGCATCGATCTGACCAAGATTGAATGGCAGGCGCATTAACAACGAATTGACAGTTGTCAGTTCACGCGCCGTCGAGCTGACTTCGAGCATCTGACAACTGACGACTGAAAACTGATAACTGTTCACGCGGCTTCCCCGCGGAAGGAGACTGGAACGAATGGCATACAGCGACAAGGTAGTCGATCACTACAACAATCCCCGCAACGTGGGCACACTCGACAAGGGCTCGCAGGAGGTCGGCACCGGCCTGGTGGGAGCGCCGGAGTGCGGCGACGTGATGCGCCTGCAGATCAAGGTGAATCCCGAGACGCAGGTCATCGAAGACGCCAAGTTCAAGACGTTCGGCTGCGGCTCGGCCATCGCGAGCAGTTCGCTTGCCACCGAGTGGATCAAGGGCCGCACAGTCGAAGATGCGCTTGCGATCAAGAACACGGACATCGTGAAGGAGCTGTCGCTTCCGCCGGTCAAGATTCACTGCTCGGTGCTCGCCGAGGACGCGATCCGCGCCGCGATCGGCGACTGGAAGAAGAAGAACGGCGTGGCCGAATCCGAGCAGACTCAAGCCGCGGCGCAGTAAAGGGAAATATGTCGAACATCGTCAGTATCGAGAGCAAACCCGCAGAAGGCGCCTCGGCCGCGCTTCCGCAGCCTGCTGCACCCCCGACGCAGGCCACCGGGATCCAGGTCACCGAGCGCGCAGTCAACAGGATCCGCGCCGCCTTGGCCAAGGAAGGCATCTCGCCCGAGCAGGGCGGCCTGCGCCTGGGAGTAATGGGTGGCGGCTGCTCCGGGCTCTCGTACTCAATCAAGTTCGACACCCAGCCTCGCGAGCGCGACCGCATCTACGAGTTCGACGGCGTGCGCGTCTTCGTCGATCCCAAGTCGTTTCTCTATCTGCACGGCATGACGCTCGACTACGAAGAATCGCTGATGCGCCAGGGCTTCAACTTCATCAATCCCAACTCGACGCGCTCCTGTGGCTGCGGTTCGTCATTCTCATAGAGGTCCGGAGAGCAATCAATTTCACATGTTGAAAGTCCTTGAATCTGCCGTCCCCGTCTCGTGCTGGTCGTGTGCCGTCGCGCACAATGAGCTATCGCTCTTCTGCCCGCACTGCAGCAAGATCCAGCCGCCCGGCGATGGCACTTACTTCTCCGTCTTCTCGCTCACTCCGCACCTGAACATCGATCTTGCGGCGCTCGAAACCGAGTTTCACCGCCTCAGCCGCAGGCTCCATCCTGACCGTTTCGCCCGTGCCGCTGAAAACGAAAAAGAGTGGAGCCTTGCCGACACCGCGTTGCTCAACGATGCATATCGCACGCTCAAGGAGCCAGTTCGCCGGACCCAGTACCTGCTCAAGCTGCACGGCGCCGAGATTGGCGAAGAGTTCGCCGGCAAGAATCGCCCGCACGAGATGGGCGCGTCGCGCGCACCCGCGGACCTGCTCGAAGAAGTCTTCGAACTGAACATGCAACTCGAAGAGATGCGCATCGCTCGGGCCGGCGGAGAAGACGATCCGGCTTTGAAGCAGAGCCTCTCCGAAGCCCGCGCCAAATTCGAGGGCCTGCTCGAGTCGGTCGACAGCGATCTTCGCGCGCAGTGGAATGCCTGGGACAACGGCGACGAACCCGCGCGGCATGAAGCGCAAAACAAGATGGTGGCGTTACTCGATCGCAGGCGCTACCTCTCGAACCTGGTCCGCGAAGTCAACGAGACCCTTGGAGCTTAATCGGCCAAATGGCGGAAGGACGCGTTGTCGGCATTGACCTCGGAACCACCAACTCCCTGGTCGCATACATGGAAGGTGAAACGCCGGTCGTGATTCCGGGCGTGGATGGATCGAACCTCCTCCCGTCGGTTGTCGCGCTCGATCCGCTGCCCAAAGATAGCGGCCGCCCCACAGTCACAGTGGGCAACAGCGCGCGCAAGGCGCTCATCGAGACGCCCGAGCGCGTCATCTACTCCGTCAAGCGCCTCATGGGCCGCGGCCTCAGCGAGGTTCAAAGCGAGCTGAAGTTCTTTCCCTTCCGTCTCGCTGACGACGTCGAACAAGGTGAAGTCCCGCGCATCCAGCTCGGTGAACTGCGCTTCACCCCGCCCGAAATCTCCGCCTACGTTCTGCGCCAGCTCAAGCGCAACGCCGAGCGCTACTTCGGTTCCGCCGTCACGCAGGCCGTCATCACCGTGCCTGCCTACTTCAACGATGCGCAGCGCCAGGCCACCAAGGACGCAGGCCGCATGGCCGGCCTCGAAGTATTGCGCCTGGTCAACGAGCCCACCGCCGCCGCGCTCGCCTACGGCCTCGATCGCGCGAAGGAAGGCACCATCGCCGTCTACGATCTCGGCGGCGGAACCTTCGACATCTCCATCCTCAAGCTGCGCGACGGCATCTTTGAAGTGCAGTCCACCAACGGCGACACGCATCTCGGGGGCGACGACATCGACAACCTCCTCGTAGCTGTCGCGCTCGACGAAATCCGCTCCGAGCACGGCGTCGATCTCCGCGCAAATCCCGGCGCGGTTCAGGCCATTCGAAAAGCAGCCATCGATGCAAAGATCCGCCTCTCCAGCGAGCCCTTTGCGCAATTCGACATCGAGCTGCCCAACGGCGACCGCTACCAGCGCGAAATCCCGCGCGAGGTCTTCGAGCAGTTGATCAAGCCGATCCTTGAACGCACCGCAGCGCCCTGCAAGCAGGCCATGCTGGATGCGGGAGTGAATCCCGAGCAGATCGACGAGGTCGTTCTTGTTGGCGGATCCACGCGCATCCCCGCCGTGCGCCAGCTTGTCGACGATCTCTTCCACCTCGGCGCGCGCGGCAAAAAGCCGCACATTGAACTGAACCCCGACGAGGTCGTAGCGCTCGGGGCCGCCGTCCAGGCTGATATTCTTGCCGGCGCGTCCAAGGCCACTGAAGAGCTGCTCCTCCTCGACGTCACTCCGCTCTCGCTCGGGATCGAATCCCTCGGCGGCACCGTGGCGCGCATCATCCAGCGCAACTCCACGATCCCCGCGTCGGCCACCGAGCACTTCACAACCGGTGTCGAAGGCCAGACCAACGTCGCGATTCACGTCGTGCAGGGCGAGCGCGAGATCGCCGCCGACTGCCGCTCGCTGGCGCGCTTCGATCTCAAAGGCATTCCACCCATGTCCGCAGGCCTTCCACGCATCGAGGTCAAGTTCCTCATCGATGCCGACGGAATCCTGCACGTTTCCGCGCGCGAGCAGCGCTCGGGCCAGCAGGCGCAGATCGAAGTGAAGCCAACCTACGGCCTCACTGACGAGCAGGTCGAGAGCATGATCCTCGATTCGTTCGATCACGCCGAAGAAGATTTTGCAAAGCGCCTGCTCATCGAAGCCCGCAACGAGGCCGATACGATCCTCTCCGCGGTCGAGCGCGCTCCGAAAGACCCGGCCTGGAGCCGATTGAGCGGAAATGAAAAGGCCAGCATCGTCGCCGCGCGCGACCGCCTCGCCTCCGTCAAGCAACAAGACGATCTGGCCGCAATTCGCGAAGCGACTGTCGCCCTCGACCAGGCCACGCGCCACTTCGCCGAGCTGATGATGGAAGCGGCAGTGTCAACGGCGATCCGCGGCAAGACGATGGAGGCCGCCGGCGAAGAACTAGACGAGAATGTTACCGCGCCGCATCCCATGGCCCCGGCCGAGTTCAAATGAAAATGGAATGAACGAGAGACTCTGATGACAGCAGCAAACACAACCAACATCCCGCCCGAAAAGCTCGTCCGCGTGACCTTCCTCCCCGAAGGCAGAACCATCGAGTTCGAATTCGGCACCATGCCCTACGATCACCACGGCAAGCCGATGTCATTCCTCGATGTCGCAGAAAACTTCGGCATCTTCCTCGACCACGCGTGCGGCGGCGTCTGCGCCTGCACTACCTGCCACATCTGGGTCAAGGATGGCGCGCCGGGGATCAGCGAAGCCGATGACGACGAACTCGACCGCCTCGACATGGCTGCCGATCAACAGCTCGACTCGCGCCTGGGCTGCCAGGCCGTGATCACGGGACCCGGCAACTATGTCGTCGAGATTCCCAAGTGGAACCGAAACTACGTCTCCGAAGGCAAGCCGCTTACGCTCGCCGAAAGCAAATAGCCCGTGTTGGGCAGGAAGCTCATTCAAACTCAACACCTGTCCAAGACAAGGAGAATATGGCCCGCGAAATTCACTGGACCGACGCCGAAGAGATCGGCATTCAATTGCAGGAAAAGTACCCCGACATCGATCCTCTTACTGTTCGATTCACTGACCTGCACCGCTATGTGACGGAGCTCGAGGGCTTCGCCGACGATCCGGCCAAATCAAACGAGCCGCGCCTCGAAGCAATCCAGATGGCGTGGCACGAAGAGTACGAAGACGCAAAGAGCTGATTGAGCGAGCTGAGCCCACAAGCGACTGCAGTCCGTTCGTCGTAGGCAGCGTATAGTGGGTTCGTATGCACCTCGGCCAGACCTTTCGCAGGTCACAACTCGCACTGCTTTTCCTCGTGTTTCTCGGATTGAGCGCGTTATGCTGGGCCAGCCGCTCAGGCCAACAGAAGAGCATTTCAGAATCGACCGAAAGCCGCTTAGATCGCGTCACGCTCCCATTTTCAATTAATTCGAAGCTGCCTGAGTTCAGGTTTCAAGTCGTCCTCAAGACAAACGATCCTGACTCCACCGACTCTTACCAATCAGTCCAAAGCATCGATGTTTATAGCGGTACCGCCGATCATCCCGCCCAGACCCTTACTGGCTGTGATCTTGAGGATTCAGATTTCCACGACGATATTAACGAGCGTTTTAAGGTTGAAGACCTGGACTTCGATGGATACAAGGACATCTACCTGTTAACGCAACGCGCGCGAAATTGGGCAGGGTGTATTTGGCTATACAACGCCACCGCAGGGAAATTTGAATTTAGCCGTGAATTTACCGACACACTGGATAGGTTTACGCTTGATCCGAAAACGAGATCTATATTCTCATTTTCCGGTATCGGCAATGATAACTATCAGGTCGTGCAATATGAAGTTCGTGACCATCGTCTGACGAAGGTTCTTGAGGTTAAGAACGAGACGGCGAGCGATGGAGCTAGGGAGACATGCACTGTGTGGAAGCTAAGGTCGGGAAAGAAGGTCAGGGTTTTCAATCGAACTATCGACAGCGACGATGCGCCTCGATCTGCATCATGCGGCTCCGGCTTCATCCCTGATTGGGGTCACTTCGAATGAGGCTCGCTACTCCGGTGAGACCTCCACTGGCGGCTAGTACGAAATGTACGAGGGCGCACAGGTCTGATCAGTTCCACCCGAACGCGTTTTCAAAATGCTCGATCTCGGCCTTCGCACCGCCAACGAGATACACGCTGATCACATCGAATCGCACCTGCGGCGTCTCTCGCTGGTCCAGGTGCCGCAGGTATGCTTTGGCCAGCCGGCGCAATACCCGCCGCTTGTTGCCATCCACCGCAGCCTCGGCAGGCGTAGTATCCCGCGCGCTGCGCGTTTTGACCTCAATGAAACACAGCAGGGGACCCTGCCACGCGACCAGGTCCACATCTCCCGGCAGGGTGCCGGCCGACCAGCGCCTCGCCACAACCGTGTAGTTCTTTCGCAGCAACGCAAAGAAAGCCGCATCCTCGCCGCTCAATCCCACTTTCAAGTGTGCGGGCGCCTGCGATTCGCCTCGACGGCGCGCAAGACGGTCGAGTCCTGCCAGGCTCCGTTCGAGCCAGGTGATCGCAACCTGCTTTGCTCCCATGGATCACATTGTCCCCTGTCGTCGGCGCATCGCGCAAATCAGCGCCCTCGCATGCACCCAGACGACAAAGCCGGGCGCTAACCGCCCGGCCATTGTCCTTGAGATCACGCATTGCTCATGCCCTGGCCACCTCCGGCTCCGTGGCCCGCGCGTGTTCGCTTTCCACCTGAGTCAGAGCGTCTTCCAGAATGTCGAGTCCCACCGTCGCCTCTTCGTCCGAAAGAATCAGCGGCGGGCACAGCCGAATGGAAGTCTCGCCGCATCCGAGGATCATCAACCCGCGTTCGAAGGCCAACATCTCCACGCGATTGCGCAGCTCGGTAGCCGGCTCGCGTGTCTGCTTGTTCTTCACCAGTTCGATGCCGATCATCAGGCCGCGCCCACGGACATCGCCCACAAGCGGATGAGACTTCTTCCACTCCAGCAGACGCTCCGTCATCATCGCGCCCACGCGCGCCGCATTCGCGATTCCCCCGCCTTCCAGCACATCCATCGTGGCCAATGCCGCCGCAAGCGACACGGGATTTCCGCCGAACGTGGATGCATGCGACCCCGGAACCCAGTCCATGATTTCGGCTCGGCTCATGCACACGCCCAGCGGCATGCCGCTCGCAATGCCTTTCGCCATGCACACGATGTCGGGCTGCACCCCCGAGTGTTCAATCGCCCACCACTTGCCCGTTCGTCCGGCGCCGCACTGCACCTCATCCGCCACCAGCAATATGCCGTGCCGGTTGCAGATCTCGCGCAGCTCGCGCAAAAAGTTATCCGCCGCGGGAACGTATCCGCCCTCTCCCTGGATCGGCTCGACAAAGATCGCCGCCACTTCCTCCGGCGGCAAAATCGTCTTGAACAGCCGTTCTTCAATGTAGCGCGCGCATCCCAGGCTGAATGCCTCCTGCTCTTCGGGGCCTCCGGTGCATCCGCGATAGACATACGGATAGCGCACGTGTGTCACTCCCGGAACCAGCGGCGAAAAACGGCGCTTCTGTTGCGGCTTCGACGCCGTGAGCGACAGCGCGCCCATCGTGCGCCCATGAAATGCGCCCAGAAACGCAATCACGTGCTGGCGTCCCGTGTGATAACGCGCCAGCTTCAACGCGCACTCGATCGCCTCAGCGCCCGAGTTTCCATAGAAGAAGCGGTGCGGCCCCGGCATCGGGGCGACCGTTGACAGCCTCTCGGCGAGTTGCGTCAATGGTTCGTGGTAAAAATCGGTGCCCGAGATGTGAATCAACTCGGCGGCCTGCTTCTGGATCGCCGCAACCACCTCAGGATGGCAGTGCCCCGTCGAGGCAACGGCGATCCCCGCTGCGAAATCGAGGAACTCATTTCCGTCCGCGTCTTCAACCCGAACGCCGCGGCCACGCCTCGCCACAAGAGGATATGACCGTGTATAGCTTGGCGAAATCAGCCGGCTGTCGGCTTCCACGGCGGCGCGCGCCTTCGGCCCCGGCAGCGCGGTGACCAGCCTTGGGCCGTAGTGCGCATGCAGTTCCTGCTTGTTCATGTTTCAACCTCCCTCGATGGCTGCGCGGTCGCGCCCGATTGAATTCCGAGACGACACCGCGGATCCACCTGAATTGGTGGGATCGTTCAACGAGCCGGGTCCATACGGACCCGCATTGCAGGCGAGGATCTTCGGCGGATGAATGCTTAGTCGCCGCCGAAGAGGCTAGGTCGAGTGCGGGTGGGCAGCACGCACAAGTGCCGCCGCGGGCACAGGCAGCGCACGCGCGGGCCAGACCAGCGCCGCTTGGCCGGCACGTCGGCTCCGTTCATCGGGTGCTTGTGCATGAAAACCCCGCTGGAATCGAGGATAGCACCAGGTCGGCTGGATTTCCACGCACCCGCGCCGTTAACCCAACCTGCACGCAGCCGAGCCGCCTTTTGCCCTCTTCGGTCTTTGCGTATTCGCGGGCTCTCTCCTCCGCGAGTGCGCTGGTCTCCATCATCTCCCAGCCGGACGGCAGGGCGATGCTGAATCCCAAATCATTCGAGGTATGGACACTGGCCGGGCCCTGCGCCTGCGCCACGCTGGCCGCAAGCAAGATGCAAGGAAGCGACTTCACCTGCACCAGTCAACAATTCCCGCTCAATCCAAAGTGACGGTGAGTTCATCGCACCAGATACGCCGAAACCGCAGCAGCTATTCCGGCTACCGCGAATGCAATTCCGAAGTACCAGTAGATGCGGCCCCGCGTCAGCAGCGTTACCGACGTGACCACCAATCCGATCTCCAGCAACGCCTCGCCAAAGTCGAACCGCGTCCCTTGTGCCTGGGCCAGCCGCACTTCATTCTCGAGATCTGCGGCCTTCTCCTGCTCTTCCTTTAGTTCCTTGTCCCACTTTGCCAGGTGATCGGCATTGTCCTTCAATGCCTTCGCGGCCTTGTCCTTGTCGGCGAGGCTTACGGCGCCAAGCAGCTGGGATTCAAGGTTCGTGTTATACGAGCGGATCTTCTTGGCCTGGTATTCGTTCCATTGGTCTGTGGCCTTGTTCTGGAAAAGCACAGCCTCCGTGTGTGTTCGATGGCCCAGCACGGTAGTGATTGCCACCAATACGGCCAGCAGGCTCATTGTGAATGCCACCGGCCGCAGCGCCGAGTCCTGCGCGGCGTGTTCCGCGTGCTCGTGCAATTCGTGTGCTTCGTTTGCTTCCATTATTCCTTCTCAGGTGTCTTTCTTGGGGAACGCTAAAGAGTCATACTTTGATGAAATATAAAACTATCATAGGATTCCGCGCGATCGTGGATGTTGTGGTGCATTAGCGCGGCTAAAAGCTGAAAGCTGAAGGCTGGCTGCTGCCCTTTACTTCCGCTTCCACTTCACCCCTTCCCGCGAGTCCTCGAGCACCACACCCTTCTCTGCAAGCTCATTGCGTATAGCATCCGCCCGCGCGAAGTTCCGCTGCTTCTTGGCGTTCGTGCGCTCGGCCACGAGACTCTCGATCTCCTCGTCGCTCAGCGCCACGCGCGCCAACAACTCGGGGGCGATGTCCGCCTCCCGTCCGGATGCCTTTGCCCACTCGATTGCGCGCTTCGTCGGCTCCGCATCGCGATCTTCCAGCACGTCGAACACAGCGTCGAAGTCGCTGAGAACCGCGAGCACGGCATCGCGGTCGCCTGAGAAGAACTTCCCCTGGTCGATTGCAGTATTCGAAGCGCGCAGCAACTCGAAGATCGGAGCCCTGGCTTCGGCCGTATTCAGATCGTTGGCCAGCGCATCAAAGTACTTCTGCTTTGCCGCCGCAGCTGCCGACTGTATCTCCGCGTTCTCTCCCGGTGAAAAGATCCCATCCGCAAGCCGCTGATGAAATGTCCGCAGCCGGTCAATGCCTGCCGTCGCGTCGGTTAACCCATCGAACGTGAAGTTGAACTGGTGGCGGTAGGGCACGCAGATCAGGGCCTGCCTGATTGCCGACGCCTTGTATCCCTTCAGCAGCAGGTCGCGCAGCGTATAGAAGTTTCCCTCGCTCTTCGACATCTTGCGTCCGTCCACGAGCAGAAAGCGCACGTGCATCCAGTGCCGTGCCAGAGGCTTGTGCGTCACGGTCTCGCTCTGCGCGATCTCGTTCTCGTGGTGCGGAAACATCAGGTCCTCGCCGCCGGCGTGCAGGTCAAAGCTCTCGCCCAGGTACTCCATCGACATGGCTGAGCACTCGATGTGCCACCCGGGCCGGCCGCGCCCGATCGGCGTCTCCCATGCTGTTTCGCCCGGTTTTGCCGCCTTCCACAGCGCGAAGTCGCGAGCGGAGTCGCGCTCGTACTCGTCTACGTCGACCCGCGCGCCGTCTTCCATGCCGCTGAGGTCCTTTTTGCTCAGCTTGCCGTATTCGGGAAACGACTTCAGCCGGAAGTACCAGCTGCCGTCCTCTGCCTTGTAAGCCGCACCTGCTTCGGCGAGCTTCTGTACAAGTTGCACCATGCGGTCGATATGCTCGGTCGCGCGCGCAATCTCCTCGGGCCGCTCCACGCGCAGCGCGTCCAGGTCCTCGAAGAAGGCCGCCACGAACCTCGGTGTGTATTCGCCGATTGGAATGCCCTGTTCGGTCGCATTGCGGATAATCTTGTCGTCCACGTCCGTGATGTTCATGACGTGGCGCACGCGCGTGCCGGTCAGCTTGAGGAACCGGCGCAGGATATCCACTTGAAGAAACGTCCTGAAGTTCCCGATGTGTCCGTAGTCGTAGACCGTGGGACCGCAGGCGTACATCCGCAGTTCCTTCCCGTCGGATGGAACCAGCTCGTCGATCTCTCCAGTGAGGGTGTTGAACAGGCGAAGGGTCATGCGATGTAGAAAGTGCGCGGCATTTGGGGAAAACCGGCCAACTGGGCCTTTCTGATTGTAGCAGCGGGAGATAGCGTGATCTCTGACGCGACGTGGCCCGATTCACCTTCAGCCGGGGTTAAACGCCCAGCGCCAGGCTCGGGTCCGCGCTCAGTGCGCTCTCCGCATATTCCCCCGCGACAAACCGAGGCCACGCCGCCGCCGCGATCATCGCGGCATTGTCGGTCGAGAGCGCCAGCGTTGGAAACGCCACTCTCGCGCCGCGACGTTGCGCCTCTGCGGAGAATCTCTCGCGGAGCTCGCGGTTTGCCGCGACGCCGCCGGTGACCAGGATGCGTGTTGCGTCCAGTGATTCCGCTGCGGCGAAGGTCTTCTTCATCAGGTCGCCCACCACAGCGTGCTGAAAGCTGGCTGCCAGGTCCAGCACGGCCTGCGGACAGAGCGCCAATGCCTGTTCTTTCGTCTTCGGCGGAGGTGCCCCAGCCAGCACGGCCGCGATTCGGGCCTTTACGCCTTCGCGAAGTCCATTCAACTCGACGTGCCGCAGAACGGCCGTCTTGATGCCTGAAAACGAGAACATGAAGTGCGGATCGAGATCTGCGATCGGCGCCGACTTCGCGGCTTTAGTGCGCGGAGGCTTGCCGCCCAGATGAACCTTCGTTTTGATCTGCGCGAAAGAAAACGGCACCGCCTTCGCATCGCCGAACCTGGCCAGCGCGTCGATCCAGGGGCCCCCCGGATACCCAAGCCCCAGCAGCTTTGCGACTTTGTCGTAGGCCTCGCCTGCCGCGTCATCGACGGTGCGCCCGACTAGCCGGTAACGCCATGCTCCATGGGCCGGCTCTGCCAGATAAAGGTGGGTATGGCCGCCTGAAACCACGAGCGCCAGTGCAGGCTCATCTTTGTTTTCGCCTTCGTGGGTGACCCACCCTCGCGACGCCTCTGTCTTTGTCGCAAGTGTGGGGCTAACGGAAGCCGCCGCGTGCTGCCTCTCCTCCAGCAGCACCGCGTGAATATGCCCTTCAAGATGATTGACCGCGATGACCGGCAACCCACGTGCGTAGGCGAGCGCCTTGGCAAATGTAATACCAACAAGAAGCGCACCGGCGAGGCCCGGCCCCGCGGTGACTGCGATCGCGTCGAGGTCCTCGAATCCCACCCCGGCCTCGGCCATCGCTGCCCGCACCACAGGCACAATAGCTCGCAGATGCTCGCGGCTGGCCAACTCCGGCACCACGCCGCCATAGCGCGCGTGCGTCGCGATCTGCGAAGCTACCACCGAGGCGAGTGTTCGCGCGCCCCGCTCGACTACCGCTGCAGCGGTTTCGTCGCACGAGCTCTCGATGCCGAGGATCAGGCCACTGGACATAACCCCTCAGTTTATCGGCCCTCAGTCTGTCGTGGCATCCTTGTCTCACAGCGCGCGCGGAGGGCGAAAATAGAAAAGATGCCAGCGCTCTCGCGCCAATTCGAAGCGGCCCTCCGAATTCTCGAAACTCTCCGCGCCGAGGGATACCAGGCCTACCTGGCTGGAGGCTGCGTCCGCGATCTGCTCCTGGGGCGCTCGCCCATCGACTATGACGTGGCCACTTCGGCCACACCCGACATCGTTTTGGACCTCTTTCCGCGCACCTTTGCTGTGGGCGCGCATTTCGGCGTAGTGCTCGTCGCGGACGAGACGCTGGATGAGATGCCGCCGCTTGAAGATGCTCCGGGCTCAGCGCCTCGATACTCCGTCACCGAGGTAGCAACGTTCCGATCCGACGGTGCGTACTCCGATGGCCGCCATCCGGACGTCGTTCGCTACACCATGCTGCCCGAGGAAGACGTGCAGCGGCGGGACTTCACCATCAACGGCCTTCTGCTCGACCCTCTGCGCGGGTGTGGCGCCTTGAACAACTTTGTCGATGACCCTGAGGCCCTTCGCGAGGTGGCGATCGATTATGTCGGAGGGCTCGCCGACCTCGACGCCGGGATTATCCGCGCCATCGGCGAGCCGCGGCGCCGATTTGAAGAAGACCAGCTTCGCCTTCTCCGGGCCGTTCGATTTGCGGCGCGATTCGGATACTCGATTGAACCCGCCACGCACACTGCCATCTGCGAACTCGCCCCTCGCATCCACGCGGTGAGCCGGGAGCGCGCGCGCGACGAGCTGACCAAAATGCTCACCGAAGGCCACGCGCGGCGCGCATTCGAGCTTCTGGACGAAACCGGCTTGCTCGCGCAGCTTCTGCCGGAAATCTCGAAGATGAAGGGAGTCGCCCAGCCGCCGCAGTTTCATCCCGAAGGAGATGTGTTCATTCACACGCTGCTGCTCCTCGAACAGCTTGCTGGCGGATGCGCGCACACGCTTGCCTGGGGGGCGCTGCTTCATGACGTCGGCAAGCCGCCCACCTTTCGCCTTGCGCCCGACCGCATCCGATTCGACGGTCACGTCGAGGTCGGCGTGGCTATGGGTGCGGAGATCTGCCGCCGCTTCCGTTTCTCGAATGAAGACACGCGCCAGGTGCTCGCTCTCATTGAAAACCACATGCGCTTCGCCGACGCGCCGCGCATGAAGGCCTCCACACTCAAGCGCTTTTTCCGGCTCGAGAGTTTCGAAGAACATCTCGAGCTGCATCGCATGGATTGCCTTGCCGCGCACGCCAATCTGGATATCTACAACTTCGTCCGCGGGCGGTATGACTCTATGCCTGAGGAGGATGTGCGACCGCATCCGCTTGTCACGGGCCGTGAGCTCGTCGCGGCCGGATACGCGCCGGGGCCGCGGTTCAAGGAGATGCTCCAGGCCGTGGAGGATGCGCAGCTTGAAGGGACAATCGCCACGCCGGAAGAAGCCATGGCGCTCGTGCGGGAGCGGTTCCCGGGCGCTGGTCCAGCATGAGTTCAACGCCGCGATCGTTTGATGTGCTCGTTCTCGGCGCGGGCGCGGCGGGCCTGATGTGCGCTGCCATAGCCGGCCGGCGCGGGCGGCGTGTTGCGCTGCTCGAGCACAATGCGCAGCCGGGGCGGAAGATCCTGATCTCCGGCGGCGGCCGTTGCAACTTCACCAACATCCACTGTGCGCCCGACAGGTTTCTGTCCGCCAATCCTCATTTCGCCAAGTCAGCGCTCGCGCTGTATCAACCGCGGCATTTTCTTGAGCTCGTGAGCCGCTATCGCATTCCGTGGCACGAGAAGACGCTCGGCCAGCTCTTTTGTGACGGGTCCTCTCGGGCGATCCTCGACATGCTGCTCGCCGAGTGTGAAGCCGGTCATGTCGAGTTGGTTCTCAATGCGCGTGATCTGCGGGTTAGTCGTCCCCCGGCCGGCGACTTCAGCGTCGTGGGCGCGCACGGCGAGTTCCGTGCAGGCGCGCTGGTAGTTGCTACCGGCGGCCTCTCGATTCCCAAACTCGGCGCGACGGGATTTGCCTACGATGTCGCCCGGCAATTTGGACTGGGAATCATTGAGCCGCGCCCGGCTCTCGTTCCTCTCGTCCTCGGCGGCGGTGAAGCGCACTGGATGTCGCTCACCGGCGTTTCTGCCGAAGTCATCGCCTGGGCCGCGCAGTCCGGCAATAGGAGGGACACCCGATTCCGCGAAAAAATGCTGTTTACCCATCGCGGGCTCAGCGGTCCCGCCATCCTCCAGGCTTCCTCATATTGGAGTCCGGGCACAACGGTTACGGTGGACTTCGCACCGGGCCTTGCGCCCGGCGCGCGCCTGCTCGAGCCGTTGCTTCAGCCGCAGTCGCGACGCGATGCGCAGGCTTTTCGGCAGGCTCTGCGCGGCGCACTGCCGCAGCGTCTCGTCGATCAGCTTGCAGAATCAGCGCAGCCTTCAGGCTGGTCCAACCTGGCGATTGAAGCATGCGAAGGCCGTCTCCGCGGCTGGGAGTTTCATCCTGCGGGCACTGAGGGATTCGAGAAAGCCGAGGTCACGGCCGGAGGCATCGACACCGACGGCCTGAACAGCCGCACCATGGAGGCGCGCAACGTCTCCGGGCTCTTCTTCATCGGCGAAGCCGTGGATGTCACAGGCCACCTCGGCGGATTCAACTTCCAGTGGGCCTGGGCATCGGCCGTCGCTGCCGGGAACGCGTTCTGAGGCATGCGGCCACAAACAAATATCCCCCGCCCCCGCTGTGGAAATTTCCGTCTAAGAAAGCCTGTCAAGTGGGGAAGAAAAAGCGAAATACAAGCAACTGGCTTTATATCATAAGGTTATCCCATGAAGATTTACCCGGGAAAATGGCCGATCCACTTTTCAATCCTGCTAGACTTAAGAATAGAGGGAGCAAACCCCACTTCATATGCCCGCCACGCGCGGGCATTTCGCTTTTCAGGGGCCCCAGTCTCCGCCGCCGCAACGGCCGGAAGAGGGGATGAACTTACTACATATGTGTATGAGATTTACTGCATATGTGTAGCGAACTTACTACAAAGGCCGGTCAGGGGCAGCTCCGGACCCCACAGTCTCAGGGAGCGGCGCCTGTCGCCCCTCATCCGAAGCCGGATTGCTGTATGTCGAGACTCCCAGGAGTGCCGTAAGTTGGGGCGCCCGCCAAGCCCCAGGTGAGCCAAAAAGCACCTGAAGCGAGGCAAAAACAACAGCAACTACCCCCCTCCCCCCTCCCCCTGCCCCCTCCCCCCCCTATAAATATTTCTTTCGTGGGGATCCCGGCGAATCGCAAAAATATCGGTGTTGCAAATAAAGGACTTATCTCAATCATCGCCAAGACTTGTCCCACAAATTGGAACGAATTCGGGGTGAACGCATGCGCTTAAGGTGCGTTTTCCGGCACTTAAGAGCGTTCCTCAAGTGGCCGGCCGACCTTCCACTATCGGACATACCAACTTTGAAATTGCTCTAGTCCGTCGGCGCCAGCGGCTTCTTCGGCGGCGTGAGGACAAATCCCTTTCGCACGAGTGCAAATCCCGGCCCTTCCAGTTCTGCCTGAAGCAGCTGGTTCTCCGGCCCTGAGAACAGTTCGGTCTGATCCTGCCCAATGGTAGCAACCATGTGATGCACGGCGATCGCGCGGCCATCGAGTGTGCCCTGCTCGTCGGGGTATGTGGCCAGCTGAACCGCATCGACCGACCCGGCCTGCTTGGGAATGATGGCCCAGAGATCGCGATTCCCCTGCTGCACGGCCAGCGCAAGCAGCGTCTCGAGGCCTCCGGGGTCGAAGTCGGGCAGAAAGACCGAAGCCGGGTGCAGCTCCAGCCGCGAAGTCGAGCTGCGCCCGTTTGCCGAGGTGTTCAGCAGAAAGTTCGCGCCGTCGGGCTTGCCTACTAGATTGACCGCGGTGCCGTTGACCGTGCCGCTCAGGATCACGTGCCTGACGCGATTGCTTGCGTCCAATTCCTCGGTCTTCGACAACGCGTAATCGAGGCCCTGCATGCTGACCTTTACGACGGACGTCGACTCGTACCCGTCCGCGTTTCCCGTGAATTGGAAGCTCGCTGTTCCGACGTCGTGGCCATTCTGGCTTACAAGGAAATCACCCGACTGCGCAATCGCAAACGGCATTCCGCCCGCCACAATCAACACAAGTACGGCAAGAAAAGACACGCGAATGACGCGCAAGTATGTCATTTGTTTATATAGACACCGCGCAAGTGCAAACAGTTGTGATGGAAAGCCCGGAAGTCGCCGCCTTACTCCGGTTTGCCGAGCTTGTTGCGCCACGCGTGCCCTCCACGCTCGAGCAACCGGTCCGCGCAGTCCGGGCCCCAGGAGCCCGCAAAATAATTCGGGAAGACCTCCGGCTCCTTTGCCGCCCACGCCTGCAACACCGGCGTATAGAGCGCCCAGTTAATCTCGACGCCATCACGGTGCGAAAACAGCGTCTGGTCGCCGAGCATAGCATCCAGCAGCAGCCGCTCATAGCCGTTGGCGCGCGAAGTGCCGAACGCCTGCGCGTAATCGAAGTCCATGTTCACGGGGCACACCGACATTCCCGGCGCACTCGGCACCTTGGCGCCGAAGCGCAGTGCGATACCATCGTCAGGTTGAATTCGGATGCTGAGCAGATTCGGCTGGATCTCGTTGCACGGACCGCCCGACTGCATGCGATTGAAGATTAGCAAAGGCGGCTGCTTGAATTGGATCGTGATCTCCGTCGCGCGCTTCTTCATCCGCTTGCCTGCGCGCAGATAAAACGGTACGCCCGCCCAACGCCAGTTCTCGATTTGAAGCCGAACGGCCGCGTAGGTCTCAGTGCCCGACTCGGGATTCACGCGCTCTTCTTCGCGATACCCGATCACGCGCCTGCCTTCCACAACGCCCGGTCCGTACTGTCCACGCACAGCATTCAAGATCGGAATATTTGGGATCGCCTGCCAGAGCTTCACCTTTTCGCGCCGCACGGCGTCGGCGTCGAAGCTGGAGGGCGGCTCCATGCCGATAAAGCTCAGCAACTCCATGACGTGGTTCTGAAGTACATCGCGAAGCGCGCCCGCCTTCTCGTAGAACGGCCCGCGCCCTTCGATGCCGATCGATTCCGCCGCCGTGATCTCGACGTGATCGATGAAATTGCGGTTCCATACAGGCTCGAAAATGCCGTTGGCAAAGCGGAAGACCAGGATATTCTGCACCGTCTCCTTGCCCAGGTAGTGGTCGATGCGAAATACCTGATTCTCTTGAAACACGGAATTTACCCTGTGATTCAAATCGCGCGCCGACTCGAGGTCGTGCCCGAACGGCTTCTCGATCACGATTCCGACGCGCGCTTGCTCCACCCGGTTCATGCCCTGCGCGCCCAGGTTTTCGATGATAGGCGCAAAGTACTCCGGCGCGGTGGCGAGATAGAATAGCCGGTCGTTCCCAATACCTTTTTCCCTGGCAATCCGGTCAAGCTCGGCCTCAAGCCCGGCATAACCTGATGCATCGTCGAATCTCAGCGGGTAATAACTGACTTTTTCGATGAACTCATCGAGCTTTGGATCGCTCGCGTCGACGCCGCCAAACTCAAGAATCCCCTCGCGCATATCCTGCGCAAACTCATCGCCGAGCGGGCGGCGCGCTACTCCCACAATGGCAAACTTCTTTGGTAGCAGGCCAGATTGCTCCAGGTGATAAAGCGCCGGCAGCAGCTTGCGCTTGGTCAGATCACCCGACGCGCCGAAGATCGTCATCACCACCGGATTTGGAATCCGTTCATTAGCCGGCGGAACCTGGGAAAGGTCGTCCGGATGTACCCTCATCTGCACCGTTGCTGCCATGGCGACCTCCGTAAGTTCTTAGTTCACAGTTCGCAGTTCACAGTGGATCCGGAGAACTACGAACTAAGAACTGCGAATTATGAACTAGTCCTTCTTCACCGCATGCCCGCCGAACGCATTCCTCATAATTGCAAGCATACGGTCGGTGAAATTATTGTCTTCGCGCGAACGGATTCGGCGGATGAGCGACTCCGTGATCACCGGGGCCGAAACGTTGAGATCGATAGCTTCGTAAACTGTCCAGCGGCCCTCACCCGAGTCTTCCACGTAAGCTTCGAAACCATCAAGGGATGGATTCTTCTGGAGTGCCTCGGCGGTCAGATCGAGCAGCCAGCTCCGTACGACGCTGCCGTATCGCCAGATCTCGGCAATCTGGGTAATGTCGAGGTGGAGCTCGGTCTTGCTCTCCATGATAGTAAAGCCCTCGGCGAACGCCTGCATCATGCCGTACTCGATTCCGTTGTGGACCATCTTGACGAAGTGGCCCGACCCGGCCGGTCCGACATGCCCCCAGCCTTTGTCCTTTGCCGGCGCAAGCGTCTCGAAGATCGGTCGCAGATACTCGACCGCCTCTTTGTCGCCGCCAATCATCATGCTGTAACCCTCTTTAAGCCCCCACACTCCGCCCGATGTTCCCACGTCCACAAACTGGAAGCCCTTCGCGGTAACTTCCTTGTAACGGCGCTGCGAATCTTTGTAATTTGAGTTGCCGCCATCGATGAGGATGTCGCCTTTTTTGAGCAGCGGTTCGAGTTTGGCGATCGTCTCATCGACCGGCTTGCCCTGCGGTACCATGATCCAGATTGCCTTGCGTCCCTGAAGATTCTTCGCGAGGTCATCCAGCGTTGAAGCGCCCACGTTGCCCGATGCGCTGAGTTTCTTCACGGCGTCGGCGTTGAAATCAAACCCAACCACCTGATGGCCGCCGAGCCGAATCCGCTCCGCCATGTTGCCGCCCATTCTGCCCAGGCCGATCATTCCTAGTTGCATGCGCTCACCTCTTTTTTCTGTGATTCACAAATGGCGCCGACGGTTACATCTGCCGCCCTGGCGCGCGATGATCTCGGTGTATTGCAGTCTCCGTCTCCGTTTCAGATTGCCTGCTTTCCGGAGGGAAGACCACTCGACTAGAATTCGGGTTGGATCCTCTGCTTTCAGTCCTAATCCAATCATTTTCGGAGAAGATTCATGCCTGAAGCATCGTGCGACATTGGCCTGATGGGTCTCGCAGTCATGGGACAGAACCTCGTCCTCAATATGAACGACCATGGATACAAGGTAGCGGTCTTCAACCGTACGGTGTCGAAGGTCGACGAATTCCTCGCCAACGAGGCAAAGGGAACCGACGTCGTAGGTGCTCATTCCGTCGAGGAGTTCATATCCCTGTTGAAGCGGCCCCGGCGTGTCATGCTCATGGTCAAGGCCGGAGCGTCGGTCGACCAGACGATTGAGACATTGTTGCCGCATCTTGAGAACGGCGACATCGTGATCGACG
>DATFRB010000081.1:0-2048 GCA_035263625.1 Occallatibacter sp.
CCCTTCCGCAGGTCGGGATTCTTGACCCGGGAATACCTCAGCATTTTGGAGCCTTCCGCACAGGCATGCGTGACCTTGGCTATATGGAGGGTAAGAGCATCTCCTACATCTACCGCTCCGCGGCGGGCAGAGCGGAGCCCATTTCACAGTTTGCGTCCGAACTCGTGGCGCTGAAACCAGATGTAATCGTCGGCGCCTCCGCGGTGCCTGTCCATGCGCTCAAGGAGGCGACGTCGACGATTCCAATCGTGTTCGTCTTGGCTGACGCCCTCACCATCGGCGTGGTGAGCAATCTTGCGCACCCTGGCGGAAATCTCACGGGTTTGTCGTTTCTGAACACCGAACTCAGCGCGAAGCGCCTGGAATTGCTGCTCGAAACGCTACCAAACATCCGCCGAATCGCGGTGCTGCTCGATCTGAACACGCCTCGGATATGGGCAGAAGCGACGGAGGAAGCGAGCCGCCGTCTTGGCCTCTCACTTCAATTGCTGGAAGTCGCAGAGCCAGAGACGTTCGAGAGCGCCTTCGAAGCTGCCGTCAACGCGCGCGCGGAAGCGCTCGATGCTCTCTCGTCTGCGTTCTTTAACTCGCACAAGGCGAGACTCGTAGAGCTAGCGGCAAAATACCGCCTGCCGACGATGTATGAGCATGATGACTTCGTGCGCACCGGCGGCCTCATCGCCTACGGCCCGAGCATTCCCGACCTGTTTCGGCGGGCGGCAACGCATGTCGATCGGATTCTCAAAGGTGCGAAGCCAGGCGATTTACCAGTCGAACAGCCGACTAAGTTTGCTCTCAGCATTAATCTCAAGACCGCAAGGACTCTCGACCTTACGGTGCCGCCCACACTGCTCGCTCGCGCCGACGAGGTGATCGAATGAAAAGGCGCGAGTTCATCACGCTGCTCGGCGGCGCGGCAGCGGCGTGGCCGCTCGCCGCGCGAGCGCAGCATGCGGCCTCGACGGTTCGCCGGATTGGCCTTCTGTTGCCTGGCAACGCGCGCACGACGGCAGTGCGGGGGCAGCTGGAGGCATTTCGCCAGGGATTGAAGGAATACGGCTGGGTCGAAGGGCAGAACATCATCGTCGAGTACCGTTTTGCCGAGGGTAAAGAGGACGCGCTTCCGGCGATCGCTGCCGAGCTGGCTCGATTGCGGTTGGATGTCATCGTGGCGGAGAGCACGCCGGCAATCCAGGCGGCAAAAACTGTTACGCAAACCGTCCCAATCGTCATGGCGACGAGCGCTGATCCGGTTGGAACTGGCTTGGTCGCGAACCTCAACCGGCCCGGCGGGAACATAACCGGATTGAGTCTCCAGGCACCAGAACTGAGCGGTAAGCGGCTCCAACTCCTGACCGAGATTGTGCCCAGACTCGCACGGGTGGCGGTTTTGTCGAATCCGTTAAATCCGAATACCGCCCCAATTGTGGAGCAAACGAAAGCGGCAGCGCAATCGCTTGGCGTTGAGGTCCAGTTCGCGGAGGTGCAAGCACCGGACAAGTTCGGAAGCGCATTCGCCGCGATCACCTCAGCGCACGCTGGCGCTTTGATTGTCTTGCCGGACCCCGTGCTCTATGGCCAACACCCCCGCGTCGTGACATTCACGGCGGCGTCCCACCTGCCGACGCTGTTTCCGGAGAAGGAGGTCGCAGAGGTCGGCGGTCTCATTGCCTATGGCCCGAGCATTCCCGGTAGTTTCCGGCGAGCGGCTGCCTACGTGGATAAGATTCTTCGAGGCGCCAAGCCGGCCGATTTGCCGGTCGAACAGCCAACCACATTCGAGCTTGTCGTGAATCTTCAGACTGCGAGAGCGATCGGCGTCACAATTCCGACGTCGATATTGCTGCGCGCCGACGAGGTGATCGAATGATCGGGCGACGCGAGTTCATCACGCTGCTGGGCGGCGCGGTGGCGTATGCCCACGAATTCTAGGAGCAAAAGATGAGAGTTAGGTCGAGTGCTGCGCTACTGACGCCCCTCGCTTACGCACAGGGCACAGACACCAGCGTCGTCAAGCTCCCGCAGGATATCGAGTTCAAAGGTCCGCT
>DATFRB010000082.1:0-2380 GCA_035263625.1 Occallatibacter sp.
AAGCACGGGCAAGAGTGAGTGCCCGTGCCACACGATCCTGGAGCACCAGCCCTCTTTTGTCATTGGGAGCGAGTCCGAGCCCCGGCTTGCCGGGGTAAGGGCGAGTCGAAGGACCCCGAGGATGTCTGAAGAGCCGACGCAGCGTCAGGGAATTCTCTAGAGAATGCCTTGATGCAGTTTCGCGAGACGAAGGAGCTTCGGGGTCCTTCGACTCCGCGCCCATCAACCTCGTGAAGAATGACTTGACGCGGCGCAGCGCTCAGGATGACGGGCGCGAGGAAGCGTTTTAGAAATCCTAGGATCGATCCAGACCGAGAACAAAATGCGATTCGCCGTCGCTCACCTTCTGCTTTGTTCGTAGGCCGCGATTTCCTTCTCGTGCGTCAGAGTCATGCCGATCTCGTCGAGTCCTCGAGCAGGCAGGTACGGCGAAAGGGATCGATCTCGAAGCGGGCTGAAAAGCCGTCCGGTGACGAAACTTCCTGCTTTTGCAGATCCACCGTCAGGTGAAAGCGTCCGGCCGCATCGCGGTCTTTCAGCGCCACCACCTCCGAAGGCCGCAGCGCGACAGTAAGAACGCCGTTCTTCACACAATTGTTGGCGAAGATATCGGCAAACGAAGGCGCGATCACAACGCGGAAGCCGTAATCGCGCAAAGCCCAGACCGCGTGCTCGCGCGACGAGCCGCAGCCAAAGTTCTTTCCCGCCAGCAAAATGCTGGCGCCAGAGTATTGCGGGGCGTTCAGGGAAAACGCCAGGTTGGGTTTACCTGCGGCGTCGAAGCGCCAGTCAAAAAAGAGCACATCGCCGTAGCCGGTGCGTTCAATGCGTTTGAGAAACTGTTTGGGAATGATCTGGTCGGTATCGACGTTGTCGCGGTCGAGCACGGCCACGATTCCGGTATGAACGGTGAATCTTTCCATCTTGAGTTCCGAGTCCTTACTCGTTGTATTGCCAGCGGCGGATGTCCACGAAGTGCCCGGCAACAGCGGCCGCGGCGGCCATGGCTGGGCTTACCAGGTGCGTCCGCCCGCCGGCGCCCTGGCGGCCTTCAAAGTTCCTGTTGCTGGTGGAGGCACAGCGCTCGCCGGGCTGAAGGCGATCCGCGTTCATGCCCAGGCACATGGAGCATCCGGATTCGCGCCACTCAAAGCCGGCGTCAGTAAAGATGCGGTGCAGTCCTTCCTGCTCGGCCGCGCGTTTTACCTGCTGCGATCCCGGCACCACCATGGCTTGAACGCTTTTTGAGATCTTGTAGCCCTTGATGACGCGAGCCGCAGCTCGTATGTCTTCCAATCGCGCGTTGGTGCAGGAGCCGATGAAGACGCGATCCAGAGCGATGTCCTCAATCCGCGTGTGCGGACGCAGGCCCATGTACTCAAGGGCGCGGACCATGCCGCCGCGTTCGGAGTCGCTGGGGCTTTGCTCAGGATCGGGCACTTCCCCGGTCACGGGCGCGGCCATTCCGGGATTGGTGCCCCAGGTAACGAATGGAGCCAGTTGGGCCGCATTGATCTCCACGGTCTTGTCGAAGGCGGCTCCGGGATCGGTCGGCAAAGTCTCCCAGAAGGTTTTGGCCTCGGTCCAGGCTTCGTCCCGGGGGGCGAAGCGGCGTTCGCGAAGATAATCGAATGTGGCCTGATCGGGCGCGATCATTCCCGCACGCGCGCCGGCCTCAATGCTCATGTTGCATACGGTCATCCGCCCTTCCATGGAGAGAGCGCGGATAGCCTCGCCGGCATACTCGATCACGTGCCCAGTCGCGCCGTCGGTTCCAATCTGCGCGATCATTCCCAGGATCAAATCCTTGGCGGTAACTCCTGGCGAAAGCATGCCCGAACAGCGCACCAGCATGGTCTTCGGCATTTTCTGCACCAGACACTGCGTGGCCAGCACGTGCTCCACTTCTGATGTTCCTATGCCGAAGGCCAGAGCGCCGAACGCGCCATGGGTGCTGGTGTGGCTATCGCCGCAGACAATCGTCGAACCCGGCTGCGTCAGCCCCAACTCCGGTCCGATCACGTGAACAATTCCCTGCTCCGGCGCTTGCAAATCGAACAGGCGGATCCCGAACTCGCGGCAGTTTTGCCGCAGCGTCTCTACCTGCGTGCGCGCCAGCGCATCTTCCAGCACCATCCGGTTCCCGGTGGTAGGAACATTATGGTCGACGGTGGCGAAGGTGAGGTCGCGGCGGCGGATCTTGCGCTTGGCCTCGCGGAGCCCGGCAAACGCCTGCGGGGACGTGACCTCATGCACCAGGTGCAGATCGATATAAAGAATGGTCGAGCCTTCGGGGCCGTCGCACACCACATGGCGGTCCCAAATCTTGTCGAAGAGAGTACGCGCCTTCATCGGTAAACACCAATACCGTTACACAGCA
>DATFRB010000083.1:0-18659 GCA_035263625.1 Occallatibacter sp.
ATGCCCACACTGGCCAATTCCGTCTCCCCACTCATCCTGATACCCTGCTTCATGCTGGTCTCCTGCAACTCAAGATTGCGTCCAGCCGCAGAGTACCGCTGCGGCCGGAGACCAGCACTCTCATCCCATCTCAGGAAGACAGCGTGGGAGCGCAGCGGGTGTTGGAGGAAAAAGCTACAGCGGGTTCTTGGAGCGGAGTTCCTGGACTATTTCTTTGGCTGCGGCGCGGGCTTTGTCTTCTTGATCCGGCGGGAAGCTGATGGCGCCTACTCGGGCGTGGCCGCCGCCGCCGTAGCGTTCGCAGATCGCGGCTAAGTTCACCATCTTACTGGGGTCGGCTTTGGTCCAGGGGTTGGAGCCTACGGCTACCTTGGTGCGGAAGCTGGATTTCGACAGGCCGATGGAGTAAGTCGCCTGCGGGTGCAGGTAATAGGGGATGAACTTGTTGAATCCCTCGGTGGGGTGGTCGGTGATGTCGAAGAAGATGGTTCCATCGCGCTCTTCGGCACGGCTGCGGATGAGAGCGATGTTGTGCTGATGGCGCTCGAGGAGCGGCGGGAGCAGCGAGGCTACGAACGGCTGGGCGAGGACTTCGGCGAGCGGCATCTCGGTGAGCAGAGGGATGAGGCGCGGGATGAAGGCCGGGTCGTGACTGGACTCGATGACGAGGGTGAGCTTCATGGCGGGTGCGGCCATTTCGACCGCGGCCTGGGGGCTCTCGTAGAGCGCTCCGTCGACTATGTTGGCCCAGTGGATGAGGTCGGCTACGGGCGCTGTGTCGAAACCAAACTTGGTGGCGCCGATGTGGGCGAGGAACTTAGTGCAGGAGATGTAGGTGGGGTCGAAGAACTTGCGCGCGGCGCAGGCGGGGTCCCGCTGGCAGCGCTCGAAGTCGGCCTGGTCGGCGGGGGTGAGGAAGGCGGAGAGGTGGTGATCGAACCACCAGGTGATGCGGGGAGAGGCGGAGTATTTGAAGTCGACGATGGCGTTTTCGTCGCCGGTGAACTCGGACTCGTCGAAGAGCGCCCCGGCGCGGTGGACGAGGCCGTGGTAGGAGTATGCGGCGGAGCGGCCGGCGGCAATACATTCGCGGTGGAAGCGGGTGAAGAGGGATGCCGAGCAGGCTCCGTCGAAGCATTTGTCGTGGTAGAAGACGCGAACCTGCAAACGGGCGTTCCCTTCTGAAAAAAAAGTGAAGCAGTCAGAACTTCTAAGGATCAAGGGAGAGGCTGGATGTGTCAAGGCGGAGAAGCAGGGACATAGGGACATAGGGACAAAGGGACACGAGTCGGTGGCGTGTGGTGTTCGGATTCGGACAGTCTGGGCGGGGGCGGACATTGGAGGTCACGGCGGCGGTTTGGGGAGATGGTTTAGATTGTAGGGTTTGCGGCGGGTGGGAATTGGCGCGCCGAGTGCAATATTGAGGCGCAAAGGAAAATTCCGGCACGAGAGGCTTTTATGAGCACGTTTATCCAGGATCTGCGGTATGCGGCGCGGCAGTTGAGGAAGTCGCCCGGGTTTACGGTGGCGGCGGTGTTGACGCTGGCGATCGGGATCGGCATCAACACGGCGATGTTCAGCAGCATGGACGCGGTGGTGCTGCGGCCGCTTGCGGTTCCGCAGATGGACCGCGTGGCAACGATCGCCGAGCAGCGCGAGCAGGGCGGCAACGCCGACTACATGCGGGCGGCGCTGGCCAACTACGTTGACTGGAAGGAGCGGAGCCACTCGTTTGCGCAGATGGCGGTGCTTGCGGATTCCGATATGAGCCTGACGGGCGCGGGCGATGCGGTGCGCGTGCGCGGGGCCCAGAGCTCGGGAAGCTTTTTCAGCGTGCTGCGGGCGCAGCCGTTGATTGGGCGCGTGTTCACGGACGATGAGTGCGTGCCGGGGCGCGATGGCGTGGCGGTGCTGAATTACGCATTCTGGCAGCAGCGCTTCGGATCGGATCCAGGAGTGCTGGGGCGGACGATTCAAATCGACCAGCGCGCGTACACGATCGTCGGCGTGATGACGAAGACGATGCAGTATCCAAGCGATGTGGACATCTTTGTGCCGTTTGCGCCCACGCCCGGACGGCTGAAGGACAGGAACGATCACACTTACCTGGTCGTGGGGCGGCTGCGCGACGGCGTGACAGTCGAGCAGGCCCAGGCGGAGATGCGGATCGTGGGGCAGCAGCTGGCGAAGGCCTATCCGGTAACGAACCAGGGCTGGAACGTGAGGGTCGAGACGCTTCTGGACGGGATCAACGGGCCGTACACGCCGCTCTATTACAAGATGCTGCTTGGCGCGACATTATTTGTGCTGCTGGTGGTGTGCGCGAACGTGGCGAATCTGCAGTTCGCGCGGGGCATTGCGCGGCGGCCGGAGATTGCAATGCGAACGGCGCTGGGAGCGAGCCGGACGCGAATCATGCGACAGCTGTTGACGGAGAATGTGCTGCTGGCGCTGCTGGGCGGAGCGGGCGGCGTGGCCCTGGGCGGGCTGGATCTGCACTTCATGCTGGTGAATATGCCGCCGCGCGTGGCGCGTTACATGTCGGGGTGGTCAAATACGTCGCTGAACGGGCGGACGCTGGCGTTTTCGCTGGTGCTGGCCGGCCTGACGGCGATTGTTTCAGGGTTTGCGCCGGCGCTCGAGGCGCTGCGGGTGAACCTGGTAGCGCAGCTCAAGTCGGGGACGCGGTCGGCGATCGGGTCGGGCCGGTCGCACAGGCTGAGGAACATCTTTGCGGGGTCGCAGATCGCACTGGCGGTGGCGCTGGTGATCGGGGCGGCGCTGATGTCGAAGGGGATGAATGCGACGCTGCATGTGGCCGACGGGTACCAGCCGCAGCAGGTGCTGACGTACAACATGACGCTGCCGTTGGCGCGCTATGGCACGCCTGAGAAGAGGGCAGCATGGTATGCGGACAGCCTGACGAAGCTGCGCGCGATTCCGGGCGTGAAGAGCGCGGAGATCACATCGGCGCTGCCGTACAGCGACATGGGCTGGGTGCAGGACGCGGCGATCGAGAATCGTCCAGTGATGCCGGGGAAGTTCCAGAGTGCGAGGCGGGTGACGGTCAGCGACGGGTACTTTTCCGCGTTCCATGTTTCGATCGTGGACGGACGCGGGTTCACGATTGGCGACGCTCTGGGAACGCAGCCCGTGGCGGTCGTGAGCCGCAGGTTCGTGGACCGGTATCTGCCGAACCAGAACCCGATCGGGCAGCACATTCGACTGGGACGGGATGGGCCGGGCCAGACGCCGTGGCTGACGATTGTGGGCGTGGCGGAGGAGGCGACCTACTCGCTGTGGGACCAGCAGATTCAGCCGTCGGTGTATCTGAGCGCGGCGCAACTGCCGAATCGCGACGCGAGGTACGCGGTGATGACGGATGGGAATGCGACGGCGCTGGCCGATCCGGTGCACAAGGCGCTGGCGGGGCTGGATGCGGCGCTGCCAGTCGATGAGATGGAGACATGGCAGCATCTGATGCATGAGCAACTGACTGGGCTGATCTACTCGGCGGTGCTGATGGGCGTGGATGCGCTGGTTGCGCTTTTGCTGGCGGCGATCGGGATTTTTGGCGTGATGGCAAACCTGGTGGGCGAGCGGACGCGGGAGATCGGGGTGCGGCTGGCGATGGGAGCGCGGCGGGAAGACGTGCTGCGGATGATCATGGGACGGGCGACGCGGCTGTTGGGTGTTGGGTTGGGAGCCGGGCTGGTGATGGCGTTTGCGCTGGCGCGGATGGTGGCGAACCTGCTTCGCGGCGTCAGCCCTGACGACCCGGTGGTGTTCGGGTCGATTACGGCGGCGATTGCGATGGTGGCGCTGGCGGCGAGTTGGATTCCGGCGCGGCGCGCGGCGCGGGTGGAGCCGATGGTGGCGCTGAGGGATGAATAAGACAGTGGTCAGTGGTCAGTGATCAGAAAGGCAGGGATCAGGGATCAGGGACCAGAAAAACAGGGATCAGCAGTCAGTGTTCAGTGATCAGTGGCCGGCAAGTCACGCGCGCTCGACATCCTCATGGGCGTAGACCCTTCCTGCGCGGATTTCCTTCCGTCCCTGCTCAACCATCCGCGCGAGTTGCCGGTATTCATTTAGATAGCGGTCCACGGCTTCGTTAAGAACGTAGCTGCGATCGCGCCCAATGTTCCGCGCGATCTCGTCTAGAAGCTCTACCCGATCGCCCGCAATGCGAACGGAAATGGTCCTGGGATTCGTCATATTACGACAGAATACGACGGCTATTGAAGTTCCTGGGATCTGGCATGAGGCGCGCGCTTGGCCGGATTCATTCTGAGCGAGGATTCGGTCAAATGAACGGAACGATTCCGCGGATGCGGGCGTAGGGTGTTTTCGGGTAAGATTCCGCAAATACCCAATCCAGCGCTTCAAAGGAGAGTCCATGGAGCCGGAGAATCCGACCTCTGCGCCTGAATCTTCCACCCCTGACGCTAAGTTGCAAGATCCGCCCACTTCCGTGCACGACGCAAACGCTGCTGTGACGGCGCTGGACGCGATGAGATCGACGCCGGAGACCGGGATCTTGCAGCCGGAAGGGCAGCCCCCCGTCGCGACCAATCCGCTGGTGCTGATCTTTATCGGACCGCAGGGGCTGCGTGCGGGGTGGTCGCTCTGTATCTTTGTGTCGCTGTTCTTCGGGCTTGCGTCGCTGATCAACTGGCTTGTCAGGCTGTCGCACGTGGTGCCGAAGAGGGCTCCGGGCTCGACGGCCGCGATGGAGCCGCTGGGCTCGATTGTGACCGAGTGCTCGGGCGTATTGATGATTTTGCTCGCTTCCTGGATTATGGCGAAGATCGAACGCCGGCGGATTGCGGACTACAACCTCGCGGGGCCTGGACCAATGGCCCGCTTTGGAAACGGACTGGTCGTCGGCTTTCTTGCGCTGAGCGTGCTGGTGTTTGCGCTGAATCTGGGCGGCTGGATTCACTTTTCCGGTTTGGCGCTGAGCGGTACGCAGATCCTTAAATACGCGGCGGCGTGGGCGGTTGCGTTCCTGATGGTGGGCTGCTTTGAAGAGGGACTGGCCCGCTGTTACCTGCTCTACACGCTGGCGCGGGGATTGAACTTCTGGTGGGCGTTGGGGCTGGTCGTGGTGCTGTGCGGTGTTGCGACGTTGAACCCGAAGGCGAGCGGGCTGTGGGGCGCATATCTAATCGCGCTACTCGGACTGGCTCCGTGCCTGCTGCTGGAGCTGAAGAAGGCGCCGAGCTCGGGGTTCTGGTGCGCGACGTGGGTAACTTCGGTGATGTTTGGAGCAGGGCACACGGCGAATCCCGGAGAGAACTGGATTGGGATCTTCTCCGCGGCGGGGATCGGCGTTGTGTTTTGCGCGAGCGTGCGGTTGACGGGATCGGTGTGGTGGGCCGTTGGTTGCCACGCGGCATGGGATTGGGGGCAGTCTTATTTCTACGGGACTCCGGACTCGGGCTTCCTGGCCAAGGGACACCTGCTGAATTCGACCATGACAGGGAACACGCTGTGGAGCGGCGGAGCGGACGGGCCCGAGGGCAGCGTCCTTGTAATTCCGACGATGCTGCTGATCCTGCTGGCGCTGATTGTGATGTACGGGCGGAAGCGCGCGGAAGCGGCTCCGGTGATCGCCGCAGAGCAGGCGGCAGGCTGAAGCGAGATGCGCATCTGGCTTAATCGCAGTGCCGAGGTGAGCCTGCGCGAGCAGCTCGTGACGCAGGTGCGACTGGGGATTCTTTGCCGCGACCTTAAGCCGGGAGAGCGGCTGCCGAGCACGCGCGAGCTGGGGCGGCGGTTCGGCATCCACGCGAACACGGCGAGCGCGGCTTATCGCGAACTGGAAAAAGATGGGTGGCTGGAGTTCCGGCACGGGAGCGGCGTATACGTGCGCGCGACGCGGCCGGCCTTGCCGCGAACGCCGGAGCTTGCGCTTGAATTCAGCGTTGACGAGTTGATCGGCGAGATGGTGCGCAAGGCGCGCAAGGCTGGCGCGCCGCCGGCGCTGGTGCGCGAGCGCGTGCGGCGGTGGATGCAGATGGAGCCGCCGGGACGGTGGCTGGTGATCGAGCCGGACGTTGAGTTGCGCGCGATTGTGATGGCCGAGATGGAGCCGGCGCTGACTCTGCCCATTACGGGGTGCTCGTTCGAAGAGTGCTGCCGCGACGGCGTGCTGGACGGAGCGATGCCGGTGGTGCTGCCGAGCAAGGCTTCGGCGGTGCGGAAGCTGCTGCCGGCGGGATGCGAGCTGACGGTGCTCGAGGTGCATCCGGTGGCGCCGGAGCTGCACGACCACGTGCAACGGTACATGCCTGACCACTCTGGCGATCTGATTGGGATCGCATCGCGATGGGCGGAGTTCCAGAGCATTGCGAAGATCATGCTGGTGGCGGCGGGGATGGACCCCGGGAGCCTGCTGGTGCGCGATGCGAAAGAGACGGGGTGGAAGCGCGGGCTGGATGCGGCGTCGGCTGTGGTGTGTGACGCGGTGACGGCGGCGGAGCTGCCGCGGGGATGCTTCGGGATTGCGTTCCGGCTGTTGTCGGAGGGGGCGATTGCGCGTCTGCGGGAGGCGGAGATGGGGTTGACGGCGAGCTCGTAGCTCTTCGCTTTCAGCTGTCAGCTATCAGCTATCGGCTTGTGACAGATGCGGAAGTGTCCTGAACGGGCACACTGACTTGCGCGGCCCTGCCTACGATGGCGGGGTATGAAACAGTTTCTCTTTACGCTGATGCTTTACTTTGTGGCTCTGTCGCCGCTGGCGGCAGTGTGCCAGGGGCTGCCGGACGATCCTGCTCCGGCGGCGCAAGCTGGCGGTGCGCCTGTGGGGCAGACGGGCGCGGCAACCACGCCGCCTGCGGGAATGCCCGATGCGGAATGGAAGCGCGTGCAGGCGATTGCGTATGGCGCCCTGGTCACGGTGACGAGCACGTATGGGCCGCCGGTTGGGTGCAGGTTTGCGGGAGCGACGGATGCGTACCTGCTCTGCGATGAGCTGGATGGGCCGACGGGGACGGGATACCGCTTCGACCGCGACAAGGTGATCCGCGTGGATGAGGAGCGGTGGCGGGCGGCGAGCCCGAAAGAGCGCAACTGGCACCCCGGGGTGCTGGTGGCGGCGGGGATTACGGGCACGATGATGGGGCTGATGGGAGCGCGCAAGGATGCAGGAACGGGGCTGGCGTTCGGCGTGATCGGAGCGGGGATAGCGGGGGCAATAGGACTAGGGGCGGAGGCGATGAACGGGAGTTTCGCGGGAGCAGGCGTGCAGGCGCGTGTTCACGGTGCGAGACACAGGGTGCGCTTGAGAATCCACCCGCGGCCGGGGCTGCCGCTGCCGGTGCGGCGATAGCGGCAAGCGGAACTCGACGAAGGAGGCTGAGGGTGAAGCGATCGTTGTGCGGGGCGATGTGCGTATTGCTGGTGCCAGCGCTGGTTGCCCAGCAGACGTTTTTCCTCCCTCAGGAGAAGGTCGTTTCCACGTTGGCACCCCCACAAAAGAATGGATCAAGCCGGAGGACGGTCGTCGTTTCAAAGGGAACGGAGATCGTTGTTGTTCCCCTCGATGCGATCAGCTCCGCGACGGCAGCAGTTGGGTCCACAGTGAAATTTGCCATCGCCCGTGATGTTGTGGCGCAAGGATTCGTAGTAATCCCTGCGGGAACACTTCTTGCCGGGACGATTATCGACGTGAAGCGCGGCCGTGCGGGGAGACACAACGGCAGACTCGAGATGCGTCTTCAAGACCTGAAAGCAGGAGATTCAACTCTGCGCCTGAAAGCAAAGCGTCTGAAACCGGCAGCGTCATTTCATTCAATTGCCAAGCAAAGCGGCGAAATTGTTTTGATGGTTGCGATACTCGCAGTCTTTCCGTTCTTGATACCGAATGTAATCGCTCTGTCACGCGATGAGGAGGCAACCGGAGCGGATGCCGTGATTAAGCCGGGTGAGGCGGTAAAGCTATTCTTGAGGTCTGACAGGCGAATTCGTCTGTTGCAGGCTCGCACGCCATCCAGGTCTTCTGAAAAGCCAGTCTGTGACCCGTTAGGCGCCCAGCTTCAGAGAGTGGATTACGGGTGGCCAGGAGTTCAGATAAACCAGTAGGGCATGCGCTTCTTAGTCGTGTTGCTTTGCCGCATATCTGATCCGCCGAGCTTTTGTCGTGTACCTTAGGAGCCTTCCTGCGAGGACCGCGGCGGTATCCTGTTGTTGACCGATGGGCGATCCTGAGATTTATACACCGGCGACGGAACGCGCGTTTGGCGTGGCGCGAAAGCGGCGGCGCTGGGTGCGCGTGCTGGGTTATGCGCTGGCAGTGGTGGTGGTGCTGGTTGTGGCGCTCGCAGTGGCGGGCGTGCTTTGGCTGAAGTCTGCTACCAAGGCCGCGCTGCCGCAACTGGATGGCGACATTCCCTTCGCGGGGTTGTCGGCGCCGGTTACGGTGCGGCGCGATGCGCATGGCGTGCCGCATATCGAGGCGGCGACGCAGGATGATCTGTTCATCGCGCAGGGGTACGTGACGGCGGAGGACCGGCTGTGGCAGATGGACGCGTACCGGCGCAACGCCTACGGCCAGCTTGCCGAGATCATGGGCAGCGGGATGGTGAAGCATGACGTGGCGCAGCGGGTGCTGGGGTTTCGCAATGCGGCGCAGCGGATCTATGACAATTTGAGCGCGGACGACAAGCGGCGGATGGACGACTACGCAATCGGCGTGAATCGCTGCATTGAATACCGGATTCGCAAGGGCACGCTGCCGCCGGAGTTTCGCCTGCTGATGTATCAGCCGGAGCCGTGGACGGGGGCCGACTCGCTGAGCATCGGTACGATGATGATCGACATGCTGGACACGCACTGGGATGTGAAGCTGGCGCGGGAGCACATTGCGGCGAAGCTGAATGATCCGAAGCTCGAGGCGGAGCTTTACCCGGTGGGGTCGTGGCGCGACCGGCCGCCGACGGGCGAGGTGATCGATTTGACGAAGCCGCGGCCGATTCCGAAGACGAGCGATGACGACGATGACGAAAATACGACGACGGAGAATCAGGGGCCGGGAAAACAGGGATCAGGGATCAGGGATCACGGATCAGAGAAGCAGGGATCAGGGGTCAGTGGTCAGGGGTCAGAAAGGCAGGGACAAAGGGACAGAGGGACAAAGGGAACAGACACATCGACAGAGGCGGTGGACGAGCATGAGTTGAGATCGACGCTGGGGTTGCCGGATTGTGTGGGGTGCGCTTCGGGCTCGAATAACTGGGTGGTGGCGGGGGCGCATACGGCTACGGGAAAGCCGCTGCTGGCGAACGACATGCACCTGGTGCTGACGGAGCCGAACATCTGGTACATGGTGGAGTTGAAGGCGCCTGGTTATCACGCGGCGGGCGTGACTGTGCCGGGAATCCCGATGGTGATTGCGGGGCACAACGACCACGTGGCGTGGGGGTTCACGGCGCTGTTCGCGGATGTGCAGGATCTGTACGTCGAGAAGCTCGACGGCAAGGGGAATTACCGGGCGGCCGATGGGACGTGGAAGCCGCTGAGCGTGGATCACGAGACGATTCACGTGCGCGGCGGCGAGGACGTGAAGGTGGACGTCGAGACGACGGACCATGGGCCGCTGCTGAATCCGATGCTGAAGCATGATGAGCAGCCGGTGGCGCTGAAGTGGACGCTCTACGACGGCACGATGAACGGGCTGCCGCTGTATGCGATGAACACGGCGGCGAACTGGGCGGAGTTTTCGGCGGCGATCGGGCAGTGGTGCTGGCCGACGCAGAACCTGGTTTACGCGGACGACCAGGGGCACATTGCGTATCACGCGGTGGGCAGGGTTCCGTTGCGACCGGGCGGCCTGGCGGGGAAGCCGATTGCGGATGCGGCGCACGAGTGGCAGGGTTATATGCCGTTCGACTCGCTGCCGAGCGCGGTCGATCCGCCGTCGGGGTTTCTGGCGACGGCGAATGCGAGGGTGACGACGGAGAAGTCGCCGTACCAGATTTCGCTCGAGTGGATGGATCCTTATCGAATTGAGCGGATCTATAAATCGCTGCAGGGGCGCGACGGGCTGGCGGCGAAGGATATGATTGCGACGCAGACGGACATCTACAGCGAGGTGGACCAGGAGCTGGCGCACCGGTTTGCGTATGCGATTGACCATGCGGCGGGGACCGACGACCGGCTGCGCAAGGCGGCGGATCTGATGCGGAGCTGGGATGGGAAGCTGACGACGAGCTCAGCGGCGGCTTCGCTGGTGGACCAGGCACGGTATGCGCTGTGGCCAATCATTCTTGATCCGAAGCTGGGCGAGCTGGCGAAGGATTATCGCTGGGCCGAGGAGAACTTCGCCGAGGAAGAGATCATCATGCACGGCGGGGAGGGATGGATTCCTCCGGGATACAAGGATTGGGACGCTGTGCTGGCCGAGGCGGTGAAGCGCGGGATGGCGAAAGGACAGGCTCCGTCGGATGTGAGCCAGTGGGCGTACGGAAGCTGGCACACGATTAATATTGAGCACCCGCTGGCGAAGATGCTGCCGGTCATCGGGAAGATCGCCGGGACCGGGCCGCAGCCGATGAGCGGGGACACGACGACGGTGAAACAGGTGAGCGTGACGCTGGCGCCTTCGCAGCGGTTCACGATGGACTGGAATAACGTGGACGGGTCCACGGAGAATATCGTGCTGGGCGAGAGCGGGAATCCTTATAGCGCGTATTTCAAGGACCAGTGGAACGACTGGTATGACGGGACCACATTCGCGCTGCCGTTCAGCGAGGCGGCGGTGGCTGCGAATACGCGGCACACGCTGCGGCTCACGCCGTAGGGACATAGGGACATAGGGACATAGGGACATAGGGACAAGAGAACGTCGAATTCAACGGGGAAGAGACGGGTGAGGTGGGGACGGTTTGCGAATCCGGCGGTGATCGTGGTGGCGGCGGCGGTGGCGGTGGCGCCGCTGCTGATTCGCGGGAATTCGTGCGGACACGATTTCGATTTTCATCTTGTGTCGTGGCTGGATGCGCTGCATAGCTGGCAGGCGGGAATCGCGTATCCGCACTGGGCGCCTAGCCCGAACTTCAACACGGGCGAGCCGCGGTTTATTTTTTATCCTCCGCTGACTTGGATGCTGGGCGCGGCGCTGGGCGCGGTGCTGCCGTGGGGCCTTGTGCCGTCGGCGCTGGTGTTTGTGCTGCTGGCGGCGACGGGGTTCGCGGTGCGCGCGCTGGCGCGGCAGGCGATGGAGGATGGGGCGGCGACGCTCGCAGGGTGCGTGGCGATTTTTTCCGGCTACACGCTGTTCACGGTGTATGAGAGGTCCGCGTTTGCGGAGCTGGCGGGAGGGTTCTGGATTCCGCTGCTGTTGCTGCTGATGCTGCGGGATGCGCGGCCGGGTGCGTCGGAACGGCGCGGGACGGTGTTGCTGCTGGCGGTGGTGATTGCGGGGGCGTGGCTCTCGAATGCGCCTGTGGGCGTGATGGCGAGTTATCTGCTCGCCGGGGTTGCGCTGGTGGCGGCGGTGATGGAGCGATCGTGCCGGCCGCTTGGGCGCGCGGCGGGGGGCGCCGCGCTGGGGCTGGGGCTGGCTGCTTTCTACCTTGTTCCGGCTGCGTGGGAGCAGCGGTGGGTTGATATACGGCAGGCTGTGGACGATCCGGGGCTGGCGATCCAGAACAGCTTCTTGTTCGGTCATCGCGGGGGCGCGCTGCTCGCGCTGCACGATACGGAGCTCGATAAGGCTTCGTGGGTTGCGGTGGCGATGATCGTTGTGACGTTGGCCTGCGTTCTGGTGGGCTGGCGACGGCGGACTCTGCCGGGTTCACGGCGATGGTGGGTTCCGCTGGGGCTGATCCCGGTGGTGGTGCTGGTGCTGCTGCTTCCGGTTTCGCTGCCGTTGTGGGATGTGCTGCCGAAGCTCAGGTTCTTGCAGTTTCCGTGGCGATGGCTGGTGGCTGTGGAGGCGCCGCTGGCGATTTTTGTGGCCGCTGCGGTGGTGAAAGGACAGGGACCAGAAATACAGGGATCAGGGATCAGGGACCAGGGATCAGAAAGACGCCAAGCAGGGTTGAGATGGATTGTTTGGGCGGCGTTTGGCGCGGTGTTTGTGGGGCTCACGGTGGTTGCGGGACGCGAGTTTTTTCAGGTGTGCGACCAGTACGACGCGGTTCCGGCCATGGTTGGGTATTACGGCGACGGAGGCGGCTACGCGGGGGTGGACGAGTATGCGCCACCGGGCGCCGACGACGATATGGTTCCCGAGGATTTGCCGGGCGCTTGCCTGGTGAGCGATGCGGCGGCGGTGCTGGGGAAGATTACGGCGGATGATCCGCAGCCGGACTGGGCTCCGGCACAGAAGAGTTGCGATGCGACGCTTGCGTTTGCGGCGGCGCGGGGGCGGACGGCGATGCTCCACAAGCGGATCGATGGCGCTGTGCCGCACGGGGGTTACCTGGTGCTGCGGTTGCGGCGGTATCCGGCTTGGGATGTGCGGGTGAATGGGCAGCGCGTTACGACCATGCCGGAGCGGGATGACGGGTTGATGGTTGTGCCGGTGAGTGCGGGGCCGGTGGCGCTTTCGATGGATTGGACAACGACGCCGGATGTGCGCTGGGGGCGGCGGATCAGCGGGGCGGCTTGCATTGTGCTGGCGGCCTTATTCGTCCTGGGGCGCGGCGCGCATAGGCTCCGGCGAGGGCGCTCTCGTCTAAAATGAAAGAAATGCATGTTGACGTAAAAGCGCTGATCCACGAAGGCGCGGAGCTTACCGACCGCGCTCTGGACGCGCTGATTCCGAGCGTCGATACGGTGCCTGCTTCGATTCACGGAGCGATGCGCCACTCCACGTTTGCGGGCGGCAAGCGGCTGCGGCCGGTGCTGGCCATGCAGGCCGCCGTGACGATTGCGGGACGGATGCCGCAGGGCATCGAGAACCTGGGCGCGGCGATCGAGATGCTGCACACGTATTCGCTGATCCACGACGATCTGCCGGCGCTCGATAACGACGACCTGCGGCGTGGGAAGCCGACGTGCCACGTGGCGTTCGGGGAGGCGATTGCGATATTGGCGGGCGATGCGCTGCAGACGCGCGCGTTCGAGGTGCTGGCTGGGCTTGAATGCCCTCCGGCGGCCGCGGTGCAGATCATCGGGCTGATCGCGGGCGCCGTGGGAACGGTGGAGGGAATGATCGGCGGGCAGGTGCTGGATATTGAAAGCGAGCGCCAGAAGCCGACGCCGGAACTGGTGGAGGCGATTCACCGCGCGAAGACCGGGGCGCTGATCCGCGTGAGCGTGGTGGCGGGCGGCGTGTATGCGGGCGCGAATGCGGAGGACGTCGCGAACCTGACGACTTTCGGGCGCAAGGCGGGGCTGGCGTTCCAGATTGTCGATGACGTACTCGATATGACGGTGGATTCGGAGCAGCTAGGCAAGACGGCGGGCAAGGACATGGCGACGGAAAAGGCGACGTGGCCGGCCGTGTACGGCATTGAGCAGAGCGAGCGCGATGCGGCGGCGCTGATTGAAGAGGCGTTTGCGGCGCTCGAGCCGTATGGGAGCCGGGCGGAGGGGTTGAAGTCGGTGGCGCGGTATCTTGTCGAACGCAAGAACTGAAAGGCAGTTCACAGTTCACAGTTCTTAGTTCGTAGTTCACAGTGAGCTATTTCCCGGCCCTGTCTGAGCTCGCTCGTACGAATGATTTCTTCCTGACGGTCAAAGACTGAGAACTGTGAACTAAGAACTACGAACTGCCTATGTTTTCCGAATCCGACATCCTGACGGCGTTGCGCGACTGCTTCGATCCCGAGGTGAAGCTGAACCTTGTGGATCTTGGGTTGATCTACGCGGTCGAGACGGGACCGGACCCGGACTCGACGCCGAAGTGGCCGCGGCAGTGGGTGAGGGTGACGATGACGCTGACCACGCCGCAGTGCCCGGCGAGCGGGCTGATCCTGGAGCAGGTGCACAACCGGCTGGCGAGCATTCCGGATATTTCAAAGGTGGACGTGAGCCTGGTGTGGGAGCCGAAGTGGACGCCGCACCGCATCAGCGATGCTGGGCGGCGCCAGCTCGGGATCTGAAGTGGACGGCTATTTGCGGCACTCGCGGCCGAAGATCGACAGGATCCTGTCGCGCTTGGCAGTGAGGTCGTCGATGGTTTCGTGCGCCTGGACGAGCATGTCCTGCGCGGTGTCGAGATAGCCGGGCAGGGCATTCCACCAGCGGGCGACAACTTCCCTCTCTTCGAGCATGGCCAGCGCGGTTCCGGCCATGGTGACAATGAGGCCGGCTTTGCGCTTGCCTGCCATGAGCAGGAATGCGCCGGTGAGGAGGGTGCCGCCGATGCGGATGCGTTTCCAGTCCGTCTGGTGATCCGGTTCGAAATGGAGTTCGTCGTTTTCCTGGGGAAGACTCCGCGGTTGAATCGGTATGGCGCCCATGTTGTCTCCTTAGCGGTTGTTGCTTCAAATCACCTGGTGAAAACAGATGCGCGCGCGCGGTGAGCGGTAGCCCCGGCGCAGGAGCGATCGGGCCGTCTAATCCAAATCGAACTCGCGCAGGGGTTTCACGTCCGGTGCGTCCTTGGCCTTGCGCAGGGCCTCGGCGAATTTCTTTTCGAGCAGGTCGGCCTTGTTGCGCTCCGCGTCCACGCTCTGGCGGAAGATGGACTCCTTGCGCTCCTCGTTTTCGCGGAGGGCCTTGGCGGCCGTTTCGAGATCTTCGAACATGCGCTTGCGCGGGGCGGGCGTGTGGCTGATGACCGAGCCGCTGGCCGCGTCGATCTTGATCATTGCTCCGCAGTCGGGGCAGGCAACTTCAAAGGCTTCCACGGTCTGTTTTGTCTGCTTTGCCATGTCAATGAGCATTGTAGGCCCGGGCGGGGGCGGTTGCACAGGGGAGGAAGGGGGTGCAGCGGCTCTGAACTTTTAGCGTTCGAGCGGCGTACTACTCTGCGCGGCCGCCCGTGGGCCCTGCTGATTTTTCGATTGCGCCTGGACGGCGACGAGCCCGTCTGCGCAGCAAAGGAGTTTCATGCGAATTTTCCATTCTGCAAAACTCGCCTTTTTGTTCCTTATCGTCGTTGTGGCTCTGCCGGGGTGCTTTGCCCAAGCCTCCCTTGCCGGCGACTGGCCCGGAATCCTGGAAGCGGGCGACTCGCAGTATCACATTGTGTGGCATGTGAAGGCAGCTGCGGATGGCAGCCTCACCTCCACCGTAGACAACATCGATCAGTCGGTCTTCGGGATCAAGGTGAAGAAGACCGAGGTGAAGGGCTCGGACGTGACGTTTGACATAGACGACGTAATCGACGCGAACGGTCAGCAGATCAATGTCGCCGGCAAGTTCGAGGGCAAACTGAATTCGGACCAGACCGAGCTGGATGGGAACTGGATGCAGACGGCGCCGAACGAGAGCGGTCCGCTTGCGCTGAAGCTGAAGCACCAGGCGGGTGCGGCTGCGACGACGGCATCGGGAACGGCGGCGGCTCCGGCTGCTCAAGGTGCAGCTCCGGCCGCGCAGACTTCTCCGGCGCCGGCGGCGGGTCATGCGGGGGTTGCGGGCGACTGGAAGGGTGTCCTTATGGGGCAGTTGCATCTCGATCTTCATATCAAGGCTGGAGCAGATGGCACGCTTACAGCGACGCTCGACAGCGTGGACCAGGGGGCGAACGGGATCCCGGTGAGCGCCATAGCCTTGAAGGACGGCAAGTTGACCATGGCGGTTGATGCGGTGCCGGGTACCGGCAAGTATGACGGCACGGTGAGCAAGGACGGAAACGAGATCGACGGGAACTGGTCGCAGGGGACGCAGGGTCCGATCCCGCTGAACTTTACGCGGACGCCCGCGCCGCCACCGCAACCCGCGACTGCTCCGGCGCCGACGCCGAAGGGTTTTTAGCGGCGGAGGGGGTCGAGCCGCCGCTGACGACTACGCTGCGGCAAGAGTGCGTAGCGAGCACGCGTGGAATGCTCCGGCACGGTACAAAGGGAATCGTGCTTTTCAGATTGCGCCGCTGATACAATCCCTGACACAGGGCAGCCATGGTTCTGGACGGCGTGGGGCTCGTTCTGCGCGTCGAGAACGAGTTCTCTATCTACATTGCGGATGATGAGGCAGCGTCGGCCGGTTCGGCTGCCGACGTATACCGCCTTGTGCTCAGAAAGCTGGAACCGACCCCGCCGAGCCTGGAGGGTAAGGCGTTCTACTGCATTCGCAAGGCTCTGGCGGAAAGCCTGGATTTGCCGCAGAGATCGATCTGCCCGGATACCGCGCTGGAGCCGCTTCTGCCGCCGGATTCTCGCGCGCGCAATTGGATCAAGGTCGCAAAGCAGGCGGGCTTGCGGATGCCGGAGCTGGCCCATTCCGGGCAGTGGAGAGACCGGATATTGCTGGCCAGCATGGCGATTTCGGCCGTGCCGGTGATCGCGTTGTGGTGGGCATTGCATGCCCTGGACTGGCTTCCGGGGATCTGGATGTACTTGTTTTCCGCGCCGGCCCTGCTGGCCTGGATTGTGCTCATAAGCCGGGTGAACGAGCGGATGCTGCGCTCGAGCGCCGGCCGCGCGACGGAGTTTCCGTTCGGGATCCTGACGGCCGGCGACTTGTCCCTGTTTGTTCTGTCTCTGAACCCACGGGTTTTCGAGCCCGCCGTATTCGATTCGGCGCGGCCTTCAAAGGAGACAGTCTGGGCGCGTGTGATGGGGATTCTTGAAAACGTGCCGGGCGTGGATCGGGAGCAGACTGCGCCGGCCGCTGAATTGTCGCCAGGGAATTGACCGGGCAGAGAAAAGCCCCGCAGGGGAGCGAGGCTTGAGTCTGAATCTTGCGAACTCTATGTCCGATTCCGCCAGCCTGGTTTTGCCGATTCTTGATGCGCGGATCGGGCGTCAGTGTTTTTCGGCCGCGGTGGCCAGCTTGGATTCGGCTTCCGCGATGACCTCGAGCGCCCGGTCGTAAGCCTCTTCGCTGTCGCCGGCCTTCTGCCACATATTCTGCCCGCGTTCGAACTGCTGATGCGCTCGATTCACGTCGATCTCTTCGGGCTTGAGGGCGTCGTCGGCGAGGATTGTGACGCGATCGGGGAGGACTTCCACGAATCCCCAGTTCACGTTGTAGATCTGCTCCGGGGCGATGTCTCCGTTGGAGGCTCCGTGCAGGCGAACGTCGCCGGCACCCAGCTCGGCAAGCAGCGGCGCATGGCCGTAGAGCACTTCCATGTAGCCGTTCTTCGCGGGAAGCTCGACAGCGGCCGCGACGGCCTCAACGAGGATGCGCTCGGGAGTGACGAGGCGGACGCGAAGTTGGTTGGATGAATCTGACATTTGAGTTCTCAGTTCATAGTTCGTAGTTCACAGTTCCTAGTTCGTAGCGGGCACATTGCTGTGAACTGCGAACTATGAACTGCGAACCGTTTATGCTGTTGCTTTCAGCTTCTCGGCCTGGGTGAGCACTTCCTCGATGGGGCCTTGCATGTAGAAGGCCTGCTCGGGCACTTCGTCGTGCTTGCCGTCGAGAATCTCTTTGAAGCTGCGTACCGTATCCGCAACCTTGACGTAACGGCCAGGGATGCCGGTGAACTGCTCGGCCACGTGGAACGGCTGCGAGAGGAACTTCTGCACCTTGCGCGCGCGGGCGACGGTGAGCTTGTCTTCTTCAGAGAGCTCGTCGATGCCGAGGATGGCGATGATGTCCTGGAGGTCCTTGTAGCGCTGCAGGATTCGCTTCACGCCCTGGGCGACGTCGTAGTGCTCCTGGCCGACCACGCGCGCAGAAAGGATGCGCGAAGTGGAAGCGAGCGGATCGACGGCGGGGTAGATGCCGAGTTCGGAGAGCGGGCGGCTGAGCACGGTGGTGGCGTCGAGCTGCGCGAAGGTGGTGGCGGGCGCGGGGTCGGTGAGGTCGTCGGCGGGGACGTAGACGGCCTGCACCGACGTGACCGAACCCTTGCTTGTCGAAGTGATGCGCTCCTGCAACTCGCCCATCTCCGTGGCGAGGTTGGGCTGGTAGCCCACGGCGGAGGGCATGCGGCCGAGCAGCGTGGAGACTTCGGAACCGGCCTGGGTGAAGCGGAAGATGTTGTCGATGAACAGCAGCACATCCTGGTTCTGGACGTCGCGGAAGTACTCGGCCATGGTCAGCGCCGACAGCGCGACCCGCATGCGGGTGCCCGGCGGCTCGTCCATCTGACCGAACACGAGCGCGGTGTCGTTGATGACGCCGTCCTCGCTCATCTCCAGGAACAGGTCGGTGCCCTCACGGGTGCGCTCGCCGACGCCGGCGAACACCGACACGCCGCCGTGCTGGTCGGCGACCCGGCGGATCATCTCCTGGATGAGCACCGTCTTGCCCACCCCGGCTCCGCCGAACAGACCGATCTTGCCGCCCTGCACATACGGCTCGAGCAGGTCGATGACCTTGATCCCCGTCTCGAACATCTGGGCCTTCGGCTCCAGGGCGTCGAAGGCCGGCGCCGGCCGGTGGATCTCCCACCAGTCGGCGATGTCCTCGATGGCTTCGCCGCGGGTGTCGAGCGGGGAGCCGATCACGTTGAACACATGGCCGAGGGTGGCCTTGCCGACCGGCATGGTGATGCCCCGGCCCAAGCTGCGGACCTTGGTGCCGCGGCGAAGGCCGTCGGTCGGCCGCATGGCAATGGCCCGGACCCGGTTGCGGCCGATGTG
>DATFRB010000084.1:0-2296 GCA_035263625.1 Occallatibacter sp.
CGCAAGCCAATCCGCCACCGCCCCGCAGCCCGAAAAACCTGCGCGCCGGCAGGACGGCAGGCGCTCCGGTAGCGGCCAAGGTCTTCAACAATCTCTCGCTGCGGGTCACGCCCTTGCTCACGCCCGACAAACTGCCGGGCGGACAACAAGGCGAGTATGTCACGAACATCATGAAACTAATCAAGGGCGCGCAAAGCTCCATCCATATCCAGCTCCAATACATCGAGGCGTCCCCGGGCAACAACTCGCTTTATGATCAACTGCTGCAGGCAATCGCAGACCAGATCACAGCCAAAAAGGACGTCCAGCTGATCGTCAGCGCCAACTACGCGGAAAAATGGGGTGAGAAGACGAAGGATAAGGGCGTCGACCTGACCGCCAATATCCGTACTCAGCCCGACGTCCATAACAAGGGCTTCGTGATCGACAGCAGGACCGTCGTCGTCAGCAGCCAGAACTTCTCGCCGGCCGGCATCTATGAGAACCGCGACGCCGGCGTCATCCTCGAGAGCCCCGAAATCGCTCAATATTTCGGGCCGATCTTCGACGCCGACTGGGCTGGCGCGCGCCCGCTGGTCGTCAAGGCTCGGGCGAGGAGCGCTAGGAAGGCCGGGGGTGGACGCGCTACGCGCCCGACAGGGAAGAAAAAGGCAAAGACGAAGGTTGGGAAAAAGGCAAAAAAGAAGAAGAAGAAGACGGTTGCAAAAAAAGCCAGGAAAGCGGTTCGGCCGCGTAGCGGCGCGTGATCGTGGGCATGATCAATCTGATGCCTCACTTGAGATCCCGGAACGCAGCAGTGCTGTGCTATCCTCTCGGCCGGAAGCACGGGAAACTGGCAGTGAAGCGCCGCGAGTTCATCACGTTTCTCGGCGGCGCGGCGGCGTGGCCGCTCGCGGCGCGCGCGCAGCAGGGCGATCGGATGTGGCGCATTGGCGTAATCGTGCCCGCCGCTGCGAACGATGCTCGCATTGGACATTTCAGCATTGGCTTCAGGAAATCGGGCTGGAGTATCGGGCGCAACGTGCACCTCGATATCCGCTGAACCACGCCCAATGCCACCAAGATTCGCCAGCAGGCGGCGGAGTTGGTTGCGCTCGCGCCGGACAGTCGCGCGAATAGACTGCGCTGTGGCTCAGGGCCGGCGGTCGCGTTCTGCGGCGAGACGTTCATTCGCCGCTCAATAGCACCAGGTTTGTAAATGGCCTTTGTTACCGTGACCACGCCGATCGTCCTGCCTTGGCCCTTGCAAAGCAGCGTGGAGGCTATGGCGCGGGTGCTGCTTGAACCCGGCGACCGGTCTCACATCGATTTCTCGCGACCGGTCGGCGAGGCTGCTCTTCTACCGCCTGAGTCCGTCTCCTGGCGCGTGTTCAAGAACCCGCTCTCTCTTTTCATCGGCGGCGTCACCGCTGTGATCATGGAGCTCGCCGAACCGCGTGTCCGCACCGGCGTCTGGGAACACACGACTTTCCGTCTGGATCCGATCCGGCGGCTGCGCAGGACAGGGCTTGCCGCCATGGTGACAGTTTACGGTGCCCTCAGCACGGCCGAGCCCATGATAGCCCGCATTCGACGAATGCATGGGATGGTTGCAGGCACGACAGCGTCAGGCGAAGCCTATCGTGCCAATGAACCCGATCTCCTGAACTGGGTTCAGGGCACGGCCGCATACGGCTTTCTGCAAGCTTATCACATGTATGTGCAGCCGCTCTCTTCGCCGGAGCGCGACCGCTATTATGCCGAGGGTGTTCCGGCCGCGAGTCTTTACGGGGCCACGGGCGCACCGACATCTGAAGTCGAACTTCAAATGTTATTCCATGCGATGGCCGGCCGGCTGGAGCGCTCGAACGTTGTGCTTGAGTTTCTCACGATCATGCGCTCGGCGCCGATTCTGCCGCTTCTGCTAAGGCCCGCGCAGGACCTGCTGGTACGAGCCGGCGTTGATCTGACGCCTAATTGGGTGCAGACGATCTTGGGTCTCAACGGACACGGCTTGCATCCTTGGGAAGCCGAGGTTATCCGGCAGGCAGGAGCTTTAGCAGACCGCCTCGTTCTGGCATCCAACCCAGCCGTTCAGGCTTGTCGGCGGATGCGCCTTCCGGCCGATTACCTGTATGTCCACCGCAGCGCAGTCGCGTGACCACCGGTCCGTTTCAGCGGGTGACGTGAAAGAGCCCGATCTTATTCACAGGTATGCCGGTGTCCCGCCACGCTGCCCGCTTCCTGGAGGAAACCGAATGTTGGAAATGACGAATGAAAACTTTGCAAGACTGCTTAGGGGTCTAACGTTCGCCGT
>DATFRB010000085.1:0-22748 GCA_035263625.1 Occallatibacter sp.
CCTGAGCTGGCAGCACCGAAATCTGCGACGGGAGACGAACCCCAATCTGCACCCAGCAAAAACGCTGATCCAGAGTGCGTATGGAAGCGGGTCCAATCCTCTCCTCGTTGACACAATCCAGCACTCTCATGGAAGCGGAGCTTGCTCGGCTTCATCGAGCAAGCGGAGTCGAAGGATCCGCGGTTGCTTTTCCGCCTCCCGAGACCATTGACGGATGTATCCTGTCAGCGAAACCTCGCCGTGACTTGCGCCTGCAAACTGTCGCCCGGCAACCACGTCGTCAGCCTACCCGCTGATCTCAAGCCCCGCTTCCTGTCAGGATTGTCGAAGGCCGAACTCGACACCGTCCTCTCCGCAGCCAAACACCGGCAATTCCGGGCCTCGTCCGTAGTCATCAATCAGGAGGACCCCGCGGAGCGATTCTTCCTGCTCACCAGCGGCCACGGCAGGCACTTCGTCATCACCGGCGACGGTCGAAAGATCCTCATGCACTGGTTGACCGCCGGACAGATCTTCGGCGGCGCAGCAATCCTCTCCACGCCGTTCCAATACCTCGCCAGCACGGAAGTGCTGTCGGACAGTTGTGCGCTGGTGTGGGAGCGCCAGACCATCCGCGAACTGGCGACCACTTGTCCAACTCTCCTGGACAACGTCCTGTCGATCGCAGTGACAGAGAACATCGCCTGGTCCACCGCAGCCCATGTCTCGCTGACATCCGACGACGCCCACGGGCGCGTAGCCCACCTGCTGCTAAGCCTGGCGAGCGCAATCGGCGAAGCCGCCAACGGCGGCGTTGAGATGAAAGTCCTAAACGAAGACCTCGCCGAAGGAGCAAACGTAACGCCATTCACGGTAAGCCGCTGCCTGAGCGAGTGGCAAAAAGCAGGCATCCTGGCGAAGCGCCGAGGCAAAATCCTCCTCCAGCAACCCGAACTCCTTCTCGCCGCAGGCCGTGAATCGGGTAGCCCGGTTGGTTGAAACTTCGATTTCCCTTACTACCCTCTCATCAATCGAGTGTCCTGTCTGCTCTAGCGCAACTACATACCTGCAATTCGGCAACGACGAGATTCGCACTCAATGAAATGATGAGTTATCAGCGATTGGTGCCGTACAGAATCTTCGCCATGCACCAACCGATCAGAGAGGATTCGTTTCAAATGTCGATCATGTCAACTCTAATCACAGGCAATAAGCGAAAGCTTTTCGTTGCCTCAGTCCTGCTCCTGTGTTCTGGCCTCGCGTATAGCAAGGCGAAACCCTCTGATGCGAGTGCGCCGACCATCGCGATTAATCCCGGCGCTCGTGTCGTAATTGCCCCAATGGGCGGCTTCGAAACCTACTTTGCAGCGGCTGTTCGCGAAAAGAAGGTCCCGGTCACCCTCACGCTCGATAGGGACTCCGCGCAGTTTTTTGTTGTCTCTTCAAATACTGAGTGGCAAGGCTTCGTTTCCGGTTCTCACAGTTCTTCAAATGGTTCTGCGAATTGGACATCCAGCGGCGGTTCCGCACAGGAATCCTCAAGGTCTAGCTCCGCAGCGAGTTCAACGCGGGGGTTGGAAGCCAGCCTCATGCTGATCGATGCCAAGACCAAGGACGTCGTTTGGGCGTACGAAGTTCATAAAAGCAGTCACGGCTCACTCATCTTCGGTACACTCGGAGCGCGTGGAGAGCAGTCGATTGCCGAGGCCTGCGCAAAGCACCTCAAAGACTACATCGAAAAAGGAAAGTGAGCCCCTCCAGCGAGCGGCACCCGCCTCAGACAGTCAGTTCCACCACACTCAGAGGGTGCCCCGGGTCTCGCTTCTGAGACCCGGGATACCACACCAGCCAGCCCCGTCGGCCCTTTTTCGTAGTACCCTATCGAGGATGGAACTCATCTTCGAAGTCCGCGACGCCGAAGAAGGCGGTTACACTGCCCGCGCGCTCGGCTACTCCATCTTCACGGAAGCCGAAACCTGGGAAGAATTGCGCGACAACGTCCGCGAAGCCGCATCTCTGCATTTCGAAGACGAGGCAGTGCGCCCCAAGATGATTCAGCTGCACTTCATCAAGGACGAGTTGATTCCTCTGGAAGCGGCATGAAATTGCCAGCGGACGTTTCCGCCGATCGTCTGATTCGCGCTCTCGGCCGGTTAGGCTACCGTGTTATCCGGCAAAAAGGCAGCCACATCCGTCTCCGGCACGATGGTCCGCCGGCCCATTCCATCTCGGTCCCAAATCACAACCCGATGAAGAAGGGAACCCTTCACGGGATTCTCTCCGACGTCGCGACCGCCCAATCCATCACAATCGACGCACTGATCGAACTTTTATAGACTCCGAGCGAAGACGCGCGGCCCAGGTCTGTGTTCGCTGGTGTCTATTTTTTATCCAAGCGCAAAACCGCTTATCTTGACATCAAGCGGAAAACCGCTTAATCTGGTTCCAAGCGGTAAAGCGCTTAAACCGCTCATTGAATGAGATCACAATGAATACGATCGCCCGCACACCCCGCCAACTCGGAAACTCCATTCGCGAGAAGCGGCGGAAACTCGCCCTCTCCCAGGAACAGCTCGCCGCAAAAGTCGGCGTGCGCCAGATGACCATCTCGGACGTTGAAAACTCCGGGACGGCCCGCCTCGACACAATTCTGAGGATTTTCGCCGCGCTCGACTTGGAGTTTGTGGTCCGGACCCGCACCAAGGGTTCTGCCGCTGACATCGAGGCGAACTTCTGATTTCGCCCGGCGAGTGGCCGAGGTCTCGGGAAGTTAGTTCCACCACAATCTGACGGTGCCCCGGGTCCCGATTCTGGGACCCGGGATACCACCCCAGCCGGCCCCTGGTCCCGCCTCCACCACCCTCAATCCTTCGAGACTCTAAAATTAGTAAGGTTCCAGGGATTCTGATAAGTCTCTATCTCGATCTGCTTCGTCTTCTTTTTTACCGTTATTCTGCAAGCCGGCAGCACCCTGCCCTCGCCCTTGCCGTCGGGCGTTATGGTCAACTCGATGGCGCCCACGTTATAGTCCTTCGAACGGGTGCTCTGGTAAAGCTCGCCGAATGCAAGGTTGCGATCGGTCACCAGGCGGAATCGGCGTCCCTTGTCGGACGGCAATTCCTTGATGTACTTGATGTCGTTGCCCACGCCGCCGCTCGAGAACCGGATGCGGCCCTTGGGCTTCATGTCCTCGAGGACGTCCACGAGACCGTTCTGGCCTTTGCTCTTGAACGCCGCAATCAACGACTTCTGATCATCGTCCGTAGAAAGCTGCTGAATGATGATCGTGACGTCAGCCGTTCTGCCCAATTGCGTGCTCGTCCCCATGGCCGTCGCCTGGATCGTCATGCGGTCATTCGTCTGAGCGGGACTGCCCACCCCCGCTAACAAAATAAGAAGCGAACCCACTAGGAAGTTTCCGAGTACCATGTTCCTGTATCGCATCTGTTCTCCTTCGCGCGGACTTCGCAGTGCGAGCGCTCTGCCACTGGAGTGACCGGAGAAAAATGCGCCGCGTCTGCAGCTGGTCCGGCGAGCTCCTGGTGGCTCGGATCTCTCAAACACCAGTACCAGCGTCGCGTGCCTCTCCGCGAAGGTCGACTGTCAAAAGTGTCAGCGATTCTGCTGAGATAGAACAGATAGTTCGATCGATAGATAAGACGGCGGCAGGTCTACGCGTTGAGCGGCTGGCTCCATCGCAACCCCAATACAACCGCCATCCTTACGTCACGCATCGCACACAACAAGATCGGCCCAACTCACGGCGCGGACACATGGCTCATGCAGCCCTCCCCACTCACGCTGAAGGCCATGTACGAGGCACTGATGACAGTTGCCGCCTCCCCCGACCTCGATGAGGCCGAAAGAATTCAGGTCACCGAATTCGCCCTCCGGCTGGTCACCGAGCTCGCGATGCTCAAACCGGAAGGTGACCCTCTGCCCCAGCCGGAGTCCAAAGCCATCAAGCCGGAAGACGAAGACTCGCCGCTGGCGGTCCTCAAGTTAAAAACCGAGACCCCAGCCCCGCCGGAATCCCCGATCCCCAAACCGGAATCCGACATCCCTGCCCAACAGGAAGCGGCCACCCCACCCCAAAACAACGGGGAGCAATAGGCCGGCGGCCCATGCCCAGGGCACTCACACCCACCTGTTTTTCTGATCCCTGATCCCAGATCCCTGATACCTGTCTACAGTCCGTGACTCGCCCCAGGCGCCGTCAACAGCCACAGCACAAACGCGATCACTCCGTACACAAACCCGATCTGGAGAATCGTCGTTGACAGCCTGTGGTGGCGGCTCAGGTTCCACGAGGCGTACAAGCCGGTCAGCGGAAACTGCAGGTGCAGCATCAGGTGCGAGAGGTTACTTCCCAGTTCGCCCAGCCCAAGCTCGGGCCGCGAGAAGATCTGCACAAACGGAAACACGATCCTGTCCCCGGTGTCGCCCCATTCGCTGATCACCTTCAGCCGCAGGTGGTCGGCAATGATCGCAAGCAGAATTCCGAAGACCGTCGGCCAGCAGATCTCAAGAAAGTTCACCGTGCGATCGTGTGTCTCTTCGTGTTCGTCGCCCGCCACCGGGTGGCTTGCCTTCGCCGGGGAATGGGCGTGCGCGCCTTTATGCGTGCCCTTGGCATGCGCAACGCGGCGGCGGTCCTTTGGGTGCGGGAGGACCCGTACAGTATGCGTCATTCAAGTTTTCCTAGTAAATGTGGGACTTAGGGAAGGTACAACCAGCAGTTACAAGAATTTCACGGACCAACCGCGCATTCAACAGAAATCTTTCGAGTGTGTGCGCCCCATGGCCCTGAATCGTCTGTCCCTGCGGTTCCCAGATTCCTTCCCGCGAAGAATGTGGTTGACCCAGCCAAAACGTGACACCCTTTTGCGCCTCGGTTGCAGCGACGGCACAGGACAATCCCCTTCACCTGTCGCGTCCGCCCGTCAATGCTCCCCCTTCAATTTTTTCGCAAGGAAATTCACGACCAATCGATTGAATTCCCGATGAAACGCCACGCGATCAAACCCGGGCCCGTCCTTGCAAATCTGCGGAACGGCGGCGGCAAGGGCCGCGCTGCAAGGCGCGAGAAAAACGTAATGATCCTGCCCCGGCACAACGTGCTCCTCTTGAGGCCCCGGCAGTTCCTTCCGCACCACCGCGCTGTTCCATCCATCCGGGGCCTGCGTGTCGCGTTCGGCGCGCCAAAGCTGCACCGGGATGCCGACATGCTTCAAATCGCCCGGTCCAAAGTCGAAGCTGACCGCCGGAGCAGCCACCACCACGGCCCTGATCCGGCTGTCGTGCGCCCAGTTCGGCCTCGCCGGAACAGGCTTCGGCTCGACAACCTGCCGCCCGTTGTTGAACGAGCACTCAGGAGCATCGGGCCGCGTCGAGCAAAGCAGAGCCATGCGATTCAGCTCAGGTGTCCCCCCGCTAACGACCAGCGCCGTGAATCCTCCCAGCGAAAACCCGAACACCCCCACGCGCCTCTCGTCGAGATGGCCTCGCCCATTCCACGATGAAAACATCCAGTCGAGCACCACCTTCGCCTGCCGCGGGCGGTCGATCAGGTTGAAACTCGTCCCGAGATAAGTCTGGTCGTTGGAGTTGTCGCCCGTATGCGTCAGCGCGGCGACGGCAAACCCGGCCTCGGCCAGCGCAATCGCAGTGTCGTAGTGGCTCGCCATCGAGCCATACGCGCCATGCGAGATGAGAACCAGCGGCAAACGCTCACCCGCGATCCCGCCATTCGGCGCCACCATCTGGCTGAACATTCCGAGAGGATGCGCGGAAGCCTGCGCACTGCTCGGATACCAGATGCCCACTGCGATCGGCTTGCCCGGAGGATCGGGAACCGTGACCTCCTGAAACCCAACCGAGCCAAAGCACAGCCGTGCGAACCACAAACCCGCAGCCGCAAGCCAGACAAGGCGAACCCTCATTCCATCACCCGGATCCTGAAACCGAAGGGCCTCCGCCAACCGGAAGCCCCTCGATTCCAATCCATTCAATCTGAGCCCGGATTACTTCGGATCCCCATAGATGATCCCGCGCCCGTTCGTGCAGATGTACACCCTTCCGTACACCCGCGGATCGCCCGTGATGCACGAGTTGGTCAGCGCATACTGGTGCTGGTCGTCGTTCACCCGCTCCCACGTGAACCCAAAATCATCCGAGCGGTAGATGCCCCATTGCCCGAACACCTCCGCGCTCGAATAAAGCGCCGGGTACTTGAAGAACGGCGGCAGGAACGGCGCCGCCATCCCGAACCCGATCGTGGTCGCGGCTTCCACGCCCCACACCTTGTAGAACGAGTTGCCGCCATCCAGCGAGTGCCAGATACCGCCCGGATTCTGGCTGTCCCCTGCGGCCAGCCATATGTCGCCCTCATGTCCCGGAGCCGCCTTGAACTGCGCAGCCGTTCCCGCCGCCGGCAGGTTGCTCGCACTGCTTGCCGCAAACGTGAGCCCGCCATCGATGCTCGCGTAGAACGCGCCGTTTGCATATGCATAGAACTTCAGCGGATTCACCCGGTCCGACCGGACGCTCGCGCCACCCGGCACGCCCGTTGAAGCCGTCCACGTGCTCCCCTGGTTCGTCGACACGAATACTCCCGAACCCGAACTCCAAACCACCCGGCTGCCGTCGGCCGCCGCGGACACGTTTCCGCCCGAAGCCCCCGAAGGACTGCTCCCCGGAGCCCACGTCTGTCCGCCATCCGACGAGAACCCGATGTTCCCATTCGAGCCTCCCGTCCCCACGCGCACAACAAAACTCGGGCTCAGTTCCGCATAGTCAACACTGGTTCCCGAAGTCAGCACGGGGTTCCCATCCATCACGCTCGGCGCAGTAAGGCTGTTGTGGGTAAACCCTCCCACGTCGCTCACCGCACTGATCAGGTGCGCCGTCCCCGCCGGCGGGCTCACGAGATCCTGCACAGCCGTCTCCTCAATCCCCACCGCCGCAACCGAAATATCAACGGTCCCATTGCTGTCCCACGCGGTCAGATTGTTCGTGCCGTACATCGTCGCGCCCGTGCCGTAGAGCATGTGGTTCGAGTTGAACGGGTCAATCTCCAGCGACTCCACCATCCATCCCAGCTTCGGAGTCGGCTGCGGGCACAGTGAGTTGGTCGGGCCCGCCAGCGTACACGTTGCCGGCGTCGCGCCGAATGTCAGCCACGGCGCCACTGACGCATAATCCAGCGAGAAGTTCGGGAACATATAGGGCGGCCAGTACCCATTCTGCGGGAGTTGCACCGCGTTCCAGAACAGGCTCCAGTTATTGCCCCCGTCCGTGCTGCGGAAGAACTGCACGTCCGGCCACCACTGGTTCAGCGCCGCCGTCACAATTACGTTCGGATTCGCACCATCCACGCTCAGCCCGCCAAACCCATAGCCTCCATTGAACGGCGACGGAGGCGGCGTGACCTTGCTCCATGCCTGCGCGTTCGTGTCGTACTTCCACACATCGCCCGCCGAGCCGTCATAGGGCCCCGCATTGTTGTTGTAGCTCAGGTACAAGATGCCGTTCGACGCGAGCTTGCCATGGTGCGGCATCACGCCCGTCGGTTGATTCGCCACGGCCGTCCACGTCTGCCCGCCGTCCGAGCTCTGCCACAGGCTGCTCGCCGGATCGGCCACGCCCACATAAATGTTCTTGGACACATTCATGTTGCCCGCTCGAACCGTCGTCCGCGGATCGAACGTCTCCCACACCACGCCGATCGGGTCGTTGTCGTAGGTGTCCGAAGGCCCGCCGGAAGGCTCATGGTACGGGCCTGTATCGGGAAAACTCGCCACCTGCGCCCATGTGCTGCCGCCATCCGTGCTGCGCCACAGCCCGTTCCCGCTGCGCGTTCCCAGGTAGAGCACGCGATCGTTATTCGGGTCGATCGCCAGCCGCTCGCCCATTCCGCGCCCCGGCATGTTGCTGCCCACCTTGAAGGGCAAATCTGTCCGCTTGAACGTGTGCCCGTCGTTTTCAGATCTCAGAATCGCGCCGTTCTGGCTCGAATAGTTATTCGTGTACGTCCCAACCGCGAGATACACCCGGTGCGGCTTCTCGGGATCGATGGCAATACTCTCCACGCCGCTCAGGTTCCAGTCCGGATAGCTCACCCAGTCCAGCAGCGGAACCCAGCTGCCCGATCCCTGGTCGAACCGGTACGCGCCGCCGATGTCCGTCCTCGCGTACACCAGCCCCGGCTGCGCCGTCGAGAAGATGATCCCCGTAATGAATCCCCCGCCGCCACCGATATCGACATTTTGAAATTGGTACGGGCCGGCGCCGAACGCCGTCTCCTGGGCGGACAGAGTCGATGGGTTATAAACCGTCAGAACGATTGCCGCCAGCATGGGCGCCACAAGCGAACCGCACAGCCTGGCCAGGCCAGGCGCAAACAAACTCTTCATGGGCATATGCCACCTTCCTCTGAAAACGTTTCACTCGAACAGCGCAGAAGGGGCAGAGAGGGAGCAATAAAACAGCAAATGCGATTTTGGCTTGGCAATGATGCAGGCTTAAATCGAGCGGCCCGCCGCACTCATCACGCACTCATAATTTGTCGTTCATTCCGCGGGATCTTGAGGGCCAGTCGATGCAATCAGAAATGCGGGCCAGCTCGCCAATAACTCAGGGCTCGGCACACAGGGCCCGCTCAACGCCATCCAGTGTACGTCCTTCTGTCAAGTGTGCGCATCAGGTTCCAGAGAATGATCGGCGCACGGCAGACGCCGCCCATCCGGAGCCGCCCTCAAGGCCATCCAGCCATTCAATTTAGGCTCTGCAAAAGCAACCGTGCGCAATGTCGTTCATCAGGCATTTACCGGGGTCACAACCTGCTCTCCAGCCGCCTTCCACGCATCGAACCCGCCAATCAGGTTCGCAACTTCTGCGAACCCCGCCCTCCGCAGCAGTCCCGTCGCAATCGAGCTGCGATAACCTCCCGCGCACTGCACCACAAGAAGCTTTCCGCGGTCCAGTTCCCCGGCCCGCGATTGCAACTGCCCCAGCGGAATCCACTGCGACCCTTCGATCGACCCATGTTCCCGCTCAGCGCTCTCGCGTACGTCCAACACAACCACATGCTCCGGCTCGCTTTCGCGTAGGACGGCCAGGTCCTGTGCGGTGATCTGCGGAATCGACTCGAGCTCAAACCCTTCTCCGACCCAGCCCGCGACGCCGCCCTCGAGATACCCGGCCACCTTCTCGATACCAACGCGCGCCAGCCGCAGTTGCGATTCCCGGATATGCTCCACATCCTCGCCCACAATCACGATCGTCGTGCCCAATCCAAGAATCCGCGCCGTCCACGAAGCGTACTGCCCCGTAAGCGATATGTGAATCGACCCCGGCACATGCGCCGCGGCAAAATCCGCAGAGGCCCTTGTGTCCACCACCACCGCGCCATCCTCCTCGAGTTTCACCACCTCGGCCGCCGTCAGCGCTCGAGGCGCGGGCAATTCGCCCAGCGGCGCGGCGCCCCGCCGGTTCAGGTCCACATCCTGCGCAAAGTATTCAGGCGCGGCGGAGAGATTATCCGTCAGCAGGTGTACGAAATCCTCGCTCGTTCGAGCCTGCAGCGCGTAGTTCGTTTTTTTCTGCGCGCCGATCGTCGAAAAGCTCTCCGTTCCCAGGCTCCGCCCGCACAGCGACCCGGCCCCATGCGCCGGATAAACGCGCGTCTCGTCCGGCAATGTCAGCAGCTTTTCGTGCAGGCTTCGGTACAGCAGCCCCGCAAGCTGCTGCGGCGTGTGATTCGCCGAGAGATCCGGCCTCCCCACATCCCCCACAAACAGCGTGTCTCCCGTAAACACGTCGGCGGGCCGGTCGGGCGCTCCCGCATCCGTCATCACGATGCAGGTGCTCTCGATCGTGTGCCCCGGCGTTTCGAGAAACCGCAGCCTGCAGCCGCCGAATCGAACCTCATCTCCATCCCGCACGGCCTTGTGCTCAAACTGCGCCCCCGACCCCGCTCCGAGATAAATCCGCGCGCCCGTCCGCTCCGCCAGTTCGCGATGCCCCGACACAAAATCGGCATGCAGGTGCGTCTCGATGATGTGCTCGATCTTCCATCCCCTCTCGGCCGCGGCCTCGAGATAAATGTCCACATCGCGCTGGGGATCGATGACCGCCGCGATTCCCTCCGACCCGATCATGTAGGAGGCGTGCGCCAGGCAGCCGAGATAAAAACGTTCCATTTGTACGGGTTCCATGCTGAACCTCTTCTCAATAATGTGTCACTTCACGAATTGCTATCCGGGGAAAACCGTGTCTCAGCCCTGAGGATAATTGCTCCTTGCCAATGAATAAAACACGCGGCCGCCACGATCGGCAACAATCGCTTTATGCCTTACTTGTTCTCATACGGAACCCTCCAGCCCGGCCTCGTCCCGCCCGAACTCGCTCCCCTCATGGCACGCATCCCAGTCATCGCCCGCGGCTCAGCGCGCGGCACGCTTTACGATCTCGGCGGATACCCCGGCGCTGTCCTCGATCCCCACGCCGAAACCATCATCCACGGCGTCATCTATAACCTTCCCGGCGACCCCGCGCTTCTGGCCCAGCTCGACGAATATGAAGAGTTCGATCCTGACTCCCCCGGCGAGAGCCTCTTCCGGCGCATCCTGCACCCGGTCACGATGGCCAACAACGGCGCCCTGCCCTGCTGGATCTACGTCTACAACCGCACTCCCGCCGATGCCCCCGTCATTCCCGGCGGCAAATATACCGCCAATAAGCGCTAGGCCCCGTCGCTACACAGCCGCATGCACAGGCGAATCCACCCCCGCCCACAGATCGAGCGTTCCCAACTCCTCCCGCCCGCAAGCCTTCAGGTATAAGAAGAGCTGCATCCGGTACGCCGCGTAGTGGCTCAGCACCATCCACACCAGCCACTCGCCCCGGCTCGTCTTCCGCCCGAACATCTCCATCTCGAAGCGAAGGTCCTCGTCCGTCAGGCTCTCCCGCAGGTCTGCGAAGATGCTGGTCTGCGCGGAAATCGCCTCCTCAATGTCCTCGAGGCTCCACGTCCGCGCCATCGCCTTTTCCGCGCGCCACTCCTCGCCCCACTTCTCACGGTCCCAGTGCCCCGTGGCGATTGCCCGCACGTGAATCGGCACAAAGATCGCCAGGTACTCGAGCAGCTCCCGCATGCTCCGCTGTCCCGGCGTCGGCCGGTACTGCAAATCCGCTTGTTTCACTTTCCCGAGAAGGTGCTCGAGTACGTGCACCTCGTGATCCAGCCTGCCAATGAGTTCATCCTTGGTCAGAACCATCGGAACCTCACATAATCAACGGTAAGTTAAACCTTCGCGTGCACGCTCGGCCACTCCGGCTTTCTCCGCTCCAGGAATGCCTGCACGCCTTCGCGAAAATCATCCGCCGATCTCTGGTGCGCATTCACCTCGATCGCCTCTTCCAGTTCATGATCCAGGCGCTGCTTTGAGTGGCCCGCCAGCAATCGCTTCACCTCCTGCATTGCCTGCGGGCTGTTCAGCAGCAGGCAATGCGCCAGCGCGCGCGCCGTCTGCATCAGCTCTTCCGCGTTCACGATCTGCGTCACCAGTCCCATCTGGTGCGCCTCCTGCGCCTTCAAAAGCCTGCCCGACAGAAGCAGTTCCCGCGTCCGTTTCTCGCCCACCTGCCGCAGCAAAAACGATGCCGCAATCGCCGGCACAAACCCTACCTTCACCTCCGAATATCCGAACTTCGCCTCCGGCACCGCGAGCGTGAAATCCGGAATCGTCGCCAGGCTCATCCCTCCCGCAATCGCCGGCCCGTTCACCGCCGCGATCACCGGCTTCGGAAACTCGTACAGAGCCCGCAGCACCTTCGCCATATGCTCCGAGTCGCGCCGGCTCTCCTCCGGCGAGCGCGCATTGAGCGTCGCAAGATGCTCCATGTCCAGTCCCGCGCAAAAGGCCGGCCCCGCTCCCGTCAGGATCACCACGCCGCAGTCGCACGTCTCCGCATCGCGCAGCGCCTCGGTCAGTTCTTCAATCAGGAGGGGGCAAAGCGCGTTGCGCTTCTCAGGGCGGTTCAGGGTGATCGTCTTCACCCCTTTTTCCGACTGCGTAAGCACGTGGCGGAAACCAGTCATCGTCGCTCCTTGTGAGAGAACAGAAGCCGGGTGATGCCTATCGTAGCGCAGAATCGCCTTCGCCTGCAGGTGCCCCGCATCACGAGTGGTTCAAATCCGTTATTTCCGCGGGGATCCCCTGCACTCGCCGCCGGCGCCGCTATAGTCTGAGCGACGCTCCATGCCGCGCCAGCAGCCACAGCATCAGCGCGGCAATCCCGTACACGAGGAGAAGCTGGAGAATAGTCGATGACAGCTTGTGATTCCGGCTCAGCTTCCACGTTGCGTATAGCCCGGTCAACGGGAACTGCAGTTGAAGCACCAGCTTCGAAAGCATGCTCGCATCGATGATTCGCAGGTCCAAACGGGCCGCCAGAAGCACCCACGGAAACAACAGCCTCTCGCCCACTGGGCCCCAGTTGTTGAGCACATCCGAGCGCAACTGTTCCGCCATCGCCGCCAGCAGCGCACCCAGGAGGATTGGCCACCACACCTCCAGGAACGAAGGCTTGTGCTTCTCCTCCCGCTCGTCATGGTACGGAATCGAGCGAGTGGTCACATTGGGCGCAGGATGGCTCTCCACCATGCGGTGGCTGCCCATCACGTGAACCGTCACGCCCGCGTCTTCGAGTGGATAGTTTTTTTCCCGCGGTCGTGCCATTCAGTTTCCTGATAGGGAAATGCGTGAAGCAGAAACACGAAGGAAACACCCGCAACAAAAATGGAATGGCGGGCGGATATTCTTCAACGAGAATCCGCTCCCGCCATGGTCATTTGCAAATATTGCGTAAGTTACCGGGGGAAGGTCCCCCCCCTCACCCCGGTAACGTCCTCTGCAGTGCGCGAGCAAGGCGGCTCCAGCGTTGACTTTATGGCCCATGCTGGCAGCCCGCCCACCCTGCACCGCGGAGATTGTTCCCCGGCCTGTCCCTCGGATGTCCAGGATTCACCCCGAGAATCGCACTACTCTTTCCCGCCTACAATACATCCTCCGTGTTATACGAACCCGCTCACGGGTTATGAGAATCCTGACTCGGAAAGTCACCCTCATAACTCCGGCGCGATCGCCGTTCGGCCTGCCCACTCCGCCGTTCATCCCATTTTCCTCGCAGGCGCATAACTCCGCGCTAGCTTCGTCCTCGAGGAGACTTTCGATGAATACCCGCCACTCAAGATCCACCTTGATCTCGACAGCAGCCACCGTTCTTGCTTCGGTCATGTCCATCCTCGCGGCAACCGCGCAGACTCCAACTCCCGCGCCGGACCCGGACGCGGCCCACCCGGCCTTTCAGGTGAAGATCTCCGGCGAAGGCCGCCCCATGATCATGATCCCCGGCCTCGCCTCATCCGGCGCCACATGGGACGCGACCGCCGCACATCTCGGCAGCCACTTTCGCTGCTTTCAGCTCACTCTCGCTGGATTTGCTGGCGTTTCCCCGGTTAAGGGCGATCTGCTCGCTGACGCTCGCGATCAAATCGCCGGGTATATCCGTGAAAATCACCTGGACCATCCGGTGATCATGGGCCACAGCCTCGGCGGCTCCATCGCCATGGATCTCGCCGCCCGCAACCCGCAGCTCGTCGGTCCCGTCATCATCGTCGACTCGCTGCCCTTCTTCGCCGCAGCCTGGTTCAATGCGAAGGACCTCGCCGCGGCCCAGCCCACCATCAACCAGATGCGCACCGGCATGCAGAGCATGACCGCCGAGCAGTGGCAGGCCATGTCGCGCTCCGGCGCCAGCACCAATTCCATGGCCACCAGCCCGAAAGACCAGAAGACCCTGATCGACTGGAGCCTCGCCTCCGATCAGAAAACAGTCACCGACGCCATGATCGGCGTGGTCAGCGAAGATCTTCGCCCCGAGCTCAAGAACATCGACACGCCGGTCCTCGTTATCGGCACCTGGGTCGGCCTCAAGAGCTACGGCGTCACTGAGCAGTCCGCCACCGACGAGTTCCACCAGCAGTTCGCCGGCGTAAAACACCTTCAGTTCGTCATGGCCAAAGAGGCGCGCCACTTTGTCATGTGGGATGATCCGGCGTGGTTCAATACTCAGGTAGACAACTTTCTCAAAACCACCACCGGCGCAACCGTAGCGGAGCGGTAAATGCCTCGAACCATCGCCCAACCCGAAAACACCGCCGCGCCCGGTAAGCCCAGCCGGGCCTACTGGGCGTGCCAGCTTCTAGGCTGGGGCGGATACGGCCTCGGCTATTACCTCGCGGTGCTCGTCCCCTTCCAGTCCGCCGGTCCGCGCCAGATTGTCGCCGACTTCGCCTACTGCGCCGCCGGCGTTCTCGGAACGCACCTGCTCCGCGCGCGCATCAAGAGCCGCGGCTGGACCGAACTCTCCTACGCCGCCATGGCCCCGCGCCTCGTCGTCGGCGCGCTGCTCGTAGGCGCGCTCCAAACCCTCGCGCTCGACGGCTGCCTCACCCTTTACGGCCTCGTCAACTGGAAACGCGAGATCATCGTGCCAGTCGTCTCCGTCACCGTCATTTCCAGCGCCGTTCTCGTGCTGCTCTGGCTGGCGATCTACCTGACCATCCATGCGATTCGCCGCCGCCGCGCCGCCGAGCTCGACGCCCTCCGCTCGCAGCTCATCGCGCGCGACACCTCGCTCCGCGCCCTCCAGCAGCAGCTCAACCCGCACTTCCTCTTCAACTGCCTCAACAGCCTGCGCGGCATGATCGACGAAGACCGAGCCCGCGCCCAGGAGATGGTCACGCGCCTCGCCGAACTGTTGCGCGCATCCCTCCGCCAGGATGAATGCAACGCCATCCCGCTCGCCGAAGAACTGGCAACCGTCAACGCATATCTCGAACTCGAATCCGTTCGTCTCGAAGAGCGCCTCCGCATCCGCCGTGAGATCTCGCCCAGTACGCACTCCGCCCTCGTCCCGCCCATGCTCCTTCAGGGGCTGGTTGAAAACGCCCTCAAGCACGGCATCGCAAACGTTCCCGCCGGAGGCGATGTCGTGCTCCGCATCGCGCGCGCCGAAGACCAACTTCGCATCGAAGTCGAAAACACCGGCGCGCTTCAACCTTCCATACGCACCGGAATCGGCCTCGCCAATGCGCGCGAGCGCCTGCGCCTCCTCTACGGCCCGAGCGCCGAACTGTCCCTCGCTGAAAGCTCCCCCGGCCGCGTCCGCGCCACCGTGCTTATGCCGTTCCACGCCGAAGAAATCCAGCCCCAGGAGACCCAATGCGGGCGATCCTCGTAGACGACGAGCGACTCGCACGCCAGGAGCTCCGCCGCCTGCTCTCCGCGCACGATGACGTCGAGATCGCCGCCGAAGCCCGCAACGCCGACGAGGCCGAAGACCTCCTCGACCGCCTAGCCCCCGACCTGCTCTTCCTCGATATCCAGATGCCCGGCCGCAGCGGCCTCGAAATGCTCGAGCGGTTCCCCGACCCGCCGCAGACCATCCTCACCACGGCCTTCGATCGCTACGCCGTGCGCGGCTTCGAGCTGAACGCCGTTGATTATTTACTCAAGCCCATCGTCCCCGAGCGCCTCTCCGAAGCCCTGCGCCGCGTCCGCGAGCGCCTCAACAACCACGCGCCCGCATTTGAAGCCCCAGCGCCCGCTCCTTTGCACCAGGTCTTTGTCCGCGACGGCGAACGCTGCTGGCTCGTGCCCACATCCGAGATCGCGCTGCTCCGCTCCGAGGGCAACTACACCCGCGTCGTCTTCGGAACCAATCAGCCGCTCATCCCGCGCTCGCTCGCGCAGATCGAGCCGCGCCTCGACCCGGCAGTCTTCTTCCGTGCCAACCGAGCCGAGATCATCAACCTCAAGCGCGTCGCCGCCATCACGCCTGAAGCCGACGGGTACACCGTCGCCCTCCGCAACGGCCCCAGCGTAGTCGTCTCCCGCCGCCAGGCGAAACTCCTCCGCGACACGCTCGCACTCTAAATCCCTATGTACCGCCGATCTCTAGATCGGCTATAGTGCGGGTCTCCAGACCCGCATGTGCCCCATTCATCGCAGCTTCATCGCGATGAGTGGGCGGGGTCACTCCGTCCGCAACGCCCGGCTAGGATCAATCGAAGCCGCCCGCATCGCCGGAATGAACGCCGCCAGCAGCCCTGCCATTGCCACCGAAGCCACCACCCCCGCCAGCAGCGCCGGATTCCGAGGTCCCGTCCCATACAGCATTGCCCGCAGCACCGGCCCCGCAATCAATGCGCCGGCGAGCCCGATCGCAATCCCCGCCGCCAGCAGCATCGACGCATCGCGCAGCACCATCCGCAGCACCGCCGTCCGCTGCGCGCCCAGCGCCAGCCGCAATCCGATCTCCCGCGTCTGCCGCGCCACCGAGTACGCCATCACCCCATACAGCCCCACCACCGTCAGCAGCAGCGCCAGCCCCGCAAACGACCCCAGCAGCACCATCGCAAACCGCGGCTGCGACAGTTCGAGCGACACCAGGTCCTGCATCGTTCGCACCTCCGTGACCGGAATGTTCGCGTCCATCGCCGTCACCAGTTGCCGCACCGGCGTCTCCATGCTCAGCGGAGGAACCGACGTCCTTACCACCGTGCGTACGCAACACCAGTTCGGCATCTGCTCCACCGGCAGATACATCGCCGGCCTCATCTCCCTCTGCGTCGCGCTCATGCGCACATCGCCCACCACTCCTACGATCTGCCGCCACGGCGGGCCGTCCTTCGATCCATTCCCCGCGCCCGGCTTCAGCTTCTTGCCGATCGGGTCCTCTCCCGGGAAGAACTGCTTCGCAAACGCCTGGTTGATGATCATCACCTGCGGCGCCTGCATATTGTCCGCATCGCTGAAGTCCCGCCCCGCCACCATCGGCGTCTGTATTGTCCTGAAATACTCCGGCGTAACCGGCGTCAGGTCCGCGCTCGGTTGCGATCCCTCGTCCACCGGCTTCTCCGGGTTCTCGAATGAGATCGTCACTTCGTCATCGGACATCGGCAGCACGATCGACCCGCCCGCCGCCACCACACCCGGCAGCGCGCGCAGCCTCTCGAAATAATCGCGATAAAACTGCGGCCGCGTATCCTTGTACGCCGCATCCGGCGTCTCGAAATTCAGCGTCAGCAGGTGATCCGGATTGAACCCCTTGTCCGCCCGCGCCAGCGTCACAAAGCTCGCCGCCAGCAATCCCGCGCCCGCCGTCAGCACGATGCCAAGCGCCACCTGCGCCACGGTCACCACCTTGCGCAGCCAGTCGCGACCCGCCACCTTCGTCGGTCCGCCCTGCTGCAGCACGCGCACCAGGTCAGTCTTCGACGCCGTCATCGCCGGCACAATCCCGAACACCAGCGCCGACAAAACCGTCACGCCCAGCGCAAATCCCAGCACCCGCAGATCCACTCCCGCATCCGCCGCCCGCGGCACGCTCTTGCCGATCATCCCCAGCACGGCCGGAACCGCGCCGAACGCCAGCGCGCATCCCAGCGCTCCTCCAACCACGCTCAGCACCACGCTCTCCGTCAGAAGCTGCCGCACAATCCGCCGCCGCCCCGCGCCCAGCGCCGACCGCATCGCGATCTCCCGCTGCCTCTCACGCACGCGCGTCAGCAGCAGGTTCGCGATGTTGCCGCACGCGATCACGAGCACCAGCCCTACCGCTCCCAGCACCACCAGCATCAGCAGCTGCGTGTCCCCGAGCATCGCCTTCAGCTCCGGCACCACGCGCGCCTCGCTGTGCCTCGTATTCGTCTTCGGATACTGCTTCGCCAGCGCGCCCGCTATTGAATGAATCTCATGGTCCGCCTGCTCCACCGTCACGCCCGGCCTCAATCGTCCCATCGCGTTCAGGAAATGCATGCCTCGGTTCGTAACCGCCGGGTGCACGTCGGTCGGATCGTCATCCCACGCAAGCGTCGTCCAGAAGTCGGTCAACGGCTCCGTTACCGGGAACCGGAACGACTCGGGCATCACGCCGATCACCGTGTAGGCATCGCCATCGAGATGCACCGTTCTTCCCACCGCGCCCGGGTCTCCGCCGAACTGCGACTGCCAGAACGCGTGGCTGATCAGGATCACGCGCGACCCGCGCTTCTCCTCGCTCGCAACAAACCCGCGCCCCAGCTCCGGCCTCACGCCCAGCATCGGCAGCAGGTCCCACGACGTCGCCTGGCCGTCCAGGTGTACGGCGCGGCTCACGCCCGTCAGCGTATTCGATACCTCGTGATACGAAACCAGGTGCTCGAAGCTCTTGTTCTGCGCGCGCCAGTCGAAAAAGTCCGGGTACGACACATTGCGTCCCTCGGGCAGGCTCTGGCTGTACGACTCCACCTCCACCAGCCGCTCCGGGTGCGCATACGGCAGCGGCCGCAGCATCACCGCGTCCACAATGCTGAACACCGTCGTGTTCGCGCCGATCCCCAGCGCCAGAATCGCCACCACCGTCAGCGTGAACGCTGGAGCATTCTTGAGCTGCCGCCCCGCCTGCCGAAGATCCTGCCCCAGCACCTCGAAGAACGGAACCCCGCGCTGCGTCCGGTAGCGCTCCCTCGTCTGTGTCACTCCGCCAAACGCCCGCACCGCCGCCTCCCGCGCCTCGTCGGGCCGCATGCCGCGCTTCACGTTCTCTTCCGCCGCCAGCTCGATGTGCGACCGCAACTCGTCATCCAGCTCCGCATCAAGACTCTTCCCGCGCACCAGCGACGCCACCCGGCTCAATAACATTCTTAACGATTCCATCCTTGACTCCTACCGCAAAGCCCATGTGCCCCATTCATCGCAGCCTTATCGCGATGAGTGGGCGGGATCCGCCCCCAGAAACCGCGCCATCGTCGCCGCAATCCGCTCCCAGTTCTCCGTCTCCGCCTCGATCTGCCTGCGTCCCCGCGCCGTCAGCGAGTAGAACTTCGCCTTCCGCTTGCTCTCCGTCGTGCCCCACGACGCCTTGATCCATCCCCGCTGCCCCAGCCGCAGCAGCGCCGGATAAATCGTTCCCTGGTTCATGCTCAGCGTGTTCGCGCTCACCTGTTCGATGCGCCGCGCAATCGCATACCCGTGCAGCTCGCCCATCGACTGCAGCGTCTTCAGCACCATCAGGTCCAGCGTCCCCTGCAGCACATCCGATTTGCTCTCGCCCATAATCCCCCACGTGTTGATAATCAACATATACAAGCCGCACCAGTTGAATGTCAACATGTGCACCCGCGGATTCCGTTCCTGCTTTTCTTTCTGTCATTACCGCGGGGAATCTCCTGAGCGGAGTCGAAGGATCCGTAGTTGCTCTTGCCTATCTTGTCTGTCTTTCCCGGAGGGAATCTGGCAGGTGGCCCGCTCATTGACGGCCAGGGCTGTGCCCCGTTCATCGCGGCTGCATCGCGATGAGCGGGCGTAACGACGGCGGTGCTACCCCCAACCGCGCTCGCGCATCGCAAGCCCGCGAAGCGGGCGCGGGAAGGTAGCCCCAGGCGCGAGCCTGGGGAAGAGCCGAGGAATTTGAATCCCAGCCCCGGAGGGGCGAAAGAACCCGCCCCATTCCGATGCGCTGTGTACGACACGAGGCGTGAGGCGAAACAGCGACGGTGCACGGGCCGTGCCGGGGCCTTATCCGGCGCAGAACGTGCACGGAGCCCGCGCGCCGCCGAGTATAGGTCTTGGTTTATCTATAGTCTTTTATGGCTTTCGCGGCGTGTCCTGGCGGCGGGCGCGGCGAGTTGGCGCGGCTGTGGGCTTCGGGTGTCCACGCTGGTGTGTTGAGAGGCGAAGAGGTGTCAAAGGGAAGAGTAGGCGACCACTCGTTCACTATGGTTCATTTCCCGACAGAGATGGATTCGATGTGGAGGTCGTCCACTGAGTCAAGCGTCAGGACGGCAACACGTAGACCCGGAGCCATCATGTAATCTTCGGGCTTCCCCTGCGAAATCACCCCGCCAAATACTCCCGTGACCCTCTTGTCCAATGTGCCGGGACGTCCGGTGAATATGGCCTGAGCCAGCTTGCTGGCTGCTTCCTTACTATGCGGGTCCTTGGGATTCTCAACGGGCACAATCGCGTGGCTACACCAGTCGCCGTTTACATTCACGAGGATTGTGCGCTCAATTCCGTCGCTCTTTACGCTTGCTCGAAAGGCGACCCGCTTCCCGATGAAGTCCTGAAAGTGGTCAGCGACGGCACAGACGTCGTTGGATGGGGCCTTGGTCTGCGAGTAGCTGCCTGTAGAGAAGATCAGGGCAAAGCTGAAAATGATTTTGGTTCTGTATCGGTTCACAACCGAAAGTAGAGCACGTTCAAACCGTTTTTGGTGGAACTGCCGCTACTCGGAAGTACGAAAGTCGGGGTTCCGGGCGTATCACCGCCTATACGGAAATTACGTTTCCGGCCTGGCCAACTTCCGTGTAGCCGACAGCACATCCGCAATCACATAGAACGAGCCACCCGGCTCATCGGCTGACACACACGCTACGGTTTGTTAGGGCTTCTGTTGGTCGCCGCTCTTGGAGAAGAATTGCACCGTTCTCTTGACGACGAACACCTCTCGGTTGAAATCACAATCGCCATTCTCTCCCTTTACATAAGGGAAAAAAGCACCGATCGACTCTCCTGAGCGGTGTTCTAGATTGAAGGCGACGGCGTCGGTCTTGACCGTCTCGCCGGGCGGCATGGCGAAGGCGTCATAGCAGATCGCCGCTGCACGAATCTCATCCGAGGCCGCCTTCTCTTTGATCAATTCACTCATTGTGTCGATCAGAGTTTGGGCCGGAGGGAACTCATCGCCAGTATGTGCCGCAATCATTTGGATTGCCCCATCCGGAGCCATAACTGCTCCGAACGGATGGAAATCTCCATGCTTATTTAACATCGATTGGGCAAATGGAAATAGCGAATCGACAAGTGCGGAAAAATCGGGATGTGGCATGTTCTTCGTAAATCATACATTCTGACGCTCGATCCCGTCTCTTCTTGGCGGTTAACCGCCTTCCATGTAAGTCACTTGTCAACTAAAAAGCGCGAGTTCTCCGTGCGCGCTCTGGAGAGCGCGCCGTTGATCTGATCAGGATTTGCCGCTGCGCACGTTTGCCTCTCGGCTGATGGTTCCTGCGTCGGTGCAGAACCGGACATCCATTTGCGGTCTCGAGCTCCGAAGAGCCTTCACCGAAGATTGAGTTTGTGTTCTCTGGCAGGTGGCCCGCTCATTGACGGCCAGGGCTGTGCCCCGTTCATCGCGGCTGCATCGCGATGAGCGGGCGTAACGACGGCGGTGCTACCACCAACCGCGCTCGCGCATCGCAAGCCCGCGAAGCGGGCGCTGGAAGGTAGCCCCAGGCGCGAGCCTGGGGAAGAGCCGAGGAATTTGAATCCCAGCCCCGGAGGGGCGAAAGAACCCGCCCCATTCCGATGCGCTGTGTACGACACGAGGCGTGAGGCGAAACAGCGAGGGTGCACGGGCCGTGCCGGGGCTTTATCCGGCGCAGAACGTGCACGGAGCCCGCGCGCCTCCGAGTATAGGTCTTGGTTTATCTATGGTCTTTTATGGCTTTCGCGGCGTGTCCAGGCAGCGGAGGCCGTGGGTTGACACGTCGGAATTCCGCCAGCGATGGGGCATACCGCTCGAGGGTGCCAGTGTCGAGCAGCGATTGCAGCCCGTAAGCCTGCGCTACGAGGAACTGACAGGAGCGAAGAACTGCCCACCCGGCGCGGTAATGCACCACAGGCTGTCTCAATACGGGCCACCTTGCAAACGGTGCGGAAAGTCCCTCAGGACGCCTAAAGCAAAGTTGTGCGGAGCGTGTATGCATCCTGTCGATCAGACGGAGTTCAGCCCGCCAAGTTCCGTATAGCCGTCAATCTGCCCGGAACACCTTAGGAGTACACTCTCTGCAATTCCAAAATTGAAGGCTCGCCGTACGGGAGTTAGACATATGAAACAGGTTCGAGTGATTGTCGTTGGAATTGCTGCTTGCCTTGTCACTGTAGGAGGGGTGGTCACGGCGAGATATATTTATCGTCGCTACCAAGTGCAATTGCTACCCCCTGTATCGCCTCAGCGCGAACCATTTTCAGGTCCACTGGTCTATAAAGACCCTGACAGCGGGACCGTACTGTACGTGGAATCGGACGGTCGTCACGTTGCATCAATCACTCGTGATGGGACCCTGCTTTGGAATCGGGATCCGTTCAAAGATGAGAAGCTCCCTCTTTACAGAACCAACACTCCTCAGATCGTGTACATCGGACCAGTTAAATCGAAGTCAGTCGCACCTGCTCTGGGGGAGCCAAAGGAGTATGTTTGGATAGCGTTCAATTCTTCTCAATTTGGCGTACTCAGGATTCGCGACGGCTATTTTGAATGGCTCGGACAGGATTAGCATTCCGAGCGTATTACCGCCGACTCGGAATGTATGGTCCGCCGCCTTGTCGCAAGCGAAGAGTGAAGATAGCGGGTTGGTCTGCGCAAATGTATCCGGTCTTTGTCGCGCCGCGATCCGGGTCCGCAAAATCTTCTCCGGATATTCGCCATTTCTCAAACTACATTTGTAGTCATTTCTCACCACAAGCGCAGTAAAAACCATCTCACATGATGGGAAACCGGCCGGTTTGTCTCCGATCACCGGTCCCGAAGCCCATCCAAAAGCAATGCCGAGCGCGTCGTTTGCCCATGGTTCTTCAATCTGCTCACCCCCCAGGTCCCTCTGTCCCCAGCCTCTCCGGTCCCCTTTGTCCCTTTGTCCCTCTGTCCCTGCCGTT
>DATFRB010000086.1:0-50478 GCA_035263625.1 Occallatibacter sp.
AAATTTCCTGTGCCGAAAAATTGAAATCTAAGTTGTTCTAAATAAACATCATATATAGAGAAATCCCTCGAGCGGCCATGTCCGGCTCCGGAGTCTTGTGACAGGCATGACCTCGGTCGCGCCGATAGGCTCCGATTGCGCAAAGGGCGATTTCGAATCTGGACCGGAATCGATTAGAATCAACGAGCTAAACGCAAGCGCGGTTCACGGAATTGTGAAAGCCCTTCATGGCAGATCATTGCGGATTGAGTCGTTGGAAGGTTCGGGGCCGCCAAATGGCGAGCTCGCTTCGTGACTCCCGAAACCGGGTCTGCCCGACGCGCGCCGTCCTCCTGTTCGCCGGTGCTTTGCTTCTCGTCGCAGGCTCGGCAGGAGAGGCCGCAAACCCTGGTCAGGCGCAGGCCCCGAAGCCATGGGGACAGAACCCAAGTGGCATCCGCGTTTACATCTGGGCGGGGCTCAAATCGCATTGGGCCGGCGAGCACGACTACCCGCAGTTCCTCGCCGATTGGAGCAAGATCCTCACCGAACACGGCGCTGTTGTCGACGGCGCGCTGCACGCGCCTTCCGCGGCCGACCTCGAACACACCGATGTAGTGGTGATCTACAAAGGTGACGCCGCGTACTTGAGTGATGAAGAGAAGGCGGCGCTCGAGGGGTACGTCAAGCGCGGCGGGGGCCTGGTGAGCATTCACGATTCGCTCTGCGGCCCCGATCCGGCGTATTTTGCCACGCTCGTTGGAGGCGCGAAGAAACACGGCGAAGTGAATTACACGCTGGGAGCGCCGATCGCGTACACGGTGACGGATTCCGCCGACCCGATCATGAAGGGCATGTCGAACTTCACCATCTATGACGAAGCCTTTTACAACATGACCTGGGCTCGCGATCCGGGAATCCACGTTCTGGCAACGACAGTCATTCCGGGCACTCCAAGCGCGGGCGCGCACAAGGGCGAAGTGGTTCCGCAGATCTGGACTTATGAACATACGCCGGCGGGCGGTCAGCCCGCCCGCGCATTTGTGTGGATGCAGGGACACGAGTACGCGAACTTCGCCAATTACCAGATTCAGCATATGTTGCTGCGCGGCATCGCGTGGGCCGCCCACAAGCCAGCCGATACGCTCGTAGATTACGTGGCGCCGCCGCAGCGCCCGCAGCCGCCCGAAGCGCCGCGGTAACGCGCTGGGCTACTTTGCCGTCCACCCGCCGTCGATCAGAATGTCGGTTCCCGTAATGAACCCCGCGGCTTCGGAACAGAGATAGCAGGCGAGCGCTCCGATCTCTTCGACTTTCCCCCATCGGCCTACCGGAACATTCGCCAGAAACTGCGCGCTCAGTTGCGGATCGGTCATCAGCGCCAGGTTCATGTCCGTCCCGATGGGCCCGGGGCTTATTCCGTTCACCGTGATTCCCTCGGTCGCAAGTTCGAGGGCCAGCGCCCTGGTAAGGCCCAGCAGCGCGGCCTTCGCCGAGCTGTATGCAGTGCGGCCGGCGATTGAGACGTGGCTCATGATCGAAGTCATGTTCAGGACGCGGCCGTATCCAGAGCCCTTCATCCCCGGAACAAAGGCTCGGCACATCAGGAACGTCGAGATCAGGCTCGTGTCAAGAACGCTGCGGAATTCGTCCAGGGTGAAATCGACGAGATTCTTCCGCACGTTGATACCCGCATTGTTGATGAGGATCTGCGGAGCGCCGAAGCGCGCTTGAATCGTTTCCGACAGCTTCGCGACCTCGTCTTCCTTCGTAACATCGGCAACGAACACCTCCGCCACGCCTTTGCTCGCGGAGATGGCGTCACGCACCCCCTCGAGGCGCGCGCGGTCGCGCGCCACCAATGCGATCTGCGCGCCGGCGCCGGCGAGGGCGCGGGCCATCGCCTCGCCTAGGCCGCGGCTGCCGCCCGTGATCACCGCTGTGCGGCCCTTCAAGTTGATCTCCATGCTTTGCCTCTCTCCCTACGCTGCATTCAGAGTGACACTGGACCTGAATTCGCTTCCGCAGCCGAATTCAATCTTTGTTCCCGTTGCCGCCGAGCGGCATCGGGATCGAGATACAGCCACACCGCCGCCGACACGATGGCTGCGCAACCCATGATATCGATCAACAGATTCCAGCCGGCCGTTCCCGAGCCAACCCGCTGCAAAATCAGTCCACCGACCACCGGCGCAACAAACCCAGCCAGGTTGCCCAGCATGTTCATCGCGGCAGCGACCGTCGCCGTGTAGGCTCCGCCAATTTCCACGCACGTGTCCCACGAGATCGGCATGGTGAGGTCGCTCGCAAAACTGGCCATCCCCATAACAATCATGGCCGGAATGACTTGCTGAATGTGCGTAAAGACGAACAGAAGCACCGCTGTCGCAGCGAACCCGCCAAACGCAATCGCACGCCTCGGAAGCCGCCGCGACAGAATGCCGCCGGAGAGCGATCCGAATCCTCCGAAAAGCAGCGGCAGCGTGGCGAGCAGCGCCGCGCGCTGCGCGGACTGGCCGCGCCCCTCGCGGAGATAGGTTGGCAGCCAGGTAATGTAGAAGTACCAGACAAACGAAAAGCAGAAGTATTGCAGCACGAGCGCCGCAACCTGCCGAGTGAGCAGCAGCGACAGCCAGGTTTGGCCCGCCCGGTGCCCTGTGAGAACTCGCGATGCCTCGAGAATTTCGCGTTCCGCCGCATTCACCGCGTCGTGTTTGGCTGGATCATCCTTGAACCACGCCAGAAACACCGCGCACCAGGCCAGCCCGAGCGCGGCGAAACTTACAAACGCCCATCGCCAGCCGAACCATGCAATGCATAACAGGGTGAGGGGCGGCGTGATGGCGCCCCCCCATCGCGTACAGGCCCACATGAGCGCCTGCGCAGTCACCCGCTCGCGCGCCGGCAGCCACGAGCTGAGCATTCGCGTCAGGTTGGGGAAGCATCCAGCCTCGCCGGCTCCGAACAGGAACCGGATTGCCACCATCGAAGCCACATTCCATGCCGCGCCGGTGAGCGCGGTAAACGCGGACCATGCGATGACGATCTGCGCCAGCGCGCGCCGCACGCCGAGCCGGTCGCCCATAAAACCCATGGGGATCTCGAACAGCGCGTACGCCAGTCCGAAAGCCCCGAACACGAGGCCCATCTGCTGCTTCGAGAGATGCAGATCGTGTGCAATGGGCACGGCCGCGCCGGAGATCGCCACGCGCTGCACGTACGACAGCACCGCGAGGCCGATGGCCAGCATGACGACACCATAGCGCGCGCGGCTCGGGTTCACTTGCCCAGGCTCCATGCGTAGAGGGTGTCCCCGGCGCCGAATACGATGTACTGCTTCCCGTCCAGGAGATACGTGATAATGCCGCCGGATTCATTTGCGGTGAGTTCGTGATGCCAGAGAATCTGCCCCTTGTCGGCGCTGAAAATGATCACGTTCTTCTGGTCATCGCCGGAGATGAGCAGATTGGTCGCAGTCGTGAGGATGCTCGGGCCCACGGTGGTCGGCGCGTCGTTCACGTTCGGATATGCGTGGGTCCAGGCCGCGAGTCCTGTGAGTGGATCGATCGCCTGCAACACGCGCACCGAGCGCCCAATGCCGACGCCTGTTCCGCCGTAACCGGACGGCTTGTCGCTATCATCGGTCAAGTAATAGATCGCCTTGCCTTCCACTGAATTCACATACACGAGCCCCGTCTTCGGACTGTAGGCCGGCGCGGGCCAGTTCGAAGCGTTCACAATATTGATGGAGCCGCCTACCGATGGGTCCTTGTCGGGAATCGGAATCGGTTCGCCCTCCTTAGACAGTCCGGAAGAATAATCGAGCGGGACATACGGCTTGACGACGAGGTACTTGCCGGTCACGCGATCGAGCGTCACAAAGAACCCGTTGCGCGCAGCCTGTGCCAAGAGTTCTCGCGGCTTTCCATCGACGGTTCGATCGAAGAGAACCGGAGCGGTCGTGTTGTCGAAATCGTGAGTGTCGTGCGGCGACACCTGGAAGAACCACTTTAACTTTCCAGTGTCCACGTCGAGCGCGACAATCGACTCGGTCCATAAATTCGCTCCGGGCCTTCCCTGACCCGCGAATACGGGATTGGTGTTGCCTGTGGGCCAGAAGAGCAGGTTGAGCGCCGGGTCGTACGTTCCGGGCATCCAGGTCATCCCGCCGCCGTGATCGGATGCTGCTTCGTTCGGCCAGGTATTCAGCGCCGGGTCGCCTTTGCGCGGCGTCGACCACCACGTCCATTGCAGATCGCCTGTGGCCGGGTCGAACGAGTCGAGAAACCCCGGCATGTCCATCGCATCGCCACCCACGCCGACGATGACGTGATTCTTCACAACTAGCGGCGCCGACGTTGAAAAATACTGCTTCCGAGCGTCGGCATAATTCTTTCTCCAAAGTTCCTTGCCCGTATTGGCGTCGAGCGCGATCAGCCAGTTGTCGGGGGTCTGGAAGAACACCGTGGTCTCCCATATTCCCACGCCGCGCTGGCCAACGAGGTGCCCCCCATGATCCACCCAGTCGAAGTGCCAGAGCGGATCGCCTGTGCGAGCGTCAATCGCCCACAGGTGGTCGGGGATCGTGATGTAGAGCACCCCATTCACCAGCAGTGGCGTGCATTTGATGATGGGAACGGGCGCGCCGCGCTGCGCTCCCACGTCCGTGATCCTGTACACCCACTGCGGCTCGAGCCGGTTAAGGTTGTCCGGCGTAATCTGCGTAAGCGTGCTGTACCGCTGGCCGCTGTAGTCGCCGTTGAAGGTGGGCCAGCTTGTAACCGGCGCCCGGCCGAGTGCGCCCGGATCGAGGGACACGCGCGGCGAGCGAGGCGGCGCGGCTGCAAAGGCAGCCGCTGCAATCGTCCAGCAGAGTGCGGTGGCCAGCTTCATTTGAGCGTCTCTAGATAAGCGGTAACGTTGTGCATGGCGTCGTTTGGCAGGGTCATGACGAGTTGCTGGTGCGCGGCGAGCGGATCATCGATTTTGAGGTCGACCCCGGGGCCACGATCGATTGTGTGCGTTTTGCCCGATCCGTCTATCAAGGTGATTCGAAAATCGCTGATCTGCATGACGCGGCCGGTGACTCTGCCATTCGGCGACTTCACCTGCGCTGTCATGTCTCCGCTGCGCGATGGCCATACCCAATAGCGTTGCAGTTGCTCCGGCGAGTGAAATTTGGCGGCAATGTGCGCGAAGGTCTCCCCGGTGTGGCACTGCATGCAGTGGCTCCCGACATAAGCTTTGCCCAGGGCTGCATTGCCCACAAGGATGTTGAGCACGTGGTAAGCGCCGCGGTTCGCCACATCCTCGACCTGCAGGTGCAGAAATTCGGCGATATCGGTGAGTTGCTGGCCCGGCATGTTCGCGAAGGCGGGCATTCCCTTTTCCGGACGGCCCTGCCTGAGGAATGGCGCCAGGCGCTCTCCGCGGTCGTCCGCGAGAACCAGGTCCGACGTGATGAGGCTCGGCCCGGTGGCTCCGCGAGCTGTTTGCCCGTGGCAAAAGCCGCAATTGCGCGTGAACAGCGGCTCTCCGCGGGCTGCGGCTGTTTTGTCAGGGACCGCGCCAAGCCCAAGAAACGCCCGCGTTGAATCTGCACGCTGCGCCGGGGTCATGTTCTGGTAGCTCTGCTGCTGCACGCCTTCCTGGCCCCCTGTTTGCGATTGCTGGCCCGCGGATGAGATCGCGACGCTCGCGGCGATAACGGTGAGCAGTGCTGATAGAAATCTGCGCATTGTGCTTTCTTTTACCTGAACCCCGCCGCAGTATACAAATCCCTCGTGCTTATGGCGACCTGGGATTTGCCGACAGATTGCCATCTGAGATGCAGAATCCATACCATGGTCATTTCACGCTTGGGGAGAAGCGCGACATGAAAGTTGCCATTGTGACGGGGGCGGCGCAGGGAATTGGCCGGCGGACGGCAGAGGCTCTGGCTGACGCCGGATATGCGTTGGCGCTGCTCGATTTGAAGCCATGCGCACAAACGCTCGAGTACATGCGGACCCGCGGCGCGGATGTAGATGAATTCCTTGGTGACGTGTCCGACGAGGATTTTGTCACGAAGGCCGTGGCGCGCGTGCGTGCGCGCTGGGGCAGGGCAGATGTGCTGGTGAACAATGCGGGCATCAGCTTTATTGCGCCGGCCGAGACGGTGGAGGGCCCGGCTTTTCGCCGCGTCCTCGAGGTGAACTTGCTTGCGCCGTTTCTGCTCGCGAAAGGCTTTGGCGCGATGATGCTGGAGCAGCGAAGCGGAAGCATCGTGAATGTCGCCTCGATTGCGGGGCTGGTGGGGATCGCTGACCGCGCAGCTTACAACGCATCGAAGCATGGTCTGATCGGACTTACGCGCACTCTGGCGGCGGAATGGGGCGGGCGCGGCGTGCGGACCAATGCCGTCTGCCCGGGCTGGGTCAAAACCGAGATGGATGCGGCAGACCAGGCAGGCGGAGGATACAACGATGCAGATATCGAGGGCGTGAACCCGATGGGACGATTTGCCACGCCGGAAGACATTGCACGGGCCATTCTCTTCCTCGCCGACCCAGGACAAAGCGGATTCATCAACGGCCATGCGCTTGCGGTGGATGGCGGCTGGACCGTGGATGGCAGTTGGCAAAGCCTGAGAATGCGCAAACGATAGAATGCGTGCAGCTCTTAACTCCTGTCGAGAATGAGGCGAATCGATTTTCCATAGGGTGAACTGGCACCTCGCTGGTTTGAAACTTTGGGCTCCTCCATTCGTCACCTTGCTCAGGAAAGCATTCACGCCTGTACCGGTGGGATACCAAATGCATATGCCCGGGCGGCATGATTCCCGGTTACATCGTCATCAAGCCCGATTTTCCTGATTGCATCTACGACTTCGGCATGTTGTGGTTTGAGGATGAGTACACCATCAGCGCCACGGCTAGCTGGATACTGGAAGCGAATGCGGCAGGCGCACCTGCGAAGTAAGGGATTTGTCGGTGGGAAGCGGTATCCGCATGCCCTATCTCGATGGGTTACGATGAAACGAGTTTACGGATTCGCACCTGGATAAAACCATTGCGCAAAGGGATTAAGCTCGACATCTGGGTGGCAGGAATGTTCCTGGCCCTGCCATTGATGCTTGTGGGTCAAGGCGATCGAGTATCGGTGACGCATGACGGTGGCCCGTTAAATGGCGGGGCCATCACGCTGTGTACAGCGAAGATTTGCGCAACCATTCCGGTATACCTTTCTCACCACGAATTGAAACCGGTGACGATTGAGGATCAGGCGCACAAGACCAAACTCACTGCAGCCGAGACTTTCGCGATTCTTGTCAGAAAGGGAGGCGTGTACAAGGCCTCCGATTTTGCGGTTGATCCCGCCGGCATGTCCGTTTCTCAATTGCAACCTCACGCGAATGCATCGCGTATGGCCGAAAGAATTGCAGGCGTACAGATCATTGTCCCGCTGACCTCGCGAGACGGGCTGCTGACGGTGAACTGGCGGCTCGAGCTGCGCGACGGGTCGCACTATGTGCGGGAGATTCTGACGATGACTGCGAACGGCGCCGATGTGCCGATCGAGCAGGTGCAGTTGATCGACATTCCGCTCAAATACGCGCAAGTAAGCGGATCGGTGGCGGGATCGCCGATCGTCGGGGACAACTGGTTTGTTGGTTTCGAGCACCCGATGTCGCACAGCAACGTAACAGCAGGCCGTGCAACGGCGTGGGTCGACCGCGAATTGCCGCTGCGCGCGGGGCAGTCGGTGACGTATTCCGCGGTGATCGGCGTGGCGCGCGATGGGCAGATGCGGCGCGACTTTCTTGCGTATCTCGAACGCGAGCGCGCGCATCCGTACCGAACGTTCCTGCACTACAACTCGTGGTACGACCTGGGTTTCGGAAACCCGTACGACGCGGCCGGAGCGGTAGATCGCATCGATGCGTTCGGCCGCGAACTGAAGGAAGAGCGCGGCGTCACGCTCGATTCGTTTCTCTTCGACGACGGATGGGACAAGCGCGATTCGCTCTGGAAGTTCAACACGGGATTTCCCAACGGATTTGCGCCGGTGAAGCAGGAGGCGGAGAGATTCGGAGCGGCCCCGGGCATCTGGATGTCGCCGTGGGGTGGGTACGGCGACGCGAAGGATCAGCGCATCGCCTTCGGAACGAGCGCAGGGTACGAAATTGTGCGCGGCGGTTATGCGCTTTCGGGGCCGAAGTATTACGCGGCATTTCGCGATGTGTGCCTGAACATGATCCGCCAGTACGGCGTGAACCAGTTCAAGTTCGACGGGACAGGGAACGCCGACTCGGTAGTCCCGGGGAGCCAGTTCGATTCGGATTTTGCTGCGGCGATTCATTTGATCGGCGAACTGCGCGCGGAGAAGCCGGACATCTTTATCAACCTGACGACCGGAACGTGGCCTTCTCCTTTCTGGGTACTGTCCGCGGACTCGATCTGGCGCGGCGGCGAGGATGATTTAATTGCGGGCGTGGGGCCGTATCGCGAGCAGTGGATCACGTACCGCGATGCGCAGGTGTACGAGCACGAGGTACAGAATGGGCCACTCTATCCGCTGAACTCGCTTATGCTGCATGGGATGATCTTCGCGCAGCAACACAAAGAGCTGAACAAGGACCCGGGTGACGACTTTCGTAACGAGGTGCGGTCGTATTTCGGCACCGGAACGCAATTGCAGGAGATGTACATCACGCCGTCATTGCTGAACAAGCAGAACTGGGACGACCTGGCGGAAGCGGCGATGTGGTCGCGAACGAATGCCGAAGTTCTAAAGGATACGCACTGGGTGGGCGGCAACCCTGCGTGGCTCGAGGTTTATGGATGGGCCTCGTGGACACAGGCGAAAGGAATACTGGTGCTGCGTAACCCAAGCGACAAGCCGCAGACATTCCAGGTCAAGCTCGAAGATGCATTTGAATTGCCGGCTGGAGCAGCACAGGAGTATTCAGCGAAGAGTCCGTGGAAGAGCGACGCATCGAGAGCAGCCCTCAACCTCGACGCGCGGACGGCGCACGAATTTCAACTCGCTCCGTTCGAGGTGCTGACGCTGGAGATGTTGCCTCGCGGGGATACCGGCTCAACTGGACACTAACTCCATAGCGAAGATTGGATGAAGACGATGCAACCCACACTCCTGGTGATGGCAGCAGGCATGGGCAGCCGTTACGGCGGGCTTAAGCAGATTGACCCTCTGGGCCCAGCGGGCGAGACGATCATCGATTACTCGATCTATGACGCGCAGCGCGCGGGATTTGCCAAACTTGTGTTCGTGATCCGCAAAGACATCGAAGAGCCGTTCAAAGAGACAGTAGGCGCGCGTTTTGAGAAGCGCATGCCCGTCGAATACGTGTTCCAGGAGTTGGACAAGATTCCCGCGCCGTTTGCCGTGCCAAACGGCCGTACGAAGCCATGGGGCACGACACAAGCCGTTCTGATGGCCGCGGATGCGATTCGCGAGCCATTTGCTGTGATCAACGCCGACGATTTTTACGGCGCAGAGAGTTATCGTGTGTTGGCGGAACATCTGACTTCGGGCTGCGCCGACTACGCAATGGTAGGCTTCGTCCTGCGCAACACGTTGTCGGACTTCGGCTCGGTAGCTCGCGGAGTTTGCCGCGTGAGCCCTGAAGGATTTCTCGATCGCATCGAGGAACTGACAAACATCGAGCGGGACGGTGATGCGGCAAAGAACACGGCTCCTGACGGAACCTTGACAAGGCTCAGTGGCAACGAGCCGGTATCGATGAACTTCTGGGGATTCACGCCTGCGATTTTTCCGCAGCTTCGCGATGTATTTCAGAGATTCCTTGAGAAGTGCGCCGCCGATCTGAAGGCGGAGAGCTATGTGCCGATGGCCGTGGGAGAACTTCAGTCCGCAGGCTTGGCGCGCGTGAAAGTGCTGCACACGCGCGGCTCGTGGTTCGGTGTGACGTATCGCGAGGACCGGCCTCGGGTGGTGGAAAGTGTGCGGCGGCTGATTGATGCCGGCGAGTATCCGGGCGCGCTGTGGGCGTAACCACCGAGAGCGCGATCGGCGCCGCGGCGCGGGCGTTTGCAGTAGAAGGCGAGTTTATCAGCGCCGAACGTTATGGGAATGGGCATATCCATGAAACGTATCGCGTGACGGTGGAGCGCAACGGCAGAGCGCTGCATCTCCTTCTCCAACGCATCAACACGACGGTCTTTGCGCGTCCTGTCGAGCTGATGGAGAACATCGAGCGCGTAACGGCGCACGTAGCCGCGTGCGTGGCAAACGACGTGGATCGCGAGCGGCGCGCTATGCAGCTGATTCCGGCAATAAACGCGCGCTCGTGGTATGTGGACGAACAGGGCGCGTATTGGCGAATGTACCGGTTCGTCGAGGGCGCGCGGTCTGTGGAACTCGTAGAGTCAGCGGAGCAGTGCTTCGAAGTGGCACGGGCATTCGGGAGATTCCAGCAGCAGCTTGCTTCGATGCCTGGGCCGCGGCTGCACGACACGATCCCTGATTTTCATAACACTCCGAAACGTCTCGCAAAACTCGATCGAGCGATTGCAGCCGATGAGGCGGCGCGAGTGAAGTTCACCGGGCCAGAGATCGAGTTTGTGCTGAAGCGGAGGCAGGTTGCGAGCGTCCTGCAGGATGCGGGGCTGCCGGAGCGCGTGACGCACAACGATACGAAGATCAACAACGTGCTGCTGGATGAGAAGACGGACGAAGCCGTGTGCGTAATCGACCTCGATACGGTGATGCCCGGGCTGGCGGTGTATGACTTTGGCGACATGGTGCGCACTGCAACGTGCGCGGCGGCCGAAGATGAGCGCGATCTAAAGAAAGTCTGGGTTCGCTTCGAGTATTTCGAGGCGCTGACGTGCGGGTATTTTGAGGGAGCGGGCGCCATGCTGAATGTCGAGGAGAAAAAGGGGCTTGTGGCTTCGGGCAAGCTTATCGTATTCGAGCAGGCGATCCGGTTTCTCACTGACTACCTTGAGGGCGACCGCTATTACAAGGTCTCCTATGGCGAACAAAATCTTGCGCGATGCCGCACGCAACTCAAGCTGCTTGAATCGATTGAGGCGCAGGAACATCATATGAACCGGCTGGTGCGATCGCTCGTATAAATGGGAGCGGCATGGTTACCGGCCGAGACTAGAATGAAGATGCCGGGTTAAAAGAGATAGGTTAAGTGTCAGAAGTAGCCCGGGAACGCGGAGAATTGAAAAATATGCCTTTAATGAAGACGTCCAATCCTGCCTTGAACGAAAATACCTGGCGCAATGTGGGCGGCGGCGGATACGGATATGGCGGCGCCATCGACACGTCGACGCGCATGACGCTGGGCGGGACGGTAAACAAGACCGGGATCCTGCTGATCTGCGCACTGGCCACGGCCGCGTGGACCTGGTACCGGTTTATGGCGACGGGAGACCCTGCGTCGGTTGGAGGACTTCTGGCCATCGGAGCTTTCGGCGGATTGATCGTGGCGCTGGTGACCACGTTCAAGAAGCAATGGGCACCGGTTACGGCGCCGATCTATGCTCTGCTGGAAGGACTGGTGCTGGGCGGAATTTCCGCGTTCATCAACGTTCGCTATCCGGGAATCGCGATCCAGGCAGTTGCGCTCACGTTCGGAACGTTGCTGGCGCTGCTGTTCTTGTACAGCACGCGTATTATTCGCGTAACGCAGAAATTTGCGCTGGGCATCGTCGCGGCAACCGGCGGAGTCATGCTGTTCTACCTACTGCAAATGGTACTCGGATTCTTCCACGTTCCGTTCCTCTCGTCGGTGAACGGGTCGGGGACGATTGGAATCGTGTTTAGCGTGATCGTGGTTGCAGTGGCCGCGCTGAACCTGGTGCTGGACTTCGACTTCATCGAGCGCGGCGTAAACTACGGAGCGCCTAAGTATATGGAATGGTACGGCGGATTCGCCATTATGGTCACGCTTGTGTGGCTATACCTCGAGATCCTGCGGCTCCTCGCGAAGATGCGCAGCAGGGATTAACTCAAATTGAAGATTTTGCAAAAGCCCGCCGGCTCGAAACCGGCGGGTTTTCTATTGCGCCGGCGGCGGGAGTTGCTTGTAGCCCGGACCGCGAAGGACTCTGCCCGGAAGCGCTCCAGTCATCTTGCCGTCTTCAATAACGGGAACCCCGTTCACCAGGACGAACTGCATTCCCTGGGAGAGCTGATTAGGATTCTCAAATGTGGCGAGATCGCGGATGGTGCCTGGGTCGAAGATGACGACATCGGCCCACATGCCCAGCTTGAGCACGCCACGATCGGAGAAGCGCATGCGCTGTGCGGGCAGCGCGGAGAATTTGCGGATCGCATCTTCAAGCGTGAGGGCATGTTCATCGCGGACGTACTTTCTCAGGATCCGCGGAAATGTGCCGTAGGCGCGCGGATGCGGGTGTTCGGCGCCGAGCAGCCCATCAGGTGACGTTCCCTGTGAATCGTTGTCGATGGAGACCCACGGTTGCTTGAGAGCGAGTACCACGTCGGGCTCGCTCATGGCGAAAACGGCGACTTCAGTGAATGCCTTGTCCTTGATGAGGAAATCGCACAGCGCATCGATGGGGTCTTCGTGCCACGCGGCGGCCACGTCGGAGAGACGCTTGCCCTGGAACTGCACAAGCTCAGGATTCTGGACAACGGCGATCTGGATGGCTGATGGATCGGGAATCTCCTGCCACTCATTGTCCCAGTCGCCGTGCGGATCGAGCATGTCACGGCGGATGCGGGCGCGCATGGCGGGATCCTTCAGGCGCTCGATGAGCTTCGCGTCGCCGCCATCGTGGGCCCATGGCGGAATGAACGCGGAAAAGGTGTTGAACCATGCAGTGTATGCGTAAGTATTGGCGCTGACGTCTACACCTGAAGCGCGAGCGGCACAGATCTGCGCGATGATGGCAGGCATCTTGCCCCAATTATTCTTGCCGGCGGCTTTCAGGTGCCAGATCTCGACGGGAATATGCGCTTCGTGCCCGATGCGCACCGCTTCATCAATTGCGGCTGGTTCGGCGTCGCCTTCACTGCGCATGTGCGTCGCGTAAATGCCGCCATTTTTGCTTGCAGTGGATGCTAGAGCGATAAGTTCGCCGGTCTTGGCGTAGGGCGCCGGCGAATACTGCAACGCGGTAGACAAGCCAACGGCGCCCTCGCGCATCGCCTGATCGACGAGCGACTGCATCTGCGCGAGTTGCGCAGGCGTCGGTTGCACGTCGGCATCGCCCAGCACCATGCGGCGAACGCTGGTTGCGCCTACGTAACTGGCGAGGTTGATGCCCATGCCCTGGCGCTCGAGGCGCGCGAAGTATCCGCTGAAAGTTGTCCAATCCGGAGTGATTTTGAGGTGATCGTAACCAGCTTTATCGGCTGCAATCAGTCCGTCATTAAGCGGCGCGACAGAATTGCCTTCGCCCGTGACCTCGGTGGTGATGCCTTGAAAGATCTTCGATGGCAATCGCGGATCGACGAGGATGGTGAGTTCCGACTGACCCAGCATGTCGATGAATCCGGGAGCGACAACCATCCCATGCGCGTCGATCGTCTTCCGCCGCGCCGCGCTGTCGAGGTTGCCAATGGCAGCGATCCGACCTTGCCGGATTCCAACCTGCCCGGAGTACCATGGCGACCCTGTGCCGTCGATGATGTGGCCGTTGACGATGACGATATCGAAGGGCGACTCCGTGGTGCGCACTGCTGAAGGCGCCTGAGCTCGTGCGAGAAGAGATGCGGAGAAAACGAGAAATGACAGAACGGCAAATGTACAACGGCGCATGGTTGCCTCTTCCGGAAAGGATTTGAAGCGCTGGGATGCCGGCGAGGGGCATCGTATCACGGCCCGGGTGCGCGAGCGAGGACAGCGAGCGGCATTGCCGGAAGGCTTCCCTCCGGGGCGGTCACGGCATCTCACCCTTCGTAGGCGGATTGCGAGGTGAAGGTATGAAGTGGCTGAACGAGGATTTCAGGAACCTGCGCGCACTTTACGTCAATCAATTGCGCGTCCTGCTGGATGCCGAAGAGCAGATTGTGCGAGCGATGCCCAACATGGTGGTGCGGGCCACCGATCCTCAGCTGCGCGGCGCGTTCCAGTCGCACTTACAGGAGACAGAGGAGCACATCAAGCGGCTGGAGCAGATCCTCGTTGACGAAAGGAGAGTCGATCCGGCTGTCGACGCGACGAGCCCGATCAAGTGCCACCCGATATCGGCGCTCGTAAACGAAGCGGAAGACTTCGTCACGGATACGCGCGACGCGTGGGTGCGCGATGCGTCCTTGATCCTCGCGGCGCAGCGAATCGAGCACTACGAGATCGCGTCCTATGGGGCGCTGCGCCAGTGGGCGATTCTAATGGGAAGGTCGACCGAGGCCGACCTGCTCGATCGCACGATCAAGGAAGAGGGTCATGCCGATCATCTGTTGACATCAATTGCGGAGCGCGTGAATCCGCAGGCCAGGCGCGCAGCGGCCTGACAACTCGGAAGGATGAGATGGAAAACCGAACTGGCTCCTGATCAAGGAACACGACGAGATGGAGCGGGCACAAAATGGGAAGCCGATCACAGAGGAGGCGCCCGACAGTGTTCTGAGCGGGCGTACGATCGACGAGATTGCGAGCGCCGGGGACCGCGTATGGCAGTCGAATCGCGCGGAGGGGGAATCCGCGTTAGTAAACGGACAACGTAATTCGCGATCGGCTACGGCGCCAAAGGTGAGGCTCGTGCGCGATTGGTCAAAGGAATTACACGGCGCGCCGAAGGAGAGCCTGCCAAGTTTCATCGAACCCCAACTGGCTTCGCCAGTTAAGTCGCCACCCCCTGGCGCGAAGTGGATTCACGAGATCAAGCTCGATGGATACCGCATCCTAGTTCGCGTCGGTGAAGGAAGAGTGCAACTGCTGACGCGCACCGGACTCGACTGGACCCATCGCATGAAGGCAATTGCCTCGGCGGCCTCGGCGTTGCCGGTGAAGACCGCGCTCATCGACGGCGAAGCCGTCGTGCTGACAGAGGAAGGCATCTCGAGCTTCGCCGAGCTGCAGGCGGCATTTCAAAAAGGCGCGAAGCCTCTGACGTATTTCGCCTTCGACCTGCTGCATTTCGATGGGCACAACCTGCGAGGCCTCGCTCTGAAGGAGCGCAAGCACATGCTCGAGCGCCTGCTGGAAGGAGCTCGCGAAGACGGCGTCATCCGCCTGAGCGAACACATCGAGGGCAGTGGAGCGCAGGTATTCAGGAAAGCATGTAATCTTGGCACGGAAGGGATCATTTCAAAGCGCGCGGATGGAAACTATGATCCGGGAAGGGGCGGCGGATGGCTAAAGATCAAATGCTATCGCGAGCATTGGTGATCGGCGGCTTCACGCTGCCTACTAACGGAATTCATGGCGTGGGCGCGCTGCTGCTGGGGTACTATCGCGACCGCAAGCTGATCTACGCAGGCAAGACCGGAACCGGCTTCACGCAAAAGACGCACCGGCTGATGCGCGACCGCTTGGATAAGTTGCGCACGGCAAGGACGCCGTTTGCAATGCTCCCAATGGGAATAGGACGAGACGCGATCTGGGTAAGGCCTGAATTGGTTGCGCAGATCAGCTTCTCCAACTGGACGGCCGACAACGTTGTGCGCCAGGCATCGTTCAAGGGATTGCGTGAAGACAAGCCGGCCAAGTCAGTGGAGTTGGAGGAAGTGCGAAGCGAGACGAAGGCGGCAGCAGACAAAAAAGCGCGCTTAGGGACCAAAGCCCCGGTAGGCGCGAGAACGGGGTCGAGCGCCAAGGTTTCACGCCGTCGTGTGAGCGCACCGGAGGCAGGCGCGCTTTCGATCCGGCTCACGCATCCCGACAAGGTGCTCGATGCGGAATCCGGCGTCACCAAGGAACAGTTGGCCCGTTATTACCAGGAAGTGGCGCCATCGATGTTGCCGCACATCGCCGGCCGCCCGCTCACGCTGGTGCGCTGCACGGAGGGCAGTGGCAAGCCGTGCTTCTACCAGAAGCACCGTAACCAAATGCTGTCAGGCCTCGACTCGGTCGACGTTGTAAACCGCAAGACAGGCGCGCTTGAGCCTTACATAACCTTATCGACGACCGGGGAGCTGATGCAGCTTGCGCAGCTCGGCGTGCTGGAAGTGCATCCCTGGGGATCGCGCAACGAAAAGCTGGAGAAACCGGACCGCATCATCATTGATCTCGATCCCGATGCGGCCATTGACTGGCCCACGCTGGCGGCGAGCGCAAAGGAAGTGCGAAAGTGGCTGAAAGCCCGAGGGCTCAACAGCTTTGTGAAGACGACCGGAGGCAAGGGGCTGCACGTAGTGGCGCCGGTGCGGCCGGAGAATGAGTGGCAGGAGTTGAAACAATTCACCCACGATTTTGTCCTGGCAATGGAGAAGGATAATCCGAAGCTGTTTTTGACCAGGATGACGAAGGCCGCCCGCGCGGGAAAGATCTTTCTTGACTACCTGCGCAACGATCGCGGCGCGACAGCCGTAGCGCCCTATTCTCCCCGCGCCCGCGCAGGACTCCCCGTTGCCATGCCGCTGGCGTGGAGCGAACTTGACGGAAATGCATTGCCGCGATTTCGAGTTTCTGACATCCAACAGTGGAGAAGGCGCTTGAAGCGGGACCCGTGGAAAGAAATGATACGGTCTGATCAGCGAATGGCGATTCGGTGATTCCCCAGCTTTACCGCGAGCGCCTTACCGTCTGGCCGGGGCACTTCTGTCCACAAGTCCATGGCCACTCGAAAGGAGTGGATGCGAGGCGTACCCCAATCGACCTATCGGCTGCAGTTGAACGCGCAGTTCACGTTTGACGATGCGGCCGCGATCGCCAGCTACCTGAAAGAACTCGGCATCTCGCACCTCTATTGCTCTCCCTATCTGCAGGCCGCTCCCGGGAGTATGCACGGATACGACGTGGTCGATCACCAGAAGGTGAATGAAGAACTCGGAGGCGACGCGGGACACGCGCGGTTCTCGAATCGCCTCAGCGAACTGGGACTCGGGCAGGTTCTGGACATCGTGCCTAACCACATGGCGATCGGAACCATGAACCGCTATTGGTGGGATGTGCTTGAAAACGGGCCATCCAGCCGATATGCGAGCTGGTTTGACATCGACTGGAATTCCGCCGAGGTGAAGCTGAAGAACAAGGTGCTCATTCCTGTGCTCGGCGACCAGTACGGGAAGGCGCTGGCTGCGGGCGAGATCCGGCTGGAGCGGACGAGCGATGAATTCCGCGTGCGCTACGTGGACCACGTGTTTCCATTGTCGCCGCGGTCGCTCGGCATGCTGCTCGAACGCAGCGCGGAACGGATGAAAGACGATCTGCTGGGATTCGTCGCCGACAGCCTCTCACGTCTCCCCTCGGCGATTTCCACTGATCCCGAAATTGCGCAGGAACGCCACCGCGATAAAGACGTAATTTACGGATTGCTGGCGCGAACATGTTCGGAGCGCCCGGATCATTGCGCGGCGATCACAGAAACGATGCAGGCGATCAACGGCAATGCCGACGCTCTCGACGAGTTATTGAATGAGCAGCATTATCGCCTGGCATATTGGCGAACCGCAGATCAGGAACTCGGCTATCGGCGCTTTTTCGACGTGAATACCCTGGTGGGATTGCGGGTGGAGCGAGAGGGTGTCTTCAACGCGACACACCGGCTCCTGTTTGAGTGGCTCGATCGTGGCGTCTTGGACGGATTGCGCGTGGATCATCCCGATGGGCTGCGGGATCCGCAGCAATACTTCAACCGGCTGCGGGCGCGGGCGCCGTCGGCATGGATCGTCGGCGAAAAGATCCTCGAACCAGGCGAGCAACTGCGCGAAGACTGGCCGATTGACGGCACCACGGGCTACGACTTTCTGAATGTCTGCAACAGTCTCCTGGTCCACCGGGATGGACTGCGCGAATTCGACGCGATTTACAAAGACTTCACATCGCGCTGCGATGAGTTCGATGAGCTCGCTCACGAAAAGAAACTTAGCGTAGAACAGGAAGCCCTGGGCAGCGACGTGAACCGGCTCGCCAGCTTGTTTGTCGAAATATGCGAGGGCAACCGCGACCGGCGCGACTACACGCGCGCGGAGATCCGGCGTGCGATTCGCGAAGTGGCCGCGTGTTTCTCGATCTACCGCACATATGTGGTGGCCGAGAGAGACGAAATCACAGTCGAAGACCGCGGAGAGATCGAGCGCGCCATTGCAAAGGCTCGGGAATATCGCCAGGATGTTGACGCCGGCCTGTTCGACTTCATGAGCGATGTGCTCAAGCTGAAAAGCCGAGGTGCGCTGGAGAGCGAGTTCCTACTTCGGTTTCAGCAGTTCACTTCGCCCGTCATGGCCAAGGGCGTGGAGGACACAGCGTTTTACTGCTTTAACCGGATGATCGGGCTTAATGAAGTTGGAGGCGCTCCGGCGGAGAATGGTATTTGCGTGGAGCAATTTCACGCATACTGCGCGCAGGTGCAGTCCCGCCACCCATACACGATGACCGCGCTTACGACGCATGATACGAAGCGGTGCGACGACGTTCGTGCGCGGCTTGCGGCGTTGACGGAGATTCCGGTGCGTTGGAAAAACGCAGTGAACCGCTGGGCAAAGATGAACGCGCATTTCAAGAACAAGGCCTACCCGGATCGCAATACGGAATACTTTCTTTACCAGACGCTGGTGGGCGCGTGGCCGATCAGCGAACAGCGGCTGCTGGCATATATGGAGAAAGCAACTCGTGAAGCCAAGGAGCAAACATCGTGGACCCAACAGAACCGCGAATTCGAGGAGGCGCTGCGCACCTTTATTCAGCAGATTCTCGGATCGAGCCAATTCATAGCGGACCTTGAAAGTGTGGTGGAACGTGTGAATTGTGCCGGGCATGTGAACAGCCTTTCGCAATCCCTGATTCGCTATACCGTTCCGGGAGTGCCCGACACCTACCAGGGCGCGGAGTTGTGGGACTTTCGGCTGGTGGATCCCGACAATCGCACGCCTGTCGATTACCAGCTTCGGCAATCGATGCTGAATGAACTGAGAGCCGGGCTCACGCCGGAAGAAATCCTGGGCCGTGAGGAGTCAGGCCTGCCGAAGCTGTGGGTTACCCGTCAGGCGCTGAGGTTGCGGCGCGAGCATCCGGAGTGGTTCGGAGCCGACGCGGGATACGCCCCACTGTCCGCAGCAGGAGTAAAGGCGACTCATGTCATAGCATTCATGCGCGGGGGGCGCGTCGCGACGGTTGCACCGCGATGGACCATCAAATTGATGGGCAACTGGGCGGGAACGACCGTGCAGGTTCCAGAAGGGAGATGGATAAACGCCCTCACGGGCGACCGCATCGAGGGTGGACGAGTTCGCATGCAGGCGATCGTGCGCCGGTTTCCAGTAGCGCTGCTGGTAAAGGAAGCGGAGTGACGGATGCATCAGTTTGAAGTCTGGGCGCCACATGCGACAAAGATGACCATCGAAGCAGCGGGTACCCGCGCGATTATGCATGGCCCTGACGAACAGGGATGGTGGCGCTCGGACCTACGTAATGCAGCGCCCGGCGTGGACTATGGATTCCTCGTCGACGACGACCCGCGGCCGTACCCCGATCCACGTTCGATGTGGCAGCCGCGCGGAGTGCACGAACTGTCGCGCGTGTGTGACCAGGCCGCATTCGCATGGCATGACACGGGCTTCCAGGCGCCGCCCCTTTCGAGCGGCATCGTCTATGAGCTCCACATCGGCACGTTTACGCCAAAAGGAACTCTCGGTGCGGCGATTGAAAAGCTCGACGCGCTGAAAGAACTTGGCGTAACGCACGTGCAATTGATGCCGGTAGCCGCATTCGCAGGCGAGCACGGATGGGGCTACGACGGCGTGGCGCTTTTTGCGGTTCACGAGCCCTACGGAGGTCCGGATGCGCTGAAGCAATTCGTCGATGCAGCGCATGCAAAGGGTCTGGCGGTGCTCCTGGACGTGGTGTACAACCACTTTGGCCCCGTGGGAAATTACACCGGCAAGTTTGGTCCCTACATCACTGAGAATCATCACACTCCGTGGGGCGGCGCCGTGAATCTCGAGGGCGCGTGGTCGTACCAGGTGCGCCGGTTTTTCTGTGACAACGCATTGATGTGGATGCGCGATTTCCATTTCGACGGCTTGCGGCTGGATGCTGTGCATGCCTATATCGACCGGTCGGCCATTCACTTTCTCGAGCAGCTCGCGGCGGAAACAGCAGCGTTGGAGGCGAGCTTGGGGCGTCGGCTTGTGCTGATTGCGGAGAGCGATCTGAACGATCCGCGCGTTGTGACAGCGCGCGAAGCGAACGGTTTCGGCATCGATGCGCAGTGGAGCGATGATTTTCATCACGCTTTGTTTGTCCTCACGGCATGCAAGCCGGAGGGCGGGTACTACGAAGACTTCGGCACTATGGGGCAACTCAAGAAAGCCCTCGAAGAGACGTTCGTCTACGATGGGGTTTATTCAAGCTATCGCAAGCGAGTGCATGGCCGTCCCGCCTCTCATCTCCCGCAGAGCCGCTTCCTCGGCTACATCCAGAACCACGACCAGGTGGGTAACCGCGCGATCGGCGACAGGCTTCACCAGTGCGCGGGTTTCGAGCGCGCCATGGTCGCGGCAGCGCTGGTGCTGACCAGTCCCTTCGTTCCTATGATTTTTCAAGGCGAGGAATGGGCGGCCTCGTCGCCGTTCCTGTATTTCGCGGATCATGACGACCCGGAGATTCGGCGGCAGGTTTCTGAAGGACGCAAGCAGGAATTCAAGGCGTTCGGATGGAATCCAAATGACGTCCCCGATCCGGAGAAGAGGGAGACATTCGAGCGATCCAAACTGGATTGGGGCGAATCGAACATGGGTCGGCACGCGGAGATGCGCGATTGGTATCGCGAGCTGATCCGCCTGCGTCGAGACTCTCCGGCACTTCACGATTCCGAGCCCGGGCACACGCGCGTGACATGCGACGAGAAGCGGAAATGGCTTTCCATGGAGCGAGGTCCGATCATCGTGTTCTGTAACCTCGGGGTTGAGCCGCAGGCATTTGAAGTGGGGGAATCTTCCATCGTTCATTTGAGCTCGCGAGCGCGCGCTGAGATTGTAAGGGGAGTCATTTCTCTGGAACCCGACACCGTAGTCATTGTGGAGCGCCCTAATCTGGCCACGCTCGAGAGCGACCGTGCTGACCAGATTCCGGCCAACATCTCGTCGAAAGAGCGCCGGTTGGATGAACCCAATTCAAATTTGGTTGCCGCGCCCTCGCAGTGACCCTCTGTCAAACGCTCCCTCCTCCTTCTTCGTCTTCCAGCGACAAATCCTGAAGCCGGATGCAACTCACACCTCGTCGTCGCATCCTACCTCCCAGAGACGCAGCTGGGTGCTGTTTTGTATCTCGATATATCTTTCAAGCGCCACAGGGTCAACTCCCCGCAAATAGGACTCATACGATGACAGTGAACATTGCCGACTTTCGCTGCCGCGCAATCAAGAGACGCCCGAGCGATTCGCCGCAAAGTGCCGGCAGGCTCGAGAGCGCGTACATGGTTCTGTCGAGGCCGGAGCCGAAAGTGGAAACCCACACCTCACCCGCACTAAGCAGAGTGTGCGATATCGGAATCGCTCGAGAGGCGCAGCGCCTTCGCAGTCGCATGGTCACCCGTCCTATTCAGATTCAGCGTCGCGCGAATGTAATTCGCTTTGGACAGCAGAAAATCCGGTTATTGAGTGCCGACCAACATCGCCGGCTTTCTCAGTGGCCCATAAGACCGGACGACCCAGGCGATTTTACTCCCGCGGCGTAAGGCAACCTCGGGACCGTCCACAGCAATACGCGAGACATGGTGTGACCGCGGTAGCCATAAGGTTCGAATAATGCACAAGCCAATGGCTGAGATGCAACTCGGCTGCCGGGCAGATGCCGCTCCTTAGCGGCGAAAAGGTGCGTCGCCGTTTCCGGATGCTGCGAATCCGATTTCAGAGCCTGGTTTCACCTGCCGCCGCGCCGCGTTGGCCGCGTTCAGCGCCACTCTCAGCTTCTCGCGAACTACGGCCGCGATCTGGCTAAGAATTGTCGCGTCGGAGTGTGGATCAAGCACTGTCAGAGCCATGTATCTAAGTTCCACCCAGTCGTGCCAATCGCCGGCGGCATCCTTGGCGTGCATCAGTCCGTCGAGTGCGTGGTTGTCCATGCCGGGGGCGAGTTTCAGCATATATTGCAATTCCTTGGCGTGAATCCGGAACTCATGCAGGTTTCCGGCGCCGAGCCGGGGCCAATGCTGCAGTTGTGCCGCCAGAATCTCGGGTGCAGCGAGTGTCTCAGCGGTTCCGTTCCCACCGGTCCGCCGCAGTTTGCGGCCGTAATCCTTCAGACACCGTCGAATCTTTTCGCCGTCGCGTCGGACAATCCTCCGCAGGTGACCCGCGTGCTTCGTGCGCTGAGCCGCCATCTCTTCGGCAAGCCGCACCAGGCTCTCCTCGGCGCCGTTGGAGGTCAGGTTCAGGGTCCTGGCGATCAGTACGTCCATGTCCCTGACTCTGCCCGCCGTCTTTCGCACCGGCTTCATGAGTTTCAGCAGCCGTTTGGATGTCGCATCACGCGTCGGCGAGAGCGCATGAACCGTGGCCTCAACGCGCCGGCTCTGAGTTCGGAGGTTGTGAATCAACTCTGGACGCGGATTTGCGGGGACATCCTTGAGCAGCTTACGAAGCTTGCGCAGCGGCTTAGCCGCCTCTTGGAGATCCACTCTCATCGAGTCGTTCGAACCTTGATGCCCCGCGGAAGTTGCCGCCGCGGGCGGATTCCTGGAGCGCAAATTGTCTCGGCAGCTGCTCCGGCCCGCTCGGCGTTCTGTTTCATTATTAACCTGCGCACGTGCCGTAAACGATGCGAAGTGGCGGGAAGCCGCTGCGAGCCGAATGGACAAGCCATTTTCCGATTGTGCCGGCAAAAAGCCTGCCTATGCTGCGTTTCGTCAATTTGTTATGGCTGGCTCTGCGATTTAGCTGCACGGCGAGAACTGGGGCGGTCAGGTCGACCGTGAGTTATGCGCGACTCGCATGACTCACGGTCGATGTGATCCTGGGGCAGGAGACTTGCCCGCAAAAGCGTCTAGGCACCACTACGGCAGGCAGGAGTCTGTGAAACATTGCGACGGTTCCGTACGTCTGAAACGTGCTCATAACTACCGCGCGGGGCCGAAGCAGATCGAAACCGCGTAATGTGCGCCGCCTTGCGGTTCCGGATTGAGACACGCATATGTTGGGACACCCGGAGACGAGCTAGATGTCGGCGTTGAGAGTCGTACCGATCGTAGTAAACGCACTGCTGATGTCGCTGGCGAGAGTATTCATGCCCGCTGTTGCAGCGAGGGCAATGAGCGCGACGACCAACGCATACTCAACCAGGTCCTGGCCCTCTTCCTCTGAAAGCAGACTCTTGAGATTTTGCATCTTGATGTAAAGCTTCAGCATGGTGTCCTTCATGTTGGTTTCCCCCGATGGTCTTCAAATTTCGGCAAAGTGCCGTGTGCAGACTGATCCTGCAACTGGTATGCCAATCTTCAAATTGCGCTCCACGAGAGCAAATGCAGCATTGAAGGCTGTTTTACCGCCGAACCTGTGCACAGAAGTGGACAGCCGATAGGCTGAAACGTGCTTCCCAGAATACAAGCCCACTCAAACTACGGCCGGCAGATCTCAAGGGCCTGGGAGCGGACAAGTGGAGATCGGCCCAATTCATGCCGGATTACCACGCCGAAACAATGAGCCGTTTTCTAGGCCAGGCACCGCCGCACGAACGCCTTGCAGCGGTCGCTGAGAGTGGGTAGCGTGGGGCACTCAAGGTAGATGATGCGATTCAGCGACATAAGCAACTCAATCGCCTGAAGCTGCCCCTCCGGCAGGCGGATCATATCGCTTTCATGGACAAATTCGTCGGAAAGATACTCGATCGCGTGAGCGAGCTTCTCAAGAGCATGTCCGGAACTTGCGTTTACGCAGCGCCTGCCCGGCGTCGTGTTGTCAACGGCTGTCGGGGTTGCGTAAGCCGTCGCTGAAGTCATGTTTCCACTCGGATTCATGGTCTTTGAAGGCCCCCCTTGGTCCCCATCGCAGCACATCCTCTTGCTTGTGCCTAGACAGAAACCGCGAATAAGTTTGGATGTGAACCAAAGTAGCAATCAACATGCCAAACTGGCCGGGGGCAACGTGAATAGACCTCGGCGGATCATCGCAACCAATGGACGGACAGAGACAGACAAGCCTCGGAGCCGGCTTTGCACGTTCAATAGAATGACGATGTTCGGGGGAATTCGAATCGGTGGTTATCTTTCAGACGAGGAAACGCGCCGCCAGCCAGTGGATTATCTCATGTGCATCGCAAGCAATGCCGAGTGTTCTGCGTCGGCCTTCACAAACTCGAGACCGACACCATCGTCGCCCCATCTGCTTACCCGCAGATCCACCGTAGTGGGCACCATCGAATTGTCATCGAGTCCATTGGTGCGCTGGAAGCTCATCCTTAGTTGAGTCCCAATCGGCCAGCGCTCGCCGGTCATCAGGTATAAGCCGGTCGCGCTGATGTCGCGAATGCCCCGCAGGTCCACCGGATCGCCCGCGGCGTCAAACGCGGCAAGGCGAGGCCACCTCTTCCGCGGCGCAATCCGCCGGTCGTTTGCCGCTTTTTCCCGGTGCGGATGTCGCTCGCCGTCACTGGTGGATGATGTCGAAGTGCTTTGACCGGGCGCGGGGCGAAGATGGAATTGCATCTCTTCCGCTTCACAAATCACGAGTTGGTTCCCCGGTTGGGTCTGCGAACACTGGACCGTGCTGACGGGCAGATCCAGCAGGCTCGCCGCACCCATTTCAACGGGCGCCATCCGGAAGGGAGGGAACGATTCCAGGACGTTGACGACCTTCTGTTCGGCGTCCAGGTAGATCAGATCGCGCGACGAGAAAAGCCTGAGAGTTTGAAGACCGGATGGCTTGATGATCCAGCAGCCTTCATCGGGGCCAAGGGGCCCTTTCCCGAAGACCCGCTTCAACTGGGCGATCGTATTGTCTCCCAGAGATACTTCGAGGCTCAGGAAACACTCGTTCGTCTCGTTGTATACGCAGTAGCGCTTCGTATTCATCTTTCTCCCATCCTTCACAAAAGATCAGCCAAGCGACACAAGAAATGCAATTCCTTCTTGCAGACCGGGGCCGTGTGGTCGCACCTGTGCGTCTATCTAATCGCTTCGTATGAAGCGCGGTTCGACCCCGCATGAGCGCGGCCCCGGACACACCTTGGATCCGGAGCCCGCGCAAACCAGCAGGATCGGGTTTCTCGTCAGAATGGCCGGCAGCCATCCTGCTCCAATGATTCTCGATGACCACACCTCTGATTCGAGTTCCACGAGAGCATTCTATGGTGATCGCCGTCCAATTCGTCTCGGTTACTTCACGCGCGAACGGCGGCGCTGGATCAAGAGTCCCAGGACCACGATACACAGCGCGCCGGCGACAATCCGAATGAGTTCAACATTGCCCATGATCGCTCTCCTTTCTCAAAACGTTCATTTGGTTCCGTACATCTCCGGGCTGCGGAAGACCGCCCTCAGGTAAGTCAAAACAGCCCCAGAAAACTCTTCTTTTTCTTTTCCGGCTCACCGGTTATCCCGCACGCCGTGCGCGCCATCTTTCGGATGGCCCGCGAGACCGGTGAATCATTCATCGCCAGCGGCGTTGCAGTGCTCTGCATTTCGCGGACGGTGTTCCGGTCTTCGGGAATGCGCCACTGTACTTCTCTTGTCAGCGCTCGCTTGATGTGTTCCTCGTCCATACCAAGCGTCGTCGGCGAATAACAATTCATTACAATTTCGACCTTCGGCAGCGGCGCCCTGAACAACTCCGAGACGATGCGATTGGAATTGCGCAGCTCCGCGACGCCCACATGCGAAACCAGGTAAACCGTCGCTTCCGCATCGAATACCGGGGCGTCCCCGAAGTTGAACCGGCATCCTGCATCGATAACCACGAAATCGAATTCCCGCCGCGCCACCTGAAGGAGCTTGTTGATGGACTCCGCCGAGAATTCATAGGAGACGAAGCTTCCAGGAGCAGAGAGCACGAACAGGCCTGAGTCGTGTTTCGTTACCAGGCGCGAGAGAAAATTGGCATCCATGCGCGCCGAATTCTGGAGCGCATCGATGATCGAGTACTGCGAGGTGAGCCCGAGTTGCAGGGCAGTGTCGCCCAGCGGCAGGTCAAGATCGAGCAGAAGCACCTTTTGCCCCGCGTCGAGCGTCGCTGCCACTGCGAAGTTAGTCGCGATCGTCGTCACGCCGACCCCGCCTTTCGCTCCGCAAAACACGTGCATTGACCCTTCTGTCTTCCGCGGAACGGGCTGCGCCGAACGGCGTGCGGAGGCGCGCACAATTGCCTCGGCAAGGGCACTCGGGGGAAGAGGAATCTTCAGGAACTCTCGGGCCCCGGCCCGCATGCACCGAAGCATCACCTCCGAATCGAACGAGGCTGAGTACACCATCACCGTCGCCGGCGATGCCGCACAGATGCTCTCCACAAGCTCAAGCGCATACTCTGGGTTGCTGTCGAGATCGATGATGATTACATCGAGATTGATCCGGGATATGCTGTCCAGGTCCGGATAGGCAGAGATCTGCCCGGCGAGATGACATGGCGTGTCAGCCAATGCTTCTGCCACGATGTCCCGGCGCCTCTGGTCGGGACCAATCAGCACCGCCGACAGGACGCTCGTCCCGAGCGATCCTGTATCCTGCACGGATCTCGGACCGGCGTCGCGGCTGTTGATCGTCTCGAGCATTTTGTTGAGGTTTTCCCCGTTATCGAAGTGAATGACGAACCCCTGGCAGCCTGGCTTACGCTTGTAATCTTCGAAATCAACCCATCCGGAACCCTCCTCGATATCTCCGGTGCAGGATCTCTTCCTGGAGGCGGGTCATCCCTTGAAGATGCAATCGAGGGTCCAAATCCGAAATACAGTAACCTTTTCAGTCACCGCGCTTTACACAGCACCCCCCAGGATCGGTGTGTACTGCTGGTTACAGCGCAGATCGTACGATCGGATACACTCCCACCAGTTCCGCGCATAGTACCCAAGTGTAGTTACCTTGGTCCTTTTTTCGTTGTATTCTCCGTCGAGACGGTGCTACCTTACCCTCACCGTTGAAACTTTCACTTTTTTTGAGGGAGTGCCTTGGTGATTTGCGTCGGGCTGTGTTCGCATGACAGCGCGCTGCAACCGCTTTTGTCTTCCGGGTTGGGGCAAGAATTCCAACTGTTTCTTGAAACCAGCGAGTCCGGGATCAAGCACCTGGTGGAAGATGAAGGTTGCACCGTTGCCATCTTCGACCTGAATTCTAAAGACGAGGCCGTTAAGGTCCACATCGACCAGGCCCGCCGCCTCATCGCGGCGCAGGTCACCCTGATCGTGCTAGCCGACGATCTCCTCCGCTCCACAGCAAACGAACTGGTCAAGGCGGGTGCTTTCGCGTATTGCCGCCGCCCGCCTTCGCTACGCGACCTGCGTGTCATGGTGCGCAATGCGCATGACCGCGCAATTCGCAAACAGCAGTTCAGCGCCACCCAGGAACGCCTCGAAGCGGTCAGCGAACGGAACAGGATCATTGGCCACAGCGAAACCATGCTCCACGTCTACGACCTCGTCGACCGCGTGGCCAGTATTGACGCATCGGTCCTGGTCTGCGGGGAAAGCGGGACCGGCAAGGAACTCGTCGCGAGGGCCATTCATCATCGCGGCTTGCGCGCCCGCCGTCCGTTTGTCGCAGTGGCATGCGGAGCAATTCCCGAAACGCTCATTGAATCGGAGTTGTTCGGTCACGAGAAAGGCGCGTTCACCGGAACTGTCGGCGCGCGCGAAGGCTTCTTTGAGCAGGCTGGCGACGGAACCCTGTTTCTAGACGAAATCGGAGAGCTGAGCTCTTATACACAGGTCAAGTTGCTGCGCGTCCTGCAGCAGCGTGAATTCAGCCGCCTTGGCAGCAACAGGCTTGTGCCGCTGCGCGCCCGCATCATATTTGCCACACACCGCGATCTTGGTGATATGGTCGCCCAAGGCAAATTCCGGCAGGACCTCTTCTACCGCATCAACGTGATGAGGATCGAAACACCCACACTGCAGGAGCACGCCGACGACATCCCCGACATCGCCCGACATTTCCTGCGCCAGTATTCGAGTCTCTTCCAAAAGCCTATGGCCGACTTCGAGCCTCGGGCGATGGCATATTTGCAGGACTACCCGTGGCCGGGCAATGTCCGCGAGCTCGAAAACGTCGTGCAGCGCGCCATCATTCTTGCTCCCGGCACCATGATCCGCGAGGACGATCTTCCCCGCAACATTCGCGAAGATTCGGTCGCCAATGAGGACGACTGCATCCCCGGCGGCTCTTTCGAGCGTCAGCTGCGTGACTACAAGATCAAGCTGGCGGAAGCGGCTCTTCGCGAAAACAACGGCAATAAGACTCTCGCCGCGCGAAGCCTCTGCATCTCGCGCGGCTACCTGCACCGCCTGCTGCGCCTCGCCGACGCCGAACCGATCTACGACACCACAAGCCTCGAAGGCGCCGGCATCGGCTGATCCGCACTCAGAATGTAAACCGCGCCCCGAACTGGAACTGGCGCGGGGTATTCACCGTGCTCGTGATCTGCCCGAACGCCGCGGCTTGAGCCGACTGCGTTGTCGTCAGCGTCATGTCCGGAACGTTCGGCATACCAAGCTGCGCGCGATTGGCCACGTTGTACGACGACACTTCAAACCGCAGGTTTCTCGTCTCTCCAAACGAGAACGATTTATAAAGCGACATGTCCAGGTTATTCGCCCCCATCGTCCGCACATGGTCCAGGTACGCGGGCGCAGTCCCCGGCACGAACGGATTGGCCGTACTTAGATCAGTGCTGCCAGCGGCTACGCCCGGAACCGTGAAGCATGTCGGATTGAACCAGACCGCCGCCGTGTGCGGAGCTCCCTGGTTCGGATCGCACACCATGTTTGCCCTCTGGTTGAAGTATGAAGGCGACGTTCCCGAAACTGGCGATGCAATGGGTACGCCTGTGCTCAGGTACAAAATCCCATTGATGGTCCATCCGCCCAAAACGGCGTCGGCCGCACCGCTGAGATTGGCCGCGCGTCCTTTGCCTACTGGCAGGTCGTAGCTGGCTGCGCCTGTGAACTGATACTTCACATCCTGCGGGCTCACCGCGTGCTCAAACTCCATGTTGCGCCAGTCCTGCGGAGCGCCGTTGTGCGACCCCACAAACCCCAGCGGCGGGTTGCCGTCATCGGTGATCAGCTTGGCCCACGTAAATGAGACCAGAGTCGTGAAGTGGTGCGTGAGCCTCTTCTGCACCTTGGTCTGCAGCGAGCTGTAGTCCGAGTCGCCGCCCGGATATCCGTGCACCACCACGCCGTTGCCTCCGCCGTAGCTGCCGTTCCCGAACTGCGGAAACGGCTGCAGCGAAAGCCAGAGCGGCACCTGCCCTGCGCCGAAATTGGCGTTTGTCGCCGGCTGAATCGGCGCCCACGTGTTCGCCACCATCTGGCACGCCGGATTCGAGGGGTCGACGCATAACGCGGCGCCGTTATTTGCAATCGTCTGCAGATTGAGCGTATTCAGATCCGCCGACGAGAGAGGCAGGAACAGCCCCCGGCTTCCCACGTACGCCGCGCTCAACACCACCGCGTGCGGAAACTCGTATTCGAATCCGAAGTTGTAGTTGTAGGTGGTCACCGTCCGCTGCGAGTGCAGCATCGTGTTAAGCGAAAGCCCCAGGTTGTTGGCCAATCCGGTCGGGTTGCTGATCACCGGGACTACCCCCGCCGGAAACGGATTGTTCACTGCATAAGGAACCGTGAAGTCATCGGGAGTGCTCGTGCCTCCGCTGCAAGCGGGGTCTCCGTTGTACACCGTATTGCCATCGCCGTTAAAGCAAGTCGCATTCCACGTGGTGTTCGTCGTATAGCCGTCGCTGTTGAGCGAGGCGCTTCCCACCATCTGCACGCTTGGCCCGAAGTAGAAGCCTCCGCCGCCGCGTAGGACCAGGTGATTCATCGCCTGCCAGCTGAAGCCAAGCCGCGGCCCGAAGTTCGTCAGGTTGGTTTCGAACGGAGAGCGGTTGTCGCCGTTTACGTAGACCTCGGCTCCCGTATAGGAAACCGAACTGGCCGTGTTCTGGATCGTCGGGTTGAAGTACTCGAGCCGGTTGTGCCGTTCCGTCCGCCCTCCGAAGATATCCCAGCGAAGCCCGGCCGTAACGCTCACCGCCTTGTTCGGCCGCCATGTGTCCTCGGCAAACGCGGCATAATAGGGGCTCGCCTCGGCCGCGAACAGGTCTTTCGAAAAATTCGGATAGCTGTTCGACTCTGTTCCCGGCGTCGTTCCCATCCCGATCAGCAGTGACGCAAAATCGCTGCCGCCCACTGCAGAGTTCACGCTCTGATCCGTCGCCGAGATATCAAACGCGTACGATCCCGAAGGCGCCGGAGGCTGACCCACATTCAGAAGCCGCTTCATATACTCAAAGCCGGCCGAGATCTCGTGCTTTCCGAGCACCTTCGTAAGGCTTGCGCTCGCATCGCTGTTCTCGCTCGCATATTGAAACGTGTTGTAGTTTGCCGTGCCGCCCACCCCGCCTCCCACATCGTTGAAGATCGCAAACGGCAACAGCTTGTACACCTCTTCGGCCGCCAGCGAAGAAGGAAATCCGAGTTGTGTAATGTCGTACCCCACCTGCCGCGGATCGCCGCCCTGGTTCTCGTAGTGCCGGGTGAATGAGTAGCGCAGCGCGAGTGCCGTGGACGGGCTCAGCGTGAGGTCGTCGGCCAGCAGGATGTTGCGTCCGTTCGTCACGTTTTGCGCATAGTTCAAATCCCACATGTTGCCGAACGCATTGAAGGTTGCCAGGAACAGCCGATCGAACGAGAAACGCCCAAAGATGCGCTGCTTCTCGCTTTGCATCCAGTCAATGCGAATGTCGAACTTATGCGCGGTGGTCGGATCGAGGCCCGGTTTGAAGAAGTTGTTGATCGCCCCATCGCCCGCCGTGTCGCAGCTCGCCCCAACGTTGCACTTGGGCATCTCGGAGAGAAACTTCAATCCCGTCGGATTCGGATTGGGAATGATGTTGCCGGCAAAAGGTTGCCGAGTGCCGTCCGCATTGTCCGGCAGCGTCGGATCATAAATCGTGAAGTTGTCCGCGGAGAAATCCCCGGTCCGTTCGGCGCTCGTGGGCACCGTAAAAAAATTTGAGCCGTCGTAGAGCTGCTGCTGCGTCGCCTCGTAGTCGCCGAAGAAAAATAGCTTCCCACGCTTGATCGGCCCGCCAATCGATCCGCCTTCCTGGTAGCGATGGAAAGCTGGCGGCGTGTTCGGCGTGCCGTTGGCCGCATCGTACTGCTTGTTGAAGTATTCGTTCGCCGCCAGCACATCGGGCCGAAAGACACCAAACACATCACCATGGAACTGGTCGGCGCCCGACTTGCTCGCGACGCTAATAACGCCCGCTCCCCCGCTCTGGTATGTGGCCGGAGTGTTCTGCGTCTCCACGCGCACCTCGTCTACCGCATCCTCGGGCAGGTCCATCGCCGGAATGATTGCGGCCGCATTGTTCTCCGCAATGCCCATCGGGCTGCCATCCACCATGTAGTAGACCGATCCCTCGATTGCGCCATTCACCGTGTACGACGAAACATCCACTCCGGGCCGGCCGCTCGAAATGTTCTGGACCGCAAACGAGCTCGATGAATTGGGCGCTCCGTTGGCCGGCGTCACGCCGTTGCTTAACTGCACCAGGTCATACACATTGCGCGTCAGCAGCGGAACCCGGTCGATCGTGTCTGATGTAATCAACTGGCCGACAGTGGAGTTGCTCGTATCTGCCAGCTCCGTCGTCTCTGTCACCGTCACCACTTCGCTCACCGAGCCCACCCGCAACAAGAGGTTCACCGCGCTCACCTGGTCCAGGGTCACGTGGACGTTCTTCTGCACGACGGTTTCAAAACCCGAGGCCGTCGCGCTCACGTCGTACGATCCCGGGGCAAGCGACACGAATGAGTACAGCCCCGCACTTGTCGTCACCGTCGAAAGCTTGCTTCCCGTCGCATCGTCCGTCGCTGTCACTGTCGCCTTGGGGATGATGGCGCCCGTCGGATCGGTCACGAGGCCGCTGATCCCGCCGCGTCCCGCCTGTCCGGCCGCCCAGCCCGACGCGCCTAAAAACACCGCAAGGTAGAGAGCTTTCCGCAGGGCTGCGGCTGCGTTCGATTTTGTGCTTCTCATCTCAAACCTCCCGGAGTATATTGATTCAAACGTTTGAACAACGTTGACTGAATATAGGATTACGGCTGCGGGCTGTCAAGCGAAAAACTCTCCCGTTTCAGCCCCTTCGCAACATGGTTGCTTCGCCCGGGCCGCGAATACAATTCCGGAGAAAGGAGGCAGCGTGGGTCAGCGCAAATCCGGTCACGTCACGCTGCTCGACATCGCCCGCGCCAGCGGCTTCTCCGTCTCCACGGTCTCCATCGTGCTCAGCGAAGCGCCCCTGTCGCAGAACGTCGCCGTCAGCACGCGCGCGCACATCCGCGCCATCGCGCGCCGCCTCGGCTATCATCCCGACGCCTACGCCCGCTCACTCCGCCGCCGCAGCACGCAGACCATTGGTATCCTCGCCTTCGACCTCTCCGACCCCTTCTGCATCCCCATCATGCGCGGAATTCAGGACGGCCTTCACGACGCCGGCTACCTGCCTCTCATGATGGACGCGCAGACCGAGCGCAAGCTCTTCGACAACTACCTGCACATGATCCTCGAACGCCGCGCCGAAGGCGTCATCGTCATCGCAAGCTGGGTTTTTGAAGAAACGAATTTGCTCGGCGACGTTCGCAAAAACAATGTCCCCGTCCTCATCGTCGGCCGCGATCTCACCGCGCGCGGCATCGGCTCCATTCTCGTCGACAACGAAGCCGGCGGCGCGCTCGCGATGCAGCACCTCGCCGATCTCGGCCATCGCTCTGTTGCCGTCATCCGCGGCCCGCAGGAGATGTGCGACAGCGAACCGCGCTGGTCCGGCATTCAGAAAGCCGCGGCGCGCGCCGCCGTCAAAATCGATCCCGCGCTCGTCTTTGACCTTCCCGGGCTCGCCGATCCAGCTTCCGGTTTTGAAGGGGGCATTCGCTTTGCGCGCCAGATGCTCGCCTCCGGCAAGCCCTTCACCGCGGTGCTGGCCTTCGACGACCTCACCGCCCTCGGCGTCGTCCGAGGTCTCACTGAAGCCGGCATTCGCATTCCCGCCGACTGCTCCGTCATGGGCTTTGACGACGTGCTTCCCGCCGAAGTCGCCACCCCGGCCATCACCACTGTCCGCCAGCCGCTGCGCGACATGGGGCTCGCTGCCGCACGCCAGGTTCTCGAGGCGATCCGCAAGCCTGGGGGCAATCACCACGATGGCCGCCTGCATCAGACCGCACCCGAACTCGTTGTGCGCATGTCGACGGCGGCGCCGCCACAAGCCCGCGCGCAGAGCCTTGCACGACGCGCGCGCGGCACTTGAGCCGTCCGCGCAGCCAATTCAGCAGCGTCCTGATTCCAATGTCTCAGCCAGTCCCAATTGCGCACACAACAAAATCAATGGGTGATCGACCGATGACGCATACGATGCCGCAAAAATGGACTTGCTTCCTCCTCGCACTCCTCGGCCTTCCAGCTGCATTGCGCGCGGCCTCTGTCACGCACCTCCACGACAACTGGCGCCTCCAGTCCGCCTGCAAGCTGAATGCCGACGGCGCCGCCATCTCCGCGCCGGGCTTCCGCGCAGACGACTGGCTCAAGACGACCGTCCCCTCGACCGTCCTCGCCGCGCAGGCAGCCGCAAAGGTGTTCCCCGATCCTTACTTCGGCACCAACCTTCGTGACATCCCGGGCACGAGTTATCCGATCGGCCACAACTTTTCCAACCTGCCCATGCCAGCCGACAGCCCCTACCACTGCGGCTGGTGGTATCGCACCGAAATCACCACGCCTGCTCTCGGTCCCGATCACCGCCTCTGGCTGCACTTCAACGGCATCAATTACCGCGGCGAGCTCTGGGTCAACGGCCATCGCATCGCGGACAGCTCCGCCATCGCCGGCGCTTACCGCACCTACGATTTCGACATCACCAGCGCTGTCGCTCCCGGCAAGCCCAACATCCTCGCAATCGAAACCTTCGCCCCCACCGAAAAAGACCTCGGCATCAACTGGGTCGACTGGAACCCCTGCCCGCCCGACAAAGACATGGGCCTTTGGGGCGACGTCGACATGATCGAGACCGGCCCCGTCACCCTTCGCTCGCCCATGGCCGTCACACATCTCCCCGACGAGTCGCTCTCCACGGCCGAGCTCACCGTCTACGCCGAACTCCACAACGCCAGCGATCGCGCTATCCAGGGTTCCGTCACGGGTACCGTCGCCGGCGTCCGCATCGAGCAGCCCGTCTCCCTCGCTCCGCATGAAGACAAGACCATCGTCTTCACACCTGAGCAGTTCCCCGCGCTCCGCATCCACAATCCAAAGCTCTGGTGGCCTTACCAGATGGGCGACCCGCACCTCGAGCGCCTCACCCTCAGCTTCACCGATCACGGCGTCACCAGCGACGAGCAATCCATCGACTTCGGCATCCGTGAAATCACCTCGGAGCTCACCGCCACCGGCGCGCGCCTCTTCCGCATCAATGGCAAGCCGCTCCTCATCCGCGGCGCCGGCTGGTCGCAGGACATGCTCCTCCGCACCGACCACGAGCGCCTCGTCAACCAGATGGCCCTCGTGCGCGACATGCACCTCAACACCATCCGTCTCGAAGGCAAGCTCGAAACCGAAGACTTCTTCCATCTCGCCGACCAGCAGGGCATCCTCGTCCTTCTCGGCTGGTGCTGCTGCGATCACTGGGAACACTGGAACGAATGGAAGCCCGGCGACCTCGACATCGCCACCGCCTCGCTGCGCTCCCAACTCCTCCGCCTCCGCCACCACGCCAGCATCCTCGTCTGGCTCAACGGAAGCGACAACGCCCCGCCCGCCAACGTCGAGAGCGCCTATCTCAAAGTCGAATCTGAACTCCACTGGCCCAACCCGATCCTCTCGGCAGCGTCTACGCAGAACACCGCTGGCGGCGGACCAAACGGCGTCAAAATGACCGGCCCCTACGACTACGTCGCGCCCAGCTACTGGTACGTTGACACCCACAACGGCGGCGCCTACGGCTTCAACACTGAGACCAGCCCCGGCCCCGCGATCGTCTCGCTTGCCAGCCGCGAAAAATTCCTCCCCGACCCCAACGCCTGGCCGCCATCAGCCAATTGGTCCTATCACAACGGCGGCGGCGAGTTCACCAACCTCAAAGTCCTCGACGACACCATGGCTGCCGTCTACGGCAAGCCAAACTCCGCCGCCGACTACACCCGCATCGCGCAGACCATGGCCTACGACTCCGAGCGCGCCATGTACGAGGCCTACAGCAAGAACAAGTACGTCTCCACCGGCGTCATCCAGTGGATGCTCAACAACGCCTGGCCCTCCATGATCTGGCACCTCTACGACTATTACCTCGAGGCCGACGCCGGATACTTCGCCACCAAAAAAGCCTGCGAACCCATCCACATCCAGTACTCCTACGACGACCACGGCATCGTCGTCGTCAACAGCACGTACTCGCCCGTCGAAGGCCTCCACGCCTCCGTCACCGTCCACGGCCGCGCCTGGAACCAGCTCTACTCCGCCGAAGCCGACATCAACTCCGCCGCCGACAGCTCCCAGCACGTCCTCGAGATCCCCGACAAGCTCTACTCCGGCGACGAGCGACTCTTCTTCATCGACCTCAAACTCACAGATTCCGCCGGCCATCTCGTCAGCCGCAACTTCTACTGGGTTCCCTACACACTCACCGCATTCGACTGGAACAAAACCGACTACACCCACACTCCCGCCGACCGCCAGGAAGACCTCACCGCGCTCGCCGACCTGCCCAAGGCGCAGCTCAACGCCACCGCCGCAATCGAGTCCACCCCGCAGGGACGCGTCATCCGCCTGCACCTCGAAAATTCATCCAGTGCTCTCGCCTTCCAGATCAACGCCGCCGCCCGCACCAGTTCCGGCGGACTCATCGCTCCCGTCTTCTGGTCCGACAACTGGATCGAACTCCCGCCCGGCGAATCCACCACCCTTACCGCGCGCCTGCCCGAGGACGCCCCCGGCACGCCAACGATCCAAGTCGACGGCTGGAACATCGCGCCCATCACCATCACGCCCTCGGCCGCAACGTCATCGGAGTCGAAAGGCAGATAATGTCCGCCGACCCGACCGCAACAGAACAAATCGGCCTTCGCCGCAGCCTGCGCTTCTGGGACCTCGTCCTCTACGGCATCATCCTCATCCAGCCCACCGCGCCGATGCCGGTGTTCGGCGTGCTCTACGACAAGTCCAACGGCCACGTCACCGCCACCATCCTGCTCGCGCTCATCGCCATGCTCTTCACGGCCATCAGCTATGGCCGCATGGCGCGCGTTTACCCGCACGGCGGTTCTGCGTTCTTGTATGTCGGCAAAGAAATCCACCCCAGCCTCGGCTACATCACCGGCTGGTGCCTCGTCATGGACTACATCATCAATCCGCTCATCTGCGTCATCTGGTGCTCGAGCGCGGCCATGAACTTCCTTCCCCACGTGCCCTACATCGCGTGGGCCGCATTCTTCGCCATCCTCTTCACCACGCTCAACTGCAACGGCATCGAGACCTCCGCTCGCATCAACGCCCTCATGGCAGCCGCGCTCGGCCTCGTCATCGTGTGGGTGCTCACGGCCTCTGTGCGATGGCTCCTCGCGCTAGCCCATCCCTCCGCCGCGCTCTTCCTCGATCCGCTCTACAACCCGTCGAGCTTCCACACCGGCGCAGTGCTCCGCGGAACCGCCACCGCCGTCCTCACTTACATCGGCTTCGACGGAATCTCCACTCTCACCGACGAAGCGAAAGACCCCTCCCGCAGTGTGCCCCGCGCCATCGTCCTCACCTGCCTTATCACCGGAATCCTCGCCGCCGTCGAAGTCTACTTCGCGCAGCTCGTCTGGCCGCGCGGCGCCGCGTTCCCAGATATCAACACCGCCTACGTCTACGTCTCCGGACGCGTCGGAGGCCCGCTACTCTTCGCCGTCGTCAACGCGGCGCTGCTTCTTGCCAACGTCGGCTCCGGCATGGCCTCGCAGCTTGGCGCGGCCCGCCTGCTCTACTCCATGGGCCAGGACGGCGCTCTGCCCCGCCGCTTCTTCGCCGGTGTTTCGCGTAAAAGCCGGATCCCCCGCAACAACGTCATCCTCATCGGCGCCATCTGCCTCGCCGGCGCATTAATTTTCAGTTATTCCCTCGGCGCAGACCTGCTCAATTTCGGCGCGCTTCTCGCCTTCATGGGAGTCAACATCGCCTCCATGCTGCGCGGCTGGCGTCACGGCCGCTGGGCCCAGTCGTGGCCCATGCTGCTCTCGCTTGGCGGCTTCGTCACGTGTGCACTCCTCTGGTGGAACCTCGATCCCAAGGCCAAGATCGTCGGCACCGCATGGGCCATCAGCGGCATCCTGCTCTGGCTCATCCGCCGCCGCTTCACAATCCTCCCCGCCGAAACGTGAGCCGGTCTTCCGATTCGTGCTTTCGCCTTCGGCAGCTCGTTCTCATTTCGAAATAAAATGTTCATACAGGAAATCAGCGCCGCAATGATATGTTGTTTCGGCGGGGGTTATTCCAAATGGGCCAGTTTCATTCTCAGTTCCACAACTCCATCGAAATCGAAAGCGGCAAGCCCAATATCAAGGCGCGGCAAGTCGTCAGCGCGCTGGAGCGGTTGATCCTCACCCAGGATCCCAAACTATCCAACGCCGAGTATGTAGATCCCGGCAAGGATCTCATCGTCTACGGCGATGTCGTTGAGATTCGCGGGCCACTGGAGTTACCCGGGCGCGACGTGCAGATCTTCGCGCGCGTCCTTGCCAGCTCAGCCGATCGAGACAATAAGCCGGCAAAAATCGACGTCAGCGGAGCGCCGTGCCCATCCCAGGACGGCGCCGTGCCTGCGGCGGGCAAGAGCAGTGCGGCGAAAGCAGGCGAAACGGGGCTCGCGATCTTCGGTAGTGCCAGCGGCTCAGAAAGGCCAGGCGGCGACGGCGCAACCGGAGCCAGGGGGAACCCCGGCAAGCCCGGTGAGCCCGGCAAGGCTGCCGGCAACATCTACCTCGGTTGCACCAAGGCCGACCCAAGCCTGCGCCTGGCCCTGGTGGCGCGCGGCGGAGACGGACAGGCCGGACAAAAAGGGCAGGCCGGGCAACCAGGCCAGGACGGCGGACCCGGAGCTGAAGGCACGATGGGGTTCGGCGGAATCGGATTGCAATACGGCACCAAGGGCGGCAAAGGCGGCAACGGCGGAGACGGCGGCGCGGGCGGAGTCGGAGGAATGGGCGGCAATGGAGGAAGAATCACCACCCACTTCGTGGAGGATGTTTCTTCCGGGATGTTTACGACAGACGTGCGCCGCGGCGAGATGGGCTCATCGGGCGAGTCCGGCGCGGGAGGCGACCCCGGAGAGGGCGGAAAATCGGGCAATGCCTTCGAACACGAAATGAATTCGGTCAGTCAATCCGCCCAGTGGGTCAAGAAGTCGATGGAGAATGGCGCCCGCGGGGATCACAAAGGGGCTACACCCGATCGGACGAAGAACCCGGAAAACAAGGGGCTCGACGGCAAAGCTCTCAGGGAGACCGTTAAGCTCCAGCAGTTGTCGGAGCGCGCGCTTCCGGCGCATTGCACCATGCTCATGCAGCGCGTCCGCAATGGGTTTCTCGCCGCGCATGATGCGGAGACCTATGGCGCCACCGCGGAATTGGTCGCCTGGATCGAGGGGTTAACCCGATCCTGGACGAAGCTCCCTCCCGCAACCCCCAATCGCCAGCACTTCGTCGTGATTCACGGCCAGTGTGCAGCGCTGGTTCAGCGCCTGCATCTCGGTCTCACCTACTTCGGGCACTTGCGCTCCTTTGCCCCGCGCGCGTCGCTCGCCTTTTATAAGGGCTCGCTTGAGAAGGCCTGTGACGACCTGGAGAGCCTGGAAAAAGACGCGAATGGCTATCAGAGTGTGTTCGAAAAACACACCGAGGCCGCAAGTAAACTGAACGATGCTCACAAAAAGGCGAAAGATGAGATCACAGCGCTGATATCCAAGCTGGGCGAGACCCAGAAGCGCCTGCCCGCGCTCCAACGGGTCATGGAGTCCGCCCACAAAGACGTCCTTGCGCAGGAAAACGTCGTCACAAAGAAACTCCAGGCCGTCGAGGGCAAGATTCAGGAACAGGAAGGCCTTACCCTCACCAAGTTGATCAAGGTCGTCGGCGGGTGGACTGTTCCCACGGAAACAGGCGCCAAGGATATTCTCAAGTTCGCTGCCGGTGCCATCAAGGACATCAAGGGCATCTACGACGAAGAGGTCGCCACCCAATACAAAATCCATCGCATGATCGAACTCGGCGAAGGAGTGAAGCTGGGAGACGCCTACAAGGTTAAGGAGAACCAGGACATCCTCGACTTGCCCGACGCCAATGGGTTCAAGCTCCTGGCCAGCCGCAAGCGCCTCGACGAATCCTTGAAGCCTTACTACGGCATCCTCGAAGGCGATGAAGCGCGCGCGGCTCTCGACCGGTTGATCGACCTCTCCGATGTCCGCAACCAGCTGGTTCTGGACTATAACGCCATGTGCGGACAGATCGCTGAAATCAAGGCGGAAATCGCACAGGCGGAGCAGCAGCAGGCTATAGTTGCCGATCAATTAAGCAAGAAAGCCCGGCCTGACCTGCCGGAATTTGTCGCCTGGGTCGGCGACCTGTACGACAAGGCGCGCTCCAACGTCATCGAACAGGTCTACCTGGCCAGCCGCGCTTACTCCTGGTGGGCTCTCAAGGATTTCCCCATCTACGAGCGATTGGGATTGAAGTCTGCATCAACTGTCACCGCTGGAATTCTCAGATCCGGGCAAGCCGACCTCCTCAACGACTTTGGAAAGGTCGTGGAAGCCCGCGTCCTGGCGCCTTCGCCGTTTCCATCCACTGAAGCACGCAAAGTCAATCCGGCCGCGCGAGGCGCTGTCGTGCGCCTCGACAAAGACAACTTCCGGCGCGCCTTCGAGGAACTGCGCGACACCGGAGAAACCACGCTGGAGTTGTCTCCGACGCGCCCCTACACAACACCTGTGCCGTTGCGCCGGCCGGGAGAGTCGGGAGAAATGACAGGGTTTGCCCTGCTTGCCGAAGTCATGGTCAAGAAGGTGCGCGCCTACCTGCGCGGCGCCAGCAGCAAGAACGGGCTGTACGCCGTCAACATCGTCCATTGCGGGACCAACCAGGTGGTCAGGCGTGATGGGGCCGAGTTCACCTTCACCACGGTCCCGGTTCCCGTGCTCTTCAAATATGAAGAGAAAGAGGGCAAGACGAACATCACGTTCGACGGCAACATCACAGAGGAGACCCCAAAGGGCAATTACGCCCCGCTCAGCCCCTTCGGCTGGTGGCGTATCTCCGTGGACAATATCTCCCACTCCGTGGATCTCAAAGGGCTCACCGCGGTCGAGCTGGAATTTCACGGGGACGCGTACGGCTTTTCTAACTGAGCCAGGATTTTCGAAACCACAAACTGACTTTTCTTTTGAAGGTCGCACCGGGGCGGGGCCTGTCGCTCGCGCCGTGTCACCCGCCCCTCCGGCAGCGCAATCGACGAAGAATTCCAATTAACTGGCAACTGGATTGTTCGGCGGCCGGCAGCAGCTCCGCTGAACTGCGATTCGTCCGTGTGCGTATAGTCCGTCGAACACCAAATAGGAATGGATTCGTCCAAGAGTGTATTCTGGCCAAATCCAAGCCAACGCACGGCAGGCTCTTCGCGAAATTGTTGAGGTCACCCGGAAGAAAAGAGGATTCTCCATGAGATCCAAAGCGGCACGGTGCAGGTTGAGCGGCACAAAGAGCCGGAATCAATGGGCCAGTTTGGCTGCATCCGCACTCATGATCATCGCTCTCGGCGCCAATGCGAACCTGGCGACCAGCCAGACCCCCGCGCAAGCCTCGCCGGCGCCCGCGCAGGCCGCTGAAGCAGCCCCGGCATCAGCCCCGGCATCGGCTCAGGACATCATCGGCGTATGGCAAGGCACGTTGCACGTTCCCCAGGCAAATGCCGATCTGCGCATCGTCAACAAGATCACAAAAGACGACAAGGGCGCGCTCAAGGCGATGTTCTACAGCATCGATCAGGGCGGCGGACAGGGTATTGCAGCGTCAAAAGTCAGCTTCGAGGGGGGCGTCTACAAGTATGAGATCAAACTGATCAGCGGCAGTTACGAAGGAAAGATGTTCGCCGACGGCAAGACGATCGCGGGCTACTGGACGCAGGGAGGGAATCCGCTGCCGCTCAACCTTGCGCGTACTACGCCGGATACTGCCTGGCCGATCCCGGAGCCGCCAAAGACGATGGCCGCAGACGCCGACCCCAGCCTGGAAGTGGCCACCATCAAGCCGAGCGAGCCAGGCCGTCAGGGAAAGGGGTTCGGATTCCGGGGAACTCAGTTCGTGACCTTCAACACGAACATGAACGACCTGATCGCCTTCGCCTACGGGCTCCACGCGAAGCAAATCATTGGCGCGCCCGACTGGTTCGGAACCGAGCTGTTCGACATCGACGGCAAGCCCGACGTCCCGGGCCGGCCGAACCTCAAGCAAATGGGGTCGATGGTGCAGAAGCTGCTCACCGACCGCTGCGCCCTCAAATTCCATCACGAGCAGAAAGAGCTATCTGTCTACGCCGTCCGCCTCGCCGCCGGCGGGCCAAAGATGACCAAGACAACAGCCGGGCCCAACGACCCGCAAGGGTTTGGGTTCAGGGGCCTCGGCGACCTGATCGTGCGCAACCTGAGCATGCCCGAATTCGCCACCTGGATGCAGTCCGGCGTGATGGACAGGCCAGTCGTCGACCAGACCGGACTGAAAGACAAGTACGACTTCACGCTGAAGTGGACGCCTGACGACTCGCAGTTCGCGCAGTTCCGCGGAGTGACAGGCGGACCCGCGCCTCCGCCCGCGGGCGATAACCCGAATGCCCCTCCGAGCCTCTACACCGCGGTGCAGGAGCAGATAGGCCTCAAGATAGAAGCCACCAAAGCGCCCGACGATGTCATCGTCATCGACCACGTGGAAAAGCCGTCGCCGAACTAACCCCGGCTCGATCCCCGGCCGGCTATGGAGCGTCGCAATGATCGGTAATGCAGTTTCGCGGAAGTGGGCGGCTCGTCACGCGCTGCCTGTTCTGGCCCTGTGCGCAGCGTTGTCTGCCGCTCTGCACGCGCAATCGGGCAGCCTAAGCAGCGGCGCACCTCCGGCGCAGGCGCAGAGCGCAACCGATCAGCCGATCCAGTTTGATGTCGTCTCGATCAAGCCGCATAAAGACGAAGGCATGATGATGAGAATCGGGACGAGGATCACGCCCGACGGCTTTGCCGCGGACGGCGTTCCGCTCGACGATCTTCTTCGCTTCGCATTTAACGTGTCCCGCGACCGGATCGCCGGCGAACCGGAGTGGACGTCCGCCCGCTACGATATCGAGGCCAAAGTTGCGCCCGAGGATGCGGCGAAGCTCAAGGCGCTCGATCAGCATCAGCGGTGGGCGATGCTGATCCCGGTCCTGCAGGATCGATACGCGTTGAAGTTTCACCATGAGGCGAAAGAACTTCAGGTCTACACGCTGGCAGTCGGAAAGGGAGGCCCGAAGCTGACGGAGTCCGCCGTACAGGAAGTGAAGGAAATAAGCGCCGATGCGCCTCCGCCAAAACCCGGCGCGGCAGGTCAGGACGCTCCGCAGAAGCCGAGGACGATGATGCGGATGTCGCCGCAGGGATTTTCCCTGGAGGCGCACATGACAACCATGGATTCGCTCGCAAGCATGCTTTCAAATCAGCTCGGGAAGACAGTCATAGACAAGACGGGACTCCAGAAGAAGTACGATTTTAACCTCAACTTTATGCCCGACGATAGCGCGGGGCCGATGGGAATGCCCCACGCCGCGCCTTCGCCGGACGGGAGCGCGCAAACGCAGGACCCCGTCGGCCCGTCCATCTTCACAGCAGTTCAGGAGCAGCTTGGGTTGAAGCTGGTGTCGGAGAAGACGCAAGCCGACGTCATCGTGATCGATCACATCGAGAAGCCGTCAGAGAATTAGAAATAAGATGTCGAAGATCATCGTGATCATTCGACGCCAGACCGGACGTCACTATTGATACCTCGGTGCCGCGGCCCTTGGGCAGCCGAGTGATTGAGAGACAAGGAGCCGATGCACCGAGTTCGACATTTTGCCTGTGTTGCTGTGTGGGTTCTCTTCTCCGCGTTCGCCGCGGCATCTTCGTTTCACGGCACTGTCACATTCGGCGGCTTGCCGCTCCCCGGCGCAACCGTCACCGCGACCCAGGGATCAAAGACAGTTACCGCTGTGTCCGATCAGAATGGTGCGTTCACGTTCGACGATCTCGCTGACGGCAAATGGGCCATCACCATTTCGATGCAGTGTTTTGAGCCCGTTCAAGCAGACGTGACGGTGGCTCCGAACGCGTCCACCGCTCAATGGGAGATGAAGCTGTTGCCTCAGAACCAGATCATGGCCCACGCGCAGACAGAGCTTCCCGCGGTCAGCCTTCCTCCGGCCGTGGCGGCAACGGAGGCCCAGAAAGCCGAGGCAAAGCAATCTGCGCCAAACGGCGCGCAAGCCGCGCAGGAGATGCCCAAGGCGCCCGATCAGAACGACCAGAGTTCCGATGGCTTCCTCGTGCAGGGCAGCGTGAACAACGCCGCAACCTCCGTCTACTCCAGGAATCCCGCCTTCGGCAATACACGCCGCGGCAGTAAGGCTCTCTACACAGGAGGGATCGCCGCCTTCATCGAGAACTCGGTGCTCGACGCGCGGCCGTACTCGCTCACCGGCATCGAAACCGCGAAACCCTCCTACAGCGACTTCACCTTCGTTGCAACGCTCCAGGGCCCGATGAAGATTCCGCACCTGTTGCCGCGTGGCCCGAATTTCTTTGTCTCCTACCAGTGGACGCGCAACAGCACCTCCCAATTCCTAACCGGCCTCGTGCCCACAGAGGACCAGCGCAACGGCAACCTCGCCGGGCTGACGAATGCCCAAGGCCAGCCGCTCACCATCTACAATCCCGCCACGGGTGCGCCCTATCAGGACAACCAGGTACCCGTCAGCGCAGAAGCGGCCAAGCTTCTCAAGCTCTATCCGCTGCCCAACATCGCAGGCGGCTCCGGCTACAACTACCAGGCGCCCGTCCTCACCGCTACGCATCAGGACGCACTGCAATCGCATCTCGATAAAACGCTCGGCCGCAAGGATCAGCTCTATGGCGGCTTCAATTTTCAAAGCACACGATCCGATAGCGTCAACCTCTTCGGCTTCGTCGATCAGACCGGCACCCTCGGCATCAACAGCAACATCCACTGGAGCCACCGCCTCAAGCCGAGCCTGTTTCTCTTCGCCGGATACACATTCAGCCGCCTGCGTACCGAGGTCACGCCCAACTTCGCGAATCACGTAAATGTGTCGGGCGACGCGGGAATCACCGGCAACAACCAGGACCCCGAAAACTGGGGCCCGCCGGCTCTGAATTTTTCCAGCGGTTTCGCCGGCCTCGGCGACGCCAACAGCGCCTTCAATCGCAATCGCAGCGACGACGTCACCGAGTCAATGCTCTACTATCACGCCAAGCACAACATCTCCATCGGCGGCGAATTCCGCAAGCAGGGATACAACGAATTCTTCCAGCAGAACCCGCGCGGCTCATTCGCCTTCACAGGCGCGGCGACGCAAGGCGCTGCGGCGAGCCCGACTACCGGCTCCGACCTCGCCGATTTTCTCATCGGCGTTCCCGACACCAGCAGCATCGCCTACGGCAACGCCGACAAGTATTTCCGCCAGCCGGTCTATGCCGCATTCTTCAACGACGACTGGCGCCTGCTTCCCGTCCTCACCATCGATGCGGGCCTGCGCTGGGACTACGGCGCGCCCATGACCGAACTCTTCGGCCGCCTAGTGAACCTCGACGTAGCCAACGGCTTCACAGCCGTCGCTCCGGTCGTCGGCACAAGTCCGGTCGGCGCGCTCACCGGACAGCATTATCCGTCTTCGCTCATCCGGCCCGATCGCAGCCTCATCCAGCCACGAATCGGCATCAGCTGGCGTCCCATCCCCGCATCAACCATCGTGATCCGCGCCGGATACGGTCTTTATCCCGACACTTCTGTGTACCAGAGCATCATTTTGCAGATGGCGCAGCAGGCGCCGCTCTCAAAGAGTCAGAACGCGCAGAACAGCCCCACATGCCCGCTCACATTGGCTGATGGATTCGCGCCCTGTTCAGAGGTCACGAGCCAGACCTTCGGTATCGACCCCAATTTCCGCATCGGATATGCGCAGGAGTGGCAACTCCAGGTCCAGCGCGATCTTCCCTGGGCGATGCAGATGCAGGCAACGTACCTCGGCACGAAAGGCACGCACGGCCCGCAGCAGTTTCTGCCCAACAGCTATCCGCTCGGCGAATCCGACCCATGCCCAGGCTGCCCATCGGGCTTTGTCTATGAGACATCGGGCGGCAGCTCGATCCGCAATTCAGGTGAGATCCAGTTGCGCCGCCGTCTGCGCGCCGGGCTCGCCGCATCGCTCACGTATACCTATGCCAAGTCTATCGACGACGATGCCTATCTTGGCGGCCAAGGGCACAGTGTCTCGAGCGGAAGCGGTCAACCGCAATCGGCAAACCTCACTTTTCCCTCCGCATCCATCGCGCAGAACTGGCTCGACCCGCACGCCGAGCGCTCCCTCTCGTCGTTCGATCAGCGCCACCTCCTCAGCGCGCAGGCGCAGTACACCAGCGGCCAGGGCCTCGAAGGCGGAACCCTGCTCGGCGGTTGGCGCGGCCGCGCATTGAAGGAGTGGACGCTGACGGGCACTCTCAGCGCCGGAACCGGCCTGCCCGAGACCCCGCTCTTCCCGTCCGCCGTTCCCGGCACCGGATTCACCAATATCATCCGGCCCGATCTGACCGGCGAGCCCATCTATCTCAGCGGATCGAACGCCCGCCTGAATTCCGCCGCATACAGCGCGCCCGCTCCCGGCCAGTGGGGAACCGCACCCAGGAATTCAATCACCGGCCCCGATCAATTCAGCTTCGCCAGCACCCTTGCGAGGACCTTTCGCCCGCATGGCAAGTCCTATCTCGACGTTGCAATCATCTCGAACAACATCTTCAATCACGCAACCTTCTCGAGCTGGAACAACTACGTCACAAGCACGCAGTTCGGCCTGCCGGTCGCCCCCAACGCCATGCGCAGCCTGCAGGTCTCGACGCACCTGAGGTTCCAATGAAGCGCCGCCTCGCAGTCTTCGCACTCATTCTCGCAGCGGCCGTCGTCACGCACCCGCAGCAGGTCGGCCAGAATAAGAGCGCAAACGAGCCGCAGACGTTCACTCTCTCGATGAACTCGAACCTCGTCGTCGAAGCCGTCACGGTCAAGGACAAGCAGGGCAACTTCATCCACGGCCTCACCGCCGCCGACTTCGTGCTCACTGAAAACGGGGAGCCGCAGACCATCCGCTACTGCGAGCACCAGGACCTGTCCGAGACGGCAAAGCCATTGCCCGCCTCCACTTCGAAAACCGAAGACACCACCATCTACAACCGCCTCGTGCGCTCGCAGATCGCCTCCGAATCCATGGAGAACGAGCGCTACAAGAATCGCCGGTTGATGGCGTTTTATTTCGACATGACAGCGCTCCCACCGGCCGATCAGATGCGTTCGCTCGAAGCCGCCGAAAAATTCATCCGCACCCAGATGACGACAGCCGACATGATCGCCATCCTCCGATTCGAAGGCGGATCAGTCGACATCCTCCAGGACTTCACCAGCGACCGCAATCGCCTTCTGAGCATCCTCGAAACCATGGTCGTCGGAGAAGGCCAGGGCTCCGCCGACAGCGTCGATGACTCGAGCACCGCCGACACCGGCGCCGCATTTGGCCAGGACGATTCGCAATTCAACGTCTTCAATACCGACCGCCAGCTCTCCGCGCTTGAAACCGCTGCCCGCATGCTCGGCCAGGTGAACGAGAAGAAGTCGCTCCTCTACTTCGCCAGCGGCCTGCGCCTCAATGGAATCGACAACCAGGCGCAGCTTCACGCCACCACGGACGCTGCAATCAAGGCCGGCGTCTCCATCTGGACCATCGATGCCCGCGGCCTCGTCGCCCAGGCGCCGCTCGGAGACGCAACACAAGGCTCACCCGGCGGCCAGGGCATGTACACGGGTGCGTCAGCGCTCGCCGTCACATCGGCCCTCCAGCAATCGCAGGACACGCTCTACGCCATTGCCGCCGACACCGGCGGCAAGGCATTCCTCGACAACAACGACCTCGCGCGCGGCATCGAGCAGGCGCAGCAGGCCATCTCGGATTACTACATCCTCGGCTACTACACCACCAATACTGACCGCGACGGAAAATTCCGGCGCATCCGAATTTCGCTCAAGCAGAATCAGGAAGCAAAGCTCGACTTTCGCCAGGGCTACTACGCCGACAAAGAGTTCCGCAAGTTCAACGACATCGACCGCGAGCGCCAGCTTGAAGACGCCCTCATGCTCGACGATCCCATCACCGATCTCACCATCTCCATGGAGATCGATTACTTCCAGCTCAACCGCGCCGAGTATTTCACGCCCATCGTTGTGAAAATCCCGGGCCGCGAACTCGCTCTCGCAAAGCGCGGCGGCGCGGAATACACGCGCATCGATTTCGTCGGTGAAATCAAGGATCTAGTCGGCGGCACCACCGTCAGCAACGTGCGCGACAACGTGAACATCAAGCTGTCCGACGCCACCGCCGCCGAGCTAGCCCACCGCCCCATCGAATACGACACGGGCTTCACGCTCCTGCCCGGCAAATACTCCATCAAGTTCCTCGCACGCGACGACGAAACCGGCCGCATCGGCACTTATCAAACCAACTTCGTCATCCCCAATCTGAACAAAGAGCAGAAGCGCATCCCGATGAGCGCTGTCGTCCTCAGCAGCCAGCGCGTCGATCTCAAAGACGCCATCTACGACGCCGCCAAAGCCAAGGATCGCGCCAAGGATGACGCCGCCAATCCTCTGGTTCAAAACGGAAAGAAGCTCATCCCCAGCGTGACGCGTGTCTTCAGCACCGGGCACAAGGTCTACGTCTACTTCCAGGCCTACAAGCAGCCCGCACAGGCTTCAACGCCGCAAACCCCTGCTGCCGCTCCCGCTCCCGAGGCCCCGCTCGTAGCCTTCGTTACCTTCTACCAGGAAGGGAAGAAGCTTCTCGAGACGCCTCCGCAGTCCATCTCTCCGAATCCCGCTAGCCGCCTCGGCACCATGCCGATGAGCTTCGACCTCGGCGTCGATCAGCTTCCTCGCGGCCGCTACGACTGCCAAATCACGGTCCTCGATCCATCAACCAACAAAGCCGCCTTCTGGCGCGCGCCCGTCATGCTGGTGCAGTAGCCGTTACGACGCCGCGCTTACGGAATCTCCCGACAATCGGTCCCCACCCGAATACACCACAAACCTCCGCTCCCGCAGAAATCCAATCAGCGCAAGATTGAACTCGCGCGCAAGCTTCACGGCGAGACTCGATGGCGCCGAGACGCACGCAAGAACCGGAATCCCCGCCGTCAATGCCTTCTGCACAATTTCAAATCCGCCCCTACCGCTGGCAAGCAGAATGCAACGCGAGAGCGGCAGCAGGCGATTCAGAAGCGCCCAGCCCACGATCTTATCCACTGCATTGTGCCTGCCTATGTCCTCTCTCAGAACCAGGAGCTCGCCCTTCTCGCTGAAGAGCGCTGCCGCATGCAATCCGCCCGTGCGTCCAAACACTTCCTGTTCGGCGCGCGCGCGCTCCGGTAACTGGCAAAGTAACTCCGGATCTATCTTGAAACCATCAGTTAGAGGAGCGATATCCCGCGACCGGATCGCCTCAATATAGGCCTTTCCGCAAACCCCGCAGCTCGATGTCGCAAGCAGGTTCCCCCGCATTGCCTCTCGCGGCTCCAGGCTCGCCGCCCCGTGCACCTCGATCACATTTTCAGGAGCGCCTGTATGTTTTGAAAGCTGCCGGAACTCATCAATCTGATCGGGCGAGTCGATAACCCCTTCCGTCCAGAGATAGCCGGCGGCCAGTTCCCGATCGTGCCCGGGCGTGCGCATCGTCACAACCAATGGAACCGATCCGACCCGGATCTCGAGCGGTTCTTCCGTTGCGAGCGAGTCGGAATCGCGCGAATACCTGCCGTCACGCCATTCTCTGATTTCCGTCAGTTCAAGGCTTCCAGCAGGCAGCGGCATGTTCTGGCTCCCGAACACAAGGCTACACCTCAACTCGTGGCTGTTCCCGAATGCAGGAGCTGTTGATTCTGGCAAAACTGATAGTTCTAATCGGGCCGCTAGTTCGCTGATATCAAACTAGCCGGCCGCGCAAAAGAAGTTTCGCGTCATTGCGGTCGATGCCGCACCGCAAGTTGCAATGTCGGCGCCGGATTCAGCCGCCCGTTTCACGCTTTCCTGGCGGCGGTCCGCGTACCCCGGGAGGAGACCACAGGGATGGAAGCGTCACGACGGGACTTCATTCGTTTGATGGCCGGCGGGAGCGGCGCCCTCGCCCTCGGGCTCGATATTCGGCCCCTTGTCGCCCAGGCAAGCACGCTGAAAACCTCAAAGACGACGCAAACCCGGTCGAGCTGCCCATACTGCGCCGTCTGCTGCGGCGTGATCGTCCACACCATCGGCGACGGCGCAAAGAACGTCTTTCCCGCTGTGGTGCATGTCGAAGGCGACCCCGATCACCCGGTCAATCGCGGAACGCTCTGCCCGAAGGGCGCATCCCTTCAGCAGGATTGCGTCAACGAGCGAAGGCTCACCAGGCCCCAGGTCAGGCGCCCGGGCCGTTCCGACTGGGAAGACATCTCCTGGGACAAAGCTCTCGACGAAATCGCGCGCCGGGTGAAAGATACGCGCGATAAAGGCTTTGTGCATGTTGACGAGCAAGGGCGCACCGTCAACCGCTGCGAAAACATCATGTTTGCGGGCGGCGCCACGGATACGAACGAATTCTGCTGGACCGTTGTGAAGACAACGGCAGCCTTGGGGGTTGTGCGCCACGAAAACGTGGCGCGGACTTGACACGGCCCCTCGGTTCCCGGTCTGGGAACCACGTTTGGCCGCGGCGCCATGACCAATAGCTGGAACGACATCGCCAACACCGATGTCATGCTGATCATTGGCGCAAACCCCGCGGAGAATCACCCCTGCGGCTTCAAGTGGGCAATTGAAGCAAAGCGTTTAAGGAATGCGCGGATGATCGTGGT
>DATFRB010000087.1:0-159379 GCA_035263625.1 Occallatibacter sp.
GAGGTTTGAAAGGTTGAAAGGTTTACGGGGGCAGTTTCGTGGTGTACAAGTGTGGAATATTCCTTCCGAGCTGTTCTGCTGGTGCCGACCTGACCCATCCCGGGAGACTCGATGGACGAGTTCGGCCTCGACTCTTTTAAAGCTTTTTGAGTTCAAAGATTCACTTCCCAAAATGTAGTCAATTTTGTCGTCAGCCCATTTCAAAATCGGTCATAATCGGGGTAGTACCGATAGCAATCCGCGAAGGGAAGGGAGAGAGGGAACCGAAATCGCGCGGATCGTGGGCGACGCCAAAAGTCCTTCATTTTCAGCGTTTAATAAACTGATTGAACTGTATTTGCTATCAGAAAGTTAACCAATCGGGGCTCTTAAGAAATGCTCGATCCGGCGAATCTGAATGGCAAAATGGCAGAGCATTCGGCTGTTAACCGAAGGGTTGTAGGTTCGAGTCCTACCTGAGGAGCCAATCTTTTTATAGTTTGTGACCTACCCCTTCAAAAGTTCCCCCGATTTTCAATACTCGTGTTCGGGACTTTTCTGAACCTGAATGAGCGCATTTGCGATTTAGCTCCCGGGTACGCGGTGATTCAAGGCCCAGATGTAGGCGCCTACTGCGGATGCCTGATCGGGCGTCAGTTGCGAGCCACCCATGGGAGGCATCGGGCTGCGGTACTGCTTCGGCTGAGGCACGCCGTCCACGATCGTTTTTGTGATGCCTGCCCAGCTGCCGTCGCTCCATATCCATTTGTTTGCCGTCAGGTCAGATCCCAATGGGGTCCCCTTAGCGTTGGCGCCGTGGCACGCGGTGCAGGTGCCATGCGCAACCTGGCCGTGAAAGATTCGGCTGCCGAGCACAACTGTCTCGTGCGAGGCGCCTGAAGGAACGGGCAGGTTCATGTCATCGGCTGCGCCGGCATCGGGATTGTTCCCTTCCGGCGGATTCGCGCTGGCCTTTGCCACTTCGCCTGCCGGAGCCGAGAGACTCGGGCATGGAGTGATGCCTGCGTCCGCGGTTCCCCCGCCAGGCCCGCCCCTGTAAGTGATTTTGTAGATCCGGCCCTTCACGTCGTCGGAGACATAAAGCGAACCGTCGGGACCGACGGCAACTCCCGACGGACGATGGGTCGCGCCTTCCGGAGTCCTGACCGCGCCAGCGAATCCATCGGCGAAGACTTCACATCGTTGCGATGAACGATCACCGCCGATGGATTGAAAGACGATGTTGTAGCCGCCCTGCTCATATGGAGCACGGTCCCACGACCCGTGAAACGCGATGAAGACGCCGTTGCGATAGCGCGCGGGGAACTGCTTCTGGCTGTAGAAAGCCATTCCGTTGGGTGCCCAATGTGCAGGGAATGCGGCAACCGGAGCGATCTTGCTGGCGCAGACGCCGATTGCGCGGCCGCCGTCCCCGCCATACTCGGGCGCCAACACGAGCCTGCCCCGGATTTGATCGTAGTAGCACTCCGGCCAGCCATAGTCGCCACCGCTTCTGAGGAGCATCACCTGTTCCGCCGGGAGAGTGGCTTCCTCCTCCGGCTTGTAGAGCTCTGGCCAATTCGCATGAAGCTGGTCTCGCCCGTGCTGGGTTACGTATACGTCGCCCTTTGGATCAACTCCAAAGCCTTCCGCGTTGCGAATCCCGGTGGCGTAGCGGTCAGCCGGCGAAAACTTCTGATCAGATTTCTTCGCTTCGTAGCGCCAGATGCCGCCGCGGGTCTCGAGCTCGGTGCAAGGCTGCGCCCCCGGGGAATGAGTGGTCCTGTTCTTTAATTGGCATGCATTCGTCGCCGTTCCAACATCGACATAGAGGAGACCGTCGGAGCTTATGTAGAACGGATGCATGGGGTGGTCGCCGCCGAGCGGCAGCCCGGAGACAACGGTAGCCGGTGGCCCCTGGGGCACAATTGAGCCCGATGGCAGCGAGTACCGTACGATCCGGTCATTGATCTCCGCGTAGATCGATCCGTTGTACAACGCGATGCCAGTGCCGCCGGCGCCTCCCGTTTTGGACGTCTCGCCAAACCGCTCGATTACATCGGCCTTTCCTGAGCCCGACCTGTCTTGAAGCGCGACGATAAAACCGTCTTCGTGCGCGGGCTCGTTTGGCGGATAGTAGGAACCTGACCACGTGTTCACATAGACAACGCCATTCGAGGCCACCGCAATGTGCCGCGCGTGACCAATGCCATCGGCAAAGACGCTTGCGCAGAATCCCGGCGGCAATTTCAATCCGGTGTCATCGTTTGGGCATGCAGTCCCCGCGGATTCCGGGCTTGAAATCGACTTCATTTGGCGGGCAGCCACAGACCGGATCACAGAGAGCGCCGCTACAGCGACGGCGACGCAGACAAGAAGCCTCAAGACGAACGAATGCATAATCATTTCCCCGCAATTCCGACGTGGTCAATTGAATGCGACTGATTTTCCGGAGGACGATATACCGCCTGGCCAGATGGAGTTGAGATTATCATTCGCGGATACGGCCCGAACTCCTGATGCGCAAGTCTGCTTTTCAGAGTGCACGAGTTGAATATTGAGCCAGGCCCTTGCCCGCCTTGCACCCTTTACTGCTCCGGTTCACTTTCGCTGCATCAGAACCCCGGCAGGTATTGTCGCGAAGGACGTCTCTCATACGGCAATGCCGTAATAATCCCAGATCGCTTCCCTGACGAGGTTAACGAACGAGGCGTCGTCGTCCGGAAACGAAGGTCTCGCCCGGTACAGGGTGTCTTTGGCGTCGTAGGCACTCAGGTTGGTATAGGAACTCAAGAAAACCGCGGCGGCAACCTTCGCCATCCGGCTGGTGAGGAACGAAGAGGCGACCTGGTCGGATGTATAGCCGGCGGCCGGCAGGGCGTTCGATAGCGGCTTGAGATTGTCGGGAACCGAAAAATACCCCGGGCTGCCAGTGACCTGGGGCCCCTGCCACGCCCATTCGTTCTGCGCGTCGAGTCCGAAGAGCAACTCGACGGCGCCGTATTCATTTCGGTAGAGAGCGGAGGCGAGTTCCGCCTCGGTGTGACCTTTGGCCCGCAACAACGCTACAACGTCGCGTCCTGCCGATGAGAAGATTGCGCGCATCAGGCCCATGACGCGTTCCGGCAAATAGCCCAGTTCATAGAACCATGCAAAGGCCGATGCTTGAGGAATGGAAGCGAGGCGGTTCAGCGTGGAGGTAACCACCTGGACGGAATCGCTTCCGGCCGCGATGCGGATCATGCTTCTGGCCGCGGCGGATACTGCCGAGGCGAGCTTTGCAGCGATGCCAGGGTCAGTGATTGCAAAGACTTCAAGAATCGCCGCGAGACAAATCAGCGATGCGTCGGAATCGAACGGAATGTCGGCGCCCATGGCGGGGCCGCTGCTTCCGATGCTCGTCCCCGCGAGCCATGGCGCGATCCCGGTCATCTGGGACCCGATGAGCGTGCGCGCGTCGGAGGCCGGGCCGGCGAGAGCATCGGCAAGCTTGTATTGCTCGAAGAAAACCTGGCCCGAACCATCTTGCGTTACTCCATACATCGTCATCGCGCCGTCCTCAAGACGGGCGAAGGGAGGCGCGAGCAGCATCCGCTGCGATTGGCTGTTTCCAAGCTGGCCGCCGGTGACCTCTCCGGAGTTCGCGACGCAGGCGATCATCGCGGGCTGCTGCGCCGCGGCGGTCGCCTCGAGCACGTACAACTGCCACGGCGAAGTCTGCGACCCGGCGCATACGGTAGCGGTCCAAGCCGATTCCGGAACCTCGATGCGGTGGGAAGATGCGGCCTGTGCGGCGAACTGCCTTGCGCCTGCGCGGCTGAGCCTGAGCCATAACTCCGTGCCGCTTGCCGGCGTGAGCTTCGATTGCCTTTCAAGCGGCATCCTGGCCAGCGTTACCATCTGATTGTCTTCGCTGTATTGGAGGCAGAGTTGGCCTGCAACGTTAATTGCGAATGCAGCCAGCGGCGAATCGGGAACCTGCTCCGTCCTATATACCTGCCCGTGCGCGAGGTTAGAGGCGAACGGGATCGCGCGCACGTGGGGAGGCGCGGTAAGCGAAGTGAGCACAAGGATCCACGGATTGCCGTCGCCGTAGTTTGCCACGGCGGGCTTTGCAAACGAATGATCGGGCGTCTTGTCTTCAGGAAATAGCGCCAGGAACCCGCTGGGGTCGGCATTCTGGCTCCCCCAGTCCTGGTTCGACCAGCTATGGTGCGTGCGCAGGTTGACGGCGTTTTCAGGCAGCGGCGAATTGTTCGTTTTCAACCCGTTGATGTCGTATTCGCAGAGCACCGATCCGTCTTGAAGGTAGAGATTCGGTCCGATCGCTGCCCAGCCGAGCAGATTCATCTGCGGAGATATCGTGAATCTCGCCAGGCCGTTTGGGGTGCGGCCATAGACGGTCTGGCCGTCGTCAAACACGAAGCAATTGGATTCCGGTATGTATTGAAAGTCGGTGGGACTCGCGGTCCGGCCAGCAGGAACCGGGATCAACTGGCTAATCGCGGGAAGCAGGACTTGCATCTCGATTAAGCTCCTTGGGCGCCCGTTTTTACCACCCAGAATGAGGTCGCCAGGTTGGGGTCGAGCAGATAAGCATAGGGGAGAGTTCCGTACCCGCCGTCGCCCCATTGCTCGCCCTGCGAATTGCGAAAGAAGAACCGTTGGCCGGCATCGTCGTAGCCGGTGACAGCGATTGCGTGCACGGCGAAGCGCGGATCGTCCGCCGCGGGAAGAGGAAGTTCGCCGCTGCGCCGGACCTGAGGCGCGAATGCGCTGTGATGGACGGCAATGCCGCAGACGAAGGGAAATCCCGCGGCCAGGGTCGCTTTCAGCCGCGGCAACTCGCGCGGCAGGCGCACCACATCGAAGTTGCGGCGGGACAGAGCACAGCGATAAGCCGAGAGGGGAGGCTCGATCTTCGCGCAACACGGATCGAAAGGCCACTCGCGCTCCGCGCAGATTCCCGTCTCGTTAAGCTCTGTGAGGCAGTTGCGCAGGTAGACAGCCGAGCCGTTCGCGCCAAAGCTGCGCCGTTCGTTGTAATAGAGGAAAAGGCACGACGGTTCGAAGTCCGATTCCGGGGTGCGATGGCGAACATCGAACGCCAGTACCGCCGAAACGGCGCAGGCCGTGCAGCTATCCAGCCAGCATTGATCGTAGACAGGTGGAAAACCAAAGGGGGATTCGCGCAGGTCTACGCGCGTGGCAAGCTCCGCGCGAGACGGTGAGCAATCGGCTTCGAGCGAATTGCGAGCCATCGAATCCTTCAGGAGATCAATCCCATATTTTTAAGCGGCACTGTTGTATCGCAGGAGAATCCCAGGTATTTGAACTCCGCCACTCCGTGGCAGGACGCAGCGCCGGCCTCGGAGGCGGCTCGCAATGACGACATTACGTAATACAGCGTCTTGTTGGGGATCAGAAAAGCCGCGGTGCGGGTATAAAGAAAACCCGGCAGCCGGGAACAACTATCGAGAATATCGCGCGCGAAGAGGAGCTTTGCGGCCGTGCCGACATCGCCGCTCAGCTCGCTGTATTCGGCGCCCTGGCTCACTTCGATCGATTCGCGGATCATGAGCGCCACGTGGCCCAGGGAGAGAATTGACAGGAATGCGAATTCGCAAACGTCGAAGATCTTCGGCCAGCGTCCGACAGTGAATGCGGAAAGACCGGGAAGGAGAGCCTGGGTGGAGTCTCTGCCCAGCCAACCCTTCAGTCCGCCGGCAAAGGTCAGGAATCCCCCGAAAAGGTCAAAGGCAAACAGCGTGATGCACTTGTCGTGGTAGTAGCCGGGGACAAAGTGCCGCTGGGCAGCACTAATCTTGCCCTGGCTATCGTTCAAGTCGTTGATGATTTTCTGAAGAAAGTCGGGTGTGCTGCAAACGAAGCTGAGTGTCGAGACCGTCATGGCGGAGAGGCCGCGAAAGATCTTGAGCATGTCCCGCTCGGGAAAGGGATTGGGGATTTTCGGCACGAAGGCGGCGAAGCTGAAATCCGTACCGGCCTGCATGGCGACGTTCAGTGTCCGGAACGCGACCAGGCATACCTCGATCACGCAGCCATCCGGCCGGCTGTAGGAATCGAGCGGGTTCGAGATTTTCGGGAGGGCAGGGGTCTGCTCATCGCCGGCAAGAGCCGCAAGCGCCATGGGGCGCGGCCGCGACTTGAGCTGAACGCGTGGCACGAGCAAGTCGGGAAGGTGCTCGGCGTCCTTGTAGAATTCATTGCCCGTGACCAGCAGGTAAGCAACGTGAACGATGACGGCCAGCACGAGGCAGATCAGGTCGAGCATGCTCAGGTCGTCACCGGTGATCCACTTGTACAACGTGCTGATAAAGGGGATGTCGATCTCCTGATCGAGCAGCGCGATCACTGAGTCGAGCAACTGCGCGGTAGTCTTGGCGGCAAAGACGAGAGCGTCCGCGGCTGCTCCGATAATGTCGCCGGCCGTGGTGCGCACAAGGTGCAGCAGCGCCTGGGCGATGTCGCTCGCATTCATCGTTGGCAGTTGCGGCACGAGCTCGATCAATCCCTGCGTGAATGCGGTCAGCTTTCCGGCGGAGTCGCCCGCGTCCGCTCCCGCGCCGGCGAACGATACTTCGCTGGTGTGATCCTTGAGCTTTCCGTACATCGATCGCGCGCCCACGCTGTTGGCGTGATTGGCCGCGTTTGTCGGGTCCTGGGCCAAATCCTGCCGGATGCCATTGCCGCTTGTTCCCGGCACTGCGGCCGCGACCACCGGCTCCTGCCCCTGGACCAGCGCGACCAGGGGCGCGAGGCTGTCGTGCACGATCGCGCCGTCGCCAATCACGTGTTTAAAATAAGGACCCAGATTGCGGAAAGTCTGGCGCAGGATTCGATGCGCCTTGATGATGGCCTCGAAATCGAAGAGCATCAGGAGAAACTGGATGATCATGTAGATTTCGAGAGCCAGCTTGATGAGAAAGCTCACCACCGCATTCACCGCATCTTCGATCGTGTGCACCACCTGGTGAATGATTCCGTCGAGCGTCTCAAGGGCCAGATTGACTCCATTGGCGATCGAAACCACGATCCGGGTGGCGTTCTCGGCAAGGTCTTCCGCGGTGTGAACCACCTTGTCCCATGCATTTTTCACGGCATCAGCCATTGGCTGGCTATCCAGTGGAGGGGCATTAAACGGGCCCGCAGTTCCCCTCGCGGCCTTGACCTCCTCGTGCGTCGACAGGTAGCGGAACTGCAAGCCATCTTTGGGATGAACGCTGAATTCGAAGCCCAGCGCGCCCGGGCACTCTTCCTGGATGGACTTCAGAACCTGCTGGTGAGTCACCGGATGCGCGCGCTTGATGTGGCGGAGCGTGGGTATCGCGCGAATCTGGTCGCCGCGGGGCAATTCGGCGCGCTGCGCCATGTCGGCAAACCGCATGCGGAAACCCGCGACCGCCGCGCCCACCGACTGCCGGCTCGAACTGGCGGTACCTGCCGCCATCATGTGGCGAACCACCGCCGCCGTCTGCGGCGCCTTGCCGTGATGTTCCTGCTTGAGCAACGGGCCCATGACCGGTCCGCCCCGTTCCTGGCTGTTGTCAGGGCGCCACGACTTCATCCTGTTCGTGGTCATGTCCTCCCCTTGCACAGCGGCGAGCCGGTTGTGAGCGTCCTCGGCGGGCGAAACGGTGTAGCGCGCACCGGGCGCCATGAATCCGGCCCAAACCATCAGCGTTGGTGGCTTGAGGTCCTTGGCGTCGATCAGGATGGTCACCTGGCCTTCGGAATCGGTCAGGTATTCTTGCGCATTTTCCTCTGTAACAAGTACGGGCCTGGCTCCTCCTGGGGCCGAAATCATGGCGGGCGATGCTGTCGATACCTCTATGCGCTCACCGCAGCGGGGCGAGTTATCCGGATTGATGGCCGAAAGCGTCAAGCGGTACACCGGCCGCTCGCGGCTGGAGTCAATCTTGCTGCCCGGCGACCAGTGATAGTCCTGAATCAGCTTGCACTGCGCGAAAAGACGCGGCGGAGGCATCTGGCCGAGGTGCTGCTTATCCAGCAGAACGTTGACATGGTAGCGCTCGTTGGCGCGCAGGAACGGTGCGCGCACATCGAGCGATGGTCCATGCCGGTCGTCGTCGCAGGCAATATCGACAACGATTTTTCCGCTCTTGTCCGATGTCGCGAACCACGTCACGTCCGCGCCCGAGGGAGGCTCGGGCTGCAAAGGGAGAATTCCCTTGATGGTTGTGCTCGTGTCCAGCAGATAGATCGTTTCAGGTTCGCCGGCATCCACGTGGCGCACATACCAGAACTGCAGCGATTGGCCGGCGAAGGGAACGTCGTTGCCTTTGCAAACGGTGAGAGTTAGGCGGTAGCTCGGAGCGCGGTGGGGATCGCCGGCCGGGAGCGAGGAATCGCCGGGCCGGTAGACCGCCTCAGTTTTAATGTATGGACTATCGGGCTCTTCGAAATGGAGATCCGTAAGCCAGAACGTCGCGCCCGGGCCGCTCAAATAGCCGTCGCGCCCATTGCGGGAAGCATCGTGCACGCCGGCTTCGTCGAATTTCCAATACGCAAGCAAGTTGGGCTCGTCCCCGCGCAAGCGTTCCTGCATGCGCGCGCTGATCTCCGACGCGTCGAGGAATGTGTCCCAAAGCCGCACCTCGGCAATCATTCCCTGAAAGAAGTTGGCGGGATTCGAACCGGACTGGGTGGCGTCGGCTCCCAGGTAGGCAAGAAACGAGGGAGCGATCTGCGCCGGAGTGTCTTCAGAAACGCTCGAGGTGACGGTGAGCGCCTTGCCGTCGAAGAAGATATGAATCTCGGTTTCACTCGCGCTGATCACTGCGACGTGATGCCAATGGCCGTCCAGCATGGGGTATGAGGCGCTCAGCGCGGTAGCGTTTTGTTGCTGCTGCGCTGGGCCGTAGAGCGGTGCGTTCGCGTCCACGGTTCGCCATTTTCCGGTCGCCGGATCCTGGTGCGTCTCGCGGAAGCGGATACCCGCTGCGGGATCGAGCCACATGCGCAATCCGGCGTGCTGCTCCATTGTCGGGCAGACGGAAATAATCTCGCCGCCCGCAGTTGTATTCACCCAGGCTTCCACTGAGCATTGTTTCGGGTCGCGAAACCAGAGCAGGTCTTCGGTTTTCGAAGGCTTAACGATCGCGTACCCAGCCGCGTCGGGCTTGTCGAGCGGCGTCACTCCCAGCCGCAGCGCGTAACGCGTTCCGATCACCGCGGTGTGCAGCGCACCGTCGATCGGGTCTTTAGGTCCGGTGTGAGCGCATCCGAAATACAACACGCCCCGATCTTCGATCGGAGGTGTAATAGCCGGATTGGCCGCGAAGAGCAAGCCGCGGAATTCGCCCGATCGCCCGTCGAGCGCAGCTACCGCGCCCGCCTTCGTCGTGCAGTACAAGTTGCGCCCGCTCACAACTGGTGGGTTCACTGCGGGACTTCTTCCTTGCGCCGAGGCCGTTGGCGGCGCGGGTATCGACCTTCGCCACTCTTCGCCGAGCGACGTGAAGGCAAGCCCCACGACCTCTCCTGAATCTGTCGTCACCGCGAGGCGGTTGGAATCGGGGTCGGCGGACAATCCGGTGATGTGACCGCCCGTGACCGTCGCCGCCGCAGCCTGTGGCCCAACGAGGTCCGGGCCCATTCTCACCAGCCTCTGGTCCGGGCCGATTAGAAATACCTTGTCTTCGTATGCCGCGAAGATCTCCGCTCCGACGGCGGTTGTCGCGATCTGGCCACTCGCCAGATTGACCGCGCAGAGCTTTCGCGCCGAGGCCTCACCGGCAATTGCGTAGATCGCCCCCGACTGAAATACCAGATCCGAAGGATTGACGCCCAGAGCGAAGGTGCGCGCCTGCGGCTTTGTTTGTGCAGGGTCGACAACCCACAATCGTCCATCCGGCGCCGCCGCTGCAATGAGCCCTCCGCTGATGGCCGGAGCCGAGTAGGATATCGGCTCTCCGCTGGGCTGCAAACCCTGGAATCCGTCCACTTCATGGTGATCGCCTGTTCGCGCCTCGACGCGGATCAATCCAAACTCGTTGGTCATCACCAGAAAACCGTGTCCCCACGCAGTGGGCGTAGAGCAGCCGACTGCGATCGGAATCGACCAGCGCCGCAGACCATCGGACTTGCGCACGCCGTAGAGCGCGTTATTGGTGACGAAGCAGACCACGCCGTCGGTGCTTACCGCCGCCGAGCCGGCGACGGGCTCCTCTCCGCGCACAATCCAACTCTCCGGGTAAGGCCACTGCGGCGCCGGTTGATGGAGGAGATAGGGAAACGCAGAATCGTCGAGCTCGAGGTCGGTAACCACCGATCGTCCATTCGCAAACGCGGCTTCGTAGCGGTGGCCTTCCACGTCGTTGACGATGCGCACAGTGCCGTTTTCGTTCTCGTCGAGATGCCAGTTCCCGCGCGCGTGATTGACCGTGGGCGGCAGAGTTCTGCCCATGCGGCTCTGGATGGCGACGGCGTCAAGGCCCAGGTCCCACAACCGTACTTCGCGCAACAGTCCACGGAAGTGACCGTCCGAAGCGGTCTGCGCATTCAACGTCCACGCACCGATCGTCACGCGCTGCTGTGCATCGATGGGGCAGGGTTCGGGCGCAGGCCGCCGCGTCGCCGTATCGCGTATCGGAATGCCATTCGGATAAACCGGCTCGCCGTTGGCATACACTTTTTGTCCGTTGCGAATCGCCGCCGTCAGCGTCGGCTGCAACACGCCATCCAGATAACAGACGATCCTGCCTGATTTGCGCGCTACCGCAATGTGGTGCCAGTTTCCGTCTGCCGCGCACGTCGGATTGGTCCGCGCAAGGTCCTGGTTTGATCCCGTGGCGTTGAAGGCGGCGAAACGCACTTCCCCCATCGGCCCCAGATTGAACCGGAAACCGTGCGCGTTCGCGGCAGTTGGATCGGGATAGCCGGAGAGAATCTCCCCGCCCGAGGTGCTGCGCACCCAGGCTTCCATGGTCACATCGCCCGTGCCAAAGCTGAACTCCGCCGGATCGGGGGTCACGTCCACCTGGACCGTTCCGTCGAAATGCGCGGCGACAACACCGGAGTAGCGCTTGGCCACCACGGTTCCATCGTTGCGGCAGAGAAAGATCGAGCCGTTCCCTATTGTGGGTTCGATCGACGCCAACTGCTCGCCAAGCGAAAAGAAGCCACTCTTCGTGATCTGCCAGCGGTCAAGACTCAGGTTCTGCGAGTGATCGAGATTCAGGTGAAAGACGGTCAGGAACGCGCGCGCATGATCGACCACGTAAATAGATCTGCCGCCGATGACCGGGACGCCGCCCTGCTCACACCGCGCTTCGGCGCGAATGGCTCCCGTCGCGCACTCGATCACGATCACTCGCCCATCGGAGCGAACGGCGGCCAGCCATTTCCCGTCTGTTGCCATGGCGCAACGCCAGGTGGCCGGGGCGGATGCGGCGTCGGGACCCACGCTCCACTTGAGCGTGCCCTTCTTGCGATCGAAGGCATACACTCCGTCGCCCGCGCAAATCAAGGCGGTTTCACTCAGCAAGGGCGGAAGTGTCTGATCGAGGTTCCATCCCGCAGGTGCGTCTGATTGTTCGGCAGCGTTTTTCTTCGGGAAGCGCGGATCGCCGAAATCGGAATTTACTCCATACAGCTGGTTGTTGGCGACGAAAAACATGGCGTCCGAAGCACAGGCCAGCGCGCCGCTCGTGTAATCAGAGATCGCGAACGGCCCTTTCGTCCACGCCACGCTTCCGTCGTTCGTGTTGTACGCGCCGACCCTGGTGCCATCGTCCCAGGACGAAGTGACCGCTACGATGAGTCCCGGGAAGCCGGCGAGCGCCGTTACGTTTGTCGCGTCCGGAGGGTTCCAGCCCGCTCGCGCCGCGCCGTCGGCAAGCTGCAGGGCCTTGATCCGCGGGGTTCCTGCCGCATCGCGATCGACAAAGAAGACGGCGCCATCGGTCACCGCCACCGTTCGCGGCGCCAACTCGTCAGAGCACTGGTAGGGGAAACCGCCCCCTGGCCATTTGGTCTTCAGCTCACTGCCGTCATAAACATCGAGCGCATAGATCACGCGCTTCTTGTAGACGCCGATCAACCGGTCTCCCGCCATGGTGAGAGGAGCGTCGGGAACTCCATACGCACCCGCAAACGTCCACGCCGTCGAGAGCAGCTCAATTTCCTGATTTTGATTCGGGGAAGGGTCTGCGGTCACGCAAACCTCCTGCGCGAGTCATCCTATCACAGGTGGTTGAGACATAACTCCGAATCCAATCCTCAAGTTATGCCAGAGGGTTCTCCTTCGGGGAGCGGACTTATGCGCGCCTTCTCGATTGTCACGGTCCATACCTCGCACCGGCACTTAATCGCCGATAACTGACTCACCCGGCGCAAAGGGATCTCTCGTTGTTAAGACCTGAATCGAGGGCGTCGACGAACACGAGATGCGCAGCAATCAGCATAGGCCGCTGACTCGCAAAATAACTGCGAACAGCAACGGGCAGATTGGCAAAAAGGGCGCAACAGCAGTCACGCACCGCAACCAGGCTGGCCCTGAGCGATTGCCTCTTGTTTGATGAGGCAGCGGTTCGCGGGAACTAGCTGTTCTTTCAGTCTGCGCTCCTTATATAGGTGTTTGAAATCTGAGACTCCAGGGAACGGTGGTCCGCGTTCCGGACGGCAGGAGATCGACTTCGAGGGGATGTTGATGAAACGTTTACTGATCGCCCGTAACGCGGACGGCTCTGCAGGGGCCGCAGCCGTTATTCCAGGCTGATGTGTTTGATAATAAATAACTTAAAATGGAATGCGGGACGACTTGCGGGCATCCATCGGCCAATTTGACAGTTTTTGTGAATACGGGAATAATATTCAAACGTTACACAACAGAGTAAACGTTTGCTGATCCCAGGGAACCCTTCGGGACCTTGCTTCAGGACAGCAGTCCCGCGCTCGAAGTGTGATTTCTTGGGAGGACAAACGAAGTGCAGTTCAGAATTCAATCCCTGGCAAAACTACTGGGCCTGTGTATTCTGCTCGTGCTTGTCGCTCTGCCCGGATTTGGGCAGGCCACAGCCGGGCAAATTCTTGGACAGGTCACCGATTCAACCGGCGCCGTGAATTCGGGGCGCGACCATCACCGCTACCGACAATTCAAAGGGAGTGAAGTTCACCGGCGTGAGCGGCGCCGACGGCAACTTCACGGTTTTGAGTGTTCCACCGGGCCTGTACTCCGTAGCTGTTTCGGCTCCGGGATTTGAGGACGCTAAGTACACAAATGCCTCACTCGTGATTGACCAGCACATGACGCTCAACTTCAAGCTGAACGTGGCGTCAGTTACAGCTTCGGTCGCAGTGACTGAAGCGCCGCCCGTGCTGCAGTCGTCGTCGGCCGAGGTGGGAACCGTCATCGGCGGCGCCGCCATTGTGGATATGCCGCTGCTTGGACGCAACTTTTACGACCTGACCAACCTTGTGCCGGGTGTGAATGCGGGCAACGGCAGCAACATGAATGCGTTCAACCTGTCGGTGAGCGGCCAGCGCGAATACGCTAACTCGATCCAGCTTGACGGCATCGAGTCGACCACGAACCGCACCCAGGACATCACGGTCACACCGAACGTGGACACAGTGGCGGAGTTCAAGGTGCAGACCTCGAGCTACAACGCCGAGTTCGGCAACGCCGCGGGCGGCGTGATCTCGGTTCAGACCAAGGCCGGCGGAAATGCTTTCCACGGCGACGCGTACGAGTTTTTCCGGCCCAACTTCATGACCGCGCGGCAGCCGATTCCGGGGACCGCGGTCGTTCAGCCGGCTCCCGCGCTCAAGCAGCACAACTTCGGCGGAACAGTCGGCGGCCCGATCAAGAAGGATCGCTCGTTCTTCTTTGTCGGCTACGAGGGCATGCGCCAGAAAAATGCATGGTCTTACGTCACCTCGACCATTCCGACGCAGTACATCGACTTCAAGTCGAACGGCGACGTGGATCTCTCGAACCTCGTGGATCCGTGCGCCGGGGCGCAGTGCAAGGACAACAACGGCAAGCCCAAGGGTCCGGCGGCTGGAACGATCGACCCCATCTTCGACCCGAACATCACCGTGGCCAACTACGGCTGGTGGTCGACGCAGTTCCCGGGCAACGTCATTCCCGCGTCGCGCGTAAGCCGTGCGGGCCTGAACACGCTCAAGAATTTCTTCCCGTCGAAGCCGAATCTCCCGGGCGTGAGCAACGGGTACTTCCGCAACTACCAGTCGTATGCGCCGACCAGCGATAACACCGACCAGGTGGACGCGCGGTTCGACCAGGTGATCACGGACAAGGACCGCCTGTACGCCGTGTATCACTGGCAGGGCAATCACGTTCTGGACCAGGACTCGTTCCACGGCGATACCGTGGTGGCGGGCGCAGGCGATGCCGACCAGGCGCAGAACGAGACCGATGGCGCGCAGTCGATTTCGCTGACTTACGACCACATCACCAGTCCGACGCAGCTCAACGAATTCCGCTTCGGATACCTGCGTTACAACCAGGACCAGAAGAGCCTGCTGAACGGCACCGACTACTCGACGAAGTACGGATACGGGCAGGTGGGCATGAACGAGTTCCCGGCGACGATCGGGTTCCCGGACATCTACATGGCGGACGGCTACCTGACCGGCGGTTCGTCGTGGAAGCCGTATCACGTGCTCGACCAGAACTACCAGATCGGCGACGCGTACACATGGACCGGCGTTCCGCATCACGAGTTCAAGTTCGGCGTGGAATCGCGCCTGCTGCACTCGAACCCGAACTTCTCCCTCTTCCCGACCGGCTACCAGTACTACGGAAGCTGGGGTTATGCGGCGACTTCCGCGCAGGCCTGGTGGGGCTACTACTACTGCGCCGACCCGAGCTGGTGCGTAGACAACGGCTGGAACTGGACGGGCGGATCGGACATCGCCGACCTTCTGCTGGGTCTGCCGCTGGATACCTACATCGGCCTGCAGCTCACCAACCCGCACACGCAGAGCTACAACCTGGACTATTACGCGCAGGACACCTACAAGGTGACCCCGAAGCTGACGCTGAACTACGGCTTTCGCTTCGAGTACTCGGCTCCGTGGACCGAGCAGCATAACAACATGGCCAATTACGACCTGGCGAGCGGGAACATCGTGATCGCGGGACGGAACGGCGTTTCGAACGGCATCATCAAACCGCGCAAGAACGACTACTCGCCGCGATTCGGAGTCGCGTACACGATCGATCCCAAGACGGTGATTCGCGCCGGCGGAGCGATCTTCTATTCGCCCGAGAACGACGGCCGCGAGGACTTCCTGACCAAGAACAACCCGTTCGCGGTGCAGTACTCGCTTTCGAACTGGGAGTTCAACGTTGCGCCCTCTGACCCGCAGGTGTGGCCTTACCAGATCGACACCGGCATCCAGCGCAACACCACGATCAACATTCCGGGCGCCGGCTACATCAATCCGAAGGACCTGCTGAACGGCAACCTGGAAAACACCTACGCAGTGAACCCGAACATGAAGACGGGCACGACAGGCTCGTACAACCTGACGCTTGAGCGCCAGTTGAGCCGGAGCACGGCGCTCGACGTGGCCTATGTCGGATCGACTTCGCGGCACCTGTCCTACGCAATCGGCGACATCAACGCCGATCCCAGCAAGGGCGGAAGCGGCGGCAACTACGACGGTCTCATCACTCCGTACCTTGGGCCGATCCAGTACCTCACGGACCTGGGCCTGGGCAAGTACAACTCGCTCGAAGTGAAGCTGTCGCAGCAGGCTACGCGCAATACGAGCTTCCTCGTGAGCTACACGTATGGCCACAACCTCGACAACGGCCCGGCGCCGTTCGACCTGGGCAACAACAACGACAGGCCGCAGAACCCGCACGATCTGAACGCGGAGTATGCGTCTGCCGATTCGGATGTCCGCCACAACTTTGTCGCCAGCGGCGTTTACTCGCTGCCTTTCGGCAAGGGGCAGATGTTCGGTTCGAGCTGGAACCACGCGACCGACGCTGTCCTCGGCGGATGGAAGTTCGGCGGAATTCTGACGATGCGCACCGGCACTCCGGTGAACGTTGTGCAGGGTCTCGATCCGAAGTCGGCGCTGGCGGGCCTGCGGCCTAACCTCACGGGAGATCCCAACCTGCCTCACGGCAAGCGGAGCGTCTTCCAGTACTTCAACACCGGCGCGTTCAGCGTGCCCACGCCGACCGCGGGCGCAAGCTACGCCTACGGCAACGCGGGCCGCAACATCGTCACCGGGCCGGGCTTCATCAACTTCGACGCGCAAATGTCCAAGGAGATCGCATTCGAGAACCGCTGGACTCTGCAACTGCGCGCCGAGGCGTTTAATACGATGAATTCCGATCATTACAGCAATCCGGACGGCAACCTCCAGTCCGGTACGTTCGGCATGATCAACTCATCGATGGGAGATCAGCGCCGGGCACAGCTCGTCGCAAAGTTCATCTTCTAAACAACTGCACCACGTTTCTCTACTGCGCCGGAACCGGGGCTTTTAGCTCACCCCGGTTCCGGCAATTCTTTCTGCCCCGGGGTTTCGGGACGCCCAGGAGTTGATCTAGATGAATTCCACGTCAGCGATGAAACCAGGCAGCGGTGCGCGATGGGTCGCGCTGGCTGTTGTCGTCCTGCTGGTGCTTTGCAGTCCAACTCTCCGTGGACAGACTCAACCGGCAAAGACCGGTCAAAGCTATTTCATCGATTGTTCAGCGGCCGCCGCGGGCGATGGCTCGCGTCAGCATCCCTGGAACACACTCGAGGCGGCTCAGGCTCACTCGTTCGTCGCCGGCGACCGCGTCGCCCTCGCGCGCGGAACAACATGTCACGGCGCATTCGCTCCACAGGGCTCGGGCGCCGAGGGCAATTCCATTCGCCTGACGGCATACGGCAAGGGCCCGAGGCCGCGCATCGTCGCCTCTGCATCGGACCGCCAGGGCTTGCTTCTGTTCAACCAGGAGTACTGGCAGATCGATTCCCTCGATTTCTCCGGCGCGAACAAATATGGCGTGTTCGTGAGCGGCGACTCGAAGGCTTTGCATCACCTTTACCTCAAGAACCTCTACGTGCACGACGTAGTGGGCGGCGCAATGAAGAACAAGGACAACGGGCTTGTGGTGGTCGGCCCAAGCAGCGCCAAGGCGTCTTTTAACGATGTACTTGTGGATGGAGTCGATGCTGCGCACACCAACCAGTGGTCGGGCATTCTTGTGGGCGGCGGCAACTTTGCGTATACGCCCGATGCACCCCTGAATCGAAATATTGAAGTGCGCAACTCGACTGTGCACGACGTCTACGGCGACGGCATCATTTTGTTTCGCGACCAGGACAGTTCAATCAGAACCAGCGCGGCATGGCAGACCGGAATGCAACCCACCGAGACTACCGGAACGCCCAATGCAATCTGGACATGGACGTGCACCGACTGCGTAGTGGCCGACAACGAGGCGTATCTTACCGACAGTCCGGGTGTTGATGGAGGCGCATACGACATCGATTGGGACAACACACGCAACACGGTCGACCGCAACTATGCGCACGACACCCAGGGCTACTGCGTCGCCGTCTTTGCGGCCGGATATACCACGAGCGAAAGCGCGGTTCGCAACAACCTGTGCATCGCAAACGGGCTGAGCCCGCGTCTTTCCGCGCTGCAGGGGGCAGTGTACCTGCACACGTGGAACGACGGGCCGATCAAGAATCTCATCCTCTCCGGGAACACGATCCAATGGAATCCTCCGGTGTCCGACGCGGCGGCAATAGTGAATGATGCGCTTGTGAAGGGCGCGCCGATCGCGTTTGTCAACAACCGGGTTGTTTCGAGCGCTTCGCGCATCTACCGGAGCAACGCAGATTTCGCGCCATCGCAGAATGCGTATTCGGCGCAGGGCGAAGCGCTGTTCACGCTGGGCGATCGCAAAGACGTAACGCTGGCGGAGCTTCAGAAGGCGGGAAGGGAAGAGGGATCGACGATCGCGCGACCCTCACCTGAACCTCCGGCAGCGCGGCCGCTGCGAATCGAGGCATACCTCGATCTCAAGCTCGATGAGGACGGGCTGCTTTCGCCGGAGGTCCGCGCGCAGCTTGTTGTGCTCCGCGATCTTGCCGGCGAGTATGGGCCGGAGAGACTGCCCGTCGAAGTTCATCTCCGGACGCACGGAGATCCGGATGCCGAAGCCAACGCACTCCAGGATCTCAACGATGTCTACCCCGGCGCGCTGCGTTTCGATTTCGCGGATTCATCTACCAATACGGCGATTCTGATCCGCCTTGAGAACGCGAACGGAAGTCCGCTGAAGGCATGGCAGGGCTTGCAGAATGCAGCCACCCTGGGCGGGATGGTCCGCGATCTTCTCGGGGCGCCGCAATACGCCCACATGCAAGCGAAGGCTGCGCTCAAGGCGATGCCTTTGACTGAGGTGCAGCCATGAATCAGATCACACGAAGGGCGGTTTCGGCGACACTTGCAGTGTTCTGCATCATGAGCGGGAACAGCGTCTCGTTGGCGCAGAACGAGCCGCGGCCGCCCGCGCTGCAGGCGCCGATCTCCGTCTATAACAACTGGTCCTCGTACGACGAGCTTTCGGACAACATTCCCCTCACCGAAACGCTGGCGATGAAGGAACTCGATGAGTTGCTGCGCCTCAAGCAGGCCAGAGTCCGCTTCGACTACTACATGATGGACGCCTTCTGGTTCGCGCCCGACGGCGGCTACCGCACGTGGCGCACGCCGAATTGGCCGAACGGACCGGATGCGTGGATCAACAAATGCCAGGCCAACGGCGTGCGCCCGGGCCTGTGGTTCAGCACCAATACGCTGGTCAAGATCCAGGCAGCTCCGGCGTGGAAGGACTCACTTACAAAGGACGGCGGAGCCATGTCGTTCTTTGAAGGCGGATTCCTTCCGGATTTCATGAACGCGCTGCAGTACTGGTACGACCACGGCATACGGATGTTCAAGTTCGACTTTGTCGATTTGAACGCAGTGACGCCGGCCGGCGCGGCAAAATACACGAAAGCCGAGATCCGCGAAAAGAACGCCGACGCCCTGCGCGAGGCTCTGCGGAAGTTCCGCGACAAGAATCCTGAAGCTGTGCTGATTGCGTTCAACGGCTTCGGCGGCGACCTCGATAATTCGGTCAATCATCTGCCGTTTCACGAGCCCACCGACCTTCGCTGGCTTGAAGTCTTCCAGATGCAATATACGGGCGACCCTCGCCCTTCGGATGTTCCCGAGGCAAACTTCTGGCGGTCGATGGATATCTACAGCGACCACATGGTGCGGCGCTTTGAGCAGCTGGGGTTTCCGCTTGAACGCATCGACTCAACAGGCTTCATGGTCGGCAAGACCGGCACCATCTACTACCGCGCCATGCACGCCTGGAAGGGCGCGTATCTGCTGATGATGGCGCGAGGCGGGTGGGTGAACACCGTGCATGGAAATCTCGAGCTCATCCGCGGCAACGATGCTGCATGGATGGCACGGGCGCAATCACTCTTCTTTGAGTTGCAGGGACTGGGGCGCATCCACACCTTCGGCGGCATTCCCGGCGACATCGAGCCCTACGGCTTCGCGGGCGTCACGACGCGCGGCGCGGTGTATGTCGTCATGAATCCCGCGCAGAACGTCGCGACGATCACATTGCCGAAGATAGTCTTCAATCAGCCGGCGCTGGGGCCGGGGCGCGTGCAGTTTCACGATGCGGGCTTCGAGCCGCGGCTCGAAGGCAATCAAATCAGGCTTGGCCCGGGTCAGATGGCGATGGTGGGCTACGGCGCGTACGCGGCGCCCAAATACGACTTCGGCGTGCAGGATGACGTCGTGATTCCGCGCTCCATCCGGCCCACGCCCATCGCGTTCCATGCAACAGGAAAGGGCAGCATCGAGGCCAGCATCGATCCTCCTTCCCACGGAGCCCTTCGCATCATCATCCGCGAAAAGACTCCGGATGGCTACGTTCGCCGCACGTGGGCCGGCGGGCCGCCCAATGGCGAGAACATGGGCAAGGTGTTCGCGCTTTCAGCAACGCAGGACGGAAAGCCGGTTCCGGTCAAAATCGATTACGACAAGATCGTGTGGAGCGGCATGAGCTGGGCGGTGGGCGAGATTGACTCGAAATCGCTGAATGCGAACAAGCCGCTCACGATTCAATTCCACTCCGCGGAAAAGGACCTGATTACGCTCGACGGGTCGGCTTACCTGGTGGAGTACTGATGCGCGCGACGAGAGGATTACGCATGAATACCGCGAAGAACACCATCGCCTTGTTAGCCTGCCTGGTTTCCAGTCTTGTGACCGCAAACGCTCAGGGGCCCGCCCTTCACGACGGCGATCGCGTCGTCTTTTACGGCGACAGCATCACCGCGCAGAGGTTCTATACAAGATTCGTGGAGGACTTTGCGCTTACCCGTTATCCGGGTATGCGCGTCACTTTCTGGAATGCCGGCGTGCCCGGGGACACGGTGTACGGCGGATATACGGGCGATACCTCGAAGCGTCTTGCCCGCGACCTGTTTCCTCATCAACCCACCGTCGTCACCATCCTGCTGGGAATGAACGACGGGTACTACTCGCCCTTTAGCCAGAAGTATCTCGACATCTTCGAAGCCGGCTATCGCGACCTGGTGAAAAAGATTCAAGCGCAGGATCCCGCCGCGCGGCTCACTCTGATCTCGAGCACTCCTTACGATGAAGTGACGCACGGAACGGAGTTTCCGCACTACAGCGAAGCGGTTCGGCGCAACGCCGATTTCGCGCGCGAATTTGCTGTCGCCTCGCATTTTCAATTCGCGGATTTCGATCGAGCGGTATCGTCGCTGCTCAAAGAGGGAGCCGGGAAGAACTCCTCTCTGGCTGCTCTTCTTGTGCCCGATCGCATCCATCCCTCTGAGGCCGCGCACTGGGTGATGGCCGCGGAACTTGCGCGCGCGTGGGGATTCTCCCCCATCGTCAGCAGCGTTCGTCTCGATGCCGGCAAAGGTGTGCTCGTCGACAGCCAGAACGCGCAGGTAAGCGAGATCAAAGCGCAACAAGACTCGCTGGCGTGGACTCAGCTCGATAACGCCCTGCCATTGCCTCTCGAGCTGAACGACGGTATGATTCAGTTCACGCTACAAGTCTCATCTCTTGCCGCAATGGATCAGCAGATTCTACGTGTGGATGGGTTGCGTCCTGGCCGCTACGCGCTCAAGATCGATAAACACGCGATCGGAACGTTCGATGCAGGTCAGCTTGAGTCCGGTGTAAACCTCGCGCTCTATCCGACGCCCATGGAGAGCCAGGCGAAGGAAGTTGACGGAATTGAAATGAAGAGAACCCGGCTTGACCAGTCCAACTTCATCACGGCTATCGAGGATCCAAAAGTGCAGGACGAAGGAAGCATAACCGCGATCCTGAACGCCAAGGATGCGGCGCTTGCCGATCAGCAGCGAAATGCGGCGCAGCCCAAACCGCACCAATTCGAGCTGCTGCCGCAATAGCAACAGGTTGGTAATTTCGCCTGTCCGCGCAGCACGGAAGCGAGTTGCAACAGGTTCAGAAGAGAGGAAAGTCCGCAGCCGTTGCCCTTATGCAAACAGGATCACGTTCATCCCGCGCGAGTGCTTCGAGCAAGAAGGTCCTGATGGATATTCGCGCCGTCGCCAAGCGAGCCAATGTCTCGATCGCCACGGTGTCGCGTACGATCAATCGCATTCCCACCGTCAATCCCAAGCTCGCCAAGCAGGTTTGGGATGCCATTCGCGAGCTTGACTACTTCCCTAATTCACAAGCGCGCGCGCTGGTATCCGGCCGCAGCGGTCTATTGGGAATCATTGTTTCCGAGATAACAAACCCCTTCTTTCCAGAGCTCATCCACGGATTTGAAGAGGTAGCCGTCGAAAACGGATACGAGATTCTCGTCAGCTCTACCAACTCCGATCCCGCCCGCCTGTCGCTCTGCATTCGCCGCATGCTCGAGCGCAAGGCCGATGGTGTGGCAGTGTTGACCTTCGGCGAGGAGGAATCGTCGATGGAACCGTTGGCGCAGCGCGACATTCCCCTCGTCTTTGTGGACAAGGGGCCGGACCGGCCTGGGGTCAGCCTGCTGAAGGTGGATTATTCGCAGGGGATCCGGCAGGGAGTGCAGCACCTCGCCGCTCTTGGACACAGGAAGATTGCATTCATCGCAGGCCCTCATGGATTGCATTCAGCACAATCGCGGCTCACAGCCATAACCGGCGCATTGATTGAATGCGGCATCCGCCCCGATCCGGCGCTTATTGTGGAAGGCGACCACACGTTGGAAGGGGGAATCAGCGCCGCTGAAAAGCTCCTCCTATTGCAGCCAAGGCCAACAGCGGTGATGTGCTCAAACGATATGACCGCGCTCGGAGTCCTGCACAAGCTTTACCGTTCGAACGTGCAGGTCCCGCGTGAGATGTCCGTGGTCGGGTTCGACGATCTGCACATGGCGCGTGTCATGATTCCGCCACTCACCTCCGTCCACATGTCGCGGCTCGATCTTGCGCGGTCTGCCGTGAATGCCCTCAAGGCTCATGTGGAGGGCAACGATCCAAAGCGCGAATACGGAATTGAAACGCGCCTTGTCGTGCGCGAATCCACGAGTTTTCCTCGTGGCGCCATGGACGACTTGCAACTGGCCTGAGCTTTGCGAATCGCCACATCTATGGTCCGGGAGCCGTTTTCGCCAGGCGAATTTGCGGAATTGGCCGGACTGATTTCCGATATTCAACGTGCGCGTTGACTTGCATTCATCAATCGAGACTGTTTCAGCGGCTAAGCTCGAAGAGTGAATAATATGCGGGCGAAACGCCGAACCGCTGCACTTCGGGGTCCTCGTACTTCGGCCTTCTGCAAAGCAGTCGGTATCCGGCATCGCGAATTGCTGCGGCAAAGTCACGCCTGCTGCCATCTGGCTCCAAACTCAATAGTTCGTCGCCGCGAATTGAGATTGGGTTAACAACGACAAAAATGTAACGGACTGAATAGCGGCGCAGGAGCTGGACCCACCAGCTTGTCGACGCGAACGAACACTCTTCCAGGCAATGGATGCTGACGGCAAGCGCCGGGCGGGTTTCGTCGAGCGCCCTTTCAATATTTACGAATGGAATTGCATGAGCCCTGTCTGCGACCCCTCGAAAACGAAGATAGTAATCGCAGAGAAAGGTGGATTCCGGAATTGCATCTACGCACAGAATCCTATTCAGGGTTGAACAGGCACGCGCGAGCCGGTAACCGAGCCTTCCGTATCCGCTGCCGACATCAATCACCCCCGATATGCTTCCGCTCAGTAACCCGATCGAACGCTCGAGGAATGAAATCTCCGAAATTGAGTCCAGAAGGTCTCTGCTTATAACTTTTCCGCTCCCCATCAATATGGTGTAGGCGCCGAAGTAATCGTCTTCCTCCATCGACTGGAGCAGGTTGCCCGCGCCGCAGCTCAACAAGTAATAGGCAGTAAGAAGGTGCGCAACCGGCAGGTTTGCGTCTCTGCGCTGCCAAACGTAAGCGCAGTCTCCGCGAAACGCATGGAGAGGAACATCGCTGTGAATGAAACTGCGGGACCACTGGGTGAATTTCATCGCGGGGCTTGCGCTCTCGGCGTAATCCCATATCAGACTTTGAAGATACGCATTGGAAGACGTCAGATAATCCGCGGCGCCTTCCGGCAGTTTTGGCGGCGATGGCTTCCAGAACTGGCCGGTTGCTCCGACGCGATCGAGGATCGTGCTGACCATTCGCTGCGCAGAGACTCGATCTCGAGCGGAGTTCTGGTGGGCAATATCACTGCCGATGTTGCCGGTGGGATTATCTCCGGATACCGTGGGAGGCGCCGAACTTTTAGCCATTTCTCCGGTGGCCGCGTGAGTGCCGTTGGGTGTACGAGATCCCGGCTTGTGCGTTCCGGAAACGGAAGAACGCTCGCTGAGCGGGCCTGCGAGCACCTTTTCGTTGGTGGGCAATTCCAGGTCAGATTGAAGTTCGGTGCTGTACCGGCTGCAGAGCTCTTCGTCACCGAGTTCCTCGTAGCATTGCCTGAGGCCTGTCAATGCTCGAGAGAGTTTGTCACTTGAAGAGGGTATGAATTTCATAAATGACATCGCGTGCCGGAACTGAACCGCTGCGCTTTCAGGCCGCCCTTTGCGCAGCAGTGCGAATCCGGCGGAGAGGTAAGCGTCTCTCGGGAGGTTGATGCTGCGTTTCACCTGGTGGGTGAACTGCAGGCTGATCGGGAGCCGTTCGATCCACCTCGTGCTGGAGGCTGGAGAGTGTTTCCTGCGGTCGTGCTGAATGAATGGCAGTTGCTCGAGGATCGCGCTAAGCGCGGTTTCGGGCCGGGCCCCGAATTCGCGTCTGATGTGCTCTCTGCCATTAGCCGACAGTTTCCGCCACAAGTCCGCGTCGGTGTATGCCCGAATCACCGCGGTGGCGAACTCTGAAGGCGAGTCACGGACAAGTATCGCGTCATCGCTTTCGACTCCGAGAGACTGTGCTCCGATCGACGTTGTGACCACGGGCACTCCGTGCGCCATCGCCGTGACATTCTTGGTTGCGATTCCCGTGCCGACGCGCAACGGAGAAATGAAGACGCGGGTGGAGTCGAGCAATCCACCAAGGTCTGAAACAGGACCCAGCAATCGTGCGTGCACATCCGTAATGGCAGTCATTTTCTCGGATTGCCATCCGGCGAAGATTGTCGTCACGTCCGGAAGTTCACGCTTAATGATGGGCGCTATTCCGGTTGAGAACCACAGGGCTGCGTCCTGAGCGCCGGTGTTCGAGAAATTTGCAAGCATGCACAGTGCGGAGCGCGTTTCGTAACTCGCGCGTGGCGTTGCGATGGCGGCCGAGAATGGAATGATGAAGCATGGAACATGAGGAGCGCACGACCGCACTGCGGCTTTCTCCGCCTCCGTGATGGTCAGGACCAGGTCGCTTTTCGCATAGATGCTGCGCTCGCGCTCCTCCACATCTTTGGCGTATTCGAGGTCGATAAGTGATCCCGTGAGATTCGCAAGTTGCCGCTGGCGCAAGCCGTGACGATCGTCTGTGAGGACGGCGATCGCCGTTCGCGGAGACGCCGACCACAGCTTGTCCATGTAGATCTCGGGACCGGAAAGGAACGACCAGAACCATAGCGTCAGGATTGCCAGGTCGAAGTTGTGCTTCTTGAGGAGCGTTCCGAAGGCATCTTCGGACTCGCCGGTCGCTTCGTCGAATATGCTTCCGTCGGCCATTCCGGAGTAAAGTGCAATGCCGCAATCGGCAAGGGCAGCGGCATATTTGTGCTCCGCGCATGTGTTCACGGTGACAAGCGTTACGGTATGGTGCAGGAGCCGCAGCGCTGTGAGAATATCCATCAGACGCGCTTCGGCGCCGTTTCGATCGGGCCTGGGAACATCGTTATGAATCACGAGAATATTCACGGGTTCTCCTCTTGGGAGGCATTGCCAGGGATGCCGGATGAGTCAGGACCGCGGCGCCGCCCGGTTACATGCTGGGTTGAGGTCCGATCATTTAGACCGGCGCTGCGATTCGGATTCCGCTAGCCTGCAACGCAAGCGTCTCGGAATGAATTTGAGGCCAGAGGCGCAGCAGGCGGCCAAGTTTTCCGACAATTGCCTGGATACCTTCAAAGGTCCAGGCGCGTAACTCTGTAGCGTCGGTAGGAAGTCCGATGGACGCGTCATCGAGCCTTGATTCCATATCGGCGAGCCACGGCAGCAGCTCAGACGCCCAGGCGGCGGGTTCCGAATTGAATTCGCGAAGCAGTCGCCTGCAGTTCTCGATTTGACCTACTATGCGGCGCAGAGCCGAAGTGTGCAGATAGCGTGCGAAGTCCGCGGCCGGCGCCTGCGCGCATTCGAGCAAATGGCTGGCCAGCAGTTCCATTCGCCGCGCCGGAGACGGGACGATTGTTTCTGCCGACCCTGTGACGATGGCCGCCAGGATGTCACCCAACCTCAGCGAGTAGGTAAGGCGGCGGTGCAGCGCGGCGTCCTTTCTTGCATGAAGCAACGCCGCCGGCACGAAGCCGGTGTAAAGCTCCGGATTGCATTTATTCAACAAGAGTCCAAACAACGTGTCTTCGCCACGGCCGCCGGGGACGAAGGGCGGCAATATAGTTCTGTGATCGATTCCAGTGGCGGTCGTGGTCATGATGGAGGACTTGAGCGATACGATTGGATGCCGGACCCCACTGACCACGTTGATTGCATCCAGCTTGCCGCGGCTTGACCAGTAGTCGAGGAAGCGCCGCCGGATGTCTCCGCGCGCCAGCATGAAGCCCATCAGATCCGGCATGCCGGGATCACCAAGAATTCCGGTGAGCGTAACGCCGACTCGCCCCCGGCGATAGACGAGGTCGGTAACCGTGCTAGCGCCGATGAACTTCGCCTGCGATCCGAGGTTGGCCCGGTTGGGCGAAATGAATTCCTCCAGATCGCGCCCAAGCAACGTTTCGTGGGCCGACATGAGGTCGAATTCTGCCGCGGGGAAGCATTGAAGCGCAGAGAGCCGGTCGTGCGCGAACTGAACCTCGATGTCGGCATTTCCATAAGAGCTGACGCCATTGGGCATTTGCCCATGTGACAGTGCCCTGAGCCGGCATATCGAGTCGTCGTCGCACGAGAGTGCGAGCGAGCCCGCGGTCTGAAGCAGGAGAGCATTTCGATTCGCTCCCGGCGACTCGATGAGATGGGAGGAAGGCGCAAGTGCGAATGACAAATCCTCGGGAGGGATTCCGGCGAATGCCAGTTTTTGAATAAATGCCTGCTTCTCCTCTCTGCCTGCGTACGATATGCGAATCCGCCGCCGCCGCTGAAATTCGCGCAGCCACTCGCGCGTTATTCGCCGCTCGGCGGGGTTTTCCGTATCGTCCACAATCGCCACCTCGTACTCGCGCTCGAATTTGCGCAGATGACGTGCATAGGAGATGAGGCAGCGGCGCAGTTGCGCGGAGCGATTCCGGGTGACGATCCCAAGCCAGCGGATCGCCTCAGTGGAGCGCATGGCCGGAGAGTGGCGCACCTGAGGCATCGCATCGATTGCATCCGGCATGTACTTAAGATCGGGAGTCACAGGGACGTGGCCTTCATGGCGGTGGCGCTCCTCAATTTGCAACCGGGGCCCATTGATGAAAATTCGGATCTGGAATGTGGACTCAGGATGGAGCGAAAGACTATCGGTTTTGATTGTTCGGGAGTGACTGCGGCTGCGCGGGTTGGGTGATTTGAGTCGAAGGACTGAGCAAATAGTTATTGTTCTGCCTGACCGAGGAAGACGAGTTCAGCCAGATGCCTACGAGAATCGAGGGCAGAATCGCCAGAACTGCGGGGCCAAGCCTGCGGCGGTCGGGCCGGCCGTCATTCTCCCACCGGAACGCCGTGGTGGCCAGGGCGAGAGACGAAATCGCCATGAACGCCAGTCCGATCAACTCCGGAACATGAAGGTAGAGCCGATGATGCGCGATAAGCAGGCCCTGGCCCGACAGGATCATGAGTGTGGGCGGCAGGCACAGAGAGAGGCTTTGAACAAAATGCGGCATGTGCGCGAGGGGAACGCTCGCTCCCGACAGAAAGAGCAGAACAAAGAAGAGCACCTGCAGCACAATGCTTGATTCCTGAGATGTATTTACAAGCCCGGCTACTACCATGCTCAGCCCGCCCATTGCCATATACCCGAGCGAAAGCACGGCCAGCAAGCCCAATGCGGCATCTGCCGGGAGCGGCACCCGGTAAAGAAACCTTGCCATTGCGAACATCAAAATCACGATGGGAATAAATGTGATGTACGTGGCAAGAATGTTGCTCATTACGATTTGGACGGCGGTCAGCGGTGCCAGGTGAAAGCGATGGAGAATGTCGCGTTCCCGCAATCCGACAAGCGTTCCTCCAACGCCGTAAAGGCCGCTGGTGATGGCCAAAAGAATCACGAGCGGCTGCATGAGCCCGGCGACCTGGTCCGGCTGTCCGTGGGCGATGAGGCCGCAATAGATGAAAAAGAAGCCAACGGGCATTACAAACATGAAGAAGAATGCCACCTTGGCGCGATACGAAAGGCGGATATTTGTCCAGGTGATCATGAGAAGGGGTTTCATGCGCTCATCCTCCGGCCGGTGATTTTCAGGTAGACGTCTTCTAAAGTTGTGGGCAACACCTTAGCCTCAAGCACTTCGTTGCCCGCCTGGTACGCATGAACAGCGATTGCCGCCAACATCCTGCCGCCGCTGGCGCCACGAACGACCAGGTGTTCTGCGCTCCCGATCACGCTTTCGACTCCCGGCAGCGCTTGAATCTGGGATGGCTCGATCGGCACGCGAAACGTAAGTTCCAGGCGATCTCCTTCTCCCAGTTCGCGGATAAGCTCTCGTGGTTGGCCGATCACGTGGAGCTGGCCTTCATCGATGATGCCGACCCGGTCGCAGAGTTTCTCTGCCTCCTCGATGTAGTGCGTCGTAATAAGAACGGTTCGGCCCTGTTCTTTCATGTCGAGGATCAGATCGTGCAGATCGTGACGGATCTGAGCGTCGAGTCCGGCTGTCGGCTCGTCGAGAAAGAGGATGCGAGGACTGCCTACGAGCGCGAGAGCGAGCGCGACCCGCTGTTTTTCTCCGCCCGACAGCGTGGAGTAGTAGCTCTTTCTGCGATGACCCAACCCTACGAACTCGAGCAATTTGTCGGCATCCATCGGCGCCTTATAGAAGCTGGCGAAGAGCACAAGGGCCTCGCGCACGCGCAACATGCCATGCAGGGCTGTTGTCTGCAATTGAGCCCCGATGAGTTGACGCGCGGCGAGGCCATCTTCAAACGGATCAATTCCGCACACTCTTACCGTTCCACTCTTTGGCTTGCGGATACCCTCGATCATTTCGATCGTGGATGTCTTGCCTGCTCCGTTCGGCCCCAGCAGGCCAAAGATGGTGCCCTCCGGAATGTCGAAACTGATCCCGCGGACAGCCTCGACAGCGCCGTATGACTTGCGAAGGTCCCGCACACTCACCGCCGCGACAGCGCCTTCAGGCGTCGGGTGGTCGATGCGTATTACCTCATTGTGATCGAGAGATTGAGTGGCAAGTGTTGTCATGAGTATTAACCTCGTCAAGACTGGTTGTCTGTCGATAGAACTGTCTTCACATGACTAGGGAGTTTGAAGTGCGCAAAGCCTGGGGCAGGGAAGCGATTTCCTTCGGGGCTATTCGAGCGGATGCCTCTGGACGTGGTCGAGAACCGCCGGCCACAACTCGAGCAACTCTGAAAATGCGGTTACCGCGGTCCGCAACACTGCGGAGGGGGTACTTCCTGTTGTAGAGCCGGGCTCCAGATCAAACGGTTGCAGGGGATCGAAAGTGTCCAGACCGGCCAGCAGGCGATTCTGAACGGCACTGAGTTCTGCGGCCCAGGGCAATTGGCGATTGGCTCCATCCAGGCGCTGTTCCAGCCTTTGAATCCAGTTGATCAGGATTGGATCGACAATCCGGTGGAGGTAATCCCGTAACTCATCATCGCCTGCGGTCATCAGGTTCCGGAGCGACCTGCCCAACAGCCGCATTCGTTCTCCGAAATCGTCGCCCCATACTCCACCCGCTCCCGTGAGGAGAAGATTGATGGTTTCCGCGAACGAAAAGCGGCCGGCTCGCTTGAGCGCCGCTCCTTCCGCAAACTCGCGAGAGGTATCCGGCGAATGAACAATCGCGCGGGGAAGAAATCCGAACAGGCCCTCTGGCGCGCAGATGCGGATCAACAATCCGAAAACAACATCCTCTCCGCGCATCACTGGCAGAAATGGCGGAAGGCCGTTGGAGTTATCCACCGCGAGGCAGCCGGCCTGAGAATGAATGCGCGGAGTAATCAGGAATTCCCTGGTTCCGGTCAATACCAGGCGGCCCCGCATTGCGTTTGTATAGGCGCTCGGATCCTTGACCAACTCGCGCCATTCGCTGTCCTCGGCCAGGATATGCGACAGTGGATCGTCCACGCCGCAATCGCCGAAGATGCCCATCTGCGAGGTGATAATGCGCAGGTTCTCACGGCCGAGGCGGCGGTAGGTTTCAGATGCTAGTCCCTGCGCGTCGTTGAGTTGATCTGTATCCCAAGCAAGCGCCGGGATCTTGAAGTTGAGCATTCGCTCGTGCAGCCCGAGTATGTCTTCCGTCACGTAGAGGCTGTCTTCGACATCTTCCGTGCTCGCAAGGAACCGGCGGATCATCGTTTCGTTGGCCAGCTTAACCCTGTTGGTGGCATCGGGAATCGCAATTACCTGGCAGAGGTGGTCGTCATCGAGGAAGAGAGCGCCGCGCCCGCACGACAGGAGCAACAGCATGTTTCTCGCGGCGCCTGCAGTCGAACAGTAGGAATCGTTTCTCGCGCAGCCAAAACGCAGAGCGCCCGGCTTCAGTCCGATGTCATGCTCAAGCTGGTCAATGTAACTGTCCCTGGCTGTGTCATCGATATGCCGGATTACGATCGACGAGTTTCTTTGGCGGTTTGCTATTACAGCTGCATTCGCTGCCTGCATGGCCGGCGTTCTCGAGTCGTCGAGAACAAGAACAGTCGCATTGCGGCCATGCGCGCGCATGTGGCCGATAAGGCTGTTGAGCACGCGGTCGAGCATGTGCGGCCGATTGCACGTTGGAATCCCGACTACGTCGATCCGGGATTCGGGGCGTTTGCCTGCGAGCGGATGCCGCAAGTAGCTGGCAAGGTAGTCCCTTGTCACGAACAGACCAGTATCGAGCGCTGTTTGCACGCACCTTTGTGCCGCAGCAGGATCTTCGCTGACTGCAAGTTGCGCACGCTTGCAGTGCTGCTCTGGAGTCGCGAGCGTGTCGCACCGTGCGGCAATTCTGGCTGCGGCCCGGTCGACGATCACCGATCGCCCCGTGACTTTGTTTCGCATCAGGACGCGCCGAGGCGAAAGAATCGCCACCGGTTCAGACATGTAGATCACCGGCTCCCGTTCGTCTGTTCGATCGTGTTCGGTGTGCTGCATCCGAAGAAGTTCCATGTCTGAGCGCCGTCTCGAGGATCTACTGTTGAAAGAGGCTTGCGTAGGCTAGGTAGAGCGGAAGCCTTTTGGTCATCTCTGGGTCGTGCAGGGGCGTCCACCGAAATTCCAAAGCTGCCGATTCGCGCAACTCGCGAATCTGAAATTCCAGCGAAGCTGGATCGCCAGGATGAACAGCCCGAAATCTCGTTCGAATCTCCGGCGCCCCGGTGTCAGGAGACGAAGAACCGTCGAGGGCGATGCAAATGTCCTGAATCCCGGGTAGCCAAAGAGGGCCCGAGTCCGGACCAGCGATGACGCTGTAAGTCTCATTCCCGCGCCGAAATCTCAGCCCTCGAATCGTTGTGCAACCAAGCCGGCATTCCTCGATCGCGATGGCTTCCGTTTCGTTGAGATCGGCAAGGTAGGCATAACCGAGTTCGACACTGGAGATTGGAGGCCTGTCCATCCATTGAAGCGCATGCCAGTCGCCGGCGATGTTCATGTAGCGCGCGACGGAACGGTAAAAGGCCTCCGCTTTGAGCGCATCCCACCTTGAAGCAGAAGCCACGTGGCCGCGCGATGGGATCTCGTCGCCAAGAAACTCATTCAAGCAGGAGAAGACAGGGATTGTCTGTCCCGCGCGCGCACGGGCGCACATGATCTCCTCATAAGAAACCTCGATTGCCCGGCAGACCGCATGCCACCGTGCCGCCACCAGGTCCTCTCCGGATTCGACGCACCAGCCGGAAGCGCCCTCCGGTTTCCAGCGATCCGAAATCTGCGCAGCGCACTTGGCGAAGGGATATTGCAAGAGGTCAACTCCATCAACCGCGGCAATCATCCCGGTCTTCTCGTCCGCATAAGCTCTCTCCGCCCTGCGGCAGAGTTCGCGGAGAGACACCTGGGCGGTTTCATCCCACGAGTCTGTGAAGCGATGCTCAGTCAATCGCGGCACACTCGCGCACCGCGGGCAATTCGCGTTTCTCGGCCGTGGTCTTCGTTCCAGGTTGCATGACTGGATGTCGAAATCAAGGATCGTGTCTTCGATCATCGCTCCCGGAATCTCGCTTGCAATGTCCCAGAGCTGCTGAAAGAGCAAGCGGGATCCAATCTGCAGATCAACCATGCGAGCGGCGGGCAATCCGAATGCACATTGCGAATCAGGGGATGAGCAGTAACGCCTGATGCACGTCGTGCACGTTGATCCAGGCCGTGCGTCGATGGGGCCCGTCACCACGCGCTGCGTGCCCGCGCACAAGGCAAGTACAGTCGTCGAGGTCGCGCCAATTTGTTTATCGAGGAGATTGTCAACGCTCGTCCAATCCTCGTCCGTCACGCCGGCAGCCACAATGTAATGCCAGAGATCAGCTTCCCGGTTTTGCGGGCCGGCACCGGGCGTCGAAACCGCCGTCAGCCGCAGGTTTGGAATCTCATCGTCGTAGCGCGAGTGCAAGTGGGCGATTGCATCCGTCAATCGTTTCGGGAATTGGGGAACGCACAGGCCGATGTTGGCCATGCCTGACTCAATGGCCGCCTCGGCAATCGAGCACACGAGGTCAATTGACGCGAGGATGAGCAGAGGCCGCATACGAACCGTCGTAAAGAGCGTAAGAGGCCGGTTCGTTGTCGCTTCCAGCCTCGCAATCTCTGCCCGGAACCGGGCTCGAAGCGCGTTTGAAATCTCATCGGGATCATCATCCAGGCGCTCATAGAGCATATCTGCGGATTTCAGCGCGCTGTAAAGACGGTTGTGAATCTCATCGTCCGCCGTATGTACTGGTTCACGGCGCAGTGGTTCATCGAAATGCTCGAGACGAGAATGAATGACCCGGGACCATGATGAAGCCGAGATTCCGCGAATGGGCAGGATAGAGTCACCGTAGCGGAAAAGCAGCCCGGAATCTGTGGGCCGGCATTGCACAAGTCCACGCAATCTAAGCTGGTGTGGTCGCATTCCGCGCTTCTCTCCCTTCCCGGCTCAGATGACGTAGTTCCTGCGCAGCGGCGCGTGCGAACCCGCCCTGTGCAGAGGCGGCCAGGCCGATGCGATTCCAATGAAACAGGACGACCGGCACAAGGAACTCCCTCAAGCCGCAGTCAAGCCGTCCGCCAAAATATGCTTGTGCGATTTGCATGCCGACATTCTGAAGATTGTCGAGATGCTTCTTCACCAGGACACGGAGCGGATCACTGAAAATCGGGAGCAGCGATTCAGCCGGGGCTGCGAGCAACTGCTTCACAATGCGGATACAGCTTGCTTCGGTCGCATTTTGTTCCGGGCCGGCAGTGCGCTTGGCGGCGAGACGGTCGAATAGGTCCCACTGCTCGAATAGATCGAGCCCCGCGCCGCGCGCGAGGTGCATCACCAGGGCGAAGGACAGCCCCGGCGGCACGACCGGCAGGTTGCGAGCTTCAGTGCTGCGCAACCAGCTCACGAGAAACATGCTGTCGATTGCGAAGAGGCGATGAGCGATTTCGATTCCATCGTGCCCGCCGAAAAGAAGAAGTTCAGGTTCATAGCGCGGCAGTGTCGCCTCGAGTCCTCGCTTTTCAAGGCAGGAAAGGAGAAGATGCGTTGTCTCCCGGGCAGATGCAGTGGGCGTCTGGATACGGACTCGGAGCGCCGGACCGAGAGGGTCCCATTTATTGAGCCACCACCATTGCGAAATGGCAACGTGGTTGTTGCATTCGTCGATACAAGATGCGACCTCGCAGATAGCGACCGAAGTCTGCGCGCCAGGCTTGACTGCGACGCGAAGATAGATCCATTGCGTGGCTCCATCCTGTGCACGAAGTTCCTGATGCATCGCGGCAAGCACCCGCTCCACCACGGCCCCGGAGTCGATAGTGCGCGTTTCGCCTGAGCAGTAAGCCGACACTGCCTCATCGAGCGAGCAAAGTAGGCGGGTCTCGCGGTCAGTTCGCGTTGGAATGCAGGCGGTTTGCATGACCATCTTGTGGTAGACCTTCGCTCTGTGGTAACCCGACCCGCTCAACTGTTGACCTGCGAACTTGCAGCGGCGGGGCATTTGCCGTACCGGGCTGGAACTTCACGCGCGCCAGATGCTCGCGCCCGTCGATGCATAATCGCCTTCGAGCGGCGGAAAGTCATCGTTGTGAGCGATAAACTGACGGACCCAGAAAGTGGTCCGGGGAAATTGCCAATTCTGCGGGAGTGTTCCAGTTAATGCGGAAGATCGCTCCAGTGCTCTGTATAGCGCGCAGGTATCCTGCTTCTTCATGTCAGTGTAGGCGGAGACAAAACGCTGCCACAGAGAATTGGACGATGCGCCGACATGCTCCTGAAACACCTGTCTGACCGCTTCCTGGCTGCGCTCGGTGAAATGAATAAGTTTCATCTCCCTGGTGAAGTCTTCCTCGGCGCTTGCTCCGAAGTATCCGAGCCTTCGCATTGTGCGAAGGGTGGAGCGAATGTTGAGCATCGGATACGTCAGATGAATGTATCCGGAAGCGTGATCGCCGTGCAGCAGGCACGGTTCGTCTTCGCCTGAGAGCGCGCCACGGCGAAACAATCGGTACGCGGCGCCTATACCGCGCATTCCGTAGACGTCAAGTTCCGCCGCCCTCAATGCGCCCGTGCTCGATGATCCCCAGACTTCGCATCCGCTGGCGATCGCAAAGAGAAGTTCCTTGTGCCAAACCGATGGAACATTTCCGAAGTAGGCGTCAACGAGCGCAATGCGCTTATAACCGGCGAGCACGGCCTGATGAACTGATCCAAGACGCGCTGGCCCGAGCATGTCAATGCCAGGTGGGTGAGGTATGCCTCTTCCGCTCGGGCCAATAAAGACGCAGCTCTTCATGCTATACGCCTATACGCAGCGAACGTTCGATCCCGCGCTGTCTTCCGTGATCCTGGTGCAGGAATAAACCAAGATCGGGAATGCAAACGAACACAACAGGAACACCGATCTCGTTCCGGGTGAGATCGACCACGATGATCTCCCTGATGCCCGCACTCTCAAGCGACTGCCGTACAGAAGCCATAAGATCCGGAATGCGTTCAGGGCAAGGCAGACTCTGAATCGAGCCGAAGTCCACCGATTCCTTTTGTCCGCGAATCTCGGCGATCCACGAACCCGGACAGCGGATGGCGTCGTCGCGATACCTCACCCATCCGACGTCGTCGCGCAGCCCAGAGATGTTGCTGATCCTGACCTGCAAAGCTTCGGTCATAGCCCGGCTCAAGGCAATCTCCTTGATCGGATGGCAACCAGAGCCGACCGCGCGGTGAGGAAAGCAGGCGTTATCGCGGAAATCCGCTACCACCGCCCAGAACACCGGGATCTCAATGTCGACGCTCGCTGACCACACGTGCAGATCGAGTCCTGCGCGCCGGCACCTGTCGACGATCTCTCTGCAATCCGGATCATTGACAGTGTCGAGAACCACCTTTGAGCTGGAACTCGAAACACCTGCATGGTCGCGCATCCAGCGAGACGTCTGGTCGCGCTCGATCACTTCGCATATACCGTGGAGGATTGCCTCTCTGCGTGTATTGCCGGACGCGAGGCCGTTGCTCGAAGCGGCAAAAACCGGCGGGCGCGAGCGGCGGCGCGTGGAGTCGAGCGCAAAGAGTTCATGTGGAATCCAGCGCGTAGCATCTCTGACCTGGTCGCGGCCTTCAACCCAACAGATGAGTGGATCATCATCTCCTCGCAGAGGCGCGCGCAGCGGAACCCTGTTCGGGTCAATGAACTCGGCATTCGTTTGATAGGCGCTGAGTGGCCATTCAATCGCATCGGGCATGGCCTGCTCGGCATGATAAGTTTCAATGCTTTCCATGAGAGCAGAACACCTGGAAAGTTCATCCGTGAGGCCTTTGCCCTGCGCGACGGTGAGCGATTTTGCCAAAGGCCGCACAGCCATCCACACGGGGACTCCCACCCGGTCGAGGCCGGTGAGGTTTCCCACTCTCGTTACGCCGAGTGAACGCGCCAGCGGTTCAATCTGGCTCAGAGTCTCGCGTGCTGTTCGTTCGCGAATTGTCCCGTACATGATTACGCCCGGCCTTTCATGGCGAGTATGAGTTCAGGTGCGCTGCCGCACAACACGCCTGGAGCCAAGCAGGAACTCTCCAACCGTGCCCTCTTTCCAGAAATCAGATCCAACAGTCTTACAGAACAAATCGGAGTTGCCGCCGCCCAGAACGCATCCGGCAAGGCCCATTGCGTTCGAGACCAGGTGCATCGTCTGCAGCAGGCATCCGGTGTTCTTCAAAATCAGGCTGTACGCAATGGAATCGTACTTGTCGTTTACGGGCGCGAACCTGGCGGCGACGAGGACGAGCACCTGCGGCTCCGTCTGCATCTGGGTCGCCCGGTAGCACTCGCCAATGAGCGTCGCCGTTCCAGGGCCGGGATCTGCGCGGTGAATGAGGCGGTGACCGAAGGGATCATACCGGTAAACGCCCTGCGGCAATCCGTTGCACCGATTGATCAGCGGATATATCTCAAGCTCGTGCAGGCCGCCGGCGGAGGGGTACGGCCGAAGCGCAATCTCCTGCCCTCTCCAGCCGGCCTTTCCCACCACTCGCGCGGACCGGAAGAGAAACTCACCCAGCCGGGGAAGATCAATGGGAACTTCTCCGTGCTCGCGGATTGAGCGGCGGCTTTCGAGAACTTCAGTAAATGAGCAGTCGTTTGCGGCGAGTTCGCTCACCTGCGGCCGCTCGAGTTCGATCGTGCGCGAATCCGGAGGATCGGAGGACTGGAGCGGATCGTCCAATCGCCCGGGATAACTTGAGCGCGAACCATACTGTCCAATGTGCCGTCCGACGCGGCTGCGGGCATGAGCCATGCGGTTTGCGAACGACCATCCGCTTGCCTGCGTAATGCTCGCGGACGAATTCGCCGCCGGCTCGATGACGCGGATGCTATGAAGGCAATCGGCAAGCGCAACGATGACGTTCTCAGGAACCTGCACCTCGGCTGCCCACTCTTCACACTTAATCGGCTTGAAAAAAGGCAGTGAGATTCTCAGGATCCGTGTGTCCAGAATCTGCAGGTAGGCGCCGCTTGCGGATGTCTCAAGAATGGCCGAATCGCCTTCGCGATGAAGGCAGGTATCCTCGGTGATGACGAACGGTATGGATGGGTCGAAATCGCTGTACAGCAGTTCGACATCGCTGAAGTTGAATAGCGCTGCGATCCGTTCGTCGCCATCGTAGATTGCCTTGACCAGGCGTCCCTGCCGCCACAACCGGCCGAGTTGCTCGACGGCGCAGCCTCCGGCCTCATCGGCACGGCCGTCTCTGTCAAGCCTCTCAAGCGGCACACCTCCGTCGCGCATCTCATCGAGAAATGCAAATGTTTTGCCGGCTGGCAATCGAAAGAACAATGGCTCGCCGCCTCCGCGCACTGTCCATCGTCCGTTGCTGTAGCCGATTGAAACGTCATCCGCCTTCTCCAGCCGGATCGCCGATAGCCGGGAATTTACCGCCGTTTCGCTTAACATTCGCGCGCCTCCAATCGCTGAATCTGGGGAGCGAAGTAGGTGAGCAGAGATTCCGCATCCGAACGGCTGCGCTGAATAAGGTTGCGCAGATCCAGTGCGTCATCGCCATAAATGTCCGTGCACGCCCTCGAGATCATGTAACCCGCTAGGAACCGTTGCAGCGGGGTGATTCCCAGCTGGTTCAGAGTCCGGTACAGCAGGCTTACAGTCATCTGCCAGGATCTCCATGCGGGGCTTGAATTGATCAGTTCCCCCATCGGTTCAGGCTGGTATTGGCCCGACAGTGTCGAATCGAAAAAGTCGTCGAGGAACAGGCGCAGCATCGACAAAAACTCACTCATGTCGGGCAGGGTGTCGCGGCCATCCTTCAGTAAGCACACGTCCTTGTTGACCAACCTGCGAATCGCCGCCCCGGAGGGAGACGAATAGTGTGCGTCGAAGGCATGGTAAAAACGGCCCCCTTCGGGAACGCCATTGAATAATCCAATCGCATGCGACATCAGGCTTACGTGTGCCCGAAGGCGCGCGGGATCGACAAGCCAGATGAGAGCCACAAGAAGATGTAATGCAGCCTCGGTTCGGTCGTGCCCTTCGTTGCGCACTCTGTGCAGCCATCGAATGCAGTAGAGAGAGCTCTGCGAAAGGTACTCCCTGTACGCCTTCTTCACCCCCGGGTCCTTCACGAAAGGCCCTTCCGGATCATGCTGGTCCACCACGACGGAGTTGTTATCGCGCAGCGTGCACGTGTCCTGTATCATCTCGTGCCGCCGGAGCGATTCAGAGATGTGCGCCTGTTCGGCCTGGGCGAGCGCGATGGTCGAAGGATGGAGAGCGACATATTCCTCGAGTGCGGCCACAATCTGCGAGGTTCTGCCGATACAGCAACTCTTAATCCCGGCAAGCACATTCGGCCCGCCCTGCCAGTCACGATAGAAATATGCCTGACCGCTGTGCCCGCACTTGCAAGGAGTTGTCACAGCTGGCCAGACGCCGTCCAAAATGAGGCTGTCTTTGCATTTCTCGAAATAGTAGACGCGAACCCAGTTCCAGTCATCGGAAGGTTTCTGTCGCATTGGCATTGACATGTCTCTCTCGCGTGGCGGCTTCTAAAATGCCGACCCCGGCCCTATGCGCTCATCAACCGCAAATTCGAGCGCCCGGATGAATCCCATTGCGCGCCAGTCGTTCAAAGAGGGCTGAGCCTCTTCAAAATATGCCGCGGTTAAAACGTCTTTGAAGAGCTCGTTCATGCTCTCGACAAGAAGGTAGTTGCGGAAGTCGACATACTGAGGCTTATGAGGCAGGGTAGAGGAGCGGGAAGTCGCATCCTCACCTTTGTTGCGTTCTCCAAGTGAGCGCGCACGCAGAAATACTTCGTCAGGCATGCCGGCCTCGCGCTGCCACCGGCGAACGCGGAGAATATAGGAAGCGGGGTGCTCCATCGGGCTTCGTCTTGGCAATGCGCTCGTCTTCACGAGCCATCCGCGCCTGCGAACAATGCAGCGTCCGAATACCAGGCGCGGGAAGCTCGCGATCTCGGGCCACGATGAAGGAACTTCAGCGTTCCAGTGTCTCGGATCGAATGGACGGAAGAGGATCGGCTCCGAACGCGCGATTCCCAGGAGGAGGCCCGTGCAGAGCGGCTGAAATGCCGACGCGACCGATCCGAAATGGACAACCACAACAGGAGTTCGGCCGGCTGTCAGTTCTACGTTTCCATCAGCCGTCACCCCAATTGAAAGATCTCCCATTCGGATCGAACGTTCTCTGTCTTCGGCGTCGCCTTCGTAGTCGAGCACAAGCCGCGTCACAATCGGGCAGGCGTTCAGCTCATAATCAAACGTTGAGTAAATTGTGCAGGGCTGAGCTTCTCTCCAGATTGTGCTGATCGAACGTGCGATCTCGGTCACCATCTCATTCTTTGCGCGCGTATCGCTCATGGCCGATACGGCGCGCAGCAGAGTACGGCATGGTCCCGCGTCCATCTGATTGAGCACGAGAGCCGCAGAGCCGTCGCGATCGAAGCACGGCTGCACAAAGCACGTGACAAGGCTCGCGCCTCCAGCGGGCCGCGGCATTCCCAGTCGTGATACGCGCTCGGCCCACCGGCGCTGCACGGCCACATCTCTCAGATCGATTTCTTCAAGCGGCGCCGGGGCGGTAATCACTTCGCCCAACTCGCTGCGCATGCCTTCGAGAGCCGCCAGCATGTCAATCAGGAACGGGTTCCGGAGAAGGGCAATGTCCTGTCCGGCTTGTCCAACCACAGGAAGAGCGGCGCGATAACCGGCGACAAACTTCAAGAACGCCACCGGCCCACCGCCGAATTCGTTGATCAGGTGATGACGAATAGAGGCGCGAAGCGAGGAATTCACGTCCAGAAGCGGCCCGTACGTCTCGAGGAAATTCCGCATGTCGTCGAGAGCCGGCGACCAACGCTCCGGAAGAGCCATCTCTGCAGCCGGCTCATCCACAACCTCTTCGGAAACCAGCCGGCTCGTCCAGTCGGGGGCGCGCGCGTCGTCGAGGGCCCGATGTGTGCTCTGAACGGCATCAGCCAGCGCAGCAAGAGTCCCGGGTTGCTGCGCGGCCGAGGCATTCTCCAGTTGCAATTCAAGATCGCGCAGGCGATCGAACTCCGCTGTCACCGCACGAAGCCTTCCATTCGGCATCGGCAGGGTCGCGGCTGCATCGGCCAGCGCCGTAACTGCGGATGAATCGTCCTGGGGCAAAGGAATCTTCCGCAAAAGAAGCCCAATATCGATGAGCTTTTGAATGAAGCCCGATGCGGCCTCGGCGCTCCCGAACTCGACAGCGAAATCCTCGACCAGTTGCGCGAGATGCACGCCTTTGATTGCGCGGCTCGAGAAATAATCGAGTATGCGGCCCAAGGCTGGCGAATACCTGAGGCGTGCCATGGATTCGATGGGAATGCGGAGGCGCGAAGCCTGCGACATGTCGCGGCGCAAGCGAAGAATGTGCAGACGATCGCCGTGCTGGGCAATCGCGCCGTTCAGGAAAATCGGAATCGATTCCCGAATCTCCGGGTGCTCGGCCATCTTCTGAGCGAAATGCGCGACAATCGCGCGATTGATCCTCACCGATCTTCTCAGGGCGCTTCTTTGCGGAAGCATTGCAGGCAACGGCGACCATGCGCTGGACAATCGGACAACGCGAGTTCGCATGAAGCTGCTGAATGGGCTCAATTTGATCGCGCTGCGAGTGTAGTAACGAATGAGAGAGCGCTCTATTCGGCTTGTCTGACCGGCTGAGAACCGGGTGGGCAGATTGCCTGCGCGGTCGAGGTCGTCACTCAGGGCCGGACTAGCCTGGGCAAGTGCGATGCGGAAGTGTCGCCTTTGGCAAAGCCTTCGGAGTGCAGCCGATTTTTGCCTGGATTCGCTGGCGAATGTTTCTTTCGCTTCGATTTCAGCTCGATGTCTCCGCATGCGCACAGCAGTCCACTCTTCAAGAACCGCGCATTCTTTCGGACTCAGGCGTTGTCGGGCTTCATCGCTCAATGGCTTCTGCGGAACGCGGTCGTTGAAGATATCTCGCTTGAGACTGATCAGCTCCAATCGGGCGCCTATACCCGTAGGAGTTACTCCAATGAGCGTTTCGAGGAGTTTGACTGCGATCCCTCTGTCTCGCGCATTGGCGGCCTCCAGCTCAAGCAGACAATCCACCGCCTCCATGGTCTTTTCAAATAAAAGATCACGAAGCCCACCCGGAGGAACCCCTCCGCTGCGCATCGTGACAAAGGGGATGAGAGTGCCGGGCGATTGCTCGACAGCCACATCAGCCGGATATAGGAGCTGGGGTTCCATGATCATTTCAAACAGGGAAGGGAAGAACTGCTACAGCAGGTGCAACCTCATGCGAAGCGCCGCACCTTCAATACGTGATACAGCTTCACGCGTACGGATGGGGAACCAGATTAGGAGACGCGCTCCCCGAACTTGCCAATGCAGCATCCAGGCGGGGAAGGTTCTCGGTGCGCCAGAGATGATCTCCCCAGGTTCCCGGCAGCGCTCCGGGGACCAGCACTTTTGCAACGTGCAGGCCCCGGGATTCATGCTCAGGCCCGGTGTGTTTCACGACAATTACCTCGAATCCACGCTCATTGAGCCACTGGATTACACCCCGGGCATCATTGCCAAGATCGCCGGACCAGAATCCCGACACGGGCCCCGCCATGTCTTTCATCGAGATCCGCTCCGTGCTCGCAAACATGAAGTCGCAAAACTGGCGCGCTTCCCGCGCGGTGTACATCAGCCCGTGGTCCATGGGCTTGCGTACGAGCTTTGGATTCTCAAGCATCTCGGCGGCCCTTGGCGCGGCCCGGTCGCCCGACAACTCCCATAGAGAAAGCCCCCCGGCCAACTCACGGAGGGCTTTCTTGAGCGCTCGTTCGGGCCGCAGATGTGCCGCGGCTCCTGCCATCATGAACGGCCATGCATTCTCCCGGCACGCCAGGAGACCTATGGCTGGAATTCCCAGATCGGTCGTAATATTGAACGCGGACAGTTCAAACCCGGCGCTGTTCAGTTTCCTGATGACATGCCTTATCTCGGGATCCGTGCTGTCTTCCAGATTGACCCGCGGCGGAGTCAATTTGGCGATCCAACTCATCATGAAGGCGTCGCGCTCCGCAAGCTCAAAGAGCCCATGCATGATCGCTTCTTCCAGGCACGACCCGATTGAGCAGCCAGACGATCCCTCACCGAGAACGAAAAGGCGATCGCCCGGGCGCGGCCAGGAAAAGAAACCGATTTGGAGTGGCACCAGCACCTGTCGCTGTTCCCGGAAGGAATACGCCCAGACGAAATACATCTCAAGGTCATCGGAGTACCGATGCAGGCCGGCATTCGCCTGGTACTCGCGTTCCGAGTGCAATCCGAAGCTGCGCGGATCGTGCGCCGTGTCGCGCAATTCGTTGAAGCATCCTCGGGTCGAAGAGCGAAATCCCCGCGTCTCGACACCTGAGTAGCGTTCCACCCCTTCAAGTATCGCGGCCGTTCGCGCGTCGCTCTGGCAGATCGAGAAGCCGGAGCACGGCTCAGGATGCGCCTCCTGGATCAGGGCCACGCCAAATGAAACCACAACGCCTCCGCCGCCCGTGGACCACCATTGCTCGCTGTTCCGCTCAATAATGTTGCTCCGGTGGCCGGTGAAGGTGTCTGCCAGAGACCGTAACTCCGACAGGGGTCGCAGCCGATCGTTTTCGGTGTGGCGCTTAGACCGTCCAGCTAACTGAATGGATGCCCGCTCGGGGCTATCATCTACCGCGTCCCCGCAGAACTTGCAGCGGTGGTCTCGCATCAATGGCCATTCGGCCCCGCGAAAGGTTTTGATGTCCAGGTAATAAACCTGCCCTTCGCGTGCCGCTTCGTTTGCCTCCGCGAGTTGCGCAACCCGGCGCGCGGCAATCCGGCTAGTAATCGTCAGCACACCTTCCGTGAGCCATGGATCGGGCTCCCGGTCGTCGCATTCAACGGCCAGCTCCATGAATCTGCGCAGCCATGGCCTGCCTCGGAAGTACCGGTTTTCCCAGCACTCCAGGCACCCCGCTCTGCCGGGGCGAACATCCGGACCGATCACGGCCTCGCTGCCCTGCACGTGAACAGGAAACAGGTTCATGCCTTTTTGCGAGGCGGCGGATGCCCAGCGGCGTATCTCATCGAGCCGGATGTTGTCTGAAGCAATAACTATCCAGTCTTGGGCGGCTCCATCGACATGAGCAGGCATCCAAGCAACTGTAACGCGCTCGCTGGAAAGCACAGCAAAGATCTGCTCTGAGAGTTTTCCGGAATGGACGATGTATATCACGGAGTTAGGCGATTCAATGATGTGCGTGGTGCATACGCCGGCGGGATTGGGTTTTAGCCCGTCGCTGCGTAAGCGGCTGTTACAGGATTACCACGCAACAGAGGCTAGAACATGAGAGTGTGTTAGCGGACGAAGCGCCCAGGTCCGGGATACCCAGTGCGTCTTCAGTCTGCAGTTCCATGATTTCCAGGTCAGACAGCTTCAGGTCGAGTTCCGTCATTTCCATGTCGTCAAGAATCTCGTGCATTTGCTCTTCCTCCTTTCTTGCAAGCTCACCGCGGACAGCTACGGTGGCATTTCAAATCCGTCTCTGAATCGAAATCGAGACGATTCGGACAACGGATGCACCACGCACGCTTGTTCCAGGCACAGCGCCTCAATAAGGTGCGGCGAGCGCCTCCATGCGGAGCGCGTTCTCGGAGCCGCATTGCAACAGTCGCGGCAACACACGTCGAACGGCGGGTCTCTCGCAGGCATTGGAAGTTTAGGGAATCCTGAGTAATCCGATATTTGCGCGATCAGCACCAACCGGCGGCCAGCCCTGAACACCCTGCCGGCACACCTGGCCGATATCGAATTCGACGGCAACGGAACGTTGCAGCATCGAGATCGAAATGATAAGTCGCTGTTCGTTTTTAATCCGCTGGATGGTTCCGCTGACGCCCTTCAGCGGGCCCTCGGCGATGTAGACGAAGTCGCCGATGTTGACGTATGGCACCGGTTGAAGCATCAGGCCGGATGCAATTGCCGCCTTGATGCTGTCGATCTCCGCTTCAGGAATGGGCGATAGCCGCTTGCCCGTTCCAACGATTCGGATAACGCCATCGGTCGTGATAATCGCACCACCCGATGAAGAACGGCACCATGGATTGAAGTAAACAAACAAGTAGCCAGGGAAGAGCGGTTCGGTACATCCGATGTTTGCGCTTGCACCGGAACGAGGCAAAAAAACGGTATACCCCTTTTGCTCCAGTGCCGAAGCTACAAAGTGCTCCCGGCGCATTCTTGTCTGCAATGCGAACCAATTAAGGCAATCCCGGTTGTTCGACGCCATCTCATGTACGCTCCTGGGACATGCACACTTAACGCATCAATCCGGGAAGGATCGGAAGAATGGCACAGGGGAACGGCAAGCCGGTTCGGCATTGATGAGGAAGGATGGTTTGTCTGCCGACGGTTACGCTTCGGTCCGGGAAGGAGCGCAAGATTCGCAGGGAGGGGAGTAAGTCGGAAGAGGGATGCAGTTAAAGAGTGCTGGAGGTCATTGGAGAGACGTTGTTTGCGGGCCCTTTAATCTTGTCGCCGGGTGGGACCTCTGAACGTGCTGCCGCCATTAGCCCACTCTGCGTAGACTTGGATGAATATGAAGACGGAGGATAAGATGCACCGCATCTTAGGAGTTAGGGGGAAGCTACATGCCCGTAACTAGCAGTTCTCAGTCGTCGGTGAGAGACTAGCACTGCATATTTCAATATGCAAGTAAAAAAAGAATATTTTAGTTTTGCGTCATAAACTCAGGGAGGTGACTCGGCATCCCGTTTATTCGACTACTTATTTGGTTGCTATAAATTTCTGTTGACTTTCAGCTGTACTAGTGCAATAGTACGGCTGAATTGAGCGCACAGCCGATAGCTTCGACCATGACTTTGCCGGTGATCGACATGGGCAGCGGAGTGCCGATTCATGTTCAGGTAGAGCGTCAGATCCGGCAGATCATTCTGCACGGGGCGTGGGTTCCCGGCTCTTCCATTCCCTCGGTCCGCGTGCTGGCATCGGAACTGGGAATCAATCCCAATACCGCGGCCCGCGCTTATCGGAACCTGGAAAGCCAAGGCGTGCTGACTACTGTGCCGGGCGGCGGGACATTCGTGGCAGATCCGCTCCATCCCGCCCTCGATGGAGACGCGTTTTTGCAGTTGCGTCCGGATGTTGAACGGCTTGTGAGGGCGGGGCAGTACCTCGAGATGTCGCGGGAAGATGTCATCGCGGCAGTGGAGTGGGAGTGGCATCGGCAGTTGCAAGCCGCAAGGACGAAAGGCGGCAGGAATGGGTGAGCCGGCGGTAGTGGCCAGGCAACTGGGAAAGAAGCTCGGCATGAGCTGGGTCCTCCGTGGGCTCGACATGGAGGTGCCTCACGGGTGCGTCTATGGCCTTGTCGGGCGCAATGCCAGCGGCAAGAGCACGATGCTTAATCTGCTCGCGGGCCTGCTGGCAGCGGACGAAGGCAGTTGCCTGATTCACGGTCACGATCCTTCAGCGAGACGCCGCGAAACCGCCTCTCACATTACGTATGTGGATCAGGCCAAAACAATGTACGGCCATCTGACGGTCGGTCAGATGATTGGATTCATGCGCGGCCTCTCGCCGAACTGGAGTGCCGCCATTGCGGCGAAATACATTCGTGTCCCTGCTGAGACCCGCGTTCGCGCGCTCTCGAAGGAAGGCCGGGTTCAACTTGCCTACGGACTAGCTGCTGCAAGGCGCACGCCGATTCTCATGATCGATGAGCCGACGACAAACCTCGATCCGGTTGCCGTGCAGCAGATACTTCGTTCCCTCATCCAGGATTGCGTCTCCGAAGGTTCAACTGTACTCATCGCCTCGCATGAGCTTGAGGAAATGTCGCAAGTGTGTGAACGCATCGGCGTATTGCATGGAGGCAAGCTCTGCCATGAGTTCCTGCTTGAAGACATCGTGAGCAATTGCGGGGTAATCACCGCGCTGCAACCGCTCGTGGAAGTGGCCGGGATCGCCGACATTCTCCGCGCACGCCCTTTGCAGGGCTCGGTCCGCTACCTGGTGAAGAAAAACTGCCGGGAGGTCGCCGCGGAGCTTGCCACGCGAGGCGTAAAAATTCTCGATGTTCAATCTGTCACGTTGCGCAGCCTCTATGTCGAGCTTCTCGAAGATCTTCCGCTGAATGTCGCAGCAAGTCCGATCGAGCAAGGAGCGTGAATCATGAACCGAGCCTATGCACAGCGCATATTTTTCGATGGGCGAGTGGCATGCGTCATTGCCGCAGCGTTCCTGTTCGTCTGCGGCCTGGTTGTAACCCGGCTCGGCGGACCGCCCGAGTTCTACCGCTCTCTGCCCGGCGGAGTGGCGCAAGCGTCTCCAACCGAGATTGGATTCGGGATCATCAACCTGGTCTCCACTTGCCTGGTTCTCGTGCTCAGCGTGCGCGGATTGGCGGCCGAATTCGGCCGCGGCACGCTCGGCTTTCTCGCCGCGGCAGCGCCTTCCAGGCGAGGGCTCGCATTCACTCTCTGGAGCGCGCGCGCGCTTCAGTTTGCGTCCGTGCTTTTGATCGCCTATCTGCCGTTCCTGTTCACTGTCCCGCTCAGGAGTGTCGTTGGCGCGGCGCTGTGGTCCTTCATCTACACATACGTTCGGTTTGCCGGTGTTGAACTCGTTGGGCTGCTCACAGGGCGGCTCTGGCGCGGCATTGTGATTGTTTTTCCCGGCGTCTGGATGCTTCAGATCACCTACAGCATTCTGCAGCGTTTTCTCCATTGGGTTTCCCCTGATCCGATCACCTGGGCATTTCACGAGTGGTTATTTCAGCCCGTGCTGATGCTGGCCGACCGGAACATCGGCACCGCGTTCGCGGTCAGCGCATGCTGGATCGCGGCCTGCCTTGTGCTGTCGGCTTGTTGCGGCGAATGGCTGGAGCATGTCGACATCCGGGTTCGCGCATGAGAAGGCGCCGCCACGGATTGCATCGAGCGTAACCGCAATTGTGAAACAGGATGCGTTGCTCTACGGAGGATGGAGATGGGGTCATTTGCGCGGGATATTCGCCATAGTTTTCGCCACCTGTTGAGGAACCCTGCATTCACCACGGCCGCCGTTGCTACTCTCGCCCTCGGCATTGGCGCGAACAGCACCGTCTTCAGCATTGTGAATGGCTTGCTGTTTCGCTCCTTGCCGGTTCCGGATCCCGCGCGATTGGTCGCGGTAGGCTTTTCGCTCAAGGGACAGTACGGAGTGATGTCGTACCCCGACCTGGAGGAGATTCGCAAACAGGCTGAGCCCGTAGCGGACCTGTTCGGGTACCGCATTGGCACAGATGGATTGAGCGAAGGAGGCCGTGCCGAGCAGATTGTTACGAGTTATGTGACTCAGACCTACTTCACGGGTCTCGGTATCAAGCCGGCGATCGGCAGGCTCCTCGGCCCTGCGGAGGGCGCGCTGACGGGCAGAGATTCGGTCGTGGTCCTCAGCTACTCCTACTGGAAGAGCCGCTTTTCCGGCGATCCGGGTGTTGTGGGGAGAACTGTCAAGATCAACGGCGAGGCGGTTACGGTAGTCGGCATTGCGCAAAAGGGCTTTCGCGGCGCCGCGAACTGGATGAATGTTCAGGCATTCCTGCCTTTGAACATGAGCGACATCGATATGAAGTTGCCGCTCAACGATCGAGTCAACGGCAGGACCTTGTTCGTTCTTGGCCGCTTGCAACCGGGAGTATCGCTATCGCATGCCACGAGCATCATGGAGCTCGCCGCGAACCGCCTGGCCATCGAGCACCCGCAGGAAGACGAGGGAGCTCATATTTTTTTGCAGGCGGCGGCAGAATCCTCGATCACGCCGGTGCCGCGGCCCGGCACGCATGAGCGCATCCTCGCGATCGCTGCCCTGTTTCTTGGGTTCTCGCTGCTCGTGCTGCTGATGGCCTGCCTCAATCTTGGCAGCCTCTTGCTCGTGCGCAATTTATCCAGGCAGCAGGAGATGGCGGTGCGCGCGGCACTCGGTGCGCAGCGCTGGACGCTCGCGCGCCATCTCATCACCGAATCGCTGCTGCTCACCGCTTTCGGTTGCATAGGCGGCGTGATCATCGGCGTTCTGGGTTCACGCGCGGTCCAGGGCATTCATCTTGGCATGGGTGTCCCCATCGTCTTCGATTTCGGGATCGATCTTCGCGTCTTTGTTTACGCAGTGGCCATCGCCTTGCTGGCGGGACTCACGGTCGGCCTGGTGCCGGCCATCCGGGTGGCATGGACAAACCCCGGCCGCGCGCTTCACGACGGCGGATACTCGGTGGCCGGCGGACGCCAGCGCCTGCGCGTCGTGCTTGTCATCGCCCAGATTTCGTCGTCGCTCCTGCTTCTGATCGTTGCCGGATTGTTCGCGCGCAGCTTGTTTGCGGTGCAGCACGCCAATCTCGGATTCAATCCCGATCATGTTCTCAAAATGATTCTCGATCCGCATGGCGCGGGGTTCGACGCCGCGCGCGAGCAGCAGTTTTACACGGTGCTGCTGCAAAAAGTCCGTGCGCTCCCTTCGGTTCAAAACGCAAGCATTTCGTTTACCTATCCTTCTGAAGCGATTGCGCAATTCCACCCGACCTATGTTCGCGGCAGGGCCGTGGACGGCGGCAAGCTCCCTCCCGACAGCCTCTGGAGCCCGGTTTCGCCGGGGTACTTCGAGACCCTGGAGATACCGCTGTTGCGCGGGCGCCTGATTCAGGACTCAGACAACGCGAGCGCCCCGCCTGTCGCTGTGGTGAACAGCACGATGGCTCAGCAGTTGTGGCACGGAGCCGATCCGCTCGGTGAGCATATCAGCATCTCCGGCGCATCCGGCCCGTGGATCGAGGTTGTCGGCGTTGTGCAGGACAGCGTGTATCAGAGCCTCTTCGTCAAGAACGTCTCGTGCCTCTACCTCCCCATCGCCCAGCAACAGGTTCCGCTCGCGACACTGCTGGTCAAAACGTCGATCCCTCCCGAGCGCCTCGTCCAGTCGGTCGAATCGCAGATCCACAGTCTCGCTCCCGATCTGCCTGTATTCGGCGTGGGGAGCCTCTGGGACGCTTTACAGGATTCGCTTGGCGGTTTTTATGCCTATCGCCTGGGCACCTACCTTACCGTCGTCCTGGGACTGATCGGTTTCGGTCTGGCGATTGTGGGCATCTACGGAGTGGTTGCATACGACACGAGCCGCGGCACGCGAGAGGTCGGCATCCGCCTCGCCCTGGGCGGCCGCCCCAGCGATATCTTGTGGATGATCCTCTCGCGCAGCATGCGCCGCGTCATTATCGGCGTCGCACTCGGCCTCGGGTTAGCTTTGCTGGTTTCGCACGGATTGGCGGCAGTCTTCTACGGAGCGAGGGGCTCCTATGATCCGCTCGCGTGCGTTGGCGTCACCCTCGCCGTCGCAGCCACAACCATGCTTGCGTGCTATTTTCCCGCTCGCCATGCTGCCCGCACCGATCCAAACAAGGCGCTGCGCAACGAGTGAGCAGACTCTGTTCTCGCAGAACGAAGAATCCGTACGTGATCGAACTTTCAGCCGCGCCGTTTAGTGGCAGTCGCTGCAGTTGGCATTTGCACTTGAGTTGACTGCAATTGCCGTTGGTGAGGCGATGCCGGCTCCGCTGAAAGGAGATCCGGCGATCGCGGTGCCCGCATTGTTGAATGCGCTCACAGTATTGCCGTTGCTGTTGACGACCCAGATCACGCCGTTCCCGTCGATCGCCAGGCCTGTGGGCTGGTCCTGCCCGTTGCCTGTGATGGGCGAGCCAAGCGTTCCGGTGGGGCTCACCTCAAAGAGGGTGTTCGCGGTGCTTACCGTAATCCACGCGTTGCCCGCCTGATCGATCGCCAGGCCCGTCGGCGCGCCCGTGCCGGTGCTGGTCCCAGTGGATCCGAGCTTCGAATTGCCAAGATTGTCGAACTCCGAAACGGTGGATGCTCCGCTGTTGGCGACCCATACGTTGCCCGACTGATCGGTGGCAATTGCGGTGGGGGCATTCAGGCCGCCGCCGGTGTACTGGATTGCGATCGTCCACGCAGTCGGCGCCGAGGGGAGCACCGATTCGAAGACCGGCGTAGGCGGAATCAGGTTGAAAAGCAGGCTGACGTTACGGGCGGGGTTCTGCGCGATATTCAGGGCTGCTGTAATGGTATCGGTGGGAGCAAACGAACCGGAGGAATTGCGGGCATCCACAAAGAGCTTGCCGCAGTTGGTGTCATCGGCTGTGCCGCCTGCGGAGTTGATGCACTGTGCGAGAATGTCGGCCAGCGTATTCATCTCCGTGGTCGGCAACGTGGCGCCTGCAGGTAAAGCGAGCCCGCCGACCGAGCCATTCGAAGTATTCACCAGTTCCTGTGCCGCCTCGAACGCGAGTTGAATCCCGGTGGCATTCGTCAAAGAGCTGCCGATGTTGAGATAGGCATTCGTATTCCCGCTCATGAAAGGCGCCAGGGCCCACACGGCCGCCACGGTTGTGAGCTCGTTTATTCTGATGTGCGTGCCTGAGTTCAGGCTGTTGCACGGGCCGAGGACCACCATCTCGGCCTCGTTGCTATTGGTGATATTGGTCCCGGCGCCGGCAGGCTGGCCTCCGATGCCTACGAGATAAACCAGTGCGCTGGCATCGGTGGGGCAATAATTCGATGGGAACGTGAAGCCGCCATTGGCATTGGTCGTAATCGCCGGAGAGAACAGCGGCGTGGCCGCGGAGCCATAGCCGCTTGTGCCCACCGAGTAAAGCTGGAGGGTCGCATTCGCAATTGGCTGTTGCCCTCCGTGCATCTCCCCCTGCACTTGTGCCACAACCGGATGCGCCGGGTTCTCCGTCATCCTGGAACCGGCGCCGCACCCGGTCAACACTAAAGCTGCTGCTGTGGCAGCAAGGGTAAAGCACGCAATCCGGGAATCGTTCATGGCCTTGCTCCTGTGGTGTTGTTCGCCGCTGCGGTTGAGAGCGGCGCCACCGGCGCGGCTGCGCCCACCACCCTGGTCAAACTGTTGTTGCCCTTGTTGGCGACCCAGACGCTCCCGCCCAGATCGACGGCGATGCCGCTGGGCGCTGAAAGCGAGCTATCCGTGAATCCCGTGGACGGCGAAACGGCGGCGCCCGTGTCGAGGAACAGGCTGATGCTGTTATTCCCGCTGTTCGCAACCCACACCTGGCTATTGCCGTCGATCGCCAGGGCAGCAGGCGCCTTGAGCCCGCCGCCGCTGTTGATGGCATGCTGCTCGGCGCCGACCTGGTTGATGGCCTCCACCAGCGGCGCGCCGGTGCCTACTGACCACACATTGCCCGTGGCATCGATCGCCACGGCCGCGTTCGCTCCCGCGTAGGTCCCGGACGAGATGGCAGCCCCGTTCCCCGCCAGTTCCGATGTGCCGCCGCCGCTATTCACCACCCACACGCTCTGCCCGCTAACGGTAAGCTGCTGCGTGCTGCTGGTCGCGAGGAAATAGCTCGAGCCCGGCGTGAAGATGGCCTGGATGTTGTAAGTGCCCACCGACAGTCCGGAGGTAGTCGTGATCGGCGCCGGAGCCCCGCCACCTGTCGGCGTTGCGGTATACGTAATGGTGCCGCAGGATGAGCAACTCACGGAAGCATTCAGCACACTCGTTCCCGCGTCTCCCACAATGATCGTGGCTGGCGGGCTCCAGATGAATGTTGGCGCGGCCGGCGTCACCGACGTAACCTGGACGCCGCTCGTAGTCGTCAGGTTGATCGTCGAAGTCAGCGCCAGGGTAGCCGTCAGCGAATCGTTAGTTGCGTCGCTGCTGAATTCAAGGTTGCTGAATATCGCGGAGCCTACGCTCAGCGCCGCCGTGGCCCCGCTTGCATTCAACGCGCTGGAGCTGTCGGTCATCGTGATGTTGTTGGTTGGCGCCGTTGCGATGACGAGGCTCTCGGTCAGTACTACCGCTGGCGCCGGCGAAATCGGTTGATTGGTCAATACCGTCGATGGCGGATCAATCGTGAACGCGATCTGGTACGCCGTCTGCACAGCGCCGGAATCCACGCACGTGACGCTCGGCACGTACGCGGTGTTGGTGTTCGGGAATCCGCGTACATCCGTTGTTGTGCCAAGGCCGGCGATATTCGCAGTCAGGCCATCGCAGATAGCAGGAGACCCCGGCAGCGGCAGCATGGACTGCATGAGGCCGCCGTTGTCAGTCAGCGGCGCAAGGTTAATCGCGGCGACGTTTATCTGGTTGCCGCCGCCGTCGTTAAACGTGCCGCTGCCGCTGCTCACAAAGTCCGGATTGCCCACGCCACCCGCAGTCAGCGTGTTTCCGGACACAATCGAGTTGTAAATGTTCAGGGTGGTCGGCCCGAAAAGCATCAGCCCGCCGGCGCCGTCGGCCTGGTTATTCGAAACCGTGTCGTTGTAGAGGCACTCGTCGCCCGAGGTGTAGATTCCGCCGCCTGTGCCCATTCCGCCTGCTGAAGTCAAGTTATTTGCAACGGTGGTGTACTGGATGCACGTGCCCGCGTTGACTGCGAGTCCTCCGCCTTCTGAAGTGCCGGTGCCATCGTTGACGCCGGTTGCCGTATTACCGGAAATGAGGGAGTGACTGATTTCGCTGTCGTCCGTAAAGATCCCGCCGCCCGCTGCATCTCCACCGTCGAGTGGAGCGGTAACGGTATTGCCCGTCACGATAATGTTGCTCGCGTCCAGGTATCCGGTGTAGTTCAGAATCCCGCCGCCTGCGGCTGCGCCGCCCGCTGAAACTGAGTTCCCGGTGAGGATGCTCGATGAGATGGTCAACTCGCCATCGTTGTAAATGCCGCCGCCCCCCGACGATGCGCTCGGGTCGGAGGCATTGACGGTGTTGTTCGAGATGACGCAATTGGTTACAGTGAGCGTTCCGTCGTTATCAATACCCGCGCCGGTCACTACGGCATTCGGACTGGAATCGCTCAGTGCGCCGTTCGTTATGGCCAGGCCATTGATGATGCCCTGCTCATTCGGGTCAATCAATTCGAAGACGCCGTCTGTACCGTGGCCATTCACGGTGACGTTATCGGTAAGTGTCGAGCCCGAGCCGGAGAATACGCCGGTGATGCTGGTGTCGTTGGCAATATCGAGCACTCCATTCGTCAGCAGGATCGTGTTCTGCGCCGCGGTGTTGCCGGTGCTGAACGCGGTGCTGTCGAAGGTGATGTTGCCGGCGTGGAATAAGGCAGCCGCCGCCAGCGCATCGCGCAGGCTGCACGCAAGATCGGTTCCGGTTCCCGGCGTCGCCTGAGGGTTGCAGTTGGAGGGCGTCGCGGCGTCATCCGAGGCTGTGGTGACAACGTAATTCGGCGTGGCATTCACCACGATCGTGCTCGTTGTTGCCGTCAGGCTTAGATTGGCGAGATCGGTCACAGTGATGGTCTGGCTCCCCGCCGCATTGAATGTCACGCTGAAGGTCGATGTGCCGTTGCTGAGCGTGGAATCCGCCGGTAGAGTCGCGCTCAAATCGCTGCTGCTGAAGTGAAGCGTATCGGCAAAGCTTGCGACCCTGTTGCCAAACTGGTCAAGGACAGCCACTTTGAGCGGAAGCGGCCAGCCGGTAAACTCGATCGGCCATGTGCCGTCGGACGTGTCCGGATCACTCAGAACCAGGTGCCCTGTGGCCGAATCCGCAACGTTGGTGAGCGTGTAGGTCACGCTGGCAATGCCGTCGGTTGCAGTCACCTGGTAGGTGCCGGTCTTGGAATTGGCCGTGAAGGGACCGGGATCGGCTGCGCCGCTCCCGTCCGTCGGGACCGTGATGGTGTTCGTTCCGTTGGAAAAAGTTCCGCTGGCACCGTGATGCACGGAGGCGGTCCACGTGATGGAGTCGCCGGAGATGTTGTTGTTGAAAACGTCGCCGGCATGGACGACCAGATTGTTGGTGAAGGGCGTCTTCACCGTGGCGGACTGTGGGGTTGTCGCGTTGCCGGCAGCCAGAATGGTGGTAAAGGTCACAGGCACCGTGTCGCTGGTGGTGGCTGTGTTTGAGGCCCCGCCGCCCGACGCCTGGATCGAGTTCGATACCAAGGAAGTCGAGTTACCAGGCACGCTCACGACGATGGCGAAAGCTGTGTTGCCGCCGCCGGCGATCGCGCTCGAACTCGTGCAGGTTACGGTGAGAGGCGGCGGCCCGCTGCTGGTGGTGCACGAGAATGCTCCCGAAGTGAACGTGGACGACGTCGGGGCGTAGACCCACTGGGGCGAGCCGCCCGTCGGCAGGGTGTCGGTCACGGTGATCGTGCCGCTCGTGGGCTGCGTGCCGGTGTTCGAAACCGTGATGTCCCACTCGCCCGTGGAGCCCTGCGTGAATCCCGTGGCCGGCGAGTGCGACATGCTGACGGCAAGCACTGGCGGCTGGTAGGAGAAGTCGTTGCTGGCCGCGGTCACGCTGGCGGCGCCGCCCAACGCGTATGTCGCGTTCAGCGTGTCGTTCGTGACCGTGGTAGTAAGCGTGAGATTGCTGAACGTCGCCAGCCCTGAAGACATCGGCGCAGTGGTCGAGGCGGGAAGTGCGCTGCTCGGGTCGGTGAGAACGACATTGCCCGTTGATGCGGTCACGCCGAGCCCGTTTTCAGTCAGACCGACGACAGGGGCGGGCGATATCGGCAGGGCCGCGACCGACGAAGGCGGCTCGGTTGTGAACGAAATCTGGTAGTGCGTCTCCACCGCGCCGATATCCACGCATGTCGAGGCCCCATACGTCGTGTTGGTGTTTGCCACGCCGCGCTGGTCGACGGTTACGCCGGGGGGAATGCTGCCCAGCCCGCCTGTGCAGATCGCCGGGCTGAGGGGAAGCGGAACCAAGGTCTGGGTCGGGCCGCCGTAATTTCCAACGATAGTGAGTCCGGCGACTAGCGGCGAGCCGGACGATCCTACCTGGTTATTTTGTGACCCGTTGCTGAGGCCGCTCATCCCGGTTCCGTCGCCAATCAGGTTGAATGCGCCGGCGGAGTCGAAGGCGCCAACCACGTCGGGGTCACTGGCGGCCGTATTTCCGGCAACAATGCTGTTGGCGAGCGTTAGTGTCCCGCCAATCACGGCAATGCCGCCACCATTCGCGGCGTTCGCCAGGTTTAATGAGATCGTGGCGTTTGTCACAGTCGCAGTCCCGGCCTCGACGGAGATTGCCCCACCGCTCCCGCTGATCGTCGTGTTCGTAAGAAATGTGCTGTATTCGATGTCCGCCGTGCCGTTGTTGACTTCCACACCACCGCCATCACCATTCGATTCATTCGCAGCAATCGCGCTGTCGGTGATCTTCAACGATCCGTTCTCGATGGAAACAGCACCGCCGACCGTGCCCGATATGTTGGAGCTGAGCGTACTGCCCGATATCGTCACAACGGCGGTGCCGGCGTTGATGTCCATTCCGCCGCCGGTTCCCTGCGAAAAGTTCCCGGAAAATGTGCTGTTCGCGATGTTAACCGTACTTGAGGAGCCGTCGATGAGCAGTCCGGCGCCGGGACCATTCGCTTGATTCCCTGAGATTGTGCTGTTGTTGATGACCAGGCTGCCGCTGCTCTCAATGCCTCCGCCTGATGCCGCAACGTTGGCGGTGATCGTGCAGTTGTTCAGGGTAAGCGATCCGGAGTTGGCGATTCCTCCGCCGTTGCCCGGATTCGAACCCTTCTGAATCGTCAGGTTCGAGATGGTCACCGTATTTCCGGAGCCGATGGTGAACACCGGGAAGTTGCCGTCCGTCCCGCTTCCGCCATCGATGGTCACCGGGCCGCCGCTTCCCGACGTGGGGCCTGTGATCGTGGTGTTGGCAGGCACGTTCAATGTGGTCCCGTGTGTCAGGGTGATTGTCTGCGCCGACGCGAATGCGGTGGAGTCGAAGCTGATATTTGCCTGGGCCAGCGTTGCCGCTTCGGCCAGCGCGTCGCGCAATGCGCATCCAGGACTCGTGTCCGTATTGTTTTGCCCGGCGGCTGCCTGCGGGGTGCAGTTGGAGGGATTTGGGAAATCGTCGGTTGTGACGTTGACAACAAGGAATTGTGGCGCGGTAACAGAAATGATCGCCTGGTAGCCGGTGCTCGTCGCAAGGTCAATTGCGCTGAGGGACTGGCCGCCGGACTGGTTGAGCGTCGCGGGGAAAGTGCCCACGCCATTGGTCAGTCCGCTGATGCCCGGCAGAGATGCGGTCCCATCCGAACTGGAGAACTGAATGCTGTCGCTGAAGGTAGTGACGGTATTCCCAAGCGAATCTTCCGCGGTGACCGTGAACGTGAACGCCTGGCCCTGCACAACCGTCGAGGGAGCGGAAACTACGAGCTTGGCGAAACTGCCGGCCGTGGATGTGCCGGTCAGGTTCACCATGCTGACAGACGAACCGGGGGACACCGGGTTGGGAGGAGTGTAGGAGATCACCGCGCTGCCCGAGATGCTGCCCAGGTCCGTCGGGGTAAAGTCAATTGCAACCGTGCAGCTGGCGTTCGCCCCGAGTTCCGGCTCGGGCAAAATCCCCGGAAAGGCTTGCGGGCACGTCGACGAGCCATCCCAGCTGAAATCCGCGCTGATGTTCGGATTGGATCCAGTCAGCGGGGCGGTGAGTACGAGTGGAGCATTGCCGTCGTTGGCGATGGTGAAGGACTCGGCGCCGTCGGTAAGGTCGGTCGTGCCGACTGGAGTTGCGGAGAGGAACACCAGTGGGGTAGGCGACGCGAACGGAATTTGTGAAACTGCACTGGTTCCCCGATCGGCGACAAACAAGTCGCCCGCCGGGTCAAGGGCGACCTGGAAGGGTATGGCGAAGCTCGGAGGCCCGCTGACCTGGTGCACTGGCCAATTTGAAAACGGCTGGCTGGTGTCAGCTCCAATCTCATACACAGCCCCGTTGTTCTGGTCGGCGACGAAGACGTTTCCTGCGGCGTCCACCGCAACTCCGCTCGGGGCGTTGAATAAAAAGCTGCTGTTCGTGACGATCTGTGGACTGGCCGGAATCTGACCGTTGACCGCCACGATCTCCTTGACCGCGCTGTTCGAGCCATCCGCGACAAAAACGTCGCCGGCTGTGTCCACCGCAACGCCGTAAGGCTGGTTGAACCCTGAACCGAGCGTAACGACCAGCGAGCTGGGAGACACCTGGCCATTCACGGCCACGATCTCCGAAATCGTGCTGTTCAGCGCGTCCGCGACATAGAGGTTTCCGGACCTGTCGATCGCGATTCCTTCGGGGGTCTGGAACGCGCTGGAAATCGTCACGATCGTCGGAGTGGCGGGAATCTGGCCGTTGACCGCCATCATCTCTACGATTGTTCCGGTACTCGAATCCGCAACGAACAGGTCGCCGCTGCCGTCCACTGCCACACCCGACGGGGCAACGAAAGAGCCATCGCCCAACGGAACGACCGTGGGATTGATTGGGATAACGCCGCCCACCGCCTGGATCTCTTTTACGTCGGCGCCGTTCATATCTCCGACAAAGGCGTCTCCGCTACCATCGATCGCAATTCCGGCCGGACTGGAGAACACGTTGCTCAGCACATGCGGCGTCTGCAACGGGTAGATCGGGTTAGGCCCGATGCCGACGGACATCAGGTTTGCCGTGGCAATCACGGCTCCTCCTGACACCAGCTGCACTGAGCCCATCTGCGGTCCGGCAAAGAGCGGAGCGTACTCCACCCCTACCGAGCAGGTGTCTCCGGGTTGGTAAGCCGTGGTGGTGGAGCATGTGGTTCCGAGTGCGAATTCGAAGTAGTCCAGATTGATCGCGCCGCGGGTCAGCACTGACCACGAATCCAGCGTCGTCGCGGAGTCGAATGTGAACTGAACTGTCGACAACACGGGAAAGCCGTCAATCGCGACATTCCCGAAGTTCAAGACCTGCCGGTTGATCTCGTCTACCACACCATCGGAGCTATCCGTCAGGTAGACGTTGCCGGTCACCCCTACAGCCACCCCGGCGGGACTGCCGAAGTTGCTTCCGAGGGTAAGAATGGTGGCGCCTCCGGCTACGATTTCCTTTACCGTGAAGCCTCCGAGCGAGGCGACGAAGATGTCTCCCGCGGGATCCAGCGCGATTCCAGCAGGACCGCTAAGTCCGCTGCCAATCTGGGTCGGGTTGGTGCCGGGAAGTATCTGGCCGTTAGTCGGCACGTACTCGGATATCGAGGATGCATTCTCTTGCGACACAAATACGTCGCCGGCGGCATCCACTGCAACTCCAAATGGTCCCTTGAGGTCGCCGGCAAGCGTGACGACAAGCGAACTGGGTGTAATTGTGCCGCCGGACGCCAGGATCTCGCTCAGGGTTCCATACGCGACATCCGTAACGTAGACATTCCCCGCAGCATCCACCGCCACCGCCGCGGGCGCGAAGAACGTCGGGTCGGATGGGCCGCCAAAGGTCACAATTGTGGAGCTCGGGGAAACCGTCCCGCCCACGGCCACTATTTCCCTGATCGCACCGTTGTTTGTTTCCGCGACGAAGAGATCCCCCGCGGCATCCAGCGCCAGCCCCGCTGGAGCGTTGAAACCGCTTGCGATCTGGACAATCGTGGAAGTGCTGGAGACCTGGCCGTTCACCGCTACGATCTCAGACACCGTGCCGGAAAAGTTATCCGAAACAAATACGTCGCCCGCGCCGTCGACTGCAACTCCGAACGGAACCACAAAGTTGTTTGAAATTGTGAAGGTCGCTCCCGAATAATGCGCGCTCGCCGCCACGGCGTTCGTGGAGAGAAAAGCAATTGCCAGGCCGGCAAGCAATGCCGCGCGCAGGTAGGAAGAAGGGCGGGGAACAAAAGTACTCGCTGGGCTACCGGACATAGTCTCAACCTCGTGCCGCTCGTCGTCAGGGCTCCGGGAACTTCTCTCGGAATTCGGCTCTGCGGCGGCCCGGGGGAGGCCAGCGCTGATTTCAAAATGGGGAATAACTGGTGAGGGCCCGGTCTCACTGTCTGCGCGAAATCTACAAGAGATTCCTTGTAATTCGCGCGGAGCTGAGCGACAAAGCAGTCACGTCGCGGCTTGAGTTATACGTCCCGGATCGGCGGCGAATCTGCATCCTCCGAACACACCGGGCGAATTGAATTCCGGTCACTCCTGCCTGTCCGCCAGCGGGGTGACCGAATGGTTGTATTTCGAGTGATGAAGCAGGTACTGCACCAATATCACATTCGGCCGTCTTTTTCCTAATCGACGTCCCGCACATCTTCAGCCCTTGGGCGGCGGATTCTTGGGCCGCACCATGCCGGTCTGAGATCCGCCCTGAGCGCGTGCCGGAGGCGCCATAATCGACGAAACCACCGGCAGCAGGGCGGCCGCCGCGAGCCCTGCCTTCGTGAGCATCCTTCTGCGTGACACGTTTTCCGGCAGGATCGATACCGTCTCCGGCTCGAGAAGATTCTTTTCCTGGAACTCGGCGAGCGCAAGCAGAACGATCTCATCGGTCACCGGCGCGTCCAGCTCCGCGGATGCGGCAGCGGCGATCTGTTCCACGGTTTTCTGCCCATCGCAAAGGCGCCAGATGCAAGCTGAACTGGGGTTCAGACACCACGCCTGATGGTGGAGTTCGTCATAAATGAGGGTTTCCTGGCCGATCACCTGTACTGAAGTTCGATCGAGACTTTTCGTGCGCGGCCGCGTTGGAGATGTCATGAATCAGTTCCTTTCGCAAATGGGATCAGTTTCGATTGAACGTGGGGATTCGGGAAATGAGCGATCTTGCTGGCCCTCTGTAGCGCGGCGTGGGCCTCTCTGGTCAGGAGGCGAATGGGGCGGAGCATCCTGACCTGCCAACTGCGGCGAAGATGAAAGCGCGCAGCGAAGACGAAGTCGGCTTCATCAAGGCAAGTGAGCGCGATGTGCGCCGCGGCGAGGCCATATCGCATACGGCGCCTGAACCTGGGCCATCCCGGAGCTTCCATATCAACGAACATACGGCGGACCGTTCGCCAACTCGGCGACGAAGGACCGAGTGTGAGATGCTCCCATATCCGATCCGCGGTCATCTGGAGATATGGACGGGATGCAATGAAATCCGGCGACAGGCCGGGAAGAGAAGGATTGGTTCCGAACGGTGCCGCGAGAACCCAACACAGGGCGACAGAGTTTTGCAGCACTGAATCGCCCGGCTCATTGACGAAATCGTCCGGCAGAGAAAGCTTCTGAAACGCGAGATTAACATCGAGAAGAAGCTTGAAACTTCCGAAGCCATGAAGAACAGCGTGAATGCTGAGGAATCGCAGTTCGTCCACGGGCGCAAGCAACCAGCCGGGAACGCCGTGAAACTCGGATAAGACGGCGCGTCTCCACACTGCTTCGGTATCCCAGTCAAAGTCCACGGGATTTTGCAGCCGGAAGTGCGGTTCAACGTGGACCCCGCCGCGTTCCCATTCGCGGTGGCGATCATCGGAGGGACCAACCGGAGCAAAGCCCAGCTCACGGAGCGTGTCCTCTACCGCGTTCCAGTCCGATGGCCTTACCAGGAAATCGAGATCGCCGTAGCAGCGCAGAGACGCGTCTCCGTACAGGCGCTCGGCGAGCCACGGACCCTTGAGCGAAATGACGGGAATGCCGCGCTGGTGAAAGGCTGCGAGCATTTGCTTCAGCTCCGCGGTCCAGGCGAATGCCTCTTGCCGGGCTTGACGGCGAATCTCCGCCAGCTCCGCGCTGATCGATTGCGGCAGTTGATCTGAAAGGGAAGTGAGCCGGGACGCGAGCCACGGCAGAATGTTCTCCTGTTCGCAAATCGTCAGGACATCCAGCCATTCGGATTCCGCTGCGGCAGCCGGCAGCGGCTGTTCGCGCAACAGCTTGAGAAGGCACTCCATTCCGGCTCTCATGCTGCTGCTCCTTCTGATTCGAGACCGGAGAGAAGCGCGGAGGCGGCCAGGGATGCTTCGCCGCGCGGCGTGCGCAATGCCCGGGCCTGGCGCATGGCGGCTGCGAATGTACTCAGCACGCGGGCCGGGGTGCGCTGAACCGGCAGGGCGTGGAGCAGCATTTCAAGCGCGGCCTGGCCCACAGAAAGCGGCTCGGGAGACCATACGCCGCCCGGAGCGAAGTGCGTGAACACCACGAGCGCGACCGGCACCGGACATGTTCCCGCGCGGCCCTGCAATTGATGCACAGGAACAGGAGTCTGCTCGGGCCGGCCCGGCTGCCGCATGCGGAGATCGCGCGGAAATGGATGCACAAAACCCTCGCAGTCGATCAGCGCGAACTCGTCCGAATAGTACGTAGCGCCGGCACGCACAAGCTCGGCCACCAGGGTCGATTTCCCGGCGAAGCTGACACCGGGAAGAAGAAGCGCGCGCCCGTGCAGGGCGACAACGCCGGCATGGACAAAGACGTAGTCAGGCGCGTGTTCGGCAACGTGAGTGATGAGGTGCCCGCCCAGCTGATCGAGCGCGGCATCCTCGCACTCCTCGTCCGCGAGCAACTCGTCGCCGCCGACAACCCGGTATCCCGCATGCGCATTAGATGGTTGCAGCGAGAATCTGCGCATCGAAGGGTCCGGGATTCGGCAGGGAACTGAGCCGAACGGAGCCGACTGCCGCATCCTGTCGAGCAGCATCGGCGTCTCGGCGGCAAGCTGGAAGGGAACGCCCCAGGACGTGAGGTCGAGGGTGCACTCGGCCTCCACGGCCGCCGCTGAGGAACCAGCGAGAATGTGATGCGCTGCTGTGATACTCGGCTCCTGTTTCAGTCAGTATTTGCGCTCAGGGTTGCGATGGAACGCTCAGCAACGGCGTCTTCACCGGGCTGGCTGCGCCAAAGAATTCCGTCAGCGTGTTGGATAGTGCGTTGGCATTGGTTGTCCACAGATTGCCGCTCGCATCGACGCCGATGCCAAAAGGGTTATCCAGCCGCGCATCGAGGCCGAAACCGGTTCCCGGAGACAGCGTGCTGGTCGATGATGCGGCTATCTCGCTGAGAGAGTTGCCGCGGTAATTGGAGACCCAGATGTTTCCGTTGCCATCGACTGCGATGCCCGCGGGAGAGTCGATGCCGCCCTCATTCGCGGCCTGGCCGAGAATCGAACCGGACGACGAAAGTTCGACGACGGCCGACGCGCCATAATCGGCCACCCACACCTGGCCCGATGGGTCGATGGCGATTCCCGCAGGCTCGTCGCAGCAGGTAAAGCTCGTTACCTGGTTTGCCGGGGTCACGCGTGCTACTCCGCCCTGGAACGCGAACCAGCCGTTCTCGCTGCCATCGACTGCAACCGCGATGGTGAAGGGAAGTGCCGCCGCCGCAAACCCGGTGGAACCCGAGATTGCGGATCCATCGCTTGCCAGAAGCGTCGCCGCCGATCCCGCGTAATCGGCGATCCAGATCTTTCCGCTGGAGGTGGCGGAGACTGCAATTGGGTAGTAAATGCCGCCGCCGGTGTAGCCGTTGCCTGAGAGGTTCTGCCCCGTGCTGCTCAGGTGCGTGACGCTGCCCTTCGCCGTGCCCGCCGCCGAGGTGCCGTTTTCATTCGTGACCCAGACCGAGTTCTGCGCGTCGACGGCAATGCCAAACGATGCTTCCATTCCCGGCGCCGGGAAGCCATTCGCGGCCGCGGGAACGCCGGTCGGTGAAAACTCCGATACCGCGCCGCCGAAGTAATTCGCGATCCAGATGTTGCCGTTTGAGTCGATGGCAAGCGAGCCGGGAGTGTTGAGCCCGCCGCATCCTGAGGCGCAATTGCCGTATGTGGCAGAGAGCATCCAGTCGTGGGGGGCTGCGGTGAGAGAAGGCTGGTAGGGCGTGCCGGTTTGCAGTCCGAAAACAGCGGCAACATTCGCGCCTGGATGGCGAACGATTGCAAGCGCGGCGTCGAGCGTATTCGATGGCGGCGTTCCTGTCCCGGCTGCGGCGGTGAACAGAGACTCGCAAGCCGAACCGCCGGCCGATTGATCGCAGGCCGACAAAATGTTGGCGAGGCTGTTCAGCTTGCCGGTTTCAAGAACCGTCTTCGACGGCAACGATGGTCCGGGCGCGGTCCCCTTCGAGTTGTCCACAAGGTTCTGCACGGTGAGAAAGGCATTTCGAAGGCCAGTCGAGTTGGTGGAAGTTGCGCCGACGACAGCCCCGGGTGACATGAATTGAGCGAGTGCCCACACGGCAGACGCGGTCGTGACCTCGTTGATGACAACGGCCGTCGAGCTGGTGATGGCGCTGCAATCTCCCATGGCAGCCATCATTACGAGAGCGGAATTATCGGAGCCTGAAGTCGAGCTGGCGCTGCCGCCGCGCCCCACGAGATATACCTGGCTGGAATTCGCTGGACAGGTGAAAACAGGAACGGAAAATTTGCCGTTTGCATCCGACGTGATCGCGCTGCCGGGCAGAAGATTGGTCGCGCCTGCGCCGGGTCCGGTTGTTCCGGATGCGTAGAACGAAATCGCGGCTCCTTTCACCGCCGTAGTGCCGCTGTTGATTACGCCCGTGAAGGCGGTCGCCGGCGTGGGCGGCGGAGGAGGTGGAGGCGGGGGCGGTGGAGTCACGTTGTGCGTCACGGAGCTTCCGCAGCCTGCGGCGAGCACCGCAACCGCGAGACATGCCAGCGCCCACAGCGGCTGCCGCCGCTTGCCGCATCGAGCGGTCGCTGGGAACTTCATTATGCCCATCTCTCTAGTGGCAGTCGCTGCAGTTGGCATTTGCACTTCCATTTATCGCGATACCCGCCGGTGAGGCAATTCCGCCTCCGCTGAATGGAGACCCGGTGAAGACGGTGCCCGCATTATTGAAGGCGCTGACTGTATTTCCGCTGCTGTTCACTACCCAGACCACGCCGTTCCCGTCGATCGCCAGGCCCGTCGGCTGATTCAGCCCGTTGCCCGTGATCGCCGAGCCGACCGCGCCCGCCGGGCTTATTTCAAACAGGGTGTTCGCGGTGCTCACCGTAATCCAGGCGTTGCCCGTCGGATCGATCGCGAGGCCGGTGGCAGAGCCGGAGCCGGTGCTGATCCCAGTGCTGCCCTGCTTCGAATTGCCGAGATTGTCGAACTGGGAAACGGTGGATGCTCCGCTGTTGGCAACCCAGATGTTGCCCGCCTGATCGGCGGCAATTGAGGTGGGGGCATTCAGCCCTCCGCCGGTGTATTGAATGGCGACCGTCCACGCATTCGGCGCCGACGGAAGCACTGATTCGTAGACCGGCGTGGGCGGAACGAGGTTGAAAAGCGCTGCGACGTTACGGGCGGGGTTCTGAGCGATATTCATGCCCGCCGTGATGGTATCGGAGGGAAACGCCGTGCCGGCCGTGTTGGGAGCGTCCTGGAAGAGCTTGCCGCAGTTGCTGCCGTCGCCTTCAGTGCCGCCCGCGGAGTTGACGCACTGCGCGAGGATGTCGGCCAGCGTATTCAGCTCCGAGGTGGGAAGCGTGGCGCCTGCCGGCAATGTGGTGCCGCCGATGTTGCCGCTCGAGGTATTCACCACCTGTTGGGCAGCCTGGAATGCCAGTTGAATCCCGGTTGGGTTCGTTGAAGAGCTGCCGATATTGAGATAGGCGTTGGTGGTCCCGCTCATGAACGGCGACAGGGCCCACACGGCGGCCACGGTCGTGAGCTCGTTGATGCGGATGTGCGTGCTCGAGTTCAGGCTGTTGCAGGGCCCTAGCACCACCATCTCGGCCTCGTTATTGTCGGTGATATTGGTGCCGGCGCCGGCGGGCATGCCTCCGGAGCCCACCAGGTAAACCAGCGAGCTGGCATCGGTGGGGCAATAATTGGAGGGGAACGTGAAAGCGCCGTTGGCATTGGTCGTAATCGCCGGAGAGAACAGCGGCGTGGCAGCGGATCCATAGCCTGCGGTGCCCACTGAGTAGAGCTGAAGGGTCGCGTTCGCGATCGGTTGCTGCCCTCCGTGCATCTCGCCCGTCACCTGCGCTCCAGCCCGAGGGGGGGCCGGGTTCTCCATCATCGCCGAACCGGCGCCGCACCCGGTCAACGCAAAGGCTGCTGCTGCCGTGGCAGCTAAGGTAATGCACGCAATTCGCGACTGTTTCATGGCCTCGCTCCTGTGGTGTTGTTCGCTGCTGCGGTGGAGAGCGGCGCTGCTGGTGCGGCGGCGCCGAGGATCCTGGTCACGCTGTTGTTGCCCTGGTTGGATACCCAGACGCTCCCGCCCAGATCAACGGCGATGCCGCTCGGGTTTGAAAGGGAGCTGTCGGTAAATCCGGTTGACGGCGACGATGCCGTGCCATTGTCGAGGAACAGGCTGACGCTGTTGTTCCCGCCATTGGCGATCCACGATTGGCTGCTGCCGTCGATGATGATTGCAGTGGGCGCGCTGAGCCCGCCGCCGCTGGGAGTCGACTGCACGATGCCGGTCTGGCTGGTGGCCTCGAGCAGCGTTGCGCCCGTGCCCACCGTCCACACGTTGCCGGTTGCATCGATCGCCACGGCCGCATTGGCTCCCGCGAAGGCGCTCGACGTGATCGCGGCCCCGTTGCCGGCAAGCTCGGAAGTCCCGCCGCCGCCATTCACCACCCACACGCTCTGCCCGCTGATGACGAGCGGATTCGTGAGGCTGGTCGCGTTGTAGTTACCCGAACTCGGAGTGAAGTTGGCTCCGATCGTGTAAGCGCCCGCGGCCAGTCCGCTGGTCGTCGTGATCGAATTCACCGGGCCGCCTGTCGGTTTTGCCGTGTACGTGATAGTGCCGCACGAGGTGCAGTTCACCGACGCATTCAGAACGCCCGCCCCGGCGTCGCCAACGATGATCGTTCCTGCCGGAGTCCAGGTCATCGTCGGAGTCACTGCCGATATCGTGAGCGTTTGAGAGTTATCGGAACTGGCCGCGTATGTGCTGTTGGCGTTGTAGCTGGCCTGGATGGTGTACGTCCCCGCGGCCTGACTTGCAGGCAGTCCGTAGTTCACCGTAGCTGTGCCCGCGCCGTTCACGCTGCCGGTTGTGGCTGTGCCGATCACCGTCGCTCCCTGCAGCACGGTGAACGTCACCGTACCCGTAGTCGCCGGCGATGCGCCGCTGGTCACCGTCGCGCTCAGTTGAACGTTCTGCGCGTTCGGTGAAAACGCGGTGCTCGCGCTGGCTTCCGCCGTCGAGGTGGCAGCCGCATTTACTGTGAGCGTGAACGATTGCGTCGCATTCGGGCTGACGCCATTGCTCGCCGTCACCGTAATCGGATAAGTCCCCGCCGTCCCCGCCGCCGGAGTTCCCGAAAGCACACCGGCTGAAGTGAGCGTCACCGGAGACGGCAGTGCGCCCGTCTCGCTGAACGTCGGCGCCGGGAACCCGGTTGCAGTCATCTGGAAGCTGCCGTTGGAGAGTACCGTGAAAGTCGTTCCGTTCGCGCTCGTAATCGCCGGCGGCTGGTTCACCGTCAGCGTGAAGCTCTGCGTCGCGTTCGTGCCGATACCATTGCTCGCCGTGACGGATATCAGATAAGTCCCGCCCGTCCCCGCCGCCGGTGTGCCCGAGAGCAGCCCGGCCGAAGTGAGCCCCACCCCGTTCGGCAGCGCGCCCGTCTCGCTGAACGTCGGAGCCGGGAACCCGCTCGCCGTCATCTGGAAGTTGCCGTTCACTCCCGTCGTAAAGGTCGTGTTGTTCGCGCTCGTAAACGCGGGCGGCTGATCCACCGTCAGCGTGAAGCTCTGCGTCGCATTCGTGCCGACACCGTTGCTCGCCGTGACGGTAATCACGTAGGTCCCGCCCGTCCCCGCCGCTGGCGTGCCCGAGAGCAGCCCGGCTGAAGTGAGCCCCACCCCGCCCGGCAGTGAGCCCGTCTCGCTGAACGTCGGCGCCGGGAACCCGGTCGCCGTCATCTGGAAGCTGCCGTTCGTCCCCGTCGTAAACGTCGTGTTGTTCCCGCTCGTAATCGCCGGCGGCTGGTCCACGGTCAGCGTGAACGTCTGCACTGCGTCCGGAAGCGCGCCGTTATGTGCGGTGATCTGGATCTGGTAAGTCCCGCCGGTGGCCGCCGCCGGAGTTCCTGCGATCGTCGCCGTTCCGTTCCCGTTATCCGTCAACGTCACATTGCTCGGCAGCGATCCGGATGTGATCGTGAGGGACGGATTGGCGGGGAAGGCATCCGCTGCCGTGGTCACCGTGAATGTGCCGGCCGTCCCAACGGTGAAGGTCGTGTTGTTCGCGCTCGTAATCGACGGCGGAACTGTGATCGTAATCGTGCTGTGGCCCGAGTTTGCCGTCGTGCCCGCGCCGGATGTGTTCACCGTGTTCGTGAAGGTTCCGCCCGCCGCTGTGTTCGACACGTTCACGTTGACCGTCAGCTCGGAATAGCTCGCCCCCTGCGCAATAGAGCTCTCGTTCTTGCAGGTTAACGTCGTCGTTCCGGTGCAGGTCCACCCGCTCCCCGAATAAGTGCCCGCGAACGTCAGGCGCGAATCCAGGGTGTCCGTCACCGTCATCGGGTTGCTGGACTGCGTCGGGTCGCCCGTCGGTCCCACCGACCCGCTGTTCTGGATGTCCACCGTGAACTGGGCATTCGACTCAGCCCGCTCAAAGTCGGCAACCGCGTTTGTGGTCACCGTCACCGGCACCGGGGTTTCCGTGAAATTCAGGCACCAGCCGTTCTGTCCGCCGGCAAGTCCGGCCTTTTCGATGACATCCCCGAACAGGCTCCACGTTCCAATGGCGCTGGTTCCTCCCGGCACAAACGTACTTGCGAGCGTCGCTGAGCTCAAGGGAGCCGCGGACGAAATCGTGCCCGGAAGGGGATAGAAACCGCTCGCGCTTGCGGTGAACACATCCGAGGTGTAGTCCGTCGGCTTGTAGGTTAACGTCCCAGGGCCGTAGCTCGTTTGCGGAACGGTCCCGGCCGCGCCGTCGTCGAAAGTAATGCTGGACGTTGAAGTAAGCGTCGAAGTCCCGGTGCCCGTTCCCGAGTAGAAGTCCAGCCCTTTGCCATTCGGTCCGCTGAGCATAAACGATGTTGCGGGCATGCTGTCGCTGTCGAAGAACATCTCCGGAATCGTGACCGTCAGCTTCTGCATCTTGCCCGGAATATTCGCCGCAAAGATGTTCGACGGGTTGGGCGTGAAGGACCCGATAAAGGCCTGGTTCTCCACCGCTCCCGTATTGCAGGCAGTAATCACGTTGCCGGCGATCGTGTAAGACGTCGTGTGATCGATGCGCTGCACGATAAATGCTTCGCTCTCGTTATCCCCTGCGTCGCCGCTGTAATTCGCGTAGATCGTGTGATCGCCCTCGGTCAGTCCGGGGATCGTGAGCGCCGCCGTTCCGCCCACGACGGCCACCGTATTGTTGGGCGCGACGATGCTCCCTGGAGGCGCGCCGTTCTCTGTGAACGTAACGGTTCCCCCGTTTATATTGCCGTTCGTGTCCTTCACGGTAGCCGTCAGCTTCGGCGAATCGCCCACGTGCGCGCCATTCGCTCCCGCCTGGTTATTGCTTGAGGCCAACGTTGTCGTGGTCGCGATGCCCGTATTCAGCGTAAAGTCGAGGCACCAGCCGCTGTTCACCACCTCTGTCTCCGACGACTGGTCGAAGATGTACAGCGCCCAGTCCCCGTTCGCGCTGATACTTAGGAAGTTCTGCTCGAGCGTTTCCTGGGCGTTCCCGTTGGGGTAGGAAAAGTTGATCGTCCCGGGTATGTCCGGGATGCCTGAGTCAAACGAGTGTGCCGTCGGGGTTGTATTGTCCCACACCGATACCGTTGGGGAGTTGTCCGTGGGGTTCCAGAGGCTGCCGTTGCCCGGAGTGTTCGATTCGGTCGGATAGGAGTTCCCGTCGGCTATCTTCAGGCTCACACTCGAGAGCGCGTTCGTAGAAAAACCCTGGTCGAGAAAATCCAGGTTGTGGATGTCGTCCGGCGCCACCAGCAGGTGCTGCGCCCGCAGGCCGCCATTGGCGGTCGAAACCCCGTTCAACTCCACCGCTACGTTGGCGACCGAGTTGGTCACTCCGGAGACCTTGATGATCGATGGATAGATCTTTCCTGTACTGGCTCCTCCCGTCGAAGTGATCGAGCCGGTGTTGCAGAAACGGGTTCCGCTACCCGACGTCGCCCCCTCAATCAGCATCTTCATCGTGCCGCCGCTCGCCTGCCACGTTGCCCCTGGCGTGTAATCCGCCTCGACGACGTTGAGGCCCTCACCAACGAGGCTTGCCGCGACAACGCAGGTCGCCTGTCCGCTGCCGTTCACGTTCACTGACGGGCAGAGAGTTGCACCGGTGGTATTGTTCTTGAACGCCACGGTCCCGGTAGTCGGAGTTCCGTGTACGCCGCCGCTCACCGTGGCCGTGAGGGTCACGTTGGTAGTGCTGCCGCTCATGGTTCCCAGGTCATTGCTGAAGTTCGGGCTGTTGTTGCCCCCGGTCAGCGTGGTCGATGTCGGGTTGTTGGCCGTCACCGTGTATCCCAGGTACAGGTCCCAGCTCGAGATCTTTATGTCCGAGTTGTCCTGGGCGCTGCCAAGAATCGTCAGCGTCCACGTCCCGTCCGTCGAGAATCCCCCAAACTCATTCGCGAGGGTCTTGCTCCCGTCTGACTGCGGGTAATTGGTGGTGTAGGTGGAGATGTTGCTTTGAGACCCATAAATGGCGTTCCAATACGAACTGGGTTCCACGGTCTGGTTGTTCGTCCAGTCAGGGCCTCCAAGCACGCTGGGTGCGGCGCTGAAGCCGTCCTGGATCGTGATCGTGAAGTTGTTGAAATCACTATCAGTACCGGCGCCCGTCGCCCCAAGGAGCACGATCGATTTGCTGGTAGTGGTGTTTTGCAGAATGAACGATGTCAACTGAATCTGGGCGTCATCCCCGCCGCCGGCGCTTGTGGTAAGGCCATGGAGCACCACCTTCACCGCCGAAGTGTTGGTGTTGATCGTGCCCGCCACGCTCACCGAGACGCTCGACTGCCCAGCCTGGTTCTGAACGTTTGGATCGTTCCCCGGGTGCGTCTCAATCGATCCGCCCGATCCGACCAGCGATTGAGCCGCGGCATGGCCGCCCTGCGCCAGCGCGATCGCCAGCGCGGTAAAAGCAGGAATCAGGCGGAAGTTCAGGCGGCAGGGGCGTCCTGACAGGAAGGGGAGCGACAATCTCGGCATCGAGCGATCCTCGCGGTCCGATGGCCCACGAACTCCGAAGTGCGAGCGAATTCGTGATGGCCAGAGTTGAATGGAAGCCAAAAAAAGAGGACTGAATAGAAAATAGCTGCCAGGGAATGAAACCAACGTAGCCCGGCCCTTACGGAGCGGGGAAAGGGTAGTTAGTCCGTTTTACGCAGATGTACAGTTCTTTTGATACAGGTGTCAACGCTTTTTTCTGCGATGTGCGTAAATCATAGGTCCATTCGTCAAAATTCTCAACCGGTAAACGTAACTCGAATGGGTTACTCCCGGTGCCCAAACGTTCACGTGAATCAGCCGGTTAAGAGACTCGCCTCCCCATCTCCACCCCGCGGGAAATTCATTCAAATAATTCTTGCAACCGGCTCCCCGAAGGTGATAGTCGTGGAGAAACTTGATTCCCCAGTGCAGATCTTCCCGGTTGTTTCTGCACACCCACATTGGAGGACTCGTCCATGTCTCAGCCGTACGTCGGTGAGGTGCGCATTTTTGCCGGAAATTTTGCCCCAGCCGGCTGGATGTTTTGCGAAGGGCAGCTCCTGCCCATCAGTGAGTACGAAACCCTCTTCAACCTGATAGGAACCACCTACGGCGGCGATGGCCAGAACACCTTCGCTCTTCCCGATATGCGCGGGCGCGTCCCCATGCACCAGGGGAACGGCTTTACGCTGGCCGAAACCGGTGGGGTCGAAACGGTCACGCTCACCGTCTCGCAAATCCCCGTTCACTCGCATCCGTTTCTCGCCAATGCCGGAACCGCGAACACCATCTCCACTCCGGCTAACTCCATCCTCAGTGACGGGCAGAATATGTACACCCAGCTCGCTCCGACCGCCAACATGGCCGCAGGAATGATCAGTTCAACTGGAGGAAGTCAGCCCCACGACAACTTTCAGCCGTATCTCTGCCTGGACTGGATCATCTCGCTCTTTGGCGTCTTTCCAAGTCAGACATAGACCCCAGCCCCTCGCAAGCCGGTAACGAACACCAGACAGGAGAAGAATTATGGGGACAACACCGTTTCTCAGCCAACTTGCTTGTATGTCGTTTGGGTTCGCGCCCAAGGGCTGGGCCCTGTGCGACGGGCAACTCTTGCCCATCAATCAGAACCAGGCGTTATTCTCGCTGCTCGGCACCACCTTTGGCGGCGATGGGCGAGTCAATTTCGGACTTCCCGATCTCCAGGGCCGTACGCCGTTGCACATGGGCGGTGGCCACACCCTCGGCGAGAGAGGCGGTGAGCAGAGTCACACGCTCAGCATCTCTGAAATCCCTACTCACGTTCACTCGGCAACCGCGGGCACCGCGGTCACAACGGTTGACCCGTTAAACGCCTATGTCGCCGGTGGTGGCCCTCCGATCTTCACTGGCTCATTCACAAGCGCCGTGGCCATGAACCCCGCTATGCTCGCGAATACCGGTGGCAGTCAGGCGCACCTCAACATGCAGCCGTTTCTTGTCCTGAACTGGTGCATCGCGCTGCAGGGTATCTTTCCAACGCAAACCTAGGCAAAAGCAGTTTGAGGAGATCTGCGTTATGTCGAATCCGTTTGTGGCTGAAATAAGAGTCTATCCCTTCAATTTCCCCCCCAAAGGCTGGGCGTTTTGCGATGGCCAGGTCCTGCCCCTCTCGCAGAACACGGCGCTTTTTTCGCTGTTGGGAACCACCTACGGAGGCGACGGAAAGTCGAACTTCGCCCTGCCCAACATGCAGGGGAATGCCTCCATGCACCCCGGCCAGGGGCCTGGCCTCAGCCTGCACGACCTCGGCGAGACCGGCGGATCCGACACCGTCAGTTTGCTCGAGAGTGAGATTCCAAGCCACACCCACCAGGCCAAGGCGTCGGTGGCCTTTGAGGACAAGAACACGGCTCAAGGCAGTTCCCTGGCCAAGACGAAGGCCGGCACCGGCGAGGCGGGAAACATCTATAACACCGCCACCTCGGGGCTCGTGAATTTGAATGACAATTGCATCGCCCCGGCCGGAGGCGACCAGCCGCACAACAACATGATGCCCTACCTTGTGCTGAACTGGTGCATCGCCTTGCAGGGCGTCTATCCGCCCCGCACCTGATCCGCACAATTCATTCAAGGGACCGGCTCACCCATCCGGTCCCGCGTCTCCCGGCGGGTTTGTCTCCCCGGTTTTTGTCCCTCTTCCCTAGTCCCTTTGTCCCTTTGTCCCTTTGTCCCTGATCTCCGATCTCTGACCCTGTATTACCGTAGACTCGACATGTCCACTCTCGCAGTCCGCCCCGCGCTTCCCCAGGACGAAATCTTCATGTACGAGCTCTACTCGGCCATTCGCAAGCCCGAGTTTGAACAGGCTCGCCTTACCCGCAATCAGTTTGAGCACCTGATGCGCCTTCAGTTCCGCGGCCAGCTCTACACCTACACGCAGAACTACCCCAACTCCTGCTACCACATCGTGCTGCTCGACTCGAAACCTGTCGGCCGCCTCTGGGTCGCTCCCGGCGATCGCGAATTCTACCTCGTTGACATAGCTGTCCATCCAGACGTGCAGAGCAAGGGCCTCGGCACCGTCCTTATTCAGCGCCTCCAGCAGGAGGCTACCCTCGCCCGCCTTCCAATCCGCTCCATGGTCAGCAAGTTCAACCCCGGCTCCCTGCGCTTCCACAAGCGCCTCAACTTCCAGATCGAGCGCGAAGACCAGGTGAACTACTTCATGCTCTGGCGCCCCATCCCCACCTTCTAAAGCAAAACCACCGTAGCTGCGTCCAGGCGCATTTGCTCTTCTTTCTGTCTTTCCCGAAGGGAATCTGCTTGCGCCGCCTCCGAAACAAGCACGAACTCCCTGTGGAAATCTCTGTGGAAAATCACCTGTCAAGTAGGGAAGAAAAAGCGAAATAGAAGCAACTGGCTTAATATCATAAGGTTATCCCATGGAAAATTTCCCTGGAGTGTGGCCGATCCACTTTTCAACCCTGTTAGTCTTAACAATAGAGGGAGAAGACTCCGCTCAAATGCCCGCCCGATGCGGGCATTTCGCTTTTCAGGGACGAAGCATATATAACGCCTAAAGGCAAGAATATACTTGCCTCGCCCACGCCGGGGGAGTTAGGCTATTCGCGTCTCTCATGCGAAAAATCGGAACATGGCTGAAGAAACAATTCCTTACACCACTCGCGGTGCCTCTGTATTTCCGAGCACTCGCAAAGGAATGGATGAGCATTCTATTCGGAGAGACTATAGTGGGCGTCGGATTTCTTCTTTGGTGGGCTCTAGCAAATCCATCGAATGAAAAACTCATTTATGTCTTCATCATCGCTATGTTCGTAGCGGGATTTTATGCGTGGCACGCGCATCATCTTCGCCTCCAAAGAAGAATAGAAATAATACAGATAACACCTCGGGAGTGGCCTATCAAACCGGGAGAACCTCATGCTGGACAGCGCGCCAGAGCCTACCAGATTGAAGTCATCAATCGTAGTGAAGGTACGACGGTGGAGAACGTGAGCGTCCAGTTGAATGCAATATCTCCCAAATGGGAGAATTGGGAATTTCTGCCAATTCCTCTACACCTTCGGCACGATAACCCATCTAAACCGGAGGACCAACTACGCGTCTTTTCGCTTGACCCTGGGGAGCAGAGAAACATTGATTTCATTTCGGCTTTTGAGGGAGACAATCGATTCGCAGTGGTTCATGTAGTGCATGGAGCCACTTGGGAAGTTCCATACACGGAAAGAAATCGCTTGCAGGTCAGAATCACTGCGAAGGATATTCCCGCATCGTTTTTTTGGTTCAAGGTATGGAGAGACGGGACAGGAAGATTGCAGTGCGAGATGGAGTCAACGGAGAAGAAGAAATGAAGTCTGTCCGTGAGTTCAAGAAATTCGATGACGCTGTGCGAAACATACTCACCGTATCGAAACCTGAACTAAAGAGGCGTGAAGAGGAATGGAAGCGTAACAAGACAAAAAAGAAGCGGGATCGTTCTGACCCCGCTTACCCCGGCCTTGCCGCCGGGAGGCCCGTGTCTGGGTAGTCCTTGCTCAGTTGGGAGCCTTGCCCGTCAATTCCGCAAACGTTAAACGCTTTCCTGTGATCTGCGAAACCGCCAACGCAAACCGATCTGAGTCGGTAAGTGGGTTATCCTTAGTGGCGCGATTGTTGAATCTAAAAACCTGCTCCCCAACGTAACGGTCAAGATGGAAGGGCTCTACGGCAACGTAGGTTCCCTTCAATCCGCGTTTCAAGAGACTCCAGAAGTTTTCGATCCCCTGCGTATGAACCTCGCCGCGAACGTACTCTTTGACGTGGTTCACTTGCTCGTGGATGTAGTCCTGCGCTTTGAGCAAGTCATAGGCTGGTGCGCTGTCCGTGTATACGGTCGAACCTTTTTCAATCTGAGTCAGAATCTCATTCTGTAAGGTATCGCGGCGGACGTTCGGTACAACCTTGGCGCGAACCTGGCGCAGTTCTCGGTCAAGCATTCCCATAACAGGCTGATTGGGACGCGCACAAATAGCCTTGTAACGGGCCTCCCGTCTGTCGCGGTGCATCTTCTGAGGGTTGGGACCGATGAAGGTTTCGTCAATTTCAATTGGTCCTCCACCGTTTCCGCCTATTTTCTCAAGTGATCCGTTAGCCATCGCTAGACGAATCCGATGCAAGAGAAACCATGCTGATTTCTGAGTGATCTTGAGATCGCGGGCAAGTTCGTAACTGGAGATGCCGTTCTTGCAGTTCACTACCAGCCAGATCGCCGTCAGCCACTTATCAAGACCAATCGGGCTATCCTCGAATATCGTCCCCACCTTGACCGAGAATTCCCTGCGCTGGTGATGGCTTCCGCACTTCCATGTCCGACGCTTGGCGTTAAATGCGCTTACCTTGTCAGAACCACATATAGGGCAGATTGCCCCATCGGTCCAGCGACGCGAAGCAAGGTACTCGATACAGTTGTCCTGATTCGAGAAGTAGATGATCGCATCTTGCAGACTCTTTGGCTCTTTAACCATCTCACCCCTCCTTGATGTATACAAATGTATCAAGATCAAGTGGGCGAGTCAAGTAAATTATTGCCCGCCTAAATTATTGCAATGGACCTCTGGACCCGGACCCCCAGGCTCCGCCGCCGCAACGGCCGGAAGAGGGGACGACCTTACTACATATGTGTACAGAACCTACTGCATATGTGTACGAAAATTACTACAAAGGCTGGTCAGGGACAGCTCCGGACTCCGCATCATCCCGCCGGGAAGCTCGACAGCGTTGACCGGGAAAAGTGCTACCCCCCCACCCCCCTCCCCCCTCCCCCCCTATTCTGTAACCCCTTTAGAATGAGAGGGACAAAAGGGTGCAACGGCTAATCAATTGATAATAAATAACTTACTTCAATTGCCAACTGTGCGCTTAACATCGCATATCTCCCCAAACCGCACTTTTTCACCAATTTTGCTACCCTTCGCTCTGCCTCACGGCACAATCCACGTGCCCTTCTGCACCCAACCAGCCGAATTGCCTTCGTTATCCACCGCATTCATATAGACGTTCAGCACCGTTCCGCTCGGCGCGGCGTATTGGGTGATCGGCACATCGAGCTGCCACAAGGTCGGATCGGAGTTGACTGGCCACTCCGAAAGCGAATCGCCGGTGTCGATCGTGCACTCGTTATTGCTCAGCGATCCCGAAACGCCGGAGGCGGACGAGCCGGGCAGAATAAGTGCTGGTTGTCCTGGACCTCTCCAACCTCCCGCATCATCGGAGAGATAGATCGTGTTGTTCGCCTTTTCGTAACGCACATAGCAAGAGGCATTTGGATTCAACGTTGGTCCGACCAGGATGTACAGAGTTTGCAGGTCCTGGTTCCCGTTCGCGTCAGCGAATCTCGTGTAAACCGTCGGCGCGGCCGCGCCATTCTGCGTTCCGTAAACGTACGTCGGAGCCACCGGGGCAGAAACCGTGTAGGTACCGATGTTCTGGTATCCCGTGTACTGCCCGGTGTTGTCCTGCGCGTAGGCGATGATGTTGAGCGGTCCGTCAAACGCAGAGGCAAACGTGACCGGCAAATTGACCTGCAGCGCTGTTAACCCCACCACCGCTGCGGATGCGCTGCCCACGTCGAACGCGCATTGGCTGTTTGAAAGTATCCCCGGGGAGCCCATCTCGCCCGGGCCTGACACGGCGTCGTTCGCATCGTTCGCCAGGTAAACCAACTTCGATGGCATCTGCACATAGATCGCGCAGGCATGTGCCCCGTCATTGTTCGGCGAGAACAGGACGTACGCGAATGTGATTGCACTGCCGCCGTTCGGATCCGAGAACGTCACGGTGAAAGTATTCTGATTGGAGTGGTAACCCGGGCCGTAAACCGGGGTCGCGGAAACCGCGTGAAAAGACGGAGTCGTCACCGTGAACGTGCCGAGGCTCTGCGGCGTGCTGGTATGGCCCTCGTTGTCCTGGGCAAACATGTAGATGTTCTTCTGCCCCGCCGGCTGACCCTCAAAATTCAATGCCACGTTCAATGTCAGGGTGTTGGGCGTTCGGCTCACGCTTGACGCGCCGACATTGAGAGTGCACTCGTTATTCGTGAGGGTTCCGGCCTGACCCACCGCGCCCGGGCCGAACCCACCGCCGTTATCGTCTGCAAGGTAGATGAGGTTGTCGCTCGGGTGATACCAGAAGTAGCAGGAATTGGTAGCGTCGGCGGACGTAGAAAGATACCCGTATACCCACTGCAGATCGGCCGCGCCGTTCCCATCCGAGTAAGTGAAAGCAAACGTCTGCGAAGTTCCCGAACCCGCCGAAGGCGTTACGGAGACGGCCGTCGGAAATACATTGGCGTCCACAGTCCACGAGCCGCGGTTCACGAAGCCGCTATTGTCGCTCTCGTTGTCCTCCGCGAACATGTACGTGCTTATCTGGCCATTAAAGGTTCCGGTGACCTTGAAGTAGGTGACCAGGTTCAGCGTGACAGTGTTGCCCGTAACCGAAGTGGACGATGCTCCAATGTCGATCGTGCACTGGCTGTTCGAAAGCGTGCCAGGCTGTCCCACGGCCCCGGGTCCGAGCACCGTCGTGTTGTTGTCGTCGGCCAGGTAGATCAGGTTGCTTCCCGGGTGGTAATAGACGCCGCAGGCATGGGCGCCGTCGCCGTTCGGGGTAAACAGCGCGTACACCCAGCTAAGATCGGAAACTCCAGCCGAGTCGGAATAGGCCAGCGCGAAGCTCTGCACGGTGCCCGCGCCGGAGGCGGGAGTCACCGTGAGCGCAAATGTGGGAGCGGACGGATTGATGACGACGCTGAGTGCGCCCGATGTGCTAGCTGCATTTTGGGCGTCGCCCGAGTAGGTGGCGGTGATCGAATAATTCCCCGGGGTGGCAAACGAGGTCTGCAGGGTCGCGGTTCCATTGGCCAGGGTGGCCTGCCCGAGCGAGTTGGAACCGGCCTTGAATGTCACCGATCCCGTGGGTGAAGAGCCAAAAACTGTAGCGGTCAGGGTAATCTGCTGGCCCACATAGTCGGTGTCCGACGAGACGGAAAGTGCGGTGGTCGTGGGACCATTTACCAGGGTGACTGTGACCGTGGTGGTGCCGGTGGCATTCGTGTACTTGGTGTTGCGGTCGTTGGTATAAATCGCCGTCACGGTGTTGGTGCCGACCTTCATGGCGCCCGCAGGAATGTTTACCGAGGCAATGCCGGATTGGAGGGTGGTAGACGGCGATTCCCATCCGCCCCCGCTAACGTTCACCCACCCGGTAGGGATGGGAGCGCCCGGCAGCGTGGATACCGTGATGTTGATGGTGTCGCCCTGCTGGGTCGTGATTCCGGTGGAAGTTGGGACAGCGGTGACGGTGGGAGTGGCCGCGGTAACGGTGATCGTGGTGGTGCCGCTGGCGGAAGCGTAATTGGAGTCGCCGCTATACCCGGACCACATGGAATTGGCGGCGACAAAAAGAAGACCGGGCGGGATGTGGATTGATGCCGTTCCCGAGGACAAGGTTCCCGACCCGAACCATCCGCCGCCGCTGAGGCTTACCGTCCCCGTGGGGGTCGCGAAACCCTGGGGGCCTGTCACTGTGATGTTCACGGTGTCGTCCTGCGCGCTCGTGATGTTCGGCGCCACCGGAACTACCGAGACGGTGGGAACGGGCAGAGGTCCGACAATGACATATACCGGATTCGAGGTGCTCGCGGCATTGTTGGCGTCACCTGAATAGGCGGCAGTAATGGTGTAACCGCCTGCGTAGGCGAATGAGGCTTGCAGCGAAGCCACTCCATTGAAACTGCTGACGGTGGCCTGGCCCAGCGTGATGGCACCCGCCGAAAACGTCACCGTGCCGGTGGGCGAGTCTGCAGTTACCGCAGCCCTGAGCGTGAACGTCTGATTGGCCGCCAAAGATGTTGCCGATGTGCTCAGCACAGTAGTGGAAACGGCTGGCGCGACCGTCACGTTGACGGGGCTCGAAACGCTGGCTGCGTTCTGGTTATCGCCCGAATAGGACGCGGTGAACGCATACGGTCCCGCGGCTGCGACGATCGGCTGGAAGGACGCCGATCCATTGACGACGGAAACCGTGGCGAGGTTCGAGCCATTCGACGCGAAGGTGACCGTGCCCGTGGGTTTTGTGCCGCTGACAGCAGCCGTGAGATTGATCGGGGGATTTGGCCCGGAGGGCGTCAGAGTAGTCGAGTTGGTGGAGGATGCCAGTGCAATCGAGCTGGCGGGAAGAGGCGTGTTGTAGCTGATTGCGGCAACCGGGCTGAGTATCTGTGCCGACAGCGCCATGGCCTGGATCGTCATCTTGCCGGAGACGGGGATGGGCGCGGTGTAAACCGCCGAACTTGTGCTGGGCGTGGTGCCGTCGGTGGTGTAGTAGATCGCAGCGGCCGGTGCGCTGTCCTGGATCGTTACGCTCTGCGTGCCGGAGTAGTTGCCGGCCGGGAGCGAAAAGTACGGCGGGTTGGGAACCTGGTAGGAAGCCTGCGCGACCTGGGAGTTTACGTTTGACGGCCCGTTGGTGGCGAAGGCTTCAAAGGTGGATGTGGATGTAATTGGAATGGCCCCGGTGTACAGCTTGGAGTAGATCGTCGGCGTGCTCCCGTCGGTGGTGTAGTAGATGGACGCTCCCGGACTGGAGTCCGACATGGACAGGCTGGAGACGTACGGGCCGGGTGTAATGGAAAAGACCGGCGCATTCAATTGAGGAAAGGTCAGGTGCTGCGACTGCTGGCTCTGGGATGGAGCAAAATTCGCGTCGCCGGAATAAGAGCAGGATACGTAATGGTCGGTGTATGTTCCTGCATAAACGGTCACGGAGGGATCGGTGCCGGCCGTGCTCGCGAAGTTCCCCAGGCTATACCAGCCATTTCCGAGCAGCTCCAGTAATCCGTCGCCGTTGATATCCGCCGTGGCCAAGACCCCGGAAGCCGGCAAAATGGGGACGCTTTGCGCAGGTCCGAAGGTACCATCCCCGTTTACAGCAAACACGGTAATTTCGCTGCCCGACACGGCCGCCAGTTCCTGCTTGTCCTTCTGCAGGAAATGGCCAGTGAAGAGCTGCCCGGATGCGTTGAGCGTGTTGCCCGTATCACTCCGAAACGTTCCGTCTCCGTTTCCGAACAGGAATCCAATGGTGTTTCCGTTGCTTACGGCGAGGTCCAGCGCACCATCATTGTTGAAGTATCCAGCCGCAAAGCTGCTGGGTGTCCCAACGGGTGTGTCATAGGTGACTTGCTGGAACGTGCCATTCCCATTATTGAGGTAGATCTGAAGTCCACTGCTGTTGGCGATCGATCCGAGCAGGTCGATCTTGCCGTCGCCGTTCACATCCCATGCGTCAAGCCAATTGATATCGCCGTCGATCTCCAACGACGCGGGTTGAGGGGTGAAGACTTGAATGTTCCACCAGACGTGTACGACACCCGTGTATTTGTTTGCCGTTCGAGACTCGACCAGAACAGCAGAGAACCCGTCACGGTGAATGTCCATGCTGTTCCAGTAATTTGGGGAGAATCCACCGTAGTACGCCGCGTTCGGGTTAAAGGAGCCGTCGCCGTTTCCCAATATGACCTGGAAAAGACCGCTTTCCTCGTAGACCCAACCCAGGTCAAGCTTGCCGTCGCCATTGAAGTCGCCGACCCGTATGTATTGCGATGTTGCTGGCATTCCTGTACTGGCGAAAATCGGGGGCTGAAAAGTTCCGTCTGGTTTGCCGAGCAGAATACTGACCGTATGTGAGTAGGGTCCGCCGTAAACCAAAAGGTCGGGGATGCCGTCGTTATTGAAATCGCCTGCGACCTCCCCGGATTCCGGCTCAGGCGTCGTATAGGCCTGTGTCAGCGACACCGGTACAAGCTGCGCCGTCGCCAACGTGGTGGTGGGATACCCGGCCGTGTCCGTGAAGGTGACAGTCCCGGTTGGTCCTGCTCCGCTCGGGGTGGCCGCAGCGGAGATGGAGCAACTCATGTTGTAGGGATCGTTGCCGCTCAGGCTGAAGCTGGCAGAAGTGGTGATGGGCGAACTGCTGCTCTGGGAGTGCGCGGGCAGGACCAGCGTCATCGCGCACACAGCAAAAAGCCCGGCAGCCGTGAACGTGGCTTGCCGCGAAGCTCGCAGAGTGCGCCCGGACGAGCGGCGCCATAACAGGCAGGAAACAACGCACAGAAACATGGGGACCCCCGCCTTGCACGGGATTTGCTTCTTTTCGAACTGCAAAACCGGGTGAAGGGACCCACAAAAGAAGGCTCCCCGGTTCGACCGCAAAGGTAGCGCAATGATGCAGCGCTAGGGATATAAAATAAACTGTTTTCTCGCCGGCTTTACGGTTATCAGCGCCCGCCCCTTATCCTTCTGTACCGTTCGGCTGGTTACCCCGTCCCTTCGCCTCACACCTGCTGCTTAAGAATCTGGTCTGCAGCAGCGCCTGCATGCCGGTATCCCCAATCCGCCTGCGGTGCTCATCGGTACTCGCGAGACACTGTATGTCGACTTCGCCGCCGAGGCGTCGAGTTGAGGCATGGGCTTGTCAAGCCCCTCGGCCCGCCGGGAAGCCGCAAGATGTTTACCAGAAAATAAATACCCCCCCTCCCCCCCTTTAAAAAATTTATTTCGGAAGTTGTCGAATAGCATCTATTTCTAAATAAACAGTTTATATGCAAGTGTAAACCCCCGGCGAGCCGGGGGTTTACCCATCCGAAGCGGGCTGCGGGGTCGTCCCGCATCGTAAGGTTAATCAATATGCTAACCGGTGGAGCGTGGGTAAGTGCGGCTCGTCGAGGCGCGGAAAAACCGGCGAGCATGCCTGTTGCCGCGATACTACAGCGTTGAGCGCCGGGGAAACAGCCGGCAGGTCGAGCACGTCGCCGTTGTAACGCGCGGTGAGGGAGTATGTTCCGGGTGCGAGCGTTGGCGCCGTCAACACCACCTTTCCGTTGGCGAGGGTTCCCGTGGCGAGTTGTTGCGACCCATGGAACAGTTGCACATCGCCGGTGGGAAGCTGGCTGGTGCCGTTGGAGACCAGCACCTGGAAATGCATACTGCCGGCGCACGCAACGCCGAGCGACACAGACTCAGGGGGAACGAAACTGGCCAGGGTGACCGTGGGCTCCACGGCCGGCGGAGGCGCCGATGCGGTGACGGTAATGGTGACGCTGATGGGTCCTCCCGCCGCGTAGTTGGCATCGCCGCTATAGGTGGCTGACAGCGTATGGGTCGCCGTCGTCAGACCCGTGACGGTGGTCGAAGCAACGCTGGAGGCGATGGTCACCGGGCCGCCGTAGTTGGCTCCGTCTACCTTGAACTGAACCGTTCCCGTGGGAGCCGGCCCGGATCCTGACGTCACCTTGGCGCTGAACGTAACAGACGTTCCGGACACGAACGAGGCGCCGTTGGCCGGCGAGGTGATGGTGAAGGTTGCCGCCGGAAGGGTGCCGTTGCCATAGAGGTAGATGCTGTTGGAATTGGTCACAGTGTTGTTGAGCAGAGTGAGATAGGCGCTGCGTGTTCCGGGGGCAGCCGGCGTGAAAATGAACCCGATCTGGCACGAGGCGCCGGACTGCAGCACGGCTCCCGCGGTCAGAAGGCAGCTAGTGGTCTTGGGGTCGATGACAAAGTCGGAGGGATTATTCCCTGTGAACTGAGCGCTGGTTAGCACCATCGTGGAGTTCCCCGTATTCGAGACGAGGACGACATTCGCAGCGGTTGGGGAACCCTTTGGTTGACTGCCGAAGTAAGCGAAGCCACGGAGATTCACCTTGCGGATCACCTGGGCTGTTCCTGTAGATGCGGCGCCGCTGATGATGTAGACCTGTCCCTGTGAGTCGATTCCTACTCCGGTGGGATTGGCGAGCTCGGCCTGGGTGGACGGATAGCCATCGTTTGTGTATCCCGACGTGCCGTTGCCGGCGATCGTGCGGATGGTCCCCGTGACGTAATCGATGCGGCGCACGCGCTGGTTGTTAGTGTCGGTAAAGTACAGGTTCCCGGCCGTATCAAACGCCATCTGGCCGATCTTTGTGCTGATCTCGGCGTTTCCTGCCAGGCCGCCATCACCCGCGAAACCGCAGGTATGCCCGCCGGCAACCTTGTTGAATTGAACGTTGGAGTTCTCCGCGTTGTAGAGCGACGCCTGCTGAATCGTGCATTCGCCGCTGGTGGTCCAGAAGCTATAGAGGTTGTCGCTCGAATCTACGGTCATTGCGCTTGAAGGGTTGGTCTGGTAGGGGAATGGGTTGTACATCAGCACCAGCTGGTCTGGAAGCGGCTGCACAGTCACCATGGCTGCGCCGGCGTGGTTGTCCGGGAAAAACATGTGATTGTAGGGATCCATGCTCAACATCCCCGGAGATCCGAGTGCCTCGCCGCTGAGATTGCATGGCGATGCAGCCGTGCAGGTGAGCGATCCTGCTCCATTGATCTGGACCACCGGACCGTAGTCATAGATCTCGTACATGTTGGCGCTCGAGTTCAAGTCAAAGTACGCCTCTCCGAAGGTGTCCACCGCGATGCCCAACGGTCCGGTGTATCCCGAGGCGAGCGTTTTGAAGGTTCCGCTCGAATCCATGTTTCGGACTACGTTGTTGCCCGTGTCTGAAACCCACAGCGTATCGCCCCCATCGATCGCAAGGTTCTGTGCGCCGTTGAGCAGGCCCACGTTCGAAGGGTAGGTTCCCGGCACCGTCAAGATGATCGAGGGGATGAAGCTGATGACTGGCGAATAGCCATATCCGCCTATCCCAAAGGCAGCGGGTAGGGCAGAGAGGTCATTGCTCACAGAAAGCTTGCCAAGCCGGTTCCCCGGACCCTGCGGCGCGAAGCGAACTAGTACCTGGCAGGTCGCACCCTGCTGATACACGTTTCCTTCCACGCAACTGCCGCCCTGGTCAACGTGAAAATCGCCTGTGATGGAGATGCCCGTAATTCGGGTGCTCTGTGCAAATCGAAGAGTCAGCGTGTGCAGGTCGGTCTCTTCGCCCACCGTCGCTTCGCCCAGGTGGCGAAAATTCTCCGGAGCCGCGGGGCGCGCATTGCCCTGCGCGTCGAAGGAATGCACCTGCAACTCCCATCCGGCCGGCGGATCCAGGGTAATGACTTGCTTTGCGCCTCTCGCTGCAGTTTCAACCTGAGAGGCCTGAGCCTGAGCATTCGGGGAGAAGAGGCATGCCAGCCCTATCAGGCTGAGGCACACCATTCCAGTGAGTGACTTGGAGATGGATCTCATTTCGTTTTCCTCCTGATTGTCGGTTGCGCTGACGCGAACCGGGCCCGTCCGCACACGGGGAATGGGGATCCGAATCAGGAGCCAGTGCGGACGCCGCACACGCGGGGGGATAGGCGCCTCTTCGGACAGAAGAGTGTGCAATCGAAGCTGAGTTGAGCCCTTAGAAGACCAAGGAAACAGAAGGAAGAGAGGAAGTATCCAGCTTGCGCCGAAAGGACCCCGAAGCCCGATTTTTAAACTGCAGCTGTCGCTCACGCGAGGACAGGGCCACACTTCGGACATTAGGGTGTGGTCAATGGACTTATTTCGTGACCGGGAAAACCAATGATCGAATGAGGCACATGAGAGGCGGTTTTCCGCATAAAGGTCCCGGAACCGATTTAGAAACTGATTGTTAGGCCCACAGTGCATGACACTGAGTGGCATGGAGTGTAGCGCAGTTGCCGGTGAAATGTCTCTAAAATTTTCGGTGGGAAAAGCGGTACTTTCGAGATCGCCGGGTTGCCCCCAGACGACGCAGGGGCGGGACCTTCCCAGGATTAACATCCCGGCTGTGAGGTATTTATCGTCTTTGTACGAGGAGATGGTGGGCGGCTGAATGTGACCGTTAATCCCTGCAAAACGTTACGTCAGTACCTGACTTCGCATATGTGCAACTGTCAGCGAGGGCGTGCAATTGAGCGGTTGCTTGGGAGTGCCCTCGAATACTGCTTGGCCGCCATTGTGGCGGCTTATCGCTTTCAGCCTTCAGCTATTGGTTTATTGCTTGCCGGCGTTCTTGCTGCCCGCCAGGCGGAGCTTTGATTTGTCCTGTAGATTGAGGGCCACCGCGGCGCGGATGAGATCTTTCAGAGCGGCTTCATCGATCTTGTCACCTTCGTGAATGTCGATGGCGCGCCTGACGTTTCCGTCAAGGCTGGAGTTGAACAGGCGGGCAGGATCCTTTAGCGTGGCTCCCTTTGCGAAGGTCAATTTGACGGAGTTCTTATAGGTCTCCCCCGTGCAGACGATACCGCCATGAGAGAACACAGGCGTGCCCATCCACTTGACCTCTTCGACGATCTCGGGGTCTGCCTTGTGAATGATGGCGCGGACCTTCGCAAGCGCTTTCCCGCGCCAGTCCGCAAGTGAGTTGATCTTTGCATCGATAAAATCAGAAGCGGATTCCGCGGGGACGGGCCTTTTCATGTGAACCTCCTGCTCTCGCGCCAAATGTGTTTGTGCTTCGCCTAACCGGCAATCATCGCACCGTGCGGATTGATGCCTGTTCAGTTATGCGCCGCACGCTGCGCCACCGTGCGGCATATGGCAGCACGAACAGGTAGGCGCCGCTGAGAAAGAGCAGGGCGAGCGGGTACACCGCTGCGAGGCCCAGCGCGTTGGAATATTTACCGCGGAACACAGCGACGCCATTGACGATGACGACCGCCGTAAAGAGCACGGACAGCCAGCGGTGGATCTGACGAATCCATTTATTCCAGTTCACTTGACCTCCCCATTCCTAGTGTCCGGTCGAAGCGGGCTATTCGAGCCGGGATTCCAGGGATCTCGCATCCCCACAAGCTGTGGTTGCCCAGGCTGGAGCAAGGGGCGCCAGCCGCTCAGCTAAAGGTTAGTGCGTGTGTGCCGACTGGTACACGACCGGGGCAATCCCCGCGAGAACCAGCAGCCCGCATAACGCCAGCCCCGTCACGAAGCGGAATGCGCCGATCCGCGCGGGCGCGATCGGAATCCCCACGCGCCCGAAGGCGACGAATGCAGCGACACCCAGTATCACCAGGTTGAAAGGCAGGAAAAAGGCGTACTCGCCGCGCACGATGTGAAAGATGGCAGCGAGCAGCATGATGAGGGCAATGCCGGCGGCGGCGATTGGCGTAAGCCTGGGCGCGACTCGCGTGATTGCCGGCACGATCAACCCGATTCCTCCCAGCCCTTCACAGAGGCCGATGAAGATGAAAAGCCACTGGGGCACTGCAGAAAACCACGCTACCTGGTGGAGCATTCGGTTCCACACGGCGGGGTCATACGCCAGGACTTTGCCAAAGCCTGTGAAACAGAAGAAGACCCCCAGTAGGATCTGTGTTGTCCACAGCATGACGTTCAACGATTTCATCGCGGGCGATTGGCGTCTGATCATGGGATTCAATCTCCTTGCGGCATTGCGGCGTTCTGCCTTATGGTTTTGGCGCTGTCCACTTCCGCGCTTCTACTCCGAACTGTTGCGCGTACTCGGCGTTCAGGCGCTGCCACTCAAATTTCATCGCGTCGTTGCCAACGATGCGTCCTATTGGATCGCCTGCGAGCAGCCGGTCAAGCACATCGAAGCAGATGTGCCAGCCCGCGGCGCCCCAGGAGATGTAGCGGCTGTCGATGTGGTGCCAGAGGGTGAGGCGGGTGCCACCGCTTAGCGGTTCGAGCTCCCAGCGCAGGTCCTTTTCGCCCCAGTTGTACTCGAGAAGGCGGGGCGCTTCGGCCCTCTTGACGACGCATTCGAATACCTGCTGTTTCGGTGATTTGGCTAAGGAGAGCTTCGCCGGCCCCACTACGGCCAGGCTGCGGTCCGCGTCGAACGGCGCCCATTCGGCCAGGTGCGCAGGATCGGTAAGAGCCTCCCATACCATCGCAGGTGGGTGATGCAGCTCCCGCACGAGGATGAGCGTCAAGTCGTCACCGTCCTTGCGAGCCTGGGCGCCGCGAGCTGGGCCCGGTGCATACTGTGCGCGATCAGTCATCGAATTTCCTTCCCTTCTTTTTCGTTCGTGCTGCTCTACCGGTTCGATCTGACCGGTCAAGGCGATCGAGGTGCCGTTCCAGAGCATCGACACATGCAGACCAGAACGAACGAAACAGCCTCCGAGAGCGGTCGATGTTGAGCCGCGGTGCAGGCGTCAGCCGGTCGAATCGCTGCGGTTTGAGCCGCGGCCTTCGGCGCCTGCCAGCGATTCTTTTCGACATCAGCCTTGCCAGCGCTTGAGCTGCGTGAGCTGAATGATGTTGCCACAGGAGTCGTTGAGCGTGGCGATGGTGGCGTATCCCCCGTCGGTGGGGGGCGCGGTGAACTCGCCGCCGGCGGCCTTGATGCGCTCGTAGTCGGCCTTCACGTCGTCGGTGAAGAACATGAACGCGGGCTGACCCTGCTGGAACACCGCCTGCTGATAGGTTTTCGCCGCAGGGTTGTTATTCAGCGCGAGCTGCAACTCGATGCCGTCCGGCTCCTCCGCCGAGGCCACCGTGAGCCAGCGATATGGGCCATTGGTGTAATCAGCCTTCTTCACGAGGCCCAGCACTTCGGTGTAGAAGTGCAGTGCGTTGTCCTGATCGTCGACAAGCAGAGTGGTCACTTTGATTTTCATTTTGTCTCTCCTTTGTGGTTTCTGCGGTTTGCGCTGCGCCGTGTTGAGGATGGTTTTCTTTTTGCCGATAGCGGGTGGCTCATGCGGTCGAGGTGTCGTTCGAGAGCATCCACGTAGGGGGCCCAGAATCGGCGGTACGCATCGATCCACCCGGCTGCGTCCTTGAGCGGGCCCGCATCCAGCCTGCAAGGCCGCCACTGAGCCTCGCGCCCGCGGGCAATCAGGCCCGCGCGCTCCAGCACTTTGAGGTGCTTTGAGACCGCAGGCATCGACATCTCGAATGGCTGTGCGAGTTCCGTCACCGACGTTTCTCCCATCGCGAGCCGGGCGAGAATGGCGCGGCGGGTGGGGTCGGCGAGAGCGGCGAACGTATTGCTGAGTTGATCCTGCATTGCAATAAACCAGTCGGTTAAATAACCGATTGGTTTAATGTAGAACGGACTGGCCGCCGTGTCAACCACTTTTCTGCGAAATTTTTCGGGCGTCCCCGGAGCGGCGAACCTGCCCCGCGAACGGCGAGATGAAGAGCGGGCTAAGGGCGCGGCTGCCTGTGCGCAATCTTCGGAACCGCGATCAGCGTGAGCGCCACAAGGCAGATGGATGCCGCAATGTATTCCATGTGCCCATGGCGCAGATCTTCGAAGAGCAGCTTGGCCGCGGCGAGGGCCAGCGCGCCGTAGGCGATTCGTGTCATTGCCGGACGCGAGCCGCGCGATCCGCCCAGCGCAAGCCCGAGCGCCGCCGCGCAGATCGTCACCGTCCGGATGAGCGCCACATGAAACACGCTGGGAGAAAAGATGAGGGACGCGAGCCCGACGATGCCGCTCGCAACGAGCGCTATGGCTGTGCACGCAGCAACCGCGGAAATTGACAGGTGAATCGCCTGCTTGTGCCAGTCTTCCCCGGGACGCTCGCCGCTGAACGAAAACGCCAGGACGGCACACCCGATCACAAGCAGGGGATTCCATCCGGGGTGCGAAGGCACCTGGCCGATCAGCGCGCCGAAGACAAAGAAGTGGACTCGTGCTGCGACTACGGCAACGGTCAGAAACACAAGCCCGTGAAGCGCCAAGGTGATGGAGCCGGTTCCGATGCGCCTTGCGGCGAGGATCGCACACAATGCGGAGACCGCCAGCAACCCCGCCGCGACGGCCTGGGGCGCGCAGAGAAATGCACCCGTTACAAGCAGAGACGCGGCCCAGACTGCGAAGACATGGAAATTCCGCCGGCTCGGGGCATTCCGGAATGGCCCGAATGCCGACGCGTAGCATGCGCCCGAGAGGATGAGGCAGCAGGCCCCGAGAGCTACAGGACCAGCGCCGGGCACAAACCACAACCATGTAACTGCTGCCAGCAGAAACGAGATGACTGCCTGGATTCCATCGAACACGGAGATGATTTGGCGCTGCCGCAGGACCCGGATTGCGAGGCCGCAGGTCCACAAAAAGAACAGAGCGCAGCCAATTAACGGCGCCACGTGCCATCCGAGCGGCGGGTACTCAGGGCGGTCAGTCGCGGGAAGGCGATAGACAAAAAGTATGCTCCACACCGCGACATCGCAGATCAACGCGATGACAGGGCGGGCCGCCATCCTGATGCCCAGGAGATGCGCGTATTCGCTCACCGCAACCATCGCCAGCAGCACGAGCGCGAATGGCGCCATGTCATGCGTGGCCACCAGGAGCGCAAGCGCCGATGCGGCAACGCCGATGCATGCCACGGAAAGCACAACCCGGCGTCCGGATTGCCGTGCGAGCACAGTTGCAGTGGCCGCGTAGGCCGCGAGCAAGGCGGCTGCAACTGCCGGCGACATCGCCTGGAACCGCAGGCACATCTCCCACATCATCGGGGAGACAATGAGCAGGGAAGTCGCGGCGAAGAAGACTCCTGCCGCCTGGCGATGCTTGACGGATCGCAGGGCGGCGACCAGCCATGCCACCGCATACGCCGCCGCCACCGTCGCTACGATTCTGCGCTGAAAAAGGGTTGTGCCGGAGAGGGCGCGGAGCAGGTAAGCTCCGGCAATGCCGAGCAGCGAGCTTCCGAGCACGGGAATGATCCCGGTTCCGCTCATTACGCCAGATTCAACGGGATCTGCGATCGGCTTCGCCGCCGCCGGCGAGGACTTGAGACCTGCCGCCTCCGGCTGGTGGTCTTCGAGATTGGTGACGCGCTTCTCGAGCGCTTCGATCCGCGCGGTCAGCTCGTCTACAGCTTCGGGATGAGCGTTCATGGAATCCACCCGATTGTTGCTGATCGTATTTCTGAGGTCTTAGTCCCCGTTCGCTCCGACGGCCGCGTGGTCTTCCGGCCACGGCGGCAGCAGCTTGATGAGCACCCACAGGATTCCCAGCGGAAGAAGCGTTAGAGCAACGGCCACGAGAAGCCCCTCGCGCGAAGCCAGCGCCATTTTGTAGGTGGTGTAGCCGAGAAAGCTTTTGGAGAAGAGTTGTCCGCCGATCACGACGTTCCAGCGCATGGCAAAGATCCCCATGAGCGTTAACGCGCCGGCCGTCGCATACATGCGCTTGCGCGCAATCTCGCCCAGCTTAACGACCTGGGTGATCGCAAGCAGAATGAGAGGAGTGAGCGTGCCGAGGATGATCTGGACGACAATATGAGAGAAATAGAGCTTCGTGTGGACCATGAAGTCCAGGCTGCGGAAGGATTCATCTGCCTCGTAGATGCGATGAATGAGATCGAGCATCTCGAGGCTGAAGTCGATGATGAAGGTGTAGAGCAGGTACATGGCGATGGTATCGACGCACTTCATGTCGATCTGCTTCCCGCGCAGTTTGGTCGTCGCCATGTAAAGGACCATGACGCATGCGATGCCCGAAACCATCGCAGAAAAGATGAAGACCACCGGCATGAGCGGCGACGACCACCACGGGTTGGCCTTGATGGATCCGAAGATGAAGCCGACGTAGCCGTGCAGCATGAAGGCAGACGGGATGCCGACCAGCGTCACCACCCAGCCCACGCGCTCATCGATATGAAGCGAGCGGGCGCTAATGTTGCTGGAGCCGAGCGACATGATGCGGTAGATGAGGCGCTTGATCCCGTGCGAGCTCTGGGCGGAGAGAACGATCTCGCGGCGATAGTCAAGCCAGATCTCGAACACCAGCACGGCCATCAGGTACCAGAGGTAGACGTAGCCGAACATGGCCATGGCGGAGGTGCTGTGCGGGGTGAAGTACATCTCCGGCGAGCGCTCGGGGTGGCCGAGGTGCAACTGCAGCGGCAAGGGAGCGACCAGCAGGAACGAGAGCGCCGTGAGGAGCGCCAGGCGATAGGTCGGCTTTACCGCATCCACGCGAAACACGCGCTCCAGCGACGCCAAAATAAAAGCGCCCGCGACCAGGCCCGTAATAAATGGATACAGGACGATCAGCACGCTCCAGTGGAGCGCGATCTCGTTCGGATACATGAAGCCTTCTACACCGTTCATAGCGAACTCCAGTTGTCAGTTCTCAGTTGTCAGCTGTCAGTCTTGATTGCCAACATCGGGGGTCAATTCACGCCTCCCAAGGCTGAAAACTGACAACTGAAAACTGATGACTACCTCTTATCTCACCGAACCGTCGAGATCGTTGTAGTAAACCTTTGCCCCGGTGGCCATCTGCGGCTTGAGCACCTGCACGCTGTGCGTCTTCAGGAACTCGTGAATCGGGTCCTTCGGGTTCTTCAAATCCACAAGCTGGCGCGCGCCCGTGGGGCAATTCTCCGCGCAAGCGGTGGTCAATCCCTTGGTGATGCGGTGGTAGCAGAGCGTGCATTTGTCCGCCACTTTCTTTTCCGGATGGATGTAACGGCATCCATACGGGCACGCCTGCACGCAGTAGGCGCATCCGAGGCAGTACTTGGGATCGACGAGCACGACGCCATCGGGGGTGACGAATGTCGCCCCGACCGGGCAGACCTGCGTGCACGGCGAGTCGGCGCAGTGATTGCACAACTTGGGGACAAAGAAGTATTTGCCCGCATCTTCAGCCGCGGCTGGGAAGCCCTCTTTGCCGCCGTCGGGCGAAATGACTTCCGGATTGGTCATGTTGGTGTCGGTTACGTGATAACGCTCGACCCAGGTTCGGAAATAGCCGTCCGGAACATCGTTCTCGGCCTGGCAGGCGCGCACGCAGTTGCCGCAGCCGATGCACTTGGGGATGTCGATCAACATGCCCCACCAGTGGTCGGACATGGTGTAATTCGGCGCGGATTCCGGCTCTCCGGCAAGGACGGATTTCCAAGCGACGGCAGCGGCGGGCATGAGCACCAGGAAATGACGGCGGCTGAGATTCACTTTGCTCCTCCCTTGGCGGCGGTTGCCGCGCCAATCGCGGGGCTGTGCGGCTGATGGCAGGTCTCGCAGGGGAGGCCGTTGGAGTGCTCGGCCACGTTGATCTGGGGAAACGTTTTTGGCCGGGCGGCGGAGGCAGAATGACAGCGGGCGCACAGGACTGCGGTATCCAGTTTGGCGGGGGTTATGGTGCCGGGATCATCGGCGTGTTGTGCCTGCGGCCCGTGACATGCCTCGCAGTTCACGGTCACGTGCTTGCCCGCTTTCTTGGTGTCCGCCACATCGGAATGGCAGGTTTCGCACGCCTTGTGGCCGGCATAGTGAATGGGGCGGGCGGCAATTTCGTCCATGGCGGCGGCGCGATAGTGACCGTACTTGCCGAAAGTGTGCGGAATCACAAATCCGCGTATCGCCCAAAAAATCAGGAATGCCACCACGAATAAAGCCGCGAACCGGAAAAGATGTCCTGCATCTTTGAAAAAGCGCATTGGTACCAGTCTTCTCGAGGCCGGCCTGCGCTTCCGCGCGAAGCGGTCTCATGTGATCCACGTCATCAAACAGACCAACAATAATGAGTCGCATGCACGGGCTGTATGTGAGGAGAATCACATACCGATGTGACCCATAAACATTCGCCACTTCCCAAACCGGCACGATTTGCGACTTGAATTACTCCCGGACTCCGGCGGATCGCATGATTCGGCGCGGGCTGCCGAAAAGCGACTTAAGAACATGTGCTGTTCGCAGCGGAGTCGAGCGGTCGCCCGCAGCGAGGGGAGTCTACGTGACAAGAGCAACCCAGAATCCGGCCGAGGCAGGCCACGGAAAGGAAAGCCCGCAGCATGAGCAGCGGGTGCACCCCCGATTGCGCTGCAAGGGAATTGCGGAGCTGCGCGTGCTGCCGGTGGGAGGGGTTGCGGTTGGAGCTTTGTTCGACCTGAGCAAGAAGGGTTGCTGCATCCTGTCCGATGTTCCGATACCGGCGTTCGAGCACTCCAATGTCGAAGTTCACTTGAAGATCAAGGGAATGTCGCTGCGGGTTGCGGGGGTGGTTCGGCACGTCCACGGGCAAACGAGGGCAGGGATCGAGTTCCTCGAGGTCAGCGCTCGCAAGGCGGAGCAAATTGAAGAACTGATGGCGGAGCTGGTGGAGATGGACCGATCGGCCGCGTGGGAACAATACCTGACCGACAAGGCACAGGAAGTCGATTGACCCGGTCGCACGATTTCTAAGGAAAGCCGCGCCCGCCTTTCCGCATATTCTTTGAAGATCGTTTCCAAACCCGGCAGCTGTCTCTTATAGTTTGTTGGAACGATCCTGCGGAAGACTACCCCACTATGCTCCTTGCCGCTCTGGGCGCGCTCACCGTATTGACTCTTATGGCTGCGATCCTCAGCAAGAGGATTTCGCCCATCGTAGCGCTTGTTGCGATTCCGGTGCTCGCGGCTTTGTGCGGCGGATTCGGGCTGCGCACGGGCAAGTTCATGCTCTCTGGGATCGAAGCGATCTCCGGCGTGATCGGCATGTTCGTGTTCGCGATTCTGTTCTTCGGAATCATGACAGACGCGGGAATGCTGAAACCGTTTATCGCGTGGCTGCTGCGCGCGATTGGACGGAAGCCATCGCGGATTATCCCTGGAACGGCGCTGCTGGCGCTTCTGGTTCATCTCGATGGATCGGGAGCGGTGACGTTTCTCGTCACCATTCCCGCCGTGCTGCCGCTTTATGACGAATTGGGAATCGACCGGCGCATCCTCGCGTGTGTGGTGTCTATGGCTGCGGGCGTGAATTTTCTGCCGTGGACGGGACCTACGCTGCGCGCGTCGGCTGCGCTGCACATTCCCGTATCGAGCATCTTCGTTCCGATGGTCGCTGTGCAGGCGGTCGGGCTGGCGTTCGTGTTTGCGACCTCGTGGATGCTCGGGCGCAGGGAGGAGCGCAGGCTGAGCATTCAGGACGGCGGATCATCGGCACGAGATGCTGCACCCGCTGAGCGGGAACGCGAGGTACATCCACGGTTTTTCCTTGTCAATGTGGTCATTACGCTGGTGGTGCTGGGCGCCATGATAAGCGGCAGGATCGACCCGGCGATTGCCTTCATGCTGGGAACGGTGATCGCGCTAACGCTGAATTTTCGAGACCTTAAGGCGCAGCAGGAACGGATTATGGCGCATGCGCCGGCCGCAATTCTTATGGCCAGTATTCTCTTTGCGGCTGGAGCATTTACGGGGATCATGAAGGGTACCGGAATGCTGAATGCGATGGCGGCAGCGGTGGTGGCGCACGTCCCGCAGCACGACGTGCGACTGATCCCGCTCGCGCTGGGGATTACGTCAATGCCGCTCAGCCTGTTTTTCGACCCGGATTCGTTTTACTTTGGGGTTCTTCCCGTGCTGGCGAGCGCTGGCGCGCCCGCCGGATTGGCGCCGGTGACGGTTGCGCAGGGCGCGCTTCTGGGAATGCACACGACGGGGTTCCCGGTGAGCCCTCTGACGCCCGCGACTTACCTCGTGGTGGGCCTGTCGGAGATTAGCCTGGCGCAGCATCAGCGGTTTACGATCCCATTCTTGTTCGCGGCTTCAGTGCTGATGACGATCGTTGCGTTAATGCTGGGGATTATTCCGCTTTAGGGAATTCGGAGCATGCAATGAAGACGGTGAGAATCGGAGCCGGCGCGGGATACTCCGGGGACAGGATCGATCCGGCGTTGGAACTGGCGGAGAAGGGCTCGATCGAGTATCTGGTCTTCGAGTGTCTTGCGGAGCGGACGATTGCCATCGCGCAAAAGGCGCGCACGATGGATGCTTCGTCGGGCTACGACCCGCTGCTCGAAGAGCGGATGGAAGCCGTGTTGAGGAATTGCGCGGAACGGCGCATCCGAATCATCAGCAATATGGGCGCTGCGAATCCGGCGGCGGCGGCAGCGAAGACCTGCGAAATTGCGGGGCGGCTCGGGCTGCGAGGGCTCAAGATCGCGGCCGTTTCAGGGGATGATGTGCTGAGCGCGATGTGGAATGGAGGCATCGCCATCGAGATGCCCGAGGGTCAGCTTCCTCCACACAGCACGTGGCTATCGGCCAATGCTTATCTTGGTGTGACGGGAGTGCTTGAGGCGCTGCGCCGCGGAGCGGATGTGATTCTGACCGGGCGCGTGGCCGACCCGGCGCTGTTCCTGGCACCAATGATCCACGAGTTTGAATGGCCGATGGAGGATTGGGTGATGCTGGGGCAGGGAACTGTGGTCGGGCATTTGCTCGAATGTGCGGGACAGCTTACGGGCGGATATTTTGCAGACCCGGGATTCAAAGATGTGCCGGGGCTCGCGCGGCTCGGGTTCCCGATTGCAGAGGTAAGCGCGGATGGCTCAGCCATTCTCACGAAAGTTGAGGGATCGGGCGGGTTGTTGAATCGGGCGACTTGTACTGAGCAACTGCTCTACGAGATTCAGGACCCGGCAGCTTATTACACGCCGGATGTGATCGCAGATTTTTCGGGTGTGACGCTGGAAGAGGTTGGGCCGGACCGCGTGCGCGTGAGCGGGGGACGAGGACGGATGCGTCCTGCCACACTCAAGGTTTCGATCGGATTCAGCGACGGCTACATCGGCGAAGGGCAGATCTCGTACGCGGGTCCGAACGCGCTGCGGCGGGCCGAGCTTGCGCGGGAGATTCTTGCGGAGAGGCTGGCGCGGTTGGCGCTGGATGAGTTGCGATTTGATTTTGTCGGGATGAATTCGATCCACGGGCCGCACTTGTCGCGGCATGCGCCGACGCCGAATGAAATCAGGTTGCGCGCCGCGGGGCGGGCGGCGTCGCAGGCTGTGGCGGCGAGGATTCCGCGCGAGGTTGAGGCGCTGTACACGAACGGGCCGGCGGGTGGAGGCGGCGCCGCGGGAACGACGCGAGAGATTGTCGCGATCATTTCTGCGCTTATTCCACGGGACGCTGCCAGCCACCAAGTCGAAATTCTGGAGAGCTGAAAATGCTTCTCAACCAAGTTGCGCACTCGCGGACCGGCGACAAGGGGAACCTTGTGACGATCTCGTTGATCGCTTATCGGGCGGAAGACTTCGAGATGCTGCAACGGGAGGTCACGGCGGAATGCGTGGCTGCTCACTTTCAGGAACTGATTGAAGGGCCTGTCCAGCGATATAGCCTGCCCAAATTGGGTGCGCTCAATTTTGTGCTGCGGCGGCCGTTGTCACACAGCGTGACGCGCTCGCTGGCGCTGGATGCCCATGGAAAATGTCTTGGGTCCGCGCTGCTGGCGATGGAGATTTCGGGCTGAACCGCCCGGCTTGCGAATGCACTCTGCTTGCCGCTCTCTAAGCAGCCTCGCTATAGTTGGATGGTTCCCGAAAGAGAAAGAAGGCACGACCATGGCGCAGTTGAGGTTCCTTGTAGTGATGGCGGCAGTGTGTTGCATGGTTGCAGCGGCGACGGCTCAGCCCGCGAATTCTTGTGCCGATTTGACGAATCTCAAACTGGACGGTGTTGCAATCAGCACGGCCAAAGCTGTTGCTGCGGGGTTAAGCGTGCCGGGTCCATTTCCTGGATCTCCTGCGATTGGTCCGTTGCCCGCGCACTGCCGCGTAGACGGGGTGATCCATGCGCGCAAGGGCGTCGGCGGAGAGGAATTCGGGATAGGGTTTGCGGTTGCGCTGCCGGAGAAGAGCGCCTGGAATGGCGATTTCATGATGCAGGGCGGCGGCGGCGGCAATGGATACGTTGGATATCCGACTGGAGCCAACTACGCGGGCGGAAAGCCGGCCCTGGCGCGCGGATTTGCGGTGGCGAGCACGGATACGGGACACAAGGCGAAGACCGGGCCGTTTGATTTTAATTTCATGCGCGACCAGCAGGCCTATCTTGACTTTGCCTATATGGCCAACGCCGAAGTCGCCAGGGTGGCGAAGGAGATTATCGCGCACTACTACGCCAGGACTGCTTCATATTCGTATTTCGTGGGCTGCTCTACGGGCGGTCGAGAAGGAATGATTCTCTCGCAACGCTATCCGAATGTGTTCAACGGGATCGTGTCAGGCGATCCGGCGATGCGTACCGGGTACTCGAACCTTGCTATCAGTCAATGGATTCCGGTGGCGTACAACCAGGCTTCGCCGAAGGATACGTCGGGCAAGCCGGAGATCGACAAGTTCCTGACTGACGGCGACCGCAAGGTCTTCATGGATGCGCTGATGAAGAGGTGCGACGCGCGGGATGGCGTGGCTGACGGGATGATCTCCGATCCGATGGGCTGCGACTTTGATCCGGCGGCGGTTGCGTGCAAGGCGGGCGAGAGCGAAGGGTGCATCGCGCCGGAAAAGGTAGCCGCAATCAAGAAGGCGTTTGCGGGACCGAAGAATGCTTATGGGACACAGGTTTATCCGGGGTTCCTGTTCGACGCGGGGATCGCCGAGAAGGCGCCGATTCCGGGCCTGCTTTCAATGGGCACGCGCGGCATCTTTGGACCTTACACTACCGCGACCACGATCGATGTGGACAAGGAGGCTCTGAGCGCGAGCGATCCGCTGGTCGAACCGGCGTCAGTGAATCTCGTGACATTCTCAGGGAGTGGCGGGAAGATACTTTTCTTTCATGGAGATAGCGATCCATGGTTTTCCCCGCTCGACACGCTTGGCTACTACAAGTCGCTGGCGGAGACCAACGGCGGCGCGGAGAAGGTGGCGGAATGGAGCCGGATGTTTCTCGTGCCGGGCATGGGACATTGCGGGGGTGGTCCGTCGCTCGACCAGTTCGACATGCTGAACGCGGTGGTGAACTGGGTGGAAAAGGGCGTTGCGCCGGATTCGGTGATCGCCACCGGCAAGGCATTTCCGGGGCGGAGCCGGCCGTTGTGCGCTTATCCGAAGCATGCGCAGTATTCGGGAAGCGGCGACACGGAGGATGCGAAGAACTTTCGGTGCGAGTAGCCCTTCGCTCGCGCGGCGCCGCTCAGCGGTGACTCGGGTTGAGCAATATTTCCTCCGAGGAAAAAATATAGGGGGGGGAGGGGGGTATTTTCCTTCCCATCCAACTCTGAGCCAGTCCGGACCCAAAAAGACTCACCCCTCGGGAGGCCGCTCCGCGAGGGGTGATTTTCCTACTTGATAAGTATAGCAGATCATCCGAGCGAATCGGCCAATCCGAAGGAATTCATTTCCCATATCCATTTCAGAGTTCGCAGTTCATCGTTCACAGCTTTCGGTTGCCGGGCCGGAACGAGGTTGGAGCGAAGAAGTGGTTGGCGAAGAGTTTGCTTTCGATAACGTGAGGGCCGGTACCTGTGACTCGGCTCACATACCGGGAGGGGGCAGATCAATAGGTTTGAATACAGCGGATGAAGCGGGTTTCCCAATACGTCGCGGTGATGGTGATTGCCCTACTGGCCGGGCTGCCGGCGGTGGAAGGGCTTGCGTGCTCAAAGCACATGGCCAGCCGCGCTGCTGCGTGCACGATGGGCGCGGCCGAGATGGGACCGGATTGTCCGATGGGTCGCGAACTTGCGAGCTGCGAGATGGAGTGCTGCAGTCATTCTGCTCCGCAAGTTGCGGCGGCGTGGGCGACGGCGGTGAAGCCGAAGGCGGTTGCCATTTCGACTGTTGTGGCGACGGTTCTGATTTCAGCGAGTGTGACCGCGGCTCCGGCAGGACGATCGATGGATCCGGCGCCGGCGGCCTCTCCTCCGCGATACGTTCTCAACCGCGTGTTCCGGATCTAGATCTCTCCTGACATGCAGCGCATGGGGCGGCTGCGAGGCTGGATTGTGCCCGCGGCCTGGATGTTCACCCTCAACGTCAAAGGAGATTTGGATCATGAAAAGGATGTTTGCATTGGGTTCACTTGCGGTGGTTCTGGGCGTGACGGCGCTGGCGCAGACCTCGGCGTTCTCGAAGGGCGCATATTGCAGGGCGTGCTGCGGCGACAAGTGCGGGCAGACGTGCTGCCAGGGCGGTTGCACGGATTCCTGTTGCCAGAGCAAGTGAGTTGTGTCAATACAGCGGCCCGGATCGCGATTATTCGGTCCGGGCCGTTTAGTTTTGGGAGCAGAACAAAGCAGCCGATGGTTCTGCGAATAGCCCGCGGGATTCCGCCTGAATTGAGAGCAGGGATTCAAGGCTGGCGGCAGAATTACGGCCTCTCGCGCTTCGCGAAGCTGGCTTCATTCTCATTCAACTGTGGCTCTTGAACCAGTCGAGGGCGACTTGAGTGTATTGGCCGACCTCGATGATGTAGCCGTCCGGGTCGCGCATGTAGCAGCGCCATTCCCAACCGTCATCGTTGGCCCATGGTTCGGTGAGAAAAGACGCTCCCTTGCCGCCCCATTCCCTGTAGCAGGCCCAGATGTCGGCGACACGCAGATTAAGAAAGCTGCTCATCCTTTTGAGGTCCCGCGGCGTTTCAAGAGTGACCTCCGGCTTGTCGGGAGTCGGGCCGCCGCCGGAATTGAGAATGATCCACGTATTCGCGAGCTTGATGTAACAGGGATTTTCCGGCTTGATCAATTTCCCGCCAAGAATCCGGACATAGAAGTCTCTCGATTTTTCCTGGTCGGCCACCGTGAAGAATTGAGTTGCGAAAAAGCCTTCATGTGTAACGGGCGCGTCAGGCAGATTCATGGATTGTCTCCTGTTGCGATGAACCGGTACTCGATTGTATCCACATGTAGCGCAGGCGGCTGGACGAAACTCCCTAGGGGCCGTGGCGCGCGGTCAGGAATTCAGAAAGAGGAGTGCGGCGGATGCGGCGGGGAGATGGAAGTCGAGGGAATTTGCGCTTGGGTTGAGCTTCTCGGTCGTCGTTGGGGTCCAGCGGGCGTGGTCGTCGTCGATGGATGCGCCGGCCAGCGTGATGCCCTCGATTGCGTCGAGGGATGGGGCCTGAAGACGCCATGCGCGGGCGGCGCGCAGAGGGTGCGGAGCTCGGATGGAGAGGTCGAGCGATTTGCCGGAGTCCTTGTTGAAGAGGGCGAGGATGATTGACGACGCGTGGGAAGCGGCGTAGGCGGTGGCGTCCACATCTGTCTTGAGGTCGCAGGCGAGCATTGTGCCTCCGGCCAGCTGGTTGGCGAGCATCATGCCGTAGAAGACAGGCATGGCGCGGACGGGCTGGCCGGGCTCGCTCTGGATGGGCGTGTAGTAGCCGCCGTGCATTTTCGTTGGGGCTTTGGCGGAGTCGAGGCCGGGATTGTGGTTGCCGAGGGCGCGGGTGAGGAATCCGGACTGGCCGCCGTGGAAGTTGACCCCGACGCAGCCGAGCGAGGCCGTCTGGAGCATGTAGTCGCCGCCCCACAGGGCCGCGGCGAAGGCGTTGCTGAGGCCCGGTTTTCCGGCGCGGTAGCACGAGTTGCCTTCGGACATGCGGTAGACGAGACTGCGCGGTTTTGCGATCTGTTCGATGCGGCTCATCGATTCGGCGATGCGGGGGTTGGGACGGAGCAAGCGCTCGATGGTGACGCGGGGATCGTCGGGCGGGCCCTCGGCGTAGTAGTGGCCGGTGAGGGCGGCGATGCGGTTGGGGAGCTCCTGCGGGATGCTCTCGGCGAAGCGCACAACCCAGTCGGAGGACGACGCGACGTCGGGGCCGCCGAAGCGTGCATTGGGAACTTTGGAGAGGATGGCGCGGGCGAAGTTCGACCAATCATTTACGTAGTCGTCGAAGCCCCAGTTAGAGGGACGCGTGCCGTTGGTGGGGTTGTGGTAGAGGTCGGGCTCGTTGCCGATCTGGAAGTACTCGAGCTGCGGGCCGATCTTTGAGGCGACGTATGCGGCTTCGGTGGCGGCGCGTGCGGGTGTGCTGTTGCCGAGGTTGAGGCCGTAGATGAGTCGCCAGTTGGTTGCGCGGAGAAAGCCGGCGAGCTGATCGATGGCGCGGGGCTCGATGGCGAAGAGTTGATGCGGCATCCAGTTGGAGTTGAGGTCGCCCCTGGGTACGTGCAGCGTGGGCTCGGGCGTGCTTGCGTCGGCCTTGAACCAGCAGAACTCGCTGCTGTTTCCGCCGACGCGGAGGATGCCGTGCGGGCTGAGGAGGCGGAAGTGGGCTACGAGCGCGCGGTTCGATGCGGAAAAGAAGTCGGGGTCGGAGAGTTGGGCCAGCTCGTAGCTGAGGCCGGTGTAGGTGAGGGGGATGCGCGGGGCGTTGGGCGCTTCACGGAGGACGAGCTCGGCTGTCGTGTTGGCGGCAACTGCTGTTTTTGAAGACGCCACTAACGCAGCTGTTTCTCCACATCGGATCAGGAATGTGCGGCGGTTCACGCGGGTCTCCCGGTGGTCGTCATTCGGTGCGACTACTCGACCGCAGGGCGCGCTCGCTGTGCAGTCTCGTTGATCCGATCGAGGGCCAGCCGGATTTCATCGCTCACCATATCCATCGGCACATACCGGACGAGCTCATAGTAGTCTGCCTTTTTGAAGTCCATATACTGCCCCAATCTGCGGTAGAAGTCAGGAAATACCAAATCTAAGAAATCGTCTGTGGCTTTGACGGTCCTCCACCATAGATCCCTGGGGTCCCTCAATGCCGCCGGAGTTACCCTGTCTCGCACAGCTTCTCTCATTGCATTTAAGGCCGCCTCGACATGAGCTTGCTCCAATAGTGGGCCCCCCGCCGATTCTGATCCTACTTTCCGTGCAAAAGATTCAAGGGTTTCCGGTTGGCAAATGTAATTCTCGATTTCTCTGCGCTGCCATTTCATCTGAGGGAGTGCTGGATCATCGGGAAGAGTCGGTGCATCGTTGTCGACAATTACGAATCCGACAAGCTCCGGCTTGGCTTCTTGAAGGTCATGAAAGTGTGATCTAGCCTTTGCCGGCTGGTTGCCAATCGGAAACAAAAATGGGGAACTGAGATTGGCAGCGGCTGGGTGTCCCAGCTTTTCAGCAAACGCCCGCAATATATTCAGATCCGTGAAGTTTTCCAGATAGATTACCCACCCTACCTGTTCCGCCAAATAATACTGGTCGTAACGCAACGTCGTTAAGGCGCTTCTCACCCTACCTCTGGCTGCATTTTGCCGGGGAATTACGTGAGGTCTTCCAAGGAAGGCCACAACGCTGTCGTCCTCCAAGCTGGCGGCTTGATTCAGTACTTCCTCTGAATGACTAGCTATGATCAGCTGGCTTCCGTTCGATCGCGCAGACTCACGCAGTTTCAAGTAGATCTCTCTTTGTCGAAGAATCTCCAAGTGAGCGTCCGGCTCGTCCAGCAGAAGCACAGCACCTTTATGTAGAGAGAGGTAAGCTAGTAAGAGCAAAGTCTGCTGAAGTCCACGCCCTGAGGATGAAAGGTCAAGCTCGACATCATTCTCGTCGAGATATGTCATCTGGATTTCGCCGCGCTCCGCAACATAAACCGGCGGGCGTAACTTGACGCTGAACAAGTCATGCATTTGCGCGACAAGAGTCTCCCAAGGTCGACCTTCGCTCCCATTTTGATCTTCTTCATATAACCTGTAACAGAGATTGCGAAGGACTTCAGCTGTTCGTCCTTCGCCCAAGCGCACGTTGATCGCTCCACTGTCCAGTCTAGTTTCATTTGAGGCAAGCCCCGACATTGGGGGTAGAAAAGCAACTTGAACTTCCGTTGCCTCATTTGGGATAGGCATCCTACTCGGCTGCTTTGTGTCCTCTACCCTCAACGGTCGGCAAAAAAACGATTCGTCGTTTGAGAAATCGAATTCAAGCCCACATTCCCAGTCCACGCCTCGCGTATTGCCTGCGACAAGAATGTCGATGCGTATATTCTTTGTTTCTTGAACCCCATTAGTCTTCTGAACGTTCCTCACATGAAGCTTGCGCCATAGTTGATCCGCGGTGGGGGCAGGCACCATTAGCAAATCGCGTCTGTTAATGGCGACTCCAGGTCGCTTCTCTGGCGCTCCTCCGACGCGCTTTTCTCGCCAACGACGAAGTCCGAGTTCCCACAAGGCGAGAGCCTGGAGCGCCGTTGTTTTCCCTGAGTTGTTCGGGCCAATAAACACCACCGGGTTGGAGAGGGGAATCTCGACGTTTTCAAATCGTTTAAAGTTTCGGATCACCAGCTTCGTCAACATCTAGTTTTCCCCCGTATCACTGTGTGTAAATCTGTGGATACCGTAGTCTAAACCGTTTGAACCGCGCGGGCGGATTGCCTACTGAACCGAGAGTCGAAATCTTCATTCCCCTGGAACGGTACAATCCCTTTCAGGCGCTGGTGGGATGTTGAGGCGTAAAAGGGGAGTACACACAGTATGGGCTACCAGGTTCTGGCACGGAAGTATCGACCGCAGCGGTTTGCCGACGTGGCGGGCCAGGATCATGTGACGCGCACGCTGCTGAATGCGCTGGAGCAGAAGAGGATCGCGCACGGGTACATCTTTTCGGGGCACCGCGGGATCGGGAAGACGACGATTGCGCGCATCCTGGCGCAGGCGCTGAATTGCCGCAACGAAATTGGAAGCGCGGAGAGGCCGACGGCGGAGCCTTGCGGGGTCTGCGACTCGTGCGTAGAGGTGCGGCAGGGCAACGCGGTGGACGTGATCGAGATCGACGCGGCGACGAATCGCGGGATTGATGAGATCCGCGAGCTCAGGGATGCGGCGCGCTACTCGCCGGCGCGGGACAAGTACAAGATCTACATTCTTGACGAGGCGCACCAGATCACGGAGGCGGCGTTCAACGCGCTGCTGAAGACGCTGGAAGAGCCTCCGGCGCACGTTGTGTTCATGATGGCGACGACGGAGCCGGAGAATTTTCCGCAAACGATCCGGTCGCGGTGCCAGCACTTCAGCTTTCATGCGGTGAAGTTCGAGGACATTCTTGCGCAGCTCAAGATGATTGCGGCGAAGGAGAGTGTGGAGGCCGAGGACGCCGCGCTGGCTCTGCTGGCGGAGGCGGGCGACGGGTCGATGCGCGATGCGCTGAGCATCATGGACCAGGCGATTGCTTCGGCGCCGTGCGACGCGCAGGGAAGACCGGTGCTGGCGGCGGGGCAGATCCGGGATTTGATGGGGTCGGTGCCGAACACGGTGTTCGAGCGTCTGATGGAGGCGGTGGCCGCGGGACAGAGCGCGGAGCTGATGGAGCAGGTGAACGTGCTGCTGAACGCAGGGCACAGCCCGCTGTCGCTGGCGCGGCAGCTGGTGCGGTATCTGCGGAACGCGCTGATGGCCAAGCTGGGCGGGGAGCAGACGGAGCTGCTGCAGATTTCGGCGGACGAGCGGGCGCGGGCGGCGCGGACAGCGATGCTGTTCGGCGAAGAGGATCTGACGCGGAATTTGCAGATCGTGCTGCGGACGTTTGATGATTTGAATTTCCGGCAGGAGCAGAGGTTTCACCTGGAGCTGGGGCTGCTGAAGCTGGTGCATGCGCAGAGGCTGCTTCCGCTTGAGGAGTTGCTGAGCGGAGTGGCCGCGGGCGGGACGGCGCGGGTTGGGGCGCCTGTGGCGCGGCCGGCGCAGGGGACGCCGCGGACTTCTTCGAACACAGCACAGGCAACGCGGCCGGCGGTTTCAGCGGCGGGTGGATCGGGTTCTCCGATTGAGGGTGGCAGCGGAGGATGGGGTGCGGGATCGGGCGGCGGGATGAGCGCGTCTGCCGATGAGGCTCGACCGACGCGAACTCCGATGGCGGCGGCGAGCGAGCCGGTTCGCAGCGCTTTGAGCGATTCTGGGAGTTCGCCGGCGATTGTTGCGAGAGTTTCTGAACCGTTGAGGGTCGAGAGTCCTGAACCTGGGAGGACAGCTGCGGTCGCGGTTGCCGAGGCTCCGGAAGCAGGCGCATTGCAGCAGGGAGTGATTGCGGCGCTGGCGAATGGCGGGCACCAGAGCGCGGCACAGTTGCTGGGCACGGGAAGCTGGGTTGTGGATGGTTCGAACCTGCGGATTGAAGTGCCGGGCATGGGCAAGAAGATGCTGAGCCTGACGGTGAATGCGGCGGCGGAGAAGATCATCCGGCAGGAGCTGCAGCGGCTGGGTGGGCCGGCGCGGTTGATGGTCGTTCCGGGAGAAGGGAATGGAGCGGCTGCGGCGGCGACGGCGCCTCCGATTGCTGGAAGCGTGCAGGAAGAGGCGTTGAAGCATCCGCTGGTGGAGCGGGCGCGGGAGATTTTCAAGGCTGAGGTGAGGAGCGTTGTGGACCTGAGGAAGAGTGGTTAGTGGATAGTGATTAGTGGTTGGTGGTTAGTGGTTAGTGGTTAGTGACTAGTGATTGGGGACCAGGAAATAGATAAGAAGCTATAAAGGGCTTGTAAATAAGTTTGTGACCGTGGCACGAGGGGCAGGAGCGAGAGACGATGTTCAATCCGCTGAAGATCCAGGAGATGATGGCCCAGGCCGGGCAGATGAAAGACGAGATGCAGCGCAAGCTGGAGCAGACGGTCGTGGAGGGAACGAGCGGCGGGGGCTGCGTGACTGCAACGATGAACGGGAAGAAGCAGCTGCTGAAGCTGAAGATCGATCCTTCGGCGGTGATGAGCCTGATGGGCGAGAGGCCGGACGTGGAGATGCTGGAGGACCTGGTGGTGTCGGCGGTGAACGCGGCGGGACAGAAGGCCGAGGACGTGCTTCAGTCGAGCGTGAAGGGGATGCTGGGTGGATTGAATATTCCGGGGATGAAGTAGAGCGGTGTGATGCGGTTTGATGGGCGGGAGGGGCCGGTGATTTCAGGCATGGATCGCAGAGGTTTTCTCGGGATGGGGATGGCGGCGGGCGCGGCGGCGCTTGCTCCGCGGTGGATGATGGCGCAGGCAGGCGCGGCGGGGCAGGTGGACCGAGTCACACAGATGCGGCAGGGAGCTGCGACAACACCGATCAAGACAACGAAGCTCTATGACAACCTGTACCTGCTGCAGGGCGCGGGCGGGAACATGGTGGCGCAGACGGGGCCGGACGGCAAGGTGCTGATCGACTCGAGCTTTGCGACGGCGGTGCCGCGGATACGCGAGGCGCTGGCGGCGTTGAGCAACGATCCGGCGCATTTGCTGATCAACACGCACTGGCATATCGACCACACGGACGGCAACGAGGGGATGCATGCGGCGGGGTTCTCGATCATGGCGCACTCGGAGACGCGCATGCGGCTGTCGAGGCCATCGGAGATCAAGCTGATGGGGATGTCGTTCCCGGCGGCGCCCGATGGCGCTCTTCCTACCGCGGTATTCGACAACTGGATGCGGCTATGGAGCAATGGCGATTCGCTCGAGCTGCAGCACTTTATGCCGGCGCATACGGACACGGACATTTATATCCGTTTCGACAAGGCCGATGTGCTGCACATGGGCGATACGTGGTTCAACGGCTTCTACCCGTTCATTGACGAAAGCAGCAACGGCAACATCAATGGCATGATCGAGGCCGAGGAGAGAGGGCTGCACATCGCGGGGCCGGCGATGAAGATCGTTCCGGGGCATGGGCCGCTGGGATCGAGGAAAGAGCTGCAGGCGACGCGCGACATGCTGGCGACCGTGCGCGACCGCGTGGCCGCGCTGAAGAAAGCAGGCGCCTCCGAGCAGGAAGTTGTGGCGAAGAAGCCGACGGCGGACCTTGATTCCACGTGGGCGAAGGGGAATTTCTCGCCGGACATGTTTGTGGGGATTGTGTACAGGACGGTGTGAAGATCAGTGGTTAGTGATTAGTGGTTAGTGGCTAGAAAAGACAGGGACAAAGAAAACCGACCTTGAAGCATGATCAGTTGATGACTGATTAGTAACTACTGATCACTAAACACTAACCACTAATCACTGTACGGAGGCTTGCGGGGTGTCACGGTATGCGGAGCCGATGGCGCGGCTCATTGAAGAACTGAAGAAGCTGCCCGGGGTGGGCACCAAGAGCGCGCAACGGTTCGCGTTTCATATCCTGCGCGGAAGCGACGAGGACGCGGAGGGGCTGGCAGAGGCGGTGCGCGGGCTGAAGGCGAACCTGCGGCTATGTTCGGTGTGCAACAACGTGACGGATGTCGATCCCTGCGTGTATTGCGCGAACCCTGCGCGCAACCAGCGGCAGGTGTGCGTGGTGGAGGAGCCGACGAGTATTGCAGCGGTGGAGCGGACGCGGGGGTACATGGGGATCTATCACGTGCTGCACGGGACGCTTTCGCCGCTGCACGGCGTGGGGCCGGAGCAGCTTCGCGCGCGGTCGCTGGTGGAGCGGGCGGAACGGGGCGACTTGGATGAGGTCATCCTGGCGACCAGCCCGACGCTCGAAGGCGAGGCGACGGCGAACTGGCTGGCGAGCGCGCTGCGCGGCACGAAAGTGCGGGTGACGCGGATTGCCACAGGGGTTCCGGCGGGCAGCGATATCGAGTATGCCGACGAGGTGACGATGGCGCGGGCGATGGAGGGACGGCGGGAGGTATAGGGCCGGCGAGTCAGCAAGTCTGCGAGTCAGCTAGCGCTCATTGCACCCTGGCGGCTTCGCTGCGCACGACTACCCATTTGCCGTCGCGCTTTTTGAGGAGATCCATCCATAAGAACTGACCGCTGGTATCTTTGCCGTTGCTGCTCCTCTTCTCATTTACCGTGCCGTGGGCTACGGCGACATTGCCGGCTACCTGCACGTCGATGGGCCCGATCTCAAACCACTCGAGCTTGTCGTGGAAGGAATTGAAATCGTGCAGTAGGGTTTCCCTGGTGACGACTTTTCCATCGGAGCCGACGGTTGCAAAGTCGTCCGCATAGATCTTGCCGAGTTGTGTGACATCGCCGGCTACCATGGCGTTTCCCATCTCCTGTTCGAGTTGTTTGATCGCCTGCACATCGGCGGGATTGCCCGCAGGAGCGCTGCTGTCGCCGGCCATTGCCGCGGCCGATTTATCGGAGGCGCTTGCCCACCAACCCACGCCTGCGAGCAACAACGCTACGAAACATAGGGCGAAGACACTCTTTTTCATGATGGCGCCTCTCTGGGAGAAGTCAGCTTTGACTGCTGCACCCGCATTATCGGGAATCGGGGAGGCGCAGTCCATGACCTGTGAGGTCATGAGGAGAATATTGCTGTGGAGCGGTCCAGACGGCGAATCGCCCGGTCAGACGGCGGTCTGGCGGGATGAGGGACCCGCACGCGAGTTACGATTTGCCGCCCGTTTGGGGATCATGTAGTCTCTTCACAATAGCCACCTACATAGCTCTGAGGTTCGATGATCCGGCGTTGCTGTGTTCTTCTCGCATTCCTGCTATTTGCCTTGACTCTCCCCGCGCCGGGCCAGCAGTTGGATGCATCCGCCGCCGGTACCCTCGTCTCCCTTGACGCGCCCTGGCGCATCCACTTCGGCGACGACCCCGCGTTTGCGCAGCCGGGGTTTGATGATTCGCGGTGGATGCTGCATGACATTACGAAGGATTGGGCGAGCGAAGGGCACAAGGGATATGCCGGGTACGCCTGGTACCGCATTCGCGTGATCCTTCCCAAGGGCAACGAACCGCTTGACCTCGCGATCTATCCTCCTGCCAATGCCACCGAGGTTTACATCGACGGAACTCTCGCGGGAACCATCGGCCGAATGCGCCCCGAGCCGGTCTGGACCTTGCTCCGTGATGTCTACGCTATTCGTGTGCCTTCCGCGCTCAATGGCCGCTCGGTCGATGTTGCCCTGCGAGTATGGGAAGATCCTCTGGCGGCCTCATACCTGGGCGCTGGCGCCGCGTCGCATCCTCCGCTGGTGGGAACCGCTGCCGATTTGGAGCGCATCGTCAGTCTCGAACAGCAGAATCGCTGGATAGCGGCAATGTCCGACCGTGCCGCCGACATGTTGTGTTTTGCCGTGGGCCTGTTCAGCCTGGGCCTTTTTCTTCTCGATCGGCGCGCACGCGAATATGCCTATGCAGCGGTCTTTTTTTGTGGCTACGGCGCCACCTTTCTCTACTCGTGGATCAGCGCGCAAACCGGGACCAGTGTCCGCATTGCGGCGCAGGTGGCGTATACCTCCAATTCCATCCTGCTTTGCCTCTGGCTTCTGTTCACCTGGGGATTTGTGCGCGCCCGCACCGACCGTCTCCTCTACACCTGCCTGGCTGCATCGTCGGTCGAGGCCATCGCCGCCACTCTCACCACCCTTGGGATCACCCACGTGGGGGTCGCCTATTGGATCGATGCGGGGATGTACCTCTTTCTCGCGTTCGCCGTCTCCGCCCGGCTTTACACGTTGGCGCGGCGTGGCAACCGCGATGCACAGATGTTCCTGGTTCCTTTCTCTCTTTGGACGATGACGTATTGCATCCAGGCCATCATCTGGGCGCTGTACTCCTCCGGCATCGTGAACCTGGGCAGTGCCAACATCCTCTACCACAATGGGCGCTTCACAATCTTGTGGTCGCACATCTTCACGGTCCTCTTCTTCATCGCCGTCGGCGCCGTTCTGGTGCTGCGCTATGCCGACACCGCAAAGCAGGAGCAGCGGCTGCGCACGGAAATGGAGTCTGCCCGCCGCGTGCAAAACCAGCTTGTGCCCGCTGATCTGCCTCAGCTTGCGGCCTTTGCCTGCGATGCCGCCTACCGCGCCGCAAGCGAAGTGGGCGGCGACTTCTACCAGGTCTTTCCGCGCTCCGACGGCTCGGCACTCATTCTCGTGGGAGACGTAAGCGGCAAGGGCCTCCGCGCGGCCATGCTGGGAACGCTGATTGTGGGCGGCGCAGGCACGCTGGCGCAGGAGAATATCGGACCAGCGGAGATGCTCGAGCGGCTTAACCGACACCTGCACGGGCGGACCGACGGCGGATTTGCAACGTGCCTCTGCGCGCTGTTGGCTGCCGACGGCGAACTGGCGATCGCGAATGCCGGGCACCTGGCGCCCTACAGCGATGGACGCGAAGTCGCCTGTGAGTCAGGCCTGCCGCTCGGCATCGTGCCTGAGGCGAACTACATCGAGACGCGGGTGCAGCTCGTGCCTGGCGATTCGCTCACGTTCCTTTCCGACGGCGTGGTGGAGGCCCGCACCGCCACGGGCGAGATCTTCGGCTTCGACCGCACCCGCGAGATCAGCGGCCAGACGGCCGCCCAGATCGCCGAAACTGCAGCGCGTTTTGGGCAGGAGGATGACATCACGGTGCTGACCGTGACACTTTCGCCGGTGGCGGCAATGGCTTAGTGACTCAGGGCGCCGGCTGCAAGTATTTCTGAAGCCAGGCGACGGAACGCGTGAGTTCGTCCCGCTGATGCTCGCGCTTGACGAAGCCGTGTCCTTCCTCGGGATAGTAGACCGCGTCCACCGTGCGGCCCTCCGCTTTCAAAATACTCACCACCTGCGCGGCTTCTTCGCGCGGGACGCGAATGTCGTTCTCGCCCTGCAGGACGAGCAACGGAGCGGTTTCGCTGCGAATGTACTTGAGCGGCGAGCTGGCCTCGTAGACGGCGCGGTCTTTCACTGGATCGCCGAGGAGGTTCTTTTCATATTCCTGAAGGTACGGGTCTTCGTGCTCGAGCATGCTGAGCCAATTCAGGATGCCGTATTCATCGACCGCGGCCGCCCAGACGCCGGGGGTTTTGCCGATGGCCATGAGCGTCATGTAGCCGCCGTAGGAGCCGCCCCAGATACCGACGCGCTTCGGGTCGATGAACCCGGTCGCCTTGAGGAAGTCCACGCCGGCAATCTCGTCCTTCAAATCGCCGCCGCCAAGGTCTTTAATGTTGGCGTTCTGGAACTCCATGCCATAGCCGGTGGAACCGCGCACATTCGGCGCGATGACGACGAATCCGCGCGAGGCCAGCAATTCGGCGCGGCCGTTGAAGGCGTCGGTCGTCTGCCCAGTGGGACCGCCATGCGGCATCACTACGGCAGGGGCGGTTCCGTCCCGCTTGAGATTGAACGGAACCCAGACGAAGGCCGAAATAAGGCGGCCATCGAAGCTGGGGTACGTCACGAGCTGCGACGTCGGCAGGGAAATGTGCTGCAACCCTTCGTTGGCGTTGTGAGTGATCTGGGTGAGGGTGTCATCCGCGGCAAGCCGGTACAACTCCTGGGGGTGGCTTGAGTCTTCGTGAAGCAGGAGCATGGAGCCGTCGGGCAGGAAGGGCCTGGGCTCGCCTGTCGGAAAGTTCAACCCTGGCGGCACGCCGCGTTCGGTCTGCTGCATCGTCCTCAAATTGATAAAGCGCGTCGAAATGCGCCCGTCGGCGTTCAGGAGGATCACGGCGCTGCCGCCATCGGGCGTGAAGCAATCGGCATTCGCCGACCACTGCGTGTCGGAAAGCCAGCGCAATTTCTTCGTGGCGAGGTCGAGGAGGGCCGCGTTCTCGTAACCGCCCTTGGCGTCGGAGGTGACCAGCAGGGTGCGGCCGTCGTTCGAGACATCGGCAGTGGTGATCCGTTGCTTACCGGAGTGCGGGAGGAGCTGTTCGGCGGCTCCAGTGGCGACGTCGATGCGATAGATCTGCGAATCGTCAATGCCCATCGAGCGAGTTGCATAGAGGAACCGGCCATCCGGGCTCCACGCATCTTCGCTCCATGAAGCCTTTGGATCGGCTTCGTGTGTCAGCTGGCGAATCGTCGCGCCGGGCCAGTCCATGACGGCAAGGTTTGTTGCGGGGGCCGTCTTCTGCTTGACGCCGATGGCCAGGAGTTTGCCATCCGGGGAGAACTGTTGCACAGTCTCGCTTACTTCGGGGGTGTTGGTCAGATTTCGGGGCTCGCCTCCGGCGGCGGGCACCAAATAGATGTCGTAGTATTCGTTGCCGCCGCGGTCCTGGCTGTACACGAGGCTGCTGTCGTCATGGGTGAAGCGGGCACTCGTCTGGCGGTCGTTGCTGGTGATCAGTTGCCGCGTCCCCGTCCCATCCACATTCATGATCCAGAGATTCGGGCGGCCGGACTCGGTGCTGATGTAAGCGAGCTTGCGGCCGTCGTTGGAGCGGGCAATGCCTCCGATCCGCGTAGTGGTCAGAAGGGCTTCGACGGGTAGAGGGGCGGACGCGGTTCCACCCACGGAACTGACCGTGCGTGGATCCGTGGGTTTTCTGTCGGCAGGACCATCCGCGAAGGCTGTGCAGGATATGCAGGCAAGGGAACACCATGCAAGGGTAGTGAGTCGCACGCGATTCACCTCGGGGAATTGAGAATGCAATCACTTTAGCAGGGTTGAACATTTTCAATCAGAGAAGCAGGGTCGCCACGATCCCGACTGGCTTATCTGCGCCAATACCGGAGAGCGGCCGGGTCGGAAAGTGCCAGGGCCGGCCCCGGACTTTGGCCTTCGGCTCAGTTTCGTGTAATTGAATGGGACGGTGCCCGAAGCACGCGAACCGGGGGTTTGCGGCCAGGGTGAAACGAACGGGGCCGCTAAATCGTCCTTTGGGAAGACCTGGGCTGGAATGAACCGAAGATGGTGCAGGATTTCCAGATTCACAGTCTGGTCAACAGGGTCGAGTTGTGATAAGGTGAGGGTTTGAAACCCGAACCCACAGCGGGTTAAGCGGTTCTGGATCAGGGACTTGGAGGCAGGCCCAGAACGCAGAAGACAGGGGACGTTCGATGCCCGACTATATCTATCTCCTCGAAAACCGGCTTTCGGCAGACCAGCGGCATGCGCTTCAGGTGCTGCGGGACGTGGCGCGGGATGCCGGGATCATCTTGTTTCTGACGGGCGACGCGGTGCGCGACCTGACCAGCGGGCACGCCGTCCGCGATATTGAAGTGGCGCTTCAGGGAAATGCGCTTAAACTAAAGAAACCATTAGAGAAATCTGGCGCTAAGGTGTGGGGTGAGGACGAGACTTCAAAGTCGCTGTATCTGTGTTTCCCGGGGACAGTGCGGGTGGATGTGGTGAGCACGCACAAGGTTGAGTACAAGAAGCTGGGGCATCCGATACTCCATGCGGCGCCCATCCTGGAGGACCTTAGGCGGCGGGATTTTACGGCGAATGCGATGGCCATCTCGCTGAATGAAGGTTCGTTCGGACTGCTGATCGACCCGCTCAACGGCGCCGCGGACATCGAGGCGCGGACGCTGCGGCTGGCGTCGAATTACGGCTTTCTGGAAGATCCGGCGCTGATGATCCGGGCGATACGCTACCGGACGCGGCTGGGATGGGAACTCGACCCGAGGACCCAGCAGCGGTATGAGAATGCCAAGTCGGAGGGTGTGATCGAATACCTTTCGGCGCACGCGAAGAGCCAGGAGCTGGAACAGATAGGGCACGAGGACGAGGGGTTCAAGGTGCTGCAGGCCCTGGAAGCCGAGGGCTGGATGAAGGTGCTGTTCGCGCAATGGACCTCGGCGAAGGCGGACCTGGACAAGCTGAAGGCGTTGCACGACCTCTCGGTGGAATTGCTGATGCAGGGCGTTCACGCGGATATTTCGGCGGCGCAGATGCAGCTGCTGACGGCGAAGATGAACCCCAAGGACCTGACGGCGCTGAAGAAGGGCCTGCTTCGGCAGGGATTCGTACAGGAGTGGAACAGCCTGGACTCGCTGGCGGCGGGGTTTGCCAAGGTGCTGCTAGCCAAGGGCAACGAGGCGCCATCGGCTTCCTACAAGTTGTTTACGACCTACGATCCTGAAGCGGTTCTGTGGCTGGGGTTCACGAGCAAGGACAAGAACGTCCAGGAGCGGTACAACAACTTCCTGAAGGTGTGGCCGGAGATGCGGCAGAAGATTCCGCACGCGATGATGATCGAGATGCGGATCAAGCCGGAGCTGCCGAACTACAACGAGATTCTGCACGCGATCTTTTTGCAATTGATTGATGGGAAGCTGGAGACGCCGGAGGAGATGAAGGCGTTCCTCGAGCCGTATTCGCCGCCGGCACCGCCGCCGCAGCAGACCTTCAAGCGGCCGCGTGGGCGGCGCGGCGCCGAGCCCAAAGTTAAGGAGACCTTCGAAGAAGAGGAAGAAGAAGGCGAAGAGGAGGGCGAGGAAGAGCTGGAAGGAATCGGCGCGGGCGACGACGAGGACGAGATCGGCCTCGGGATGCCCAAGATCGGGCTCGCGGCTGAGGGAGAGGATCTCGAAGAGGGCGAGGACGAGGAAGAGGAAGAAGAGGAAGAAGAGGCTCCGGCAAAGCGAGGCAAGGGCGCGGGTAAGGCAGTGAAGGAGGCTCCGGCGGCGAAGGGGGCCAAGGCGGAGAAGGGTGCGCCCGCGAAACCCGCGGCTGCGCCTGGGAAGCCCGCGGCGGCTGCGGCGAAACCGGCTCATGCTCCGGCGAAACCTGCGGCTGTGCCGGCAAAACATCCGGCGGCGTCTGACAAGCATGTGGCTGCGGGGGCGAAACATGCCGCCGCGCCTGCCAAGCATGCGCCTGCGCCAGATAAGCATGCGGCTAAGCCCGCAGGACACAAGCCGGAGGCACCGCACAAGCCGGCCCATGCTGCTCCGGCAGCGAAAGGTAAGCCGGCGGCCAAGGTGTCGCATCATGCGCACCCGGCGCCGAAGCACAAGCCCGCGGCAAAGGCGCCTGCTGCCAAGCATCCGGTGAAGAAGGCGGCGCTGAAGCCGCACGCCAAGCCGGCGCACAAGTCGATTCCGAAAGCTGCGCCGAAGAAGGCGGGTGCGAAGGTGAAGGCGAAGCCCGTGTCGAAGACTAAGCCGCACAAGGCGGCCAAGCCAGTGGCTAAGAAGGTGGCGAAGAAGAAATAGGACCTTCGTTGATTTCCTTCGAATGCCAGTGGGTGGATCGAAATCCCAAAACTTGTAGTGCGGGCTTTTGTGGTTTCCCGGGTCTCAGAATCGAGACCCCGGGGCACCCCCGTGTGGTGGTTCGTCCGGCTCCCCAAAACCCTGTGGATTGGGGTCTGGTGAACCGAATCCTTTCTCTTCGCGCTACGTGATATCTTCTCTTCAATCTGGAGGGTGGCGGATGCGTTGGTTGCGGTGGGCGCTTGTCGTGTTGGTGGTGGTCCTGGCGGGTGGTGGTGCGGCTGCTTATGCGCGCGGGAAGCAGGCGAGCGATTCGGTGTCGCCGGGGTACCGGTTTGAGAAGGGCGGGTGGACTTATGTGCACCTGGAGGGAACGCCTGAGCAGATCGGCTTTCAGCACGGTAGCCTGCTTGCGAACGAGATCGAAGACATGGTGAACGTGGTGCGTGTGGAGACGGCGCACGACACGAAGCGGAGCTGGAGTTTTTATCGGTCAGCGGCGCGGCAGCAGTTGTGGCCGCATATCGATCTTGAGTACCAGCAGGAGCTGATCGGGATTGCGAAGGGCGTGGAGTCGAAGGGGATCAAGCTGGATGTTTGGGATATTACGGCGCTGAACGGGTCGATCGAGCTGAGCGAGTACTACGTGCCGTACCTGAACAAGGGCAAGAGGCTGGAGCGGGCGGCGAACGGGACGGGGAACCGGATAGGGATGATGCCGAACGGGCGCTGCTCGGCGTTTGTTGCGACGGGGAGATACACGAAGGACGGCCGGATCGTGATGGCGCACAACAACTGGTCCACGTATGCGGAGGGAGCGCGGTGGACTGTGATCTTCGACATCAAGCCGGAGACGGGGCACCGCATCCTGATGGACGGCGAGCCGGGCGTGATCACCAGCGAGGACGATTTCGGCGAGAACGACGCGGGGCTGATGATCACGGAGACGACGATCATCGGCTTCGAAGGATGGAATCCACGCGGGAAGCCCGAGTTCATGCGGTCGCGGAAGGCAATGCAGTATGGCACTTCGATCGATGAGTATGCGGAGATTCTGAAGGAAGGGAACAATGGCGGGTACGCGAATGACTGGCTGATCGGCGACCGAAAAACGGGGGAGATCGGCTACCTGGAGCTGGGGCTCAAGAACACTCCGCTGTGGAAGACGAAGGATGGGTTCTTCATCAGCTCGAATTTTGCGCGCGACCCGGAGGTGCTGAAGGTCGAGACGCCGACGTTCAGCTATGACGATCTGTCGAAGTCGCCCAACGCGCGGCGCGTTACCTGGGAAAAGAAGATGGCAGAGAACAAGGGCCAGATCGACGTGGCGCTGGCGGAGAAGTTCGAGGCGGACCACGACGACAGTTACACGGGGAAGGTACAGCCGGATCAGCGGTCGCTTTGCGGACACGTGGAGCTGTCAAAGGACGGGATGCAGGATTACGGCGGATGGGGACCATATTATCCGGCGGGCGCGGTGACGGGAAAGGTGACGGATTCGGAGCTGGCGGGGCGCATGGAGCTGGTGGCACATGCAGGGCATCCTTGCGGGGATGATTTTCACGCGGCGGCGTTTTTGAAGGCGCATCCCGAGTATGGGTATCTGAAGCCGATTCTGAAGGACATGCCGGCGGGACCGTGGACGACGTTCAAAGCTGACGAGAAGCAATAGTCCCGAGGGATCAGGGGAGGATGCGCATGTCGGAGCGGAAGAGGTGGTAGTTGGTGAAGGTGACGTCGTTGACGAAGGTGCGGGGGAGAGCGGGCGCCTTTGAGTCACCGGGATCGAAGACCTGCGTGATGGCCACGGCGTGCACGGGGCAGATGTAGGTTTTGGCGCCGATTTCGACAGGGCCGTACTCGACAACCATCGAGGCGGGATTGCCGAACCCTTCGGACGGATTGGAGGGGGACGGGTCCGCGATGATGGCTATGCGCAGAACGCTGCCGGTTTCGGGATCGACGGCGATTTCACCGTGGTAGGCGGGATGGTTTTCTGACGAGACGCCGGGAATGCTGGCCATTGGCGAGAAGACGGCGAAGTGGGACTTGTCGGCGGGCACGGTGTAGCGGAAGACGGCAAGCGGGCCGGAATCGCCCTGCTCCCAGTGACTCCAGGCGATGGAGCCGTTGACGGTGTCCTGGTCGACGAGCGAAAGGATGGGGCCGAACTCGCCTTCGGATGTGAGGCTGCGCGGGACGAGCGTGCGGTGTTTGCCCTGAGTCTGCGGGTCGCTCTGGACTTCGGCGCCGTCCTGGTAGGTGACGAGGCTTTCGGCTGATCCTTCAAGAAAAAGCTGCTGCGGGTGGGCGACCGTTCCGAGGGAATGGAAGCCGAGGCGGTCGCGGGTGAGCTCGAGGAACTGGAGCTGGCGCTCTTCGGCCTCGATCTGGTCGAGGCTTGTGACCTCGTATGAAGTGGACGTGCGGACAGCGGAGAAGTTGGGCAGGCGTGGGCGCATGGAGCGGACGTACTGGCGGGCGCGTTCGAGGATCGCGGCTCGAGTGGCGTCGTCGGGCGGCGGAGTGGAGGGGAGCTCGGATGCGGGCAGGTCGTAGATCGAGGATGCGTCGGCGAGATAGAGCAGGATCTGACGGGCGCGCTGGCCTTTGAAGCGGGATTGCCACTGTGCGAGGCGCGAAGGGCTGACACGCTCGGACAACTGTAAGCGCGCGAGCTGTGAGGCGGCGGCGTCTTCTTTCTGCTGGGAAAGAGAGGCGAGCTGCTGCTCCATCTGGGCGACGGTGACGCGGGTTTGCGCGGGCGCGAAGGGCGTGGCGAGCAGGAAGATGATGGCCGGCAGGAATGCGGATTTGCCCATGAATGATTGTGACTTCGAACGTTGGCACTATTGTAATGAATCACCGCGCGCAGAACGGAAGAGGAGTAGAGTGTTCGGCAAGTAATCCAAGAGAATCTGCGATGACGCGAAAGGATGGCCTATGCGCAGATGGGGCATTGTGGTCAGCGTGCTGTATGCCGTGGTGTTGGTAATGCTGTTGACGCCGGCGTGTGCTCTGCTGGCGGTTCCGCAGAACCCATTTACGGCTAGGTTCGTCGGCGATATGAAGGAGGTGTACGGCTGGTGGCCGTTGTGGGCGGTGCTGGCGATGCTGATTGCAGGGCAGTCAGTGCTGCTATTCGTTTCGGTCGATACAACACAGAAGCGGCTGAGACCCAGGTCTTCCGTATGGGTGTCCGTTGCGGCGACATCGATGCTGTTGATGCTTCTGACAATTGCAGGTGCGTTGGCGCTGGATGCCGGGATTTATGGCGAAAAGTTCGGAGAAACCTTCTCGAAGCGTGTGGGTGCGGCAGTTGGCGTGATCTTGCTGACGTGGGCGGCTTGGGGCGCAGTGTTCTATTGGTTTGCAACGACGCGGAACGTTGCAGCGATATCGCGCGCGATGAATTGGCTGTTGAGGGGAAGCGTGCTCGAACTGCTGGTGGCGGTGCCGTGCCACGTGATTGTGCGCAGACGCGACGACTGTACAGCGCCGATCGCGACGAGCTACGGGATCACTACGGGGATTGCCGTGATGCTCGCATCTTTCGGGCCGGGCGTATTGATGCTCTACAAGAAGCGGCTGGATCGATATAAGTTTCGAGGCGATGACAAGGCGCCGCCGGAGTTGCGTTCGTGAGGGCCTCTATTTGTAAATCAGGTGGATGGTGATGTCGGTGGCGGGGCAGGCGACATGAACGAGCGCGGCCTGAAAGGACGGGGCGGTGAGGACGACGTGGGGATTGTTCGCGAAGCCGAATCCTTCCTTGGGAATTCCGAGGATGTTGCGGTCGAGCTTGTGGTTGGAGTTCTCGTCGTGGATGGCGGCGACGCCGTAATTGCCGGGAGCGAGGTTCCATTCGGCGACGGCGGTGCGGGTGGAGGGGTCGATGGGCGCTGGGCCGTGGCGGAAGCTCTTGGCGTTGTCTTCAGGCCAGCCGTCGGGCGAGGCGAAGACTGTTGTGCCGAGATTGCCGTGCGTGTTGCGGAATCCGTCTACGTGGATGCGGAGGGTACAGGAGGCGGAGGAGCCGGCGACGGATTGTGCCGGTGACCGGGGAGCGAAAAGGGCGAACGCCGCCGCGCACGCCAGGAGCATGAAAGCAGCCGGCGATGGAGAAAGGGCAGTTATCCTCATACCAGAATTGGATTCTGACTTGCGGGCTGCCGTTTCAGGGCAAACTTCGCCCGATCAAGTTACGCCAGAGGGAATGGAGGCAAATCCGCGCCGCTATGGAGTCGTTCTTGAGGGCTGATTTTGGGAGTAATGCAATCCGAAAGGTCTTTGGGGGAAGATTCGGACCGGTTAGAAGTTAATATCTGCTGCGCGCGCGTGCGCCGCCACCGCCGCTGCCCTTGCGGGCCTGGTAGCAATCCCGGCAAAAGACGGGACGATCGCCACGAGGCTCAAAGGGCACCGTTGTGGGCTGGCCGCAACCGGAGCAGATGACGGGCGTTCCCTGAGACGAAGAGCGCATACCCCCGCCGCCGCCCTGGTCGTTCTTCTTGGCCATCCGGCAGGGCTTGCAGCGCTTCGGGGTCGAGTAACCGCGTTCCTGGAAAAACGCCTGATCCGCAGCGGTGAACGTGAAATCCTGCCCGCAATCGCTGCAAGTGAGTTGAATATCGCCGGCCATGGGTCTCCCTCGTGCAAACTGTACAGTCACTGTATCATCTTTTTTCTAAGTTTCCAGTAAGTTCGCGCGTTAATCGTGTGTTTACCGATCCCGGGGGCAGGCGGCACGGGCTCGAGCGAAGTGCCTGTAGAATCAGGCTGAAGTGCCGGACACCTTTCGAATTGACGCGTTGATTGCGCAGGCGGCCGCTTGAATACGACCTCCAATCCGGGTTTTGAGGCCGAGTGCATCCGCAGGATTCTGGCGGGTGAGAAGCAGCTCTTCCACGAGCTGATCAGGCCGTGCGAGCGGGCAATGTTTGTGCTGCTGCTGTCGTTGCTGGGCAACGAGGCCGAGGCGGAAGACGCGGCGCAGGAGACGGCGATCAAGGTATACCTGAACCTGAAGAACTTTCGCGGCGATGCGCAGTTCCGGACCTGGGTGCTGTCGATTGCGCGGAACGAGGCGCTGGGAAGGCTGCGGAAGGCGGGGGCGCGGCGGGAGGACTCGCTGGACGCGGGGACGGACGAGCAGACGGGCGATTTTACGCCGGCGATTCTGACGAGCTGGCGTGAGATTCCGGCGCAGGAGTTGGAACGGAAGGAGCTGGCGGGACTGCTGCGCGAGGCGGTTGAGCGGCTGCCGGAGATTTACCGTAACGTTGTGATCCTGAGGGACATCGAAGAGATGGACGGCCGCGAGGCTGCCGAGGTACTTGGGATCACCGAGGGGGCGGCGAAGGTGCGGCTGCACCGGGCGCGGGCGCTGCTGCAGAAGGCCCTGGCGCCGAAGTTGAAAGCGTTTGCACCGAAGAGCAGAGGATTGTTCGGGTGGTTCCGATGAGGATCGATTGCCAACACGTGTGGCAGTTCATCTCGCCGTATATCGACGGCGAGGTGGAGGCGGAGTTGCGCATTCAGATCGAGAAGCACCTGGAAACGTGCGAGGTGTGCTCGGCGGTGCTGGATTCAACGCGGAACGTGGTGGTGCTGGTGGGGGACGGGAGGGTGTTCGAGGTTCCTGTGGGGTTCAGCGAGAGGCTGCATGCGCGGCTGGAGAGAGAACTTTCGCCGGGCGGGGATTGAGTCCGTGGATTCCATGCGGATGCAGCGCGCGCTTGGGCGACATGGCGTGGCTGTATAGTTGATCCGAATGATCACCGGAAAAACTGAAGACACCTCTGAGATCCCGCCGGGCGGGGTGCGCGCAGATGAACCGGCGGCGCCGCCGCAGACTGCGTGGCGGAAGGTTGCCGCAGGCTGCATTGTGGCGGCGGGGCTGGCGTTTGTGGTGATGATGTACGCGGTGGGCCTAACCCCTACGGATGTTACTCAACGCGACTACATCGAGTACTGGGCGGCGGGACAGCAGCTTGCGCACCACGCGAACCCCTACGATTATGCGGTCATCTTCGCGATCGAACGGCACAACGGGATGCGGACCGGCGATCCGCGGATGAGCTTCAGCCCGCCGGTTGCTCTCGAGTTTTTTCTGCCGCTGGGATGGGTGAGCGCGAAGACCGGGCTGATCTCGTGGCTGATGGCTGAGCTGGCCTGCCTGCTTGTTTCGCTGTGGCTGCTGTGGAGGCTGAACGGCAGACCCGATTCGCGGCTTCACCTGGTGGGGCTGGCGTTTACGCCCGTGCTGGCGTGCCAGATGGCGGGGCAGCTGGGAACATTTTTTCTGCTGTGCCTTGTGCTGTTTCTCGTGTGGCACGACACGCGGCCTTTTCTGGCGGGCGCGGCGCTGATGCCGCTGGCGCTGAAGCCTCACCTGATTGTTCCACTTGCGATTGCCCTGGTGATCTGGTGCGTTGTGCGCGGGAGGATGCGTGTGCTGCTGGGCGGCTTAGTTGCGCTCGCAGCAAGCTGCGCTGCGTCGATGGCGATTGATCCGCACTCGTGGACTGAATACCGCGCGATGGCATCGGTGGTGCCGATCGCGGACCTGTTCGTGCCCACTTTTGGAATGGTGGTGAGGCAGTGGATTCATCCTGCATCAAGATGGATTGGATATGTGCCGGAAGCGGCGGCATGCGCGTGGGCCGGTTGGTACGCGTGGATACGCCGCAAGCGCTGGGACTGGATGAGGGAAGGGCAACTGGCGGTGATGTTGTCAGTGGCCTGCGCTCCGTACTCCTTTGTGAGCGACCAGTGCCTGCTATTGCCGGCGGTGCTGAGCGGCCTCTATCGCAGGGAAAACGCGCGGCGGACGCTTGCACTGTTTCTTCTGGTTGATGGGGCGATGCTGGCGGGAGTATTGCAGCAGCCACGGATGACGGCGCCGTGGTACGCCTTCACGGCTCCGGCGTGGCTGATCTGGTACTTGTATGCGACGCGGGATGTGAAGGAGCGGACTGCGGCGGTAGCGGCGACAGATTGACCGGGAGCCCGGGCGGTTTACTTTCGAGCGGGAAGTGAACCTTTGCAGCCGGGAGAGCAAATCGATTGAGCGGAATTCGCTCTGAAGGTGTGCCCGACCTTTGTAACCAGGCATATCTTGACAGCGATGAGTTAGCGGGAGGATAGTTTTCGCGGCTGAGCTCGAGGGATTCTCCTGCGCTTCAAGAGCGCCCAGGGGCGAGGCCGCAGTCACAAAGCGAAAGCCTGGACCACGGAGTATCAGAGCGGGTTTTTTAACGCCGGATGATTTGAGAAATTCTGTCAGGGTTGAAGCCCTGATCTGCCAGGAGACAACCCATGCAGCGCATCCCCCGCGCGGTAGCGACGGCGCTCGCCGTTTTGTGCGCCTTTACAGTCGTGTTCCTCCACAGCCAGGACTTCAAGAAGCAAGTTATCTACCAGATTGTCACGGACAGGTTTTACGACGGGAACGCGTCGAATGACAATCCGGCGGAGAGCCCGGGGCTGTTCGACTCGACCCATACGCAGTGGCAGGCTTACTGGGGCGGCGATCTGGCCGGGATCCAGCAGCAGCTTGCGTATATCAAGGGCATGGGCGCGACGGCTATTTGGGTGTCGCCGGTAGTGAACAACGATAACCTGAACTGCGCGAGCACTGGAATATCGGCGGCGTATCACGCGTACTGGGCGCGGGATTTCATGAACATCGAGGAGCACTTCGGGGATAACTCGAACTCGTTTTCAGCGTTCGACAGTCTGGCGAGCGCGCTGCACTCGAACAACATGAAGCTGATCGTGGATGAAGCGAATAACCATTCAAACCCCGATAACTGCGGCGAGTATGGGTCGCTTTATAACAACGGGACGTTCATGGCAGCGGCGAACAACGATCCGAATGGGCTGTTCCACCATAACCCGAATATCTCGAATTACAACGACCGCTATCAGCTGCAGTACTACACGCTGGACGACCTGACGGATTTGAACCAGGAGAATGCGACGGTCGACGCGTACCTGAAGTGCGCTGCAATGCAGTTGCAGAGCCATCACGCCGATGCGTTCCGGCTGGATGCGGTGAAACACGTGACGTGGGGATGGGAGTACTCGTTTGCAAACGCGGTGTTCAGCAACGCGCCGAGCTTTTTGTATGGCGAGTGGATGGAGACGAACACCAGCGATCCTCTGTATTCGGATTCGTACAAATTCGCCAATAAGAGCGGAATCAACCTGCTGGACTTTCCGCTGAACACCGCGCTGCGCGATGTGTTTGCGAACAACGCGAACTGGAGCGAGGTGGACGGGACGATCAACGCCGAGAACTCGAACTTCGCGTATCCGAACGACCTGGTGACGTTTTTCGATTCGCATGACGAGGCGCGTCTGCTTTCCCTGAACGATAACCAGAACAGACTGCAGGAGGCGATGGCGTTCATCCTTACGGGGCGGGGGATCCCGATCATTCTGTATGGCGACGAGCAGTATCTGTTCAACAATTCGAATGGCGGGAATGATCCGTATAACAGGGTGTGGATGTCGAGCTTTAACACGGCCACGGCGGCGTACACGATCATCGGCAAACTGGCGGGGCTGCGCGCGGCGAACGACGCGGTTGGGTACGGAGGATGGAAGCAGCGGTGGATCAACAGCGACGTTTACATCTACGAGCGGCAGTTTTTCAATGATGTGGTGCTGGTGGCGATCAACAAGAACGACACGACGGGGTATAACATTTCGGGTCTTTCCACGGCGCTTCCGCCGGGAACTTACCCGGATTATCTTGGCGGGTTGCAGAGCGGCAACAACCTGACGGTATCGGCGGGGAGCGGCGGGAACAATCCGGCAAATAGCTACACGATTGCGCCGGCGAGCGTGAGTGTTTGGCAGTACCAGGTGAATGCGCCTGCCCCGGAGGTGGGTTCGATTGGGCCGCATGTTGGACAGCCGGGGATGACGGTAACGATTGCGGGGGATGGATTCGGGGCGACGACGGGATCGGTGTGGTTTGGATCGACGGCGGCGGCGATTCAGTCGTGGACGAATACTCTGGTGACGTTCACGGTGCCCAGTGTAAGCGGCGGAGCTTACAACGTTCAGCTGAAGAACGCGGGAGGCGCGGCGGCCAACACGATCACGTTTACTGTGCTGACGGCGAAGCTCATTCCGGTGACCTTTACCGTGAACAATGCGCATCCGACGAACACGGGTGACTACATCTTTGTCACGGGGAACACGGTGGAGTTAGGTAACTGGGGGACGACATTTCAGACGGCGGTGGGGCCGATGCTGGACCCGAATTATCCGAACTGGTTTTTGAATGCGGCGCTGCCGGCGGGACAGACGGTTCAGTTCAAGTTCATTGATATCCAGGCGAATGGGAATGTGGTCTGGGAGAATGGCGCGAATCACCAGTACACAGTGCCGGCGAGCGGGACTGGTTATGTGACGGTGAACTGGCAGTACTGAAAGGCAGCGATGCCGACGGAGCTAATTCAAAGGCATTTGAATGGCAGCGTGCGGCGGCGGCCCGGTGCGGAATATCAATGTGTGGGTCCAGAGCTCAAGCGCGACAAGGATGAGTGTGAGGACGGCGAGGGCAATCTGAAGGCGCTCGGAGCGCTTCTCTTTTTGAGTGAGTCCGCGTTTGCGCCACTGCGCGGAAGGCCGGGCGCGGAGGTGGCGGATCCACGCGAGGACAGCGAGATTGATGAGCGCACCGAGTGTGGCGAGGACGAGCATGGGAATGCGGATCGCGTCGCCGTGCCAGCCGCGCTCAGGCTCGTAGACGCCGCCAGCAGCGGCGAGCGCAGTGAGGCCGATGGCGACGCGGATTCCGCTGAGGGTGAGCACTGCCGTGCAGACGCTCTGCAGCAGGGCCATGACAAGGCCGGCGCGCCCGACGTTGCGGGCAGTGGTTTCGTTAGCGACTAAGTCGATGGGCATGGTCTCGCAAGTGAGACAGCGCGGGGGAGCGGTTAGTTATCAGAGTAACGCAGAAGGACGGGGTGTCCCGCCGGGAAGGTCGGCGAGCCTGACCGCCGCCGGAGAAGACCGTTTCGAGAGATTTTCATTTTCCGGGGCGCGATTTTGCCTGTAACCTTCCGCGCAGGTTCGTACTCCTATGTGCGGAACCGAGGAATGCGCAGGAAGTTCTTCGAGGTTTAACCTGCGCCGTACCAACGCGGAGCTGATCCGCCCCAACCATCTCGCGAGGTCGAAGATGAAGAATCTGAATGCTCTGTTATTGACGGCTGCTCTCTCCGGGCTGATCGGCGGCACTACGGTCGCGGCTCAAGCCACTCACTCCGCGGCGAACGGCACCATGGTGAAGGCGGCGAAGGCCGGGCTCAAGTATGTCCAGGACAAGCAGCCCGCGAAGCACTCTTGCAAGGGCAAGAATGACTGCAAGGGCCAGGGCGGGTGCAGCACCGGCGACAATGGCTGCAAGGGCAAGAACACCTGCAAGGGCAAGGGCGGCTGCGCGACGGACGGATCGAAGAAGCCGAGCCTGGTTTAGAAGCAGCGATCAGTGGTCAGTGCTCAGTGATCGGTAACCGCGCCGGTGCGCAGGTTGCTGATTACCGATCTCTGACCGCTGATCCCTATCCACTGAACACTGACCACTGAAATCATGCCCAATCGATTTAACGCTTACTCGAATCACGGGGTCGGGATCGGGTTGCGGATTCCGCACTACCAGCACATTTTTTCGCGCAAGCCGGTCGTGGACTGGTTCGAGATCATCAGCGAAAACTTCATGGTGGACGGCGGGCGGGCGTTGGCCAACCTCGACCGCATCTTGGAGCAGTACCGCGTGGTGCAGCACGGCGTTTCGATGTACTTCGGGTCGGTGACGGATCCGGATCCGGAGCATCTGAAGCGGCTGAAGCAGCTTGTTCGGCGGACGGGTACGCCGTGGCTCAGCGATCATTTGTGCTGGGGATCGGTGGACGGGACATATACTCACGATCTGCTGCCGCTGCCGTACACGTGGGAGGCGGTGTATCGCACGGTGGAGCGTGTGCGGATGGTGCAGGATTTTCTCGAGATTCCGGTGGCGGTGGAGAACGTAAGCAGCTATGCGGCGTTCACCGCTTCCGAGATGACGGAGTGGGAGTTTCTGGCCGAAGTGGTGGAGCGAGCGGACTGCGGGATCCTGCTGGACGTGAACAACATTTACGTTTCGGCGATGAATCACGAGTTCGACCCGATGGAATATGTGAACGCAGTGCCGGCGGAGCGCGTGGCGCAGATTCACATTGCAGGGCATTCGAAGTATGAGAAGTACATTCTGGATACGCACGATCATCCGGTGATCGACCCCGTGTGGGCGTTGTATGCACGGGCGATCGAGCGGTGCGGGCCAACGCCGACTCTGCTCGAGTGGGACGATCATATTCCGAGTTTCGACGAAGTGCACGGCGAGGCGAAGAAGGCAGAGCGGTTTCTCAATCGCGGCGCGGTGACGACGGCTGTCGTGACGGAAGGGGTTGAACCGTGAGTGCGACCGCGATGAACCTCGAGGCGATTCAGCGCGCGATGGCGGCGGCGGTGATGATGCCGCTTACGGCGGACGAGGACATGCGCGCCGAGACAGCGGATGGACGGCCGATGGCGACAGCGGCAGCCGATTTTATCGCGCCGAACAGCAGGCTGACGGCGTTCGAGCGGCTGGAGATTTACAACCGGCAGTATTGGTTGCGCGTGCTAGGCGCGCTGGAGGAGGATTTCCAGGCGCTGAGGGCAGTGGTGGGAGGCCGCGCGTTCGCGGCACTATCGGTTGCGTACCTGAGCGAGCATCCGAGCCGGTCGTTCACGCTGAGGAATCTTGGCTCGCGGATGGTGGAGTGGCTTGGCGAGCATCCAGAGTTTGCAGGGCGAAGGCATGCGCTTGCCGTGGATGTGGCGCGGATCGAGTGGGCGTTTGTAGAGGCGTTCGACGGCGGCGAGGACACGCCGCTGACGCTGGAGCAGATTGCGACGCTCGACGGAGATTCGCGGCTTGGGCTGCAGGACCATGTGCGGTTACTGGCGCTCGAGTATGCGGCGGACGTGCTGGTGATTGCGCTGCACGATCGGGAGAAGTGGCGCGAGAAGAGGCAGGCGAGTGAAGCTGGGGTGCGGCGCGAGGAAGGCGACGAGCTGCCGGCACGGTTTCCGCGGCTGAGGCGAAGGCCGACGTGGGTGGCGGCGCACCGGGTGGACTTGACGGTGTACTACCGGCGGCTGGAGCGCGAAGAGTTTTTGACGCTCGAGGCGATACGCGCTGGGAAGACGCTGGGCGAGGCGCTTGAGGCGGGGTTCGGAGGGAGCAGGATTCAGGAAGCGCGACGGGCCGAATGCGTGCGGGAGTGGTTTGGGACGTGGGCGGCACTGGGATGGATCTGCGCGCCGGAGCTAGAGACGCTGGTTCGGGTGTGACGGTCGAACTATGTGAGTCGATAAGAAGCTGGCAATGACGGACCTCGTTCGATTTCTGCGCTCCGCGTACGTTCGGGCGGCGGGCATGTTCGATTTGCTGAAGAGCCCGCTGCTGCTCGCGATCAGGCTCTATTGGGGATGGCAGTTTGCGCAGGATGGATGGGGCAAACTGAACCACGTCGAGAAGGTGACTGCGTATTTCACTACGCTGAGTTTGCCGGCGCCGCATTTGACGGCGATTTTTGTCGGGCTCGTAGAGTTTGCGGGCGGGATTCTGCTTGCATTGGGGCTGGGCTCGCGGCTGGTGTCGCTGGTGCTGTTGGTGAATATGACGGTGGCGTTCTGGACCGCGGAGCGCGATGCATTCCTGGGAGTGATCTCGAATCCGGACAAATTTCAGGTGGCCGATGCATACAACTACTGGTTTGCGGCGCTGCTGATTTTGATTCTGGGGCCTGGATCGCTTGCGCTGGACTGGGTGGTTGCGCGCTGGGCGGACGCAGAGGCGAAGAAGAAAGGGCCACGGATGGTGGATCCGTAGCTTGCGGGGATCACTGCGGGCGGGGCGCGCGGCGGGGTAGCATGGTCGCACCGGATTGATCGGGATTGACCTGGGCGGCGATGCGGATTGCTTACATTCTGAATACGCTGGAAATTGGCGGAGCGGAGCGCCTGGTTGTTTCGCTTGCCGAGCGCATGGCCGCGCGGGGACACGTTGTTGTGATCATGGCTTTACGAGAAGCGGGAGCGGGCTGGATTGTGCCGAAGGTGGACGTGCGTTCTTTTCGCATGGAGAAGAGTCCGGCAAGCGTTGGGCGTGGATGGGTTCGTGCAGCGCAAATGCTGCGGGGTTTTCGGCCTGATGTGATTCACAGTCACAATTTTTACGGGAACCTGCTGGCGCGGTCGCTGAGAGTGTGCGTGCAGCGCGCGCGGATCGTCTCCACGATTCACAACGTGTATGAGGGCGGTACGGCGCGGATGCTCGCGCTGCGCCTGACGGATCCTCTGAGCGACTGTTCTGTCGCGGTGTGCCATGCGGCGGCGGACGCGGCGGTGAGCAGCGGGGTTGTGCCGGTGAGGAAGTGCAGCGTGATTGCAAATGGGGTGGATGCGGTTGCATTTTCGCCGGATGCTTCGCGGCGAGCGGAGACGCGCAGATCGATGGACGTGAGCGGGGAATTTGTGTGGCTCGCGGCGGGGCGGGTTGTTCCGGCGAAGGATTATCCCAACGTGCTGCGGGCGTTTGCGGCGGTTCACGGGAACGATGCGAGGGCGCGGTTGTGGATTGCGGGCGATGGGTCTCCGGCTTATGTTGCGGAGATGCGCGGGCTTGGGGAGCAGTTGGGTGTGTCGAGTGCGGTGCGATGGCTGGGCGCGCGGAGTGATGTGCCGGCGCTGATGGACGCGGCGGACGGGTTTGTGCTCGCATCTGCGTGGGAGGGGATGCCGATGGCGCTTGCGGAGGCGATGGCGATGGAAAAGGCCGTGGTCGCGACAGACGTGGGGGGAGTTAGAGAGCTTGCTGGAGACTGCGCGAGGCTCGTGCCTGCGCGGCACTCGGAGATGCTTGCCGGGGCAATGCTCGATACCATGCGGAGTCCCGCGGAGGCGAGGGAAGCGCTGGGCCGCGCCGCGCGGAGTCGCATGGTGGAACAATTCGATTTCGAGAGCAAGGCCGGCGAGTGGGAACGGGTCTATATGCGGGTTGCGAATTCGCGCGCTTGAGCGAGCGGCAAAAAAGAACGGCCGGAGCGGATGCTCCGGCCCTGGTTGTGAGGCAAGCGGCCGCTAGAACGAGAAGATCGCCTGGAGGAAGATGCGCCGTGAGGCTGCGCCGGAGCTGAACATGCCGCCGGCCAGCGTGGTGGAGCGCAGGAAGTAGGGCGAGCCGATGGTGCCGTTGGGACCGCCGTAGTTGATGTTGTTGAAGAGGTTGAGCGCCTGGGCGCTGAATGTGAGGGCATATTTGCGGCTGCTTGCGCTGCCGCCGCCGAACATGCCGCGCGGGCCGCCACCGCCGCCGCTCAGGCCGCCGGGACCGAGGCCGCCTCCCGGAGGTCCGCCGCGATGTCCACCACCGTCGCCTCCGCCCCATGGGCCGCCGCCATTGGGTCCGCTGGGACCGCTCTTCTCAGGTCCGAAGCCGAAACCGCGGCTTACGCGCAGGTTGAATGCCACGCCCGCTGGACCCACGCCGAGATTCGCAGGGACGCGCGGGTCGGTTGGCGCAGGGTTGGTGTCCATGTTGCCCCAGGGCGTGCTTGCAATGTCGCTTACCGGTGTGCTCGCGGTGGCAAAGGATGGACGCTGGTTATAGAAGTTGTTGAGCGTGTCGATGGGGAGAGTGATGTTGAACGGCTTGCCCGAGTTCGCCATCATGAACGGATTGAAGGTGAGTCCCCAGGGGCCGTTGTAGTTCGCCATCACAAAGACCTGGTTGTGCGAGACGAAGGTCGCGGGCCCGTAGTCCTGGCCGATGTCGTAGGCGTTCGATGCGTTGGAGCCCGCGCCGCCGTCGCTGTCGGCGAATCCGAGAGTGTAGAAGCCCATGAGGCTGAGCTTCGGGTTGATGCGCCCGTTGACGCTTACGATCATCTGGTTCTGTTGGAACACGGCCTCGGGATAGTACTCGTAGATGTAGCCGCCGCTGGGGTCGAGCGGAAAATCGCCCGCGTCGAAGTTGTACTGGTTGGCGTTGACGGTGACCAGCTGGTGCGCGCCGAACGAGTGAAGGTAGGTGACGGTGGCGTTGGCGCCCTTGGTGAGTTGCCGTTCGATGCTGGCGCCGAACTGGCTGGTGTACGGCGAGCGGAAGCGATCGGAGATCTGATAGCGGACAGGGACCGACTGGCTGCTCGCTGAGGCTCCGGAACTCTCGCACGTCGTCATGTCGACGGTTTCGAGAGATTTGGCAGTGGTGTCGGTGCAAGCGGGCGAGTTGAGCACGATCTTCGTCTGCGTCTCGTAGTGGTGCACGTTGAGGATGTTGTTCACGGAGAAGCGGTCGTAGAAGACTCCGAAGCCGGCGCGCACGACAGTCTTGGGCGGGTGGCCGTGGCCGCCGTCGAGCGCATAGGCGAGGCCGATGCGCGGCGCCCAGTCGTTGTGGTCGGCGATGTGGTTCTGCGTTTCCCAGCGGAGGCCTCCGGAGAGTGTAAAGCGCTGGTTGACCTTCCAGTCGTCCTGCGCGAACAGGGCGGCGTCAAACATGTTGGCCTGCGAGGACGGCACGCCCGTGGAGTAGCTGGCGCTGATGGGCGCGTATTCGGGGTGCGCGGCAAGCAGCGCGCTGTAGCTCTGGCCGGCGGCGAGGCCGTTCTCCATGTAGGCATAGGCGTCGGCGCCGAGGGAGGGGTTGGCGTTCGGGCTGGAGAAGCTGAATGAGCCGTTGTAGTTCGACGTGGTGAGGTTGGCGTCGAGATAGTCGCGCAGGCGGGTGCCGAACTTGATGGCGTGCGCTCCGTGCGAGAGCGTGCTGAGGTTCTGCAATTCCAGGCGGGTGGTGTGATCGCGATACATCTGCGTGGAAAGGCCGCCGGTGGTGAAGTTGCCGACCACTGAAATTGTGCGGGCCATCGAGACCGGGAAATGATTTTCGTTCTGGCGTTCGTACTGCGCGCGCGTTTCGTTCACAAGGTGATCGTTTACGACGAAGGCGTCGCTCAGCTGAACTGTATGATCTGTGTTCGACTCGTTCGAAGCGGCCGAAGGGAGCGACCCGGCGTTCAAGTTGTTGGTTTCGTTTTCGCTCCAGAAGCCGTAGCGCGCGGTGAGGGTGTTGCGCGCGCCGAGCTGCCAGTCGACGCGGCCGGAGATGTTGGTGCGGATGCGCTGATTGGGCTCGGACACGTTGTAGGGGCCGACATTCACGTAGGTGCCGGACGAGTCAGGAAGAACAGCTTCAGGAATGAGCCACGTGTTGGCGTTGCCGATGTCGCGGCGCTCGCCGGAGAGGAAGTATGACATGTTCTTGTTGATGGGCCCGCTCAGCGTTCCGTTGAACATGTAGCTGTAGTAGCTGGGGACTGTGGTCTGGACGCCGGGAGTGCCGAAAACGTGATTGGTGTTGAAGCTGCTGTCGTTGCCCATGGCGAATACCTGGCCGTGCAGCTTGTCGGTGCCGGGTTTTGTGAGGATCTCGATGCGGCCGTAGCCGAGGCGATCGTACTCGGCGGAGAAGGGGTTCTGATTGATGCGGATTTCGCGGATCGCAGACTTGGGGGGAAGCTGGCCGCCGGAGAATCCGTCGATGAAGATCTGGCCGCCGTTGGGGCCGGCGGAGGGACCGGCGAGAGCCTGCAACTCATTGGAGAGCTCATCGGGGTCGTCGGAGAGGGCATCGAGATCCTTGCCCTTGAGCACGATGGCGTTGGCGTTGCCGCTGGCTTCAACGTTGACGGTTGGAGTGTCGTCTGTGACGACGACATTTTGCTGCTCGACTTCGATGGCCATGGAGATGTCTACGCGCTTGGATTGGCCGTTGGCGAGCGGGATAAGGGGGGACTCAAATGCAGCGAAACCGGTGTACGCAGCCTTGACGACGTAGCCGCCCGGAGGAAGGCCGTGCACTGTGTAGGAGCCGGCTGAGTCAGCTGTGGCGGTTGCAATGGTTTTGCCCGCAGAGTTGGCGACGGTGACCTTTGCGCCGGGGATGAGCGCGCCAGTGGGATCGGTGATGTGGCCGTGCAGGCTTCCCGCGGTGGCGGCCTGGCCAGCCTGCGCGGCGCCTGAAGCGGCGACGGCTGCCTGGCCTTCCGGAGACGGCCCTTGCGCGCTCGCCAGGGCGCAGCTTAATGCCGCGGCAATCAAAAGATGAAATAAGCAATGTTTCGAGTACACTTCTTCCTCACTGTTTCCTGGTTCGTTCAAACCACACGCAACGATAAGAGCCGAATGAACCGGTGATCCGTTTTCCGCTCACCCGGCGATACGACGCGCGCGCGGAGCGAGAACGCAAAAGCCTATGGGGTGCCTGCCGCGGCTTCGGCGCCGCCTCCGCCCATGCTCCAGTTTGCGAGCAGGTCGGTGGCTGCGGGTGCTTCGAGCAGCGGTTCTACGCCGGCCAGGAGCGTGATCGCGTTTACGTCGCTCGAGCCGGCGGTTGTGACGACCATGACTGCTTCGCCTTTTTGAAGGTCGCCGAGTTTGATGGCCGGGGCCATGCTGAGAAAACGTTGCGGATCGCCGCCGCCGGCTCCGCCCATGCCTCCGCGGAATGGGCTGTTCCCGCCGGCGGAAGAACCGCCAGCGCCGAAACCGCCGCTGGGAGCGCCGGGCTGACGTCCGCCGGGCGCGCCCTGGCCTGAACCTGCGCTGGATCCCTGTCCCGCGCCGCCTCCGTAGTTGCCTCCGCCTCCGGCGTTGAAGGTGGCGCCTGGGCCGTTGCCTTTCAGGCGGGCGGCGAGCATCCTCGCCATCTGGTCGGGAATGCGGCGCATCTGCACGTCGGGCGCAATGTGAATCGTGACCGGCTTCTTGGTGGCGAGATCTTTCACCAGCAGAGTCGAGCCCGATGCATCAACCTCGGAGATCGTTCCGGCGATGTTGCGGAAGGTGCCGGAGACAACTTCGTCGGCTGCGACTTCGGATCCGTCTGCGCTCTTTGTGCCGCGCGCGCGAAGCTGATCGCCGGGTTTGACTGAGTCGATGGGCCCGGGCGCGGCGTCAGCGAACTTGATGGACTGCGGCGAGTAACGCAGCAGCTTTGTGGAGGACGCGGTTTTGACGGTGACGGTCCTGGTCATTGGGCCGGCTCCGGTGGTGACCATAATGACGCCGGCGGCGGGGTCAACGCTCTTCACGAGGCCGGCGACGCCGCGGCGCTGCCAGTCCTCCTGATCGGCCTTCTGTTTCTGCGCGAGGTCAGCGCCCTTGATTGCGACGATGCGCGATGCGGTTGGCGAGGATGCGCTGGAATCGAGGCGGACGAGCACGCGGTCGCCGACGGCGAGGTCGCTGAACTTCATATCGACGGCTGAGCTGAGGCTGGTCTGGCCGGGTTCGATGCGCTTGAGAACGGTGGAATCAGGAACCGCGAACTGCTGCGGATCGCCGCCCTTATCGGGCTTGACGGTGAGGTTGGTGCCGCTGATCGCGGTGATCGATCCAACAAATTGCCCGCCCTGCGCGTGCATCCGGACCGGCAGGAGCGCGAGCATGGCGATTCCTGCCAATGCGTACAGCTTCACGAATATACGTCGGGTTGGCATCGTGCTTGTCATTGATCTGACCGGGACCTCCGTCCGGTGATTCCCTCGGGAATCAATCGTCATAGGGGTAGACGAAACAACGCGGCAATAAGTTGAAGGCAGGCCGCGGATTCCGGTGGCGGGGTTGCCGGCACATGGGGAGTGGAATCAAGCGTTTGTGCGGAGAAAGGCGCGAAGGAATGGAGCGCGCGAGCCCTGAAGTGTGGTGGATTGATTCAACTACTGCAATTTCGCTGTCTCAAGGAGTGAGAAGCCGACCGAAGGCGTGGGCACTACGCAGAGCAGGCGGCGGTTGTGGACGATTATGGCGTCGCGATACCCGAGGTTGATGGCGGGGAGGCCGCGGGCGTGTTGGGATCGCGATGCGGCGAGGCGATTACGCATAGGTGACCTGGCCGAGGATGACGGGGCGCGCGGCGCCCGTGGCGGCGGGAACGTTGCCGGGAAGATTATGCCAGGTTTGCCAGGCGAGAAGCGCAAAGGCGGCAGCTTCTTTTGCGGATGCGGGAAGGCCGAACTCTTCGGTAGTTGTCAGAGTGCAGCCGAGGGATGTGAGCCTTGATGCGAGCATGGCCATGAGCGTGCGGTTGCGCGCGCCGCCGCCGGAGATGATGCAGTCGACTGGCTTGCCGCGCATTGCTTCGCGGACGAATTGAATGTAGCTGCGTGCGATGGACTCGGCGGTGAGAGCGGTGGCGGTGGCGATGGCGTCCTCGGGCCGGCGGCTTAGTTTTCGGCAGGCGGTAACGAAGCTCTGCGCGTATTCGCGGCCGAACTGCTCGCGGCCGGCGGAACGTGGCGGCTTGAGACGGTAATACGGAAGGCGAAGTTCGGCTTCGATCACGTCGGCCAGCACCAGTCCGCGAGCGGCGACTGCGCCGTTGCGATCGAAGGGCTTTGAAATGAGCTTAGATGTAAGCGCGTCGATGACCATGTTGCCGGGGCCGGTATCGAACGCGATCAGATCTTTGGGAGACGCGCCTGCGGGAATTGCGGTCAAATTCGCGATTCCGCCGACGTTCTGCAAGACGCGGCCACGTTGCGGATGCGCGAAGAAGACGTAGTCGAGCAGCGGAACGAGCGGTGCGCCCTGGCCTCCGGAGGCCATATCGGCGGGGCGGAAGTTCGAGACAACGGGAACGCCGATTTCAGCGGCGATGAGCGCGGGTTCGCCGAGCTGCCACGTGCAGGTGAACCGCCGGCCGGAATACGGAGCAGCAGCGGCCTGATGATAGAGCGTCTGGCCATGGCAGCCGGCGAGGTCGATCCGGAGTTTGTGGCGCTTGATCGTGCGGTGGATGGCTGCGGCGTATTCGAGGCCGAGGCGCCAGTTGAGGCGCGCGAGCTCGGCGGTGGAGGTTGCGCTCGCGTTCATAGCGGCGAGCACGGCTTTGCGCAACGCGGCGGGGTAGGGAAATCCCTCGTGGGCAAGAAGCGTGAGCTTGGGACGATCTGGGTGCCCCAGCCTCGCCGCGCCCTTGTCTTTGCGGCCAGGCTGGGAAGGAGCTTCAATCCGCACCACCGCCACATCCACCCCATCGGCCGACGTCCCGCTCATCACTCCTGCGACATTCATCGCGCTGAGCTTCATGTGCGCTCCGCGGGTGAGGTGGCGCGCGCTTCGGCGTCCTGGGCCTGGGTGACTGCGGTGATCTTGTCTCGGAATTGCGTGATCTCGCCGCGCAGCTTTTCGAATTGCGCGGCGGTGAGTGGCCGGGCTTTGCGAGGCGGGTAGATGCGCGCGCGCTTTCTCTCGCAGTCGCGGGCACGCTCGAGGAGCAGCGTGCGGAAGGCTGAGGACTTTTCGGCGGCGGTGATGAGCGATTCGTAGGTGCGCAGGATCAGTTCGGCGCTGTGGCAGATTTCGAGCAGGTCGGAGCCTGCGCGTATGGCGGCGACGGCGGCTTCTTCGACGGGAAGGAATTTGAGGATGCCGCCCATCTCGAGGTCGTCGGAGAGAATGATGCCGCGATAGCCGATCTGGCGGCGGAGGACGGTGGTGATCCAGTAGCGGGAGGCGCTGGCAGGCTCTCCTGCGCCGCGCGAGGCGGGATAGGCTGCGTGGTTGGTCATGATCATGGGAATCGCGGCGTGCAGATCGCGGTAGGGGACAAGGTCTTCGGTCCAGAGCTGCTGCCACGTGCGCGCGATTGCAGGGGTGACGAAGTGGGTGTCGCCGGCGGCGCCGCCGAGGCCGGGGAAGTGCTTTCCGCAGCCGGCGACGTCTTGTGCGCCGAGGCCGAGAAGGAAATTGCGGGCGAAGCGCGCCGCCTCGAGGGGGTTGGCAGCGGGAGCGCGCGCGCCCATGACTTCGACGGATTCAGGCAGGATGAGGTCGACGACGGGGGCGAGGGTGGTGTTGAACCCGAAGGCCTTGACGGCGCGGGCGATGAGCTCGCCGTGCACGCGGGCGAAGGGACGCTTTGGGGCGGCGACGCGGTCAGCCTGCGCGACTGCCTGGGCGGAGGGCATGGGGGCGAGCGCGTCGCGAAGGCGGTTGACGGTGCCGCCTTCGACATCGACGCATCGGACCCCGTGAGGTGCGCCGAGCCCGGTAGATTCGTCGACGAGGGCTCGCGTCTGGGCGGCGTCGATGATATTGCGGCGGAAGAGGATCACGCCGCCGGGGCGGACGAGGCGCAGCCAGGCGCGCTCAAGGCCGGTGAGTTCCGTGCCGCCGAGACCGACGACAAGAAGGCTGCCTGCGGCGCGGCGGATAGTGTTCTGCATGGTGGCTCCGGCTCCCATTATCGCGGGTTCCGCGGATGGAACACGGCGCGGGTTTGCCCTGTGTACCAAATGAAAAAATCGAATTGCGATTTCGGGATTTTTCCGGCGGTTGATGATTTGCTGTTTCTTCTCCCTTAGAGGTGGGTGCGGCTTGCTGTCAGCGCTTGACGTCGAATTCCAGGCGGTTCCTGTCGCCTGCGCGGCGATAGTTTAGGTTCTCGGTGAATCCCCGGATGAGCATGAGGCCGAGATTGTCGGGCAGGTCGGCCGTCTCGAGAGGATTGCCGGGAGGGCCATTGCTATCGATCACGACGGTCAGGCGCTCCTGTTTTTCCGAATACGAAATGGTCATTTCGAGTGCGACGGGTCCGAGGCTGGGGCGGTAGATCTCGAGCACCTCTTCGATGACGAGAAGGAGATGATCGCGCATCGCGCGCGCCACGATCTGCTTCTCGCAGAACAGGTCGATCTGCGCGTGGATGGCATGCAGGTCGTAATCCGGGCTGCTCACGCGGCAGGCAAAGCTCAGGATTCGGTGAATGAATGCCTTCGTGCGCTCCCTCTCCGGGTTTTCGAAGATCTGCCTGGGCGGGCCTTCTTCGTAGATCACTCCTTCATCCATGTACAGCACGCGGTTCGAGACGTCGCGGGCGAAGTCCATTTCGTGCGTGACGATCGCCATGGTCATGCCGTCCTTTGCGAGGCGGCGGATGACGGAGAGGACCTCGCGCACCATGGTGGGGTCGAGGGCCGATGTCGGCTCGTCAAAGAGGATGATTTCGGGCTCCATCGCCAGGCAACGCGCAATGGCGACGCGCTGTTTCTGGCCGCCGGAGAGCTCGTCGGGATAGCTGTTGGCTTTTTCGGCGAGGCCAACGAGGCGCAGCAGCTCCATCGCCTTCGCCGTGGCTTCGGAGGCGGGCATTTTTCTCAGGCGTCTTGGACCGATTGTGAGGTTTTCGAGCACGGACAGGTGGTTGAACAGATTGAACGACTGAAAGACCATGCTCATGCGCTGGCGCATTTTGGGCACGTCTGTCTTTTTGTCGAGCAGGTCGATGCCGTCCACGCGGATCGAGCCGCTTGTCGGCGTTTCGAGAAGGTTGAGGCAGCGGAGGAAGGTGCTCTTGCCCGTGCCTGATGGGCCGATGATCGAGATGACTTCGCCTTTACGGATCTCGACGTTGATGTCTTTCAAGACTGCGAGAGGACCGTAATGCTTCGACAGGCGTTCGACGCTGATCATTACGCCACCACCTTTCTTCTGCTCCTGGAGTTGGTCATGATCTCGATGCGCTCGAGGCCGAGCGTCAAAAGCCAGGCGATCACGAAGTAGAGAATGGCGACGAAGATCAACGGGAAGAACGCATCGAACGTGCGGCTTCGGATGATGTCGCTTGCCTTGGTGAGATCCTGCACGGCGATGTAGCCCACGATCGAGGTCATTTTGACCAGGGAGATGAATTCGCCTTTGTAGACGGGGAGAATTCGCTGAATCGTCTGCGGCAGAATAATGTGGAAGAAGCTCTTCACCGCTGTGAAGCCCATTGCAATTGCAGCTTCTGTCTGTCCGCGGTCGATGCTTTCAATTCCGGCGCGGTACATCTCGGAGACATAGGCCGCGAAGTTCATTCCAAATGCGACGACGGCTACGAGAACGGGGCTGATATTCACCGAGGCGAAGACGACGTAGAAGATCAGCATCAGCAGAACGAGGACCGGAGTGCCGCGCAGGATATCGATGTAGATTTTGGCGGGGATGCGCAGCAAGCGCAGTTTCGACATGCGCATGAAGCAGACCAGCGCGCCCAGAACCGTGCCGAAGATCGTCGCGAGGATCGAGATGATCATCGTCGTCTTGAGGCCATCCCAGATGAGCAGGTAGCGCTTTTCCTGAATGAAGTTGCTGTCGAAGCTGTTTCCGATCTCGCGGAAGAAGGACGGGCGTTCCGCCGCCGCGCCGGCATTCTGCGGCGCGCCTGAGTCGCCGTAACCGGCAAGGTTCTCCTTGAGCGCGAATGCCCGGCTCCCCTCCTCGAAATACGGATCGGAGAAGGCGATCTGCTTCTGGCGCTCCTCAGTGATGTAGATCGAGCTGAGGATCACGTCGGCCTTGCCGCTCGCCACGGCGGCGATGAGCCCGGCAAACTGCATGTTGTCGAACCGGATGGGCCGGCCGATGGCGGCGGCAAAGCGGGTCGCCAGCTCAACGTCAAAGCCGACGAGGTGATTCTCGAGTACCCCGACGAAAGGCATGCCGCCGTCGGAGACTCCGACGACAATGGGCTTGCCGGACGACGGCAATTCAATGTGCGGCATGGTGGTGTTGCCCTGGTCAATCCAGCGCTTGACCATGTCGTCGTAGACGCCGTTCTTGCGTGTTTCGGCGAGGAATTGGTTGAACTGGGTTCGCATCGCAACGTTGTCCTTGCGAAATCCTGCGCCGACGTTGAATGAGTAAAGGTTCCCCTGCATGGCGCCAAGGCTCGGTTCCTCGCGCAATACGCCCTGTAGCGGGACGGCGTCAAACAGCGCGGCATCGACTTTTTTTGCCTTCACCGCGAGGACGACATCCGGCGGGGATTGGAACTCGAGAATAGTTGCCTTGGGATAATGCTCATGCGCGAAGGGCGAGTCGGCGGATCCCATCAGGACGCCGATCTTCTTGTCGGCGAGGTCCGCCGGCGTGCGCATCTCTCCCTGTGCTGAATTTGTTTGAGACGCGGCCGCGCCTGACGTCGGCTTGATCGCCAGAAGCACCTGCGCGTTGTCGAAATATGACGTGGAGAAGTCGACCGATTTGCGACGCTCGTCGGTGGCGGACATTCCGGTGACCACAAGGTCGATCTTTCCGGACTTGAGCGCGGGGATGAGCGCGAGAAACTTCATGTTCTGAAACTCGATGGGGCGGTGCAGATGGGCGGCGATCCGGCGCGCAAGCTCGCCATCGTGCCCCGTGACGTTGCCGTCGGCGTCTATGAAGCTCAATGGTTCGCGGGTTGCGGCCACGCCGATCCTAAGCGGAGTGCCGGTCTTCGGCAGCTCGATGTTGGGGACCTCATAGGGACTCAGGTCGGGCTTCATCCACCGTCTGCGCATGTCGGCGAGAGTGCCGTCCGCCTTGAGGCCGGAGATGATCTGATTGACTTGCTGGAGGAGCTGGTCATCACCCTTTCTTACGGCGACGCAGGTGTTCTCCTGATCGAGCGGCTCGGGAACCACGTACAGGCTGGTGTGCCTCTTCGCAATCTGTTGCGCCGCGGGGATGCTGGTGATGACCGCGTCCAGCTTTCGTGCATCGATTGCCGCCACAGCGTTCATGATGTCGTCGAAGGTCTGCGTGTCGGCCTGGGGCCAGCGCGTTTTCGAGATGTTTTCCCCGATGCTGCCCGTGAGCACGCCGATGCGGGCCTTTGCTGCGTCTTCGGGAGTGCGGATGATGAGCTCAGTCTGCTTGTGGCAGCCGGAGAGGAGCCATGAAGCAACCAGCAGCGACACAAGGGTGCTGTAAGAGCACGCTCTGGATAGGGACATGCGAGGAGATTAAATGAACTGAGCGTGCGATGGGCCTAAATTGTTGGCATGCCGGACCGGCTGCGATACCCACCAGCGATGTCGATGGCGCACCCGGCAAAAGGTTACGGCGGTTGCCGGAAGACTTAGGCAGGTATTTTCAAATCTGATCGCCATCGGCCTCGACGCGATTGAAGGCGGCGTGATCAGGAGCAGATTGTTGGTAAACACCGAGACCCGATCCAGATCCGAACCTTCCTGGAGGGAGCGCGCGCGGGGTCAACATTCAGCGTGACCCTGCCGCTGTGATCCGGTATGAGAAGAACCCGGCCAGGGCTCAGCCGATCAAGTCGTTACTATCGGTCGCGGGCCAGGCCCTTGGAACCCTGTGCTCACTCTCCGCCTGGAACTTCCTTTGCAGACGACTGCTCCACGCGCGAGATGCTTCTGATTCGCGGCGAAGTTCTTCGGATTGCGCTCGCAACTCCTTGCACTGCATCACGACAACGGCTGTGTCAAACAGCCACTTTGCCGGCGGGACTTGCGAGGAAAAGACACGGTCGAAAAGGCTCTCATCGAGAGCGATATCAGAGCCCCGAAAGAGGATGAGGGGCGCCCCGCTGTGCTGGCGTACCAGGTCCGCCGCCTGCTCGGCGCAATGCGGCTCGGGATCGGAGACGATCACTGCATCGACGTTCTTGTTTCGGACGAGGTGTAGCCGAAGCCGGTCGAGCGAATCCGACTTGCGGACTTTATACCCCACTTGCCGCAGCACACTCACGCGTTGGCACTCATCTTTCCCAAAGTGAAAGATCGCAGCTAAAGCCACTCGCTCAACTCCAGATCCGGGGGAAATCCTGACATTTGATCTAGACACAAATCTTAGGGCCGGGGTTGCTATTGGCCCAACGAAAAATTTTTATTCAATTTCTGGGCCGCGACGGCGGAAAAAGAGCGAAAGCGGGTCTGGCGATAACCCCGAGACTAACTTGTCTTGCAATGGAACCCGGAAACAATGAGGTACGCTGGTTTGTTTCTAAGTTAATTCCTGGTTGTTTGTGCGGAATTTGCTAGGCAAACGTTGGGCAGCAGTGCCATGATTGCTGCGCGATAGAAGTTTCGGGATCCTTGCAAGATGTTCCCCGCCAGATGCGCCTGTTCGAGCGCCGGCACCCAGGTTCCCCGGATTGTAGGCGATTCCGCCTCTGACCGGGATTGAAGACCGCCTTGGATTGAAATCCAAACAAGTTGAGTCGTTGTCCCGCGACTGGATCCAGGCCTGCTCCGCCTCTTCACGCCTGGTCTTTCATCCCTCAAAAGACTCTAAAGGAGGAAGAACGCCATGCCTGCTCACAGAATGAATCGTTTATTCATGAGTTTTGCCCTCGCGGCCGCTGCTTTTATGGTGTCCGCCGCATGTCTTCAGGCCAACGCGCAAGGAACCAAGATTCAGAAGTATGTGAAGGTGACCGCCAATGACAAACAGGCGGCGCAGGATGCAACCAACTCGTCGTTTCACGGGCGGGCAGCGCACATCGCCGGCGCGCACGCGGCGATGACGAAACTGAACGCGAAGCAGCAGGCGCGTCCGAGCGGCGAAGCGCTTGCCGGGTTCGACAAGTCGGGGGACGACGGCGACCACGATCGGCATCGCGGGATTCTTCCGTACTTTCCGTCCGACGTGCAGTACGGACTGGGGCCGGTTTTGGCGACCAGCACCCAGCACGCGATCTATGTGAACCTGGTTGGTACGGTGGCAGACAACTGGGGCGATCCGGAGGGTTACCTCAGCGACGTGAGCGACAGCAGGTTTATCCATATCACGGACCAGTACGTGGACTCGCGTGCCGACGACCGGTACCCGGTGGGTGGAAACGCCGAGGTCAACATCACGCCCGACAACACGACCGTTCCCAACGAGATCTCGCTGACGCAGGTGTTTGAGATTGCGCATGCGGCGGGGGCGGTCTACGGGACGGGCGGTGCTCACGTGTATCACATATTCCTGCCGAAGGGGACGAATACCTGCATCGAGGGCGGCGGCACGCCGGTGCCGTGCTACGATCCGGGCCTGGGGCTCGGGAACTTTGATTTCTGCGGGTACCACGGATGGGTGGAATTTACCGATATCGGCATCGTGCTGTTCACAATGGAACCCTACCAGAACGTCGTCGGATGCCAGGAAGCCCCGCCGAACCCAAATGGCGCGGTTGAAGACTCGACGAATGGGACGCTGGGGCACGAGCTGTTCGAAACCATCACGGATCCGATCGGTCCGACGGGGTGGACGAACCAGCGGAACGATTCGAATCTCGGGGCCGAGATCGGGGATGAGTGCGAGATCGTCGCCAATGCCTTCGGGCAGATTCCCGATCCATCGTTCAGGATCAATGGGAAGCTCTACCAATCCCAGGCCGAGTATTCGAATGAATCGCACTGGTGCTCTGACAGGAAGTGATTGCAGGTCGGGCGACGGGGCCTGACACGGCCGATTGAGTTTGCGGTCGAGCCGGAGGGCTTAGGGCCGGGAGGCGCTGAAGGTGCGCCTGCCCGGCCTTTGCTCATGGGAGCGAAAGATTGATGCCCCACGTTCGTAAGTGTGTACACTGGCGTCACTCGAGGGCCGGGTCTTATGGGCAGGGGATTTCGATTTGCAGCGGCGCTATTCGTGGCGTGCAGGGTGTGCGCGGCGGCGCCGGAGCAGTGGACGGAGGTGCGGAGCCCGCACTTCACGGTGATCACGAACGACGGTGAGAAGCAGGGACGGCATGTGCTGGACCAGTTCGAGCGCATGCGATGGGTGTTCCAGACGCTGTTTCCGAATGTAAGGCAGGATGCGTCGACGCCGATCGAGGTGATTGCGGCGAAGAACTCAAAGACTTTCCAGGGCCTGGAGCCGGAAGCTTATCTTGCCAAAGGGCAGATCACACTGGGCGGATATTTTCTGCGGACGCAGTACAGGAACTACGTGCTGCTGCGGATGGACGCCCAGGAGGAGCATCCGTTTGCGACGGTGTATCACGAGTACACGCACTTCGAGTTCAGCAAGAGCTCAGAGTGGATGCCGTTGTGGCTGAACGAAGGGCTGGCGGAGTTCTTCCAGAACACCGAGATCCGCAACAAGGATGTTCTGCTGGGGGAGCCGAGCCGTGACAACATCCTGTTTCTGCGGCAGCAGAGCCTGATACCGCTTCCGGTGCTGTTCAAAGTGGACCAGAGCTCGCCTTACTACCACGAAGAGCACAAGGGAGGCGTGTTCTATGCGGAGGCGTGGGCGCTGACGCACTTTCTGCAGATTTCGGATCGCGAGAACAAGACTCACCGACTGGACGACTACATCAACCACCTGGCCCAGCACGAAGATGCGGTGACGGCGGCGGAGAAGGCTTTCGGCGATTTGAAGAAATTGCAGTCGGAGCTCCAGGGCTACATCCAGATGGGCACCTACAAGCAGTTCGTGATGTCGAGCGCGGCGGCGCCGATTGACGAGTCGGCGTACGAGGTGCGGACGATGACGCAGGAGGACGCTGACTGCGCACGGGCCGATGTGCTGGTCGGAGTGAACCGGGTAAACGATGCGCGGGCGTTGGTTGAACCGATACTGAAGGCGGACCCGAACAACGCGCAGGCGCACGAGGTGATGGGAATGGCGGCCTTCCGCGAGAACAACCAGGCGGAGGCGCTGAAGTGGTTTGGAGAAGCGGTGAAGCTGAATTCGAACAGCTTTTTTGCGCATTTCTTTTATGCCGAGATGACGATGGCTGAAGGGGACTCAGGCGGCGACAGCGCGCAAGTGGAGACGAGCCTTCGGGAGGCGATCCGGCTAAACCCGGGCTTCGCGCCTGCGTACAACCAGCTTGCGATGTTCTATGGAATGCGCCGCGAGAAGATGGACGAGGCGCTCAAGCTGATTTCAAAGGCGGTGGAACTTGATCCGGGGGTGCTGGGGTACCGGCTGAATGCCGCCAGCGTGCTGATGGGCATGAGCAAGTATGAAAATGCGGAGAAGGTGCTGTCGGCTGCGATGCGGCTGGCGAAGAGCCCGCAGGATACGGCTGCGGTTGAGAGCCGCCTGGACCAGGTGAAGCACATGGAGGCGGCGATTGCAGATCGGGATGCCGCGCCTGTGACTACGATCGAAGCTCCGGGCTCGCCCAGGGTGATCGAAGTGGCGAAGGACACCGGGCCGAAGCATCCGACGGAGGCGCCGACGGGTACGAAGCATTTTGCCGACGGCGTAATGCGCGGGGTGACGTGTAGTTATCCTTCGACGCTGGAGTTTCGCGTGGAAGGGCAGGGGAAGCCGGTGGACGTTTATACGAACAACTATTTCAAGATGGATTTGTCGGCTCTGGGATTTACGCCGAAGGACAATATGAATCCGTGCACGGATTTCGAGGGGCGGAAGGCGCGTGTGCAGTATGCAGAGGTTTCGGACAAGTCGGTGGACGGGCAGGTGGTGGCTGTGGAGTTGAGAAAATAGCGGTGTTTGCGGAGTTAGTGCTTCGCTCAGATTCCTGTCACCGAGCGGTCGCTCATGAGCTTGAGCGCGCGGCCGCCGATGATGACTTTGTCGTCGACTTCGGCGATGTCGACGAACGGGTCGTCGATGTTCTCGGTGTCGATGATCTGGTGCCACGGATTGCCGCTGGGCGATTCGGGCAACGTGAACTCGACGCCCTCGTGCGCGGCGTTGACGAGCAGGAGAAAGCTGTCGTCGAGAAGCCAGTCGCCGTCTTCATTCATCACCTGGAGTGTGCGGCCGTTGAGCATGAGGGCGATGGCGCGGACCCAGCTCGCGCTCCAGTCCTCGTCGTCTACTTCGTTTCCGTCGGGGTTGTACCAGGCGATGTCCTTGATGACCTTAACGAGCGAGCCGTCGCGGCGCTTGCGGATTTCGCGATCCTGAAAGAACTTGCGGCGGTGCAGGTTCGGGTGGTCGAGGCGCAGGCGGATGAGCTTGCGCGTGAAGTCACGCAGGCGTTTTTGCGCGTCGTCGAGATCCCAGTTGAACCAGCTGAGCTCGTTGTCCTGGCAGAAGGTGTTGTTATTGCCCTGCTGCGTGTGGGCGATTTCGTCGCCGCCGTTCAACATGGGCACGCCCTGGGAGAGCAGGACGGTAGCGAGGAAGTTGCGCATCTGGCGTTCGCGCAGTTTGTTGATGCAGGGCTTATCGGTGGGCCCTTCGGCGCCCATGTTCCATGAGTCGTTCGAGTCGGAGCCGTCCTTGTTGTCTTCCTTGTTGGCTTCGTTGTGCTTGCTGTTGTAGCTGACGAGGTCGTTGAGCGTGAAGCCGTCGTGGGCGGTGACGAAATTGATGCTGGCGTAAGGCTTGCGGCCGTCGAACTGGTAGAGGTCGCTGGAACCGGTGAGACGGAAGGCGAAGTCGGAGAGCATGCCCTGGTCGCCTTTCCAGAAGCGGCGCACCGTGTCGCGATAACGGCCGTTCCACTCGGCCCAGAGGACGGGGAAATTGCCGACCTGATAGCCGCCGTCGCCGACGTCCCATGGCTCGGCGATGAGCTTGACCTGTTCGAGGATGGGGTCCTGGTGAATGGTGTCGAAGAAGGAACTGAGGCGGCTGACTTCGTGGAGCTCGCGGGCGAGCGTGGCGGCGAGGTCGAAGCGGAAGCCGTCGACGTGCATCTCGTTGCGCCAGTAGCGCAGCGAATCCATGATCATTTTGAGGACCTGCGGGTTGCGCACGTTGAGCGAGTTGCCGGTTCCGGTGTAGTCCATGTAGAACTGCGGGTCTTCGGGGATGAGGCGATAGTAGGTGGTGTTGCAGACGCCTTTCCACGAGAGCATGGGGCCGAGGTGGTTGCCCTCGCAGGTGTGGTTGTAGACCACGTCGAGGATGACTTCGATGCCGGCGGCGTGGAGGGTTTTGACCATCTCCTTGAACTCGCGGACCTGGCCGCCCTGGTCGCCGGATGAGCTGTAGCGCGACATGGGTGCGAAGAAGCCGAGCGTGTTGTAGCCCCAGTAGTCGCGGAGGCCGCGGTCTAGAAGAAAGCCCTCGTCGATGAAGTGATGGATGGGCAGCAGCTCGACGGCGGTGACGCCAAGGCGCTGCAGGTAGTCGATGCTGGACTCATGCGCGAGGCCGGCGTAGGTGCCGCGGAGTTCTTCCGGGACGGCTGGATTGCGGATCGAGAACCCGCGGACGTGGGTTTCGTAGATGACGGAGTCGGCGAGTGGAATATCGAGCGGTGCGTCGCCTTCCCAGTCGAATGTGGTGTCGATGACTACGGATTTCGGGACGCCGTCGGCGCTGTTCTCCTCACTCATTTTTGTGGTGTCGCCCGAGGCGATGTCGTAGCCGAAGATTGGCTTCTTCCAGTCGACGTCGCCGCAGATGGCGCGGGCGTAGGGATCGACGAGGAGCTTGTGGAAGTTGAAGCGCTGGCCATTGTGCGGGTCCCAGGGGCCGTCGACGCGGAAGCCGTAGAGCTGGCCGGGCCGGATGCCATTGACGAAGCCGTGGAAGACGTGGGCGGTTTTTTCGCGGAGGGTGATGCAGTCGATCTGCGCTCCGCCGGGATCGAAGAAGCAGACGTCGACGCGCGTGGCCGCGTCGGAGTAGAGCGCGAAGTTTGTTCCTCTTTTGTAAGCGGTGGCGCCAAGAGGGAAGGGCTTGCCGGGGAGCAGCGTGCGGCTCATGCTCGCTACGATGCGGGGATTTGCATGGGCGGCTGTATAGGCCGGGTTTGGGTTGAGGAGAGCTAGCGCAGCAGCATGCAGTGGCAGTAGACGAATTGCTGCTTCGAACCGGATGGGGTTTCGTGCAGTTCCTTGACGCTCTCTACCAGTTTGAACTTCGCGCCGAATTCGGCGTGGAGAGTCGCGGAGTCGTAGCGCATGACGTCGAGCCCGCTGCACTTGTGCGGGCCCTGGGGACCGAAGGTGCTGACGATGACGTGGCCGCCCGGGCGCACCGCGCGAACGACGTTGCGGACATAGGCTGCGCGCTCCGCGGGGTCGACGAGAAAGTGGAATACGGCGCGGTCGTGCCAGACGTCATAAGCCTTCGCGGGAAGGACCGGCTGCAATATGTCGCCCGAGATCCAGCGCACGGATTTGCCGGCGTCGCCGAGGCGGGCGCGGGCAAGTGCGAGGGCATTTTCGGAGATGTCGAGGACCGTGAGGCCTGCGTAGCCTGCAGTGAGAAGGTCGTCGACCAGTGTTGAGGCTCCGGCGCCGACGTCGATGATATCCGCGGAGCAGTCGCCCTGCGTTGCGTGCTGAATGAGCGCGAGGGATGTGTCGAGGTGCGCGCGAAACCAGCTGACGCGGTCCGCGCCGCGGGTGTGGTAGACCTTCTCCCAATGCGCCTGCATGGAAACAGATTACGCCCGGACGGCGCGGGGGACAGTGAGCTGCGCTACATTGCGGGCTTGACGGTCTTCTTCTGCTCGGGATCGACCTGGAGCTGGCCGGACTGGATCTCGGACTGGCGGTCCATCCACTCATCGAGGCGCGAGCGCTTGAAGCGCCAGCGGTTGCCCAGCTTAAAGGCGGGCACGAACCCCTCGGAGGCGTACTTGTAGAGCGTATCGGGCGAGATGCCGAGGTAGTCGGAGGCCTGTCGGATATCCATCACCTCCCGCACTTCGGGAACCAGCAGGTTAGAACGGGCAGCATTGCGCATGGGGTCCTCCGGGCGGGCGGTTCAGGATCTCCGGCGGAAGTGCCGGTGTTCTTGTATATAACTCGGTTTTGGCGGGGAGTTCAAGGATTTTCGGGTTTTTGGGCGGATTTGGCTGGAGGGGCCGCGGGGGCGGACCGGTCACGCGTTCGAGGGACGCAAGATCATGGTGCCGGCTGGGTGGGATGCCGCCATATGTTGGGATGATGACGCGGATGGTTCGGGGCGTTGCGGGCAGCTGGGGCGGACCGGCGGGGTTTGGCTTTTTAGCTGACAGCTTTCAGCTCTCAGTTTCTAGTGTCTAACTGTGAGCTTTTGAATGCTGTAATTATATGTATATAAGCATCTTATTGGTATTTGACGAAGAGGCGGGGATATCGCTTGGGTGGCGGTGCAGGTGCGCGGGGGGAGCTGGCTGCTCCTCGATTCCGGGGGTCAGGCGGCCTGATTTGCCTGCGCTGAGGGCTGCCCGTCGAACCGAAGTCCGGCCATGCCGCAGTAGTAGAGCGCTTCGACGGGATTCCTTTGCAGGTGGCTGTTGCTGGGCAGGGAGAAGCCCTGGCGTCTAAGTTCTTTGAACAAGGCCTTTTGCGTGTCGAAGTCGGGAAGGCAGGAGGCGGCGATGCGGCTGGACTCGTCCTCGAAGTGGTTATGGTCTGCGGTCGGACTTCCCTCCCTGGTCCCCAAAGGCGAGGGACCAGGGGCACCCAACTGTTTCTCGTCTTCAGAATGGTTACCGTTGGGGGGGAGGGGGTGGGTGTTTTCGGGCTCCGCGGAGGGTTGAGTGGGGGTTTGGCGTCCCTCCCGGGTCCCCAGGTGCGAGGGATCCAGGGCGCCCGACCGTTCTTCGGCGACTTCGTGGTTACCTTTGGTGGGGGGGAGGGGGTCCTGCTTTTGCGGATTCTTCCAGTCCGGATTGGCGAGTTTCCAGGTGGACATGGCGAGCTGGACGAGGTGGCCGTAGCGGCCGATGTCGACCACATCGATGACGCCGAGGGTTACTCCGTGGGCGATGCAGGCGGTGTAGACCTGGAAGGACTGGGGGTCGTGGAGAACGGGCAGCTGGTCGAGGAAGGCCCAGGTGGCACTCTCCTGCTGCGTATCTTCGTCGGCGCCGGGCTGGTTCTTGGCTTTGTTCCAGGCCTCGTTGCAGCGGTTGATGGTGTTGAAAACTTCGGTGCGGGTATCGGATTGCGGCATATTTTCCTCTTGCAGTGAAAAAGGCCAGCCCGGGTGGGCTGGCCTTGGGTTGAAGTCAGATCTTTGTGATCCGAGTGGAGATTGAGCTATTGAGCTGGCGCCGGGTGCGAGTCTGGAGACTCGCACAACAGCCGGTTTAGAAACCGGCGGTACCCCGAAACCGGCGGTACCTCTAGACCGGCGGTACTTGGAAGCCGGCGGTGCAAAGGAAAAAGCCCCTCGGGTTGAGGGGCTTTTTCGGGTCTTATTTAATGATACCGAATTCGGAAAATGGATCGGCCAACTCTGGGAAAAACTTTTTCTCCTGTCTTGTCATGGAGTTACGGGAAGTTTTCCACAGGCGGGGACTTGACAGGAAAAACAGGGACCAGGGATCAGGGGCCAGGGATCAGAAAGACAAGGACAAAACCGAGATCCCCGAGGGGGTGGAGGCTGGCAGTATCCCATCTTTACCGCGATAAGACTGCGCGATGGATGGGCACCGCTCATTCACCTGGAATCCGATTTTCCGAATGCTGGTGGTGCGGGGCAGGGAAGTTTACCGCTTCTTTATGTGCGTTAGAGGGCTTTGCGCCACCAGGCGGTTCGTTCCATGCTGAGGAACTTGGTTTTCTCGCCGCGGGAGAGATAGAAGTCCAGCACCTCGTCGTGTCCGAAGGCGGAGCAGTCGGGCCAGGTGGTGTCTTTGTCGAGGTGGGTGGCTGTCATGTGGCCGTCGACCAACGTGATCTCGGTGGGAGAACACTGGACGACTTTCTGGGCCTTGAGAGAAAACGCTGAACCTGACTGCGGGGCAGGGGGGACCTGGTTGGCGATCTTGGTTAGGAGGAGGATAAATACAAAAACGGCCGCAAACAACGCGATCTTCTTCATGAGAATACGAGTCCTGGGATTCCGCCTGAGACTCGCCCGTGCGCCCGGCGTGCAGCGGGGCAAAGGCGTGCTGAAACTGGTGGGTAACCCAGTTCAGACTACCGCCTGAAAGCGTGACAGACAAGGGAATTCGGGTAAGGGGACAGTCGGACGAGGAGCTGCGGAAAAGTTCCTGGGAAGCAGCATCGGGCTGACGAGCCAGGCAGGGGCTGAAGCCCGAGACTTCAAAGAAACGCTCTTGCGGCACGACTGAACAGCTTGGTGAAAAAGGGAAAGTGCCATTGCTGGCTCAAGAAAACCGCCCTACAGCGGCTAAAGCCGCGCGGATTTTGTGTGGCTTAGCGGCACGACTAAAGTCGTGCCCTGTTACAAAGCCTCTCCAAGCTGAGTTTTTCACCAAGCTGTGAAGTCGTGCCCTGACACAAAGACCAATCAGGAACCGCTGCAAAATCAGTCGCTCTTCAATGGGGCCCGGAATTTTGTGCTGATTTTGTGCTACGCCTTTTGAGCGCCGGAGATTCATACTCGCGTATCGGGAGTCACTTGCCTGCTTAGACAAATTCTGCCGAGTTTGGCACGTTGCCCGATGCCTTTGGGGGTCTGCTCCTCAAGACTCTCGCGGCAACAACGCCGATGGCGCACAACGCTATCCAGCTCGCATCGAATATCCAGGTATGCTCACCGGGCCAATGAGAATCGTCCCAACAGATAAGTACTCCGAACAGCGACAAGCTCATCGCAACGGGGTAAAACCCCAGTTTTCTTCTTGCCGTGCCAAGCAGGAAAACCAATCCGACCATGAGGGCACAATCCAGCACGACCAGTAGCCATCCAAGCGCGCGTTCCTGTGACGTGGACCACTCACTGCGGTCCGAAATCAATACAGCCGCCGAAATGCTCTCCAGTGCTACGAAGAAGACGAGACTGAAGGCACATACGGCGTCCCGGAGCCAAACCAGCGGGCGAAGCCTGATTTCGTGAAGCATTTCATATCCTCGGAACAGATGAAAGAGATGTTACGACAGAAATGAGGGCGCGTGATTGCCAACCGAGAGGCTTCGGGCAACGCAGCCTTGCCGTACGGGTTTTGTGCTAATTTGTGCTACAGACTTGGACATTGTGGACTTCTTGGACATCTAGGACATTGAAAAATCAATAACTTATTTATTTTCAATGGCCATTAGAGCCGTGCCCTGTTACAAAGCCTCTCCAAGCTGAGTTTTTCACCAAGCTGTGAAGTCGTGCCCTGTTACAAAGCTTTACGCCGGATACATCACCTCAGAACCGAATACGTCAATCGTAGAACTTGCCCTAGTTCTGCTGATCTTCGCGGCGGTGCAGGGTTGGGCGGTCGGTGTCGTCGCCCTGCTGCTGCGCGTTGGGATCGTCGCCGGTGCTGGCGCGGCGCAGCGAAGGCTTGTTCTTGTCGTGCGTGTCGGTGAGGCGGCGCTTGTTCTCGATGCGGGCGAGGCGCGCCTTCACGTCGTCGAACTCGGACGTCGTGACCGTGTATTCATCGCGGGGAGGAAGGATCTTCTCGATCTCTTCCTGCGAGTGGAGGATGCGGTCAGGCGTCTGGGGGTGGTCGGAGAAGGCCTTGGCGACGAGGCCGGGCTTGCGCTTCTCGAGAGCCTGGATCTTTTCAAAGAAGGCGATGAAGGCCTGCGGATCGTAGCCCGCCTTGTACATGTACTCGAGGCCGAGGTAGTCGGCCTGCTGCTCAAAGTCGCGGGAGAACTTGAGGAAGGTGACGGGCACGGCGAACTGGACGGCTTCATAGATGCCGTACCCGGTCCAGCTATAGCCGGTCATCATGATGAGGGGGATGGTGCCGAGCTGCACATAGTTCATGCGCGTCATTTCGCGGGCAGCGTGGTGAGCGCAGACGTGGGCGACCTCGTGGGCCATGACACCGGCAAGCTCGGCTTCCTCGTCGGCGTTGAGAATCAAGCCGGAGTTGACGTAGAAGAACCCGCCGGGCAGCGCCATGGCGTTGATCTCGTCCGAGTCAATGACCTTGATGGTGAAGGGCACCTTGCAGTCGGAGTTCTTGACGATGTTCTGGCCGACGCGGTTGACGTATTCGGTGACGATCGGGTCGGTGATGAACTTGGTGCTCTTCTCGATCTCCGACGCGTAGGACTTGCCCATCTTGATTTCGCTGTCGGTGGAGTACCAGTTGCCCACGCCGCGTCCGCCGATGTCGCGGTTGCCGACGGCGCTGACATCCTGGATGCTGCCGGGCTTGACCTTTTCAAGCTCGCTGCCGACCTGGACGACCTTGTCGGGGTCGACCTTGACGTTGGCGTTGGCGCTCGACTCCTGATCGTCCGCTGCGTCCTGCTTGTCGTTCTTGTGCTTCTTGTCTTTCTTGCTCGGCTTCTGATCGGGCGGAGGGGCGGGGACGTCGCCGGCTACGGGCTGGGTTCCGGGGGCGGGCTTGTCGGCAGCCGGGGTGTTTGCGGGGGCCTGCTGGGTGGCCGACGGTTGCTGGGAGGTAGAGGGCTGCTGAGAGGTTGAGGCCGGCTGAGCCGGTTGCTGCTGTGTGCTCGCAGGCTGCTGTGCGGGCGGAGTGCTGGAGGGCGGGTTCGCCTGGGGATCCGACTGGCCCCACGCAGCGACGCTTACTGCCAGCGCCAGGCCTGCCGTCACCGCGGCCAGTGTTCCGGTCTTCATGATCCCAAGACCTTTCATGCCTCACCTCCAGGTCCAACGAGGCGGCTATGCTGTTCCGCTCCGCTCGGTCTGTTAGACGCAAGTATCCGCTCTTTTGGCACCCATATAACAGAATAATTCGGAACTGGTATTGCGCGCGACCCGTTCCTGTAATTACCGGTCCGGGAGTGGCGGCCGCGGACTTTAATTCCGGCCGGAAACATGCGAAGTGGCGCGATGCGCTTGGAGCTTGCATCCGGCTGAATTAGAGTAGATTCCGCACCCGGACAGTCCGGAGCAAGATGAGGCCGTAGTCAGACAGGCAACAGCAAGACGGGGAGGTTTCGTTGCGCCGACGATTGACCATACTGGCCGCGCTCGTTGTGTGGGCATCGCTGCAGTCGGCGGGGCAGCCGCCGCCGGGTCACCCGGGCGGACCTGATCACGGCGGGGGCCATCCCGGCGGACCACTGGGCGCGATTCTCGCCCCGCATCAACATGCGCGGCCGCCGCAGGCGAACCGGACTTCCACTCCCGATGTGATCGTCGACGCCACGGCGATGGGCTCGCCGCTGGAGCTTGACCGCAACTGGCGGGTGGGAATCACGGGCAATCCCGCGGCCGCGAATGCCGACTTCGATGACACGACGTGGGACGTGCGGAAAGCGTCAGAGGCGATTGCCGATGTGCCGGACATGGACGCTCCGCCGGAAGACGGCCAGCATGGCCAGCCGCCGCCGGATCATCGCGGCCCTCCGCAAGGGCATCAGCGGCCTTTCGCGTGGTTCCGGTTACACATCAAGCTGGCGCCGAATCACGGGCCGGTGGCGCTGCTTATCCAACTGCCGGTTTCGCACAGCACCTCGATCAGTATCGGGGAGGGAATTACGCCGGATGTATATGCCAACGGCAAGATGATCCAGCCGGACGGGCCTCACGGCGACCACCCTGAGCGGTACCAGATGATCTCGCGGATCTACCAGCTGAATGTGCCGCCCGAGGAGACCTCGCTGGTGCTGGTGATCCGGACGATGTACATTCCGTTCGGCTACAACACATATACGCAGTTCTTTGCAAACCGCACGGTGTATCTTGGAGCGCCGGGCGACCTCGGCCAGCTGCTCGAGCTGTGGGCGAACCACAGCCTGTTCGAGCGGATACCGCGGCTGACAGTCGCCATCCTGCTGGTTGTGATGGCGATCTTTCTGCTGGTTCTCTATTACGTTCAAAGGGGCCACGCGGAGTACCTGTGGCTGGCGATGCACGAGCTGGCGCAGGCGCCGCTCCCGTTTCTTGAGCTGGAGGGCAGCTCGGCGCGGCTGGACCAGATCTGGTACGCGGCCAGCGTGATCCAGCTTGTGCTGCTGTCGGCGTATCTCTACTTCGAGTTCCTGGTGTCTTTTCTGGCGTTGAAGAGGCGCTGGTACGTCGTCTGGTTGCGCTACACGGCTCCGATCCTGGCGGGCATCGCGCCCGGACTTCTGCTTGTCGGGCACAGCACGTTTATGGCGATTTGCCTTGCGGTGGTGGGGATAGGCACCGCGCTGTGGATGCTCGGGTGGGTGCTGTTCTGCTTTATTACCCTGATCAAGGCCACGGTGCGTCGCAACTTCGAGGCCGGGCTGCTGCTGCTGCCGCTGGTGCTGAGCTTCGTGGGGATGCTGGAGGGCATCTTCGCGAGCAACATGAGCGACTTTACGGGACGAGATTATCACTCACCGCTGACGATGCAGGCGGGGCCGATCCCGATCCACTTTGCCTCAATTGCTGACTTCAGCGGGCTGCTGGTGATCGTGGTGATCATCTTTCTACGGTTCCTCAGGATCCAGAGCGACCAGGAACGCGCGAGCAGCGAGCTGGCGGCTGCGCGCAACGTGCAGGAGCTGCTGATTCCGCAGGAGAAGCTGAACACGCCAGGGTTCCAGGTGGATTCGGTGTACAACCCGGCCAACGAGGTGGGCGGGGACTTCTATCACGTGGAGACGACCGGAGACGGCGGGCTCCTGGTGGTGCTGGGCGACGTGGCGGGCAAGGGGCTCAAGGCGGCGATGAATGTGTCGATGCTGATGGGCGCGCTGCGGCGCATGCCTGACAGGAGCCCGGCGAAGATCCTGGAGTCGCTCAACCGCGTGCTGGCGGGGAGCGAGAGCTTTACGACTTGCCAGGCGGCCTGGTTCGGCGGCGATGGCGAACTGGTGCTGGCCAATGCGGGGCACCTTCCTCCGTACCTGAACACGCAGGAGATTTTTCTCCCGGGCGGGTTGCCGTTGGGCGCGATTCCCGAGGTGAAATACGAGGAGGTGCGGCTTTACCTGCACCCCGGCGACAGGATGCTGATGATGTCGGATGGCGTGGTGGAGGCGCGGCAGCCTAGCGGGGAGCTGTTCGGGTTCGATCGCGTGCACAATCTGAGCAATCAGACGGCGTTCTATATTGCGGACGCTGCGAAGTCGTTCGGGCAGGAGGACGATATTACCGTGCTGACGGTTCGGCGCGAGGCGCAGGCGATGGTGGCGTGAAGGCCGGAGCTGTGCGGGGCGTGCGTTACGCAGCCCAGAGCCTGTGGGGGTAATGGCCGTCTTCGTTGAGGTGCCGGATGTTTTCGACAGCGCGCTCGTGGTCTTCGTGATAGGTGAGCCCGAACCATGAATCGACGCTGTGCAGGACGCGGACCTTTACACTTCCGGATGCGAGGAGTTCATTGACGGCGGTGTGGAGCGAGAATTCCGAGTCGAGTTCGTTGCCGTGCTGCCTGAGGAATGCGGCGAATCGTTCGGCTAGAGGCTTGAAGATCGCAGGCGTGAAGCCCCACATGTTCATGGAGACGGCTTCGTCGCCGGTAAGCGGAGTTTCAGCGCCGTCCGGCGCGATGCTGACGGCGTGGCCTTTTTCGCGCTCGATGGCCTTGTGTTCGACGATCCTGTCGAGATAGCCGCGGTCGTTGACCTCGCAGATATGGCGCGCTACCGATCCAAAATCAGAGAGCGTATTGCGGAGGATGAAGCTGACGATGGCATGGTTCGCGATGCCCGACTGAAGGTAGCGGGCGAGTGCATGATAGCTGTGCTCGCCGTAGAAATCGTTGGCATTGATGACTGCAAAGGGCTCGTGGATCGCGTTCATCGCCATGAGGACCGCGTGCGCGGTGCCCCAGGGCTTGACCCTTCCCGCGGGGGCCTGAAAGCCGGGCGGAAGATCGAGGGTCTCCTGGTGCACGAAATCGTACGGGATGCGAGCGCCGAAACGCGCCGCGACAACCTCGCGGGCGCGGGCTTCCACGCTGCGGCGAATGACGAAGATGACTTTGCCGAAGCCGGCGCGGTGCGCGTCGTAGATGGAGTAGTCGGCGATGGTCTCGCCGCCGGGGCCGACGGTTTCGAGGGGGCTGAGTCCGCCGCCGCCGTAGCGGGTGCCCATTCCGGCTGCCAGAACGAGAAGCGTTGGGTGGGACATGGCGTTCATCCTTTCCGTGGCGAGGGGTTCACATGGAAATCCGGGAGAACCGGAGGATGGAGCGCCGCGAAAAGGCCAGGGATCGGCAAGTCAGGGATTGGCTGGGGGCCCGGTGGGGGCGGCGAAATGCGAACGGGATGCGCATGAAGATGGGTTTCCACGGGAAACCTCTGCGCGAGAATATTGCGGAAAGTTTAGCACTGGTTTGCGGATTCCTCCATAGCCGGTTGCGGATGGCGTTTCGATGGAGCGGAATCCGTGGCGGCGGGCGGTCTCTGTGGTATCCCACCCATCGCGCGGTTAGACAGCGCGATGGATGGGGCACGCTCTTGTAGTGGCTGAACAGAATTCCCAAAGGCATGGGGTTTGTTGGGGCGCACTCGGGCACTTGACAAGAATTCAGGTGCTAACGAGCACCGTCCCTACGGGACTCCGGGGGACTGATAATCGCGTCTCCCCACGCTGAAGCGCGGGGCTAACGAACGCTGCGCCTACGGCGCGATGAGGGCGCGGGGCGGTGGTTGTTTCCCACCCATCGCACGTGCGAAAGACAACTGCGGGTCCTTCGACTCGTCCTACGGACTCGCTCAGGAGCGCGATGGATGGGGCACCTGGCTGTTTCACAGGGTCGCACCGGCCAAATCTAGAATGGCTGGGAGAGGATGAGCGGATGAAGAGCCACACGGAGTACCTGGTATTCGAGACGAAGCGGCGCAGGGAGATGGTGCACATCACCGATCGCGTGGGGGAGATTGTGCGGAAGAGCGGGGTGAGGGACGGGCTGTGCTTTGTATCTCCGATGCACATCACGGCGGCGATTTATGTGAACGATCTGGAGAGCGGGCTGATCGAGGATATCGGGAAGTGGCTGGAGGAGCTGGCGCCGGCGCGGCCGGATTACAAGCACCACCAGACGGGCGAAGATAACGGCGACGCGCATTTGAAGTCGCTGCTGCTGCACCACGAGACGACGCTGCCCGTGACGAATGGGAAGCTTGACCTGGGTACGTGGCAGCGGGTGTTTTATGCGGAGTTCGACGGGCAGAGGAAGAAGCGGGTGATTGTGAAGGTTCTCGGCGTGGAGTAATAAAGGCAGGGACCAGGCATCAGGGACCAGGGACCAGAAAGGCAGGGACCCTTCGGCTTCGCTCAGGGCAGGCTGCGGGACAGAGGGACAAAGGGACCCTTCGACTTCTCCCACGGCAGGCTGCGGGATTGAGGGACCGAGTAAGGCTATTTTGCGGGTTGGAAGAAGTCTACGAGGTTGCCGTCGGGGTCGCGGAAGTAGATGGAGCGCGTGCCCCAGGGCTGGGTGGTTGGGGGCTTGACCCAGTTCTTTACGAGGGGATGCAGGCGGACGTACTCGGCGTCGACGTTGGAGACGCGGAATTCGATGATCACACTTTTGTTGTTTGCTGCTTCGGCCGAGCCGGGGATGTAGGCCTGCTGCGCTTTGGCGGAGAAGATGGCGAGCACTGCACCCGCAGTGTGGAATTCGGCGTAGTCCGGGCCGGAGCGGATTGCTTTCTGGTTGAGGATGGGTTCGTAGAAGGCGACGAGGCGGTTGACGTCGGATGTGATGAGGCAGGTGTTGATGAGAGCGGGCGGGGATTGAGCGGAGGCTAGTGCGACGAGGAGGATGGCGGCGAGCGGGATGCGGAGGGGCATGGCGGCGCTCCGGTGGCGACTCGGCCATTATCGGGGAGAGCCGGGGTGCGGGGTGGAGATTTGTGGCGAGGCGGATGGTTTGAAATCTCGCCTAGTGCTTGAGGATGTCGATGCGCACGGTGCCTGTGGCCGCGCTCTTCTTGTGTGGGGGATAGTTGGCGCCGGTTGGGTTGCAGACCTGAAGCGTAATCGACGTGTTCGGTGAGCCGGTCGTCTCCCACGCCTGGAACATGAGGAAGATGGCGGCGCCTTTACCGTCGTTGAGCCCGGAGAGGAAGTTGACCGGGAGTCCGAGGGCGATGGTGTCGGCGGCGCCCGGCGTGAAGCCCGCTATCGCCGCAGTCTCCACCGTTGCGCATGAATTTCCTTTGACGTCGGGAAGAGTGATGTTGGCCGTGACCGACAAATATTGCGTGATGGGGGTGCCGCCGCCGATGGTGAGCGAGCTGGTTGCGGCAGACGCACTGGTGACCGCGCCAGTGGCGTTGAGCGTGGGCAGATTCAGAGCGCCGGTCATTGTGCCCCCGGCCAGCGGCACGAATGCGCCGTTCGCCAGATTGGCGAGGTCGGCAGTAAGGTTGGTCACCTGGGACTCGGCGATGTTGCCGGTGAGGTTGGCCGCGGTGACGGCGTTGCCCACGGGTCCGCTGACCTGCGAGCCGCTAATCATTGCGGCAGACGCAAGGCCGGCGGCCTGAACGCCTGTCAGGGCCGTGCCGTTGCCGCTGAATGAGCCGCCGTTGAAGCTCGTTGCGGTAACCGTGCCGAAGGACGGATTTGATCCGGATGCCAGCGTACCGGGGAAGGTCTGGCCCGCGGCGAAGTTGAAGGTGCCGTCCTGATTGACGCTGAGGCCTGTTTCGGACGGAGATGCGGGAGGGCCGTATAGCAGATTCAGGGTGGCCGCGGGATTGGGAGTGTTGTTGGTTGCGGCGACGGGCTCGGCCTGCCAGCGGAAGAGGATGTTTTCAGGCGCGGCGGTGTTGCTGCTGTAGATAGAGGCGGGCAGATCGAGGGGCGTGGAGTTGAAGCCCTGCGAAGCGGTTGCGGAGCCGGCGGGGGACAGCGCAAACCCGCTCGAGGAAAGCGGGCCACTGAAGCCGGCCGACGTGCCGTTGAGCGCGGCGTTTGCGGTGATTGTGCTCGAGAAGATCTGCGGCCCGGCGAAGGTGTTGCCGCCTGCGCCGGTGATGGCGAATGCGGTCGAGGACAGGCCGTTGAGCGCCAGAGCGTTGAGCGCATTGCCGCTCGGGGCATCGGCAGCTGCGTAGCTGTTTTGGAGCTGAGCGTCGGTGATGCAGCCGGCGCAGTTGAGTGCGACGGCCGTCACATTGGTCAGGTTGGCGCCATTGCCGGAGAAGCTGTTGGCGGTGAGCCGGCCGTTTACGACCTGGTTGCCGTAGAAGGTGTTGCTGGCGTCGGTGGCGTCGGGGGGCGAAAATTCCCAGACCGCTCCGCCAAAAGAGGCGGTTCCTGCCATTGTGATTCCGAAGAGATTACCGGAGGCGTCCATCAGCAGCGGGCCCGATGCAGGCTGAGAGCCATCCGCGCTGCCGGTGAATGAGCGAAGGACTTTTTGCGTGTAATTGCCGGGGGTGCCGGAGTAAACGAGTTCGAAGGCTGTGCCATCGTCCGAAGAGCCGCCGTACTGCGTGGTCCCGAAGAAGTTTCCGCTGATATCCATAACCAGGCCGCCGGGATTCGGATTGTTTTGGCCGGGGACGGTGGCGCCGGTGAAGCCGTAGAGCGTAAGGAAGGAATATTGTCCCCCGCCGCTGTTCACGAGTTCCCAGGCTACGCCGCCGCCTTGTGGACCGCCCACTGAGTTGGTTCCGTAGAGATTGCCGTTGGCGTCAATGATCACGCCCGCGGTAGGAACAGAGCCGTCGCTGCCTCCGGTGAACGTATAGACAGTGCGTTCGGAGTAGCCTCCCTGGCCGTTGCCCTGGAGCTCGAAGATCACGCCTTCGTGATGGCTGCCACCGCTAAAGGTGGTTCCGAAGATATTGCCGTTCGCGTCGATGGCGAGACCCCCACTCGGACCCGAGCCGTCGGCGCCACCGGTGAAGGAATAGAGCGTGGACTCGGTGTAGGTTCCGTTACCGTTGGAAACGAGTTCGAAGACGGAACCATCATGGGGCGAGGCCTGGGCGGACGTGGTTCCAAACAGGTTGCCGTGGGCGTCGAAGACGAGGGGCGCCTCCGGGTTCAAGCCGTCGGCTCCGCCGGCAAAGGAGTACAACGTGCTTTCGGTGTAGGTTCCGTTGCCGTTGTTGACGAGTTCGAAGACGTCGCCGAGGCCGTGAACTCCGCCCGTCGCGGCGCTTCCGAACAGGTTGCCGTTGGCGTCGAGGACGACGCCCGCAAGCGGAAATCCGCCGTCATTGCCGGCGGTGAAGGAGTAGAGAACCCGCGCGGTGTAGTTTCCTTCGCCATTGACGACCAGCTCGAAGACCGAACCTACGCCGTGTGCGCCGCCCACCCGTGTGGTTCCGTAGAGGTTGCCGTTGGCATCGGAGACCAGCGCGCCCCCTGGGAAACTGCCATCGGGCCCCGATTGTCCGGAGAACTGATGCAGGGAGAAAAAGCTGTAGTCCGGCGCGGAGGCTGCGGGGGCGACGGAGGCTAAGGCAACGAGGCAGGCCGCGAGCGAGAGGGCGCGGACGAGCAAGCTGGAGGAATGCACAGATTCAGGCATGGCGCGACTCCTGGGGATGGAGTTTCGGGGCAGGGATGCGCGCGCCGGTGTTCGCCGCGTGCGAATCCGCACGGTTTTCCGATTAGGGGAGCACAGAGGGGCCCGGCTGCAGAGGGGGGATGTGCAGGTGACAAGCAGCCTAGCCGTTTCCCGATGGAGCGTCAAGGGAAAAGCAGGGGAGGTGGTGGCGGGTTGAGTAAGGCAAAGGCAGGAACAACTGCAGATCCTTCGAGTGACCGGGTGCAAAAAACCGCACCCGCTCCGCTTCCATGAGAGTGCTGGATTGTGTCAACGAGGAGAGGATTGGACCCGCTTCCATACGCACTCTGGATCAGCGTTTTTGCTGGGTGCAGATTGGGGTTCGTCTCCCGTCGCAGATTTCGGTGCTGCCAGCTCAGG
>DATFRB010000088.1:0-313221 GCA_035263625.1 Occallatibacter sp.
TGCCTGAGTCTCTGGCGAAGGTGAGGAGGGCTCACACTGGGCAGGTTCGGCCTCAGGGAGGTGGGCAAGCTCGTCGTTGTTAGCCCTCAGCGCGCTGAGAGCGACCTGGGCGGCGTAGAGGTACTTTGGGCCGAACCGTCCCTCAATGGTGCCGATGAGCATGCCATGGCCGACGCAGGCGATGTAGTCCTGGATGCACTTTCGGCCGTTGAGGTGGGGCATGACGCGGCGGTATTCGGCCTCCGCGGCCAGCTCTGCGCGGACCTTGTCCGGGCGTTTTTCGAACTCGGCTTCATAGCGGCGCTTGTAGGCGTCAATGCAGCGGAGGACGGCGGGATTGTCGGAGGCGGTGTCGATGGATGACATGGATATCTCCTTAAAGGCACGAAGCCCCTCGCGGAGGCTGCTCCTCGAGGGGCTTCATTTTTCTGAACCTATACTTCCATTATGGCGGATTCGAAAAGTGGATCGGCCAACTGGCAGGACTTTTTTCAAGGAGTTTTTCCACAGGGTAGATCATTGCATGCATGGATGTTGCGGAGATTTGCACATTTCCACAGGCAGGAGCCAGGGCTTGACAGGTTTCGAGGGTTTGCACCGGGGATGGTGCAGGAGGGGGATCGAGGCAGTGCGCGCCGTCGTAAACAAGCGCATTCCGCGGGTCTACGATGAGTGCCTCGTGTGGGGCATGGGTTGGGGCGGGTGCTATACAACCCAGCCACGGATCCTCGGCTTCGCTGCCTGATCCCTATTCGCTGGTCCCTGGTCCCTGATCCCTGATCCCTGCTTCTCTGCATCTCCCCGCCTGTCCCGCACATCCCTGTAGCTGATAACCTTTGCCTTGTATCTTCCCAAGGGGTCAAATGGCAAAAGTAACGCTGGTATTCGCAGTCCTACTGGCCGCGCTCGGCCTCGGCTTCTACCTGGGTACGGGCAGCCAGCATCCAACGGCTCTGATTCCGCTCTGGTTCGGCCTCGCGCTCGGCCTCTTCGGCTTTCTCGCCATCAGCCCCAATGAGAAGCGCCGCAAGAAATTCATGCACGTCAACGTCACCATCGGCCTTATGGGCTTCCTCGGCGCCGCCATCCGCGCAATCCAGAGCTACGGCAGCGCCCGCTCCAACGGCGTCGATCCCAACTGGATCGCCATCGGCGACCAGCTCGCCATGGCCGGACTGCTCCTTATATATGTCCTCATGTGCGTCAAGTCCTTCATTGATGCCCGCGCCGCCCGGAACGCGGCCCAAAACGAAACAGGGAATGCCTGATCCATGGCGACCTTTCGCGGTGCCGGAGTTGGCGGCGGAATGCGCGCCGAGCGCGCCCCGCATGGCCGCAGTGCGCGCCTCGGCCAGGCTGACCTGCCCAAGCGCAAGCCCAATCTCAAGCAGCTCTGGCCGCAGATCAAGGCTCTTGTCCTTCCGCGCAAGGGTTTGCTCTTCGTAGGCCTGTGCCTCATGGCCATCAACCGCGTCTCAGGCCTGGTGATGCCCTTCCTGAGCAAGCAGCTTCTCGACCAGGCCTTGAATCCGGCTCACCCGCATCCCCGGCTGCTCGGCCGCCTCATCGCGATTGTGATCACCGCAACGCTGATACAGGCGTTCACGTCTTTCTCGCTGACCCAGCTTCTCTCGAAAGCCGGCCAGCGCCTTATCGCCGAACTGCGCCGCCAGGTGCAGCGCCACGTCGGCCTGCTCTCCGTCGCCTACTACGACGAGAACCGCTCCGGCACACTGGTCGCCCGCATCATGACTGATGTTGAAGGCGTCCGCAACCTCGTCGGCACGGGCCTGGTCGAGTTCACCGGCGGCATCCTCACCGCCGTGCTTGCCTTCGTCTACCTGCTGCACAAGAGCGTTCCTGTAACCCTGTCCGTGTTCAGCGCAATCGGCATCTTTACCTTCGTCCTTCAATACGGCTTCAAGACCATCCGCCCCATCTTCCGCGAGCGCGGCAAAATCAACGCAGAAGTCACCGGACGCCTCACCGAGTCGCTCGGAGGCGTCCGCGTCGTCAAGGGCTACCACGCCGAGTCGCGCGAGGCTTCCGTTTTTGGCGAAGGCGTCGACCGGCTGCTCCAGAACGTGATGAAGTCGCTGACGATGACCAGCCTGCTCGGCTCGGCCTCCACCGCTGTCCTCGGCCTTGTCTCCGCGCTCGTGATGTGGATTGGCGGACACAACGTCCTGGGCGGCTCATGGACGGTAGGCGACTACTTCCAGTACAACGTCTTTCTCGCCATCATGATCGCGCCGGTCTTTCAGATCGTGAATATCGGCACGCAGCTCTCCGAGGCCTTTGCCGGCCTCGACCGCACCAGCGAGATCATGGCCGAGCTTGAAGAGAACCAGGTCCCCGGCCGCGCCACCAAAGTGCCGCCCATCGACGGCCGCGTCGCATTCGAGAATGTCGAGTTCGCCTACGAGCCCGAGAAGCCTGTCCTGCACGGCATCAGCTTCAACGCACAGCCCGGAACCGTCACCGCGCTCGTTGGCTCATCAGGCTCCGGCAAGTCCACCATCATCAGCCTTCTCTGCGCCTTTCACAGCCCCGCGGGCGGCAAGGTTCTGGTCGATGGCATCGACCTGGCGAAAGTCGATCTCAACACCTTCCGCTCCCAGCTCGGGGTCGTCCTGCAGGACTCGTTCCTCTTCGACGGCTCCATCCGCGAGAACATCATGTTCTCCAGGCCCGAAGCAACCGACGAGCAGTTCCTCGCCGCCTGCCGGACCGCCCGCGTCGACGAATTCGCCGAGCGCTTCCCCGACGACTACGACACCATCGTCGGCGAGCGCGGCGTCAAGCTCTCCGGCGGCCAGCGCCAGCGCCTCTCGATCGCCCGCGCCCTGCTGGCCGAGCCGCGCATCCTCATCCTCGATGAAGCCACCAGCTCCCTCGACTCCGAATCGGAGGCCATGATCCAGGCCGGGCTGGCCCAGCTCATGCAGGGCCGGACAACATTTGTGATCGCCCACCGCCTGTCCACCATCCGCCGCGCCGACCAGATCCTCGTCGTCGAGCAGGGAAGGATCGTCGAGCGCGGCAACCACGCCGAGCTCTTCGCACTGGGCGGCCGCTACTACGACCTCTACACCCGCCAGCACGGCCTCGAAGCCAACCTCTTCCTGGCCCCCGGCGAAGGCGATACCGTCCCCGCCTGACACATCGATTCGCTCAACTGCGGCAATCCACCGCGGATCGACCAGTTGAGCGGATTGAGCCGAGAAGCGGGTTGGCCTTGATCAGGTCACCAGTGTCTCCCGAAGTTGATCGGCTCGCCAGTGTCTCCCGAAACGGTGCATTGAGCATGTTTGATATGGGGCAGCAGGTTTGACCGCCTCGGCGAAGTCCCAGTATGATGAACAGGTTGGCGTACGTGCCCGAGCGCCCGTTCGCGGCCTGTGCCAACGCGGTTGCAAGCCGCAGATTCGCCGCTTGTTGCCCCCTCGTTCAATGGTAGGACAGCTGACTCTGGATCAGCATATCGGGGTTCGAATCCCTGGGGGGCAGCCAATAGAACTTACAACCTGGCTGTGACCGGCGGCAGCACTCAACCAGCACTTAAGTTGTTCACCACGCCCTGGAGAATTTCGGGCCGGCATGGTTTTCATCGCGGAGACGGCTGTCGACGCCCGCGTTGTGCTCGATCAGGCGTCCGAAGAGCCAAATAACATCCGAGAGTCGATTCAGGTATGCCAGGACCTCGGGCAGCACATCTCCGCCGCTCTCCTGAAACCGAACAGCGCTGCGTTCAGCGCGACGGCACACGGTTCGCGCCATCTCGTACGCCGCCGACTCCGTGTGTCCTCCGGGAAGCGACCAATCGCCGAGGATGCCTTCTGTTGCTTCTATCCTGTGAACGAGATCGGTCAGCTTGTCCACATCTTCGGTAGAGATTGCCGGGGGCGTTTTCCTGCTCTGCGGCGGAGTCGCAAGTGCGGCCCCGACACGGAACAACGTCCTCTGAATCTCCTCGGTCCACGTCGTGATTTCCTTGTTTTGGCAGATGCTGCGGGCAAAGCCGAGATGGGCATTGAGCTCATCCACCGAGCCGTAGGTTTCGACGCGCAGGTCAGCTTTTGAAACCCGAATGCCACCGGCGAGTCCCGTCTGTCCTCCGTCTCCATGTTTAGTGGCAATGCTCATCTGGCTTCTCCTTTAATGGGCACAAGTCTCCTTTATCGTAATGCGAAGCGCCTGATGAGAGGAGAGCGAGGGATGCCACGGTGCTGTGTCAGCCGGAAGTTGCGATTACTTCAAAATTTCTCTCGTTGCGGGGCTCGAAGATCGCTGCGTCCTTCCATCGCCCCCCGGGAACAACGGACTGCCCATTCACCGTCAGGCCTGCGATCTTTTGTTCTGCGGGAAGCCGGAATGTTACTTGAACCTTGCCGGGCACTTCGCCTCGCTCTGGCAGAACAACATGGGCCACATAGCGGCCCGTTGCTTGCCTGGTAAGCCGATAATTCACACGGCCCCAGCGCGTGGGAGCCTGCTCAATGGAAACTGGCTTGCTCGATCCGAGCCAACTACGGGACAGGGCGCGTCCACAATAGAGGGTTTCCTCATCTGGATCTTCAAAGATCAACATCCAGCGAACCAGCAGCGGAATTGTCTGCTGTGCCGGAATGCAAAAGAGAGCTCCGTCGCCGGTAATGCCCGTAACTTCGCCGGCCGTCCAGCTGCCGCGCGAGTGGTCGTGGTAACGATGCGCGTAGAGAAAGAGCAGATACTCCTCAATGCGATCGAGCCGCAGCAAAGCTTGCGCGTACCCATAGGAAATAAACCCCAAAATGTCGCGGCCATTTGGGTGAGGCGGCTCAACGTTGGCCACTACGCCGATGGTTGTTGCCCCATACGCTCGCATGGAGTCAACGATCGCGTTCTCCTGGTCTTGCCTCAGAACACCCGGCTGCAGCAACTCCGCGTAACTGCGGTGCGGCCAGCCTTGCTCGCTGGGCCGTTCCTTCTGAATCGATTCGCGAAATGTCATCCTGGTCCCCGGCAGAGGGCCGATATAAGGCGGATTCATATCGCGGCGCGTATTGGCATCGATGCTGCCGATCAGGGCCGTGCGCAACTGTTCGCTGTGCCGTCTCCAGCCGGCCGCGGCCGAATCCATGCCGGCGGCATTTAATTTCTCCCACACTGCAGCGGCGTCTCGCCAGCCGCGCACCGCGAAGGCGCTGTTGGCAAAGTAGGGCTTCCACCAGATGGAGGGATCGGGCATCAGGCACGAATCCGACTCGCACCAGCCATGAATCAATCCAAAGCCGCGATCCGCTGCTGGGAGCGCGAGCGCCTCATCGTGCAGCTCCGTAAGCAGCGCCGCGACGGCTTCGATCTTCCTGCGATGCTTGATCAGCAGCGCGTCGTCGCGGGTGTAGTTGAAGTGCCGCGCGACGAGGGACAGCATGAGCCCGAACTGCGCTGTTTCGGGCCCGCGCATATTCACCATTCCCTTGTCATCCACAAAATCGGAAAAGTAGTTGTCGAATACGTCGTGCGCTTGCGTGAAACGTCCGCATTCGAGATTGGCATAGAGCGACATCGTGAAGATGTCCTGGAAGCCGTCATATTCCGGCCCGTAGTAGTCGCGGTCAACGGCGCCATATTTCGGGTAGACTCCGCCGGGGCGAACGATCTGCTCTTTCACGAACGCATGGCGAACCATGTTCTGCCAGCTCTCGTCAGGCAGCTCGATCGGCACGGTATCGTGCAGCAGGCGCTCCCAGTATTCGGAGAACTCGAGAAGCGCGAGATAGAACTCTTCCGGCGAAGGCTCCTGCCGGCGCCGCGTGTAGGCCGGATAGCTGTATCCATATTCGGCTTTGACGATCTTCCCGTCCTGAATGTGGACAGTTCGATGCCATGTCTGGACGATGAATCGATCCTGCGCAAGCACGTCCCCGAACACGACGGATTCGTAGTATGAGCCGACCTCGCCAGGGAACACTTTCCGCACCGCCGGCATCCAGCCGCTTACCAGGCCTTCGTATCGCTTTGCGGCGCTCTGCTGTGTCAGTTCTCTGAAGTACTGCACCGGGTGATAGGTCCGCGTGTTGCCGCTCGGATACACCGGCATCGTATCGCTGCACTCGCGCGTTCCAACAATGGTGTTCCACGACGGCCGGTATCCGCGGCCGGTTGGCTGCGCGGAATCGAGGGGCGGGGCGGCGCGGCGCACTTCGTCTTCATCCGGGTCGCCGTGCGCGAGAAGCTTGTCGGCCAACAGGTCGCGGTCCGAGAGCCCGATGTCCTTCAGGTCGAGCCCGAGGTATTTCGGTCCGTCGCCGGCAAACGTCGCCTCCGCGGTCTTGGGCAGGACCCGTGCCTTGCCTGCCGCAGAGATCAACGTGATCACGCCGTCGCGCACGCGCAGGTCTTCGTAGACGCTCCATTTCTCATCCCGGCGAACAAAATGGCAGAGCAGCGTATGGCCTTCCACACCCGCATCGCTGGCCGCAATCAAGCCCTGCGGCTGCGCTAGCCCGGAATCGGCTTGAGCGGAGGTTTCGCAACGAGCAGCCACATCGCGAAGGGTCGAGGCGCCCGCGGCGGCAATCTGGAGAAATCGTCTTCTGTCCATGCACAGTCTCGATTCAAAGTTGCAAACGTGCGGTCAGATTGAACATCAATTACGGGGCGATGATCCGAGCAGCGCGAAGCCGCAGAGTGCGGGAACGAAACGTCAGGGGGAGGGCTACATGGAACGCATGCCGAGTCCGGGAAGGCGCGCTATCGAAAAGTATACGGGTTTGGATACAATTCTGCCATCTTCGCGGTTGGACTCCTCGCCGATTTCCCCAGGACGAGCCGCTGCGATGAGGCCGGGTAAGATGAGTCGAACGTGCCGGCTGTTCAGCATGTGAGGGCGGGGTCACTATGAATGAAAAACTCAATCGCCGCGACGCTCTGAAGGCGGTCGTTGCCGCCGGAACAATGGCGATCGTTGAAGGAGCAGCCGCACAAGCGCCGGAACAGGCGCTCTTGGCCGGATCGAAGCCAGTTGAGGTGGGCTTAACGCAGGTCAGCCCTCGCACAGTTCGAATCACCATTTTGCCGGTGGTGAATGGCAGCCCGGAACCTTTCGTGCCCGATGGGGCGCTCGTCGAGCAGGAGTGGAGCCCGGCGCTGGCTTCGATCCGCTCTCTACCCGCCGCGCGAACGATCAGATCAGGCGACCTGTCGGTTTCGATCTCCTCTCACCCTTTCACCATTCAGATCAAAACCCGGACAGGCCGGGTCGTTCAGCAACTTGCGTTCGATGATGACTCGTCCGATCTGCTCTTCGAACTCGGCCAGGGCCATCTGTTCGGGCTTGGCCAGGGTGGAGCGCAATTCGATCGTCGCGGTCATTCTGAATCGATGGTCAGCGGACAAGGCGGCTATCGTCTCGGCACCCACGGTGCCCGGGTTCCGATCCAGTTCTTGATCGGAACAGATGGCTGGGGACTGTTCGTTCATGCTCCCCTGGGGTCCTTCGATCTAAGCGGGAAACAAGGACGCGTCAAAGCGCTCAGAAGCGATGACCCGCTTCCAGCCGACCTCTTCGTGATCGCTGCGGATAAGCCCACCGAGATTCTCGCCGAGTACGCTGCGATCACCGGCCTGCCGCAGATGCCGCCCCTGTGGGCCTTTGGCTATCAGCAATCGCACCGCACACTTGATTCTCCTGAAGAGATCATGGCCGAGGCGCGGACGTTCCGCCAGAAGCAGCTGCCCTGCGATGCCTTGATCTACCTCGGCACCGGGTTCTGCCCCAACGGCTGGAACACCGACAACGGCGAGTTCACCTGGAACCCGCGAGCCTTTCCTGACCCGCCAAAGGCCGTGGAACAGTTCCACCAGCAGCACTTCAAGGTCGCTCTGCATGTCGTGCTCGAAGGCGAGCGCCTGGCGGGCACCGTGAAAGATGCGTGCAGCAGCGCGCCCTTGCCCTCGGGCAGAACTCCTGATGGCCATTGGCCTCCCGATCGCCAGGTCGGCTGCTACTGGCCGTTTCACAAGCCGCTCGCGGATCTTGGAATCGACGGATGGTGGCCGGACCAGGGCGATGGGCTTGATGCGCCTTCGCGGCTGGCGCGCATTCGAATGTATTTTGACGGCCAGCAGGAGTACCGGCCCAATCAGCGGGTATACGCGCTCCATCGCAACGGCTACGCGGGCATGCAGCGCTATGCACCCTTTCTGTGGTCGGGCGATGTTCTCTCAACCTGGGAGACTCTGACGACGCACATTCCAGTGGCCATCAATACCGGCTTGAGCGGCATTCCTTTCTGGGGAACCGATATCGGAGGGTTCATTCCGACCGAGGAATACACCGGCGAGTTATATGCGCGATGGTTCCAGTTTGCGGCGTTCTGCCCGCTGTTCCGTTCGCATGGGCGCGACTGGAAATTGCATCGTCCGTGGGGTTGGAATACGGGCGAAATCGGATATCCGGAAACGCCGAGGTATCATCCCCGGCCGGAGGAGCTGCACAACGCAGCAATCGAGCCGGTCTGCAAAAAGTACCTGGAACTGCGTTACCGGCTCATGCCCTACACCTACTCCGCGGTAAAGGAGACGTGCGAGACAGGGCTGCCGATGATCCGGGCGCTTTGGCTGCACTATCCCGAGGACGCGGCAGCAGTTGCCCGCGGCGATGAATATCTGTTCGGCCGAGATCTGCTGGTCGCGCCGGTCACTGAGAAGGGAGCCACGAGCCGCACTGTGTACCTGCCTCGCGGTACGTGGTACGACTTCTGGACCAATGACGAGCACAAAGGCGGGGGCGAGATTGTGCGGAAAGTCGATCTGGACACATTGCCGCTCTACGTGCGCGCCGGCGCCATTCTGGCGATGGGGCCGGTCAAGCAATACACATCGGAAGCATCCGATGGTCCGCTGACGTTGGTGGTGTTTCCGGGAGCTGATGGGGCCGGGTTTTTGTACGAAGATGATGGCGAATCCTTCCACTTTCGAAATGGCGCGTTTATGCGAATTGAAATGCAGTGGGATGATCAAAAGCGACAGCTCTCACTGCATCTCGCCTCCGGCTCCCGATTGCTCAGGGCGGCTCCGATCAAGATGGAGGCTAAGCTGGCCGGATCAAGCAAAACCGCAAGCGTCATATTCAAGGGCAATCCGGTATCGGTTCGGCTATGAGGGCGGACAGTCGGACCGACCATCGGCGACGGCATCCCCAAAATCGGGTTCGGTGGCCGCGGCGAGATGTCATTGGACGGGAAGTGAAGGATCCCGACGGGGGTTGGGAAATGATCCTCAGGGTCTGACCACCTGCCCTGAAATCGCCTTTGGTCTGTTTCCCAATTTGGCGGCGGGTTCGGTCGGCCAGGCCACCCAAAACAAACCGATTATTCCTCATTGACAAAGGTTGCGTGGTTGAGCCACACTGGTCCGGTTCCCAATGTGGTCAGACCACTAATGACTGTAAACACGACGGCCGGGGGTGAATTCGCCGTCAAACCTAACCGAATTACCAGCAAGGACTCCAGGAGGCAATTTGTGAAGAGGAATCGGCGTGTTCGTACAAAATGCCAAAGGGCCTGCATCGCCAGCATAAGGAATCTGATCGGATACTCGCGCGGGGGCTGGGTTGTTGCAGTCTTACTGCTGATTCTCACCGGTTCGGCATTCGCGCAGCTAACCGGCAAGGGTGCAATAACGGGCCTGGTCACTGATTCGACCGGCGCGGTCGTACCCGGCGCAACCATCGTAGCGACGAACCTCGCGACGGGGATTTCGAGCACGACCGAGTCGACCGGCGCGGGAACGTTCACCTTGGCGAATCTCGATCCGGGAATCTACTCCGCGTCCGTGACTGCAAAGGGCTTCGAAAAGCTCGTGCAGGAAAACATCCACGTGAACGCGATGGAGTCTCGGACGGTTAACCCCGTGCTTCGAGTTGGCGCTGCGAGCGCCGAGATCACAGTGACCGCCGAGCCGCCGCAACTCGAGACCAGCAATGCGACGCTGGGCGCGACGATGGAAAACGAAACCTATGCCGAGCTGCCCATCGAGATGGGAGCGTATGGAAACGCCGACCAGCGCCGGGCAACGGATTTTGTTTACCTGATGCCGGGCGTGCAGGGGAACATGACGAACGGCAACGCGACCACGAATACTGGCGTTGTGAACGGATCGGGAAGCCGCGGGGCCGTTTCGGATGTGTATATCGACGGCATCCCGTTTGTGCGCGCCGGCGGCAACGGCGATCCGCGCTACGTGTGGACGGCGATCTCTGTCGATGCCATCAACCAGTTCCAGTTGCAGACGAGCGGCTATTCGGCGGTCTACGAAGGCCAGGGCGTGATGAACTACACCGTGAAGGCGGGCGGCTCCCAGTATCACGGGTCGCTGTACGAATTCTTCCGCAACACTGCACTCGATACGTGGGGATGGTTCGGCAAAATTCCGAATGCGGCGACGGGCGTCCCCGTCAAGCCGGTGGAGCATAGCAACGAATACGGCATCGACCTGGGTGGACCGCTGATTCCGGTCGGCAAGTTGAAACAGAAGCTCTTCTTCTTCACGAATTACAACGGCTTCCGCTACTCGAGCGCCACGCCGACGCCGATGACGTTCCCGACCTTGGCGCAGCAAAATGGCGATTTCAGCGCCTTTCTCGCGCTTGCGAAGCCGATCCCGATCTACGATCCGTTGAGCCAGGCGGCATGCACGGCGAACAGTACTGATGGCGCGTGCCGGTATCAATTCGGTTATGGTCCCGGAACAGGTAAGGGGCCTCGGGGAAATCCAACTCAAATCGGACCCAAAAACGTGATCCCCGCGGGCGAGTTTTCGAACGCGGCGAAGAACATGGAGAGCTTCCTCTCGAAGATCCCCGCGGGCGCGATCAGCGACTCCCTTCAGAACAATTACGTTGCCCCGAACGCCACCGGCCTCACGAACTGGTCGACCACGTCCCGCATTGATTTCACAATGACGCCATCTGACACCCTGTCAGTTCTGGGCGCCGTTGGCCGCCAGGCAAGTTCCGTGCCGGTGGGCCAGACGACGGCTGGGCGCAACGTCGGGCCGGTTCCCTACAACTACGGGCAGGCGTATGCACCAAAGACTGCGGTATGGACGGTCGAGGAAACCCACGTCTTCTCGCCGACCCTCCTGAACCAGTTCAAATGGGGATATGCGCGCTATAACGGGCCCACTTTCAATCCTTCGGACTCGTCGACGTATGCTGCGACGGCGATGGGACTTTCCGGATTGCCGGCCGGTCAGGCCCAAACGGTCTTCCCGATCGTGACTTTTGCAGGGGCAGACGCGCCCACGAACTGGGGAGGGACGACGGAGAACTCGACGATCGCGGCTAACTACACCGCTCTCGATAACGTGCAATGGGTGGTCGGCAAGCACTCATTCACATTCGGTGGGCAGGTGGCATGGCTGCAGTACAACGTCGAGAATGCAACCAACGGATCGACTCCGATCACGCTGGCGAACGCGGTGACCGAGACAGCGAACATCAGTTCGAAGTTCGTCGCGGCAACCGGAACCGGCCTGGCTTATGCGAGCTTCCTGGTTGGCGAAATCGACAAGGGCAGCTTCACGCAGTATCTGCAACAGGAGTTCGGCGCGCGGTTCCGCGCGATCTCGCCTTACGTGCAGGACAACTGGAAAGTGACTCCCAAGCTGACGCTCGACCTCGGATTACGCTACGACTTTTTCCCCAGCGTGACGGAGGTGCATAACGCGGAAGGCTACTTCGATCCGAATCTTGCCAACCCCGTCACCGGGATCAACGGCGCGCTGAATTTCACAGGCCACGGCGCCGGGACATGCAACTGCTCGTCACCGGTGAATAACTTCTACAAGAATTTCGGGCCACGCGTGGGCGCCGCGTACCAGGTTGGCACGAAGACGGTAGTTCGCGCGAGCTATGGCGTGATGTTCACTCACGGGAACGCGGTAGGCGGGCTCAACACGAGCCTCGGCACGCTGGGATTCTCCGCAGCGCCTGCGTTCTCATCGAATGCCAGCCTGCTGAGCACGATGCCGCTGCACGGCTCGAACGGGGCAATTCCGTCGTACACGTCGGCCGCGGGTGTCGCCTCGGGACCAGCCTACGGCACGGGCAACACAAACACGGCGACCTTCACAGGATCGCCCTCGTCGATGCAATACAACGATCCCTATTTCGGTGGCCGAGCCCCGGAGTACATCAACTACACCTTTGGTATTCAGCGGCAGCTGAACAACTCAATCGCGCTCACGCTGACGTATGTGGGTTCGCAGGGGCATTTCCTGCAAACGGACGGCGGCAACGGGCGCGGATACTGGTCCGATCAGCTCGACCCCAAGTATCTCCCTCTTGGGAGCGCGCTCTCGGACAAGGGCGCCAACCTGCTTGCAGACTGCGTGAAATACACCCTGCCATGCCCGTCCAACTTCAACGCCGCGAGCCAGGCGCTCAGCCAGGCGCTGAAGCCGTTTCCGTTCCAGAGCGTCACAGACGGTTTCGGACAGTACATGGGCAACGCGAACTACAACGCGCTCCAGGCGCTCGTGAACATGCGCAGTTGGCACGGCTTGACAACAAGTGTGAACTACACGTGGGGCCGCGCAATTGACGATGCCGGATTGTTCCGCACGGGATACCCGATCTCCGCGGGCATGATGGACGGCCAGCCCAATGCAGTCTGGAAAGTTAACCGGATCGAGCGCAGTGTATCAACGACCAATCAGCCTCAGCATTTTGTCGCTACGGGCGTATGGGACTGGCCATTCGGCAAAACGGTGCTGAATGAGAACCAGGTCGTGCGGGCAATCATAAGAGACTTCGCGTTTTCGGGTATCTACCAGGCCTACTCCGGTTCGCCGCTGGTCCTGCAGGAAGCTTCCTGCCAGACCAACCCGGCGCAGGCCAGCAATTTCTGCCCGCCATCGTTGACCCCAGGATTCACCGGGAGCGCCCATCAGAATGGCAAGTGGGGAGATGGAGCCAACTCGCAGAATTACACCTCCCGCTCCTACATCAACGCGGCCGCATTTACGACGGCACAAAGCTACACGTTCGGCAATGCGCCGCGCACGGCAGCCTATAACCTTTACGGCCCCGGCAACTATCAGCTTGACCTCGCCATGGTCCGTAGCTTCCCTCTTGGCTTTGAACACACCTCGCTGAAATTCAGGGCCGAGTGGTACAACATCACGAACCATACCCAGTTCGGAGTGGCGAGCACTTCCGTAGGTAACTCGAGCTTTGGCACGGTCACGCAGAGCACCACCCTCAACAGGAAGGCCGCGCAGTTCTCCGCGCGAATCGATTTCTAACCTTGTTCATGCTGGCCAATCCTGGAGGCTGCCGATTACCCGCGGCAGCCTCTATTTTTTCGGAGTGCGCAACCGTGAAGGGACGGCTATGATGGCCCGTCGGCTGGTGCCGTGTCTCGTGTTGTTCGTCCTTTCTGGCGCTGCTGCAACTGCTTCGGTGGTGGGCACGAATCCGCCCGCACAGTCCCTCACGAAAGAGCGCATTGCGCAGCTCCCCGCCGCAAAACAGCGTGCATGGCTCGACTACCTGGCTCGCTCCGAACGCCAGCGTCAGGCGGACAAGCAAGCCATGAAAATCGAAACGCGGCAAGCAGGACTGGACACGCCACTCGTGCGACCCGAAGACGCATCGGCGCGCAGCATTCCGCTCTATCGCGATCCGGCATGGTATCGCACCGGCGAAGCGCGCCACATTGCAGACGTTATCGTTTCGTTTCAGACGCCCGCCGGCGGCTGGGGAAAGAACATCGCGATGAACAAGGAGCCCCGCAGGCCTGGCGAGGCGTACACTTCGGACAATTTGTCGAAATTTCTCGGTCCGGACGACTACGATCGCCCACGCGAGCCGGACTGGAATTATGTCGGCACCATCGATAACGATGCAACGACAACTGAGTTACAGTTTCTTGCGAAAACGATCGGCGCCTTCGCGCCGGGGGACGCGAGCGAGTATCGGCAGGCGTTTGTGCGAGGCATGAATTACCTTCTCGCCGCACAGTTCCCAAACGGCGGATGGCCGCAGGTGTGGCCCCTCGAAGGGGGTTATCACGATGCCATCACCTATAACGACGACGCGGTTGTGAACGTGATCGAATTGATGCGGCATGCTGCCGGTGGTGCGGGAGAGTATGGCTTTGTGCCGCCCGATGTTCGCCAGAGGGCTGCGCAGAGCTTCGCGCGCGGAATCGAGTGCGTGATGGCCACCCAGATCAGGACGGGCGGAAAGCGAACTGTATGGGCACAGCAAAACGATGCATTGACGCTCGAACCGGTCTCCGCACGCAACTACGAACCGCCCGCGCAGAGTTCAGGCGAAAGCGCCCGCATCCTGCTGATGCTCATGAACGAATTGCCTCATCCCACCGCAGGGCAGCAACAAGCAATTCGCGCCGCCGCAGCGTGGCTCCGCAAGACTGCCATCTACGGACAGGCGTGGAAGCCCACGCCAGAGGGCCGGCGCCTTGTCTCCACTCCAGGCGCGGGGCCCATATGGGCACGCTACTATCAGATCGAAACCGACCGTCCCGTCTTTGGAGACCGCGACAAATCCATCCACGACAGTGTCGATGACATCTCCGAAGAGCGGCGCAATCACTATCGGTGGTACAGCGGCGATCCTGCACCTGCTCTGGATCGATTTGAAATTTGGAACAGAGAACACGCCGATTCTAGATGAAACAGAGTCACATCGTCGCCGCTTCGCTCCGCCGCAGTCTATTTGACCGTAACGACTCAACGCGCGATAGTCCTGAATCCGCGTGTCGTCGCGTCTGGCCGCAACCCCTCGCTCGCCGAAATCCGCGATCTCTCGTGTTTGCGCTCGCATGTCTTGGCTTTCTGCATACTGGATCCGCCCAGCCGGCATTCCCGGCGCAGTCGCAATTTGATACAAGCCTCAACAAGGCTGCTGAATCCTATCTCGATCGCCGCGCCAACGACGTAGAAAAGATACGAACCCGCGCCGATGCAGAGGCCCGCGCGAAGCGATTTCGTGCCTTCGTGCTCGACGCGATCGGCGGTGTGCAGAAGGAGAGCACGCCGCTCAATGCCACGGTCGTCGGAACGGTCAATGAGGATGGCTTTGAAATTCAGCGCGTGATCTACGACAGCTTTCCGGGGTTTCACGTCACGGCAAATCTTTATCTCCCAAAGGCCGCTCGATCGCCGTTTCCGGCTATTCTCTACACGCCGGGACACTATCCGGCCGGCAAATATGAGGCGTGGGCCCTTGCCGCAAACCTGGCGCGTAACGGAATTGCCGTCCTTGCCTACGATCCAATTGGAGAAGGCGAGCGGCTTCAATACTTCGATCCAGAGACCAATAAGTCGCTGGCCGGGGCTCCGACGGGGGAGCACAGCGAGGCCGGCGTCCAGATCTCGCTCACAGGCAATCACATCTCCCGCTATTTTCTATGGGACGCGATGCGGGGCATCGACTACCTCGCCAGCCGCAACGAGATCGATGGCAACCGGATCGGTGCGCTCGGCTGCTCCGGTGGAGGAACCGTCACCGCGTACCTGGCTGCGATCGATCGCCGCGTGAAGGCAGCGGGCGTTGCCTGCTATATCACCAGCTTCAGCGCGTTGCTGGGCACGATCGGCCCTCAGGAAGCCGAGCAGACAATTCCAGGATTCATTGCGCACGGCTTCGATTTTCCTGACTGGATCGAGGCGGCCGCTCCCGTTCCCTACGCCGTGATATCGACGACCGAAGACATGTTTCCGTTCGAGGGTGCGCGCAAATCGGTCGAAGAGGCCAGACGGATTTATGGGTTGTACGAGTCTGACGGCAACCTTCAGTGGATCACCGGTCCCGGACGTCACGGAAACCTCCGGCCGATTCATCCTGAGATCATCAGGTTTTTCATGCAGCGGCTCTCCCAATCGAATCAAGCGCCCAACCTGGTTCAGTTGGACGCGCCTCCCGCGGCGCAACTGCAATGCACCGGCACTGGCCAGGTCTCCACGTCTATCCATGGCGAGACGCTATTCTCTCTCAATCGCGCAGAATCGCAGAAAATTCCCGTGATTCATCCGGAAATTCGAGGTCCGTCAGACCTCGGTGATTTTCGCGAGCGCGTGGTGCGCGACATACGAAACTTGACCGGGGCTGAAGCGAAGCCAGGCGCAAACACACTTCAGGTATCGCTAACCGGCTCCTCGCAGCGGAACGGCTACGAACTTCAGAACGTAAAATTCGCGAGCGTTACCGGCGAAGATCTTACCGGCATGCTTGCGCTTCCGTCCGGCCCGGGCAAAAAGCCCGCCGTGCTGCTTCTCGATCAGGGCGGCACTAACGATGTCAGCCAAGAAGGCGGCGAACTCGATCGGCTCGCCTCATCGGGCAACATCGTGTTTGCCCCGCAACTGCCGCCTGCCGCGCAGGATCGCAGCGCTCCCAAGTCGGAACTGCTGGGGCCCTACTATATCGCGTCGCTGCGAGCGCAGCTTGTCGGCAAAACGCTCGTTGGCCTCCGTGTAGACGACCTGATTCGCTGCGTGGACTGGCTTTCCTCGCGTCCAGACGTAAACCCAGGTGCGATATCCGGCCGCGCTTCGGGAGCGATGGGCATTGTTCTGTTGCACGCCGCTGCGCTCGATCCTCGCATTCGCGAAGTAACGGTAGATCGGGCGCTGCTCAGTTTTCGAGACGCTGTCGAATCGCCCGTGACGCGAAATCTCGCGCAAAGCGTCATTCCTGGCGTTCTACGCCACTACGACCTCCAGGACCTGATGGTTGCCATCAGCCCGCGGCCCGTTTCGATTGCCTCTCCCATTGACGGCGAGGGCGATCCGGTCGAGCCAGCTCAGGCCGAAAAGGCACTCGCGTGGGTCTTTGCAACGGACCGCGCGCTGCATCATGCGGGAAGAGTGAGGCTCACAGCCTCGCAACCTGATTCACCGTCGCAATCGACAACCGCGCAGGACTCAGCGCGATGATGGAACCCATCGAAAAGAGAAGCCCGCGCCGGTGCATGATCGATCGGCGTCAATTCGTGATGAACGGCGGCCGGCTTCTGTTGGCGGCGCCTGCGTGGATGGCATCGCCGCAGGTCGCGTGGCCTGAGGCATCAGTTTCGAACGCAGCGGCTCAAACGCATCAGCCGACGCCACCCAAATCCGCACCTCTGCAACTGAATGTCCGGGACTTGGGAGCAATTGGAGACGGCAACACAAAAGACACGCCTGCGTTCCAACGAGCGATCGACCGGTGCGCTGCGCTCGGCGGCGGCGAGGTCATCGTTCCAGCGGGCCGCTATTTGACCGGAGCAATCTGTTTGCGATCGAACACCACGTTGAAGCTCAGCGATGGCGCCGAGCTCACCGGTTCCAGCGATCTCGCGGATTATCTGGTCACGCATGTGCGGTGGGAAGGGAAGTGGATTCAGGGCCGCGCCGGTTTGATCTATGCGATCGACGCAGAAAATCTTGCTATCGCGGGATCGGGAACCGTCATCGGCGGACCGTCGCTTGGGGGCAGGCCCAATGAGCGCGACCCGCTTCGGCGTCCCGCGCTGATTGAGTTCATCCGCTGCCGCAATATCCGCCTTGAAGGCTTTTCGACGAGCTACTCCCACATGTGGTCGGTTCACCCTGCGGATTGCGAAGACATTCTCATTCGCGGACTCACGATCCGCAGCACGGGTGGGAATGGTGATGGCATCGATGTGGACTCTTGCAAGCGCGTATGGATCGACAGGTGCGACATTTCGACCGGCGACGATTGCATTTCACTCAAGTCCGGCCGCGGCATGGAAGGATGGACGATCGGTCATCCGACCGAGGACGTGCGCATTACCAACTGCACGCTGGCCGACTCGATTTTTGCATGCATCGGGATCGGCAGCGAGACGTCCGGCGGCATTCGCAACGTTCGCATCGAGCATTGCCGGTTTACGCATGCGCGGACGTATGCCATCTACATCAAAACGCGGGCCGGCCGCGGCGCATTCATCGAAGACATCGCTGCCGATGACCTGGATGTGTCGGGAATGGAAGGAGGATTGATTCGGCTGAACCTGCTGAGCAGCGGCATTCAGGACGAATCTCCGGTCGCTGGACTGGATGGGATTCCGTCAACCGCGGGATTCCGATTCTCGAACATTCGCGTGACCGGTTGCCCAGTTCTCGTGGATGGCGCGAGCATCTCCCAGGAAAAGCCGCTCAACGGCTTTTCGCTCATCAACGTAAAGGGCACATGCTCGAAAGGGATATCGCTTGCGCACGTGAGACACGCCGAGATCCGAAACGTTGAGGTCACGGGATACGCTGGTCCGCTGATTCAAACCGAGGACGTTACCGGAAAAAGATTGTCAGGAGCGAAGCCGATTGAAAAGCCGCAGGCAGTTGGGAAGATTGGGTCGCACTGACTGTCAGAGGATGCTTTACAGAGGCAGTGTCTTGAATACCGGAATTGGAATACGCAGTGGGTCTTACTCACGGGCCTTCCGGAGAGCTGCCTTCAGAATGGATTCGAAGTTGGCATCGAAGCTGGGGCGCCGCCAGATCTCGCCGCGCCAGAGAGCCGGGTTCGCGTTTGCTTCGATCACGGTGATGCGTTCCTGCGCATCCATGCGGAAGTCGATCTTCGCATAACCCCTTAGTTGCAGCAGCCGCGCGACGTTGAATGCGATTTCGGTGAGCTCCCGCGCCTTCCGGTTCGTGAGCGATGCACGGCGGTAAAGGACTTTGAAGGCGCGGCGGTCTTTGCCCTGAACCTTCCTCATTTGAGTTTTGAAACCCCTGCCGAAGTCGCTGCCTACGAAGTGAAGCTCGATGATGCCCGTGGTTCTGAATTCACCTCTTGCTTTTTCGATCAGGCCAACGTGGAACTCTCTTCCGGAGATGAACTCGTCGCAGACAGCGGGCTCATCGAGCGTGCGCCAGATTCGATCGGCGTGGCTCAGCGCGTCGGGATATGAATTGACCAGTGAGCGCGCATTGATGCCGATCGAGTTTCCCGACCGCGCAGGCTTCACGAAAAAGGGCGGAGAGAGATCGATGGCCGCGGGGCGCGATGTGGGCGGGAGCTCGACAAAGCGGGGAACGCGAATTCCGGCAGCGGTCATGAGCCGGCGCGAACGGACTTTGTCGTTGGCGAGGCCAATTCCGACAGGACCGGAGCCGGTGTATGGAATTCCCAGAATCTCGAGAGCGCCGACGAACGACGGCTCGCTTGGGAGAGCCGAGAATGCGAGGTTGACGACGATGCTCGGCCTCAGGCGGATCAACTCTTCGATGGTGCGCGTGTCGCGCTCGACGGCGGCCACAACTTTGACGTTGGAAGAGATGCGCCGAAGCGCGCGAACGACGAAGAGGTCGGCGAATGCCCGGCCCGTCCCTTTGCCGCGATGTACGGCGCGAACCATGTCTTCATCAATCGCGCAGACAATCAGTCCTTTGATCACCGCCAAGGCCTCCAATGCCGGTTTTGCGCAAGCGCTACCGGCTCAACGCGAGATTGTTGGTTCCTCCGCCGGCCGCGACTTCCCGGTTGCCGTTTCGCGACCACCTGAAAATCCAACACTCGATCAGTGCTTGCGGAGAATCTCACGAATGGGATTGAAGTCGATTGTGATGACGCACCCGGCCCGCTGGCGGGGGGCAACCTGCTGCTCCACCGCACTGTTGTCGACCAGGGTCACCAGCCTCAGCCGCTCTTCGGAGATCGCCTCTCGCAGTTGTCTTAAATATAAGGGAAGGTGATGGAGCGGCGACATAATGAGCAAGGCAATGATGATGACGAATGCCGAGGTAAGTTGCGCACCGCTGGGTATTGGGCCATGCGCGAACCAAAGAAGAAGGTAGCTCGCAACGATTCCCGAGAGCAGGCTGGAACAGGCAAAGAGCGGCATGCAAAACGTGTTTTCGCGCCGGTCGAGATAGAGGAATGAGAGGAAGATTCCAAGGGCCGCGTAAAAGAACCCGATGGCCCAGCCGAAGATCGCGAAGGAAGGGTCGAATAGATGCGCGAACCCGAAGCGAAGCTGATTTGCAATATCACCATGCGACACAACTGCCAGTATCGCGGGAATAAGAACAATGGCAGGCATGGCGACTGACTGCTCTTCAACGAAGTAGTTGCAGGCAACGTCGCGGCCGCCTGTTTTTGCCAGTCGCGTCATGCTGGGAATTCGCAGAACGTGGCCGGCGAGATAAGCGCCAAGGTTGAGCAGTGCGAGCCAGGTCAGGCGGTAGTCGTTCATGTTGGCGAACGATATGAGGACCGCGATCAGGCTGATGGCGAGACCGGCCCACGAAAACCAGCGGATGCGACGCCGATAGGCCCAGTCAATCAGCGGAGACATCGACAGCACTCCGGCACGCATCAGGACGAGCGCGAGGATAATTGAAATGCCCTTGAAGCTGTATGCCAGCGTCGTAGTGATGATGATCATGGAAAAACCAATGCCCGAGATGAACGCATGCCGCCTTGGGAATAACACGTTGTGTCCCAGCACGGCGCGCTTTCTTCCATAGCGCCACCAGCGCAGCACGGTAATGAACATGAGCACGGTGAACGCCGTTGAGACGGAGGCCGCGGGGATTATGGAGGCCACAGGGATCGGGCGTCCCCCGGTGAGAAGACCGGACGTGGCTGCCTTGCTCAGCCCGCTGTATGGAACATAGGAAAGAAAATAACCGAGCGCGAACGACCAGATTCCCAAACTGTATTGGCGCTTTGTGGCGACGGTGGGCATCGGAGCTCTATATTTGCCAGGTTCTGAAATGCCTTGCGCAGGCCGGCGGCCGCCGTGATGGCAGCCGCTTCGACCTGCTTCGGAATTTCGATGGAATCAATGATGGTGTGGAATGTATCCCTGGCAAGCCCTTGGATACTGATTCGCGGGAACAATACGAACGAGTTGCATCATACCTCGATCTTCATGCGGAAGGATGTGGCAGTGAAGGACGAATGTTCCGATGAAGTCAGGGTACCTTTGCCGGATTGTGACTTTGCCGGGAGTGGTTACCGTTTCGCTGCCAACGGTCGAAACGTTCGCCATCGGTATCGCGATGACATCCTGCCAGATGTAGTTATCCGGAGGAACGTACTTGGTGTAGGTGTTTGGGCCGGTCGGCGTCTCGACTTCAACGATCTGAAATGGATTGACGTGGATGTGGAAGGGGTGAGCCGCGCTCGTAGTCCAGTTCTCGAGCACCCAATCCTGTAGTCCGTTGAGGGGCATGCACTGGTCGACGATGGGTCCCGTTTCCTCGAACTGCTTGTTGTTGATCATGAAGTGTGGCAGTTGATTCACCGGGTCTTTTTCCGCCCACTGCTGGAACTTTACGGGCGAGCCTGGATTCTTAATGTCGTTGGGGCCGGGCTTCGGCAGATCCAGGAGGTACTTCGGCATCTCTGCCCATTGGGTTGGGAATGCGCCGTTTGGAGGCGTCACCGGGCTTCCCCCGACCTGAAGGTAGAAAATCGTGTTTGCGGGATCATTCTCCATATTCCCCACGGCATAGACGCCAGCTTTTGAAGGGGCCTGGACCAGAAGATCGACACGGTTTCCGCTTGAGAGATTCATTCCGCCGGGGAACTGGTTGTTGAGGTAAGGCTGGCTCTCGTAGTTGGCCGGGCTGAATTGCACGCCGTCCTGAGCTGTCTGCCTGAATGCGAACCCACTGCCCTGAAGAGCCTGAATACTGGGGATGAAGTTGTCCCCGACCGTGGCATTCACGATGCGCCACAGTTGCACTTCGCCAGGCTGCATGGTGATTGTGGGCGTGGGCAAGCCGTTGACGAGCATCTGCAGCGTTCCGTTGGGGCCGGGCCGCTCCGCATTCAGAGCGGTATCGAACTCCTGAAGGACGATGACCTTCTCATGGTTCCCGTAGGAATCTCCCCAACCGTAGAACTTGCGGATGACCTGGTCATAGCCGCCTTCGCCAACCGATTCAATGATGAACGCGCCTGCCATGCCGTTGACGCTATGCAGTGAGGTGGAGCCATGCTTGTGCGCGTGATACCAGTGCGTGCCCGGGGCTTGGCCGGCGCCATATTTTCCCGAGTTGTAATCGGGAAGCTCGAAGAAATTCGGAAATGCTCCCATGAGGTACTGCGGCCACTGACCCTTGGCGATTGCCTGCATGTCGGCTTCGTGGAGCGATCCAGGCGCGGGCAGACCGTTCTTTGCTGCGGCGGCTGCCGCGGTCTTGTCATACTCCTCAATCATCTCCATCTGCTTGGTACGGTAGTTGTCGGGCAGTTCTTCCCAGCGCTCGGGGATCTTGCCTGAATCGAAGATCTTGTTGAACGTGGCGGTCCAATCGGGCTGCTTCACCTGCGGCAGAATCTGGATGAGCACGTTGTCGCCCACCCCGTCGGGGCTGGTGTGCGTTCCATGGAAGTGAAGGTTGGCGGTGCTTGATCCGTGGAAGCAATTGGGGAACTTATCCTCGCTGGGATAATAGGAGATCGTCTTGCCGGACGAATCGGTGGTGGTCTCCGAGTCGCAGCCAAATCCGGAGTATCCGGGTTTGCTGTTGGTGTCGAAGGTATAGGAGAACTTGCTGTCGTCGATCTTGTTGAAAAACGAGATTTCAACGAGGTCGCCGATGTGCGCACGGAGGGTTGGCCCCGGGGCCAGCTGATCGGTAAAGTGCGGCTTCGGCTTGGTTGAATCCCAGCCCCTGAACTCGCGCATGGTCTGATTGTTCTGCGCGTTCGGTATGTTGAATGTGCCGTCAGTGAGCTCGATCACGCCGCGCAGCCTTTTCTCGGCGGGGTGGTCGTCAATCTCGCTTGGATTGTGGAATGCGGGGCTGCCCAGGTTCGATACCGTCTGCGCATGCGCGCAGGGAGACGCCAGAAAAAAGGCAACCATTGTTGCAACCGCAGGCAAGAGCGCGAATCCGGCCACTGCGCCGCGACCGCGCCGCCGAGAGTGTGGCGCCAGGCAGCCTACGAATGATTGTTCCGCCCCTATGCGGCTGAGGCCGAGGCGCGCATCGCTTTTCTTCATTGTTCTCATCTCCGTATTGCTCACTGGTTCTCGTTGCTACTACGCCGGCGAAACGGCCATCGAAAACTGAATGCCCTGGAGGTTTCCGTCGGTGTTGTCAGTTACGTTGAAGGTGAACTGATAGGTGCCCACGACGGTGGGAGCCCCGCCCAAGGTGATTCCGGAATTGTCGTTCGATGGCGTAAGAGAGAGACCCGGCCCGACGCTGTTCGATCCCTGCTGAATGATGTTTCCAGCGGAGTCGACAACCTGGAAGAGCTGGCCACTGATTTGATAAGGCGAAGCTCCGCCCGTAACGATGGCAACCTGCACGGGCACGTTCACGGTCGCGTTCGGCAGAGTTGTATTCTGTGTCGGGCCCAGCGCGGCAAACACATTGATCACGCCAGCTTCGCTTTCATGGCCCTTAATCTGACAGCCATAGTTCACTACAAAGGGCGGGGTGGCACTGCCAGAGGGCGCATACTGGCTCGAGTTGGGCGAGGGAGCGGGGCCAAGCTGGTTGGTAATGATTGTCGGCCAATGGGCCTCTTGCGTGTCCTTGTTGGTGAAGAACACCATCTCGGTGTTATCGATGTTGACTGTCTGAAACGATACGACGTTGTTGTTGCGCGTAATGAGTATCTGCTTCATTGACCTTTCCTTCGCTCGGTGAAACGTTTCGGCGACTGCGCAACTTCACCCAAAGAATTACTCGGGCACTGTTACTTCAAAACAGGCCAAGCTATCAGGAGCGCCTTGAAGGACAACGGCCTGGGCCTGTTCTCCGCTTAAAAGATGCATGATGAATTGCCGGCAGGATCAATCGCCGACTTGCTCGCAGCGGTCTGCAGACAAGCGAACAGATCCGGTCCCATGCCGGCCTTCATACTGCTCTCAAAGAATCGACTTCCTATTTCATCGATGAGGATACTGGCACGCTGGGGAAGAGAAAACAGACCTGCGCCGGGGGAAGAAATACACAGACCTGTGGTTGATTCACGAACAGACACTACCATAACCATTTCCGCTGCGCAACAAAATTGATTGTGGGCTCTAGCTACCACTAGCTGGCTGGCCGCCGGCTGTCGATCCTCTTGTGAAACCGGACCGGATTATCTGGTTTCTTGCGGAAATCAAGTTCGATTGCCTATGGCGGGAGTTAGCAGGTTCATCGATGAACGGAGGTGCTTCTCACGCTTTATCGGACGAATTTTTGCGGCGGCAGGAGCGGCGATTTTCATGCCGCAAAGTTCATTGACTGCGATAAGTCCTATGCTATATTGATGCTCACATCATATGGCTCTTCTCTAAAGTTGAGTCGCGCCCGGTGTGCGATGCTCCCTTGAAAGAACTTTGGGGCGGAATCAGGCTAGGCAGGTTCACGGCAACCGATGACGCATCCAATAAGGGTTCTCATATGCGGAGCGGGTAGCAGCGCCCACGTACTGGCCGCTGTCATCTCTTCCAATTGGGATGCCAGAGTTAGCGTTCTTACGCAGAACGCCGACAGGGCCGAAATGTGGCAGAGGTCTATGCGCGAAGCCCCGATGACAATTCGGGTGCGAACGGGAAACCACTCCCAGGCGATCGTTACAACGGACGTTGCCCATATAACAAGCGATGCGAAAGAAGCTGCGGAAGACTGCGACATCATCATCTTCGCGCTTCCCGCATTTTTGCACCGCCAATACCTCGCCGCCCTGAAGCCTTACATCGCGGACGGCTGCACAATCATTGGCCTTCCGGGCCAGAGCGGGTTTGAATTCGAAGCGCGGAATGTGCTGGGTCCGAAGATGGACCGGTGCGTTCTGATGAACTTCGATTCGTTGCCCTGGATTTGCCGTACCCTGGAATTTGGAAAACTGGTGCAGGTGACCGGCACCAAGGAGACGCTGGTTGGAGCCGCGCAGGGAGACTTCTCCCGGGCTCGAGTCAAGGATCCTGTTGGAACCTTGCAGAGCCTTCTCGGAGAACGGCCCAGGCTCAATGTTTCAGGACATCTGCTCGGCATAACGCTCAGATCGCCGAACGGCTATAGCCATCCACCGATCATGTACGGCCGCTGGAAGGACTGGGATGGAACGCCCCTCGCGAAGGCGCCGTTGTTTTACCGAGACGTCGACAAAGAGACAGCCGGATTAGTTGAACAGATCAGCAACGAGGTTGTGGAGACGAGCCGCCGCCTCATGGCCCAGTATCCGGGGACGGACTTATCGCAGGTTATTCCCATGTATGAGTGGGACATGAGTTGCTACAGCCGGGACATCGCCGACAAGACGAATTTGCTGACGGCTCTGCGGACGAATGCAGGATACGCAGATATCACTCATCCGATGGTTCAACTCGAAGATGGGAGGTTTGTTCCCGATTTCGGCCACCGCTTTCTGTCGGAAGATGTTCCATTTGGCCTCGTCGTGGTGCGCAGCATTGCGGAGATTGCCGGAGTTGCGACGCCGCACCTCGATAAGGTTCTCTCGTGGTGCCAGAAGACGATGGGGAAGCAGTATCTCGTGGGATCAAGCCTGAGTGGAAGGGACATTGCAGAGACGCGCTGCGCGCACAGATACGGATTGACCACTCGCGAGGAAATTCTTGGGTATGAGCCGCTGCTCACCCCCGCGCTAGCGCGATAAGCGCGCCGATCTCCAGAGCAATCGCCGCCCCGAGAAGCGCTGTAATCTCCGCGTGATCGTATGGAGGAGCGACCTCAACCACATCGCCGCCGATGAAGTTGAGGCCGCGGAGCGAGCGCATCATATCGATCGCCTCGAAACTCGTGAGCCCTCCAACGACCGGCGTACCTGTGCCGGGCGCGAAGGCGGGATCGACTCCGTCCACGTCGAACGATAGATAACACGGACCGCCGCCCGCGACGCTGCGGACTGTCTCGAGGAATGCACTCCGCGTTTCGCTATTATGAATGCCCTGCATGTCCAGAACGCGAATCCCGGCCTGCCTGGAGAAGTCGTTGTATTCAGCGCTCGCAATGAAGCCGCGGATTCCGATTTGAAAGATCCGCGATCCCTCAAGGATGCCTTCTTCAATCGCTCTTCGAATGGTGGTGCCGTGATGGTATCTCTGGCCATGCCATCCCTCGTCGGAGACATCGGAGTGCGCGTCGAATTGAATCAGCGTAAGGTCAGGGTGCCTTGTTCTCATCGCGCGCAGGATGGGAAGAAGAATGGAGTGATCTCCGCCGAGAGAGACGACCGATGCGCCGCGATGCTGGAGGCTTCGAATGCCGTCTTCGATCTGCCTGAACGCCTCCTGGTAATCAAAGGGATTCAGATTCAGGTCGCCTGCGTCACAAGCACGCAGCCGGTCGAAGACGGCCACTTCCATCTGTTGGCTATAATTGCGGCACAAAACAGAGGCCTGACGAATTGCATTGGGTCCAAGGCGCGCGCCGGGTCGATAGGTCACCAGGCTGTCGAACGGAATTCCGAGAATTGCAAGATCGATCGCGCCGTTTGCGAAGGCATCGAGAACCGGCAGGCGGCTAAAGGTCCTTATCCCGCCGACCGCAGTTTGAGAGGGCGCGTCGCCAGAACCAGTTCTTTGATGGTTGGTCAAGGTGTGCGTTCCTTCTCAATCGCGGAGATCCAAGCTGGATCGACATGCCTGGATCGCCATGCCCGGGTGATTGCTTCATGGATCGTAACATTGCGCAACTGCGCTGAGGAATGAGGAATTGGGTTTGTCAGAGCCACCGGACGGAACGCCCCAGGCTCATTCTGTCGCGATCATCGGGCTGGGGCCGAAGGGGCTCTATTGCCTCGAGCGACTTCTGGCCGAGGTTGATGCGCGCCCATTGGATCATCCGCTGCACGTTTACGTATTTAATCGCTCGGCAACTTTCGGAGCGAGTCCGATCTATGATCCGGAGCAACCGGACTACATTTTGGTGAACATCAGCGTGGGAGAGATCGACTTATGGGCGGCCGGCGATCCGCCCGTCGTATGCGGGCGCGGGCCAAATTTTCTCGAGTGGTATCAGGAACGGTTCCAACCGCCGAAGCCGTTGACGGGAGAAGAGTATCTGCCTCGGTCAGTTGTTGGCGAGTATCTGATGGATGGGTTCAATCGCATTTGCAGTCATCTGCCCAGCGGCGTGAAGCTCTCCTGTTGCCAGGGTGAAGTCACAGACATCGAGCCGATGGGAACTCGCTATCAACTTGAGTTTGTTGGCGCAGATGGCTGCGTCGAAAAGATCGCGATCGACAAAGTTCTGCTTTCGACCGGACACTCGCAACTGCAACCGGGAGCGGAGGAGGCCCGCTACTTTGAATTCGCCGGCTGTCATGCGCGGGCATCGTTCATCCCGTTTGTCTATCCGGTGGGAGAGACGATGGAAGAGATTCCGGCCGGCTCGACTGTCGCGATGAAGGGAATCGGGCTCACATTTATCGATGCGGTCCTGGAACTCACCGAGGGACGCGGGGGGACTTTTTACCGGACGGCGCAGGGCTTGCTCGCTTACAACCCCTGCGGCAGGGAGCCGCGATCAATCGTTCCGTTCAGCCGCACGGGCCTCCCGATGGCGCCAAAGTCTGCTGACTTGCCGCAGTTCGACAGGCTCCTGACCTTTCTTGATGGCACCGCTTTAGCGCGGTTGCGAAAGTTGTCGCTGAGCCGGAAGCTCGATCTGGAGCAGGACTTGTGGCCTTTTCTCGAAGCAGAGATGGACCTCCACTACTATCGCGCGGCGATGGGAGATGGCGAGTGGAGACGGCAATTGAATGCTTGCGGGAATGATGCGGCGGAGATGCATCGCGTAATCGGCGCGTTTCACAGCGCAGACCCTTCCGCAGAGCGCTATGATTACCGGTCTGTGATCGACCCCGCCGATGGCCTTCGCTTTGCCAGCGGTTCGTTGTACGCAGCATTTGTGGAGCACTACATGGAGGCGGAAATTGCGCGTGCGAGGCTTGGGCAAGCGGGGTCGGGCATCAAGGCCGCTATTGAAATCTGGTACGAATTCAGAAAGGCTCTGGGCGAATTCCTCCAGTTTGGCGGCCTGACACCGGCCTCGCACAAGAAGCTCGTCGAGTGGTGGTTCCCGCGTTTCAAGCGCGTTGTGTTCGGGCCGCCGGTTATCAATATTGAAAAGCTGCTGGCCCTATGCAAGGCCGGAATCCTTGATTTCTCGGTGGCGCGCAGTCCAGTTGTTTCGCTCGATGAAGACGGTGGCTGCTTCAAAATCTGCTCTGAGATTTCTCGCGAATGTGCAGCGGCGGAGATCCTGGTGGATGCCCGGTATCCTTCCGTCAATATCCGGCAGGATGCATCGCCTCTGTATCGCAATCTCAGTAGACGCGGAATGGTGAGAGATTTCTTTAATTCCGAGGGGGCAGATGGAGGCGGCAGTTACCGTCCGGGAGCGATCGACATGACGCCGACTTCGTGCTTTGTGATCGATGCGAACGGCCTGCGCAACGAGGACATCGCAGTGACAGGAATTCCGACCGAAGGGAACCTTGTGGGTAACCTGACGATGGCGCGCGACGAGTATTCCGCCATCTGGGGAGCCCAGGTGGTGGAACAACTGCGAAGCCGTGAACGAGCCGCAGAAGATGCTGCCTTGCGGTCGGACACGGTGAACTAGGTCAGGTTCTTCCCTGCGGCGGCGGGATGGCCGCCGCATATGGGCGCGGCTTACTCAGGACGTTTCAGATTTCTGTTGTCGACATCGAAGAGATGCTGTGCGAACTTCCAGTGATGGCCTTCAAGGTCGGCGCAATGGTAGACACGGTCGCCGTAAAACTGATCCTTGGGCTCCTCGAGGATTGTGGCGCCGCAACTGACGGCGCGCTTGTAGTGGTCATCGATGTTATCCACGAAGATGAAGAGGCGGCCGGTAATATCGCCATTGATTGATTTCGGGCTCTTCCACTCGTCATGCTCGGCCGTGAGCCCAAGCATAACGAGGCTGTCTGCAACTTCCAGTTCGCCGTGAACCACCAGGCCGGTCTTGTCGGTCATTCTCAGGCGCACTTCAAACCCGAATGCTTTAACGAGCCAGTCCATCGCTGCGGCAACGTCGTCGTAGAAGATGTGCGGAGTAATTCTCGGCATGTCCTTCGGAGGGTTCTGAACCATAGGGAAGGCGTCTCCTTGTGGGATTGAACAGGACTGACTGCTGTGAACAACTGACCTTGGTACGAGGGTGAAGCGAGTGGATGTGCCTGAGGATTGAAGGCTAGCGGCTTTATAGTACAACACTGGCCGGTTGTCCAGAATATCTCATAGGCGGAAGAAAAGAGCAGCTGATTTGCTGTGCGCTATAATCGGACCACTTGCACGACTTTCCCCAGCCAGCCAACTCAACCAGGACTTATGCATGCACGATTCGAGGCACGTTCTTGCGCTGCTGAGGCGCTATATCTCCGCCGAGGTGCTTGAGGGCCGAGACGAGGGCCTGGAGCCCACGAGCCCATTGCTTGCATGGGGCGTGATCAACTCGCTGGAGATGGCGCGGCTGGCTGCCTATATCCGCAGAGAATTCGGAGTTGAGGTGCCGGCCGACCGGATGCTTCCGCAACACTTCAAAGACCTGAACGCGATTACTGCACTTGTAGTGGAGTTGAGGAACGCGCGATGAGAGACGAGCCGATCGCGATTGTGGGCATGGGATTGCGGCTCCCGGGCGCGGACAGGCCGGATGCGTTCTGGCGAGTGCTGCGGGAAGGTCGCGACGAAATAGGCGAGGCGCCCGCGGACCGGGGACTCGGGCAGGCGCGCGGCGGATTCGTGAGCGATGTGGCCGGGTTTGACTGGCGTGCTTTTCGGCTTTCGCCGCGCGAGGCGAAAAGGATGGATCCGCAGCACAGGCTTCTGCTGATGGCGGCGTGGAATGCGCTGGAAGATGCAGGATTGCCGTTCGATGCCGTGCGAAACACGCGCACGAGCGTGTTTGCGGGGCTGAACTTTAGCGACTTTTATCAATTGCTGGCAGCGGAGCGCAGGCGGATCGACGAGTACACGCTGCTGGGCGGAGTGGCGGCGTTCGCGGCGAACAGGATTTCGCATTTTTTCGGGCTGAAGGGCGAGAGCCTGACGCTGAATGCGGCGTGCAGCTCGTCGCTGGCAGCGGTGCATCATGCGTGCATGAGCCTGCGCAGCGGCGAGGCGGATTTTGCGCTGGCGTGCGGCGCGGAGCTGATGCTGAGTGCGGCGAGCACGGCCATGCTTGCGCAGACAGGGGTGCTGTCGGCGTCGGGCGCGTGCCGGGCGCTGGATGGGCGCGCCGACGGGTATTTACGCGGCGAGGGCGTGGCGGCGATTGTGTTGCGAAGGCTTGCGGATGTGCCGGCAGGCGAGCGCGTGTATGCAGTGATTGCCGGTTCCGCCCTGAACCACAACGGACAGAACGAGTGGCTGATGGCAACGAGCGCCGAGGCGCAGGAGGAAGTGATTCGGAACGCGTGCGCGAGGGGCGGCGTGGATCCGATGGCGATCTCGTATGTGGAGCTACATGGGTCTGCGCTGCCGAAGGGCGATGTGGCGGAGATGAGGGCGGTGAGTGCCGCACTGGGAGGAAGTGACAGGAAGGGGCCGTGCAGAGTGGGGTCGTTGACGAACAACATTGGCTACCTGGGAGCGGCGGGCGGAATTGCGGGGCTGATCAGGTCGGCGCTCGAGATCCACCACGGCGAATTGGTGCCGACGATCCATGTGGAGTCGCCGCCTGTGGGAGTGAGTCTTGAAGAGTTGAACCTTGCGCTGCAGTTGAAGCATGAGGCGTGGCCTGGAGCTGAAGAAGGGCCCGTGTTTGCGGGGGTGCTGTCGACTTCGCTCGGGGGCGCGAATGCGTTTGTCGTGCTGTCATCGGCGGAGAGAGTCGAGTCGAGGCGCGAGGCAGATGGCGTGATGGTGCTGCCGGTCTCGGGCCACACGGACGGGGCGCTGCGCATGCGGGTTCTGGGCATTCGTGAATTGGTGGAGAGGGCCGGGGCGGATCGATCAGCGTTGTATGGGATTTGTTATGCGGCGGCGCGGCGGAAAACGCACCTTGAAAAACGCGTTGCGATGGTGGGCGATTCGCGGGACCAACTGCTGGCCGCGATGGATGCGTGGCTGGAAGGTCGGGAGACTCGATTGGACGGAGTTGCCGCGGAGTACGCGGCTGGGCGAGATGTGAATTGGGCGGCGCTGTATCCGAAGGCGGGCGCGTGGGTGGATTTGCTGCCGTATCCGTTCCAGACGGAGCGGTTCTGGCCGGAGTGGCTGAGGAGTGACGGTGACGCCGCGGTGGAGAAGCCGAATGCGCAGGAGAACGATCGTGACCTGCGACCGCGGCTGACGGCGACGGGAGATGCACGGCGCGAACAGATGTTACTTGAGCATCTGCGCCGCACGGTGTGCGAGCTGCTGGAGATGAATTCGGCGGAGCCGATTGAGCCGGGGCGGAGGCTGTTCGAGCTTGGGCTGAGCTCGATTTCGATTGCGCAGCTCAGAACGCGGCTGGCGGCGGACCTTGGAGTGCCGCTGAAGATCACCGCGTTTTTCGAGCATGGCACGCTGGAGGCACTGGCTCATCACCTTTTCGAATTGGAGCAGGGCGGGACGGCGCAGGCGACCGAAGAAGACTGGGAGGCCGCTATGCGGAAGCGCGTCGAGGGGCTGAGCGACGCCGAGGCCGAGGCGGAGTTGCGGTTGAAGCTGAAGGAACTGGAGGCGATGCTCGCATGAGGGATGAGCAGGACGACTCAACCGTTTACAACGTGGTCGTGAATCTCGAGGAGCAGTATTCGATATGGCCCGCGCACCGGCAGATCCCCGCGGGTTGGCGCGAGGCGGGCAAGAAGGGCACGAAGAAAGAGTGCCTGGATTACATCGAGGAAGTGTGGACGGACATGCGGCCACTGAGCCTGCGGAAGCAGATGGAGGAGATGGCGCGCGCGCCTGTGGCAGTTGCGGAGATCGCGGAAGATGCGGGGACCGATGCGGAGGATCCGCTTGTGGCGCGGCTCTCGGAGGGCAGCCACCCGGTGAAGATGGTGCGGTGCGGCGATGGGGCAGCAGGGCTGCGCGAGCGGATCGAGATTGGATACGTTCATGTGTTGTTTACGGAAACGGGCACGGAGCTTGGAGTGAGGATCGAGTCGAAGCCGGATGAGAGCGCGGCTGATTTCGCAGGCGCGAAGGGCACGATCAGGCTGGAAGGGAAGCTGAAGTTGAATGAGGATCCGGTGATTTGTTCGGCGCAGGTGGATTTGTCGAGCCTGATGGGCGAGGGCCGGCTGGTCCGGATCGAAGGAGAGTAGCCGGGGATGGAACGCTGCGTCGTCCTGAACCTGCCGGGTCTGACCGCGCGCTATGTGGGCGCGGCGATGCCGAATCTGCAGGCGCTGGCCGCCGAAGGCCGCATGGCGCCGATCGAGGCGGTGCTGCCGGCGGTGAACTGCACGATGGAGGCGACGTTTCTGACCGGCGCGTGGCCGGGCGAGCACGGAATCGTGGCCGATGGTTGGTACTACCGCGACACGTGCGAGATCAAGTTCTGGCCGACCTCTGCGAAGCTTGTGGAGCGCGAGCCGGTATGGGAGACGGCGCGAAAGCTTGACCCGGAGTTCACGTGCGCGAATCTGTGCTGGTTTAACAACATGTTTTCGAGCGCGGACTATTGCGTGGCTCCGGTGCCGGTGTTTCCGGCTACGGGAGGCGTGCTGCCGGGGCTTTACACGGAGCCCATGCATTTGAACGGGCCGATAAGGCAGGCGCTGGGCGAGTTTCCGATTTACAACTTCTGGGGTCCGACTTCGGATCTGAAGTCTAGCCGATGGATTGCGAACGCGGCGATGTGGATGGAGCGCGAGATGCGGCCGTCGCTGTCGCTGGTGTTTCTTCCGCACCTGGATTATGCGCCGCATAAGGTGGGGCCGGATGTTGCGAAGCTCGACGGGATGCTGCGGGAGATCGATGGGCTTTGCGGCGAACTGATGACGTTCTACGAGACACGCGGTGTTCGCGTTTTGATCGTGTCGGAATTTTCGGCTGTGCCGGTTTCGAGGCCTGTGCACCTGAACCGATTGTTTCGCGAGCGGGGATGGCTCTCGATCCGCGAGGAACTCGGACATGAGGCCTTGTTTCCGGGGAGCTCAAGGGCCTTCGCGGTTGCGGATATGCAGGTTGCGCACATCTATGTAAATGAGCCGGGGCTGCTGGACGAAGTGCGCGAGGTTGTGGAGGCGGCGCCGGGAGTGAGCGAGGTGCTTGGCGAAGCCGGCAAGCGAGCGCATCACCTGGATCATCCTCGAAGCGGAGAGCTGATTGCGCTGGCGGAACCGGATGCGTGGTTCACATACTACTTCTGGCTGGACGACGCAAAGGCACCCGACTACGCGAGGACGGTGGACATCATTCGCAAGCCGGGATACGACCCGGTGGAACTTTTTCTGAACCAGGAGAGCCCGCTGGCAGCGCTGAAGTACGGGTGGGAGTTCCTGCGCGACAAGTGGGGATTTCGGTCGGCGATCCACTGCACGCCGCTCGATGCGCGGCTGCTGAAAGGCGCGCACGGGCTGAAGACGGACCTTGCGGATGGGCCGGTGGCGCTGACTCGTCATGCGGAGCTGCTGAATGACGGACCGGTGCATGCGACGGAGATTCGGGATTTGATGCTTGCGCATCTCGACCTGGCGCCCGTGGCCAGCTCAAGGAGAACCGCGCGATGAGGATCGGCGAGCATGCGGTGGTGTGCGGCGCGGGCATCGGCGGGCTGATCGCGGCGCGGGTACTGAGCGAGCACTTCGACCGGGTGACGGTGATTGAGCGAGACGCGCTGGACGGCGGGGAAAGGATTGGAGCTCCGCAGACGCAGCATGTTCACGTGCTGCTGCGGCTGGGCGTGGAGCTGATGGAAAAGTCCTTCCCGGGAATCGTGGAGGAGATGAAGAAGAGCGGAGTTGCTCCGCTCGACTTTGGACGCGACCTTTGCTGGCTGCAGTACGGCGGATGGATGCCGAGGTGCGAAAGCACGTTTGTGCTGTATCCGCAGACCCGGTTCTCGCTGGAGTCGCACATCCGGAGAAGGCTCGGCACGTTCGCAAATGTCTCGTTCATGACGGGAACGATGGTGAAAGGGCTGCTGTGGTCCGCGGATCAAAATCGCGTGATTGGAGTGGAGGCGCAGGCGAAGGGAAGCGAAAGCCGTTGCAGGGTTGAAGCAGACCTCGTGGTGGATGCGGGCGGGCGCGCAACCCAGTTCTACCGGTGGATGGAGCAGGCTGGTTACCCGCATCCCGACGAGTCGAAGCTGCAGATCGATTTGTGCTATGTTTCGCGGCTGTACGAGCCGACCGCGAGCACGCGGGACTGGCGCGGGATGTGGGTGAGCCCGCTGGTTCCGAAGGTGCAGCGCGGGGGGACAGTGCAGTACGTGGAAGGGAACCGGTGGATCGTGACCCTGTTCGGGTATCACGGCGACTTCCCGCCGCACGATGAGACGGGCTTTCTTGAATTTGCGCGGAACTTACTGCATCCGGCGTTGTATGACGCGATCAAGGATGCGAAGCCGGTTTCGGATGTGCACGTGTACAAGGTGCACGACGAGCGGTGGCGGCACCTGGAGCGGATCAAGCGGTATCCGGCAGGGCTGCTGGCGATCGGAGATGCGTTCTGCTATTTCGATCCGGTGTTCGGGCAGGGCATGTCGGTGGCGATGATGGAGGCGGACATTCTGCGCAAGCGTCTGCGCGGGGTGAAGCGCGCGGAGCAGCTGAATGCGGCGTGGGCGAAGGCATACTTTACGGCGTGCTCGAGGTGGATCCAGGGGGTCTGGTACTTTGTGGCGGGCGAGGCGCTGCGACATCCGCAGGCTCCCGGAGAGCGCACGCGCGTGGTGCGGATGATGCAGTGGCTGGTGACGGAACTGTATGCGTTGAACAGCCAATACCCATCGGTATATCTGCGATTTCTGAAGCTGATGCATCTGACGTCCGGTCCGGAGGTATTGCTGCATCCGGACATTTCGCTGCGCCTGGCGATGCGCGCGCTTCGACAATGGGCCGGAAGAGGAGCGAGGGCGAGCGCCGCGGACGCATGAGGCCTGGACGATGACCGCTCTTCTATTCTGGATCCGCTATCTAATACGAATGGCGGCGCACATCGCGATTCCATTTCGCGCGGGTGTGGCGGACCGGCTGTGCCACTACGAGAAGGAGCGCCCATGGATGCCGGAGCAGGGGCTGCGGAAGTTTGTGGACGAGGCGATCGAAGGGCAGGGACTCGAGGTCGAGGGAGACGAGATCAGGGAGTTTCTCGGGTTCTGGCTTGAGCGGCAGGCGCTGGCCGGAATCAGGAAGGTGCTGATCGAGTTCTCGTTCACGACGAACGCGCCGGGCTTCGGAATGATGCTCTATGGCAACCTGCGCACCGAGAGCGCTGCGTTTGCAGAATACTGCGAGAGGATCGGCATTTATAACCGCAGCGCGCGTATGTGCCTGGCGATCGTGGACACATTCAGCCCCTCGACGCTGTGCATGATTCGCGCTGAGTTCAAACCGAAGAGCCCGTCGCGCTATTCGATTGCGGGGAGCTGGTACTTCGATGTGTTCCGCGGGCGAACGGGTTTTGTGGACTGCATGAAGAGGCTGGCCATGGACGACGACGCGCGCGGGCTCGCTGGGGGCGTGACGGCGATTTCCGAAGCGCTGGGGCAGGATTACTATCCGCTGTTTTTCGGGCTGAGCTTTCTGGGTGATGGAAAGCTCGAAGCGAAGATGTACTGGGTACGTTTTGATCCGGGTCAATCGCCGCTTAAGGCCGGGTCGTCGCTTTGGCGGTTCCTGGAGCAACTGGAGATGCCGGCGACAGAAATGGAGCGCGTGCAGCGCACCAACGATCTATTTTGGGCGAACTCGCGCGACGGGATGACGCAGGTTGCAGTGGAATTTTCAGAGGGCCAGACGCGCGCCAACCGAGTGAACTTGATTTACAGCGGAACAAAGCTTTCCGCGGTGCGAAGCGCGATGGAGGAACTTGGGATGCGAGATGCGGCGCTCGAGTCCGTGGAGCGATTCGAGCGCACAATGCACACGGATGTGGCTAAATTCACGGCCGTCCGGGTGGGGCCGCAGGGCATCAGCTCACGGCTCAAGCTGTATGGGCATGCGTTCTTCGATACCGGCAACTGGAGATCCGCCGCGCGAAGTGATTAAGGAAAGTTCCCGCGCCATTGAACGCAGCACCGCCGGATGCGCGTGGTGGATATAAAAGTGATCTCCTGTAAACATCTGCAGGTGAAATCCGCCGAGAGAGTGGACCTGCCATGCTTCGACCGCGTCCTTGCTGACTTCGCCGTCCTGAAGGCCGCCAAAGGCCGAGACCGGAATGCGGAATGGAGCCTCTTCGGCGTATTGGTAGGTTTCATAGAGTGCAAAGTCGGCGCGAAGGACCGGCTCCATGAGTTCCATGACTTCGCGATCTTTGAGGACCATCTCGGGAGTGCCGTTCAGTCGCCGCAGTTCTTCAGTGAAAGCGTGAGTGGGCAGCGCGTGGATCGGCTTTCGCGCGAGCGGCAGATGGGGGGCACGGCAGGCCGAGATAAACAGGTGCTCGGGAAGCAATCCAGAGCGTGAACGCAAGCGGCGAGCGCACTCAAAGCTGAGCAGCCCGCCAAGGCTGTGGCCAAAGAATGCGAATGGCCTGTCGAGCCAGGGCGCAAGCTCGACGGCAAGCGCGGCAACTAGATCCGGAACTCGGCGGAAGGGCGCTTCGCAGATACGCTCCTCGCGGCCCGGGGGCTGGATGCAACAGACCTCGACGTTCTCGGGAAGGAACTTCCACCAGTTGCGGAACAGGGATGCCCCTCCGCCCGCATAGGGGAAGCAGAAGTGGCGCAGCTTTGGGTTGGATTGCGGATGAGGCCTGACAATCCATCGCGAGACGGGGAGAGAATCGGGCATTCCCTTCAGTTCCTGTTGAAGCAAGTTAGCACGATGCCGGGGATCAAAAAAGATTTGGATGCGAAAGAGTTTTTCTTATCTTTTCATCGAGAATACTCCATAATGGAAGTCAACAGAAACTGGATCAACACGGGAACAGGTTCCGTGATAAAAACGGGGACAAACCCGTGATCTGAGTCGCTCTTCCCCCACCCCGACTGTCGCGCAAATATGAATACTCTTTCACCAGTAAAGGAAGCTTTGCTGGCCGCTGGTGCTCTGCACCGAAAGATGGGCCTCGCGGACCGGCTGCGCCGATCTTCTGTCGCGATCGTGGGGATGGCGTGCCGTTTTCCGGGCGGCGCAGAGACACCGGAGAAGTTTTGGCAGCTGCTCGAGTCGGGCAAGGAAGCGATCACAGAATTTCCCGCAGACCGGTTCGGATCAGCGAACGTTTTCGAATCCGATCCTGACGCGCCGGGCAAGACGTATCTGCGGCGAGGCGGGGTGCTGCCAAGCATCGACGGGTTCGACGCGGCTTTCTTCAGAATTTCCCCGCGAGAGGCGGCGCGCATGGATCCCCAGCAGCGCCTGTTTCTGGAGCTCAGCTGGGAGGCTCTCGAGGACGCGGGGATTCCGCCCGCCTCGTTGCGAGGAAGCCGGACGGCAGTCTACGCGGGCGTGCATGCCAGCGGGTATGCGCATGTGGCCGAGGGACGGATCGACCGCGTGGATTCGCACTACTCCACGGGAGTGGATGGCAGTTATATCGCGGGGCGGGTTGCGTACTTTCTGGGATTGCATGGGCCGGCAATGGCTGTGGACACGGCCTGCTCCTCGTCGCTGACGGCCGTGCACCTGGCCTGCCAGAGCCTGCGCGATGGCGAATCGAAGTTGGCCATCGCGGGCGGAGTCAAGCTGATTCTCTCGCCGCACCTGAGCATTTTTCTAAGCAAGACACGCGCGATGTCGCCGACAGGGCGCTGCCGCGCTTTCGATGCGGGCGCCGACGGAATGGTTCAGGGCGAGGGATGCGGCGTGGTCGTGCTGAAGCGCCTCGATGACGCTCTGCGCGATGGAGACCGGATTCTGGCAGTGCTTCGAAGTTCGGCAGTTAACCACGACGGGCCGAGCAGCGGGCTCACCGTGCCGAACCCGCGGGCGCAGGCGATGCTGATGCAGGATGCGCTGGATCGAGCTGGCGTGGACCCTGCGGCGGTTGGGTACGTGGAGGCGCACGGGACGGGGACTCCACTTGGTGATCCGGCCGAGCTGAGCGGGCTGGCGGAGGTTTACTGCCGGAACCGTAGGCACCCGTTGAGGGTTGGCTCGGTGAAGACGAATATCGGCCACACGGAATCGGCTGCTGGCATCGCGGGCCTGATCAAGGCCGTGCTGATACTGCGGCACGGAGCAATTCCGCCGTCACTTCATTTCAAGAAGCCGAATCCCGCGTTCGCATGGAACGAGTGGCCGCTTGAGATTGCGACGAAGGCTCAGCCGCTTGCCTTGAACGGAGACCGGCCGCTGGTGGCTGTGAGTTCGTTCGGGATGAGCGGCGTGAATGCGCACGCAATTCTGGAAGCAGCGCCGGAAGAGCGCGCGGAGAGGGGCGATCCGGATCGAGGGCCGTTTTTGCTCCCGCTCTCGGCGCATACGCCGGAAGCATTGCGCGCAGTGGCGCTGCGGATGACGGGGGCGCTCTCAGACGGAGAAGCGGTACCGATTTCAGACATTTGCTACACGGCGGGCGCGCGGCGAAGCCATCACGCTTACCGGCTGGCCGCGACAGGCGGGACCGCGGAACAAATCCGCGAACAACTCACCGCGTATTGTGCGGGAGAAACAAAAGCAGGGCTTGTTACAGGAAGGGCGCAGAATGGATTCGCGGCGCAAGCGGTCTTTGTGTTCTCCGGACAGGGACCGCAGTGGTGGGCGATGGGCCGCAAGCTGTTTGAGGAGGACGAGACTTTTCGACGTCACGCGGAAGCGTGCGACGCGCACTTTCAGCGGGTGGCGGGCTGGTCGATTCTGAGAGAGATGCTGGCTCCGGAGCATGAGTCCCGGATGCACGATACGGAAGTGGCGCAGCCGGCGCTCTTCGTGCTGCAGACGGCTCTGGCTGCCATGTGGGCGCGGTTCGGGGTGAAGCCGGCGGCGGTGGTGGGACACAGTTCCGGCGAAGTTGCGGCGGCATATGTCGCGGGAATCTACACGCTGGAAGACGCCCTGCGGCTCGCTTACCATCGCGGCCGGGTAATGCAGCGCATCAGCGGGCACGGGGCCATGGCGGCCGTGAGGATGAGCGAGGAGGATGCGCGCCAGGCAATTGCCGGGAAAGAAGACCGGCTCGCCGTGGCGGCGGTGAACGGACCCGCGTCAACGGTGCTATCAGGAGAGCGCGACGCGCTTGCCGAGGTTTTGAACAGGCTGCGCGCACAACGGATCGCGAGCGACCAGATCAGCAACATCTACGCATTTCATAGTCCGCAGATCGAATCGCTTCAACAGCCGCTCGAAGACGCGATTGGCGCGCTTAGCGTATCGGAGCCAGTGATTCCGCTTTACTCGACTGTGCGCGGGGCAGAGGTTCATGGTGGGAACGAGTTTGCCGCGGAGTACTGGAAGGCCAACATCCGGCAGACGGTGCGGTTTCACGCGGCGGTCAAGGCGATGCTTTCGGATGGGTATCGAACGTTCGTCGAGATCTCTCCGCATCCGGTGCTTGCGCCGGCGATTTCGGAGAGCTGCGAAGAGCATGGTTCCGATTACGTTGTTGTTGCGTCGCTGCACCGTAAGAACGAAGACCGCGTGGCGATTCGCCGCGCGCTGGGACGGCTCTACTGCCGCGGATGCGCCGTATCTTTCAATACTCTCCATCCCGGAGGCAGGCTCGCTGCGCTGCCAGCTTACCCGTGGCAGCGCGAGAGGTATTGGCTGGAGCAAGGCAAAGGAAGTACGCGTGCGGACCAGGCTCATCCGCTGCTGGGGCAGGCGGTTCATACTGCGACCCAGCGCGGCGTTTGTTTTTGGAATGCTGAGATTGCGGTCGATGCGATGCCGTGGCTCCGCGACCACCGCATTCAGTCGCGAGTCGCGTTCCCCGGGGTTCTTTCGCTTGAAATGGCAATGGAAGCGGCGGCACAGGTGTTCGGGACGGATCAGATTGCGATCGAGGATATTGCTTTCCACGCAACGCTCACGGTCGGCGACGACGCGGCGCCGGTGCAATTGATCCTGAAGCGCACATCAAAGTCGGATGCGGAGTTCGAGATCGTACGGAGAGACGGAGAAGAGGAATGGACGCCGCTGGTGAGCGGAAGGCTGCGCGTTTCCGAAGATGATGTCGACCTTCCGGAGCTTCCTCCGGAGCTGATGCTTTCAAGTTGCGGCAGGAATGAATCCGGCGAGTCCTTCTACCGAAGAACAAGCGATCGAGGTATCGATTACGGCCCGGTGTTTCGGGGCATCGAGCAGCTTTGGCTCCAGGACGGCGAGGCGATCGCGAGCCTGCGCACGCCGGCGGGCGGAAGGAGAGGATTCCGGCTGACACCGGGGCTTTTTGATGCGTGCCTGCACGCAAGCCTGGCGCTGGCAGATGGGCCAATGGTGCCATCGGGCATTGCGCGGTTCCGTTTGTATCGCGTGCCGGATCCCGAAACAAGGTTGTGGAGTCGCGTTGTGCTGGAACCGAAGCAACGCGCGGATGGCGAGACGTTGACGGCGACAGTAAAGCTCATCGACGAGCAAGGCGACGTGCTGATGTCGGCGGAGGGGTTGCTGTTGCAGCGGCCTCGATCGCGTGCTGCTGAATTGATCTCCGACTTGCGCTGGGAACCGCAGAGGGTTGCGGAGAGTTCCGAAGCGGAGCCGGCGCCCGAGACGTGGATTCTGTTTAGCGATGGGGCGGGAGTCGGGGCGGAGCTGCACGGTTTGCTAAAGCGGCGTGCGTGTTGCATCACGGTGCGGCCGGGCGGTGGATTCGCGCAGACCGGCGCGCATGAGTATGAAGTGGATCCGGCCAGCGCTCGAGATTTCTCGCGTCTCTTTGAGGCGGTCGCTTCAATGCCGGAGAGGCGGATCGGCATCGTTCATTTGTGGAGTCTGGACTCGACGGGGAGCAAAGACCTGGCGGGACTGCGCGCGGCGTACTTGCGCGTCTGCGGAGCAATCGTCTGCATGATCCAGGGGCTCGGGCAGGCCGAGTTGGGCAAGACGTTGCGATTGTGGATGGTCACGAGGAATGCCGTAGCCGCAGGAACCGGCGACTACGAAATCGATGTCGCGCAGGCCCCGGTGTGGGGGTTGGGCCGAACGATTGCATACGAACAACCCGACGTGCAGTGCACGCTTGTGGATGTCGATTCGGGGAGCGAATCCGAGACGGCACATATGCTTGCATCTGAGCTGACGGCCGGGCGGCGGGAAGACGAGGTCGCGTTGCGCGGGGACGGCAGGTATCTGCCACGGCTTGCGCGGGCCAACCTGAGTTCACAAGTGCGCCCGGTGTTTCGCGCGGATGCGACATACCTGATAACGGGTGGCTTTGGCGGAATCGGGCTGAAGCTCGCCGAGTGGCTGATTGCGAACGGCGCTCGGAGTATCGCATTGGCCGGGCGGCGCGTGAACACGAGCGTTGCGGAGCAATTGAAGGCTTCGGCGGGGGCGGGGCTTGCGGTGCACATGTTTGCGATCGACGTATCGCAGCCCGGCGAGGTCAGCGGGATGCTGCGCGAACTCGCCAAGATTGCTCCCCCACTCAAGGGCATCTTTAACTCCGCCGGAGTGCTTGATGACGGGGCGTTGCTTGAGATGACTCCGGAGCGATTCGCGCCGGTGGCGCGGCCGAAGGTTGACGGCGCATGGAACCTGCACTCGCTGACGCAGGGACATGAGCTCGATCACTTTGTGATGTTTTCGTCGACCGCATCCGTGATCGGTTCGCCGGGTCAGAGCAGCTATGCGGCGGTGAATGCGTTTCTCGATGCGCTGGCTCAGCGCCGCAGACGAGCCGGGCTGCCTGGGTTGAGCATCAACTGGGGCGCCTGGAGCGAGGTCGGCATGGCGGCGGCGGAGTCAAATCGCGGCGAGCGGCTGGCGGCTCGAGGGATGCGATCGATGGATCCAGGCGAAGCTCTTGAGGCTCTCGGACTGGCGCTCCAGACAAGCGATCCGCAGAGAATCATTGCGCGCTTCAGCGCGGAAGAGTGGCTCCGGTATTATCCTCAAAGAGCACACAGTCCCTTGTTGCGCGGGCTCGTTCCCCAGTCGCGCAGCGCAAACACAGATCAAAGAGTGCCCGCTGCCGCGACGCAGCGGAACTTGCGCGCGGAGCTGGAAAGCGTGGATTCACTCTCCGAGCGCAGGCGGCTGCTTGAGAGTTTCGTCCGCGAACAGATTGGTCAAGTGACGGAGCTGGTTTCGGGGAATATCGACAGCGGCGCGGAGTTTCTAGCGCTGGGTATCGACTCCCTGATGGCAATCGAGCTGCGCAGCCGAATACTGGCAAGCCTGGAAGTAAGTCCGCCCCTGCAGCGATTCCTGCGGGACGCGAGCGTTACACGATTGACCAATGATCTACTGGATCGATTGGCGTTGAGCGGAAGCACCCTTTCTTCTCCTGCTGCTGCGGCTGTTCAAGAAGACCTGGAGCACATATCGATATGAACCTGGGCCATCTTCTGTCGGAGCTGTCCGACGCCGGTGTGCGTCTGCGCGTGAAGGAGGGCAAGCTCGACGTTCATGCGCCGCGCGGCGTATTGACACCTGCGCTTGTGGCGACGCTGACCGAGCATAAGGCTGAGCTGATCGAATTGCTCGCCGGAGGGGATGGCGAAGAGGCACCGGAGGCGCTGGAGCCCGATCTGGAGCGGCGTTACGAGCCATTTCCGCTGACTGACATTGAGCAGGCCTACTGGGTAGGCCGTAGCGGGGCTGACGGGTCAGGCGTCGCGATGCACGCGTATCTCGAAATTGACTGCCGCGAGTTCGATCCGGAGCGCTGGGAAGAGGCGTGGAACAAGCTCGTAAGCAGGCACGATATGCTGCGCGCGGTGGGTCTTGATGGGGGACAGCGGCGAATCCTCGCTTCGGTTCCGCGATACGAAATCAAGGTTGAAGACGCGCGCGGAGACTCTGGAAACGCACGCGCCGCGGAGCTGCGCACGCGGCTGTCGCACCAGGTGATCGATCTCGAAAAGTGGCCGCTGTTCGAGGTTTGCGTATTGCGGCTTGAAGATGCGCTGCACCGTGTGTTTCTAAGCGTCGACTGCACCTTTATCGATGCCTGGAGCTTTCAGACGCTGGTTCGCGAACTGATCAAGCTTTATAAGGATCCGGAAACTCCTTTGGCGCCGGAGCAACTTGAGCTTTCCTTCCGCGACTATGTTCTGGCGGCACACAAGTTGACCGAGACCGCCACGTACCGGCGCTCGCTCGAATACTGGCGAGGAAGGATTGCAGCCCTGCCGGCGGCACCGGAGTTGCCGCGCGTTCGGAATGCGTCGCTGCTGGGACAGCTGCGATTCCGGCGCTGGCAGTGCACGCTCGACAAGCCGGTTTACACGAGGCTGCAGAAACAGGCCTCGGCCAATGGACTGACGCTACCGGGGCTTCTGCTTGCCTGTTACGCCGAGGTGCTGGGCCGATGGAGCGCAAACCCGCATTTCACGCTCAATGTGCCATTGTTCAACCGCGCGCCGCTTCATCCGCAGGTGAACGACACGCTGGGCACGTTTTCTTCGTTCATCCTTGTCGAGATCGAGCACCGCGCAGGAGAGCCGTTTGCAACGCGCGCGCGGCGAATCCAGGATCAATTGTGGCGCGATCTGGAGCACAGGCATGCCGGCGGCGTCCACGTGCTGCGGGAGCTGTTCCGCAGCCAGGGCGCGATGGACGAGGCGCTGATGCCGGTGGTCTTTACCAGTTTTCCATCGGCCGGCGGCAAGGGTTGCCGATGGGTCGAGTTCATCGAGCGGGAACTGGGCGAGGTCAGGCACATTGTTACCCAGACACCGCAGGTGTGGATCGACCACCATGCGGTGTACCAGGAGGACTCGCTTTACCTCTCATGGGATGCGGCCAGCGATCTTTTCCCTGCGGGGATGATCGACGCTATGTTCTCGGCATACGAAAAATTGCTGAGGCGCGTTGCGGATGAGAGCGGCGCGTGGACTGAGGGTTCTCCGGTGCAGTTGCCTGAGGAGCAGGCGGCTGAGCGCGCGCGGAGCAACGACACGCAGGCGCCAATCGAGGAGCGGCTGCTTCAGGCGAAGTTCTTCGAGCATGCCGCGAGGAATCCGGACCATCCCGCGGTGATTGCCTCAAATTGCACGTTGACCTATGGGGAACTCAGCCACCGTGCGGTCGTTCTCGCGAGGCTATTGCGCGAGGCCGGCGCGCAGCCGAATGAGCCTGTTGCCGTTGTGATGGAGAAGGGATGGGAGCAGGTCGCAGGGCTCCTTGGCGCGCTCGCGTCGGGTTCACCTTACCTGCCGGTCGATAGTTCCGTGCCGGCCGAACGGCTCAAGTATCTGCTTGAAAACGGCGGTGTGAGGGTCGCCTTTACACAATCGCGGCTGTGCGATTCCCTTGCGTGGCCCGAGGGCGTCACGCCGATTGCCATTGATACGGTCGATTATCTAACGGGGCCGGAAGAACGGATCGAATCGCCGCATACTCCTGACGATGTGGCTGTATTGCTCTATACATCGGGCTCGACTGGCTTGCCCAATGCGGTGTTGCTTGGGCACCGCGGAATCGTGAACTGCATCGACAACACGATCCGCCACTTCAACCTCGGACCCGATGACCGTGCGCTGGCGCTTACCAATTTGCATCACGACATGTCGATGTTCGACGTCTTCGGCATGCTTTCTGCCGGCGGAACGATTGTGATGCCGGATGCCGGGCGCAGACGCGATCCAAGCCACTGGATCGAGCTGATGGAGAACGAGCGCGTGTCCGTCTGGAACTCGGTTCCGGCGACGATGATGATGCTGGCGGAGTTCCTGGGCTATGAGAATGGGCAACTCCCGGCGTCATTGCGGCTCGTGTACCTAGGTGGAGACTGGATTCCGGTTACGCTGCCCGAGCGGCTTCGCGAGCTTGCGAAGGGTGTGAAGGTGGTGAGCGTTGGCGGCCCGACTGAAACCACTCTCTGGAACATCTGGTACGAGATAGGGGAGGTGGATCGAGAGTGGAAGAGCATTCCGTACGGGCGACCGATCGCGAATGCAAAGTATTACGTTCTGGATGATGCGCTTGAGGACCGTCCCGTGTGGGTGCCTGGTGAGATCTTCACATCGGGGGCCGGCGTCGCCAAGGGGTACTTCGGAAATCCGCAGAAGACGGCGGAGAGATTCATCACTCATCCGGTAACCGGAGAGAGGCTTTATCGAACGGGCGACCTTGGCCGTTACCTGCCAGGTGGAGTCGTCGAACTTCTTGGCCGCAAGGATTTCCAGCTTTCGATTCGCGGACACCGGATCGAGCCCGCGGAGATTGAAGCGGCGCTCGCGCAACACCCTGGCATCAAAGCTGCGGTTGTATCGGCCGCGGGCGAGGGCATTGGGCAACGGCTCGTGGGTTACGTCGTTGCGAACGAGCCTGCTCCGGCCGACAGCGAGCTGCGAGAGTTTCTCCGCAACAAACTGCCTCCGCACATGATTCCGCCATCCTATGTGTTTCTGGACCGGTTTCCGCTTACGGCGAACGGCAAGCTTGACCGTAAGGCTTTTCCGAAGCCGGCACTCGGGCCCGCGGAACCACAATTGGAGAACGAGATCGCGGACGAGCTCTCAGAAAAGCGCCTTGAGGCAATCGTCTGCGAAGTGCTTGGCGTGAAGAGGGTGAGCCTTCGCGATAATTTCTTCGAGCTCGGCGCCAATTCGATTCATCTGATTCAGATCCATGTGCGCCTGAAAGAGCGCTGGAAGCTCGACATTCCCATCACCGATCTCTTTCAGCATCCGTCCATTGGGGCGCTCGCTCGCCACCTGGTTCGAAGGCCGGAGATCGCAGTAAAGGCGTCTGCCAAAGCTGCGGACCGCGCGCGCGATACGGATGAGGGGATCGCCATTGTTGGCATGAGCTGCCGATTTCCGGGAGCGCGCAATGCGCAGGAGTTCTGGAGCAACCTGGCGGCGGGACGCGAGTCGGTGGCCTTCTACACGGAAGAGGAGTTGCGTAAAGAGGGAGTTCCATCGTCGGCGTTGCGGAATGCGAACTACGTACGCGCCGGCGCGCCGCTGGAAGACATCGACCTCTTTGATGGCGCGTTCTTTGGCATGATGCCGCGCGAGGCGCAGACCACCGATCCGCAGCAGAGGCTTTTTCTGGAGTGCGCATGGGAAGCGCTTGAGAACGCGGGCTACGGCCCGGAGTCATGCCGCGCGGCGATTGGCGTGTATGCGGGCAAGACGATGAGCAACTATCTCTACCCGCATCTTGGCGAGCTGACGCGTCCGGTGAATTTCTTTCAGGGCCTGATTGGCAACGACAAGGATTTTCTTTCAACCCAGATTTCGTACAAGCTCAATCTCAAGGGGCCGAGCATCACCGTGCAGACGGCGTGCTCAACCTCGCTGGTGGCTGCAGCCATGGCGTGCCAGGCGCTGGCCAGCGGCGACTGCGACATGGCGCTTGCGGGCGGCGTGAGCCTGAAGATTCCCCACCGCATTGGGTATCTGTACGAAGAAGGCAGCGTGTTCTCGGCGGACGGCCATTGCCGCGTGTTCGACGCGAACGCTCGCGGTACGGTGCCGGGAAGCGGTGTGGGCATTGTTGTGTTGAAGCGCGTGGCCGACGCGATCGCCGACGGGGATTCGATTTACGCCGTCATCAAGGGTTGGGCGCTGAACAACGATGGCGCGCACAAGGTCGGATTCACGGCCCCGAGCCTTGATGGGCAAGCCGAGGTGATTCGCGCGGCGCAGCGCCGGGCGCAGATTGATGCCGAAACCATCTCTTACGTCGAGGCGCACGGTACCGCGACGCCGATCGGCGATCCGATTGAAGTGGCGGCGCTGACGCGCGCCTTTCGCGAGACAACGGCGGGACGCGGATATTGCGCTCTGGGAAGCGTGAAGTCGAATGTGGGCCATCTGGACGCGGCTGCCGGTGTTGCGGGGTTGATCAAGACGGCGCTTGCTCTGCACCACAAGATGCTGCCGCCGAGCCTGCATTACGAGTCGCCGAATCCGCGCATCGACTTCGAGAGCAGCCCATTCTACGTGAATGCGCAGCTGTCGCCGTGGGAGAGGAATGGGTTCGCTCGACGAGCCGGAGTGAGTTCATTCGGAATCGGCGGAACCAACGCGCACCTTGTGCTAGAGGAGGCGCCTGAGCGGCCGGTTGAGGTTGAGGGAAAAGAGAGGCCGTGGCAGGCACTCACGCTGTCCGCAAAGTCGGAAGCTGCGCTGGTTTCGCAGGTGCGGCAGTATGCGATGTTCCTGAACGGCAATGCTGCCGGGGGTGACGCGCGAGGGTTTGCCGATGTCTGCCATGCGGCCAACACAGGCCGAACGCACTTCGAACACAGGCTTGCGGTAGTTTCGACGTCGGCGGAGGATGCGGCGCGGCAACTCGAAGAGTTTGCAAACGGCACTCCGGGGGAGGGAATGCTGCGCAACTCGCCGACGACCTCGTTTGTGCCAAAGATTGCATTCCTGTTTACTGGCCAGGGTGCGCAATATGTCGAGATGGGGCGGCAGCTCTATGGGACAGAGCCGGTCTTTCGCGATGCGATGGACGAATGCGACCGGATTTTGCAAGCGCATCTCGAGCCGGGACTTTTGCGCGTTCTGTATCCGCCGGCCGGCGAAGAGTCTCCCATTCATGAGATCACCTATGCACAGCCCGTGCTCTTCTCGCTCGAATACGCGCTGGCGATGCTGTGGCGGTCGTGGGGCATAGAGCCGAGCGCAGTGATGGGCCACAGCACCGGCGAGTACGCGGCTGCCTGCGTGGCCGGAGTCTTTAGCCTGGAAGACGGGCTGAAACTGGTGGCGGCGCGCGGAAGGCTGATGGAGGTGCTCGCGCTCAAGGGAGAGACTCTTGCGGTCTTTGCTCCGGAGGCGAAGGTTGCCGAAGTTGTGCTTCCATTGGCGGCTGAAATCGCGATTGCGGCGATCAATGGCCCTGAGAATGTTGTCGTCTCCGGCACTCCGCAGGCGATCGAAACGGTGGCTGCTTCCATGCGAGATTGCGGCATCGAAACCAGAAAGCTCAACATTCCTCGCGCCGCACATTCGCCGCTGATGGAGCCCATGCTCGAACCGTTTGCCGAAGAGGCAGGACGCATTTCGTATGGCCTGCCGCGAATTGAGCTGGTGTCGAATGTGACGGGGCGAGTGGCTACCGATGATGTTGCGTTGCCGGAGTACTGGCTTCGCCAGGTTCGGCGGACGGTGCAATTCGCGGCGGGCATGAAGACGCTTGAAGAGCTTGGGTGCGGAGTGTTTATCGAGATCGGGCCGAAGGCAACACTGATCGGAATGGCGCAGCAATCGCTGACGCGCGAGGCCCTTCTGTTGCCCAGCTTGCGGCCCGGCCACGAAGATGGGCAGCAGATGCTGGAAAGCCTTGCGGCGCTGCATGTGGACGGCATTCCGGTTGATTGGGCGCGATTGCAAACCGGGCCGCGGCGCAAGCCTGCGCTGCCCACGTATCCATTTGAGCGCCAGCGCTACTGGGCGCCTGGCGCCGGGGCGCTCTTCCCATTCGCCGGCGCCTCGCGAGCGGGTGGGCGTGGTGAAGCTGCGCATCCGCTTCTTGGCCGGAGATTGCGTGTTGCGCTCGAAGGCGGCGAGCGGCTTTATGAGTCGCAGCTGAGCCAACAGGATCCTGAGTTTGTGCAATCCCATCGTGTGTTTGGCGCGACGATTCTGCCGGCGGCCGCGTACCTGGAAATCGCGCTGGCTGCCGCGGGAAGGCTGGACGGGGAGTGCGCGATCAGAATCGAAGACGTCGTTCTACCGCAAGCTTTGATCCTTCCAGAAGAGGACGCTGTAACGGTCCAATGCCACGTTGAGCCCGGGGAACATGGGGCATCGAACTTCAGAATCCTCAGCGCTGCGCAAAATGGTGAGAATCCCGAAGAGGAGTGGGTGCTGCACGCTTCGGGAAGTTTGCGCATTGTGTCGAACGGCGCGGCCCAGGAAGCGGTCGACCTTGACGCCTTGCAGGCGGGGTTTGCGGAGGAGGTCTCCGTTCGCCAGTACTACAAACGCGCGTTGGATGCGGGCACGAATTTTGGCGCGGCTTTCCAGGGAATCGCGAAGCTGTGGAGCAGGGGCGAAGAGTCGCTGGGACTCATCGAGATTCCGGCCGCGATTGCCGCTGAAGCCCCTGAGTACACGCTGCATCCGGCATTTCTTGATGCCTGCCTGCAAGTTATCGGCACCAGCTTTCCGGAACTCGGGCCTGACGAGACGTTTCTGCCGGTCGGCGTGGAGAGATTGACAGTGTATGGGCAGCCAGGCCATAGCGTTTGGAGCCACGCGGTAATGCGCTCCGCGGCGGCCAGCTTGCAGCACACGGTGAAGGCGGACTTGAGGCTGATTGGCGTTGATGGCCGAATCGTTGCGGTGATCGAAGGCCTGCTGATGCGGCGATCGAACGCGTCCACCTTGTTGCGGAGCAAAAAGGAGCTACTTCAGAACTGGCTGTATGAGATTGACTGGCACAAGGACGCGAGCGAGGTTGTCGAGGACGCACAGTCCGGACGCGGATGGTTGGTCTTTGCCGATGCTGCAGGGATCGGAAGCAAGCTCGCGCAACTGCTGAGAGGCCGCGGCGACAAGTGCATTGTTGCGCGGCGCGGCAATAAATTCACGGACGATGGAGATGAGTTCACGATCGATCCTGGCTCGTCAGCCGACTATGAGCGGCTGCTGGCATATTGCGATGCCAATCTGCCGGAACGACGGCAGGCGGTGCACCTCTGGAGCCTCAACGCGGAGGAATTCGAAGCTGCCGAGCTAGGCTGTGCCAGCACGCTCGCGCTCGTGCGTGGTGTCGCGAATTGGAAGACCGCTCCGGCGCTTACGCTGGTCACGTCGGAAGCTCAACCGGCCGGGGACTCGCATTCCGTGTCGCGTCCCTGGCAGGCATGCCTGTGGGGATTGGGGCAGATCGTCACCATCGAACACCCGGAGCTGCATTGCAGGCGCATCGACATCGACGCGCGCGTGGCTGCGCAAGCGGCGGCGGACCTGTTTGGAGAGCTTTTCACGCGCACCGCGGAGGAGGACCAGGTTGCGATTCGCGGCGGCAACCGTTATGTGGCTCGCCTGGTGCGGAGCGAATCGAAGCCGCACGTTGGTCCCATCGCGGTTCGCTCCGACGCGACTTATCTGGTTACAGGCGGCATGGGGCGACTCGGTTCGATCGTGGCCGAATGGCTTGTCGAACGAGGCGCGCGTCACGTCGCGGTGGTGGGAAGACGAAAGCCCTCGCCTGCGGTTGAGGAACGGCTGGAGGCGCTCAGAAGGAATGGAGCCGATATTGTCGCAGTCGAAGCCGACGTCTCGAGCCGCTCGGGCGTTTTGAATATCCTCGGCGAAATTGCGGCAAACATGCCGCCGCTGCGAGGCATCGTTCATGCGGCAGGCGTGATCGACGATGGCGTAGTTGAGCAACAAACGTGGGAACGCCTGGAGAAGGTTCTGGCTCCCAAAGCTGAAGGCGCGTGGAATCTTCATGAGCTTACGCAGGATCTGCCCGTCGATTTCTTTGTGATGTTTTCATCGGTTGCATCCCTGGTCGGCACACCGGGGCAAGCCAGCCATGCTTCGGCGAACGCGTTTCTCGATTCCCTTGCGCATCATCGACGTGCCCAGGGGCTGCCGGCGCTAAGCATCAACTGGGGGCCATGGGCAGGGCTCGGCCCGGCGATGCGCGGAGCCATGCCTGTGCTCGAGGGCCTCGGAAGCCTTACAGCCGCACAGGGGCTGGCGATTCTCGAATATCTGATGAATGGCGATTGCTCGCAAGCCGGCGTTGTCCCTATCGACTGGCCGCGCTTTCTGCGCCATTCCCAGGCAATGCCGTTCTTCTCCAAGTTGGCTGCCTCGTCGGTCCCGGAGACCAGCAATGTCGTGGGAATCCTCGAGCAGATGGAGCGGGCAGGCGAAGACGAGCGGTTCGCCTTGTTGTCCTCGCACATCGAGTCGCAGGTGGCTCGCATCCTTGGCCGCGCGCCTTCGGAGCATATCGCGACAGACAAGGGGCTGTTCTCGCTCGGGCTCGACTCACTTGCGTCGCTGGTCTTGCGCAATCGGCTTCAGTCGAGCCTGCAATGCGCGCTGCCTTCGACGCTCGTGTTCAATCATCCGACGATTCACGCGCTGGCCCGCTACCTGGCATCGGAGAAGCTGACTGCGTGGTTTCCAGTGACGGCGGAGGATGCGGAGTCGCAGGAAAAACAGGGCTGTGCGCCGGAAGAGCTCGATCGGCTTTCGGAAGACGAAGTGGCCAGATTGCTGGCCAGGAAAATTACCGCGGCGATTTGATGAGAGGGATGAAGGAAACCATTGGCGCCCATTGACTACAAATCGCTGATGAAGGACGCGCTGCTCAGGCTGGAGGAACTCGAGGCCCGGCTGAAGGCGGCGGAGAGCGGCTCGTCCGATCCCATCGCGATCTTGGGGATGGGATGCCGGTTTCCCGGGGGTGCCAACACACCCGACGAATTCTGGAAATTGCTCAGCGAGGGAAAGTGCGCGTCAACGGAGATTCCCGCGAACCGCTGGAGCGTTGACCGGTTGTTCGACGCGGACCCTGATGAGCGGGGCAAGATGTATAGCCGGCATGGCTGCTTTCTCGAAGATATCGACAAGTTCGACGCGCAATTCTTCGGCATCTCGCCGCGCGAGGCGGCGCAGATGGATCCGCAGCAGAGGCTGCTGCTGGAAGTGGCATGGGAGGCTCTCGAGAGAGCGGGTATCGCACCCACAAGCCTGGCGGGCACCCAGACCGGAGTGATGGTCGGGGTGATGAACAATGACTATGTTCAGTTTGCGGTGCGGTCTCCGGCTGACATCGACGTGCATACGGGCGGCGGAACTACGGTGAGCGCAACGGCTGGCCGGCTCTCCTATTTTCTCGGCCTTCAGGGCCCTTGCATGGCGATTGACACGGCATGTTCCTCGTCGCTGGTGAGCGTGCACCTGGCATGCAGGAGCCTGCGCAACAGAGAGTGCGATCTGGCGATAGCAGCGGGAGTCAACGCGATTCTTTCGCCGGTGAATTCAATCATTGAGTCACGAACACGAATCCTGTCGGTGCGGGGCGTGTGCAGGACATTCGATGCCTCGGCGGACGGCATTGTGCGCGGGGAGGGATGCGGCGTGGTTGTGCTCAAGCGCCTCTCCGACGCAATGGCCGCGGGCGATCCAGTGCTCGCGGTGATTCGCGGATCCGCGGTGAATCACGATGGGCATACCAGCGCTTTGAGCGTGCCGAATGGCCTGGCGCAGCAGAATGTGATCCGCAGGGCACTCGCCGATGCGGGCGCCGCTCCGGGCAAAGTCGCCTACGTCGAAGCGCATGGAACTGCAACGCCGCTCGGCGACCCGATCGAAGTTGAGGCACTCGGCGAGGTCTTCGGCCCGGGCAGATCCAGTGACGCACCTCTTTATCTGGGCTCCGTTAAGACGAATCTCGGTCATCTGGAGGGGGCTGCGGGAATCGCGGGCCTCATCAAGGTTGTCCTCGCGATCGAGCACGAGGAGATTCCGCCGCATCTGCACTTTACTCATCCAAATCCGCTCATCGCGTGGGATTCTCTTTCTATCCGCGTTGCAGAGCGCAGCATTCCCTGGCCGCGCAGCGAGAGCCCGCGGCTGGCAGGAGTGAGTTCGTTCGGATTCAGCGGAACGAATGTTCATCTCGTTCTCGAGGAGCCGCCGAAGCTTTCGCAGTCGCTTGAAGAGATCGTTTCGCCGGCGGCCCCGGAGGTACCAGGCGGCGCTGATGAGAGATGCTGTCTGCTCGCGCTCTCAGCGGCGTCGGAGGCAGCGCTCAAGGAGCTGGTTGGCCAATATGTGGAGTTTGCGCGCACGCACGATGAGGACGATCTAGCCGACCTATGCTTCACGGCGAATACTGGCCGCACGCACTTCGCGGCTGCGCGCTGCGCGGTTGCGGCGGCGTCAATGGAAGAACTTGCAGAGAAGCTCGCGCACGTCGAAGTTGTCGTCCATCCGGAGCAGGGTCTGCCGGAGATCAATTTCTGCAACCTCGACCCAACGATGTCAGGTCGCCGGCGGATGCTCAGCAGCCTTGGGGAGATGTACTCTTGCGGGGCGGAGATTGCGTGGGATCAAGTGAACGGCCATTCCCGCCGGCGAAAGATTGCCTTGCCTACGTATCCGTTTCAACGGCGGCGCTACTGGTTCGAGGCAACGGATTCGGCGATTGTATCTACGTGCGCTGACTCGCGCGGGATGAATCTCGTGGGTGTTCGGCAGCATTCCGCATTGCAAACCAACGGAGAGATCGTCTACTCAACGGTTCTCGACGCCAACTCTCCTGCGTTTCTCGGGGATCATCGCGTCTTTGGCGTCCCTGTGCTGCCCGCCTCGGCAATGGTCGAAATGATTCTCTCAGTCGCTTCCACGTTGCTGCCAAATCAACATCTGTCAATCGAAGGGCTGAATATCGCACAGGCTCTGACACTCCCGGGGAAGCAGAGCATCGCAATCGAACACATTCTGGTTCCCGCTGGGGGTGACCGTTACGAATACCGATTGCACAGCTTTGATGAAGGCAAGGGTGCGTGGACTCTGCACGCATCTGCTACCGTCCGGTCCGCGACCGGCGGAGTTCTGTCGTGGCCTCTTGAGCGGGCTCAGACGGAGTGCGATTCGGAACTGGACGTGGAGGAGCATTTTCACCGGTGCAGCGAACTGGGCATAGAGTATGGTCCGGCGTTTCGCGCGATCCGACGCTTGTGGTGCTCGCCGGGAGCGGCGCTATGTCGCGCAGTTCTGCCGGAATCGATTCAACCTGACGCCGGGATTTATCGCATTCACCCAGCGCTGCTCGATGCCTGCCTTCAGGTGTTCCTCGCCGCAAGCCAGGATGCGCCCAATGACCTCGCCTACCTGCCTATAGGCATCGAACGGGTGAGCGTGTACCGGAAGGAAGTTGCGGAGCTTTGGAGCTATTGCAAGGTCCGCGAAGGAGGCGCGGACACTCAAACTTATCGTGCGGATCTTTGGATTGCTGATGCGAACGGCGCAATTGTTGCCCAAGTGGAGGGACTGACGGTTCGAGGTACTCCCAGGCATGTGCTGCTCAAGGCGTTGCAGCCTGATGGCCTCGACGATCTCGGATATGCGGTTGAATGGCGCGCATCGCAGTCGTCCATCGAACGGCGCCAGGGAGCACCGCCGTTTCGATACTTGATTTTTGCGGGCCAGGACGAATTCGGTTTTGCGCTGGCCCAACAGATGCGCGCATCCGGAACTAGGTGTGTCGTTGCGTCGCCGGGAGAAAGCTATCGCCGTATATCGGACGATCTCTATCAGATTGACCCCGCGGACTTCGGCAACTTCGACCGTCTGTTTTCCGAACTGGAAGGAGACGGCGCGGCCCGTTTAGGCATTATCAACCTTTGGCCGCTCGACGTAACCGACCGCGCTGGCTTGAAGCCCGGGTTGGGCAGCGTGATCCACCTTGCGCAGGCGATCGCCCGGCGAGCGTGGCTCGCGACTCCGAAGTTGTGGGTGGTGACCCGCGGCGCCAGGCGTGTGGCAGACGGCGACATCCCATCGGCCTTTCAGGGGCCTACCTGGGGCCTGTTGCAGACGCTGTTGATGGAGCATCCGGAGATGGAGTGCGCAGGGATCGATCTCGATTCCGCGCGGGGATCGGGCGATCTTGCTGCGCTGCTGCCTGAGTTATCTGATTCGCCTGAGCGTCACGTGGCCTACAGACGCGGCGAACGGTATGTGGCCCGACTGGTTCGGTACTACCCGGCCCCTGCGCCGTTAAGCGCCGCGTTGATCAGGCCGGATGCGAGCTATCTGATCACCGGAGGCATGGGTGGACTCGGGCTCGTTGTCGCGCGCTGGCTTGCAGACAAAGGAGCGCGGCACATCATCGTGGTTGGACGCAGAGCCCCAAGCGATGAGGCAGCCCAGCAGATTGAGGAGATCGAGCGCAGAGGAGCCACGGTCATCTCAGTTCAGGCCGATGTGGCCGATGCGGAATCCATGGCTCACGCCATCGCTCGCGTGACGCCTGCTTTGGCCGGTGTCTTCCATTGTGCCGGGGTGCTCGACGATGGAGTCCTGCTGAATCAAACATGGGAGAGCTTTGAGCGGGTGATTGTACCCAAGATCGATGGCGCGTGGAACCTGCATGAGCTTACTCGCGACCTCGCACTCGATTTCTTTGTCTGCTTCTCCTCAGTGGCGTCGATGACAGGGTCGCCCGGCCAGGGAAACTATGCCGCTTCCAATGCATTCCTCGATGCGCTGGCCGAACATCGGCGCGCACTGGGTTTGCCGGGGCTGAGCATCAACTGGGGCTCGTGGATGGATGGCGGCATGACACAGCGCGCGCGCCAATTTCCGGCCAATCACTCACCGCTGCCATCGCTTCAAGGTCTTTCGAGTGAGCGGGCGTTGTCAGCGCTGGACGAGTTGCTCAGGCAGAATGTTGCGGTGTCAGGCGCGTTTGCAATGGATTGGCCCAGGTTCTTTGCGCACTTTCCGCAATGCGCCAGACTCGGATTCTTTGCGGAAATCGTGGCTTCGGGAGCCCAGGCGCGAGGAGGTTTTCTGGAGGAGTTGCGCGGGCATCGGCGCGAGCGATGGAGCCAACTTATTGAACAGCACGTCACCGCACAGGTGGCCCGAGTGCTGCAGCTGAATCCATCGGAAGTGCAGCCATCTGTGCGCCTGTTCGATCTCGGGCTCGATTCCCTCACTGCGATGGAATTGAAGAATAACCTGTCCGCGAGCCTCGGTTGCACGCTTCGCTCCACACTCGCATTCGATTACCCTACGGTGGCTTCGCTTGCTCTCTATTTGAATCGGGAGGTTTCCGGAGAGACGTCTGAGGCGCAAGACTCATCGAGCGTGCAGCTGGAGATGCTGAATGAAGTTAAGAGACTAACCGATGACGAGATCGAGCGGCTCGTGGAGCAGGAGTTGAATGCCCTGGCCGAGGGAGGGAAAAGGTGAACCTCTCTGCCGATCCGCTCAACGGGCTGACTCCCTTGCAGCGCGCAGCCTTTGCGCTCAAGGAGATGCGCGCCCGCCTCGATGCAGCGGAACAAGCTCGCTCCGAGCCCATCGCAATTATTGGAATGGGTTGCCGCTTTCCTGGCGGAGCAAGCAATCCGGAGAGGTACTGGGAACTGCTGCGCGACGGGGTGGACGCAATCGTCGAGGTTCCGCGCTCGCGCTGGAATGTGGACGAGTACTACGATCCGGATCCCGCGGCGGCACGCAAGACATACGTTCGCGAAGGCGGATTTCTGCGTGAACCGATGGATGCCTTCGATGCGCGCTTCTTCGGAATTGTGCCGCGCGAGGCCGCCGGAATGGATCCGCAGCAGAGGCTTCTGCTCGAAGTGAGCTGGGAAGCGCTCGAGCATGCCGGCATTGCACCCGACAGCCTTGCGGGCTCGAGCGTTGGCGTCTATATCGGAGTAATCACGGCCGACTTTGGAATGGTGCATCCATTCGACCGGCTCGATCCGCAGGACGTTCCATACGTGAGTACCGGAAGCGCCACGAGCTTTCCCGCCGGGCGCATTTCGTACGTGCTGGGGCTGCAGGGGCCGTGCATGGTGGTTGCTACGGCGTGCTCCTCCGCGCTTGTTTCGACACACCTCGCGATGCAGGCCCTTCGCAATGGCGAGTGTGAGATGGCGCTTGCGGGCGGCGTGAACCTCATGTTCGCGCCGGAGATTGGGGTCTCGTTGTCGCGCATGCGTGCCCTCGCGCCCGATGGCCGGTCGAAGGCCTTTGATGCCGCCGCGGACGGGTATGGGAGAGGCGAAGGCTGTGGAATCGTGGTCCTCAAGCGGCTTTCTGATGCGACCCGCGATGGCGACAAGATCTGGGCGGTGCTGAAGGGCTCCGCCGTGAATCACGACGGCGCGAGCGGCGGATTGTCGGTGCCAAATGGCCCAGCGCAGGAAACGGTGTTGCGCAAGGCGCTGGCCGCGGCGGCCGTTGCGCCTCACGAAATGGACTACGTCGAAGCACATGGAACGGGCACTGCGCTCGGCGATCCCATTGAAGCCAATGCTCTCGATGCGGTCATGCGGATTGGGCGCGAGGCGGGCTCTCCGCTGTTGGTGGGTTCGGTCAAGACCAACATCGGGCATCTGGAATCGGCTGCGGGCGTCGCTGGACTCATCAAAGTCGTGCTCGCACTTCATCATCAGTCCATTCCTCCAAGCTTGCATTTTCGCCAGCCGAATCCGCACATCGACTGGGACCGCATGTGTCTCAACGTGCCGGTGAGGGCGGTTCCATGGCCGGCTGGGGAGCGGCGGAGGCTGGCAGGTGTCAGCAGCTTTGGACTCAGCGGCATCAACGCTCATCTTGTGGTTGGCGAGGCTCCGCAGCAGCCGCAGCGTCCTGAGCCCGAAGACCGTCCATCTTGCCGGATTCTTGCGCTCTCGGCAAGGACGGAGGCCGGGCTGGGTGAACTCGCGCAGAATTATCGCGAGGCTCTCGAAGCGCGACCGCTGGCCGATGAGCCGATGGCAGATTTATGCGGCACGGCGAGCGAAGGACGCTCGCACTTTGAATTCCGCGCATTTGCGATTGGCGCCGATCATGCCGAACTGTCCACGGCGCTCGAAGATCTCTCCGCCGGCCGCGAAAGCCGTATATGCCCGCACGGCAGAGTTCGCGCAGGAGAATCTCCGAAAGTTGCATTCCTGTTCACCGGGCAAGGCTCTCAATGCGTGGGCATGGGCCGCCAGCTCTACATGACGCATGCGCGCTTCCGAAAGATCATCGACCGTTGCGACAACGTGTTATCGCCTCGCCTCGGACGATCGTTGCAGACCATGCTGCACGAGGGCCCTGACGATCTGCTCGGGCAGACTGGGAATGCGCAACCGGCTCTTTTTGCTCTTTCGGTCGCGCTTGCTGAGGTGTGGAAGTCCTGGGGCGTTTTTCCAGCAGCGGTTATGGGGCACAGCGTGGGCGAATACGCGGCTGCTTGTGTTGCGGGAGTCCTCACGCTTGAGGATGGACTACGGCTGATCGCCGAGCGCGGCCGTCTTATGCAGGCTCTGCCGAGCGGCGGAACCATGGCGGCCGTCTTTGCCGAGCCGGCGCGAGTGCGCGAGATTCTTCGACCGTATGCGGACAGTGTTGGAATCGCCGCGATTAACGGTCCCGCCGAGACCGTCATCTCGGGAGAGCGCGGAGCGATGGAGAGAGTTCTCGCGGCGATGGAACGCGAAGGCATCCGGAACCGCAGCCTGCGCGTCTCGAACGCATTTCATTCGCGTTTGATGGAGCCGATGATCGAAGAATATCGCTCGTTCGCTAGCGGGATCCCGCACAGTGCGCCTCACATTGAATTGGTGTCGAATCTCGATGGGGAAGCGGTCAGCGGCTCGCGCATCGGAGCGGACTACTGGTGCGACCACATCCGCAGGCCGGTCCAGTTCGCGAGAGGAATGGCTGCCCTGGCAAACACAGGTTTTAATGCGTACGTCGAGATTGGTCCGCAACCTGTCCTTATTGGCCTTGGCGCGCGATGCGTGGCCGGCGACACATGCGCGTGGCTGCCGAGTCTGCGCCGCGGACGCGAGGATTGGCGAGTGATGCTGGCGAGCCTCGGCGAACTGTACTTGCGCGGTTGCCCCATCGATTGGGGTCGAGTGAACGGCCCACATCGCACCGTCGTTCTGCCCACATATCCGTTCCAGCGGCAAAGGCATTGGGTTGAAATGCTGCCGGCCGCTGAAGCATCGAGCCCACGGAAGCCGGGCGGTCATCCACTACTCGGCGCGAGGATCGATTCGGCCGCGAAGGCCGCTCAGTTCGAAGCCCGTATTTCGGCCGCATCGCCGTCTTACCTTCAAGATCATCGGCTCTTCGGAATTCCTGTTCTACCGGGGGCCGCCATTGTGGAGATGGCTCTCGCCGCCGGCGCGACTTTGACGAGGGGCGCGCGGATCTCAATCGAAGAACTGGTTTTTCTGCGACCGTTACAGCTGTCAAAGGACGTTAGCGAAACAGTTCAATTGATCGCGAGCCCGAGCGGTGGGGACTCATGGGAGATCGAGGTATTTCGTCGAGATGACTCCGTGCCATCGTCTGGCGGTGAATGGGGGCTGCTGGCCAAGGGAAGGATCCGCAACGCCAATCGGCCCTCCGGCGGAATGCCGGTCGCTCGCGGCGTCCATCGAGAGCGGCGACTTGCTTCTGTTGGAGTTGAAGGGTTTTATCGCGAGCTTCGGGAACACGGACTCGACTACGGACCCGCGTTCCAGGCACTCAGGGAAGTTGAAAGCGTTCGGGGTGAGGTGACCGCGCGGATTTGCCTGCCTGATGATGCAGTCGCCAGCGCCGGGCCCTACCTGCTGCATCCTGTGATCCTCGATGCCTCGCTGCAGGCGCTCGGCGCGGCCCTCGCTTTCGAAGACCGACAACAGGCATATGTGCCTGTCGCGCTGGAAGGTCTTCGCCATTATCAGCCCTCGGGAACAGAAGTCTGGGTGCATGCCCAGCTCGATCCATCGGCAAAGTTGGGCTCAGGTGCCTTATCGGCTAGTTTGCGATTGACGGCGCCAGATGGGACTGTGATTGCGGAAGTCGACTCGGTGCGATTTACTCGTGCCACCCGGCAGTCACTCAATCGTTCCTCCGATGCCCTGAGCGACTGGATGTATGAGGTGAAGTGGGAGCCTAAGGCCATCGCGGCTCGCACTGAATCAGATTTCGGGCATTGGCTGATCGTCGGAAAATCTGAATTTTCCGGCGAAATCTGTGACCAATTCCGCGAGGCGGGCCATTCCTGTGAAGCGTTATCAGGCATCTTGCAGCTGGACGCCCTTCTCGACGGCGGCGTCGATCAGTCTGTTAACGGAGTGGTAGATCTTTCAAATCTTGACGAGGCTGTTGATGCGCGTCCGGACGAGGCCGCGGAACACAATTCGATCCGGCTGCTGCATCTCTCGCAGGCGTTGTCGAAGATCAAAGCCAGCCCTGTCCCACGCCTGAGTGTGGTTACTCGAGGGGCTGCGCCGGCAAGAGACTATGACATTGGTGTCTCCGGCTTGTCGCACTTCCCACTCGCGCCGATGGCAAGGGCAATTGCCCACGAGCTTCCCGAATTGCGTTGCCGCACCATCGATCTCGATGCATCGAGCCCAGATGGCGAAGCCGCGCGGCTCTACGAAGAGCTTATTGCAGAGGACGCGGAAGACCATGTGGCCTTCCGCGACGGGCAGCGCCTGGTCGCGCGCCTGGTCCGCAGTGCGCAGCAACCGCCAAACGCTGTCGATTTCGACCAATCGGCCACCTACCTCATCACCGGCGGCCTCGGCGGTCTCGGTCTGCAGGTGGCCCGGTGGATGGCGGCGCGCGGCGCGCGGCGAATTGTTCTCATGTCCCGTCGCGCACCTTCGGCTCAAGCCGCCAAGGAGATTCTTTCTCTCCGCGAATCCGGCGCCGAGATCCACGTCGTGCAAGCCGATGTTGCAAAGCGCGAAGACTGGAAGCGGGTGCTTTCGGAAATCGCGGCAACCGGTCGCGCTCTTCGCGGCGTAGTTCATGCGGCCGGCATACTCGATGATGGCATCATCCTGAATCAGACGGCAGAACGTTTTAGCCGAGTTCTGGAACCGAAGGTCCGCGGAGCATGGCTTCTGCATGAACTAACGCAGGAGACTCCACTCGACTTTTTAGTTCTGTTTTCTTCCGCCGCATCGATGATGGGCAAGCCGGGCCAATTGAACTACGTCGCTGCGAATGCATTTCTCGATGGGCTCGCCTGCTATCGGCGGTCGCTCGGATTACCCGGGCTCAGCATAGCCTGGGGCGCATGGCAAGGTGTGGGCGCGGCGATGGATATCAAGCAAGACCCGGCATTGGGCGCGATAACAGCGGAACAGGGCTTGCAACTGCTTGAAGCCGCGATCGCGCGGAACCTTACGACTGTGGGTGTCCTCCCCGTCGATTGGGACAGCCTCGAATCAAAGCTAGCCTCTCCGTTCTTTTCCGAGGTTGCAGGCGGACGGTCGCATGCGACAACCGAGATTCGCCTCCAGATCGAGAGACTCCCTGAAAAAGAGCGTGAGGCCGCGCTGCTTGCCCATGTCTGCACGCAGGTCCGCAACGTCTCCGGACTAGCCGAACATGAGTTCGATCCGCAGCAGGGATTCTTCTCGCTCGGCCTCGATTCGCTTATGTCCGTCGACCTTCGAAACCGACTGCAGGCGAGCCTTGGATGCTCGCTCCCTGCCACGATCGCGTTCCAGTATCCATCCGCGACTTCGCTGGCAGCTCACCTCGCCCACCTGATCGGCCCAGCGGCTCCGGATCATCACACGGATGACGCAACTGTTGAAGGCCCCGGTGTTCAAGATGGCAGCGAACTCGACGTCCTGTTGACCACTGTTGGCGCAATGTCGGAAGAGGAAGCTGCCGCGGCCCTTGGGCACACGACGGTGCGGACGGGAGTCGAATGAGCGGCCTCGAGCAGCGTCTGCGCGATATGTCGGCCGTAAAGCTGGCGCTTGCGGCGGAGTCGGCACGCGCCAAATTCGATCTGATCAACGCCGAACCCATTGCGGTCGTCGGGATGAGCTGCAGATTTCCAGGCGGTGCTGACGATCCGGAGTCATTCTGGCGTCTGTTGCGCGACGGAGTAGATGCCGTAACCGAGGTTCCGCCCGAGCGCTGGGATATTGATGCTTATTATGATCCAGACCCCGAGGCCGTGGGCAGAATGTACACGCGCTGGGGATCGTTTCTTCGCGACGTTGATCGGTTCGACGCGGCGTTCTTCGGCATTTCGCCTCGCGAGGCTGCTTTGATGGACCCGCAGCAGCGATTGATGCTCGAAGTGAGTTGGGAAGCCATCGAGCGTGCTGCGGTGTTACCGGAATCACTGCGTTCCTCGCGGACCGGCGTATTCGTGGGCATGATGACGCTCGACTACTCCCGGCTGCTTGACGGGACAAACCTCATGAGTCCCTACGCGGCCACCGGCAACGGTTTCGCGTTTACCGCAGGCCGGCTCGCATATACGCTCGGCCTTCACGGGCCCGCAATCGCGGTCGACACGGCCTGTTCTTCATCGCTCGTTGCGGTACACCTTGCATGTCAGAGCTTGCGGTTGAACGAGTGTGAAACTGCTCTTGCCGGTGGAGTGAATCTGAGTCTTTCCCCCATCAGCACGCTTGTGCAGTGCCGCACCAGGATGCTCTCGCCCGATGGCCGCTGCAAGACTTTCGATGCCTCTGCGAACGGCTACGTCAAGGGCGAAGGCTGCGGGGTGGTTGTTCTCAGGCGGCTTGCTGACGCCGTTCGCGATGGTGACAGGATTGTTGCGCTCATTCGTGGTTCGGCTGTCAACCACGATGGCGCCAGCAGCGGGATCACGGTGCCGAACCAGTCCGCCCAGGAGCAAGTGATTCGCAGCGCGCTCGAGCGCAGCGGAGTCGCGCCCTTGCAGGTAAGCTACGTTGAAGCGCATGGCACCGGCACTGCGCTTGGCGACCCCATTGAAACTGAGGCGCTCGGCGCGGTCTATGGAGAAGGCCGTGAGTTCGCGGATTCGCTTGCTATTGGCTCGGTCAAAACCAACCTCGGTCACCTCGAGGGCGCCGCGGGCATCGCCGGACTGATTAAAGCCATTCTTGCACTCGAATATGAAGAGATACCCCCACACCTGCACCTTCAGACACCGAGCCCGCACATTCGTTGGGGCGACTTACCCATTACGGTTCCTTCCGAACCGCGACCCTGGAAGCGGGGAACGCGCGGACGATTCGCGGGTGTCAGCTCGTTTGGATTCTCCGGCACCAACGCTCACATCGTCCTCGAGGAAGCACCAGTTCTGGGTTTGCGGCAGCCACGCGAGAGCGATTGGCGCTTGTTCACTCTTTCGGGAAGGACCGCCGATGCGGCCGAGAACCTCGTCGGCCAATATGTCCGCTATCTCGAAGCGAATTCCGGAGTCGATCTCGCCGATCTTTGCTTTACGGCGAACACCGGCCGGACGCATTTCGCTCATCGGATCAGCGTAGTGGCGCACGATGCGCGCGAGTTGACTGAAAAGTTGCGAACATTGCTTGCTCCAGCCGAGACTCCTCACAGGCCCCAACAGATCGTCTCCGCTGCCAGCCTGCATCCTGAAGGTCATGAGCGACGGTCGATGCTCGAAGCGCTCGCCGCTACCTATCAAACGGGAGCTTCGGTAGATTGGACCTCCGTAGAAACCGAACGGCGGCGCAAGCTGGTCCTTCCAACATATCCGTTTGAGCGGCAACGGCACTGGCTGGAACCTGCGCCCGCCACGGTGGTGCCGCAGCGGCCGGCGGCGAGTCCCGGCGAACATCCGTTGCTCGGGCGCCGTATTCCTCTTCCTGGGTCCGAAGAGATTCGATTTGAATCGCAGCTGAACGCCGATTCTCCGGCATTTCTCAAAGAGCACAAAGTCTACGGCGAAGTAGTGGTTCCCGCCGCCGTATACCTGGAAATGGCCGTTGCCGCACACCAAGCGCTGGGAGCGGATTGTTTGTTGCTGGAAGACATCGTGTTCCACCAAGCTCTTCGGCTGAGCAATGAGAGCCCTGTCAAAGTGCAGCTTGTGTCCACGCCCGCCGAAGATCACAGGCGACGTTGGACCATTTACGCCGCCGACAATCGTGCCGGCGACACCCAATGGCGCACGCTCGCTACGGGTTGGCTATCCACGGCGGAGCGCAGTGAGCGCGCGCCGTTTACAGCGGCCGAGGCAGGCGCCGATGCTCAACGGCTGAGCGCCGAATCGCATTACGAGCACTTGCGACTCTATGGTCTTGAATATGGTTCAGCGTTCCGCGTGCTAACCGATATCAAGTGCAGTCCCGGAATGGCTTGGGGGCGCATCGAGCTTTCGGGAGCGCTCAGATCTGCCGACGCGAATTTCTTCCTTCACCCTGTCGGTCTTGATGCCTGCTTCCAACTCTGCGCAGCGGCTCTTGCGCCGCAGAGCCAGTCAGCGGCCGACGGCAAGGCAAGCGTCCCCGTGAGCATCGAACGGATTCGCATCCTGGGACCGTTTCCGGTCGACGGCGTGAGAGCGCATGCACGCATCCTGGACGCATCAACCAACCGCGGAGCGATGGTCAACGCTGAGGTTCGCATCCATGGCATGGATGGAAACCTGCTTGTCGAGATCGACGGACTCGCCTTCCGCAGCGTCGAGCGGAAAAGCCTGATAGTCTCTTCGTCTCTGGCTGAGCCGGACCCTGTCTATGAGATTGAATGGAAGCCGCAACCCCTTCCAAACGAGAGTGCGATTCACCTTCTGCCGCCGTCGTTGATAAAGGCCCGCATGGCCGCCAGCATTGACGAGATTGGAAGCTTGGCAGGCGCCAATGCCAACTTACATCTCGTCACCGCTCTGGAAGACCTGAGCCTTCATTTCATTGCGGAAGGCTTCCTGCAACTCGGCTGGTTGTACCAACCCGGCGGACGATTTACTACCGAGGGCGCAGCGGAAAGGCTCAAGGTGATTCCGCAATACCGGCGGCTGATGGTTCGGCTGCTGTCGGCCCTTTGCGATGCGGGTTATCTTGTCCGCGAAGAGAACGGCTGGTTCGTTAACGGCCCGCTGCCTCAGGGCGAAGCCCGAAAAGCGATGCTGTGTGTTCTCGAGACGCATCCTGAGGCAAAGGCCGAGATCGCTTTGCTTGATCGTTGTGCATCGCAGTGGCCTGCTGTCGTACGCGGTGACTGCGATCCATTGAGCCTGCTCTTTCCCTCTGGGGATTCGAGTGACGTAGCCCAGATCTACCGCGGCTCCGCGGACCTTGCCTCTCTCAACTCACTCATCGCGGAGGCAATTCGCACCGCCGGTGGCGACGCACCGTTAAAGATCCTCGAAATCGGTGGAGGCACCGGCGCCACGACGGCTCAGATTCTCGCGAACCTTGAACCAGGGCGCACCAACTACACATTCACTGACGTCTCGCCGGCCCTTATCGCGCAGGCGCGCCGAACCCTGAGCGAGCATAAAACCGTGGAGTATCGCACTCTCGATATTGAGCGATCGCCACGGGCACAGGGGTTTACCCCCGGTGCTTACAACGTTGTCGTCGCGGCCAATGTCTTCCACGCGACCCGCGATCTTCGCGAAACATTGCAACATGTGCGTGAGCTGCTTGCGCCCAACGGCGTCATCGTCCTCCTGGAAGCGACCACGCCGCTCCGCTGGCTCGATCTCACCTTCGGCCTCACCTCCGGCTGGTGGCGATTCGACGACCGCAGTCTCAGGTCTTCGTATCCACTCCTTTCCAGTGACTCGTGGGCGCGAGTACTTGACACGAGTGGATTTCGGGATGCAGTTGCCATCGAGCCGATTCCGAATCACGCCATTCTTATCGCAAAGACTGCCGCAAGGCCCCGCCGCTGGCTGCTCGCTGGTCCAGCGAATGAATTTGTTGAGAGGTTTTCTACATCGCTGCTTGAATCGGGAGACGAATGCATACTGCGAGCTGATCATCCAGACGCTGAAGGGTTCTTCGAGGCCATGCGCAGAACCGTTGAACAGGCGCAGCCAGACGGCGTGGTGTTCTTGTGGGGACTCGATGCCCCGGAGGCCCCAATCGCGGGTGATGGCTCAACTGTGCTCGAAGAGCTGCCCCACGCTGCGCTCCAGTGCACGGGCTGGGCGCTGCGGTCGATCCAGGCCATCATCCGAGCATCAGTGGCCTCGCCGCCCTCATTGTTTCTGGTTACACATGGAGCGGTGTCCGCCGAAGGCAGTACCGTGCGCGGTGTCGCTCAAGCGCCGCTGTGGGGGCTCGGAGCAGTCGCCGCCCTCGAGCATCCGGAGTTGAGTTGTAAGCTGATCGATCTTGGTTCAACTGCCGACGTCGATGCCGCAACAGCTCTCTTTGCCGAACTGCGCGCGGCTTCGAATGAGAATCGAGTCAGCCTCGGCGCGAGCCGGCGTAGTGTCGCCAGACTGGTTCCGGGCCGGAGGTTTTCCAAGGGAAGCGGATCGCTCAATGCAGACGGGACCTACCTGATCGCCGGAGGGTTCGGGGGGCTCGGCCTGCTGACGGCCTCATGGCTCGTGTCCAAGGGCGCGCGGAATCTCATTCTTGTTGGAAGGCGCGGTCTTCATCACGAAGCGCGTGCTGCTGTCCGCGCGCTTGAGGCTTCGGGTGCGCTCGTTCGCGTTGAGTCAATCGACATATCTCAATCCGCAGACCTCGAACGAATGCTCGCCGATATCGCGCACTCTCTTCCTCCGCTCAGGGGAGTGATTCACGCGGCCGGCAGCCTCGATGACGGAATCATCCTCGAGCAGACGCCGGAGCGATTTGCATCCCTCTTCGCGTCGAAGGTAACGGGCTCGTGGAGTCTCCATCGACTCACGCTCGGTCTGCCGCTGGATTTTTTTGTGCTCTTCTCGTCGGCTGCCTCGCTCGTGGGACGCCCCGGACAATCGAATCATGCTGCAGCCAATGCATTCATGGACTCGCTGGCTCATCACCGGCGCGCAAATGGACTGCCAGCTCTCAGCGTCAATTGGGGCGCCTGGTCCAGGATCGGAAAGGCAGTCGAAGTTGAGGCAGACCGCATTCTTGAATTCGAGGGGGCCGGCGCAATCGATCCAAAAGAGGGTCTCGAAATTCTGGACAAGTTACTGGCCTCTACAGTCGCGCAGGCGGGAGTTCTTCCGATGAATTGGGAACTGTTTCTCCGGAAGCATCCTGCCAGGGCTGCAATGCCCCTGCTCGAGGAACTGCTTCGCGCGGATGATCGTACAACGGTTCCGCATCCTGACTCAGTTGTGTCGCTACGAACACAGTTCCTCACTGTCCCCGGGCCGGAACGCAATCAATGGATCGCTACATATTTGCAGGAGCGTGTCCGCGTAATTCTGGGGCTTCACCGGACCAGCTGTCCCGATCCCCATCAACCATTGCAGGAGCTGGGCTTCGACTCGCTGATGGGTATCGAACTGAAGAGTCGTGTGAATCAGGATTTCGGTATCAATCTTCCCATCGTTGACTTTATGGAGACGCCAACAATTTACCAGTTAGGCCGGCGGCTGGAGGAACAACTCTCACTCGCCGAGCGCGTAATTCTCACCAACGATGTCTCCGACCCGGCATTGGATCTGATTACTTTATGAACCTGAGTCAACTACTGCAAGGGCTAGCGCAGGCGGGCATTCAACTGCGCGCAGCGGGAGACAATCTTGAGATTGTCGCGCCGCGCAATGCGCTTACCGCACAGCTGCGCGAGGCGCTCAGTCAGCAAAAGCAGGCATTACTCGCGTGGTTGCGTGAACAGTCTCTCCCATTGAACAGCTCCGCTCCCGATGCAATCGTCCCCGATGTTGAGCATCGATTCGATCCGTTTCCACTCACTGAGATCCAGCAGGCGTACTGGGTTGGCCGAAGCGGAATGATCGCGCTTGGCGATGTCGCCACTCATTTTTATATCGAGATAGAGGTCTTCAACCTCGATCTCGAACGGCTTTCGTCCGCATGGCGAAAGCTGATCGAGCGGCATGATATGTTGCGTGCGGTGATTCTGCCAGGAGGCGAGCAGCGTGTACTCGCTGAGGTTCCTCCGTATGAGTTTGCGCTCGTGGATCTGCGTGCCAAGGGAGAGCCAGCGCTCGAGGCCATTCGCGATCGACTTTCGCATCAGGTGTTGCCTTCGAGCCGGTGGCCGCTGTTTGAAATCCTGGCGACGCAACTATCGGACGATCGCTTTCGGATTCATATCAGCCTCGACTTGCTTGTCTGCGATCTCGACAGCATGCTGCGGCTCTTTGATGAGTGGGCCCGCTACTACAACGATCCCGGCGTTACGGCGCCTTGTCCCGCGCTCTCATTCCGCGACTATGTGATAGCTGAACGCGCGTTGCGAGAGGGCCCTGAGTTCCAGAAGGCGCGTCAGTATTGGCTCCAGCGTCTCGACTCTCTTCCACCAGGCCCGCAGCTTCCCCTAGCGGAGAATGCTGTCCCAGCCGGTTCCCATCGGTTTACCCGGCGTCAGTCCCATCTGTCGGCCGAGGTTTGGCAGCAGTTGAAACAGCGAGCATCGCGCGCCGGCCTTACTCCGTCCGTGGTGCTGCTGGCAGCCTTTGCTGAGGTTCTCGGCGTGTGGAGCAAAAGTCTTCACTTCACGCTGAACATGACCGTCTTCAATCGGATGCCGCTTCACCCTGAAGTGCAGGAAATCGTCGGTGATTTCACGTCCGTTAATTTACTTGATGTCGACCTTAGAGCGCGCGAGTCGTTTTTTGCGCTTGCCTCGCGCCTCGGCCGGCAGTTGTGGCAGGATCTTGAACACCGCCTGTTCAGCGGCGTGAACGTATTGCGTGAGTTGGCGCGCCGCAAGGGCAGTTTTCTCGATGTTGCGGTACCGGTGGTGTTCACAAGCGCACTCTCGTCTTCAGGCGCTATCCGCGACGCCTCTGTCTTCAGCCGTCTCGGCGAAACAGTTTACGGCATCAGCCAGACTCCGCAAGTGTGGCTCGACCATCAGGTGATGGAGCGCGACGGAGCGCTCGTCTTCAATTGGGACGCAGTCGAGGAGCTGTTTCCGCTCGGCCTTCTTGATGCCATGCTTAAGGCCTACTGCGAGCTTCTTGATCGCCTTGCCGGCACCGATGCCGCCTGGTCTGCTGATACGCGTGACCTCTTGCCCGCATCGCAGAAGGAGGAGCGCGGGACCGCGAATGCAACCAGCGCGCCTCCCCGCGCAGGCCGGCTCGAAGATGGGTTTCTGAGCCAGGCATCGCTGCGGCCCCAAGCTGTTGCGATCGTCTCATCGCGGCGCAGCCTCACCTACTCCGAGGTTGCGCGCTCTTCGGCCGCCATTGCACATCGACTGCGCCAGGCCGGGGTTTTGCCCAACAGACTTGTCGCGGTCGTCATGGAGAAGGGCTGGGAACAGGTCGCAGCCGTGATGGGGGCTCTCATGGCGGGCGCTGCCTACGTTCCAATCGATCCGGACCTGCCCTCGGAGCGGCTCACACATCTGCTCAAGGCCTCGGAAGTCAATATCGTCCTGACGCAGCCGTGGCTCAGCCGCGCACTCGACACGTTGCTCGAACTGACTTGCATCGTCGTCGACCAATCATTGGAAGCTCTGCCTCAACCCCTCCCTGCGAACTCCGCGCACTCTGCCCAGGACCTCGCCTATGTCATTTACACATCCGGCTCGTCGGGATTGCCCAAGGGCGTGATGACCTCGCACACCGCGGCGCTGAATACCATCGATGATTTGAATCGACGTTTCACGATCACTTCAAACGATCGGGTTCTCGCACTCTCGGCGTTGAGCTTTGATCTATCGGTTTTCGATATCTTCGGTTTGCTCGCCGCGGGGGGAGCCGTTGTGATTCCGGACCCGGAACGCGCAAGGGACCCCGCTCATTGGGATGAGTTGATTCGCGAGCACAACGTTACGGTCTGGAACTCTGTGCCGGCCCTCATGCAGATCCTCGCCGATTCGCTCGAAGTGCGGCGCGCGCGTTTGCCGCAGTCACTTCGCCTGGCGCTTCTCAGTGGCGATTGGATTCCTGTTTCGCTGCCTGGAAGAGTTTCGTCATTGTCAGATGGAATTCAACTGGTGAGCCTCGGCGGTGCTACTGAAGCAGCCATCTGGTCGATCTTCCATTCAATTGATCGTGTCGAAGAGGATTGGACGAGCGTTCCTTATGGCCGTCCCCTTGTCAATCAGCGTCTCCATATACTCAATGACCGCTGGGAACCCTGTCCGGAGTGGGTTCCCGGCAACCTCTACATTGCAGGAGCCGGCCTGGCAGAAGGCTACTGGCGCGACGAATCGCGTACTCACGCCAGCTTCGTCATTCATCCGGTAACCGGAGAGCGGCTCTACAGGACCGGCGATCTGGGCCGCTATCGCCCCGGCGGCCTTATAGAGTTCCTCGGCCGTGAGGACCTTCAAGTCAAAATCAACGGCTATCGCGTTGAACTCGGCGAAATAGAAGCGGCATTGCTCCAGCATCCCAGCGTGCGCCAAGCAGTCGCATCAACCTCGGGTTCGCAACGAGGCCGCCTTCAACTCGTCGCGTACGTCGTCCATCGGGATTCCGTTTCCAGCGATGAGTTGCGCCGTTTCCTCCTCGCCAAGCTGCCTGACTACATGGTCCCAAGTTCGTTCGTCGTTCTCGATGTGCTGCCATTAACGGCGAACGGCAAAGTTGATCGTAAAGCGCTGTCAGCTCTAGAAACGCAACGCGTTTCTGCCTGCGATGAGCCATCTGCGTGTCTGAGCCCGACCGAGGAACTCATTGCCGCATTGTGGAGAGATGTTCTAAACGTCGCCAGGGTCGGAGTTCACGACAACTTCTTCGAACTCGGCGGAGATTCCGTCGCCGCAATCCAGGTTATGTCGCGTATCCGCGAGAGCTGCGGCGTTGAGCTTCCGCTACGGCGACTATTTGAAACACCAACGCCGGCCGGACTTGCTCACGCAGTGACTTCTCTTCAGTTGCAAGAGGCCACGCCGGAGGAGTTGAGCGAAATGCTGGCCGTGGTGGAAGGGCTCACCGAACAGGAAGCCGAGGAACTGCTGTAAATCGTGGGACAATGACGAACTTTGCCGAACAAGTCGACCAGCTCTCTCCTGCCAGGCGGGCTCTGCTTGAAAAGATGCTGCTGGCCAAGGCCGGACCAGCAAAGGACGCCAATCATATTCACCGGCGTCCGCAATCGGACCGCGCTCCAATGTCGTTTGCGCAGCAGAGGCTCTGGTTTTTGGATCAGATGGATTCGGCCGGCCGCGCCTACAACCTGCCGGTCAATCTCGATCTGTGCGGCGAACTCGACTTTGCCGCGCTGCAGCGTAGCCTGACTGAGATTCTTCGTCGTCATGAGTCGCTCCGGACCTGCTTCCTTAACCAGGCCGGGGAACCCAGCCAGATCATTCTTCCTCCGGTGTCGGTAGCACTTCCACTGCGGGACTTGAGTCATCTCGATGAAGGGCAGCAAGAAATCGCCCTTCGCCGACTCGCCGTTGAAGAAGGCGCGCTTCTATTCGATCTCTCGCGCGGGCCTCTGCTGCGCGCCCGGCTGGTTCGGTTGAACCAGTCTCGCCATGTGCTGCTCGCGACCATTCACCACATCGCATCGGACGGCTGGTCGATCGGCGTTTTCGTGCGGGAGCTGTCAGCTCTCTACCGGGCATTTGCGGCCGGCCGACCTTCGCCCTTGCGAGAGCTCAAAGTACAATATGCCGACTTCGCCGTCTGGCAACGGGGTCGTTTTGATAGCGAAGCGGTCGGGTCTCTGTTGAGCTACTGGCGCGAGAGACTTAATAACGCATCGCAACTCAAGCTCCCATCCGATCGTGTGCGTCGCGCGTCGCGCGATCCACTGGGCGCTGCCTTAGCGTTCGATATTTCGCCAGAACTCACCTTGTCCCTCCATCGGTTCAGGGGCCGACATGGCGCGACGCTATTTATGGTTCTCCTGGCCGCGTTTCAAACGCTGCTACATCGCTACACGGGTCAGGCCAACATTCAGGTTGGCTCCCCAGTCGCGGGCCGTGGCCGTAGTGAACTCGAAGATCTTATCGGCTTCTTTGTCAATTCGCTGGTGCTCTCGACCGATTTCTCCGGCGATCCAACCTTCACGGATCTGCTGGCGCAAGTGCGCGAATCAGTGCTGGGTGCGTTTGCTCACCAGGAACTTCCTTTCGAGCGTCTCGTGGAAGAACTTCAGCCTGAACGCGATGTGAATCGTAATCCTCTCTTTGACGTAGTGTTCGCCGTTCAGCAGCGTGACGCGGTCATGCCGCGCGCCAATGTGCCGGGCCTTGAGATTGCCGCCCTGGAAATCCGCGATGTCGCCGTGCGATTCGATCTCGAGCTTCACCTCTGGGAGACTGACGGAGGAATTGCAGGCTACGTTCCGTACAACGCCGATATTTTTGAAGAGACGACCATCGCCTCCATGATGCGGCGCTATGTCACGCTGCTCGAGGCAATCGTCGAGAACTCCGAGCGGCGGGTTTCGGAGCTGCCTCTGCTCAACGAGGCCAGCCGCCTCGCCGTGCTTGATCGTGGAATTCGCAAAGAGTCGCTTCCGGTCCTCACAGTTCTCGATCTATTCGATGCACAAGTGCGCCGCTCGCCTGATGCAATCGCTCTCGCGTACCAGGACGAGCAGCTCACCTATCGCGCGCTCAACGCCCAGGCCAACAAGCTTGCGGCCTGTTTGCGAGCGCAGGGTGCCGGGCCCGACCACCCGGTCGCGCTTTACTCCGAACGAAGCATTGCCACCATCGTTGGATTGCTCGCCATTCTTAAAGCCGGCGGTGCTTATGTGCCGCTCGATCCGTCTCATCCCCCCGAGCGTCATGCGTTCATCCTGGCCGATACAGGAGCCAAAATTTTGCTCGCCGAGAGCGCCCCAGCCTTCGACGTTCGCAATCTCCGCGTCGTCTCGCTTGGTGCCGATGCGGGGTGGCGAAAGCTCGATGGATCCCGCAATCCCGAACCTGCGATTGTTCCCGCCAATCTCGCCTATATCGCTTACACGTCCGGATCCACCGGATCTCCAAAGGGCGCCTGCATTCCGCACCGCGCCGTAGTGAGGCTCGCCGCTGGAGTCGACTACGTTCGCATGGGCCCGGAAGAGACGGTGCTTCAATTTGCGCCCTTGGCCTTTGATGCCTCGACGTTTGAAATCTGGGCGTGTCTTCTAAATGGCGCACGGCTCGAGGTGATGCCGGCGGGCAGGCCCTCTCTGGCGGACCTCGCGCTCACCCTTCGCGAGCGCTGCATCAACACCCTTTGGCTCACCGCCGGCCTCTTCCGTCTTGTAGTGGATGAGCATATTGGAGCTCTCGCTCACGTGAGGCAGTTGCTCGCCGGTGGGGACGTTTTGCCGCCAGCGCAGGTCGAGGCCCTCCTCAGCTCCTCATGGCGAGGAACGCTCGTGAATGGCTACGGCCCCACGGAGAACACCACCTTCACCTGCTGTCATCCCATGACCGCCCCTCATCCTCTCGACCCATCCATTCCGATCGGCCAACCGATCGCGCACACGCAGGTCTACATACTCGACCGTCATCTCCAGCTCGCCCCCGAGGGAGTCCCGGGCGAGCTTTTTGCTGGCGGCGCAGGATTGGCTCGCGGTTACCTGCATCAACCTGCGCTCACCGCGGAGTCCTTCCTTCCCAACCCATTCGCCGAAGAGCCTGGCGATCGAATCTATCGAACGGGCGACGCCGCGCGCTGGCGCGCAGATGGCGAGATCGAATTCCTGGGCCGTCTCGATGGCCAGGTCAAATTGCGCGGATTCCGAATCGAGCCCCAGGAGGTTGAATCGGTTCTTTCGCAGCACCCCGCCGTCGCGGCATCCGCCGTCATGGCGCGCGAAGATGGCACCCGAGACAAGCGCCTGATCGCGTGGGTCGCACCTGCGATGCACTCAGAAGCGATTGCTGAAATGCAGCAATCGATTACGGCTGCCCAACTCTCCAGTTGGGAGGCCATCTTCGAAAAGCACATCTACGCCGGTCAATCGGGCGCCGATCCTTTGTTCAATACCGTTGGCTGGAACTCAAGCTACGATGGCACGCCGATACCGGAAGCTCACATGCGCGTGTGGGCTGATGATATCGTCAGCCAGATTACTCGTCTGCGCCCACGCCGAGTACTCGAAATCGGTTGCGGCACCGGAATGCTTCTATTCCGCATCGCACCCACTTGCGACCTCTATCACGGTACCGACTTCTCCCGCGTCTCGATGAACTATCTCGAAACCCGGCTGAGCGAGAGTCCGTTGCCGCAGGTCAAGCTTTCCCGTCAGCGTGCCGACGACTTCACTTTTATTCCAGAGGGCTCCTTCGACGCCGTTATCCTCAACTCCGTTGTCCAATATTTTCCAAGCGCCGAATACCTTCTCGATGTGATTGAGAAAAGCATGGGCACACTGCGCCCTGGTGGGTTTCTCTTTCTCGGCGATCTGCGCCATCGCGGCCTCTTCGACGCGTTTTACGCGTCTCTCCAGCTAGCTCGCGCGCAGGAGACTGACGATATCGCGGGGCTCCGCCGTGGAATCGAACGTCAGATCGCCCAGGAGACCGAGCTTGGAATCGCACCTGAGTTCTTTTCGGCGCTTCCCAGACGCTTCCCTTCCATCCGACAGGTCCAAGTGCGATTGCAGCGAGGCCGAGAGCACAACGAACTCAGCAAGTATCGCTACAACGTTACCCTTCATACCGCGCCGTGCGCACCGCAGGCTTCCCATCCCACATGGACCAATGGCGGATCGCTTGCGGAGATTCGCGCCTTCCTCGAGACGCAGAATCCCGAGTGGGCTGGATGGAAAGACCTGGTCAACGCACGTCTCGCAAACGACATGCACGTCCACCATCTCATCGAAAACGGCGCCAAACAGGATCGCGCGGCAAGCATTCGCAAGGCAGCCGCAATGGCCGCCACCGGCAATGGTGCAGGCATCGATCCTGAAGATCTCAGTCAGCTCGGCTGTTCCCTCGGTTACCGCACCGAGATCTGCTGGTCGCCGAATCGAAATGAATGTATCGACGTGCTCTTCACGCGCAGCGATATCGCATTTGCGCCCATGCCGCTCGTCCAGTCCTTCTCCGCGCTCGATCCTCTTACCGTGCACGCTAACCAGCCGCTTCGTGCCGCCATTTCCGCTCGTCTCGGGCCGGAGGTGCGATCTTTCCTCGAGTCGCGCCTTCCCGAGTACATGATCCCCAGCGCATTTGTCGTAGTGGAGCAATTGCCGCTCACGCCTAACGGTAAAGTCGACCGCAAGGCGCTTCCCGAGCCGGACGACGCCCGTCCTAGCACGGAACCCTTTGTCGCTCCACGAACGCCGGTCGAGGAAGCTCTCCAGAAAATCTGGCAGGAACTTTTGGGCACTAGCCCTATCGGAGTCAACGACAACTTCTTTGCGCTCGGCGGTCATTCTCTGCTGGCGACGCAGGTCGTTTCTCGCGTTCGACAATCCTTCCAGGTCGACGTGCCGCTTCGCCTGCTCTTCGAGTCCCCCACAATCGCCGGGATTGCCGACGCGCTGACGCAGTTGGAACCCGAAGTCCACAATGCCGAATCGGTTGCCGACCTGCGCAAGAAGATTGATGCAATGTCGCCCGAGGAGATCCGCGCTCTCCTCAAGGCTCGGAAGGAGCTTGCGGTCCGATGATGCCCATCTCAGCGCAGGACCGCATGGATGCCCACGACCTCGCTCGCGAGAAAGAGGAGCTTCTTGCCCTCTTGCTGGCTGAAGGTAGCGTGGCATCCGACCACGACGATGTCATTTGCCCGCGGTCCTCTTTCGATTCGGCCCCGCTCTCATTTGCGCAGCAACGCCTGTGGTTCCTCGAGCAGCTAGGCATTCAGCCCGGCGCCTACAACATGCCGCTCCATCTCGAATTCACGGGTCAGCTCGATATCGCGGCCCTCGAGCGCGCTATCTCCGAGATCTGCCGCCGTCACGAGGCCCTGCGCACGTGCTTTCGAGAGTCGGATGGCGAAGTTTATCAGCATATCTGTCCTTCCGAGCGGATAAATATTTCAGTCGTCAATCTTGAGGAACTCGCTGCTGCGGATCGAGCAACTGCGGCGCGTCAACTTGCGAACGAGGAGACCGCCGTTCCCTTCGATCTCACGCAAGGTCCAATGCTCCGCGCACGATTGCTTCGGATGAGCGAACAGCAGCATATTCTTCTGCTCACCATTCACCACATCGCCGGCGACGGCTGGTCCGTCGCGGTCTTCATGCGCGAACTCTCGGGGCTCTACGCGGCCTTCTCCGAGGGCCTGTCCTCGCCTCTCGTTCCGTTACCGATTCAATACGCTGACTATGCCACGTGGCAGCGCCGGAAGATGGACGATGAATATCTCGCTCCGCGGCTCGATTTTTGGCGCGGGAAGCTTTCCGGCGTTCCGGTGCTTAATCTGCCCACCGATCGCCCGCGCCCAAAGGTTGAGCCGCTTGAAAGTGCTTCCCACATGTTCGAACTCCCGGCCGATCTCGCTGCCGGAGTCCTTGCTCTCGCGGTTCGTCATGACGCCACGCCCTACATGTTTCTACTGGCGGTCTTTCAGGTTTTGCTTCACCGCTACACCGGCCAGTCGATCGTCGCCGTCGGGTCTCCCGTCGCAAATCGCGACCGCCGCGAGATTGAGCAGCTCATCGGCTTCTTCGTCAACTCGCTGGTAGTCGCCACGGATCTCTCCGGCGATCCATCATTCATCGATGTGATCGCCCGCGTCCGAAGCGGCGTGCTGGACGCTTTCGCGCATCAGGACGTTCCATTCGAGCGCATCGTAGAGGATCTGCAACCCGAGCGCAAGCTCAATCAGCATCCGCTCTTTCAAATTGCTTTCGCCATGCAGCAACGCGAGGCCATGTTGCCGCGCGCAAGCCTTCCCGGCCTTGAGATCTCGCGTTGGGCGGGAGCTGAAGTTACCGTGCGATTCGACATCGAGCTGCACATGTGGGTCGAGAACCAACGGCTCTTCGGCATCTGCATGTACGAGCCCGCCCTTTTCGACGCCTCAACCATCGATCGCTTCATCGGGCATTTCCGTTCTCTGCTCTCAGGTGTTGTCACCAACCCTCGCCAGCGTATTTCCGAACTTCCTCTGCTCAGTGAGCGCGAACGTCAGCAGGCGTGCATTCTCTGGAACGACACCGCCAGACCGGCTGTTCGCGGCTGTTTCCCCGCCGCGTTCGAAGCCCAGGTTAAATGCACACCGGATGCCATCGCGGCCGTATTTGAGTCGCACTTCATTACCTACCGCGAACTCAACCGCAAAGCCAACCGGCTTGCCCATCATCTTCGCGCACTTGGCGTTGGCCCTGAGGTCACCTGCGGACTTTGGATGAACCGTTCGCTCGATCTGCTGGTCGCAATCCTTGCGGTTCTCAAGGCCGGCGGAGCGTATGTACCCGTCGATCCATCGAACCCGCGAACGCGCATCGCATTCGTTCTGCGGGACGCGCGCGTCAAGGTCCTTATCACTCGCCTTGAGGATTTGCAGTCAGAGAGTGAGCTGGACCCGTCGATTGCGGTCGTTGCTCTCAACCGCGATCGGGAGCTAATCGCCGCGCGGCCCGGCTCCAACATGGCCGCATGTGCTCTCGAGCAGAACCTGGCTTATGTGTTGTATACCTCCGGTTCTACCGGGCAACCCAAGGGCGTCATGATCGACCACCGCGCGCTGACGCACTATCTTGCGTGGTGCCGCGAATCGTACGGCCTCGATGCTGGATCGGGAACTCTCGTTCATTCGTCCGTCGCGTTTGACCTTACTGTCACGTCGTTGTTCGCGCCGCTTCTTTCAGGCAAGCCGGTCGTGCTGCTGAATGAGTCGCACGGCGTCGAGGAATTGGAGCTCGCGCTCGAGCGCGAGCCCGATCTCACTTTTCTCAAAGTCACGCCCGCGCATCTGGAGGTCCTGGGGGCAAGGCTCAGCCCGCGTGCTGCTCGAGCGGCACACTCGCTCATTGTCGGCGGCGAAGCTCTCGCAAGCTCAACACTTGATTTCTGGCGCACGCATGCGCCTCGCACGCGCGTCATCAATGAATATGGCCCCACCGAAGCAACCGTCGGGTGTTCCGTTTTCTCGGCAAGCGCCGGCGATCTTGCTCCTGGGGATGTTCCCATCGGAAGGCCGATTTCAAACATGGAGCTATATGTCCTCAATCCATCGCTCGAGCTTGCGCCGGCCCTGGTTTCCGGGGAGCTCCATCTTGCGGGTGATGGCCTCGCGCGCGGATACCTGCGCCAACCGCGGCTCACCGCCGCATCGTTCGTTCCTAACCCCTTTTCTGCAGTGCCGGGCATGCGCCTCTACAAGAGTGGCGATGCCGCGCGCTGGCGGGTAGATGGCACGATCGAGTTTATCGGCCGCCTCGACAACCAGATGAAGGTACGCGGTTATCGGGTCGAACTCGGCGAGATCGAAGGCGCGCTCGCCCGCCACGAGGCTGTTAACTCGGCGATCGTAATTGCACGCAAGGATTCACGCGGCGAACCTCGGCTTTCCGCCTACGTCATTCCTGCAATGGATTCCGCCGCGATTGCTGAAATTCGTGCCTCCGCCGCGAGCAGGCAGGTCGCAACCTGGCAGGCGGTCTTCGACCAGCACAGCTACCAGCAGGAATCTCCCGGCGCCGACCCATTCTTCAACACTGTCGGCTGGCTCAGCAGCTACGATCGCAAGCCGATTCCGGAGCCCCAGATGCGCGAGTGGGCCGCAGATATCGTGGGCCAGGTCCGCGCCTTGCGGCCGAAGCGCGTGCTCGAGATCGGATGCGGAACCGGGATGCTTCTCTTCCAGATTGCGCCCGAGTGCGATGAATACCACGGCACCGACTTCTCTCCGCAAGCGCTCGACTTCGTCCGCGCAGGCCTTGAGCGCCATCCTTTGCCGCAGGTCACGCTTTCGCATCTTCGCGCTGACGACCTCAGCGGGTTCGCCCAGCAGTCATTCGATGCCGTAATTCTCAACTCCATCGTTCAGTACTTCCCATCCGTCGACTATTTGCTTTCCGTCATCGAAAGCTGCCTTCACATTCTTCGCCCGGGCGGTTTCCTCTTTCTAGGCGATATTCGTAACTACCGCCTCCTCGACGCCTTCCACGCCTCGATTCAATCCGCCCCGCCGGGATTCTCGCCCGCGAAGCCACAGTCCCAAGCCGGCGCACGCGTGCAGAACGATACCGAGCTGGCCATAGACCCTGAAATGTTTCCTGCGCTTCGGACCCGTTTTCCTGACATTTGCCGCGTAGACATCAGGCTTCAGCGCGGACGAGCGCACAACGAGCTGACGAAATACCGTTACCACGCCGTGTTGCAAACTGGCCCGGTCTCCGAATTTGCGCCGACAGCGCAACCAATCTGGAGAGATGGCCGCGGCCTGCGCGCAGACGACATTCGAAATTATCTTCAAGACAATCGCCCAGTAACCGCCGCGTGGTCCGGAATCTCCAATGCCCGCCTGCGCGCCGATCATCTTGCGATAACGAACTCGGATACCGCGGGCGCCTCGGATGCCTGTGTCGATCCCGATTCGCTGTACGTACTGGCTGCTGAACTCGGCTACCGTGCGGAGATCTGCTGGTCGCTAGCGAGCCCGTGGACGTTCGACACCCTCTTTACTCGCGAAGCGCATGCCCCGGCCTCGACGCCGCTCTCCGCCAGCACACAAATTCCTCGTCCATGGATTCGCTACGCCAACGATCCGGTGAAATCCGAAATCTTCGGGCAGTTCGCTCGCGATTTGCACGCGCATGCGCGGCTGGTTCTGCCAGCCTACATGGCGCCGGACTCCATCACAGTCCTCGAAGCGTTCCCTCTCACCCTTAACGGCAAAGTGAATCGCGAGGCTCTGCCCCCGCCGGATGCTTCCGCACGCGATCTCAAACTTGAAGACAACGCCGAACAGTCCGTTCTCATTCGTGATCTGTCCGCCGTGTTCGCGCAAACGCTCGGAAGGGATGGCGTTGGCCCCAATGACAGCTTCTTCACGCTCGGCGGCCACTCGCTGCTTGCATACAGGCTCATGTCGGCAATTCGCGATGTCCTGCATGTCCAGGTGCCGCTGCACGTCATCTTCACGCACTCAAGTGTCGCCGCCCTCGCTGCGTGGGTCGGCGAGCGCACCGCATCTCCGCATACCGCGGCGCCTCTGCCCGACTACGTGATTCCGCTCCAGCCATCAGGTACGAAGAAGCCGCTCTTCTTCTTTCCACCTGCGGTCGGTATTTCCGCCTGCTATGCGGCAATGGCTGAGGCTATGGAACCCGGCCGTCCACTCTACGGCTTCCTCTCGCCCGGAATCCTTGATGCCAGCGAGCCGCTTCGCGACATCGAAAAGATGGCCGCGCTCTACGCCGACGCAATCATCGCAATTGAGCCCGACGGTCCTCATCATCTGTGCGGCTGGTCATTCGGCGCCATTCTCGCATGTGCTGTTGCCTCCGAACTCGAGCATCGCGGCCGCAAGGTCGGATTCCTCGCGCTGCTTGACGGCGGCTGGCGCGATGCAAGCCTGATGACGGGCAAGCAGAAGCTCGCAGAGCTCTTCACGCTCTTCCCGAAAATGGTGAGCGCCGTGTGGGACGTGCGGCCACTCTCCTACACCGGCTTGCGCTCCATCGGCCAGTGGGTCGGCGTAAGCCTGCCCGCATCTGCATCGGGCCTGTTTCGCCGCAATCCGGCGTCCCAGGCAAGACTGGTGTCCGGCATCGCCGCCGGCAGTTGGCGTGCTCTGCGCGTCGCTTTTGCCAACACCCGCGCCGGCCTGGCGTATCTCCCGGGTCCTTTTTCCGGCAGAGCCGTTCTGTTCCGTACGAAGCTTCACCAGCGCCAGCATTTCGATCCGCTCATCGCGGGAGTGCGCCGGTTTGCCGCCGGAGGCATCGATATCCATCCGGCCCCCGGGTCTCACATGACCCTTGTGCTCGACCCAGACAACGCAAGAGACGTTGGAAAACAAATCGACGAATGCCTCTCCCGCTCCGAGAACGCTCCGCTGTCAGGGGCGTCCTTACCAATCACGGCCAAAACTACCCGGAACATCGCGCTGTAGCAAGGAGGTTTGTTTGAGCAAACATCGCATTGTGTCTATGGATGGCGGGAGCATTACCGGGAACGGATTCGTTACCGCGGGACTCCTGCAAGCGATGCAGTTGGCATTGGGGGACTCCGCGTCCGCGGCTTTTCTGGATCATGTGGCGCTTTTTGCCGGAACTTCGGCGGGCGCGTTCAACGCAGCATTTCTTGCGCGGTGGGAACATCCCTCAGAATCCCTCCCGCAAATTCAGGAATTCTGGACGGCGATCACCAATGCGGAGAGCCCCAAGAACGGCATCTCGCTGTGCAGGCTTGCGCAGGCTATTGCCGGGAAGGCCGCGTTCATCGCCACCGGAACGCTGCATTCCTACTTTCAGGATTACTTCGGAACCATGCGGCTCGGCGATCTTAAGCAGAGGGTCGCGATTGCGAGCTTCCAACTCGATAGCGGCAATCCAAAGCTGCGCACCTGGAAGCCGAAGATCTTCAACAACTACCCCGGCGACCCCGACTGCGATGAGAAGGTAGCCGACGTTGTCATGCGCTCCGGTTCTCCGCCGCTCATCAACCCCGTCTATCAGGGTTATGTCGATGGCGGAGTAGTCTCCAACAACCCTTCGATGATTGCTCTCGCCGAAGTCCTCTTCCGCCACAAAGCCGGCCCCACCCAGACCATCCCTGAAGTCCTCATGCTGTCGATCGGCAACGCAACCGTCCCGAAGTATCTGGAAACGCCCCCCGGCGAAACCTTTACCGACTGGGGCTATCAAAAATGGCTGCTTGATCCCCAGAACCGGTTGGCGCTAGTCACCATGTTCATGGAGAGCAGCACCCTGGCGGTCAACTACGAATGCGCCCGCCTGCTCGACGACGCCTTCTTTCGCATCGATCCGTATCTCTCCAAACCCCTCGATGTGGCAAATGGCAGCCAAGTAGTCCCTGCTGTTCAGAAGGTCCTCGTCGATCCTGTCACACAGAAAGAGATCACGGCTGCCGTCGAATGGCTTCACTCAAGCGGCTGGATCGCCCCAACCGGCTCCTACACAAAGAAACAACCCGAGTAACCGCCTATTGCGGGCAAACCCGGCGATGGGCCTTAACCTCAAACAAAAGGGTGAAAGCAAAGTGAGAATCATATTGGTTGCAGGGAAAGGCGGGGTAGGCAAGACCACTTCGGCGGCGGCCACTGGGCTCGCCGCCGCGCGGCACGGCCACCGCACCCTGGTGTTGTCCTTCGATCTCGCCCACAGTCTCAGCGACTCCTTCAACCTCGACGAGGGCCTGTGGGCTAAGCACAGGGGGCAGCCCGTTCAGGTCGCCGAAAACCTCGAAATCCAGGAGATCGACGTCCAGGAGGAACTCGAGCGGCAATGGGCGGACGTGTATCGTTTCAGCGCCGCGCTCTTTGCCGGGGGAGGCCTCGACGAAGTTGTCGCGGAAGAAGTCGCCATCATGCCCGGCATGGAAGACATCGTCGCCCTGATCCGCCTCAACGAGTACGTAAGCCAGAACCGCTACGACGTTATCGTTCTCGACTGCCCTCCGACCAGCGAGGCGCTCCGCTTCGTCTCCATAACGGCATCCATCGACTGGTACGTGCGGCGGCGCCTGAAGATGGACCGCCAGCTCGCCAAGTTTGTCCGCCCATGGGCCACCAAGCTCAGCGAAACAGCCCGGCTCACCATTCCAGACGACGACTACTTCAACACCCTCGAGCAGTTGTTCGCGCGCCTCAACGGCGTCGACGAGCTCCTGCGCAATCCCTCAATTACTACCGTCCGGCTGGTCACCAATCCGGAAAAAATGGTGATCCGCGAAACTCAGCGTGCCTTCATGTACTTCTGCATGTACTCAATTACCACCGATCTCGTCATCATCAACCGGCTCTTGCCCCAGGGCAAAGGCTACTTTGAAAACTGGGCAAAGTCGCAGGCCGAATACTCCGAGGAAATCGTCTCTCACTTTGCCCCCGTGCCTACCGCCCGCGTCCCGCTCATGGCCAGCGAAGTCGTCGGCCTTGAAAAACTCGAAAAGCTATCGCAGATCCTCTACGCTGACAAGGATCCAGCGGCATTCCTTGTAAACGCTCCATCCTACGGCTTTTCGAAGCAGGGCGAGGGCGAGTACCGTCTCCAAATCCGGCTTCCGTTCGCGCCTACCGATCAGCTTGAGGTTTCCCGTGCTCACGAGGATCTTCTTGTCAGGATCGGAACATTTAAGCGGAATATTTTATTGCCACGCGCCATCATTCCGCTTAAAACTATAGGTGCAGCGATTGAAAGCAACACACTCGTCGTAAGATTCGCCAAGGAGGTCTCCTGATGTTTGCTGAAATGAAAGACACTGTGAGTGAGCGCTTCCGTCAGTCTGTTGACGACGTGCACAACGCTTCCTCGTTCCTCTTTCCCGGCGCCGCCGAATTCTCAAAACATGTTCTTCTGGCGCAGAAAGAGCTCCTCATGGGCTTCACCAGCATCGTGAATGCCCAGTTGGAATCGCTCGAGCAATGGGGCAAGCACGCCGAGTCCGAAGGCGCAGCTGGGCACCAGGCGCACGAGAAGATCCGCGTCGACGTGCATGAAGAAGTCACCACCCGCAAAAAGACCCCGTCAAAGGGCTGATTCAGTCTCTCCGCGTATTTCCTCAGCTTCTCCTGTCTGCAAAACTCAAAGAATCCCCCCTCCCCGGGGGGATCGGGACTCCGCATCCTCATATGGGACATACCCTCTCTTACCTTGAAATCGTCGAACTCGGCGAGCGGCCGCCCCTCGGAGTTGTGCCGCGCCGCATGTACGCCCAGGCCATTCGCCAGGATCGCTTCGGCTCTCCCGCTTGCGCCATGAAGCAGGAGATTGTCGACGTTCCCGAGCCGGGTCCCGGCGAGGTTCTCGTTGCCGTAATGGCCGCGGGCGTCAACCACAACACCGTGTGGGCAGCGCAGGGCAGCCCCGTCGATGTCATCGCCTACCGCCAGCGGCGCGGCGCTCCCGAAGCTTTTCACATCGGCGGTTCTGACGCTTCCGGCATCGTCTACCAGGTCGGTCCTGGTGTCACGCGCGTCAAGGTCGGCGATGAAGTCGTCCTCCACTGCATGCAGTGGGATGAAGACGACCCTTGGATCCGCGGCAGCAACGACCCGCTCTGCGCGCCCTCGTGCCGAGTCTGGGGATACGAGTCCAACTGGGGCTCGTTTGCGCAGTTCTGCAAGGTTCAGGCGCGCCAGTGCTACCCGAAGCCGCGCCATCTCTCATGGGCTGAGTCGGCGGTCTACTTTCTTTGCGGCATGACTGCCTATCGCATGCTTCACCACTGGTCTCCGAATCACGTGTCGCCTGGCGACGTAGTCCTCGTATGGGGTGGAGCGGGTGGACTCGGCGTGATGGCCATTCAGCTCGCCCGCCTCGCCGGAGCCATCCCCGTTGCCGTGGTCAGCAGCCCCGAGCGTGGCGAGCGGTGCTTGACCCTCGGCGCCGCGGGATACATTGACCGCACCCGCTTCGATCACTGGCGCCCCCTCACCAGCGACATCAACGACCACGCCAAATTCCTCGAGTGGACCGACCAGGTCCGCAAGTTCGGCAAGGCCATCTGGGAGATCACCGGAAATGGCAACAACCCTTCGCTCGTTGTCGAGCATCCCGGCGAGCAAACAATGCCGACCTCCCTGTACGTCTGCGCCCCCGGCGGGATGGTCGTCACGTGCGCCGGAACAAGCGGCTTCAACGCCACTCTCGATCTCCGCTTTCTCTGGATGCGATCCAAGCGCCTCCAGGGCTCGCACGCTGCCGACGACGCCGATGCCGCCGCCTTCAACAACCTCATCTGCGAAGGTAAAATTCAACCATGCCTCGCGCACACCTTCGCTTTTGAAGACACCGGCCTCTGCCACCAGTGGATGAGTGAAAACCGTCACCCTGCCGGGAACATGGCGATTCTTGTGGGCGCGTCGAAGCTCGAACCCACTGGCCCGGCTGACGGCTGCCAAGCCGTGCCCGCGAAGATTTCCAACTGATTCACAACCCCGATCTTCACTTGGCAAAATGGACTTCACCTGGACCGCCGAGCAGCAGGACCTCTACACGCGCGTGGCGGAATTTGTCCGCGGAAATCTTGCACGCCCATCCGCCGCGCCTGAGGGCGATCTCCCGCGCGAAGCCTGGCGGCTATGCGGCCAGCTTGGCCTGCTCTCCCTTTGCATTGCGAAAGAGCAGGGAGGCCTCGGCGCCAACGCGCTCACCACCGCGCACGCGATGGAAGCATTTGGCCGCGAATGCCGCGACATGGGCCTCGTCTTTGCATCTGCGGCGCACCTGTTTGCGTGCGTCAAGCCCATCGCAGAATTTGGGTCGCCCGAACTTCGTTCTCGTACTCTCGAGCGTCTCGCATCGGGCGAGTGGGTTGGCGCAAACGGCATCACTGAAGAAGAAGCAGGCTCCGATGTCCACGCGCTTGCGGCTTCAGCCGTCCGCGAAGGCGATTTCTACGTGCTCAACGGCATCAAGAGCTACGTAACCAACGGCCCTGCCGCTGACGTCGTTTTGGTATACGCCCGCACCAATCCGGAGTTCGGATTCCTCGGTCTCTCCGCCTTCGCCGTTGAAAAAACATTCCCCGGTTTCACCGGGGGCGAACCGATTCGTAAGGCGGGCCTTCAGTCCGTCCCTGCGTCCTCGATCCATCTCGCCGATTGCCGCGTCCCCGCGACCCATCGGCTCGGTGCGGAAGGGCAGGGAAGCGCCATATTCGGCTACTCCATGCAGTGGGAGCGCGCATGCCTCTTCGCGGCGTACGCAGGAATGATGGACCGCCAGCTCGACGCCCTCGTCGCCTTCGCGCGCACCCGCCGCCAGTTCCGCCGCGCCATCGGCAAGAACCAGGCCGTCAGCCACAAGATCGCCGACATGAAGCTGCGCCTCGAGGCCGCCCGCCTGCTTCTCTATCGCGCGTGCTGGCGCATCGACCGCGGAGAGGACGCCCGCATGGACGTTTCCATGGCGAAGCTCGCGATCAGTGAAGCGGTCATTGAGTCCAGCCTCAACGCCATCCATCTCCACGGAGCCGCCGGTTACTCAGTCGAAGCGGGTTTCGAGCGGGACCTGCGCGACGCCATTCCCAGCGCCATCTTTTCGGGAACCAGCGAAATGCAGCGCGAGATCATCGCCGAGGCCCTCGGCTTATGAGTTCCGTTGAGGGCTCCGTGATGAGTCTTGCCCAACTGGTCGCGGACTCCGCCGCGGCCAATCCTCACGCGCTCGCCGTTTCGTCTCCTCAAGCTCAGCTCACCTACGGCGAACTCGACCGCCTTGCCAACGTCATCGCGCGTGCCCTCCGCCAAGCTGGTGTTGCGCGCGGCAGCCGCGTCGCCCTTTGGACCGAAAAATCCGTGCAGGTTGTAGCCGCCATGCAGGCCATCCTTCGTCTTGGCGCCGCCTACGTCCCAATCGACCCGTTCAATCCTCCCGCCCGCGTCCAGCTCATCCTTCGCGACTGCGCCGTCTCCGCCATCGTTTCCCGCCCGGCACTTCTCGCGTCCCTGCCAGAGCCCTTCAATGCCCCAGCGTTCGACATCGCTACGCTTGCCGGCGAAGCAGCGATGTTATCGACAGGCCCGGTCGAAACACCCTCCGTCTCCGCCAACGACAACGCCTTCATCCTCTATACTTCAGGCTCAACCGGCATCCCCAAAGGCGTCTGCCTGAGCCATCGCAACGCCCTCGCATTCGTCCAATGGGCCGTCGCCGAAACCCGCGCCACCGCCGGCGACATCTTCTCGAGCCACGCGCCCTTCCATTTTGATCTCTCCGTCTTCGATCTCTACGCGGCCTTCTCCGTCGGAGCCGCGGTGCATCTCATCCCCGAGAGCGTCGCTGCAGCGCCCGCCCTGCTCAACGAATTTGTCCGCCGCCACCGAATCTCCATCTGGTACTCAGTCCCCTCCGCTCTCTCGCTCATGATCGAAGACACTACATTCGCCGAGAGCTGCCGCCCGTCGCTCCGCGTCATTCTGTTTGCAGGCGAAGTCTTCCCCGTCAAACATCTTGCAAAGCTCCATGCGCTCGATCCAGAAGCGCGCCTGCTCAACCTCTACGGCCCCACGGAAACCAACGTCTGCACTTGGTACGAAGTCCGCGAGCAGGATTTCCTCGGGGCCGAGACCATACCAATTGGCAAGGCCTGCTCGGGCGACCGCGTCTGGGCCCGCAAAGCCGACGGCTCCGAAGCCCAGCTTGGCGAAGAAGGCGAGCTTCTCGTCGAAGGACCTTCCGTCATGCTCGGCTACTGGGGCCGGCCGCCGCGGGGCGCTGCTCCCTACGCGACCGGCGATCGTGTCCGCCTCCGGGACGACGGAAACTACGTCTACCTCGGTCGCATCGATCACATGGTCAAGGTGCGCGGCTTTCGCGTCGAGCTCGGCGAAATAGAAGCCGCGCTCCTCGCCCACCCCCGCATCTCCGAAGCTGCTGTCGTCATGGTTGGATCAGGCCTATCTCTGCGGCTCATTGCCTTTATTGCCTGCGGCGGGAAGCCCGCGCCCGCTTTTCTCGAAATGAAGCGTCACTCCGCAGAACGACTCGCCCGCTACATGATCCCCGACGACTTCCGCAGTCTTGACCAGCTTCCCCGCACCAGCACGGGCAAAATCGACCGCACCGCTCTCGCCGCCCTGGCTGAAGAACTCCAGCCGCAGAGAGGCTGATCCACGCTCTAAGCGCGCAACCATTTCTCGTACGCCTTTCGCACTTCCGCAACTGCCCAATCCGTTTTGACTTGCTGAGGCAGCAGCGGGAATTTCCAGATGTCGCCATCCGCCGGGTCGCCCGCGTGAAACTGCGGCTCGGGCCGGTACTGCATCTTGAGTTGGCACCTCATCGCAGCCTCGTCGCCACGCAGCAGCGAAACGATAAAAAGCGATGCGTCAATGCCGGACGAAATTCCCGCGCTCGTCACGCGATTTTCACTCTTCGTGTATCGCGGAAACCCGGGTGCGACTTTGCACGGAAAGAGCGCCAGCGTCTCCAGATGGGCCCAGTGCGTTGTAGCCGTGTAGCCATCGAGCAGTCCAGCCGCCGCCAGCAGCAGCGCGCCGGTGCACACCGAGCAGACAAGCTTCGCATTCGCGGCCTGCTTCACGAGGAAATCGAGCAATTCGTTTTCCCCAAGCGGCCCGGCTCGCAGCGGGCTGACGAGATCTGACGCGCCCGGCACAAGGAGAACATCAAGATCCGGGCAGGAAGCGAATGTCATCTCGGGCATGATGCGCACGTTCTCGAGCGAGGTCACGGCGTCCAGGTTGGACGCAACCAGATGCAGTTCCACGTCCGGCGCATATGTAAATACCTGGTATGGTCCAAGGACGTCGAGGGAATCAAACTTCGGGTAAAGAGGTATTCCGATCCTGATTGTGGCATTCGCCGGCTGAAGCATCACTCCTCCTCGGTGAGGGAAAACTGTTCGATATGCTCGAAGCTCATTGGACTCCTTGCGCGCGACGGAGCGCAGTATTCGCGGTGCGCCGATCGATGGTGTTCGAACTGCGCTTGAAGAATTGCGGAATAACGATTGCCCGCCGCCCGACCGCGCCCAATTAGTGCGTCTCCAGCGGCTGAGTCGCAGAACGCCCGGGAAGCAAATGGTGCAAGGAAGTTGAAGCTGGGGATTTGCGAATACGTCAACACGATATCACGCTCGTTGTGCGCGCAGAAGCCTTTCCGACTCCATCTCTTCCCCGATTGCCTGACGATTCCGACAATGGCAGGATCAGGTCCGATTGCGGGCATCATGGCCTCATATACTGGACTTCGCTGAATCCACCACTCGCAACGGGAGCTTAAACGTGTGCTCGTCGAATGCGCTGTAGAACCCTCGAAGGAGAATTGATGATCTTGCGTTATTTGGCCTGCTTCTTGCTGTTCGCGCTGTTCGGTCTTCTCACCGCAGCTCAGGACACCAGGCAGGTTTCCGAACCGAAGGTTCCTCCGGCTTGCACGACTGTGGATGCCGTGCTCGCGGCAAAGAACGGCGTCCTTTCTGACGCTGACGAACATCGAACCGATACCGCGCGAATTCAGGGGGCTATCGACAGTTGCGCACCGGGACACGGGGTGGTGCTGCGGGCACACGGGGAGCGCTCGGTTTTTCTCAGCGGGCCGTTGACCCTTAAATCGGGGGTCACCCTTGTGATCGAGGCGAACACGGTACTCGCGGCGTCGCGGGATCCGCGCCTGTTTGATCTTGCGCCGGGTACGTGCGGCATTGTCAGCGCCAAGGGGCATGGATGCCGGCCGCTGATTTCGGTTACAGGCGCGACGGGCAGCGGAATTATGGGGGATGGCGCGATTGACGGGCGTGGCGGCGCCACTGTTCTCGGGCAGAAGGTGACGTGGTGGGATCTCGCTCACGAGGCGAAGGTCACCGACCAGTCGCAGAGCGTGCCGTGGATGATCGTCGTTCGCAACTCGACTGACTTCACCCTTTATCGCATCACACTCCGGAACTCGCCGGGATTCCACGTGGGCGTCAATCAGACGGATGGCTTCACCGCCTGGGGCGTAAAGATCATGACCCCAAAGACGGCGCGCAATACAGACGGCATCGATCCCGGGTCCTCGCGCAACGTGACGATTACGAACTGCTGGATCAGCACGGGCGACGATGACGTTGCGGTAAAGTCGGGCAAGGCCGGGCCATCTTCGAACATCTCCGTGCTGCATAACCATTTCTTCACAGGGCATGGCATGTCGATCGGCAGCGGCACGGATGGCGGCGTCGACCACATGCTTGTGGACGACCTGACCATCGATGGGGCGGACAACGGCATACGAATCAAGTCTGACCGGAGCCGCGGGGGCCTGGTCGAGAACATCGAGTACCGCGATGTCTGCATCCGGAATACGCGCAATCCAATTGTCCTTACGCCGATGTACACCACTTTTCCGGGGAACCTGCTCCCGGTCTACCGGAAGATTTTGCTGAAGGATGTGCACATCGTGTCGCCGGGAGCCTATACGTTTCTCGGGCTCGACGCCGAACACAAGCTGGAAGTGTCGCTCGACAATGTGTTTGCGGACGGCATCGGTCAGTCGCAGATCATTGCAGGCAATGCCGCGATCGGCATCGGACCTGGACAGGGGAACCTTTCGCCCAGCGGAAATGACGTTTCCATCACGAAGTCACCCGAGGCGCGGCCGGGCACACCGCTGGCGTGCGATGCCCGTTTCGCCGCGTTTCCGGAGCTCCCAACGGCGCCGGAGATGGCAGGAACCGTACCGCCCGAGGACCAAACACTCTACGTTGCCGCCGATGGCACAGGGGACTTCTACTCGATTCAGCGCGCTCTTGATGTTGCGCCGGCAACCGGCGGCCTTGTGCTGGTTGCGCCCGGAACGTATCGCGAGGTGTTGACGATCTCGAAGCCGCACATCACCCTGCGCAGCGCAAACCCCGATGCCGGCAAGGCAATCGTCGTGAACGATCGCAGCGCCGGGACTGCCGGCGGCACGCTGCACTCGGCGACGGTGAATGTGACGGGGGACGACTTCACCGCCGAGAACATTACGTTTCAAAACGACTATAACGCCACTCATCCACAGCTTCCGCAGGGATCGCAGGCGCTGGCGCTGCTTGTCAGGGGAGATCGCGCCGTGTTTCGCAATGTGCGCCTGCTTGGGAACCAGGACACGTTGTTTACCGGGAGCAAGCAGTGCACGGGCGAAGGACAAGAGCGGTCGTGCACTCTCGCACGGCAGTATTTCTCGCATTGCTTCATTGAAGGGAATGTGGATTTCATCTTCGGCGATGGGAAGACCGCGTTTGATAACTGCGAGATCCGCAGCAACGCACATTCCGAGGGCTTTATTACCGCGCAGGGAAAGAGTTATGCGTCGGAAGACTCGGGATATGTCTTTCATCGCTGCCGACTTACCGCGGATCCGGAGGTGACCAACGTGTTCCTCGGCCGGCCGTGGCGTCCTTATGCAACGGTTGTGTACCTGGATACGGAGATGGGCGCGCACGTTCAGCCGGCCGGCTGGCGCGAATGGCATCCGGGAGAGACCCACTCGCTCGACACGGCCTTCTATGCGGAGCAGGGATCGACAGGGCCCGGCGCAAAGCTGAGCGAACGCGACTCGCATGTCCATGTGCTGACGGCGGACGAGGCGGTAAAGTACTTGCCGACGAACTTCCTGCGGGGCGCGGATGGCTGGAATCCGGCTGAGAGCGGACGCTGATCGAGTTAACCAGAAGGTGACGAGGCGAGGGAGACTCAGATGGCGGAGCTGTCGAGGAGGGAGTTCGGAGGATATGGGAATTGAGATAAATGCTTTGTTTAGAGTAACGTGAGTTTCGAGTTTTCGCCTTAGGAAATTTTATAGGGGGGGAGGGGGGTATTTATTTTCCGGTTGATGGTGTCGAGTTTTCCGACCCTCCGGGGGGCTTGACGCTCAGGCGCCCTGACTTGCGGCCTCTTCGGGCGACTCGACTTACGGCTTCCGGTTTTGGGTTGGGGCAATTTCGGAGCTGGTGGGTCCGATCGTGGAGAATCGGGCGGCCAGTTGAGAAATGCACTTAAGTGGCGGTAGAAGCACCTTAAGCGCATCTGTTCACCCGGAATTCGTTCCAATTGGTGGGACAAGCCGAGGCGCTGTCGAGATAAGGCCTTTATTTGCAACATCGACATTTTTGCGATTCGCCAGGATCTCCCTCGAAAAAAATATTTATAGGGGGGGAGGGGGTATTTGCTGCTGTTTTTGCCTCGCTTCTGGTGCTTTTTGGCTCACCTGGGGGCTTGACACGCGGGTGTCCTGACTTGCGGCACTCGTTGGAGTCTCGACATCCAGCATCCGGCGTTGGATGAGGGGTGACAGGCGCCGTTCCCTGAGGCTGCGGGGTCCGGAGCTGTCGGTGACCAGCCTTTGTAGTAAGTTTCCTACACATATGCAGTAAGTTTCGTACACATATGTAGTAAATTCTGTACACATATGTAGTAAGTTCATCCCCTCTTCCGGCCGTTGCGGCGGCGGGAGTCCTGGGGGCCCTGAAAAGCGAAATGCCCGCGCCTGGCGGGCATCTGGGTGAAGTTTTCTACCCTATTCATTAAGTCTATCAGGGTCGAAAAGTGGATCGGCCACTTTCCAGGATATTTTTACATCGGATAACCTTATGATATAAAGCCGTTTGATTGTATTTCGCTTTGTCTTCCCCACTTGACAGGCTTTCTTTGGAAGGGATTTCCAGAGGGAATTGCGCCCCGGGGGCACCTGCCGGGCTTGAGGTTGTGCGAATAGGGCGCTGAGGTTTGGGTGAGCCGGCCCCAAAACCTGGGGCCGGTTTGGTGAACGCTTGTGGCGGGCGGGCGAAGAGCAACCACAGATCCCTCGGTCCGCTTACCCCGCCAAAAGCGGGCGGGGCCCCAGGCGTGCGGCCCTTCGGGATGACACGCTCTTTTTGAGGAGCGGGAGCGGAGGGTGACCTGCGCGCGGGGAGCGAGGGTGAAATGCAGAACTTTAGACGTGGGATCGCGAGGGAACCAGCGAGACTTTTCGATTGCCTCCGATGAGGGCGGCAGCAATTCTGGGTGGCTATCCATGCCGGATTGTCCCCCTCCGGGCAATTTCGCTCAAGTATATTATTGCCTTGCTCAGGAAGCCCGCCGTCGTTTCAAGGCGCATGGTCCGGACACAGCTACCCCAACCCCCCGGACGAAGAGGGTTGGTTAGGGACGTTATCGGTTCGCCCCCTCACCGTCCATTGGGCTACGCCGTGACGGGTGCACGTAGACGGTCTCGCGGCAGATCCCGAACTCCCTTGCAAGTGACGCCCGCGTCTCCCTGGCCCGCGTACTGACCTGTTCAGGCGTCAACCAATGCTTTCGGCCTCAGCTCTTGAGACCGAGACAGCTTTCCGTTGATGTGTACAGAGTACACAGCCTTCATCGATTACGTCGCAATGGCTGCCTTGCAATTGCGCAGAAGTGACCGCTAGATACCTTCTTTCGAGATTAGGATGTTGGGAGGAGGTAGAACAGTGGAGGTCAGACAGCTCATCACAAAGATTGAAGGGGAGATCAGGGAGCGCAAGGCACTCCTCGCGGCTCTCCGTTTGTATGATCCAGATACTCATGCCACTTCGGAACAGGGTCATAAGGCTGGCAGTAACTCTGGTAGTCCGAAAGCGGTCCATCATCGGGCAGCTCCTCAAGTGGCGGCAAAGAGATCCTCTGGTTGGTCACCTGAGAGGCTTCGCAAGTTCCGAGCAGCGATAGCTGCCAAGAAGAAGTCTGCGAAGTAGCCTCATTCAAGTCCCATGCGGGGCGCGCATGCTGACCTCTCTTTTCGATCTTAGCTTCTATTCAGCACGGCGCAGCCAAGACGAATCCCGCTTTATCCGGGAGCGGGAGGATTAATTAAAAGTGCGCTGGACGGGAAGTTCGCGCTGGCTGTTGTCGGTCATGCCGCGTTTGGGGTGTGGTGATACCAGCGTGAGGCTGAATTTGGGCCCAATTCGGGTCGAATAAGTATCCATTAAGGGATTCAAACCCGCTGTTTACCACTCAAAAACGCTTTGTTTTGTTGCGCTAACTTGCTGAAGATTCCTTGCGGGGCATTTTCTCAACCATCGTCCCTGCGGTTGTGCTGCGTTCGGCGGGCGGCGACGATTTTCTTGTGGAGGGCTTCTCCATGCCCTGCGCGGCTTGCGCCATTCGCAGGTGCTGCTCCATCAGCTTGCGCGCTTCAAGCGGCGATCTTGCGCGAATCGCACGATAGATCTGGCGGTGCATGTCGGCCGATTCGCGCAGGTCGGTCGCACGCTCGACCGTTTTCCTGCGCTTGTCGTACATGGAGGATGTAACAGTCTCCATGATCGCGGCCAGAATCGGATTGCCGGAAGCCTGCGCGATGATGCGGTGGAAGATGACGTCATGCCCAAGGTATTCGATTGGGTTGTCGACCGCGGCGAACATTTCCGCAACCTCTTCAGCAAGGGCTGCGTGATGCTCTTCCTTTCCGCGTTCGGCAGCGAGAGCGGCAAGGCCGGTTTCGAGCAGGATGCGCGCTTCAAACATCTGCCAGGACTGGAACCCATGGAGCGCACCGATGAAACTCAGCGAGGCTCCGCCAAAATCGGGCGGTCCGTCCGCGACAAACGTACCGACCCCGTGCCTGATCTTCATTACTCCCAGGGCCGCAAGGTAGCCGATGCCCGCGCGCAGCGTTGCCCGGCTGATATTGAGCTGATGGGCGAAGTCGCGTTCCGGTGGAATGCGATCGCCTGGCTTGAGGGATCCGCCTTCAATCATGGCGCGCAAGTGGTTGACCACTTGCATCATCCGGTGGCTATCCGCGCTCGGCTTCCTGGAGTTCTCCATATTTAGCTGAACTTCCCCCGGCATGGGACAGGAGGGTGCCTAACTCCAAGAGACTACCACGCTTTCTCGGACTCTGGCACAGGGAAAATTCAATCCGGCGGGAGAACACCCCACTGATTCCAGTGTATACTGTGGTCTGACCTCTTTTGACGAGGGTTGCAGGTGGTTCTTAAATGAGGCATTCGCCATGCGCATGCGCCCAGTCTACTTTCGCCCGATGCCTTTACCGGGGCATATCGCGAGAGCGGCTCTCGCGCGAAATTCGAAATCTTGCGACGAAGCAAAATGCAGCGCACACACCGGCCGGATTTAAGTTGGAGGCAGAATGCATATAGGAGACTTGACGCTCGCCAGGTACTCGATCGGAACCGGCGACAGGTTCGCGCACCAGGCCAAAGCGCAGCTGCAGGCGTGTGTGGATGCGCTGAGCCACGGCATTGAGGTCATCCCGGTGTGGAACAAGTCGAATCGCGAGCACACGATTATCGGCTCCGAGCCTGCTTCAGTTCGCGACGCCGCGGATGCGGCGGTGAAGGCGCTGAATTGGCGGCTGCCTTACTTTGTGGATGCCGACCACATTGGGCTACAGACGGTTGACCGCTTCATGACCGCTTGCGACTTTTACACGATTGACGTGGCTGACTTCATTGGCGAGCCGGCTTCACGTGCGGCAATTGACGATTTTGTGAAGGCTCGTGCCGATCTTCCGGGTGAGATATTTCTCAAGGGCATCGATGAGCCGCTGACGATTACCGAAGACGACGTTCGGCAGACCGCGGGCAAATTCCTGGTGGCCATAAAGAATGCGGGCGAGGTGTACCGGAGGATCGAATCGGCAAAAGGCAAGGGCAGGTTCATTGCCGAAGTGTCGATGGATGAGACCGATCGTGCGCAGAGCCCGGCCGAATTGCTGATCATCCTTGCGGCGATCGCTGACGAGCGTATTCCAGTTCAGACCATTGCCCCGAAATTCAGCGGGCGATTTAACAAGGGCGTGGATTACGCCGGCGATGCGGCACAATTTGAGCAGGAATTCGCTCTTGACGTTGCCGCGATCGACTATGCGATACGGCGCTTTGGACTGCCGGCGAACCTCAAGCTGAGCGTTCATTCGGGCAGCGACAAGTTCTCGATTTATCCCGCGATTCATTCGACCATCAAGCGGTTCGATGCGGGAGTCCACCTCAAGACCGCGGGCACTACGTGGCTCGAGGAACTGATCGGACTGGCTGAAGCCGGCGGCGATGGGCTGCTTCTGGCGAAAGAGATCTATGCCGAGGCGTTTGCGCACCGTGAAGAACTCTGCGGGCCGTACGCGACCGTAATCGACATCGACCCCGCGCAATTGCCTTCGCCGGACGAAGTACAGAGGTGGAGTTCAGAGCAATACACTGCGGCACTGCGGCACGTGCCGGGCGCTGCGGAGTACAACTCCAGCGTTCGCCAGCTGCTGCACGTGGGGTTCAAGGTGGCTGCGAAGATGGGAGGGCGCTACCTCAGACTGCTTGAGGCCAATGAGCCCATCATTTCGCGCAACGTGATCCAGAACCTTTACGAAAGGCACATCGTGCCCGTGTTTCTCGGAAATGAAGCGGGCGATGCGCGGACTGCGACGGCGGTGGCAGGAGCAGAGCGGGCTTGACGTGCCTGCTACTCTGGCCGCGAGGCCTGCTTGAGAATCCAGCGGGCCAGTTCTTGTCCTGCGGCAAAGTTGTCGTACTCAGCGGGGAGTTTTCGGCCATCAGTGTATTCGTTGTAAAGCCATGGATCGACCATCGCGTAGACGGTGCCCTTGCCAAATTTCGCGGTGGCGATCAGGATGTCTCCATTATCGGTAACCTGCGCCACGGCCGGCGAGGTTACGGAGATGGTCGAGACGTCTTTGACATAGATCGTGTGGGGATCGTGGAAGATGGGTCCCTTGCCGTCGATCGACACTTTTCCCAGATCAAACTGTGAGCCGATCACATGTTTGCGCAGCACGCTGTTGTAGCGAATGCCGAAATGCTGCATCAGCACATTCATGTGATCGAGATCAGCGTTTGCGGGATCGTTTTCCATGACCATGAGCACACCGCCGGCTTTGACCCAATCGGCGATCCGGGCTGCGTCCTCGGGGCTCATGTAGTGGGGATTCGGATTCTTTACCGGGATATCAGGTGAAACGATGATGTAGACCTGTGCTTTGGCGAGCGCCTCGCGCGTGGGCGCAGTGTAGAGCGTCGATGTGCCGGCGCCGAAGGTGTGAAAGATATGGCCGAGCAATGAATAGCCGGAGTCACTCAGGTCGTTCCACTTGTAGTGAAAATAGTCCTCGTGCCCGAATGCATCGGGACGCTTCTGGCTGTTGAACCATGCATCGACGAGGACGTTATCGCCCCGGCCGAGCGTTGCCTCGGATGCTGTCTCAATCTGGGTGGCGGCCAGCAGAAACGCGCCTACGCCCTTGGGATCGTTTGTGCCTACTTTTTCGTTGATGTAGTACTCGTAGCTGCCGTCGCGGTAGGGATTGCCGCCGAGGCCCGCGCCCTTCACGGTTCCGGCGAGGGAGACTTCGCCATCGGGGCCGGTCTGGATAAAGTGATCGAGGATGCCGCGGTATCCGCGTTCTGCATTGGCGAGATAACTGGCTGGCAGGTATCCGCGGCGCGCGCCTTTTGCAAGGGCGTAAACAAACATGCACGAGGCTGACGACTCCAGGTAATTGCCCTTCGCCTCGGGTTTATCGAGTACCTGGTACCACAGTCCCGATGCAGCATCCTGGTACTTTGTCACAGCGGAGGCGTCCTGCTCGAGTTGGGCGAGCAGCACCTTTCGGCCTGGATCGTCGTTGGGGAAGTAATCCAACGTGTCGACGAGCGCCATCATGTACCAGCCCATGGCGCGAGCCCAGAACTGCGAAGAGAGCCCGGTCTGCTTGTTTGCCCAGCGCTCCTGTTTGGATTCGTCCCAACCGTGGTAGAGCAGGCCTGTCTTTTTGTCGCGGGCGTGTTCATCGATCAGTTCGAACTGATGCGTGATGTCCTTGAATGCCTCCGGATCATGGAAGGTGGAAGCATATTCGGCATAGAAGGGCTCGGCCATGTAGAGCCCGTCCAGCCACATCTGGTTCGGATATCTCTCCTTGTGCCAGAACCCTCCTGACGGCGTGCGGGGCTGATGCTTCAGTTGTTCGTATAGAAGGCTGGCGGCCCTGGCATACTTCTTGTCCAGCGTTACTCCATAGAGCAGGAGCAACTGACGCCCAAGCAGGATGTTGTCGAGCTGAAATTCCTCGCGGTTCCACGTCGGGATCGTGCCCTCGGGGGTGACGAATTGATCGACCGACGCTTTGATGTACCGGTAGTAGTCGCCGTCGGCCGTGTTCAACCAGGCCGAGTCAAAGCCTTCGAGCAGCGTGCCAAGTTCGTAGTTCCATGCCCACCGCGCGTCTGGCGGTGCAAACCGGCCGCTGGGCCATCGTTTCATCGACGCATCGGCAACGCGCCGCGACCATTGCGGCTCTTCACCTGATCCGCGTGACAGTGCGAGGAGCAGGCAACTTGCGAGCAACGCCAGGCTGACGACAGCGCGTGATCGTCTCATTTGGACTCCGTGTGTGGTCTGTTTCAGGCTTCAAATCAAATCCGGGTTCAACCGCGAATCAGCGCCTGGGGATGCGCGTGCAATTCGGGACCATTGTTACACGGTGGTTGGCGAGCGCCGCCGGATCTTCGTCGCCCGGCTTCATTCGATGTCGTGTTTGATACCATCCAGATAGTTTGTCCGGTCGAATGGGACTAAGTGTCGCGCGCGTAGATGAATTCATTTTCTGATTTTCTCAATCGCTCCATGACCTCGAGGTGCAGGTGAAAAAGACGGTCTTGTGGGGGTTATGCGTTGCCGTGATGGTGGTCCCCCTTGCCGCATCCCAGGCGCCGACTCCGCAATCCGCGTTTTCCGGCGACCAGCCGACCGGGTCGGACGACACACGAAGCTCCTCATATGTGCCTGTCGACAGCTGGATCTACCCTGCGCTCGTGCGGCTGCAGGCGCTTGGCTATCTCGACACCGCATATCTTGGCATCCGCCCTTGGACTCGTTTGAGCATCGTGCACATGCTCGATCTCAGCGCGGATGACATCACCGGCGATGAAAATAACGACGAAGCGCGAACGTTGTTTGCCGCTCTCGAGCGCGAGTTCAAACCTGACCTCGAGCGAAACGCGCCGTATCTTCGCCCCAGCGCAGAGTTGGAGAGCGTTTACGCATCTGCGCGCGGAATCTCAGGAACGCCGCTGCGCGACAGCTTTCATATCGGGCAGACGCTCACGAATGACTACGGGCGGCCCTATGCGGAGGGTTTCAATAGCTATCTCGGCTTTAGCGGGCACGCCGAAGCTGCCAGGCTTTCGTTCTATCTCCGCGGGGAGTTTCAGCACGCTCCCTCAACGGCCGGATATTCCCAGGAGCTCGCGTCGTATCTGTCGGACACTCTGGATCTGATTCCCTTCGCAGATACTCCAAAGCAGGACACGATTCCGGCGGGGCCGCTTCCTGCGGCTAATGATGCCCGGATTGTCGAAGCCAGCCTGAACTACCACGTCATGGGGCACGAATTCTCGATCGGCAAGAACGATCACTGGCTCGGTCCCGACCAGGGCGGGTCGATGCTCTGGAGCAATAATGCAGAGGATTCCTACAATTTCCAGATTGACCGGGTCGAGCCGCTGAACATTCCTCTCCTCTCCCGCTTAACCGGTCCGTTTCGCTATGACTTCTTTGTGGGAAGCCTGAAGGGCCACACGACGCCGAATCAGCCCTGGGTCCACTTGCAAAAGATCAGCTTCAAGCCGACGCGAAACATTGAATTCGGTTTTGACCGGTTGGTTGTGTGGGGCGGAGAAGGCCACGCACCAGTTACGCTGCACACGTTTCTCCACAGCTTCTTCAGCTTTCAGAACGTGACCGTAGCCGAAAAGAACTCCCGCGACGATCCGGGAGCGCGATTTGGCACATTCGACTTCAGCTACCGTCTTCCCTACCTGCGGCGATGGGTCACCCTCTACACCGATTCACTTTGCCACGACGACGTGAGCCCCATCAGCGCGCCGCGCAGGGCCGGATGGCGTCCTGGCATCTACCTTGCCCGCTTCCCGAAATTCGAGCATCTCGATCTTCGCCTGGAAGGCGACTACACCGACACCGTAAGCGCCTCCGTTCAGTTAGGGCAGTTCCTTTATTGGGAGGAGATCCAGAAGCAGGGGCCGACGAACAAGGGATTTCTTGTTGGCGATTGGATAGGGCGGCAGGGCAAAGGCGGCCAGTCGTGGCTTACCTATCACTTATCACCCCAGGAAGAAATCCAATTTATGTACCGGCGGACCAAAGTGGCTTCGGGCTTTGTTACCGGAGGCACGACGCAGGACGATTTTGCGTTCGAGGCTCGAAAGCGCCTCTTTCACGATTTTGAAATCCGTGGCTTTGTGCAGACCGAGCAGTGGAAGGCGCCAATTTACGAGTCGGGATCTCACCGCAATACAACGGCCGAGGCCCGGATCACGTGGTATCCCAAGGCGAAGTGATATGGATTCATTTGAGGGGTTTCCCCGGGGACGATTTTGAGTCTTTATGTATGACATGGGGCGGTTTCCCCAGTCACAAATTTGAGTCTTTATGTATGACATTTGCACTCCGGAAGCTTGAGGCGGTCCTGCAACGGTGCTATGGTGTCTACAGCATCTGACCGTTGATCGTGCACCAAGGATTGCTTGTGCTTTCGGGCGCGCGGAACATTCGAAGCGCGTGAGCGGCAGTAAGAAGAGCTTTCTTTGTGTGTATTGTTCGAAATCTGGACGTCTCGGGTCGCATTGCGCCCTGGGACTGACGGGGGCGGAGCCTACGAAAAGTGCGGTCGAGACTTTTCACAGGTTCTTCTCTTCGGGCGACGGATTAGAGGAAGATTTCGACCTGGATTACTCGGGCGAGCGCTCGTACCGAGTCCGTGATGACCACGCAGTTCGAGGCGATTTCCGGGCGAGCCTCGGCAACTGCGGTTTTCGCGTTGGGGCTCGCGGCCATCCGGCCGTTGCTGTTCATGTCTCCTTTCCGCATTCGAATTGGCTCGGCCGCGATTTATTGGGTGTAGTGTGGGCGATGGTCCCGTTCCTGGACCAGGCGCACCTGTACCGGGGTCGGGGTCGCGGCAGCGAGGCCGGGGTCCAAATTGGTCGGTGTCCCTCTTTCGGCGTAAATTGCGCTTTTATATATGTGAGGACGATGAAGGCCGACCAAAAATACGTTGTTCGATCCTGCTCCCTTTGCTATCCTTTCAATCATCAGCAATTTGCTTCGATTCAGCCTCGTGCGCAGCACCACCGCGTTACGCGCAATCTCAGAGCTTACGGCCTGCGAATTCGGTGCAACGACAATTTGTCAAAAGGCAAATTGCGGCATCGAATGAACGATCGCGTGAATTAGCTTCTTTCATATCCCAGATCCGTTGTATCAATGACGGCGCATGTGCATCCGATTTGCCCTAACCGATTCAGGGAGTCTCCGGTCTTATTCATGCAATATTGCAGACGCATGAATCGGGAGATTCGTTGCGGAGAGCTATCGATTTGAGCCTCCGTTCAAGAACGGGGATCATATCGAACGGCGGCACCGCTGAGGTACACGAAGATCGAAGAATTATCAATCGAGGCAAATATTCATGAGTCCTTTTACAGTCCTGAGTGAATCGGTTGATGCTGCCGATCCAAGTTCGAGCCGAACGGAGTTCTCATTTTCAGGCCAGACTTCACCGATGCAGGTGGTTAAGGGAAAGAAGGTAAAAGCCAGTTATTGGAGCATATCCCCCACAAAGCGCGTGTTTGATTTCACTATCGCCGTTCTCATTCTCGGCATCTTTGGCTTGCCGATGCTCGTCATTGCGCTGTGTATTCGACTGACGTCGACGGGGCCTGCTCTCTTTACCCAACAGCGCGTAGGACTGCGCGGGAAATTGTTTACGATTTACAAGTTCCGCAGCATGGAGGCCTCGACCGCCGGATCCCAGGAGCTGGGTCTCACCAAGGCCGGCGACCTTCGCGTCACAGGATTCGGGCGCTGGTTGCGCAAGCTTAAGCTCGACGAACTTCCCCAGTTCTTCAATGTCCTCCGTGGTGAAATGAGCCTGGTCGGGCCGCGGCCGAAGCTTCCGCAGTTTGCCGAGGACTTTCAGATGGCCTGCCGTCCAGGAGTCACCGGTGCGGCTTCACTGGCCTTTCGATGCGAGGAAGAGATACTTGAAGGCCTTAAAGCACATGAGGTGGAGATCTTTTATCATCAGCGGATCAAGCCGCTTAAGGCGCGCATCGATCGGCGTTACATGAGCCGGGCGACTTTCCGCACGGATTTGGAGATCATAACCGCCACCTTCGTTGGATCGCTTCGGCCGATCAGGACTCCGCGGCTCGGACGCAAGCCTCAGGCGCGGGTCAAATCTGCCGATTACGGCCGGGATATCAAGGTGGTTCCGGCGGAGACGCATGAGATCGGCGGTACAACCCTACCGAGCGCCCAACTCAGTTCAAGGGCAGATGTAAGCTGTCTTTAGATCTAAGATTTATTGACCCCTCCCATTGACCCGGTCGGAGTCCCGCCAGCGAACCTGGCTTATGGTGGACCCTCATTGAGAACCGCTGTAATTCCATAAATCTCAACTGTGGTCCAGAAGGGCACGTTCGCTGCAAAAGTTGGGGCTCGGATCATTTCATTATGAATCTATCTTGTTTTGAGCGTTGTGCGCCGATGCGTCGCCCGATGCTGCATTCGTGCGGCCTTGCGCTTCGATCCCTTGTGAATGGAGACTGAGTTCCGACCGGCACTCAATCCGGTACGCAATCACCCGGAAGGTCAGAGCCGAAGGGATGGAACGAGTCAAATTCCAATGCCAGATTCAAGCCCAGTTATTCTTGTCACCGGCGGTGCGGGGTTTATCGGATCGAATTTCGTGCTCGATTGGATCGAGAACGGCGGCCGGGTGGTCAACCTCGACCTGCAGACCTATGCCGGTAATCCGGAGAACCTTTCATCGCTGGTTCACGATCCGCGTCATGTGCTGGTCCGCGGCGACATTGGCGATGCTGAACTCGTCGCCGGCCTGTTTCGCGACTACCGCCCGCGGGCAGTAGTTCATTTCGCCGCCGAGAGCCACGTCGACCGCTCGATCATGGCCCCCGATGCCTTTGTGCGAACGAACGTCAACGGCACGTTCGCGCTTGTTCAACAGGCGAGGGAGTATTTCTCCCAACTCCCGGCGAAGGACCGCGAATCGTTTCGTTTCCTCCACGTTTCAACCGACGAGGTCTATGGGAGCCTACTGCCAGACGATCCGGCATTCACTGAAAATACTCCCTACGCGCCAAACAGCCCTTACGCTGCTTCGAAGGCGGCATCCGACCACCTGGTGCGCGCCTACTTCCACACTTATGGGCTTCCCACGCTCACGACGAACTGTTCGAACAATTACGGACCGTTCCAGTTTCCGGAAAAGCTGATCCCGCTCATCATCCTGAATGCGTTGGACGGGAAGCCGTTGCCGGTGTATGGCGATGGAGGGAATATCCGGGACTGGCTGCATGTCCGAGATCATTGCGCGGCGATTCGCGCCGTGCTCGAAAAGGGCCGGCCCGGGGAGACTTATAACATCGGCGGCAACAGCGAGCAGAACAACCTGGAGGTAGTGCACTTGATCTGCAGCCTCGTGGATGAATTGAGGCCTGACAGCAAGATAGGCGCCAGAAGCAGCCTGATTACCTTTGTGCCCGACCGGCCGGGCCACGATCGCCGCTACGCCATCGACGCTTCGAAGATCAAGCGCGAACTCGGTTGGGAGCCATCGATGCGTTTCGATGATGGACTGCGGAAGACTGTCGAATGGTACCTGGAACATCAAGAATGGGTTGAAAACGTTCGAACAGGCTCGTACCGTGATTGGCTCCGCTGGAATTACGAGGAGCGGGCGCCTCGATGAAGGGGATCATTCTCGCAGGCGGTTCGGGCACGCGCCTTTACCCCGTCACGCACGTCGTGTCGAAGCAACTGCTGCCGGTGTATGACAAGCCGATGATCTATTACCCGCTGAGCACGCTGATGCTCGCTGGCATACGTGACATCCTGGTCATCTCAACTCCCCAGGATACGCAACGTTTCGCCGATTTGCTGGGCGATGGATCACGGTGGGGATTGAACCTGAGCTATGCGGTTCAGCCGAGTCCTGACGGACTTGCGCAGGCTTTTCTCATAGGCCAAAGCTTCATCGCATCCGACGCGTGCGCGCTCGTGCTTGGCGACAACATCTTCTACGGCCACTCCTTCTCATCGCAGCTGCAACAGTCGGCCGCGTTGCAGCAGGGAGCCGTGGTTTTTGCCTACCGTGTCAATGACCCACAGCGGTACGGTGTCGTCGAGTTCGATAAGCAGGGCAAGGCAGTGAGCATTGAAGAGAAGCCCCACCGGCCCAAATCCCATTTTGCCGTGACTGGCCTGTATTTCTATGACAATCAGGTTGTCGAGTTGGCTTCGTCATTGAAGCCTTCAGGGCGCGGGGAACTTGAGATCACCGACCTGAACCGGCTCTATCTCGAAGCCGGCACGTTGAAGGTCCAGGTGATGAGCCGGGGCATGGCATGGCTTGACACCGGCACGCATGAATCGCTCTTCGAAGCAGGGCTGTTCGTCCAGACCATCCAGCAGCGCCAGGGGTTGAAGATCGCCTGCCCCGAGGAGATCGCTTATCGGATGGGCTACATCTCCGCGGGCGAGCTGGAGAGGCTTGCGGATTCGCTGGGCAAGAGCGGGTACGGAGACTATCTGCGCGCAATCAGCAACGAGCCATTCGTCGGGACGGAATTGCCCCATGCGTGACCGCGTGAGTGATCACCTGAGCGCCGGTGGGCGATCCGCTGCCGCAGTTCCGCGGTGAGCATCCGGCGAAGCCTGCATCGAGAAGTGCAATTGGTTTTCTCCCGCATGGATCTTTGCTACCGGCAGCCAGTTGCTTGCCAGGGGTTCGCCGTTTGCAGCTACATTCGAAACGTAAATTCCATCTCCTGAACGCGAAATCACCAGCGTTCTTCCATCCGCCAGGCGCAGCGTGGCCTTTGTAAACATCGGCGTGCCCAGCACCACGCCGCCCACGCCTGGAACCGCCGGATACATCCCAAGCGCATCCCATATGTAAACGCCCGACGTCGCGCCGAGGTCGTCGTTGCCCGGAATCCCATCGGGCGATGCCTTGAAGGTGTCCCTGGCGATGCGCGTGACCACTTCCTGCGTCTTCCACGGCTGGCCCGCCCAAACATAGGCATACGGCACCACGAAGTCGGGCTCGTTCTCGATGTTGTAGCAGGGCTCACCCCAGCACCGGAGCTTCACGAAAAACTTGTCGAGCCGGGGAACCACCGTGTCGTCGCCGCCCATCGCCGCAAACAGGTCGGGGTAGTCGTACGGGATCATAAAGCTGTACTGCCACGTGTTGCCCTCCTCGAATCCCCTCTGATCGCCCGCCACGGGAGAATTCCTTCGCTTGGGCATCGCGTGGTCGGGATCGAACCCCTCCAGCCAGCTTCCATCGCTGTTGCGCGGCCGGAGCCAGTGCGTCTGCGGATCCACGAGATTCTTCCAATTTTCCGATTGCTTTAGAAAACGGCCCGCAATGTCATCGTGACCGAGCGCCTTCGCGAACTGCGCGATCGCGAAATCGTCGCTTGTGTATTCGAGAGTGCGGGACACGGAGATCTCGTCCTTGTCCGACGGCACATACCCGAGCTTCAGATAGTCCGCCAGGTAGGGACGCTCGCGGTTGTCCTTCGTCTCGGTGGCCGCCTTCACCATGTACTTGAGCGCAGCCTCTGCGTCGAAATTCCGCGCGCCGAAGGCGTACGACGAAGCAATCACCGGCGCCGGCGAGTCGCCGCCCATCACGTACGTCACGTCGTTGGCTGCCTCCCACCGCGGAAGCTGCCCGCCTTGCGCTGCGTCGTTCACCAGCGACTGCATCATGTCGCTCGCACGCTCGGGTTCAAACAGCGCCTGCAATTGGACCGTGTTGCGATAGATGTCCCAGTCGGAGAAGTTCGCGTACTGCGCCTTCTGCCGGCCGGAGACCGTGTGCACCTTGCCGTCGAATCCCATGTACCGGCCGTCTATGTCGCTGAAGAGGTTCGGCGATAAGAAGGAGTGGTACACGCCGGTGTAGAAGATCTTGCGCTGATCGTCTGTTCCGCCTTCGACGGCAAAACGCTCGAGCAACTCCGTCCACGCCGACTTTGCCTTGGCGCGCACCTCGTCGAAATCCCAGCCCGCAACCTCGCTGGCAAGATTCGCGCCGGCGCCATCTTCGCTCACGAAGGAAATACCGATCTTCAGCACCACTTCGCGCTCATTTCCAAAATCGAGCCAAGCGCCCGTGCGTCGTCCCTCCGCCCTATTTCCCCCGGCCATCACCGCATCATCCTGCCACATAGCAGTTTTGCTGAACGGCTTGTTGAATCGGCCGGTGGCGAAAATCTTGTAGTGTGAATCGCTCTGGCAGAAGTGGCCCGCGCGCGAAGACGCAGTAAAGCCATCGGTTCCGGCCAGCGAAATGCCATCGTGATTGAAGTCCGTCGAGCCTCCGGGAATCGACTCTGTGCTCGACCCTGCATTCACCAGCAGCCGTGCGGGCACGCCTGATGGAAACGTGAACCGCGCGATTCCCGAGCGCGCCGTGACGGTGATCTCGACCTTCACGCCGCTCGCGAGTGTCACCGCGTAGTAGCCGGGGTGCGTTTCTTCATGCGCGTGATCGAAGGCCGCCGCGTATGGCGCGAGATCCTTGCCGGGGCTCGTGGTCAACTCGCCGGTTACCGGGAGGACGCCGAAGTCGCCGTATAGCGGGCAGCCCGCTCCTGAAATATGTGTGAGGCTGAATCCCAGGATCGACTTTTCGTCATACCTGTACCATCCGTCGTGGTTCGTGTCCGGGCTCCACTGCACCATGCCGAAGGGAAGGGAAGCGCCGGGAAAGGTGTTCCCACCGCCAGCGGTGCCGATTCTTGTATCGACGAGATCATACGCACTCGCCTGAGACTGTGCCGCAAACGTTGGAGCCGAAAACGAACAGAGAACTAAGCCAAACACAAACTCACGGGAAACCAACAAACAGAGCATGAAAAAACTCCTCACAGGGTGCCGCGTCGAATCATACGACACAGCACCGTGTGAGGAGTGCAGACCGGATCCGCTGACACCGCTAGCGCCGCTAACCCCGCTAACCCCGCTGCACTTCGGCCGCGATCTTCCTTATCTCCGGAAGCACATCGCCGAGCGCGACGGCTTCGGCATTGCGCGCGCCCAGTGCGAAGTACACTTTGCGGTAGAGCGGATACAGCCGCTCGTACACGGCCTTCTCCTTCGCATCCGGCTCGACGGTGGTGTGGTCGAGGCAGAGCGCCTGCTGCGCTTCTTCGACCGTCTTGAAAGCCCCTGCCGCGAGCATCGCGAAGATGCCCGAACCAAGGCTCGTTGGCGTTCCCGAGGGAACCAGAACCGGCTTGCCTAGAACGTTTGCGTACACCTGGTTGAGCACCGGGTTGTTCTGCGGAATGCCCCCGCCGTTGATGACGCGGTCCACGCGAACGCCATGTTCCGCCATGCGCTCAAGGATGATCCGCGTGTGAAATGCCGTGCCCTCGATGGCCGCGAACAGCTCGTCCTGAGCCGTGTGCACAAGGTTCCATCCCAGCGTTACGCCGCCGAGTTCAGGATTCACGAGCACCGTGCGGTCGCCGTTGTCCCAGCTCAGCCGCAGCAGGCCCGTTTGGCCCGCGCGGTACGTTTCCAGGCCCTTCGCCAACTCGGAGACCTTCACGCCCGCACGCCGGGCAATCGCCTCGAAGATGTCGCCGGTCGCCGACAGCCCGGCTTCGATGCCTGTGTATTGCGGGTGGACGCTGCCAGGCACCACGCCGCAGACGCCCGGCACGAGGTCCGCCTTCTTCGCCATTGCGATGATGCACGTTGACGTGCCCACCACATTCACCACGTCGCCTTCGCGGCAGCCAGCACCAAGCGCATCCCAGTGCGCGTCAAACGCCCCCACCGGAACCGGAATTCCTTCGCGCAGTCCGAGCTCGCGCGCCCAGTGCGCACTCAGGCGCCCGGCGATCGCATCACTGGTTGAGTAGTCGCCGGCCAGCTTCTCGCGCACGCCGTTCAGCAGCGGATCGAGCTTTGACAGGAATGCCTGCGGAGGCAGCCCGTCCCACTTGGGATTCCACATCCACTTGTGGCCCATGGCGCACGCGCTGCGCTTCACCTTTTTTGGATCGGTGATTCCGCACAGCGTGGCAGCCACCATGTCGCAGTGCTCAAATGCGGAGGCGAACTGTCCGTGCTTATCCGAATTGTTCCTGAGCCAGTGAAGCAGCTTGGCGAATCCCCACTCGTGCGAGTACACGCCGCCGCACCACTCGATCGCCTCGAGGCGGTCGGCGTGCGCCAGCGCCGTAATCTCTTGCGCTTCGTGCTTGGCGCGATGATCGCACCACAGGTAATAGTCGTCGAGAGGTTGCATGCGAGCGTCCACAGGCACGACGCTCGACCCCGTGGTATCGAGCGCGATCGCTTCGACCTGTTCGCCCTTGATTCCCGCATCGGCAACCGCCTTGCGCGTCGCCGAGCCCAGCGCCCGCATCTGGTCTTCGTGCGACTGGGTCGCGTAGTCAGGATCTTCGCGCTTGCGGTGCAGGGGATACTCAGATACCGCGCTGCCGATCCGTCCGCGGTTGCTGTCCACGATCGACACCCTGACGCTCAACGTGCCAAAGTCCACACCGGCCACAATTGCCATATGCCGTTCTTCACTCCCTGAACTTTTCTACGGGCCACCGCACATACATGCGCCGGCAGAAAACGTTTCCCCGGAGTCTCAAACTATAGCAGCTTCGCTTCGCGGCCTCCCTTCTCCGACGTGCTGACTCGCTGAACCTGCTGACTTGCTACAACTCACTTCACGCTCAGGTCGCCGTCCACATCGACCACTACATCCTCGCCCGCAATCTGGATCGAATGGATCTTCAGGCGGTCCAGAGTCACTTTGTAACCGGAAGTCGCCGTCGACCCTTCCAGCGCCTTGCGCAGCAGGTCGGCCGCATTTACTTTCATGCTTGCCGGCACGGTGTGATTGAGGAACGGCGTCAGCAAAAAGTTCAGCTCTTTCTGTTCGCTCACGTGTTCGAGCCGCGCATCCTTGAAGCCAAGAGTCTCCCCCTCGCCATCCGGCTCCATGGATACTTCTGACGCGGGCGCCAGCGCAACCCCAAGGCATTTGCCGGCCATCGCTGTTCCGATCCTGGCGTGGGTCTTGACCCGGACCACGATGCGATCTGCCGCAAAGCTCATCTGCGGGTCCTCCACGTACACGAAGCATGCGGTTTGGGAAGATCCCTTCAGGTAGTAGCGGCCGCCCGGGCCGCTGAACAGTTGCTGCCGCAAGGTCTTCTCGAGCGCCTGCCGGCTGATCTTCAACTCCACGGCTCCGCACCTGACCGCTGCCAGCCCGAGGACGCCGAGGCCCAAGGCTGTTGCCCACATAGATTTACCCATGAAACCATCGTGTCATTTGGGCCTGAACATACGCCACCGCCAGGCTGCCACTTTTGGGTACTATACGGCCAGGTTAAGCACGGTAAGTCATTCGCCATACGGTATATATGGAAGACCAGGCAACTCGAAAAGTTGCTGGTTTTGCACCGGTTTTGCGCCATCTGCCTATTGATTTCTGCATGAAAAATCCTTAAAATAAGATTCAGTGACCGACCCTCAGGACCGGACCAGCTACCCCCAAGCGCGCGTCCGAGGTTGCTTGAAAAATTTACCCCTCTGAATAAGGACACCAAATGGCAAAGCGTCGTGGAAATCCGAATTGGGGCAAGCCGGAGCCCATTGGGCCCGTAGTGCCCACTGTGACCTCCTTCGAACAGATCGTGAAGGAGTTCAAGCTGACACCGGATCAGTACATCCGGTCGACCCGTCTTCGTGAGTGGGCTCGTCGCAACAAGAATTCCAAGTACATCCCCGAAGCACTTCTGGAAGCTTGGGGCTTCGAGATCGAATCGACGTTGTAGGCCCTTTTTCTCGTCCGACCGTCAAAAGCGCCGCCTTCGAGCGGCGCTTTTGCTGTTTATTGCGGACTTAGGCGACAATGAATCCAGTCAGATGACCCCTTCCCGCATACGCGAGGCTCCTTTCATCGATGTCCCCGGCGCTCTTGACGAGATACGCGCGGGACGCATGGTCGTAGTTGTCGATGACGAGGACCGAGAGAACGAAGGCGACCTGACGCTGGCCGCCGAGCGAGTGACCCCGGAGGCCATCAACTTTATGGCCCGCTACGGCCGCGGGCTCATCTGCCTCACCCTCACGGAAGAGCGCGCCGACCACCTGCGGCTCTTCCCGATGACGCAGCAGAACTCCTCGCGCTTCGGGACCGCGTTTACCGAGACCATCGAAGCGCGGGAAGGCGTCACAACGGGCATCTCGGCAGCCGACCGGGCCCACACGATCCGCGTTGCCATCGATCCCGCATCCACCGCCTCAGACCTTGCGCGGCCTGGACATACGTTTCCGCTTCGAGCGCGCCGCGGCGGCGTGCTTGTGCGCGCCGGCCAGACCGAGGCTTCGGTCGATCTGGCCCGCATGGCAGGACTCACTCCTGCAGGCGTGATCTGCGAGATCATGCGCGACGACGGCGAGATGGCGCGCATTCCGGACCTGATCCCGTTTTGCGAGCAGCATGGACTGCGCATCCTCACGGTCGCCGAACTCATCCGCTACCGCCTTCGCCACGAGCGCTATATCGTTCGCGCGGGCGAGAGCCGCATCCAGACACGCTACGGCGAGTTTCGCATGATCGCCTACGAGTCGGAGGTGAACGGGGGCGAGAGCCACGTCGCGCTGGTCCGCGGCGACCTGTGCCCGGGCTGCCCGGCGTTCGAGGGCGCTTCGGCAGGCCTTCCCGGCGATTCCAACTACCGCGCGCCCTGCACTTCTGCTGTATTGGTGCGCGTGCACACCCGCTGCACCGCGGGCGACGTGTTCGGCGCCGACTGCCACTGCCGCGAGACCCTCGACCAATCGATGCGCATGATCGCCGAGGCGGGTTGCGGTGCGCTCATCTATCTGCACAACACTTCGCGGGGCTTTGAGATCGACCACTCGCCGCGCGAACAGAGTCCGTTTCACGCCACTTTTGGTCCCGGCGGACAGGTCGCGCCTCGCGATGTGGACCCCGCGCACCCAGGCCGCCTCATCCTCCACCATGAGCTGCGCTCACGCGAGGCCGCGCAGGACCGCACCGGTCGCATCCTACGCGCAATCGGCCTCGGCGGCCAGATCCTCTCCGACCTCGGCATTCAGCGCATCAGGCTGCTTTCGAATACTCCCATGCACATCCCCGCGCTCGAAGGCTTCGGACTCGAGATTGTCGAGCAGGTACCTGTTCCTGTCGAGGAATGCACGCGCGTTTCCTGAGCGCAAAAGAGAGTCAGAGGTTGGCCGGGTATCCGAGCGCTGGGATTATCTCCCGTCGCGCGACTCTTTGAAGTACTGCGCCGGGGTCGTCCCCAGGGCCTTGCGAAACGCTGCGATGAAGGCGCTGGGCGCGGAGTATCCGGTCTCGAGCGCGGCATAGGTCACCTTCGCGCCTTTGCCCAGCAGCTGCAGCGCTTCCATGAGGCGCAATTGTTGGCGCCATTTGCCGACGGTCAATGCCGTCTCGTTGACAAACAGCCGTTCAATCGTCCTTCGGCTTGCGCCGCTTTTCAGGCAGACCTGCGATAGAGTTCTGCGGCCCGCGGGGTCGGCGGCCAGCGCCGCGGCAACGCGCGCCGCTCTTCTGTCTTCAGGGAAGGGAAGCTGCAGCGGCGCCACCTGAATGGCTTGCAGCTGATCGAGGATCACGTGGACAAGATGCATTTGCCATGCCGGGCTTCTGCCGAGCTGCCCACACGCGCAAGCGCGCAGAATCAGCTCGCGCAACAGTGGCGGCACATGGACCACGCAACAACCGCGGGGCAGGGAAGAAGCCAGGCGCGGCTTCAGGTAAAGCGTCCGCATCGCGACGTCCCCTGACATGGCGATCTTGTGCGGCACGCGGCTCGGAATCCACACGGCGCGATGGGCCGGTACCACCCACACTCCATCATTCGTCCGAACGGTCATCACTCCCCGCGATGCGAACACCAATTGATCGCGGTTGTGGTAGTGCGTGGGAATCACATGCCCTGCCGGGTAGTCGTGCGTCAGCGTCACGACGTGAGCGCTGCTGCGCGCGAGCCGGTCGAAGATTGCAGTTTGTCGTTTTCTCGACACTCATTGACAAAATATCGAATGCACGGCGAAAAGAGAAGTCATAACCTGACACTGGCCGGACACGTTTCCCCATGTCCGTGAACCCGTCATCCATTCCCTCAGCCCAGGAGGTCGAACCATGGTCCGCACCTTTGCTTCAAAACTCCGTCGCTCAGCCGCTTTGTTTACGCACATTCTGGCCGTTGCATGCCTTGTGCTGCCATCGGCAGCCAATGCCGCAGACGACACATCCTGCGCCTCGAGCCCCAACCGTCGTGCGCTGGACTTCTGGATAGGCGAATGGTCCATTGCTTCTCCCGGCAACCCGCCCGACGCCTCCAGCAGCGTCAGTCTCGATCTCAGCCAATGCGTCGTCGTTGAGCGCTGGAAGGGCGAGCGGAATCACAGTGGAGAGAACGTGTTTGGCTACAGCGCGGATGACCAGAGCTGGCATGGACTCTTTGCCGATAACGAAGGGCGCGTGCACGTGTTTCTGGAGGGCAAGGCCACAGCGGGAACAGCCCAGTTCACCGGGCCGAGCCGCGGGCCGGGCGGCGAGACTGTTCTCAATCGCATCACGGTTCGCCGGATTGACGCCAATCACGTCGAACAGGAGTGGCAAAAATCCGCAGACAACGGGAAGACCTGGACGCGGCAGTTTCTTCTCGACTACACGCGCAGTTCAAAGTGAGATCCGCAGTGCGCGCGTTGCGATTTGTGAACTGCTATTCGTGTCGCAATGCCCTCATCGGGTCCACGCCCGCAGCGCGCCGCGCGGGGATCCAGCTTGCCGCCAGCGCCACGACACCCAACAGCACTGCCGCCCCTGCGAGCGTTGCCGGGTCCCACGATTTCAACCCGTAGAGCAGGCTCGCTACCAGGCGCCCCAGCGCCAGGGCTCCGCCAATTCCGGCGGTAACGCCGATCACTGCAATCCACGCGGCTTCGCGCAGCACCATGGTCAGCACAATTGCCGGCCGCGCTCCGAGAGCCATGCGAATGCCGATCTCGCTGGTGCGCCGCGACACCGAGTAGGCCAGGATGCCGTAGATTCCGATTGCAGCGAGCACGAGCGCGAGCACGCCGAATCCCGCCGTCAGATTCGCGAAAATGCGCTCATTGCGCATTGTCCCCGCGATCTGCTCGTTCTGCGTGCGGATGTCGAGCACCGGCAGGATGCCATCCACGCTCGCCACCACTCGCCGGATTTCCGTGGCCAGTGCCGCCTCATCCATTCGCGTCGTCAAAGCGAACGAGATCCACCCCGCGCCGTCGTCCATCTGGTAATACGGCGTGAAGTACAGCGGCTCCATGTTGTCGCGCACGTGGGCATATCTGGTGTCCGCGCAGATGCCCACGATCTCAATCGGAGTCGGCTTGTGATACCCCTCATCGAATGTTCGTCCGATCGGGTTCACGTTCGGAAAGAATTTCTTCGCCAGCGCCTCGTTCACGACCGCCACCTTGCGCGAGGTCTCCGTGTCCGTCGAGTCGAACCCCCGCCCGGCGATGATCGGGATCTGGTACATCGCAAAAAAGCCTTTGCCGACCTCGTTCGTCAGCGCGCTCGGGTTTTGCCCATCCGGCTTGCGGGCCGTGCCCTGGGGCACAAATGTATGCCTGCTCGCGCCGCCTGAAATCAGTGGAATGCGCGTCACCGCTGCTCGCTCCACTCCGGGAAGCGCCGCCAGCCTCTGCTCGATCTGCCGGTAGAGCGGGATCGTTGCCGCCTTGGGATACTTCGCCTGCGGCGGTGCCACACCGAAGAGCGTGATGCGGTCCGTGTTGAAACCGAGACGCGCATGACCCATCCGGAACAGCGTCTGCACAAACAGCCCCGCTCCCACCACGAGCACCATGGAGAGCGCCACCTGGAATGAAACGAGCGCCTTACCCGCCAGCCCGCTGCGCTTGTGTGTCGTGGTCTGCGCCGTGTCCTTCAGCCCTGAACTTACCTCCACGCGCGTTGCCGCCCATGCCGGCCCAAGCCCGAAGATGATCCCGGTCGCAATCGACACCATGAAAGCAAAGAAAAAAATCCGCCAGTCGAATCGCGCCGCAAACGCCGGCGGCGCCCACGCACTCGTCAGCATCCGGGGAATCGCATCGCGCACTGCGTACGCCATCAGCAGCCCCGCCGCGCCACCAACCAGCGACAGCATCAGGTTCTCCGTGAGCACCTGCCGCAGAATCCTGCGCCGCATCGCGCCCATCGCGAGCCGAACGCTCATTTCGCGCTGCCGGGCGGCGCCACGCGCCAGCAGGAGGTTCGCGAGATTTGCGCACGCGAGCAGCAGGACGAATCCCGCCAGCCCCAGCAACACGTAAATTGGCTTTGACAATTCCGACGAGGGATTCTGCCCCCTGCTCCCATCCACGAGCAGCAGGCGCGCCATCGCTTTGCCTTTCGACGCCATCGTTGCGCGGATTGCCGCGTCCATCGTCACGTTCAGCTCCGCCGCAGCCTTCCCGTCCGGCACGCCCGGCTTCGCGCGACCCATCACCAGGACCCACCAGAGCTTCGTGTTCGTCAACAGGTTCGGTGCGTCGTCGCCCCAATCCGGCGGGGCAACGATGGGCTGCATGCTGAATGGGAAGAAGAGAACCGGCGTCCCCTGCGCCGAGTACGCGCCGGTGAATCCCTTCGGCGCCACACCCACAATCGTCATCGGCACCGTGTTCACCAGTACCGACTTTCCGATTACATCCTGAGAGCGGCCGAAATGGCTTGTCCAAAACTGGTCGCTGATGACGGCCACGGGACCGGTTCCCGGCGCGCCGTCGTCGGCTTCGCCTATGGCGCGACCAAGCTGCGGTTGAACACCCAGCGCGGAGAAGAAATTGCCCGAAATCATCTCCGTGTCAAGCGCTTCGGCATGGCCGTTGAGACTCACGGTTTGCCCGTTCAGCGGCTTGAACGCGAACAACTCCTCCATGCTCCGGTTGGTCCTGCGCAACTGCTCGTAGACGGGGTAGGAAAACGAAGTTGAGACCTCGGCCCCGTTCGGTCCCTCGTCAAACCATCCCCAGCTCTCCTCAACGGCGCCGTTTTCATTCGGCTGCGTCCACTCGAAGAGCCGCAATTGCTCCGGATGCGGGACGACGAGCTTGTCGAGGAGCATGTGCTGCGCCGCCGTGTAGATCACGGTGTTCGCGCCGATGCCGAGCGCCAGCGACCCGATCGCGATCGCCGTAAATCCGGGGCTGTTCCTCAGCATGCGCAGCGCATAGTGCATGTCGCCGGTGAGTTCGTCGAACCAGCGCGTGCCCCACGCCGCACGGCAATTCTCATTCCCGGAAGCGAGGCTGCCCAGTTCCGCACGAGCGCGCCGCATGGCTTCCTCGCGCGGCACGCCGGCCCGCACCAGGTCTGCTGCATGGTTCTCGACGTGAAATTCGAGCTCCTCGCGCACCTGAGTTTTCACTGCCGAAGGCCGCGACATTGCTCGCCACCAGGTTCGCACTCGACTGCGTACGCTCATTCGTCCTCTCCGAGCGGAGCTAGCGGGGTTGGCGGAGTTAAAGCAACTCCTAAGTTGGTGTATCCGGAGCAGGGACTAAAGTCCCAGAACACTTGAAGCGAGCTCTTGCGGCACGACTAAAGTCGTGCCCTTTTACAGGGCTCTGCTTTGGATACATCAACTCAGGATCCGTCTAGTGAAGCCGCCACTGTGCCGTCGTGCTCCAAATTTCTCCTGATCTTCAGTTTTCGTTGCTCACCACTGGCTCGCAGGTAATTCCCCTGGATCGCTAACCCCGCTGCTTCACTCCACGCGCAGCAGGATCAGCGGATCAGCCCGGAGGGCGCGCATTGCGGGAATCCACGCGGCCATAATCCCCAGCAGCGCCATTGCCGCCACCACCCCGGCGAGCACCAGCGGGTCGCGCGGGGATGCCTGGTAGACGATGAATCCGAGGAGCTTCGTCGCCGCCAGCCCCAGCGCGAGCCCAGCCGCGGAGCCGATCGCCAGCAGCACAAAGACACGCTTGAGCGCCGCAGTGAGCACCTGCGCCGGCTGCGCGCCGAGAGCCACGCGGATGCCCAGCTCGCGCATGCGCTTGCTCACTGCGTAGGCGCCGAGCCCGAAGATGCCGGTGACCGCCAGCATTGCACCGAGACCGCCCAGCACTCCCAATGCGAGGGAGGCCGCGCGCGCGGCAAACAGCGCTGTCCCGAGCTCGCGGTCCCACGTGCTGAAGGTGAATGGCAGGCCGGTGTTCAGGCCATATAACGTTCGCTCCAGCGCCGGCGCCAGGTCCTGTGGCCCGCGGTTCGAGCGCACGATGAAGTACGTATCGTCCGTTGGGTCCTGCAGGACCGACAGATAAATCGCCGGCTGAGGGTCCTCGCTCAGCGTTTTGTATTTGCCGTCTTCGCAGATGCCCACCACCTGCACTCGCCGGCCGCCCCAGATCTTGAACCATTTGCCGACCGCGTTCTGCTCGCTGCCGAAGACCACGCGCGCGAACTGCTGGTTGACGACCGCCGCAAAGTCCTTGTTCTTGGTGTCGTCCCAGGTGATCGACCTGCCGGCGAGAACAGCCGTCTGCGCGGCCTCAAAGTATCCCGGCGAAGCACCGAACTGCATCGCATCCGCCACGCGGGTCGTGGGTTTGTAGTCGGTCGTCGAGTCCTTGTAAATGAACGTATCGTTCCAGCCGATATTCAGCGGCACATGGTCGATGAATCCCACCGCCGTCACTCCGGGAATCCGCTGGATTGCCTCCATCAGCTTGCGCTGCATGACCGGGATCTGGTCGCCCTTGTACCCGCTCATGCTCAGGTCGGTGTTCACCTGCATTGCGTTCTGCGGGTTGAACCCGAAGTTCGCGTGCAGCGAACGCACCATTCCGCGCACCGACACGAGCGACGCCGTCACCAGCACCGCGCACATAGCAATCTGCAGCGCAAGCAGCACGTCGCGCAGCGTGAACCGCTTCATCGCTCCCGTACCGGCCGCTCCGGTCTTGATGCCCTGGTACGGATTCGCCTTCATCACCTGCCGCACCGGCACCAGCCCGAACAGCAGGCCGCTCACAAGCGCGAGGCCCAGCGCCACCACGTACGTTCGCGTATCCGGATACACCGGAATATTGATCGGAATATCCGGCACCGGCTGCCACGCGCTCAAGAGACGCAGCAGCGTTACCGCGCCTGCAATCCCAAGCGCTGCGCCGCCCAGCGCGACCATCACTGCCTCAGTGAGGAGCTGCCGCAGAATGCGCGTCCGCGTCGAGCCGAGCGCCAGGCGCAGCGCCACTTCGCGCCAGCGGTCCGACGCCCGCGCGGCAAACAGGCTGCCGAGGTTCGCGCACGCCGCCAGCAGGATCAGGCCGGCGAGCAGCATGAGCGCGGCCGTGAACATCTTCACCGGGCCGCCAAGCAGGTCGCCTACGAGCCCCGGTTTTCCCAGCGCGAACGTGATCCCGTCATCGTCCTTTGGATACGTCTTCGACAGGTACGCCGCCACCGGCTGCAAGTCCGCCTCCGCCTGAGCGGAAGTCAGACCCGGCTTGAGGCGTCCGATAATCCAGAGTCCGCGGCTACCGCGCTCGTGCAACTGCTTCGACCCCTCGAGCAGTTCCAGGTTCACGACCGGGACCCAGAAATCCGGCGAAAAGAACGACTCGATTCCGACGAACCCCTTCGGCGCCACGCCCACAATCGTGAACGCCTGCTTGTTCACCCTCACTACGCGCCCCACTACTGCCGGGTCACTGCCGAAGTGGTTCTGCCAATATGCGTAGCTCAGCACCATGACGGGCGCCGCGTCGAACCCGTGCTCGTCTGTCGCGTGAAAGAACCGGCCAAGCGCGGGCTGCACGCGCAGCACGTCGAAGTAGTTCCCGCTTGCCTGAATCTCCCACCCCGGTTCCGGAGTCCCGTTCGTGTCCAACCCATCTTTGTCGATCGCGTACAGTGCGGTCCCTTCGAACGCCGTGTTCCGGTCGCGAATATCCAGGTAGTCCAGATAAGATTGCGACGGCTCTTTCCCTTTCCCGACCTCCACCTGGTAAACGCGCCCGCCTTCCGGCACGTTCAGCGAGCGAAGCACGAGCGAGTTCAGCACGCTGAAGACGATCGCGTTCGCGCCGATCGCCATCGCGAGGGTCCCAAGCGCCACCAGCGTGAACCCCGGCGACGACTTGAGAGCCCGCAACCCGAAACGCACGTCCGCGCGCAGGTCGTCCCACATGCGCGTGCCCCATGCCGCGCGCGAGTTCTCCCGCGCGGCCGCGACGCTGCCCATCTCCGCACGCGCCCTCCGCACCGCTTCTTCGCGCGGCACTCCGTTATTCACCAGGTCACGGGCACGGCTCTCGATGTGAAACTCGAGTTCCTCCGTCACCTGGCGGTTCAGTTCGTTACCGCGAAATATCGCTCTCCACCACGTTCCCACCCGGCTCCGCACGCTCATCTTCGCCTCACAGTTTCGGTAACTTTCGCTAACTCGCCGATTCGCTACTCGTATCTGATCGCCCTGGCTGGATCGGTCATCGCTGCCCGCCGCGCCGGCAGGGTTGCCGCGAGCGCTGCCGCAACAAGCAGCAGCACCAGGCTTCCCGCAATCGCCACGGGGTCGAGCATCGGCGTCTCGTAGAGCAGGCTGCGAATCCACCGCATTACCGGCAGCGCCGCAACGATACCCACTACTGCGCCTATCAGCACCGGCCTGGCTGCCTGCCGCAGCACCAGGCCCATCAGCGCGCCGCGGCCCGAGCCAAGCGCCATCCTTATCCCGAACTCCTGGCGCCGCAGGGAAACCGAGTACGCCAGCACGCCGTAGATTCCCAGAAGAGCGAGCAGCAGCGCCGCGCCGCCAAAGGTCGAGAGCAGCATTGTCTGGAAGCGCTCGGCCGCCACCGAGTCGCTCACCTGCTCGTCCATCGGTTTTATCTCCGGAATCGCCACTGTCGGATCGACGCGCCAGATCGCCTTCTGCATCTCCGCCGGCAGCGAGCTCGCCGGCTGCGCGCTACGCACCAGGAACGACACCGTCCATGGCGTGAAACCCCAGTAGGGCATATAGACCATCGCTGCCGTATCCTTGAGCCCGTTGATCCGCGTATCCGCCACCACGCCCACAATCGTCGCCGGGTTGCCGCCATCGGGAAGATCCGAAATGATCTTTTTGCCGACCGGATCTTCGTTTCCAAACGCCTCTCTCGCCGTTCGTTCAGAGATCATGACCAGGTTCGGATTGGAGCGATCGCTCTGAGTAAAGCTGTGCCCCTTCACGAGCGGGATCCCCATCGTCGCGAAATATTCAGGACTGATAAACCGCACGTTCACCTGCGGCCGCTCGGCCACCGGCACGGGATGATCGGGCCGCGTCAGGTCATCCACCCACGTTTCGCCCGCCATCGGCACCGCGCTCGTCAATGCCGCCGACTGCACTCCGGGGAGCGCACGCAGGGCCGCCATTACGCGATCGGCAAAATCGAGCTTCGCTGCCTTGAAGTTCGGCTTCGTGTCGTCGTAGAGCGGCGAGTACAGATCCGCCACCGCCATCGTCACGTGTCCAGCATCGAAGCCGCGATTCTCGCTCACAAGACGCGAAAAACTTCGCAGCATCAGCGCTGTCACCATCAGCAGCACCACGGTGCAGCCTACCTGCGAGGCCACAAGGATGCTCCGGGCACGGTGCCCTTCCTTCGTGTTTGCCGCGCGATTTGTATTTGCCTGCAAGGCCGCCTGGGGCCGCACGCGCAGCGACCGCATCGCCGGCAGCGCTCCGAACACAAGCGCCGAGATGATTGAGACGCCGGCCGCAAATGCCAACACCGGCCAGCTGACCCGCACCTCATTGAGCCTCGGCACGTTGGCCGGCGCCAGCGCAATCAGCAGGCGAACTCCCGTGAACGCAAGCCCCACTCCCGCCGCGCCGCCGGCCGCAGCCAGCACAACGCTCTCTGCAAGCCGCGCCAATAAGAGACGTCCGCGGCTCGCGCCCAGCGCCGCCCGCACCGCGGTTTCGCGCTCCGCGGTGACGGCGCGCGCAAGCTGCAAATTCGCCAGGTTCACGCACCCGATGAGCAGCACCGCCGCCACCGCGGCAAACATGAGCCACAGAGCTTCGCTGATGCCCGAGGTCACGTCCCTTGCAAGCGGTGTAACTGCGATCCCAAGGTGCTGCGCCAAATGCGCAGATTGCGTATACGACCGCTGCAGTACCTGAAGCTCCGATTGAACATCCTGGACCCTCACGCCGGGACGCATGCGCGCGATTACCTTGTAGTTGTAATTCCCGGTGTCGTTCTTCAAATCCCAGTCGCTGGGCTCGAGCGGCAAGTAGATCATCGTGTCGCTGCTGCCGGTTCCGGCCGCCGGGGCAAACTTGGCCGCCCACGCAACTCGCGGCATGCGCACTCCCGCCGGCAGGACTCCGATTACCGTCACCGGCTCGCCGCTCAACCGCAGGGACTTGCCGATCGCCCCGGGATCGCCGCCCATCAGTTGCTGCCAGCCCGCGTAGCTCAGGATCGCGACGTCCTGGGCTCCCTTCACTGCGTCTGCCGCGGTGAAATCCCGCCCCAGCATCGGCTGCACGCCAAGCACGTGCAGAAGGTTTGGCGAGGTCTGTATGCCGCCCACCAAATGCGGATGCTCGCCGGTGGGGGAAACGCTGACGGGTGAGTCCTGGAAGATGGCCGCATCCTCGAGCGTCTTCGACTCGGTCTTCAGGCGTTGAAAGTGGCGGTAGTTGACTGGCTCCGACGGCATCGCCGCACGCAGTTCATCGATTGCCTCGCGCACTACCACCAGCCGGTCCGGCTCGGGAAACGCAAACGGCTTCAGCAGGACAGTGTTCACGACGCTGAACACCGAAGTCACACCGCCGATGCCAAGCGCCAACGTGGCCAATGCTGCCGCGGCAAATCCCGGCGACCGCCGCAGAGTCCGCAGCGCATATTTCATATCCGCCGCAAACGCCCGCAACCCAAGCCCGCCCGACGCCTGATTGACTTCTTCCCGGACCCGCTCGCCCGATCCCATCGCAATCCGCGCGCGCCGAAGGGCCTCCTCGCGCGCCACGCCTTTCTTCTCGAGTTCCGCCGCGTAGCTCTCCACGTGGAAGTTGAGTTCCTCGGCCACCTGCCGGCTCAACTCGCCGGCATGAAACGCCGCTCGCCAACCCGTCCGGACCCTGCTCCGCAAGCTCATGCTCTGAACCCCTTCCGCCGACTCCCTGGCCTGCTGATCTGGTGATCAGCTAGCCTGCCGTTTCGCTGCTCAAGATGGCCCCCACCACGTCGGCGAACTCATTCCATCGCCGCGCTTCGGTTTCCAGTCGCCGCCGCCCCGCGTCCGTCAGGCTGTAGTAGCGCGCCCTGCGATTGTTCTCGCTCTGGCCCCACTCGCCGGCGATCCAGCCTTCGTGTTCAAGCCGGTAGAGCGCCGGGTAGAGCGAGCCTTGCTGAATCTCGAGCCGGTTGCCCGAAATCTGCTGGATGCGCAGCAGCACTCCGTACCCGTGCAGGGGCCCAAGCGATACTGCCTTCAGCACCAGCATGTCCAATGTGCCTTGAACCAGTTCCATCGAGCCGTCTTGTTTCTGGCTCTGTTTCTGTGTCATCTCAACCTCTCGTTCCTGAAGAAAAGCAGGGGAGAGCCCTCTCGGGACACCTCCCTAGACGATCTAGGAAAGAAAATAGACCAGCTCTCCTAGACTGTCAAGGAGAAAGCTTGAGCGGCCCGAAGTCCGATCGTCGAGACTGACGGCTCATGACCGAGAACGGCGAAGTGTTGCCGCCACCCCATGCCCCTGCTGTACTCTGGCAATGAGACCCCCTTGTTCCATCGGTCCTCAAGCGTGCCCTTTCCAGAAAATGCTGATGGCCGGCTCCGGGGCGTTCCCCATATCACGCAGTTCGCAACCATCGCTTATTCGCGATACAGAGGAGATCGGCATGTCACTGCGCATCAACGATACGGCTCCGAATTTTGACGCTCAAACTACCAAGGGACCGATCAACTTCCACGAGTGGATCGGGGATAAATGGGCCATTTTGTTTTCTCATCCCAAGGACTTCACGCCCGTCTGCACTACCGAGCTCGGCTACATGGCGCGCATCGAGCCCGAGTTCACCAAGCGGAATACAAAGATCATTGGCCTCTCCGTCGATCCGGTGGATAACCACAGCCGCTGGGCGAGGGACATCGAGGAGACGCAGGGCGCGGCCGTGAACTACCCGATGATCGGGGACACGGACCTCAATGTCGCCAAGCTTTACGAGATGCTCCCGGCGGACGAGGCGGGCAGCTGCGAGGGCCGCACCGCCGCCACGAACGCCACCGTGCGCTCGGTGTTCATCATTGGCCCCGACAAGAAGATCAAGCTGACGCTGACCTATCCCATGTCTACCGGCCGCAACTTCGACGAGATCCTCCGCGCACTGGATTCGATCCAGATCACGGCGAAGCACAAGATCTCTACGCCGGTGAACTGGAAGTTCGGCGAAGACGTCATCATCGCCGGCTCGGTCTCAGATGACGAAGCAAAGCAAATCTATCCGCAGGGCTTCAAGACCGTTAAGCCTTACCTGCGCGTCGTGGCGCAGCCGAAGTAGCGGGTGCCGAATGGGGGCTGAAGTCCTCATGCCCCCTTCCCACCGTGGCGGTCTTAGTAACCGACCCAAGGCCATTCCTTTGCTGAGAGACGCATCGAGACGGGATTCCTCGCGCCGGTTCATGCGTCTATTTATTTAAGAGGCAAATAATGGCATCTTCCACCCTGATCGCGCCCAGTACCGGGCGGTCCACGTTCAAAACCGCGCTTTGGGTCACGCTTGGTCTTATTACACTTTTTGTGGTCATCACTTCAGAGATTTTTCTGGTTGCCGATTACCCGATGTACCACAAATACCGGCTGCAGGTGATCGCCGACCGTCATTTCCTCATTCCCCATACATTTTGCGGGTTTGTCGCACTGCTGGCGGGGCCGGTCCAGTTCTCTTCTCGGATTCGCCAGCGTTACCTGAAATTCCATCGGGTGCTGGGCCGCATGTATGTCGTATCCGTTTTTGTGGGCGCCTATACCGGAATCGCACTGGCAGCCGGGCGCCCCGGGTTGCCGGGAACGTCGATGCAAGCCGCCGCATGGGTCGTCTGCACCGTGGCCGCCCTGATCACTGCGCGCAACCGCCAGATCTTTCAGCATCGGCACTGGATGATTCGTTCCTACGCCGTCACGTTCACGTTCGTCTCGAGCAGGGTGCTCAATCTCTGGCCCCGGTACTGGAGCCATCTCGGCGACAGCTTCGCGGCGGTGGGCGTTATCGCCTTCACGCTGGCGTCGCTAGTGATCGTTGACCTCGGGCTCAGCTGGCACGAACTTACGACCCGCCGCGCGTGACGAGGGCGCCTGGAGGCTCCTTGTTTCCAAACTCCGCATATACAAGAGGTTGGGCACGTTGCGGCTTACCGTTCCGGCCTGAGCGCGTCAAATACTTTGTTTCCAAGCGGTAGATTTAGACTACGGAAATACCCAATTTCGGCATCGGCCACACCACGTCCCAGGAGCGGCATCATTTCAGCGGATACGTCCACGCACAATCAGACGCCAAGGCAGGATGAAGTTCTCGTCATTGGTGGCGGAGTGGCGGGTTGCGCCGCCGCCATCGCGCTCTGCCGCAAGGGGCGAAGCGTTACCCTCATCGAACGCGAGCCCACACCGCGCCACAAGGTCTGCGGAGAGTTCCTGAGCGGGGAGGCCCTTGCGGACTTGCACGCGCTCGGCATCGACGTGACGGCGTTTGGCGCGGTGCCCATCCCCTACGTTCGCCTGGCCGCCGCGAGGCGCGCCGCGGAAGCCCCCTTGCCGTTCCCCGCCAAGTCGCTCACGCGCAAAACGCTGGATACGGCACTGATCGCGGAGGCGATCGCGGCGGGGGTTCGCGTTGAGCGCGGGCGCAGTGTTGAAGAACTTGGACGCACTGCAGATGGCAAGTGGCGAGCCACGCTCGAGGACGGCACGGTCCGTGAGGCTCCAACGGCCTTTCTCGCCACGGGCAAGCACGATCTACGCGGCCACCCGCGCCCCAAAGACCCGCAGCGCTGGATCGCTTTCAAGATGTATTACCGGCTCGCGCCTGCGCAGGCGGCCGAGCTGGAGCGCGCTTCGGAGCTGATGCTCTACCCGGGAGGCTATGGAGGGATCCAGCCGGTTGAAGGCGGCATTGCGAACCTGTGCTGGGTGGTGCAGCAGCGGTATCTCGCAAAAGCGGGCAATCGCTGGGAGAACTTTCTCGAGAAAATGCAGCGGGACTGTCCGCACCTCGCGATGAGGCTTGCCGGAGCTGAGCGGTTGCTCGACAAGCCGGTCGCGGTCACGCATATTCCGTACGGCCACATCCGGCGCACGACGGAGAATGGGCTCTATTGCGTTGGCGACCAGGCGGCGGTGATACCCTCGTTTACCGGCGATGGCATTTCGATCGCATTGCATACTGCTCGTTGTGCTGTCGCTGCATTTCTTGCGGGCGAGCCGGCGCCAGAGTTTCAGGCGAAGCTGCGGACCGCATTGCTGCCGCAGATGCGGCTGGCCGAGTTTGCCGCCGATGGCTTGAACAACGCACTGGCGCGCGCTGTATTGCCGTTTTGCCTCAGGGTTTGGCCCGGCGTGATGCGCGTAACGGCAAGGCTGACGCGTGTCGCACAGAGCGCAGTTGCTGCTCCAGAGGCAGTTGCCGGCTGAGCCGAGCAACGCGATGAGAAGAGGAATGCAATGAAAGCATTCGCTGTATTCGCTCTTGCGGCCGCGCTGGTTCCGGCCGCGCTCGCGCAGCATCAGAGCTTCGTTGTCGATCCCAATGGCAGCGTGGTGAAGATGACTCTCAATACAACCCACGAGGTGGTCATCGGCACGTTTCACGTCCAAGGCGGATCGATTGAATTTGACCGCAGCGCTCCGACGATGTCGGGTTCAGTCGTGGTCCTCACGGGCAGCGGCAAGACGGGCAATGACAGCCGCGACAGGAAGATGTACAAGGACATCCTGAAGGTTGAGCAGTACAAGACTGTTTCCTTTGAGCCGAAGAGCTATTCCGGCGCAATCGCTCAAGCAGGCGACTCGACCATCCAGGCAACCGGAATCTTCACGCTGCTGGGAACGCCTCACGAGATCACCGTCCCGATCGCGGTACATCTCGATGGCGCCGGCGCGACCGCGAAGGCGCACTTCGTGGTGCCCTATATTCAGTGGGGATTGAAGGACCCGAGCTTCCTGATCTGGAAGGCGGAAAAAGAGGTCGCGATCGACCTGAATCTTGTTGGTTCGGTTTCCAGATAGCGCCCGATTGAAGAAACTGCCGACATCGGCGCTCGTTTTCGACACGATTACCCCTCCAACCGCGGAACTGGAGACTGGCAAACCGCGTATCCTCCCAACAAGAGGCTACGCCATGTCCCTGCTTCGCTCTGCCGCGCTTTCTGTCGCCGCTCTCGTGCTTCTCGCCACAACCGCCTCAGCCCACGCCGATGAGGACTGGCAGAAGACGTATGCCGTTTCCGCGCACCCATCGCTCTCTTTCACCACGGGCGACAGCTCGGCCGAGGTCCGTTCCTGCGGCGACTGCAAGGAGATCCGCATCCGGGTGCAGTGGAATGAGCGCCACGCCTCCGCCTACACCCTTACCGAAGCCCAGACCGGGGATCACGTCAACTTCGAGCTCCGTGAGAAGCCCGGATTCGGCATGCACATCTACGTCGGCAACCACCGCGGGCCCGTGGTTACGATTGAAACGCCCGCCTCGATCGATCTCGAAGGCCGCACCGCCGACGGCTCGCTCAAGGTGTACGGAATCCAGGGCGATCTGCAACTCCACACCAGCGACGGCGCAGTGGATGTGGCCGACACCGCCGGTTCGCTTCACCTCAAGGCAAGCGATGGCGCCATCCGCATCCACAACGCCTCGGGAACGCTCGAATCGCGCTCCTCGGACGGCAGCGTGCATATCGACGGCCGTTTCAGCGGCGTCCAGGTGCACGTGGGCGACGGCGGACTCGACCTGACTCTGAACGATGGGTCCAGCCTCACGACCGCGTCCAGCATCGAGAGCTCCGACGGCCGCGTCACGATCCATCTGCCACACAACCTCGCCGCGGATCTCGACGTGCACACCGGCGACGGCCACCTCGACTGCAATGTGCCGCTGGTGATGGAGGGGTACCACTCGAACGGCGAATCAAGCCACGGCGTGCGCGGGCGACTGAATGGGGGCGGCGTGCCGCTGACGATTCGCACGCACGATGGGAATGTAACGATCGCGTCGCTTTGAAACGCATGGCGGCTCTGCCGTGAAATTGCCGTAGACTGCTCCGGTGAACCTCGCGCGCAGTTTTTTCGCATTCGTCTGTCTCGGCGCAGCCGCATTCGCACAGAAACCCGATCCTTATCTCGCCAACAACCGCCCCCCTGACGACCGTTTCAAGGTAGACGTTCTCGTCGTCGTGGCCCATCCCGACGACGAAGGCATGGCTGCCGCGTACCTGGCGCGTGCGATCGACCAGGGGAAACGGGTTGCTGTTGTGTGGACGACGCGCGGCGATGGCGGCCAGAACGTGGTGGGCCCGGAGCAGGGCCCCGCCATGGGGGATATCCGGGAATCGGAGGGCATGCAGGCGGCGTCGTTCCTCGGAATCAAGTTGATGTGGAATCTTGGCGGGCCGGATACGCCCACGCAGAACCCTCTCAACTCGCTGGCTACGTGCGATCACGCGCGCTGCCTGGAGCGGATTGTGCGGCTTGTCCGGCTCACGCGCCCGGAGGTCATTCTCACCTGGCTGCCGGTTCCTGTCACGGGCGAGAACCACGGCGACCATCAGGCAGCCGGGATCATGGCCACGGAGGCCTTCGATATTGCGGGAGATCCCACGGCGTTTCCGGAGCAAGTAACCCCTGCCTCCGAGCCGGGCGAAAACGCCAATCATCTTGGAGGGCTGCGCCCGTGGCAGCCGCAGAAGCTTTACTTCTTCTCCAATGCCACCGACAACGATTTTCTGGATGGCCGCGGCCCCGGATATGATGCAACGGACGTCTCGCCATCGCGCCACATGACCTACGGCGAGATTGCCGCGCGCGCGTTCGCGAACCATGAAACGCAGGGCGGCCGCGCCGTAAAGGACGAGTTCGATCGCCGCGCGCAGGGCCCGGTGCAGGGGCCAGTACCCTTCATGAAACCTTCTGAATTTCTTCTGGGCAAGTCGCTCGTGTCCGGCGCCATCACCGATGACGTGCTCGCCGGAACCGAGCCCGCCGGCGTTCCGTTCCAGCCGGCGCCGGGATATCAGCCCATGCCGGAACCCGAGCCCGCGCTGCTTGTCGGCGGCGTGTGGAATTATTACCGCGAATTCTGGCGCGCCCACGGGCTTGGAATATTTGCCGGCCTCGTCCCGGTCGAGCTGACTGTTGCTGCCGGCGATCGCATGTCGCTTCCGCTGATCGTGGAGAATCCCACCGCCGCTTCCATCGACGTGACCTTCACCGTCGGTACGGACTCCCATTTCTTTGTCGCGACGATTGCGCCTATTACCGTTCCTCCGCATAGTCGCGCGTTCACTCGCATGCGCGCCCAGGCTCCGCCGATTTTTGTCTCAGGATGGCAGCAGTTCAAGGTGACAGCTCATTCCAACGACAAAACCATCGGCTCCGTCCCGCTCCGCGTTGCAATGGGCGACTGGGCACTGCCGCAATGAACGATCGCAGGCATTCGTTTGACTCTTCATGCATGCTGTACCCTCAAATCAGCCCGACTCTTTCATCTTCAGGACTTCATCTTGCCTTTTGACTCCGCCAGTTCGCCCCGTCCGTTTCATCGCCCGGAACGCCAGAGCTCTCTTCATTGCGACGGAGTGCCGCTGCAGTCCCTTGCAAAAAAATGCGGCACGCCCCTCTACGTTTACTCCGCAGGACAGATCGTAGAGCGGCTGAAGCTGTTCAACGATGCGCTTGCCGGCCGCGATCACCTCGTCTGCTATGCGGTGAAAGCGAACTCGTCGCTGGCAATCCTGAAGCTGCTGGCAGGACAGGGCGCGGGGTTCGACATCGTCTCAGGCGGCGAGCTGAATCGCGTGCTCGCTGCAGCTCCGGAAGCAGTGGACCGTGTTGTGTTCTCGGGTGTTGGCAAGACCGAGGCTGAGATCGACCACGCGCTGAAGGCGGGGATACTCGAGTTCAACGTCGAGAGCGAGGACGAACTTGGTCTGCTTGCGGCGCGCGCAGCAAAACTAAAGCGGAAGGCGCGCTTTGCGCTGCGCGTGAACCCCGACGTATTTGCGGAGACGCACCCGTATATTTCAACCGGGCTGCGCGAACACAAGTTCGGCATCGACATCCGCCGCGCGACGGCGCTCTACCGCAGCGTGGCGGGGAATCGCTGGCTCGAACCGCACGGCATCAGCGTCCATATCGGCTCGCAGATCCGCTCCGCCGATCCGTTCGGCTCCGCGCTTGAACGGGTGCACAAGCTGGTGCGCCAACTGCGGCGCGATGGGATCGAGGTCCGTTCGATCGATGCGGGCGGCGGACTGGGAATCGACTACCACGGCGGCAGCTTCGATGCGGCCGCACGCGTGCGTGACTACACCGCGGCGATCGAAAGCGCACTGGACGGATTCAACGGCCGACTGCTGATGGAGCCCGGACGATTTCTCGTGGCCCAGGCCGGCGCGCTTGTCACGCGCGTGCTCAACGTGAAGCGGAACGGGAGCAAGACATTCGTGATTACCGATGCGGCGATGAATGATCTCATTCGTCCCGCGCTCTACCAGGCTCATCACGAGATTGTTCCAGTAAAGCAGCGCCCGGGGCGTTCACGCACGGTGGATGTTGTGGGGCCGGTTTGCGAATCCGGAGATTTTTTCGCGCGCGACCGCAAGCTCGCTCCCGTTGAGCCGGGCGATTTGCTGGCGCTGCTCGATGCGGGCGCGTACGGCATGACCCAGGCGTCGAATTACAACACACGGATGCGCCCCGCCGAGGTGCTGGTGGAAGGCAACTCGGCCAGGCTCATCCGGCGGCGCGAGACCATCGAGGACATTCTGGCCTCGGAGATCTCCTGATCTCAGCATTGAAGCCGGCTAACTGGCCAGTTGCGAGACGGTGCCAGTCGAACCGCGGCGTGGTCGGCTTTCTGAGTTATTCGTTGCTGCTGACGAGGGAGAACATCGCACCCTGCGGGTCCTGGCAATTGATGATCCAGCTGCCGCCGGGAACCTGCATTGGACCGTGAAGGACGCTTCCGCCGCCGGATTTGACGCGCTCCGCGGCTGCGCTCGTGGAATCGACATTGAAGTAGAAGTTCCAGCTGGACATGGGGGACTGGGCGGGCTTGGTCATCATGCCGCCGTCGCCCATCGGTTTGTTATCGCCCACGTCAAAGATGCGATAGATGCCCACTGGTCCCATGTCCATATCGTTGACCTTGGTCCAGCCGAAGAGCTTGCTATAAAAGTCGAATCCAGCATCAAGATCGCTTGTGTACAGCTCGTGCCATCCGATGGTTCCAGGGGTGGGCGGCGAGGGCCGTTCCGGCGAGGGCATGGCGGGGTCGGGTGTGAAGATCGCAATTGGCGCGCCCTGGGGATCGGACATGACGGCGAATCGAAGCAGGCCGGGTATGTCGGTGGCGGGCCTCCAAAGCTTGCCGCCGGCCTCGACGACTTTTTCAATGTGAGCGTCGACGTCAGGGACGGAGATGTATCCGATCCACGCCGTGTATCCGGCGAGGTGCAACATGCCGGCCATGCCCACTTCGCCGATGTTGAAGGTGGTGTAAGGGGTGCCGTCGCCACTGGGCATTTCCCGTGTGCTCCAGCCGACGACGTCGGAGTAGAACTTGCCGGCGGCGTTTGTATCGCTGGTCATCAGTTCGTACCAGGTGAATTTTCCTTTGGGTGCAAACATTGGGGAATTCTCCTTTGATTGAAGGATCCGCGTGAGATCCGGTGACCGATGCGCTGGCTTTGTTGATATCAACGGTTTTGGGGACGCGTCAACCTGCTTTCGGTTAAATGTGATGAAGAGGTGCTGCTCTTAGGCGCGGATTTTTCGTCAGTGCCTACCCGAAGAGGACCGGTTCGCGCTGGTGGGTGAAACCTGGGAGCAGGCTGGCACGTCCTCATATAGTTATCCTTCGGAGGAATTTGTGATGAATCTTCGTCTCCAGGCGCTTTGTGCCCTGGCTGGAGCCCTTTGTCTGGGCATCTCCATATCAACCCACGCCGATCCGCTTACCGTTAAAACCGATCTTGGAAAGGTGCATGGCAAGACCATCAACGATGGCAAAGTCCGCGCGTGGCTTGGACTGCCATATGCGGCGCCGCCGGTCGGCGACTTGCGCTGGAAGGCTCCGCAGCCAGCGGCCAAGTGGAAGGGCGAGCGCGATGCTACCAAGTTTGCCGCCCACTGCGCGCAGAACCACGTGTTCGACGACATGGTTTTCCAGGACGCGGCGCCGAGCGAGGACTGCCTGTTCCTGAACGTCTACGCGCCGGCTACCGCGGACAGCAAAAGCAATCTGCCGGTAATGTTCTGGATCCACGGCGGAGGTTTCTCGGGCGGGGGGAGCAGCGAGCCGCGCCACAACGGCGATTTTCTGCCGTTGAAGGGTGTTGTGCTGGTGACGATCAATTACCGGCTCGGCGTGTTCGGGTTCCTTGCGACCTCGGAGCTGGCCAAGGAGGGCAACGGGTCGGCGGGGAATTACGGCCTGATGGATATGGTGGCCGCGCTGCAGTGGGTCAAGGGCAACATCAAGGACTTTGGCGGCGACCCCTCGAACGTGACGATCTTCGGCGAGAGCGCGGGATCGTTCGCGGTGAGCACGCTGATGGCGTCGCCTATGGCGCAGGGGCTGTTTGCCAAAGCGATTGGCGAAAGCGGCGGGGCGCTCGGCGCCGGTCCTTTGAATTACGAGCCGGTCGCTGCGCGAACGGAGAAGGACGACAAGTGGGCGGCGACGCTGAACGTGACTTCGCTGGCGCAGCTTCGCGCGCTGCCGACGCAGACGATTCTGGATGCGGTGAAGCGGACCGGATTTCCGCCGGACCTGGACGGCAAGGTGCTAACCCAGCAGGTGGCCGATACTTACGCAGCGGGGAAGCAGGCACATGTTCCGCTGCTGGCCGGGTGGAATGCGGACGAAGGCAGCTTCTTTGCCATGGGCGGGATGACGACCGCGAAGTGGAAGGCGAGGGCGACCGACCAGTTCAAGGACAGGGCGGAGGAGTTCCTGAAGCTCTACCCGGGCGACACGGACGCGCAGGCGCTGCGGTCGGCGATTGATTACGGCAGCGATGCGTTTATCGCGTTCGGCACGTGGAGCTGGCTTGAGGCGCACCGGAAGTCGGGGGATTCGCCGGTTTACCGGTACCACTTCGAGCTGGCAGCGACGCCGAGCAAGTATCATCCGGGGACGTTTGCGTTCCACTCGGACGATATCGAGTACGTGTTCGGCACGCTCGATACGCGGCCGGGCTGGAAGGTAAGTGATGACGATCGAAAGCTTTCCGACGAAATGATGACTTATTGGACGAACTTTGCCAAGACTGGCGATCCGAACGGCGGAGGACTGCCGGCATGGCCGAAGTACAACGACGACGGTTATCCGCTGATCCACCTGAACACGACGATCACGTCGGGGCCGGATACGCTGCGGGACCGGTACCTTTTCCTGCAGGAAGGGATGCCTGGGCTGCGGTTCTGATTTCTGAAGCAATAGCTGTGTGCCCTGGGGCCGCCTGATGGCGGCCCTTCTTCTTTTGAAAAATGAGTGAGTTACGGGCATTTTTCTCGAAACCACTTTAAACATGGGGGCGACTCTGTTGGGCTGTGGAAAATTTTTCAGGGCGGGGATTGGGGAACAGGGATCGGGCGTCAGGAATTGGGGAACGATCGGGGATTTCTCGAGCCGGATTGGCGATCACCGGAAAGGCAGAGAGAGGTGAAATGTGGGCGGGTTTTCTGCTGCAATTGCAGTTGAATTTGACTGCGTTTGTAGTATGATTCCGGGCATGATTTCGATGCGTTCCGGACTGCGGCGAGCCGTACTTACCCACCTGTCGATGAACCCGAACCTCCGGACGTATGTCCGGGGGCTGGCGCGGCGGATTGGGGTGGACCCCACGAATCTTTCCCGGGAGATGGCGGCCCTGCAGGCCGAGGGAATCGTGACCGGGGAGTTGGAGGGGCGGCAGCTCTACTACAGCCTGAACCGCACCCCGCATGTGAAGCGGCTGCTGGCGGTTCTCGAGCCGGACATTGGAGTGGAGGGGACGCTGCAGCATGCGGTCGAAGAGGTTCCGGGGGTGGAGACCGCGTTTCTCTACAGTGGCGAGAAGCGCCCGGACCCGACGAGCAGCGACGGGGACCTGAATCTTATGGTGATCGGGACCATGAGCAGGAAGGCGCTTGCGGCCGAGATCCACAAGGCTGAACTGGCCCTGTCGCGCCCGGTGCGGATCTCGGCGCACAGCCGGAAGGAATTCGACGAATTGCCGAAAGCGGAGAAGAAGCTGATGTGGCATGTTCGGATGGTTTTTCCGAAGCCGGCGCCGAAGATTGAAGCGGCGGCGGAGCCGGTGAAGGTTCGCGCGAAGCAAAAGGCCAGGGGGAAGAGAAGAGCGAAGGGCTAAGGCGGATTCAGCCTGGGGAAGCCGACTGCCGCCAGCAGATGTTCTTACTCTCTCACGCCGATAAGATACTGATCGCCGAGGGCCAGTTCCGGCAGGCGGAAGTCTGGGATCGTGATGTCGTACGCGGTGGCGCAGCGGCAGGTGGAGATCGGAGTGCGGATGGCGCTGGGAGCGGACCGCGGGCAGGTGCTCGCGATGATGGTGCGGAGCGGCATGGGGACGATCGCGATCGGGCTGGCGGTGGGGCTAACGCTCGCGCTGTTTTTGACGCGGCTGATGGGGGGGATGCTCTTCGACGTGCGGGCGTGGGATCCGCTGGCGCTGGGAGGGGCGGCGGCGCTGCTGACGATAGCGGCACTGGCGGCGATCCTGGTGCCGGCGCGGCGGGCGACGAAGGTGAACCCGATGGCGGCGCTCCGGTACGAGTGAGTCGCGGCGCTCGCCGGTTCAATTTCCCCGCAAGAGACCTGCAAAACCCGTGAAAAAAGTGGCGTGTTGGGGCAAAAAAGTGGCGATTTGGGGCACATTTGAAAACTGAGTCAAGTTATTTATTATCAATTGATTAACTGTTTTGCACCCCTTTTGCCCCTCACATTCTAAAGGGGGTTACAGGAGGGGGGGGGTGGGGGGTATTTATTTTCTGGGGTAATAAATACCTTGACTAACCCAAAGCACTTTGGTAGACTTTCTGTAGTCGAGGTTCACAGTGTACATTCCAAAGACATTACTAGAAGCGACTCGCTACTATGCCGATGAGCAAGTGTGCATCGACACCGTAGCCGCTATGCGTTGGCCGGACGGGAAGAAAGTCTGTCCGAAGTGCAATGCATCTGAGGGTGATCGGAAGCACTACTGGCTTGCGGCTCAGAAGCGGTGGAAGTGCTACTCGTGCCGGAAGCAGTTCTCGGTCAAGGTGGACAGCGTATTCGAGGATTCTGCTCTCGGACTCGACAAGTGGCTCGTCGCGCTGTGGATGCTTTGCAACTGCAAGAACGGTGTATCCAGTCACGAGATTAGCCGCGAACTCGGGGTAGCACAGCAACACGCATGGCATATGCTTCACCGTCTCCGCTTGGCTCTACAACTCCCCGATGGCGAACCGCTCGGTGGGGTAGTCGAAGCCGATGAATGTTTCGTTGGGGGAAAAATCTCCAACATGCACCAGTCCAAACGTGCGGAGCTTGGCGGCAAGACGCGGGGAGTCAAGGGTAAGGCCGTTGTCGTCGGAATGATGGAACGCGGCGGCAGAGTACGCGCACAAGTCACGGTGGATCGCACCAAGTCCACAATTCACCCGCTGATCGCTGCGAACGTATCGAAGGATGCCACCCTGGTCACGGACGAGTGGGGCGGATACGTTGGATCGCACCTTGACCACGAGGTAATCAATCACGCGATGGAATATGTGCGCGAACACATCCACACAAATTCGATTGAGAATTTTTGGGCTTTGCTGCGGAGAGCGTTGGGCGGAACATACATCAGCGTAGAGCCGATTCACTTGCAAGCCTACGTCGAGGAGCAGGTCTATCGGTTCAACTTGCGCTCTCGCCCCGATGAGAAGATCACGAACGCTGACAGGTTCGCTCTTGCACTCTCCAACGTATCCGGAAAGCGTCTGACTTGGGATACGCTGACCGGGAAGGAGGGCGGCTCAGAAGTGCCGTTCTAAGGCTTGGCGGGGGGCTTTGCGGGGACGTACTTGTATCGCTTATGTCGTGAAACGGATTCTTTGGGAGCTTGCTCAAGACGCTTCCGCATCTCTGATCGGGGAACAGAAACCAGACGCTTGAGAGCATCGGCAAAGGGAGCGGATCGGTCAGGCGACTTCTCGCTACTCATACTGTGATTCTATGCCGAATGAATCGAATATGAAAGAATGCGCGTTTTGCACCTACTCAGGGAAACTGACTAGGGAACATATTTTCGCAAAATGGGTACGGGATTTGTTTCCGGGGCATCAAGATGCCTTCTATATCGGTGGACAATCTAACCGAAATGAACGATTCACAACCGATGCAATCGATTGGAAGGCAAAGGTCGTATGCAAGGAATGCAACGAAACTTGGATGAGCGGCATAGAAGCCAATCTAGCCAAGCCCGCTCTAACCCCGTTTGTCACAGGCAACATTGATATCCCGATTACCAAAGAGATAGCTCGATCCATAGCGATTTATGCATTCAAGACTGCTGTAGTACAAAATCATGCCGACCACAAGAACAATCCGTTCTTTTCAGCGCGACTTCGCCATGCTTTTAAGAAGAATCGCAGTATCCCCAAAGATGTTTCCATCTGGGTCTGTGGCATCAAGCACAACCTCCCGAAGATTCAGGTCATGACCGCCTACTACAAGGGAAGGCTCTCGCCCACCTACTCTTTGAATATGTACGTGTTTACCTGCGGTATTGGAAATCTCGTTATTCAGGCTGTTTCCGTTAAGCAAATCGGGAAGACCGCGCTTCGACCGCTTGCGGGGTATGAAAATATTGGAATTCCGGTTTGGCCCAGTATCTTCTCCGGACAAACCTGGCCAGGACGCTATGTTCTCGATGGGGACGGCGGACAATTCGAGGGATTCGCCAAGCGATGGGCTCGAATTAAGCCGACAACCGATGTTTATCTGTAGTGCCCTTGTTTTGTCTTCCATAAAGGAACCCTCCTTTGGGTTAGCCAAAGTATTTAGTTCCTTTTCTGGTTAACATTTCCGGAGCATGTTTCATATTCCAGCATATCCGCAGGGGGCAGGCCGAACGACCCGGAAAATGCGCGTTCCGGCTTGATTATGCGGGGGTCCGGAGCTGTCCCCGACCAGCTTTTGTAGTAAATTTCGCGCACATAGGCAGTAAGTTTCGTACACATACGTAGTAAATTCCGCACACATATGTAGTAAGTTCATCCCCGCTTTCGGCCCTTGCAAAGGCGGTCCGGGCGGGACAGAGTTACAGTGCAAGAAACCAGGCGGTGCGTATGCCTTTGCCCTGAAAAGCGAAATGCCCGCGCCTGGCGGGCATTGGAGAGGCGTTTTCTGCTTCTATTGTCAAGTTTATCAGGGTTCAAAAGTGGATCGGCCACTCTCCCAGAAACTTTTTCATGGCATAACCTTATGATATAAAGCCAGTTGATGGTATTTCGCTTTTCCTTCCCTACTTGACAGGCTTTCCTGGACAGAGATTTCCACAGGAAATTGCGCGGGGCCATTGTTGCACGGCCCAGGGTCCGAGGGACCCTTCGGCTTCGCTCAGGGCAGGCTCCGGGACAGAGGGACCCTTCGGCTTCGCTCAGGGCAGGCTCCGGGACATAGGGACATGGGGTGGCGGTTGTCATGCGCGCGGGGGGAGCGGTGTGCGAATGCGGGCGGTGGTGGCCGCGCTGGGGATCGCTTCGGGATTGGTTTCCCGGGGTGGCGTCCGCCTGAGGGCGGACTTGCCCTGGGCTGATTTCGCTCCATCCCTGCGGGTTGGAGGCCGGGCGGGATCTGGTGGTTTCCGACCCATTTCGCGGTGAGGCGGCGAGGTGGAATTGGGGAACCCAGCCAACTTATCGATAACTACGCGGCTTCAGTGAGTGAGTTGGCGATAATTCGCTCATTGACGGCCCGCAAGAGATCGCAAGACCGAAGTCCGTTTCCGAGGACCTACACTCACCGGAGACGTGCCCCTATGTGCGGACCGAATCGAAATCGACCTATTATGTTAGCCTCCGGAGCGCTCTCGCGAGGTCGGCAGTGTCCGGATCATCGGGAAACGCGGCGACTTGATCCGCGAAGGCCCTGTCCTGCTGAGCCATATGCTCTTCGGCTCCGCCGGCGTAGACACCGCCGCCGAATCGTCTGGCTTGATGGGCAAGCGCCTCAACAAGCGTTTCTCTGGCAGTACCCGTGAATTGCTTTAGCAGGCCTTTTGCAAATTCCGTACTCGTGAAAGCTAGCTTAGGTATGGCTTTCTGGATCAGGGCCCCGATGTTGTGGACAGCGTTGTCGCCAGCCCCATGCGCCGAATTGACGACGAGCTCAAGCGCAGCTTCATCGTAGCCAGCTACGTCCCAGTACAGTTCTGCAAACTCTTCACCTGAATCAGCCCGCAAGAGTCGGCCAATACAATCCTGGGCAAGTTTCAGCCTCTTGTCCGCCGTGACGCCTCCAAAAGAGATGTTTGCGTGGACAAGCCCGAAGATCCGGAAGGACCACCGGCCGGAAGGTCCGGCCTGGGCGGATAGTTCGATTCTGCGGATCAACAAGTCATATACCTCATCAGGGAAGAGGCTTGCGAATCGAGTAAGAAACCGGGGAATCGCCCCTTGGTCATGCTCCCAATCCCTGACGTCAAGGAACTCGGAGGCCACTGCAGCTGCCTCTTCCTTTGTCAGCATCGTCAGAGGAACACCGTACGGGCCGAACGCGTCCGCGAGATCGGCAGCCACCGATTTGTCTCCCTGTGTGTGGATCGATAGCACCGCTTGTTTTCGTTCTTCCCTCAGCTCAACGAATTTCCCCATGTAAGTTATTGCGAAGATTGCTCCCCGTTTCACAACGGGATCGGGATATCCACCATATGCCTGGATGACCGCAATATCCTGCTCGGTGGCGCCCTCAAACACACGCAGATTGCTTGCCATGGCGCGAACCACGTGGACCGCGCCAGATTGCAGGGCAAATAGAGCTCGCCGTCGAAACGCCGAGGGGTCGGCAAAGTGAATCGAGCTCAGGACCGACGATAGGTGATTTATCAGCTCTACCGTTCGCGGATGGGCCGCTAGCTGCTCAGCCATCTCAAACAAATAGTCTGGCCGATCAGAGAAAGCCAGCATGAAACGATGAAAGCCGCTGGTCTTGATGCGAAGATCAAGGCATGCGCAGGTCTGGTCAATCGTAAAGTGCGCTTGGTTCCCGGGGCCTGCTATTAGACGTTCCAGGCAGGACTTCCCTCTTTTCATAATCTCTGTAATGGGACGCTCCCACCCGTCCTCGTCGAACTCCGCGGACAGTATCGGCAGATCGTGCTCAGCAGTGCAAAGGGCATCTAGCACGGCAACATCATCCTCGACGGCAATCTCCGCAAGCGCTGCGGCTGCTGCCTGCCGTATCGGCTCACGGCAATTGATCGCGGTTGCGGATCGCAATGCGTCGTAGATTCTCGCCTTGAGAAGAGCGCTGGCTGGTTGGGCGTACCGGCGAGCAAGGCCCGCAAGGCAACGCGCACGCTCCCGGTTCTGCCACTCATCTTCCTCTGTCGTTATCTCGCGTCCCATGCGAGTGAGGTAATTGTGCAGCAAATCCTCCATGATCGGAATAGCACACAATGCTGCGGCGCCGTCGCCGGCGAGTGCAAATTCCAAGAAGTCGAGAGCATTTTCCCTCACAGGGCCGACTGCTCTGTAATTGAGTCCGAAGCCGCCAAACGAATATGTAGTGTCGTCGCGCCACTCGCTAAACTCACCATCCCTCTGCAGAATCTGCTGAATGAGAGTGAACGGAGTGAAGTCGCTTGTGAAAGCGTCCTCTCGCCGTGTGAGCCGAATTGCTTGGATCAGCATTGCAAAATTCAAGGCAGGGTGGCCGTAGCGATGCCACGACGCGAGTCGCTTCAGAGCGGACCTAGCGCTGTCGGCACTGCCCCGTTCGCCTCGTCCTTTGGCGAGTTCCCACAGGGTCGTGACGGACTCCGTTAGTCGGTCTGCGTGATAGGCTGTCGCCTCTAGAAGGCCCGGCAGCGCAGATAAGACATATTCTTGTCCTGATCTATAGGAGCTCAGTTGCTCCGAGGAATCTACTTGGATCGGATTGTCGATCGCTGTCCTCACAAGCCTGATCACCTGGTCCGGCTGATAGATCGCGGCTCCCGCAAGGTCGCTGAGAATGCTGTGACGGGCATATTCGTCGCCTTGACGAAATCGCTGATGAATGTCGATCCAAATCTCATTCAACAAATTGAGGCCGCTCTCACCCGCTTGGCCGCGGCGCCAATCCAGTTCAGCAAGGTTCCGCATTAGCTCTCTCAGGGAGTGAGCACCAAAATGCTGATAGACGCGGTCGGCGTATTGCGTGGTCCGCCCGTTCGGACCGACACAGCAGCCTTCGAGAATGTAGTCCGACAGAACGTCGGGAATGATGCGTACGGGCCTTGGCCTTGGCGTAACGAAACCGGTGGCTGCGAGTGCATCGACAGTGGAGAGTATCTCGTCGATAGGTCTACCCAAAAGCGCTTCCGCGGATTGCCGGAATTCGCGGGTCTCAACGTCGACAGGGCCAAGAGCTGAAATCAGGTCCAGCACTGGCCGCGGCGGATTGATGGCGAACCTCTGGCCCTGGATGTCCATTTCTTCCAAGAGCCGATTGAATACCGTAGATCGAAACTCCTTTAGTGTTGTCAAGGTCGAAGGGTTTATCCTCCGCGAGGCGATTAGGCGACCGCCTGCGACGATTACGAGAGGACTGTTGCTGCCGATTTCAGCGAGGTGTGCGGCGAATTCTCTGAATTCATTTCCAAGCACCTGAACGGCGAGTGCCCGGCTCTGTTCCCGATCAAGCTCCTGTAGTTCTGGAAGCTGAGTTACTTGGCTAGTGTCTATTTTCTGGAATAACTGTTGCGCGAGACGAGTAGCGCTTCCCGGCCTCGTAGAGAGGATCAGCTTGAGATTTCGGTGGGATGCTGTCTCTTGGAGTACCTGTAGGACCTTGCCGAGGCCGTCTTGCCGGTGCGCGTCGTCGACGACGATTGTCTTACAGGCGAACGGAATTTCCTTTTCCGAATCTTCGTGCCACTGCGGCTCATCCTTTAGGAAAACAACCGTCGCGGGATTCGCCTTAGACCAGTCGTGCAGGATCTTGCTCTTTCCGATGCCTCCTCTTCCGCTCAAAATGCAAACACGTTGCCCGGCGTCAGCTGCGAACTCGTTGAGAGCGCCTATTTGTTCGTCTCGCCCAAGGAGAGTGGTGCCAAAATCCAGAATCTGAAAATGACCGACCGGATTCTTGCTGGCAAAATAGTCAGATGCGGATGCAAACGTCCTCCTCGCGCCGGGTCTGCCTCGCTCCTCCCACTGATGGAGCGCGAGGACAACGTCAAGCGCAAGGCCTTCGGGAGTTGTGAAATAGTCGGGGGTGTACTCACTCGTCACCCTCGCTTTGAAAGCGTCTAGGGCCTCCCTCTTGTCGGGATCGCTTTCTTCGTTGCGCCACGATGCGTGTGGCTCTCCTTCATGCTTTGCCTGTTTGATGAACACGAGCGGCTCTTTTCCGATCCTCAAGAGCTCATCGAATTCTGCGGACGTATAAGTAGAGCCGGATCCGTCCGCAAGTAAAGTTCCAGCTTTGAAGCCGATGACCAGGAGCATCACGTCGGAATTTCGGAGCTGTTCCAGAGCGATTTCGGCTGGCGGTTTGGGATTCGCGAGGAAATCTTCCATCGCATTGGTCACCAACCGCATCTTTCGGAGCGACTTGAGAACGGCTTCTCGTTCTTCAATCAGGTCCAGAAACGTTGAACTTAGAAAAGGCCGCAAGTGGAGTTCTCCATCTGGGATTTGGTTGGAATGAGTTGAAATAGCAGCGGTTTAAGTTTAGCTCTCATGGTCAAGCCGGAAACCCGCGGTTGCCTGGCCGGTATTATCCGGCAGGGTTTGTAGCGATAAGTCGGCTTCCCTTAAGCAGTCCGGCCGGCCTCAATTGACGCGTACAGACCAACGCACGTTTCCAGAACTCTTTTCCCTGGCACGCGACATAGCGATTACGCACAGAGCGAGTGGTTTCTGAACGTGCTTGACCGAGGAGCGCGTAATCACAGGTTGCACAAAGCCACTAATCCCGCCCCTTCGGTCGATCGAGCCCTGCGCGGGCGCGAGGTTGCCTGCCGGTTCGTAAATAGATCGTCCAGGAAGAGCACCTGCCGCGGAGTTTTTGCCGGCAAACCTGCGCTCGGGGCCGATCTTGAATCCAAGCCTCCTAGTACCGTGTTGCGGTACCGTGTTGCGGCTGAGCGCTGAGACAGGCAGGCCAGAGAGAGGCGACTATGAAGAGAGCGTTGGTGATGCTCGCAGTTCTGTGTTTTGGGTTCCAGTGCCTGGCGGAATCAGTGCGCGGGAAGGACATCAACCGGCTCGATCATGCAGCCAGAGTTATGCACGAGATTATGAACGCGCCGGATCAGCGGATTCCCGACCACATTCTGAAGCACGCCAGGTGCCTGGCGGTGGTTCCACACCTGGTGAAAGGTGGATTCGTCTTCGGAGGAGAAGAAGGCAAGGGCGTTGCCACCTGCCGCACGCCGGCAGGGTGGAGTGCGCCGACGTTTTTTGAGATGGGAGGCGGAAGCTGGGGAACTCAATTCGGCGTGGAAGCCGTGGATCTGGTGATGGTGGTGAGGGGCAACGAAGGGATGGAAAAGCTCCTGTCGAGCAAGTTTGAGCTGGGCAGGGATGCATCAGCGGCGGTGGGGCCGGTGGGGAGGCATTCTTCAGAGAACGTGGACTTGAAGATGAACGCACTGGTCCTTACTTACTCGCATGCCAAAGGCGCTTTTCTGGGCATGACCTTCGACGGCGCAGTGGTGCGTTCTGACGATACTGCGCAGCGCGCGATGTACGGAGCGCGCGGCACGGCGAGGAGGGCCCTTCTGGGCGAAGTTTCTCCGCCGGCCGCGGCAAAGCCGTTCCTGGCAGCCGTGCGCGGAGCGGAAGCGCGGGCCGCCGCACACGGAACCAGAAGGCATGTAAGGAGCGCGGGCGAAACCGTCGCGAAACGGCAGTAGTTCGTTTCACCGGCTTTGCGATCGCGCCAGCGAAATGCAACCGCGGATCCTTCACGGCGCTGCGATTCGCTCTGGATGACAGCCGTGGTGGCTGGGCTGGATTCCTAAAGGCGCGTGATGCAAGGCGGATCGGGTTACTGCTCGTGCAGGGCGGTTTTGGGGTCCATGGCGGCGGCACGCTGGGCGGGGAGCCATGAGGCCAGCAGCGAGATGGCGAGGAAGAGCGCGAAGGTGGCGATGAAGGTGGGCGGATCGATGGGGTGGATGCCCACGAGCATCGCCTGGATGGAGCGGCCGAGGAGGATGGCGAGCAGGACTCCGCCGGCCATGCCGATGAGGGAGAGGCGCATTCCCGCGGAGACGATGAGGCGAACGATCTGGGAGCGGTCTGCGCCGAGGGCCATACGGACGCCGATCTCGGGGGTGCGCTGCTGCACTGCGGTGGAGAGGACTCCGTAGAGGCCGACGCCGGCGAGCGTTCCGGCGACGATGGCGAAGAGGGCGATGAGAAGGAGCGAGAAGCGGGCCTGGCCCTGCGCGCCCTGGAGGATCTCGTCGCCTGTCTGCATCTCGGTGACGACGAAGTTGCGGTCGACCGATGTGACGGCGGAGCGCGCTTCGTCGGCAACCTTAGCCGGGGGGATCGAAGTGCGCAGAGCCCACGTGCGGACGACGCCGGAGGTGAGGTAGCCGTCGGTGAAGTAGATCTGCTCGCGTCCAGGCGCGTTGAGAGCGTCCTGGTGCTGGTGCGCGACTACGCCAATGATCTGGACGAACTGGGGATCGGGGGTCTGGATGCGGATGAGGATGCGCTTGCCGACGGCAGACTGGCCGGGGAAGGCCTTGCGGGCGAGCAGGTCGTCGATGATGACGCTGTTGCGGCCAGGGAGGTTGTCATCTGCGGTGAATGTGCGGCCGGCGATGAGAGAGGTGCGCAGGGCTTCGAAGTAGCCGGGGAGGACGATCTGGAAGTCGGTGGCCTGGAATTTGCTTTGATCCTGCACGGCGTCTTCTGTTCCCCAGCGAATGGGGCTGAAGTTGCCGGTGAGCGGGAAGGGAAAAGAGGCGGTGACGGCCTTGACGCCGGGGAGGGCGCGGAGCTTGTCGGAGATCTGCTGCATGAGGACAGCGCGCGCGGCGGGATCGGGACGGACCGGCCTGGGGCCGAGCACCTGGAAGGTGAGGAGGTTGCGGGCGTCAAAGCCGGGATCGACCTGCTGGAGCTTCTGGAAGCTGCGGAGCATGAGGCCGGAGCCGATGAGAAGCACGAATGAGAGCGCGACTTCGGCGACGACGACGAGGTTGCGGAGGGCTGCTCCGCCGGCGAGGCCTGAAGCGCGGCCGGAACCGCGAAGGACGTTCATGAGCGCGGGCTTCGACGCGCGCCACGCGGGGACGATGCCGAAGAGCGCGGCGGCGGCGAACCCGGCGAGCGCGGTGAAGGCGAGCACGGAGCCGTTGATGCCGACGGCGTCGAGGCGCGGAAGATTGGCGGGGGCGAGCGAGCGCAGCTCACGGATGCCTGCCCAGGCGAACGCGAGGCCGAGGGCGCTGCCTGCGGCGGCGATGATGCAGGCTTCGACGAGGAGGGGCTGGATGAGGCGCCAGCGGCTTGCGCCGAGCGATGCGCGCACGGCGAACTCGGGCTCACGGAGTGAAGCGCGGACGAGCATCAGATTCGCGACGTTGGCGCAGGCGATGAGCAGAAGAAATACAACGGAGCCCATGAGCGTGAGGATGGCGGGACGGACGGCGGCGATGAGATGCGCCTGCAAGGGCTCGAGGTCGATGTAGTAGCCGGCGGTCTGGTCGATGGGGAAGTGAGCGCGGCCGTCGGCGGCGACGATGTCGGCGGCTTCCTGCGCGCGCTTGAGGGGAACGCCTTCACGGAGGCGGGCCACGGGGCGGATGGAGAAGCCGTTGCGGTTCTTCGCGTCGTAGGCGAGGCGGTTGGCCATCCATACGTCGGGCGCGGCCTCTTCGTCGGCGTCGGGAGGAAAGTAGAGGCGGAAGCCGGGAGCGAGGACTCCGGCGATGACGGGGCCGGGTTGGCCGGAGAACTTCATGGTGGTGCCGATGACGGCCTGATTGCCGCCGAAGCGGCGCTGGAAGTACTCGTAGCTGAGGATGGCGACCTGCGGAAGCTGAGGCGGGCCGGTGCCGGGGGCGGCGCCTGGAGGAGGCTGGGGCGAGGGGACTCCGTCGTCGGCGTTGAAGTCGCGGCCATAGAGGATGCGTGCGCCGGTGAGCGAGAAGAAGTTGGTGGTGACCGTGGCCACGCGGATCTGTTCGGGAGTACCGTCGGCGCGGAGAGCGATGAGGCGGAAGGTGAAAGCTCCTGCCATGTCGGAGAAGACCTGCTTAGTGCCTTCGCGGAGGTCGAGGTAGTCGGCGTTCGAGAAGGGCAGGTTCTTCACGTTGCGCTGGCGCAGTTCCATGCCGGCGATGACGAGCTGGCCGGGGTCGCGATAGGGGAGCGGGCGGAGCAGGACGGCGTCGGCGACGCTGAAGATGGCGGTGCTGGTTCCCACGCCGAGTGCGATGGTGATGACGGCGACTGCGGTGAAGAGCGGGTTGCGGGCGAGGACGCGGAAGGCGAGAACGAGGGTGCGGAGGAACATCGGGTGACCTCACGGAGGCTGGCCGGTCGATAGTCCGGGCTCCGGCGGGGAGGCCGGGGACTTGGGTCCATTATGCACCCGACAGAATCAGGACCACTGCTTGCCTATGGAGTCGAGGTCGGCGCGGGCGAGGTCTTCGCTGGTCATCGCGGGATGGATTTCGATCTGCGCGTTGAAATTTAGGAACCAGGGCTCGGCCAGGCGCGGGATGTCGGATGCGTTCTCGATGTGAACGATGAGGGTTCCGCCGCGATGGCCATTCACGGTGGTGAAGTAGGCGGCTTCGGGCTTGACTTCATCGAGAACTTTCTTCATCAGTGCGGCGGCGGTTCCGTTGCGGACGGCGGTGTTGAAGGGCTCAACGGGCAGCTTGACGTTCACTAGCATGCGCATGGGGTTTCCTCCGGAAGACAGGGATCAGAAGACTAGGGACAAAGGGACCCTTCGGCTTCGCTCAGGGCAGGCTCCGGGACCAGGGGACAGAGGGGCTCAAAGAACAGAGGGAGGAGCTAACACTTTAGCAAGAGAGAAGGACCAGGGGACAGAAGTTTTTCTGATCCCTGATCCCTGATCGCTGATCGCTGGTCCCTGGTCCCTGCTTTATTCGTGGTGCAGGTTCCAGCGGAGGCCACCGGCGTAGGTGGGGTGGTAATACTCGCGCTGGACCATGTACTGCGTGCTCCCGTTGTAGAAGCCGAAGACTTCGTTGTTTGCATTGAGGACGTAGCCATAGGCCTGGAAGCCCCTCGGCAGGTTGTAGCTGGCCTGGGTGTCGAACTGGAAGTGGGCATAGAGGTACTGGTCGCCGGAGGGGCCGCGGATGCCGGTCGGGTCGGCGCCGTCCTGCCACTGGTACTGGTAGATCATGGCGCCGTCGTAGGACATTCCGACGCGCATGGAGAACTTGCGGGTGTCGTAGGTGGGGCCGATGTTCCACACGTCGGGAGCGTCGCGCTGGAGGGCGGGAGAGTCGCTGCGGCCGGGGAGGTTGTGGGCGACCGAACCAGTGTGGGAGTAGTTGGCGGAGAGGCCGAGACCGCCCAGGACGCTGGGCATGTAGGCGAAGCGCTGCTGGAAGCCGATTTCGAATCCATGCACCTGTCCGGTGCCCGCGTTGATGGGCTGGGTGACGAGGACCCTGGTACCGGGAGGGACGTGGGGGTAGTTGGCGGTTGAGTAGAACTGGAACTGTGCGATGGGGTCGAAGAGCTGTTTATAGAAGTAACCGAGCTGGAGCAGTCCGGTGTGGGAAAAGGTGCGCTCGTAGAGGATGTCGTAGTTGTTGGCGTTTTCGGCTTTCAGGTTGGGGTTGCCGATGGAGAGGGTGACGGGGACCTGGCCGAGGGTGGGTTGCGAGACGGCGGCGGAGATGTCCTGGGGATCGGGACGGGAGACACCGCGGCCAAAGACGAGGCGGAGATCGGAGTCCTTGTCGAGCGCGAATCGGAAGCTGCCCGAGGGAAGGATGTTGGTGTAGTCGCCGCCGGCCTTGTAGGTGAGGGCGTTGGTGGTTTCGTCGAAGCTGGTGGTGTCGACGTGGGTGGCTTCGATGCGCAGGCCGAGGTTGAGGCGGACGCGGCTGTGCAGTTCGATGGTGTTCATGACATAGCCGGCCGGGATGCGCTCGATAAGGTTGTAGTTGTTGCCGTTGACGCCCGGACCGCCAACTGGGGTGAGGATGCTGTTATTCGCCTCGACCCAGCCTCTAAGCAGACCCCAACTCGTGACGGGCGTATAGGGACCGCCATAAGTGCCGTCGTAATACTTGGGATCGTGGAAGGTGGAATTCCACTCGGGGTGCTGCGAGATGGGAAGGAGATTTGCGCCCGCGCCATCGCAAGCGGCGTCGGTGCAGTAAGAGAAGTTATAGGTGTTGTCGTACTTATGCGCATTGCGGATCTTGGCGCCGAACTCGACGGTGCCGTAATGCGTGCCGAAGTGGTACATGCGGGCGTATGATCCATCGCCCTCGAGGTTGAGCTGGGCGCTCTGACCATAGGTGGGGTAGTCGAACTCAGAGAAGCCGTAGTTGTTGCGGTCGAAGGCGGAGGGTTGGCCTCCCCCACCGAAGCAGGTGCCTCCCCATCCGGGGCGATAGACGCTTTTGGCTATGGACTGGTCGTTGATGCAGTTGTAGTTGGTTCCGTCGTTCCCGGGGCCGAGCCAGAGGAAGGTGGCGCCGCCCGAGCCCGAGAGGGAGCGGGAGCGGGATACGGAGGCGTTCCAGAGGACGGTGTTGTTGCCGAACAGGTGATGGCCGGCGAGGCTGGTGCTGAAGATGGCCATGTTGGGGCGGCGCCAGTCCTGGCTGTAGATGGGATTGCCGGGATTGCCGAGGACGGGCTTGGTGGGGTCGTACTGGCTTGCGTCAATCGTGGTATAGACCCACTTGTTGCCCCAGTTGCGGAAGGTGGAGAAGAGCATGCGGAGGGAGATGTCGGAGCCCTCGTTGAGCTTGTAGTCGAGGCTGCCCGTGGCGCCCCAGCGGGTGCGGTTGTAGATGTAATCGCGGAAGTCCTGGCTGAGGTAAGCCGGGGTGGCGCTGCCGGGTGCGGGGACGGGCTCGAGGTCGTTGATGCCGCGGCCGTTGTAGTCGTAGGTGAAGCCGGCGAGGGCGCCGAGTTTCTTGTCGGCGAGGAAACGGCGGCCGATGGTGGCCCCACCCATGTAAACGTCGCGGCCGCCAATGATCGGCGTGTATCCGCCGAGGCCGTAGAGGGAAACGGTCGGCGCGTCGCTGGCCGTCTTGGTGACGAGGTTGACGGAGCCGCCGATGCCGTCGGCGTCGATGTTGGCCTGGAGGGTCTTGTTGATTTCGACGGAATCGACGAGGTCGGATGCGATGGTGTCGAGCTTGATCTGGCGGACGCCGGTCTCGGGCGACGGGATGCTGACGCCGTCCACCATGGTGTTCGAAAGGCGGGGCTCGGTGCCGCGGATCTGCACGTATTTGCCCTCGCCTTCGTCGCGCTCGATGGAAACGGAGGGCATACGGCCGAGGGCGTCTGCGATGTTGGCGTTAGGCAGCGACGTGATCACGTCGGCGGGCAGCACCTGGAGGATGTTGTCGGCGGCGAGGGTGCGGTTGATGGCTTCGGCGTCGCCGCGGGGGCGTTCGGCGGTGACTTCAACATTGTCGGCGCGCGTGGCGACATTGAGGTTGGCGTTGACGGTAGCAACCTGGCCGGGCGCGACGGTGACGCTGCCGGTGTAGGGCGCAAAGCCGACGTAGGAGATTGTGACTGAGTAGGTGCCGGCGGGGACGCTGGTGAGGGTGAACTCGCCCTGACTGTTGGTGGTGATGGGCCGAAGCTGGGGCTGCAATTCGACCTTGGCGCCCTGAAGGACGGCGCCCGCCGAGTCCTTTACCGCTCCTGTGATGGTGCCGTTGCCAGGCTGGCTAAGGGCGGTGAGTGGGATGAACAGGCAAAGCTGGAGAACAACTGATTGAATCTTCGTGAGTTTGCGCATGGCACTCCTCATTCGTTGGTCGTGCGGGAAGGTTTCACGAAACGAGCGATACGGCCAGACAGACTTCATGTGGAGAAGCCTCGCTTTGGACGCTATGGGGGGCCTGTAAACGGATGTTAACGAAGGTGTGAATTTTCTTTAATGATTGAGGGAGGGGATGAGGAAATGCGGTCTGGATTGGGGCGGAGACTTATTTCGGCGCGGGGGAATGCGAAGGCCCGGACTGGTTCGCTGGGATTACGGTGATGGGATAGACCTTATCGAGATAGAGATAGAAGAAGCACATGGAAATGACCAGGATGATGACGCCGATAGCCGAAGAGGCGACCTTGATGCCCTGCGGAGACGCGCTGAACTCGGTGACGGAGTCCTTCTCCTGGGTGGCGATGAGCGGCGCTCCGGGTGTGGCGGGGGTCTGAGTGGTGGCAGAGGTCACGGTGGCTGTAATGTCCTGCGAGGGCAGGCGATGGGCGTGACGGAACTGCATCCAGGAGAACCAGACGCCGCTGAGTACAAGGAAGATTACGACGAAGAAGATGATGATGGACGAAACGTGGTGCCAACGGTAGGTGGCACGGTCGTGATCGAGAGCCCAGATTAGGTAGTCACTGTATGCCTTGGCGACCCGGGGATCGGTTTCAGGCTCGATTGGCTGGAAATCGCTGCGCTGGTGAGCTGCGCTTACATCGGCCATCGCCTTGTCCAGGATTTCCTGATCGACATCCGGGGCAGCATTGGGGACCGGCGCGGGCGCGGACGGATGAGCGCCGGGCGAGGCCTTCTGCGCATGGACGGGCCCTGGCTGAGCGTGGCCTGAGGTTGCGGGGGTTCCGGCTGACGGGGCCTGGGCCTGGGCCTGCGCGGCGGCGGTGACGTAAACGGCGAAAGCGAAGGCGACAAAGCAGGCGCGCATCAGATGCACTGGCGGCGCTCCAGAACAGTGTCGTAGATGCTCTTCAAGTAGATGAGCTGGTCGTCAGGGCCGAGTTTCAGAAGTGTAGGGCGCATTCTCCGGTCGAGGTCCGAACACCGGGCTCGGATCCAATGCTCATAGGGCCCGGAAGTATTCGGCGCTGTTGGAAGGGCGATAAATGCCGGTGTGTCGGGGATGTATTCGTCAAGCTCACCGGCGGAATCACTGTCTTTCTTTGGCTTGTACGCGTTTGCGGATTCGCAGGCGAGGCGAAAGCCTTCCGCAGCAAGCTGCTGCTGGGCCGGTGTGAGATGCGAATCGGGAGGTGGTGGAGTGCACGTTTGTGGAGGCGGCGCGGCGTGCGATAGCGATGCCGAAGCGAGACAGCAGGTCAGCAGTACGAAGAGAATGCAGCGTCTCATAGCGGGGACCCGGTATTGATTGGGGTAGAGAAAAGATAGCGCAGGGAAGCCGAGGCTGACAACTCGAATGAAAAGCAAGAGGGGTGGGAGAACCGGGTCCATCAATAAGGTCCGCAGGCTAGTGCGGCCGCGCTGATCGGTCCTCAGTGCGGGTGAGGACACCCGCACGACTGCCGGTCAGGAAGACCGGCGGTACTGGAGCGGCGGTACGGAGCAGGTTGGCCGTTTCAGCAGACGAGGCGCTGGCGGTTTAGCTTGATGCCGTCGAGGCGGCCGAGGAGGGTGACGGCGATCCTTGCGGGGTCGAAGAGGCGCTGCGCCATCGACTGCACCAGCGCGGCCTCAACGGCGTCGATGCGGGCAATGATCTCGTCGGCGGTGAAGAACTGGCCGAAGTAGATCTCCTGGCGGGCGAGATTTGCCATGCGGGAGTTGGAGCTCTCGAGGCCCATGAGGATGTTGCCCTTGAGCTGGTCCTTGGCGCGCGTGAGCTCCTCATCGGGCAACGGCTCCTCTTTGAGCTTGCGGAATTCAGTGAGGATGAGGTCGATGCACTCGAGGGCCTTGCCGGCGGAGGTGCCTGCGTAGACGCAGAGCGTGCCGGTGTCGCGATAGGGGCTCAGGTCGGAAAAGACCGAATAGGCCATGCCGCGCTCCTCGCGGATGGTCTGGAAGAGCCGCGAGCTCATGCCGCCGCCGAGGACGGTGTTGAGAATGAGAGTCGCGTAGCGGTTTTCGTCCGTGATGGCGGGCGAGGGGACGCCCAGGCAGATCTGCACCTGTTCGAGGGCCTTCTTATTCCGGAGCTGGATGCGCGCGCTCGAGATGGGCGCGGGAAGTTCGGTAAGCGGCTGGCCGCCGAGCAGCGGCGAGAACTTGTTGCTAACGGCTTCAACAAACTGGTCATGATCGAGGTTGCCGGCCGCGGAGAAGACCATGTTGCCGGCGTGGAAGCGGCCCGAGTGGTAGTCGAGGAGCTTGGGCTGGTCGAGGCGGTTCACGGTCGCCGTGGTTCCGAGGATGGGCTTGCCGAGGGGATGGTCCTTCCAGAAGCTCTGCGTGAAGAGCTCGTGGACGAGGACGTCGGGGTTGTCTTCGTCGATCTTGATCTCTTCAAGGATGACGCCGCGCTCGCGCTCGATGTCGGTCGAAGCGAAGACGGGGTTCAGGACAATGTCGGCGAGCACATCGAGAGCGAGGGGAGTGTGATCGGCGAGGGACTTGACGTTGAAGCAGATGGTTTCCTTGCCGGTGAAGGCGTCGAGGTTGCCGCCGATCGAGTCCATTTCGCGGGCGATGAGCTGGGCGGAGCGGTTGCGCGTGCCCTTGAAGACCATGTGCTCGACGAAATGGGAGATGCCGTTGGTTTCGGCTGCCTCGCCGCGGGAGCCGGACTTGATCCACACGCCCATGGCCACAGAGCGGAGGTGATCCATGCGCTCGGTGAGCACGATGAGGCCGTTGCCCAGCACCGTGCGGCGAAGATTGCGTTCGTGGGTCATCATCACCTGATTCGATTCTAGGCCAGATGGAGCAGCTTCGGTGGGGTCGGGGAGGAAAGATGCAGCGGAACAACCCGGAGTATTTGATGACCGAACGAGCGGGCCGGCTGCATCAAGAGCAGGAAATGCAATAGTCTGGACCCAGCGTGCGAGCTAACGACTTACAACTCGTTTCATTGGGTGAAAGTGCAGTGCGGGCGAAACCGCTGTTCGGGATGAGCCGCGTAGAGCTGACCGCGCTGATGGTGGATTTGGGCGAGCCGGGGTTCCGCGGAGCGCAGACTGCGGAAGCCATTTATAAGCAGCGGGTTGCGGAGATCGAGGGGATTTCGACGCTGTCGAAGGGGCTGCGGGAGCGGCTCGCGAAAGAGGGTTGGGCGGTCGGGCGGCCACGGATTGCGCAGGTGTTCCGCAGCGTGGATGGGACGGAGCGCTACCTGGTGGAGGGGGTGGCCGGCGCGGAGACGGTGGAGGCTGTTTGGATGCCGGAGGGGGATGAGGGCGAGGCGGGGGACGGGAGCGAGGCGGGGGAAGACAGGGACCCCTCGGCTTCGCTCAGGGCAGGCTACGGGACAGAGGGACAAAGGGACAAGAGAAACAGGGACCAGGCACCAGGGACCAGGGACCAGGAGGCAGGGAACGAGGGAGCTAGGGAGCAAGGGATGGGAGGACGCGCGTGGAATCGCGCGACGATCTGCGTTTCGAGCCAGGTGGGATGCGCGGTCAATTGCCAGTTCTGCTTGACGGCGAAGCTGGGGCTTCAGAGGAATCTGACTGCAGGCGAGATTGCCGGGCAGGTGGTGGCGGTGCTCGAGCGCCAGGGCGTGGAGGTGGGACGAGACCGCGTGAACCTGGTGTTCATGGGCATGGGCGAGCCGTTGCTGAACTACGACAACTTTATGGAGGCGGTGAGGCTGCTGGTGGAGGAAGCCGGGATCAGTCCGCAACGGATGACCGTGTCGACTTCGGGGATTGTGCCGGGGATTGAGCGGTTCGCGCTGGAGCCGGCGGAGGTGAGGCCGAAGCTCGCGATCAGCCTGAACGCGCCGAACGATGCGGTGCGCAGCGAAGTGATGCCGGTGAACCGAAAGTGGCCGATCGAAGCTGTGGTGGACGCGGTGCGCGGAGTCAGACTGCGGCCACGGGAACGGGTGACTTTTGAATATGTATTGCTGGGCGGCGTGACGGACCGGCCCGAGCACTCGCGCGAAGTGGCGCGGCTGGTGCGGCGCACGGGGCTGCCGGCGAAGGTGAACCTGATTGCTTGGAATCCTGGGCCGGGGATCGCTTACTCGATGCCGAGTGCGGAGGCGGTGGAGGGATTTCGCAAAAGTCTGCTCGACGAGGGGATTGCCGTTTATTTGCGGAGGCCGCGGGGGCGGGATATCTATGCGGCTTGCGGGCAGTTGAAGAGGACGGTGGAAAGCAGGGACCAGGGACCAGGGATCAGGGATCAGAAAGGCACGGACAAGACAAGCAGGGATGAGGGGCCAGGACCTCGAAACCGGAAGCGGTTGTAACACCGGAGGTCGGTTAGACTCGAACCACCTGGGTATCCCCGAAGATCGGTAGGACGATGACGCAGCGCCTGGAAGAGTTCGCAACGTTTTTCGGTCTTGCGTTCAGCGCACTTCTCCCGTTGGTGAACCCGCTGGGGAGCGCTCTTGTGTTTGTGAGCCTGGTGGGAAGCGCGCCTCCGGCCGTGTACCGGTCGCTGGCGCGGAAGATCGCGATCAACACCACGCTGTTCTTTCTCACCATCCAGATCATTGGAACGGCGGTGCTCAAGTTCTTCGGGATCTCGCTGCCGGTGGTGCAGGTGGCCGGCGGCCTTGCGATCGCGTCGATGGGCTGGGGGTTATTGACGGGGAACGAAGCTCCCGGGAAGCAGAAGGTCACCGAGTTCGACGACCATGCGCTCGTTTCACTGCAGAAGAAGACCTTCTACCCGTTTACGTTTCCGGTCACGGCAGGCCCGGGAAGCCTCGTGGTTACGATCACGCTGAGCGCGCATACCCCCGCTAAGGGCATCTTTCTGGATATTGCAGCGCACATGGGCATCATGGCCGCGGTGGTGCTGTTGAGCGTGGGTGTTTATTTCTGCTACGGGTATGCGCCGGCGATCACCGCGCGCATTTCAAAGCAGACGGCCGAAGGCATTACGCGGGTGATCGCGTTTGTGCTGCTGTGCATCGGCGTGCAGATCATGTGGAACGGGATCGAGATGCTGTTGAAGACGGTGCTCAAGGGGTAGGGACATCGGGATTGAGCGGTTCCCGCAGGCGGACAGCTGAAGCGAAAGGTTCGGAGCGGAATCCGCTTCAGCTGCCGTTGCGGTTGAGCGCGGCTCAGGGGGGAGCCGCGCGCTTTTCTCTCAGTTACGCGGGGTATGCACGCTGTTTGTCGTGGAGGTCGAACCCGAGCGCGTCGGCACATTCTTGCAGCAATTGCAAAGGACCGCCGCGCAGAGCGACCTTGCGGCCAACGGGCGGGTCATGATCGCGGGTGCCGGGGCCGAGCAGCGAGAGCAATGTTGGCTGCGGTTTCTGGTCGCTCACCATGCTGGCGATCTGCCGGCACTCCTGGTCGGAGAGAGTGTCGCACAAAACAATGAGATCGAAATCGTGCTTGGAGAGGATGGAGCCGGCCTCCGACATTCTGCCTGCGGACTCCACGTCGAAGTAGGTGCCGAGGATCAGCCGGCGAGCCTGCAGGAGCATCTGGTTTCGGCTTACAACCAGAATCTGCGAGTGTGTGTGCATTTGCGTCTCTTTCGGAAGATCGGGCAGATGACAATGTCAAACTCGCTGATCGTGCGCCGCGGGAATATGTAAGGGCCCATTGCCAAAAGAACGGAACGACGCAAAGACCTGTTTCTCGATCTTGCAAAAGGAAACGCCGGTTCAACTCTGCAAAGCGCGTCGTTCCATTTAAGGGTAGGTGCTGGGCGGGGAAAGTAAAACTAGGGACATCCCTAGGGTGAATGCGGGGAGCAGGGAGCAGAGGACTAGGGACAAAGGGACTGAGGGACAAAGAGACACGGGGACGAAGAGACAAAGGGACCCTTCGACTTCGCTCAGGGCAGGCTACGGGACAAAGGGGCAACGGGAGTGAGGGAATCGAGGGAGGAGGTAACACTTTAGCAAGAGGAGGGGCAGAGATCAGGGACGAAGCAGATGAAGGCTATTCGCGCGAGGCTACGTGGGCCTTGCCGAGAGCGAGCAGGGCACCGGTGACGCGTCCCGCGGCGTGGCGCACCACGTTGCCTTCGCTTGCGAAGTCGCCGGCGATGCAGCGCACCCCCATGGCCTCGACGCGGTCGATGTCGGCGGCGATGGGAGAGGCGTCTTCGGCGGCGTAGCGCGCCAGCGTGTCGGGATGGAACCGCGCGGTGTTGATGAGGGCGTAGTCGAAGATGGGGGCGCGGGTGTGCTCGTAGATGCGCTCGATGTGCTCCGACGCCGTGAGCCCGAGACTCTCGTTGGCTTCAGTCATCAGGTTGCAGACGAAGACCCGCAAACCGTGAGCTCCTGCGAGCGCCGCCGGGATGCCCTGCACGAGGAGATTCGTGATCAGCGAGGTGTAAAGCGAGCCCGGACCGATGGTGATGAGGTCGGCCTTCTCGATGGCGGAGATAGTTTCGGGCAGAGCGGCGGCATCGGCGGGATCGAGCATGAGCTCCTCGATGCGTCGCTTGCTCGCGTTGATGTTTGTTTCGCCGCGGACGAGGGAGCCGTCGTCCATGCGCGCAACCAGCGTGGCGTCGGCGGTGGTTACCGGATAGATGTCGCCGCGGGTGGCGAGGATCTTCGAAGAGAGCTGGATGGCGTGGGCGAAGTCCCCGGTAATCTCGGTGAGAGCGGCGACAAAGAGATTGCCGAAGTTGTGGCCCTCAAGCGCGTCGCCGGCGCGAAAGCGGTGGCCAAAGAGCCTGGCGAGCAGGTCGCCTTCTTCGCTGAGCGCGACCATGCAGTTGCGCAGGTCGCCGGGCGGAAGCATGTTGAAGTCCTTGCGCAGCTTGCCGGACGAGCCGCCATCGTCCGTGACGCAGACGACGGCCGCGAGGTCGGAGATTGCACCGTTGTGGGTAGCCCGTTCGGAAGGCGCAGCAACGTGGCGGCAGAGGCCGCGCAAAAGAGTGGAGAGCCCGGTACCGCCGCCCATGGCGACGACGCGCAGCGGGGTTTCGGCAGACCCATTTTCCGATTCGGAAATTGCGCCCGTCTGCACGGTGTTCTCCGCTGCAACTACGTTGACGGATGAATCTGCGCTCACAGGAGCTAGGGCACCTCGGGATAAAGCAACTCGGTGAAGCGAGGGTCATCCAGCATGTTCTGGAAATCGTTGTCCGTGCGGGCCTGGAGCCTGTTCTTCGGGTTGAGCTCGATCGCGCGGGCCAGATTATCGAGGCAGTCCTGCGGCATCCCGGTCATGCTGCCGAGCACGGCAAGGCCATAGTAGCCGTAGTCGGCCTTGGGGTTGTCGGCCAGCAGGGCCTGGAGCTGATCGCGGGCTTCTTCGAAGAGACCCTGGTTCAGCTGCGACACAGCATAGTCGAAGCGCTCGGCCGGGGTGTCGAAGGCCAGCGCGGCGCGCTCCGACTGACGCCGGCACGTGACCATGTACATCCGGCACCGTTCGACCAGCTCGGGCGGGGCGACCGGCAACAGCTTCTCGAACGCGGCCAGCGCCTTTTCGTATTTCGACTGCTGCACGTACTGCACTGCAGACTGATATTGCTGATAGGCCGCGCCAGTGTTGGAATGACTGGCGGGCTTTGCCGCAGGTGCGGTGCTTTTCTTGCGGCTGCTTACCGCCATTTTGGCCTCTTGCATCGTGATATGTACCGCTAGCTTTTCTCCGGGCGGTCCCTGAGAGTATAGCTTTCCGGGGGCCCCTGGTTTTCTTTGCGCTCAGCCCATCTTTATACGCACTCGCCCTTCCGGCGTCAATGGGAGGGGGCGCGCGGCTCCCGAAAGCGAACTATTTTGGAGCCCGCGAGTAGATCGCCGGGTTGAGGTTCGGGTCGTTGTACATCTTGAGCTGGCGGTAAAGCTTGAAGCGCCGCGTGCCGCGCATGGTCTCGTTCCAAAGCGAGTCGAGGCAGCGCGCAAGGTCGGCGAGCTGTTCTTCAAGAATGACGAGGCGGGCGCAGTTTCGCTCGGCGTGCCCCGGCGGCGCATCTGAGCGGCGCATCTCTTCGCGGGTGTGGTAGATCTTCAGAGCCAGGATGGAAAGCCGGTCGATGATGAGGCCGGGCGACTCCGAGTGCAGCGTGGCGTCTGAATTGGGCAGGCCCAGCGGGGCGAGATGCTCGAGGAGCGCTTCATCGAGCTGTTCCACGAGATCGTTGCGGTGCTGGTTGGCGCGATCGATGCTGCGCTTTGCAGCGGCGATGTCGGCGTCTGCGGCGCCCGGGGCGCGCGCATCGTCTTCGAAGTGCCAGAGGTCGAAGTTGGCGCGATGATGCAGCTCGATGCGGGAGTGCCAGTGGATGCGGCCATGGCTATCGTGCCAGGCGCGCGGCGCGGGACCCGGGTGGGCGTGCCACCACTTGGTGAAGTTGTCGTGCAGGTACAGGATCGAGTTCGCCGCCAGCATCGGGCCACGTCCTTTGAGCCGGAAGATAGGCCCAGAGGCTATGGTAGAACTATCCCTGCCCGGGTCCAAAGCCCGGATGCCCAGAACCGACCACGACCGAGAACACAACGGGGCAGACAGATGGCCGACGCGACCGAGCGGATTCTCTGCATCTCCACTTATGAGAAGGGGCAGGATTTTCTGCGGCAGTGCGCGGAGATGGGCGTAAAGCCCACGCTGCTGACGGTGGAGAAGCTGCGCGATGCCGACTGGCCTCGCGAAGTGCTGGAAGACCTGGCGCTGATGCCGGCGGAGCTTACGCGCGAACAGACGCTGAACACAGTGAACTGGATGGCGCGAGGGCGGCGGTTCGATCGCGTGGTGGCACTGGATGAATTCGATCTTGAGACCGCGGCGGCTGTTCGCGAGCACTGGCGGCTTCCGGGGATGGGGCTGACGACCACCGCGTTTTATCGCGACAAGCTGGCGATGCGCGTGGGCGCGCGGAAGGCGGGCTTTTTGGTGCCGGAGTTCTGCCGGGTGCTGAATTACGACGAGCTGCGCGGCTACATGGATGCCGTGCCGGGGCCGTGGCTGCTGAAGCCGCGCGCGGAGGCTTCGGCGCTGGGTATCCGCAAGATCAGCGAGCCGGAGCAGCTTTGGAGATCGCTCGAGGAGCTTGGAGACCGGCAATCAAACTTTATCCTCGAGCGATTTGTGCCGGGCGACATCTTCCACGTGGACTCGATTGTGAGCCGGGGGCAGGTGCTGTTCTCTTGCGTTCACCAATACGGCCGGCCGCCGATGCAGGTGATGCACGAGGGCGGCGTGTTCACAACGCGAACGGTGGACCGTGGCACGCGTGAGTGGAAGGAGCTGACGGAGTGGAACGCGGCGCTGGCGCCGGCTCTCGGCATGGTGCATGGAGTGACTCATGCCGAATACATCCGGGCGCACGCGGACGGCAAGGTCTACTTCCTTGAGATCGCGGCTCGTGTTGGCGGGGCGTTCATCGTGGACCTGGTGCAGGCGGCGACGGGGATCAATTTGTGGCGGGAGTGGGCGCGCATCGAGGTGAGCGATCTGCGCGGCGTGCCGTATGAGCTGCCGCCGAGCTATGAGGAGTATGCGGGCAGCGTGCTTTGCCTCGCGCAGACCGCGGAGCCCGACACGAGCCGGTTCAACGCGCCGGAGATTGTGTACCGGATGAAGAAGCATCACCACGCGGGGCTCATTGTGCGGTCCGATCGAGCAGAGCGGGTGAGGGAACTGCTGGATGAGTACAGCGCGGAGTTTGCGCGGCTTTATCTCGCCAAGCTGCCGCCTCCGGACAAGCCGACCGCGTAAAAGCAGGGGTCGGGGTTCAGGGGTCAGGGATCAGAGTGCAGACAACCAGTCGAGTGGCGCTGTGGAAGATCTTCTCTGAAATGCTTCCCACGCGAGATGGAGAGGACTGAAATGCGCAGGTGGCTGGCTCATCCGGTGCGGTTTGCGGCAGTCCTCGGCAGCATCGTTGGCTTTGTTTATTCCGCTGTGGTTGAGCTCGAGGGGTTGTTTCACAAGGGCCCGGGCGGTGCGCTGCCGCTGTTATGGCGTGGTTCTGCGACAGGCGGGATCAACGGCGCAAGCGTATTCCAGACCGCGTTGGTGCTTTGCGTCGAGGTCGCGGTCAACGTGGTGGTGTATGCGATGCTGTTCGTGATTCCGGCGGGATTGGTTGTTGCGGTTCGGTGGGCGTTCTCACGCTGGAAAAGGGCAACAGCCTCGAACGACTCATAGAGGCTCTCCCTGGAGGTGATGCGATGGCAGAAACCACGGCGAGCGAGCGGCCTGCGCCTCAAGCCGCGCAATCGTCAAAAGGCATGCATTGGTCTGGCTGGGTGCTCAGCATTCTGTCGATTCTGTTTCTCCTTTTCGACGCATTCGGAAAGTTCGCCAGGCCGCCGCAGGTGACGGATGCTTTCGCGCGGCTCGGCCTGCCGACCGGCCTCAGCGCCACGATCGGCGTTCTGCTTGTGGTGTGTACGGTGATTTATGCGATCCCGCGGACTGCAGTGCTGGGCGCGGTGCTGCTGACCGGATTCCTTGGCGGAGCAGTAGCGATCCATGTGCGCGCGGGAAGCTCACCGTTCGAAACAATCTTTCCAGTGCTGTTCGCGATCCTGGCGTGGCTGGGGGTTTACCTGCGCAACGCCGGGTTGCGCAGGATGCTGCCGGTGCAACGATAGCGGGCCTTTGAAGCACTGAAGCGAGGCTTCACCATGAATCAATCTCTGGATCACACGATGGCCGTGCTCGAGCGCACTCCGGGTGCGTTGGATGAACTGTTGCGCGGGCTGCCGCCGGAGTGGACGGATCGCAACGAGGGCGGCGAAACGTGGAGCGCGCGGGAGATCGTGGCGCACCTGTCGCATGCGGAGAGAGCGGACTGGATTCCGCGGGTTAAGCATCTGCTTGAGTTTGGCGAGGCGGAGACATTTCCTCCGTTCGACCGGCTTGGCCAGCGGCGCGAGATGGAGGGCAAGTCGACCGCGCAACTGCTGGACGAATTTACCAGGCTGCGCGCGGGGAGCCTCGAAGAGTTGCGGGAGCTCAATCTCGAACCGGCTGACCTCGACCGGCGGGGCATGCATCCGTCGCTGGGTGCGGTTACGCTGGCGCAGTTGCTCGCGACCTGGGCCGCGCACGACCTGAATCATCTGCACCAGATGTCGCGGGTGATGGCGCACCAGTACCGCGAAGCCGTGGGCCCGTGGGCGCGGTACCTGGGGGTGATGCACTGCGATGGCCACGGGGAATAAGGCGTCGAGCCGGCAAGTGGCCCAGTTCGCATTAACTCGGGGACCGCGGCCGGAGGGATGGTGAGCTCGCTGGGATTCGAACCCAGGACCCACGCCTTAAAAGGGCGTTGCTCTACCAGCTGAGCTACGAGCTCGTTCAAGGCCGCTAGTTCAAAGCTATCACAATGGTCAGTGATCAGTGGTCAGTGGTCAGGGAGCACGGACCGCGGGTACTGGTGCGCTTTGCCGTGAGCAAAAATGCGAGTTGACCCACGCGTGCCGGGGATGACCAAATCATCCTTCCGACACTGGCTGGAGCTGTCGTATTCCGCGTTGCCGGGACAGTTACATTACCGGCGCATTACCTTGGGTCTCCGCATAGGTGTCTTTCGCGTCAAGTGCCTTTATTTACAGGGCTTTTTTGCATTGCAACGCGGACAAGGATAGCCCGAAAGTGGTACGAAAACGGCGTTTCAAGTGTTATTGTTCAGACATCACAATCCCACTTAGGATTTGGTGCAAGGCACTCGCACAATCGGGCTCTCTCTCTGCATCGATTATTTCCTCGCTTATCTCGAATCGAGAGGCATCAAGGTCCACTGCCGGAGGACACATGACTAACCGCAAGCCGCTGTCCGAAGAGACGCCCGAGGATGTCGCTACGCTTTACTCGTGGGCGAACCTGCACGGGGCAAAGTATCGGGACTTTTCGGCATCGCGAGCTCAGACGCGGGAAAAAGCGAGGCAGCGGGTGCAGGAGGCGATCGAGGCTGACCGGCTGCGCGCCGAGCAGGACGAAGCCGAGCGCATCGAAGCGGCACAAGCCATGGAAGCCGAGCGGCAGGCGCTGGCGCAGGCGCGGGAAGATGCGGAACGCGCGGAGCGAGAAGCCGAGGAGCGCGTAGCACAACTGGCCGCGCAGCAGAGAGCCTGGCAGGCACCGCAGACGCCTTACTCCGCGGCGACTTATCCGAATCCATATCCGGCGCCTGCTCCGGCTTTTCCCGCGCCCTATTCCGCCCCGGCGCAGGGCTATTATCCGCCGCAACAGCAGGCGCAGCAGTATCCCGGCTACGCGCAGCAGCAGCCCGGGTACTCGCAGCAGCAGCCGTACGCGGCTCCGCCGCTTGCCAGCCGCGAAGAGAACCGTCTCGGCTGGACGCCAGCGCCCGAAACGGGATCGCGCCCGGCGTGGCTTGCTTCCGACCGCGATCTGCAGGCGCCGCCGGCTGCCCATCCGCTTGAAGACACGCTGCAGGGTTCGCGCGACCGCATTACATCGCGCTGGTTTGCGCTCAAGGGCATCTTCTCTGCCGCGCCGGCCGCACCGGAGCAGCTGCCTGCGCAAAGTGTCTCGCGGGCGCCCGTACTGGCCGTCTTTTCGCTCGCCGGCGGAGTCGGCAAGACCAGCCTTGTGGCCACGCTTGGCCGGGCGCTCTCGGCTCGCGGCGAGCGGGTGTTGCTCGTGGATACGGCGGCCTATGGGCTGTTGCCTTTCTTCTTTGGCGCGCGCGATCAGCGGCCCGGCGTGCTGAGAACATTTACTCCTCCGGGAACGAGCGGCGATGCGCCGATCCAGATGCTGACGTTCGATCCCGAGACGCTCGGACCGGAGACCGCTCCGCAGGAGGCGCTCTCCACGGAGATCGCTCGGCAGGGCCGGGGAGCCAGCCGCGTCATCGTGGACATTGCAACGGCTTCAGGAGCTACGACGCGCCGCGTGTTGCGGATGGGCCCAACGGCGCTTGTGCCGGTCGTTCCAGACATGAGTTCAGTGGTGAGCGTCGGTGCGATCGACACGTTCTTTCAGCGCAACAGCGGCTCGGCCGGCCAGCCGGCGATGCCTTTCTATGTATTGAACCAGTTCGATCCGTCGCTCCCTCTCCACCTGGACGTGAGGGAGGTTCTCCGCGAGCAGTTGGGCGACCGGCTGCTGCCGTTCTCCCTGCGGCGCATGCCGGCAGTGAGCGAGGCGCTTGCCGAAGGAATGACAGTGATGGACTATGCCCCCAACTCCACGGTCGCCGAGGATTTCGGCGCGCTCGCGGGCTGGGTGAAGAGCCTTGCCGCGCCTGCCACCAATGGCTTCCGCGGCGTGCGGTGGAGTGAGCGATGACGGCAACAGGACTGTGGCAGGATATCGGCGCAGGCGAAAACATATTTACAAAACTGGTGCGCCTGGTCTTCCTGCTGGCGGCAGCGGTTGCCTTCTATTTTCTCGCGGTGCTGCCTCTCACGTGGCCGCAACAGGCCGTATGCGGATTGCTGATGCTGCTGCTGGCGCTGGGGCTGGCGCGCAGTTCCGACTCCTACCTGGTCACACTCACGCTAATGATCATGTCGATGTTCTGCACGTTTCGATATGGCTATTGGCGCATTACGGGGACGATCCAGTTCTTCAGGGATCCGGGCAACCACTGGGGGGCTCTCGACGCGTTCTTCATCCTCAGCCTGATTCTGGCCGAGACATACGCATTCCTCATTCTTTTCCTGGGATATTTCCAGACGGTGTGGCCGCTGAGGCGCGCGCCGGTTGCCCTGCCGGACGACGAGGACGAGTGGCCGCACATCGACGTGCTGATCCCCACCTATAACGAGCCGCTCGACGTGGTGCGCTACACCGCGCTGGGCGCGCTCAACATGGACTGGCCCACGGAGAAGATGCACGTCTACATCCTCGACGACGGACGCCGCAGGGAGTTCGAGCAGTTCGCATTCGAGGCGGGCATCGGTTACAAAACGCGCGGCGACAACAAGCACGCCAAGGCCGGCAACATCAACACCGCGCTCAAGAGCATGTCGTCGCCCTTTGTCGCGATCTTCGACTGCGACCACGTGCCGACGCGCAGCTTCCTGCAGATGACGATGGGATGGTTCCTGCGCGACCACAAGCTGGCCATGCTGCAGACGCCGCACCACTTCTATTCGCCCGACCCGTTCGAGCGCAACCTGCAGCAGTTCCGCGTGATTCCCAACGAGGGCGAGCTGTTCTACGGCATTGTGCAGGACGGCAACGACTTCTGGAATGCGACGTTCTTCTGCGGCTCGTGCGCAGTGCTGCGGCGCGAGGCGCTGGACGAGATCGGCGGAATTGCCGTTGAAACCGTGACGGAAGACGCCCACACGTCGCTCCGCATGCAGATGCAGGGCTGGGGAACGGCCTACATCAATATTCCGCAGGCGGCGGGGCTGGCTACCGAGCGGCTTTCAGCGCACGTGGGGCAGCGCATCCGGTGGGCGCGCGGCATGATCCAGATTTTGCGAACGGACAATCCTCTGTTCGCGCCGGGTCTCAGGTTTGCGCAGCGGCTGTGCTACTTCAACGCGATGCTGCACTTCCTGTATGCGATTCCGCGGCTCATCTTCCTCACCGCGCCGCTGATCTATCTCATCCTCTCGCACACCAACGTGCCGGGCTACTGGGCCGCCATTCTGGCTTACGCGCTGCCGCACCTGATTCTTTCCAACGTGACGAACTCGCGCATCCAGGGCGAGCACCGGCACTCCTTCTGGAATGAGATCTACGAGACGGTTCTGTCGCCTTACATCCTGCTGCCCACCGTGATGGCGCTCATCAACCCGAAGCTGGGCAAGTTCAACGTCACGGCGAAGGGCGGCGTAGTGAAGCGGACATTCTTCGATACGCGAATCGCGCAGCCGTTCCTGATCCTGCTCATCTTCAACCTGGCCGGCATCATCATTGCGATACCGCGCTACTTCATCTGGGACCGCGACCGGCCGGGCACCGTGTTGATGAACGTGATGTGGTGCGTCTTCAACGTGATCGTTCTGGGCGTGGTGACGGCGGTGGCGCGCGAGCTCAAGCAGCTGCGGACCACTGTACGCATCGCTATCGTCACCCCGGTGATGGCGGTTCTGCCCGACGGTACGGTGCTCGAGGGCGAAACCATCGATATGTCGTCGGGCGGCACCAGCATCCGCTTCGGCGAGTCACTCGAGGTGCCCCCTCAATCCGTGGTGCAATTGCAATTCCCAATGCCGTCCTCCAACTGCGAGTTGCACGCCGTCGTCGTTCGCGCCGAGGGGAGCGTGCTGCGCGTGAAGTTCGAGGAGTTGTCCATTGCGGAACAGGAAGTACTCACGATGGTTTTGTATTCACGGGCGGACTCCTGGCTCGGCTGGGGCGAGGCGCGCGAAAGCGACAACGTGCTGAAGAGCCTGGGGCGCATCTTCCAGATCTCGATGCGGGGGCTTGTTGCGACGTTCCAGAGCCTGTTCAACGTCGAGCAGCAGGGCAAGAAGAAGAGCTCGAGAGTTCCCGCTGCCACTACGGCGGCAATGCTGGCTCTGGCCATTATCCTTTCGGGCGCGGCGCCGCGCGCGCATGCGCAGACTCCGATTAACGCCAATGGGAAGCAGGCCGGCCCGGCTGCGCCACCCGCGGCGCCTGCAACGCCGCCGGCAGGACAGTTCCGCGACGTGTTCTCGCTCGGCGATACGGGAGCTTCGCAGATCGACCTGCACGGCATCGACAGCGCGCACACCGTGTACTTCACCCTGCCGCAGACGCACGTGGTGCGGAACGCGAAGATCCACGTCTCGTATGCGTTTTCACCCAGCCTTCTGCCGCAGCTCAGCCACATCAAGCTGATGCTGAACGGGACGCTGTTCGCCACCATCGAGCCCACGCCGAACGGGTCCGGCGGCACCCGCAGCGAGACGATGGAGGCCGATTACACGATTCCGGCTGAATTGCTGGTGCACAACAACGCACTTACGATGCAGTTCATAGGCCACTACGTGCTGGTGTGCGAGGACCCGGCGAACAGCACGCTCTGGTCAAGAGTTCATCGCAGCACATACCTCGATCTCTCGGGCGATCTTCTGCCGCTGGCGGACGATCTCAAGCAGCTGCCGCTGCCATTCCTCGATCCGGCGGTGGTGCAGCCTCTCAGCGTGCCGGTTGTGTTCGCTTCAGAGCCTTCGGCGAAGGCCATTCAGGCTGCGGGGATCGTGACCAGCTACTTCGGCATGATTTCGGAAGGGCGGCCGGTGCGGTTCCCGGTGCATATCGGCGAGCTGCCCCAGGGCAACGCGATCATCATCTCCGACAGCGCGTCGAATCTGCCCGGGGGGCTGAATATGCCCACCGGAACCGCGCCCACCGTGGCAATGCGGACAAATCCCAATGATCCGTACGGGAAGGTGCTGGTCATCTCCGGGGGCGATTCGGACCAGGTGGTTGCGGCGGCTCAGGCTGTCGCCATGCGGAGCGACATCCTGCAGGGGCCACAGGTCACGATTGACAGCCTGACTCTGCCTGCAAAGCAGGCGGCTGACAGCGCGCCGCGATGGGCGCGCACGGACCAGACGATCGCGCTGTGGGATCACTCCGAGGCCGAGTCGCTGGTAGGAGATGGTTCGGCACCGCTGAACACCTACTTCCGCATTCCGCCCGACATCTACTTCGCAGACAAGCCAAACGCAATCCTGCACCTGACGTACCGCTACAACTCGATTCCGATCGGTCCGACGTCAAGCATGCAGGTGCGCATCAATAATGCGTTCATCGGCTCGGTGCCGCTGATTCCCGGGCAGGATGCGTCGAAGACGATGACGTTCGACATGCCGGTTCCGGTCGTGAACCTGAGGCCGTTCTCCAATTCGCTGTCGTTTGACTTTACCTTCCAGCTGTTGAAGAAGGGCAATTGCGCCGATACGACGCCCATCAACTGGACGGGCGCAATCCTGCGCGACACGAACCTGGACCTGCGCAACTATCCGCACTATGCGCCGTTGCCGAACCTTGAGTTATTCGCCAACGCCGGATTCCCGTTCACGCGATATCCCGACTTGAACAACACGGTCGTCGTGCTGCCGGCGCAGCCCACCGAACAGGAAATCGAGATGTTCGTGACGCTGATGGGGCACTTCGGGCGGCACACGGGGTTCCCGGCATTGCGGGTAACGGTAGCCGGGCCGGAGGCGCTGCACGCCGGCGCAACGGCGGATTTCCTGGTGCTTGGAACGGGAGATGACCAGCCGGGCTTCAACAAGCTCTCAGACAACCTGCCCGTTTCGCTTCAATCTGGCCGTGCCCAGGTGCACGACACGCAGGGGTACTTTGCTCCGCTCCACCATGCGTGGTGGAAGGCGGAGAGCGACGAACATGCTGAGTCCGGCGAGCTCACGGCATCGGGCACTCCCGACGCCATTATCGAGGGCATCGAGTCGCCATTTGACCGCGCGGGAGGCAAGAGCGTCGTCGCAATTCACCTGAGAGACGCGTCAACCTTCGCGTCCTTCATGCAGACATTCCTGTATGTGCAGCAAGCGAGCGATATCCAGGGTTCGGTTTCGTTCCTGATGGGAACGCGCTTCGAGTCCTTCAAAGTCGGCGCGAACGTGTACCACGTGGGCAACCTTGGTTGGTCGGCGCGGCTCGCGCGGTGGTTCGCCCAGGTGCCATGGCTGGCGGCGGTAGTCATCATCATCCTCGCGTTCCTGATTGCAATCTGGACGCGCAACTGGCTCCGTATGAAGGCCAGGTCGCGCCTGAAAATGCTCGACTAGAGGATCGCATTTTTGGTATCGCGAAGGTGGCACTTTGACACATCGCAGCGCGTCCGTTAGGCGGTGATGTGGAAATCGCGAAAAGCAGTGGAAAACGCGTCTGTAATTGAGTTCAAAACACGCGGAACTCCGGTTCCGCGATGCTGTATAAGGGCTTAATAGATCGGTTTCGCAGTCATGTGTCCGCTGGCGCGGCGAGGGTTGGTGGCGGGCGTTTTCTGCCTGGGAGCCAGCCGGCCCGCGCTGATTCTGGACGCGGCGACTGCGGAGAGACAGTGGCAAGTTGGTTCGGATTCTGGGAGCGGCGGATTGGCAGATCTTCGTGGGTCGCGATGGATGAAGCGCGCAGCGTGTATTGCGTTCGTGCTTCTCGCCGCTGCCAGCGGCGGATGCCGGCAGGGCCCGTGGCCGCTATGGAAGGCATATGCGGCGCACTTTATCGATGAGCAGGGGCGAGTCATCGACCATCAGGCAGGCGACCGAACCACATCGGAAGGCCAGGCGTACGCGCTCTTTTTCGCCCTTGTGGATAACGACCGCGCACGCTTCGACAAGCTCATCGACTGGACGCAGAATAACATCGCCGCCGGCAATCTCGGGGCGCACCTGCCGGGCTGGCTGTGGGGCAAGGCAGCCGACGGCCAATGGAAGATGCTCGATGCGAACCCCGCGTCGGACGCAGACTGCTGGATTGCCTACACGCTTGTCGAAGCCGGCCGCCTGTGGAAGACGCCCGGCTACGCGCTGCTGGGGCGCCAGATGATGGTGATGATCGCCGCGCAGGAAGTGGCCGACCTGCCCGGATTCGGTTCGATGCTCATGCCCGGATCGACGGCACTCTGGGTGCACAAGAACACCTGGACGGTGAATCCGAGCTACGTTCCGCTGTTTCTCTTCGAGCGGTTTCAGCAGCTCGATCCAGCCGGCCCGTGGGGAGCCATCGCGATGAATATTCCCCGACTGCTGCGCCAGAGCGAGCGCCACGGCTTCGTGATGGACTGGGTGGACTACGTTCCCGGCGACGGTTTTTATCCAGCGCCCGGGCCAGGCTCCGCGCCGCCGGAAGAACAGCCGAAATCCAGCGCTCCGGCGCAAGCGCCCGCGGCGCAAAAGCCAGCAGCCGCCGAACCGGCAAAGCCCGCGGGCGCTGCTGCTGCGAGCCCCAAACCCGCAACAAAGCAGCCGGCTTCAACCCAGCCGGTTTCAGCCCAGCAGGGCCAGGCCGCTTCCGCCGCGAAGGCTCCCATGGGGAGCTACGATGCGATTCGCGTCTACCTGTGGGCTGGAATGATCGATTCGGCAGGCCGCGCCCGCGCCGACATCCTCGACTCCCTGGCGGGCATGGGGGCCTACGTTGACCATCATGGCGCGCCGCCTGAGTCGGTGAGCTCCGAAGGAGTGCCCCAGGATCAGGATGGCCCGCTCGGATTTTCCGCGGCCATACTTCCTTATCTGTGGGCCAATCCGGACCTCGCCAGGACGGCGGCAAAACTTAGAGTTAGCATAGCTTCACAGCTCAATCCCGCAACCGGCCTATACGGAAAAGGCGCCGTCTACTACGACCAGAATCTTGCCATGTTTGGGACGGGGTTTCTGGATGGACGGTATCATTTCGGCCCGGGCGGGGAACTGAAACTGGAGTGGACACGGTGATGACGGGTGTACGCAGAGTTCTGAGGTCGATTGCTCTTTTTGCCGCTTGCCTGGCGATGGCTTCGGTGCCGGGTCTCGCGCAAAAGCCCAGTGGCCAATCCAGCGCTCAGCCCAGTCCCGAAAAAACGCGGCAGATTCTTGAAGCCAACGCGCGCGCCCTCGAGTCGCGCGGCCGACCTGACATGGCGATCCAGATCTGGCGCCAGATACTTCTGTCCGATCCCAACAATTCCGACGCGCTAGCCGGACTGGCCCGCGACTACAAGCTCAACGGGAACGCGCAGGAGGCGGATAAGGCCCTCGGCAAGCTGCGCGACGTGAACCCCAACGACCCTCGCATAGCGCAGATCGAAAGCCTGTCGAGCACACAGTCGCAAAGCGCCGAGCTGCGCCGCGCCGGCGATCTCGCGAGGCAGGGACGTAATGAGGACGCGATGAAGATCTATCGCCAGCTCTATGGCGACCATCCGCCCGACGGCGACATCGGCCTGGCCTACTACCAGACGCTTTACGGAACGACCTCCGGCAAGGAACAGGCCATTGCAGGAATGCGCGCCATGGCAACCCGCAACCCTACCGATTCCCGGTATGAAGTGGAACTGGGCCGCATGCTGACGTACGATCCCAAAACGCGTGCGGAGGGCATCCACATCCTTGAGCGGCATCCGCAGGACTCCGACGCCCGCAACGCCCTTCGCCAGGCGCTCATCTGGAACTCAGCGAACCCTGCAACCGCCGGCGAACTGCGCGCCTATCTCAAGGAGCACCCGCAGGACACCGAGATTGCCACTTATCTCAAGCAGGATGAAGCCAAGCTTGCGCAAATGAACTCCGCCGCGCGGAACCCCGAGGAGCGCGAAGCATTTGCCGCGCTGAATGCGCACAAGCTCGACGAAGCCGAAAAAGGCTTCATGGAAATCCTGCAAAAGGATCCCAAGAACGGGCGCGCATCGGCGGGCATGGGCTTCGTCCGGATGCAGCAGCAAAACTTTGGAGCTGCGGTCAGCTACCTCACCCTCGCCGAGCAGAACGACTACAAACCGCGGACCGTCGAGGATGCGCTCGAGACGTCGCGTTTCTGGTACACGATGGGCGAGGCTTCGCAGGCGTTCGACGCCAACCAGTTCGACGTTGCCGCAGAGAAGTACCGCGCCGCGCTCGCCATGCGCCCTCGCAGCGCCGATGCGCTCAATGGCCTAGCAGGTTTGCTCGTCAAGGAGCAGCAGTACTCGCAGGCCGCTGCCGTTTACGACCAGTTGATCAAAGTCGAGCCGGCGAATGCCGACGCGTGGCGCGGGCTGTTCCTCTCCTACGCTCGCGACGGCGACAACCAGAAGGCGCTCGCGATCTCATCCAAATTTCCCCCTACCGTTAGAACGGCGATGGGGAAGGACCCCGAGTACCTGCGCACGCTCGCGACGATCTACCAGGCCGAAGGCCGGACGATCGACGCGCAGAAGGTGCTCTCGCAGGCGCTCGCTCTGCCGTTCCCCGAGGGAGGACAGCACCTCAAGGAGGACACGCGCCTGCAATACGCCGGCATCCTGATGGAGGCGCACCGTTTCGACCAGGCTGCCGCTCTGTACACGCAGATCCTCAATGACGACGCCAACAGCCTGCCTGCGTGGATGGGGCTTGTGAGCGCGCATCACGAGCTCGGGCAGGATGCGCAGGCTATCAGCGATGTCGAGCGCATGCCGCCCTCCGCATACGAGTCGGCGCTGTCGGACTCCGGCTTCCTGATCATGCTCGGCTCGATTTATCAGCAGGCCAACCAGTTCGACATCGCGCAGAGCCTGCTCGAGCGCGCGGTCAGGCTGCAGACCGCGACCGGAAAGCAGCCGGCGATGCAGCTTGAGCTGCAGCTCGCGGCGATCTATCTCCAGCGCGGCAACACAGCGCAGGCCTATGCGATCTACCGGCAGGTCCTGACCGATCACCCTGACCGCATTGACGCCTGGAAGGGACTGATTGCAACGCTGCAGGGCACCAACCATACGCAGGAAGCGCTTCAGCAGCTTGGCTACATTCCGCCGGCGGTCCGCGCAGAGCTCGAGAAGGACCCGGACTTCGTTACGACAGAGGCCAGTATCTATGCCTCTGCCGGTGACACGAAGAATGCGATGGAGTATATCGGGCGCGTGCAGAAGCACTTTGCGCAGCAGGGTGCGCCGCTTCCTCCCGATCTTGCTATCCAGAACGCCTGGCTGCTCTACAACACAGGCAACGACCGCGCACTCTATCCCGCGCTCATGCAGCTCGGGTCGCGCCTGGACCTCACCGTTCCGCAGCGCGAAGCCGTGCAGACTATCTGGGCCAGCTGGTCGGTGCGCCGCGCCGGCGCGGCAATCGACCGGGATGACAACGAGCGTGCCGTCGAGATTCTCGAGGCCGCACAGGCTGCATTCCCAGAGAATCTTCAGGTCAAGTGGATCCTCGCGGGAGGCTACCTCCGCACCGGCCAGACGCACGATGCGCTCGTCCTTTACAAGCGCCTTCCGATTGGCGATGCCACCTCCGATCAGTTCCAGGGAGCCATCGGCGCCGCGCTTTCCGCTAACGACCGCACTACCGTCGAGGCGTGGCTGCGGATCGCTCTCGAAAAATATCCGCGCGACTACAAGATCCTCGGACTCGCGGCAAAGTTTGAACAGGCGCGCGGCGACAACCAGCGCGCAGCCGATTACTGGCGCGCGGCCATTGCGGCGATGCCCGCCAACTCACCGACGGACCAGCTCGCGCACGAACTCGCGTACCCTGATGAGGACACAAAGCCGCACAAGGCGAGGACCGCGGGCGACCTGCAACTGCTGTTGAACCCGGACTACGCCGCTCGCACGGAGCCGTTCGCAAAAACGGTGAAGCTGCCGCCGCTGCCCGCCTACGGCCCTGATCCAACCCTCGGAACTGCGCCAATCGTGGTGGTTCAGCGACCTGAGCCCATAGCGCAACAGACGCAGGCGCCGACGGTGCCCGAGTCCACCGCAACAGTTGCTCCGGCTGCTGCTGCTCAGACGGCAAGGCCGCGCGCATCTCGATCGGCTAAGCACTCATCCGCCCCGGGCAGCCAGTCCGGAGGGCAAGCTGCTGCAAAGCCACCAGCATCACATCGGCGCAATTCCAGCGGCCCCGAAAGCCAGTCATCCTCGAACTCTGACTACGCGGGCCACATGGACCTGCCGGCGTCAGAGGAGCACGTCACCAACACGGCCGCGCCTCCGGCCATGACCGCGCCTGCGCAGGCGCCAGCGGTGCAACAGGCCCGGCCCGTGCAGCTGCCTCCGCCCGGCCTTCTCAATCGACAACCGGCTCCGCGGCCCGATTTACAACAATCACCGCAGATTTTCATCCCCAAGCCGCAGTCTTCGATCACTCCTCCCAACGCCGGCGCCGAACCGGCGTTTCAGCTTTCGTCGGAGCCGATGAACAACAAGGCTGCAGCCGCGCAGGCGGAGTTTGCACAGCAGACTGACGGGCAGCTCACCCAGGGTTCGGCTGCGACGCAGATTCGCCCGCTCGGCAATGCGCCCGTCCTCCTGCCTGACGGCGAGGTTCCAGCAGCGGGGTGGAGGCCAGCTGAGGAAGTTCGCGCCGTGACGCCGGTCCTGGACGCGGCGCAATACACGCCTTCCGCGCAGGAGGCCGCGACGGGGGCTTATTCGGCACAGAGGCAGCAGCAGCCTGCCACGCAGCCGCAGCCAGCGGCGCAGCCGGCACCGCCTCCGCCAGTCACGCACAAGCGGAAGCACAAGAAGCAGCAAGCCGAAGAGCCTCTTCCGCCTCCGGCCGACCAGGGCGCGCCCACGCTCGGAACTGCTCCAACGGAACAGAACCCGGCGCAGCCACCCGTAGAACAGCCGCAACAGCCCGCGGCTCAGCAACCCGCCCAGGAGAGCAATCCTTCGGGCGGGCTTACCGATGAACAGCTTCAGGATCGCAACCTGCCTCCGCTGCGCGGGCCGTGGGTCAAGGTACAGCGCGAGCCGCGGCCCATCAGTCCGCGCCAGGAAGCAGAGCAGCAGTTGCAGACGCTCGAGAGCGGCTACAGCGCGTGGCTCGGCGGAAACGGCGTTCTCAACTATCGCAGCGGCACGCTCGGGTACGACCGCCTCACGGCCCTCGAGGCTCCGTTTGAGTGGACGACTCCTCTCGGGTACCACGCGCGCTTCGCATTCGTCGCGAAACCGGTCTTCCTCGACTCCGGGCAGGCTGATGGAACAAGCGTGATCACCGTGCAGGAGGCTACTACCGCCGGGCGCTCACTGGTCGTTATTCCGCAGCCGCTGGGCACCCAAACTAACACCGGGCCAGCTGCCGGCTCCACGTTCACAGGGACGCCTCCCGCGCAGCAGAACGCTTCCGGCATCGCGGGAGAGCTTCAACTCATTACTCCGACTTTCGCAATCGCCGGCGGATACACCCCATACGGCTTCCTCGTCGCCAACTGGACGGGCCGCGTCTACTGGCGCCCGGGGAATGGCCGGTTCACCCTCGGCGGCACGCGTGATTCCATCAAGGATTCCCAACTTTCCTATGGCGGCCTGCGCGATCCCGGCACTGCCTCGTTAAGCTTTCCGGGGACAATCTGGGGCGGAGTCGTGGCCGACCAGGGCAACATGCAGTACGCGCGCGGCGATGCGCTCTCAGGCTTCTACTTCGGCGTGGGCGGGCAATACATCAACGGGTTCAATACGAAGGACAACTACCGCATCGACGGCAATGGCGGCGCGTACTGGCGCGTCAAGTCGTATCCCGAGTACGGCAGCCTCAGCATCGGCGCCAACTTCTTCGCCATGCATTACCAGAACAACCAGGACGCCTTCACGTTCGGCATGGGCGGGTACTTCAGCCCGCAGATCTACCTTCTGGCCAACGTGCCCATCACGTGGGCCGGCCACTACCAGACCAAGTGGCATTACGAAGTGGTCGGTGGATTCGGCGTGCAGGCATTCCAGCAGGATTTGACTCCGCTGTATCCGCTCCCCGGCCAGAAGGCGATCGAGATCGCGCTGAACAACGCGGCGCTGCCCGCGCTCACAAGCGTCGGCCCCAACTACGACTTCCGCGCCACTGCGGCCTACCAGATCGGTCCACACTGGTTCGCCGGGGGATTCATGAGCGCCAACAACTCGCGCAACTACGACGCATTTTCCGTGGGCTTCTCGGTCCACTACATGTTCCGCTCGCAGCCGTCCACGGTCACCGCGCCAACAGGCAACTTCCCGCTTGACGGCTTGCGCCCCTTCACGGTGCCATAGCGGTTCTGATCAACGGTTGTTTGCGTGAAAAAGCTGGGGACGGGGATGATCTTTGATCCATAGCCAAAGATTATTTCCACGCGCACTCGACTTCGCGCCGTGTTTCGGAACTTACTCGCGCCCACTCCAGCACCTTCGCCACACGCCATGCGTCCTCGGCGCTCACCGGCGCGTGGCCCTTGCCCGTCAGCGTATCGCGTACGCCCTCGTAGATTTTCCTGTAATCTCCCGCCAGCGTCTCCACGCGCCGCACTGCCGGCCCGGCTTCGCTCTCCGCGCTGAGTTCGCCCCATGCGCTCTCCGGTTCCTTGCCCCACGATGGGTCTTCTATCCGCGAGACCCTGTTCAGCGCCGCCTCCTGCGGGTCCACGCCCGTCTTGCGGTAGTTTTCCTTCGTTCCGCGCACCACGAACCGCGCACCTGGCGGCGATGAAAGCATGTTGCTCGCAAGAGTCACCCTGAACCCCTCATACCGCAGCCGCAGCGTGAACGCATCGTCAGCTCCTTCGCCGTCGCGCTCGCGGGTGACCTCCGCGCTGAGGGCCAACGGAGGACCGAACAGCGCCAGCGCCTGGTCCGCCAGGTGCGTTCCCAGGTCCAGCAGTACTCCGCCGCCCTGTTCAGGGTCGTTCTTCCATGCCTTGCGCGTCGCGCCGGGGTTCCAGCGGTCCATGCGCGACTCGAATTCGACGAGCCTTCCCACCACGCCGTCGCGCAGCAGTTGTTTAACCGTGAGGAAGTCTCCGTCCCACCGCCGGTTGTGAAAGGGCGCCAGCATCGCGCCTTGCCACTCCGCCACCTCGATTAGCTCTTTAATCTCGCTGGCCCGCGGCGCCATCGGCTTGTCTACCACCACGTTCTGGCCTGCGTCGAGCGCTCTCCGCGCTACATCGAAGTGCGTGCCGCTCGGCGTCGCCACCACGATCAGCCCCAGCGATTCGTCGGCCAGCAACTGGTCCAGCGAGCGATACGTTGTAATGCCGGGATACCGCTCCGCCGCGTGGTCCGAGTTCCGTTCCAAGACGGCCGCCAGTTCAAGCCCGGCTACCGACGAGATCAGCGGCGCATGAAACACGCGTCCTGCCATGCCGAAACCGACGAGCCCCACCCGTATCATCGTGCCGTCAGCTCCAATCATGCCTCGAGCTTGTACCGCGTCTCCGCCAGACGGTACAGCTTCCTCCACACCAGGCGGTTCATCGTGACCACCATCAGCGAAATCAAAATCGTCGCCATCAGGATGATCGGAAACTGCCCGTGGTCCGTTGCCGAGCTGATCTCCGCTCCCAGCCCGATCGTCTCCAGCGTCTGGTCCTTGATCCGCGCGTACTCCGCCATAACCGACGCGTTCCACGCGCCGCCCGACGCAGTCACCAATCCCGTGATCAAGTACGGAAAAATCCCCGGCAGGATCAGCCGTGTCCAGCGCTGCCACCGCGTGAAGCGGTAGAGTGACGTAACCTCTCGGAGATCCGACGGAATCGACATCGCTCCCGCAATCACGTTGAACAGGATGTACCACTGCGTTCCGAGCAGCATGAGCGCGATCGAGCCGATGCCGAGGCCGCCACCAATTTCGATGAGGCCCAGCAGCAGCACCGGGTAAAAAGCAGAGGCCGGTACGCTTGCAAGGACCTGCGCGAGAGGCTGCACTACCCGCGCCAGCCGCGGATTGAAGCCGATCGCCACCCCGACTGGAACGGTCCACAGCGCCGAAATCAGAAGCGACACGTTTACGCGCAGAAACGTCGCACCGGCGCCGGCGAGCAGATGAACCATCTCTGCCCAGGTCAGCGTCCGCAGCATGATGGCCGCCTGCATCAGCGCCCAGATGCCCACGATGGCCGCCGCGGTTCCGACCATCCAGAACGCCACGTTGCCCCTGCGCCGCTCGGCGTCTTCGTCGATCGGCTGCACCAGCTTGCTTTCCTTCGACCGCGCGAGCCTCCGGTAGATCGGATCTTCAAGGCGTTCCCACACCCGGCCGGGAAGGGAGTTGACCAGCTTGGACCGGCGCAACAGTTCCAGCACCGGAGATGTCACGCGATCCGCCGACTCCACCTGCTCGAACTTGAATTTATCGCTCCAAGCAATCAGCGGCCGCCACACGAGTTGATCCGTGGCAACGACGATCAGCACCACTACGCCAATGCCGCTGAGCAGGGCCGTGACATCGCCCGAGTTTGCCGCAGACTGGATGTAACTCCCCAGGCCCGGAAGCTGAAAGTTCCGGTCGCCCATCGTGAACATCTCGCACAGCATCAGCGCGAACCACCCGCCCGCGACCGATACGATCGAGTTCCACACCAGGCCGATCGCCGAAAACGGCATCTCAAGCTGCCAGAACCGTTGCCACGCCGAGTAGCGGTAGATTCGCGAAGCTTCCATCATCTCGCGCGGGATCGTCTTCAGCGACGAATAGAAGCTGAACGCGAGATTCCACACCTGCCCGGTGAAAATGAGCAGGATGACGCCCATCTCGATGCCGAGCTGATGCCCCGGAATGAGCGCCACCATGGCCAGCACCACCGGCGGAAGAAAACTCAGCACCGGGATTGACTGCAGGATGTCCAGCACTGCGATCATCCACGCTTCAATGCGCGGATTTTTCGCCGCCGTGTACCCATAACCGACCGCAAACATCAGGCTCAGCAGGTACGCAATGCCGATGCGCACGATCGAGTAAAACGCGTAGACCGGCAGCGCCTCCCACGAGTGCGAAATCGGAATCACGGGCGCTGGTTTGCCAAGCCAGTAACCGGCTATCTTGATGACCGAGAAAAACAGCGCAAGTCCGCACAGCGCCACGCCCGTGTCGATAAAGAACGGCCAGTCGCGCACGGTGACGAGCGTACGCGCAAAAGGGTGCTGGCCTTGTTTATGCTGGCTCGCGCTCAATGCGCCCCCTCGTCTCCTGCGGCCTCTTCTTCCTGCGTATCGGGCAGCACGAAGCGCCGCCGCGCCGCGTCGAAATCGAACAGCTCCGCGTAGCGGCCCCAGGTGACCGCGGTTTCAATCTGCCGCAAGGTCTCGTCCTCGCTGAACTGCTCATCCAGCATGTCGAGGAAGAACTCTTCCGGCACGGTGCGATCGCTCTTGGCCTCGAGCGCCCGCCTTATCTGCTTCAACAGAAGCACATTCCCAAGCGCAGCATCGCGAAACAGCTCCTTCTGCCGCAGGATTTCGGAATTCGCAAACTCCGCGCCGCTCTCGGTGATGGCGGCGTCGCCTTCTTCCACCTTCAGGAAGCCCAGCAACTGCGCCGCATCCACAATCGGCAGCAAATCGTCGATCTCGAACGCGAGGTCGTCCGCAAGGCGGTAGATATCGTCGCGCCCACCTTTGTCGAGCAGCAGTTCCAGCAGGCCCGCAACGCCGCCAGGCCTTGCGTGCGGCAGCATCTGGTATTTCATCTGCCGCTGGTCGCGGGTCTTCTTTCCAGGCTGCTGACCGGGCGCTTCTGCCGGAATATCCGGCCGCGTCAGCACCTTGTAGATGTAGTCCACGAGCTGGGTGAACGCCGGAGACTTGCGGTCGCGCGGCTGCGGAATCTGCACCCGGAAATCAGTGCGAATGTGACCCGGATTCCGTCCCAGCACGATGATGCGGTCCGCGAGCAGCACCGCCTCTTCGATGTTGTGCGTCACGATGAAGACCGCCTTCGTCGGCATCGTCTTCTTCGCCCACAACTCGAGCAGTTCGCTGCGCAGATTCTCGGCCGTCAGCACGTCGAGCGCGCTGAAAGGCTCGTCCATGAAGAGCACTTCCGGCTCGACGACCAGCGCGCGAGCAAAGCCCACCCTCTGCCGCATGCCGCCCGACAATTCCTTTGGATACGCCGCTTCGAATCCATCAAGGCCCACGGTGTCCAGCATGCGCATGCTGCGTTCGCGCCGTTCTTCCGGGGGCACGCCACGAGCCTGCAACGGCGCTTCCACGTTCTCGAGCACGGTCATCCACGGAAACAGCGCGAAGCTCTGGAATACGATCGAGACATTGATTTCCGTTTCGCCGATCGGCTTCTCATGCCAGAACACCCGCCCGGCCGAGGGCTGCGAAAGCCCCGTAAGCATGCGCAGCATGGTCGATTTGCCCGACCCCGAGGGCCCGAGGAGCGCAAGTATCTCCCCCGGCACGATCTTCAGGTCCGTGGCCGAGATCACCTGGATGCGGTTCTCGCTGGGCTGCGAATAGTACTTCTCGATCTTCTCCGCCCGGATGATCGCGTCTCCGGTTGCCGCCGGCGCCTCATTTTGAAGTACGGCTTCCTGCATGCGTCGTTCTCCAGTCGCCCGGGGGACTGCTCGCAAAAAAGGGCTGCAAGTCCAAATGTCCTGCCATTTTAGGTTTTCAGGATTGCATTCGGGTAAAATCGCTGATGTATAGCCGGGAGCGCATCTTGCCCCGCCTCGCAGCACCCCAACGTCAGCGTATCACCGAGGAAGTGGTACACAGGCAGGCGCGTCTTGCCGTAGACTATCGCAGGTTGCAATTCCCCCGCACGCCGCAACCGCACAATGCATCTGATTGTCCAGGAGCATATGCCCGACACAACGAACAAACCAAAGGTCCTCGTGGCCGATGACGAGAGGGTCATTGCCGACACTCTGGCCATGATTCTCAACCAGAGCGGCTTTGACGCGCACGCCGTCTACTCCGGTGAAAAAGCACTGGAGCTCGCGCCCACCTTACAGCCCGACATGCTCATTACCGACGTGGTGATGCTCGATCTTAACGGCATTGACGCGGCGATCCGCATCCGGGCGCTGTTGCCGTCGATCAAGATTCTCCTTTTCAGCGGCCAGGCCTCCACCGCAGACCTGCTCGAAAAGGCCCACGCGCAAGGATACGACTTCGAGATCCTCGCCAAGCCCGTTCATCCGCAAGACCTGCTCAGCAAGCTGCGCGGCATAAATTAGTCCGGCTGCCCACGCGCCTGCTGAGGCGGCGATCCAGTGCCGACAGAGGCGCAGACAACCCGGCATCGGTTCCGCGCATCCCATCATCCAGCGGGACCTGTATTCATGACGATTTCTTCCTCTGCCAAACTTAAAGTACTTATTGCGGACGATGAGGAGCTCATCGCCGACACGCTTGCGATGATCCTGAACCAGGACGGCTTCGATGCACGCGCCGTCTATACCTGCCAGAACGCGCTGGACGTGGCCGCTGTCTTCCATCCGGACATGCTCATCTCCGATGTCCTCATGGCCGACATCAACGGCATCGACGCGGCCATCAAGATGCGCAGCCTGCTTCCCGAGATCCGCGTCTTCCTGCTCTCCGGCCAGTCCGCCAACTCCGAATATATTTCAAGATCGAAGGCTCGCGACCTCGGCTTCGAGGTCCTCATGAAGCCGGTACATCCGCAGGACCTGCTGAACAAGCTGCGCAAGGCCGCTTGAAGCGCAAAACCTGCCGCACTTCGTCTATTTCAATAAGGTACGCTTTGTGTAATGCGAACGTTGCTGCTTGTCGTCTGCCTTGCGGCCGCAATCTGTCGCGCATGGCCGCAGTCTGCCCTGACAGTCGTCCAAATTGAGCATTCGCTCGTATCGGCCAATCGCCATAAGGTGTCCGACGCCGACATGGCAACCTGGCTCAGCTCAATTCAGCTTGATGAGCAGCTCGACAATTACGCATTGAAGCGCATTCTGGGTGAAGTCAAGCTCGGCCCCCAGAGTCTCGATGCGCTGACACTGCTTGCTGCTGAATCGGCGATCGAAGAGACTCCCCGCAGCGAATGGATCGCCTCTTCACCCCCGAGTCTCGACGATCAGCACAAGATGATCGAGCAGATTTCCGAATACTCGCAGAACACTCTCGCCCATCTGCCTGACTTCCTCGCACTGCGCACAACCCGCACCTTTGCCAATTCGCCGGTTCAGCAAGGCCGCGGGCATTTGAAACCAGTCGTTCGCCTGCATTTCATGAGTGAGCTCCATAACCAGATCGCCTACCGGAACGGACGTGAATCGTTGGCCGATTCCACGCCGGAAGGGGAGTCAAGACCTCTTGAGTCGAAGGAGTCTTTTCAGAGCTGGGGCGAATTCGGTCCCGTTCTTCGTACTTTGCTCAGCGATGCGGTGCGGGGTTCACTTCAGTGGAGTCACTGGGAGCATGGCACCGGCGATCACTCTAACGCTGTCTTCAGCTATGCCGTTCCAAGGGCTGCTTCGCACTACCTGGTCGATTACTGCTGCTACCAAACCAGCGAAAACTCGGGCTGGGAGCGCTTCAATCAGATGCCGGCGTATCGCGGGCGGATCTACTTCGATCCTTTGTCGAGGAGTCTGAGTGCGATCACGCTTTCCGCGGAGTTCGGGGCCGACACCCAGATGATCAAATCAGGACTGGCGGTGCAATACGGCAGCGTGGACATCGGAGGGCGGAGTTACGTCTGTCCGACCTCCAGCGTCGTAGTTTCCTTCGTTCATTCGTTCGCGCTGCAATCGCTCGACGGCGTGGGCCTTGAGAAGCACGTCAACCTGGTCACCTTCAGGGACTACCACAAATTTGGAACAGAGTCCCGGATATTGCCCTGACTGGGAATCCGCCGGACCTCTTTCTCACGAAGTTCCTTGTTTGCCAACCGGGCAAAGCCTCTAACCGCGCGACATCCGTGCGAAAATCCAACCAGTGGCCTCGCAGCGCAAGCCCGTGATTGTACGCAAGTTCTCTCGCGACTGGATTGCCGGATATGCGCGCCCGAGCTTCGGCCAGGACAGCCACGAACTTGAAATCCTCGACACCTCGGGCAAGGTCGTCTGGATCCGTTGGGACACGGTGAAATGGGTCTGCTATGTGCGCGAGCTTGCCGCGTCACCCGCCGACCAGGCAAATCCCGAGCGATTGCTGCAGAAGCGGTTCGCCGTCCGGCCGCGCGCTGCCGGCCTGTGGGTGCGGATGATTTTGAATGATGGCGATATCCTTGAAGGCCTCGCCGCCAACGACCGTTCTCTCATTGAAGGAGCCGGGCTGCTGCTCACTCCGCCCGATATGAGATCGAACACGCAGCGGGTTTATGTCCCGCGACAGGCGATCCTGTCGCTGGAAGTTGTGGGGCTGATCGGGGCGGGAAAGCGCCGGCCCAGCACTCCCGAACAGCCGGAGCTCTTTCCCGGCGACTCGCAAGGCGCGTAACCGGCAGTTGGCGCCCCCGCATTTACAATTTCATCGATGAAGCTAGGCGAGTTGGCAAGCAAGCTCGGCGCCGAACTCCGCGGCGATCCCGGTGTCGAAATTACGGGAGTGAAGGGAATCGAGGAGGCCGGCCCCTCTGAAATCACTTTCGTCGCCAACCCGAAGTACGCTGGCCTCGCGCGTACCACGCATGCCGCTGCCGTCCTCGTCGAGCCGAAGTTTCCCGACATTCCGACTGCGACGCTTCGGGTCGAGAACCCTTACTACGCCTTCTCGCGCGCTCTTGGGCTGTTCTATCAGCCTCCTGCTTATGCGCCCGGGATTCATTCGACCGCGGTGATCGATGCCAGTGTGGAAGTCGGCGAAGGCGCGCACATTGGAGCGTACGTGGTGGTTGGACCCGGCGTGAAGATCGGTCCCAACGCCACGATTCTGCCTCACGTAGTGGTGTATCCGGGGGCGAAAATCGGCAGCCACTTTTTTGCGCACGCGCACGCCGTCGTCCGCGAGGGCTGCATCCTCGGCGATCACGTGACGCTGGAGAATGGAGCCATTGTCGGCGCGGACGGGTTCGGCTTCGCAAAAAATGAGACGGGCCGATGGGAGAAGATCCCGCAGTCCGGGCCTGCTATTCTCGGCGACTACGTCGATGTGCAGGCCAACGCCTGCATCGATCGCGCCACCGTCGGCGCAACCGAGATTGCTTCAGGCGCTAAGGTCGACAATCTCGTGCAGGTGGGTCACGGTTCGCGCGTGGGCGAGAACACGCTGCTGTGCGCTCAGACCGGACTGGCCGGCTCGTCTGTGATTGGGAAAAATGCGATTCTCGCGGGGCAGACAGGAGTAGCGGGGCATTGCTCCGTGGGCGACGGCGTCATCCTGACGGCGCAGTCGGCTGTGTCGCATGACGTTCCGGCGGGCAAGATGATCTCAGGGTCTCCCGGGTTCGACAACCGCGTCTGGCTGCGCGCTGTCGCCATTTTTCAGCGCCTTCCGGAGCTGCTCCGCCGCCTCGACCGTCTCGAGAAACGGGTTGGTACGCAGCAGGACTCCGCCCGGCAGTCCACCGATGAAAAGGTCTCCAACGAATGAAATCAGGAATGAAGTTCCGCGCGTTGCCGCCAGTTCTCGCCGCGCTTTCGCTTCCTCTCGCAGCCGGCTGCCGTTCGAAGCACGTCGAGTTCACCGTTGAGAACCGCACCGGCGCGGACATCCAGCTGCTTGAAGTGGACTACCCGAGCGCCAGTTTTGGAGCCGACCGTCTCGCCTCCGGCGCTTCGATGCACTACCGCGTTCAACTCATCGGATCGGGCCCTGTAAAAGTGCAGTTCGCCGCGGGCAATCGTGGGCTGCCCGCCATCACCGGGCCCACACTCAGCGAGGACCAACAGGGCGCGCTCGACATCGTGCTCCTGCCTGATGACAAGGCCGAGTTTCACCCGTCGCTCAGCCCTGCCCGGTAGGTCTTCGAAACGCATCCCGCGCTTCTATTCCCTCGTAGATTGGGCGGCGTGCACTCGCGTCAAGCTGCGAATGCACGCGCCGTGAAATACCGCACGCAAGGGTCAATGCAACACATTGAACGTGTTCGTTGCGTCGTCTACGAAGTAGACTTCACCCGGCAGAGCCCACAGTCCAAAGAGGGCGCCCGCCCCGGGAGGCGGTCCTCCGGAACTGTCGGCGAAATCGGCATCAACCTGCCTGCCACTCTCGATGTGGATCTCCACCATCCTTCCGTCGTTCCCGTTAGCCACATAGAGATCATCTCCTATGAGCGAGATGCCGAGAGGATCGTTGAGCGCTCCTCCCTTCGAGAGAGTTGAATGGCCGCCGGCAACGCTCGCACGGAATAACGCATTGTGAACCACTGCGATCCTGTTATCCAGGCTGTCAGCCACAAACAGGTCGCCGTTTCTGCGGTCGAATGCAACTCCGGTTGGGCCAATCACGAGGGCGGCTGGATCGGTTCGCTCCGGAAATCCGGAAGCAATCACCGAACTGTCGGACAATTGAGGCGCGCCGCTGGATGGAACATGAAAGACGAGGCGCACCACTGTGCCTTGATTTACGATATTTCCTCCGGCTTCCACTGTGCCGTTGAGCACATTGGTGACAAACAACACAAACTTGTCGCCGAAATCAACGGCCGTCATGTCCCATGGGCCGTTCACGTGATGGCCGGTGATTGTTTCAACCACATTCCCGTTGCTATCCAGAACTATCAGGCATCCTGCACTGGCGGTTGCCGAAGTTCCATCCGACGTGGGCAAGCTGCCCACAACGACAAACCCGCTTTTGAGCGCGGCCAGAGCCGTCGTGAGCCCTATGCCGCCGGGGCACGAGGTCGTTGTCGGGTCGATCTGCGCGAAGGGCTGCATCGTCCCATTGGGCTGCATCTGAACAATGGTCGTGCCGGTGCCTTGCTCATTTGCAGCATTGTTGAAGTTGCTTACCAGGAACCGGCCTTCCACGAGGCTGCCGACGGTTCGGGGAACGCGTGCAACGCCGTAAGGATTTACGTCTCCATTTGAGGGGACGGTCGATCCGAGCGTCGTTGGCGAGTCAGGATCACGTGTCTGTGAAGGGGAGACAATGGCACAGGCCATTGTAAACATCAGAAGGAGCCCACCTGCTTCGACGGAAGTCAGGATCCGACGAATTCGACTCATATAAATGACCTCCTTGTTCGCCCTCGTCCACGATCATCGAGACCAGCGGTTGCACCGATCCACGATCGCGTTGTTGGCTCTGATGCCATGCCACAGTGATCGATGCCTGGAGGTTGTCTCCCAAATGTCTCTTATTCTTCATTGCTCTGTATCTATGCCGGCCGGTCATTCCTGAGAGCTCTATTGAGAAATAGAAGAGGCTGCATCGTTCGTCGACGCAGCCTCTCATGCAGTTTGATATGAGGAAAAGGAACTACTACTTCACCACGCTCTGGAACAATTGCGACTTGAGCAGCGTCGCGAAGTCAGAGTCGCTTGCGGCAAAGTGAACGGAAAGCTTGCCCGAGTCCGAACTGACGTCCGTATCGGACATCGCCGTCTTCTCGACACCGTCGCCGGTCATCTTGCGGTAGACCACTGCCGCGTTCAGCAGCGACGAAACCGTTGCTGCGGCAAATGCGTCGCCCGTCACGATGGTCAGGTCGAACTTCACCCCGTGCTGGAATTCCATTCCGTAGTAGGAAACCTGCAGCCGCTTGCGGACGGACTCGTAGTCCGCTACGGAGCCAGCCTCGCCCAGGACCTGCTTCATCATCGTCTGAGTGCCCTGCTCATCCAGAACACTCCACAGGGCCGCGGAATCGACCGATTTCATCGCGTCCATCAGCGGCGTGTTCGTGAGGAAGGTGCTGGTGTTCCCGTCGCGCGCGTCGAGCGACGCCTTCACCGCGTCCGCATTGCCGAATACGAACGTGGACTCGTCCACGAAGCACAGCAGCATCCCCGTCTTGCCCATCGGGAACACCTTGTTGGTGCGGATCATCTTCGGCTTGACGGACTTCTTCTTGAAGTTCGCCATGATGTCGTCCACCGGGAACTGACCCTGCGCGATACCGAGGGTCACCATGTCGTCCGAACCCTGCTTGGGCCTGAACAGAGCAAAGGCGAGCTGGTCCACATCGTGGTTGTCGTTCAGGCCAGACTTCTGCAAGGCATCGTCAAACTGCTTCAGATCCGGCGGCATGACGCGGTCGCGCAACTGCATGGCGGTCGAGCTGTTCTGCATAGCGCGGTAGTCGATGACCACCAGTTGCTGCACATCGCGCGGAATTGCCCCGCGCGCATCCGTAGACAACTGTGCGGCGTGCCCCGAAGCGCACGCGCCCAATACGAGCGCCATTACCGGCGCAATCCGCTTTACCTGATCCCTGAACAAATCTCGTCCTCCGGAAATGCCGCGCGCAGGAATCGCTTCCCCCGTGTGCCTCTGTCCCTGCTGCATGTTTCCATTTCCTATTGATTTTACCTTCTACTTGAATTGGACGCCTCCCCCAGGACAAGCGCGAAGGGGCCGCAATCAAAAAAATCTGTTAAACGAACCTGTCCCGGCCTGGCCGCCGGGATGGCCTCAGGGCTTTCCCGGCCACGCAAGCGGGTTCTCCAGCCGGCGCTCCAGAATCTTGGCCGCGGGGTCAAACTGTACTAACTGACGCATCCATTCGCTGTCGCGCTCGCAGGCCGCTTCCGGGATCAGGCCGATGACCTCGCCTTCGACCGGCGCGGTTTTGTGCTTCGCGGCCAGCTTCGCAACCTTTGCGTAGACGGCGGAGACCGGCGTCTTCTCGTAGTCGGAGATGTTCATCGAAAGCCGGGCCCGCCCGTGGGCCAGCGCCCCGAGGGCCTTGACGCCCTTTCCGGCCGAGGCGCGGATCTCCTTGGCGATGGCCCGGACCATCGCCACATCCTGCGAGTCGAACGTGATGTTATAGGCAACAAGGAACTTACGCGCCCCGACGGCGCACGCGCCCGCCGTCGGATGAAGCCCGGGACCGCCCACGTCCGGACGCCGCGAGGCATCTTTCCGCACAGCCTCGAGCAGACCTTCGAACTGGTCCCGGCGGACGTCTTCGACGTTCGCCCGGTCGGGCCTGGCCGCGGCCGCTTCGTAGAAATATGCCGGAATCCCGAACCGCCGCCAGATCTCCATGCCCGCCTGCCGGGCGAGAAGCGCGCACTGCTCGAGCTTGATGCCCGCCAGGGGCACGAATGGGATGACGTCCGCCGCGCCGATGCGGGGGTGCAGGCCCCGCTGTACGGTCAGGTCGATCAGCTCCGCCGCCTTGCCCGCGCCGCGCACCGCCGACTCGACCACGGCCGCCGGCTCGCCGGCGATCGTTACCACGGAGCGGTTATGGTCCGCGTCCATCGACCAGTCGAGCAGGCTCACGCCGTCCACGCGCATGGCGGCAACGATGGACTCCACGCGGCGCGCGTCTGTGCCTTCAGAGAAGTTGGGAACGCACTCGACCACCGCGCCGGTTCTCTTCGCGGGCTGACTGGCGGTCGGGGTTTCCGAGCTGGGCACTGCGTCTTTCATCTCCAGAACGTGTAACCAACCTGTATCTGGACGCTGGCGTTCACTCCGGGGTTACGGTCGCCCAGCGAGGCCGACGAGATATGCACCGCATTTACGCCGAGGTCGATCGACCGACGCGAGCGGGTAAAGTAACGGATCCCGATGCCGCCCTGCGGCGAGAAATTCCATACCGAAGTCGCGCCGGGTGTACCGTGCGTTACAAGGACATCGGGCGGAAACTTGTGCGTGGTGTAGATGAGCCCGCCGGCGCCCTGAAACCAAGGTTGAATACGCCGCGAGCTGGTCAGGAAGTTCCACCGGAAGATCACCGGCGTGATGCTCGCCCCATGATAGGTGCCGCCGCCGATGGGAAGCAGACATGGGGCTGTTCCTCCGCCGGGCTGCATGCACTGGCGCATGGCGATGTGCGGCGAAGGCGTGAACGCCAGCCAAAGCGGCATGATGTTGCCGGCAAGCTCGAACTGGCCGCTCAGGATGCCGGCGTGAAGCACCGGCGTTATGGGCTTGCCTAGCTCGAATCCGGCCCAGAGGAAGTTGAAATCGGCACGGTCACCGACGCCCTTGCCCCAGTTCAGGAATGGACCCATTCCCCAAAGCTTCCCGTCGCGGACTTCGGCCACAGGGTTGTCGGACGCCGCCGCGGCGGGCATCGCAGACCCGGCCGTTGCGGCCCTATCCGGCGTGGCCTGAGCCTGCGCCAAAAAGCCCAAAAAGCCGGCAGAAACAACGAGCAAAAAGAACTTCAAGAGTCGCGTCAACAGTCTTCCCCTGAACCCACGCATTCAAAATCGCAAATTCCGACAACTGATAACTGACCACTATTACCGCAAAGCAAAGGCCGCCGAAGCGGGCGGCCCTTCCAGAACACTGCGGGAAGAACCCGGATCAGCCCGCCACCTGCTCCATCTGCTCGGCGGTCATATCGAAGTTCGAATACACATTCTGCGTGTCGTCGAAATCTTCAAGCGCCTCGAGCAGGCGCATCATCGATCTGGCCTGCAGGTCGTCGAGCTTCGTATAGGTGGAGGCGATCATGGTCACTTCGCTGTTTTCGACGGGGATTTTGGCGGCTTTCACGGCGTTCAGCACGGCCTCGTAGCTGCTGGGGTCGGTCGTGATCTCCCACGTGTCGCCCTCGTCGTTCAAGTCTTCGCCACCCGCCTCGAGCACGATGTCCATCAGCTTCTCTTCGCTGGCCGCGGCCTTGTCTACGGCGATCACACCCTTCTTCGAGAACATGTGCATCACCGAGCCGGACGAGCCGAGGTTGCCGCCGTTCTTGGAGAACGTATGCCGGATCTCGCTCACCGTGCGGTTGCGGTTGTCGGTCGTCACTTCAACGATGATGGCCACACCGCCGGGACCGTAGCCCTCAAAGGTGATCTCCTCGTAGCTCACGCCTTCGAGCTCACCGGTTCCGCGCTGGATGGCCCGCTTGATGTTGTCCGCGGGCATGTTTTCGGCCTTGGCCGCGAGCACGGCGGTGCGCAGGCGCGGATTGCCGTCCGGGTCGCCCCCGCCAGCTTTCGCCGCGATGGTGATTTCCTTGATCAGCCGGGTGAAAATCTTGCCGCGCTTGGCGTCCAGCGCGCCCTTCTTGTGCTTGATTGTGGCCCACTTCGAATGGCCGGACATGGGAACCTCAATATCGTCTTGAAATGCCGGCGCACACACGTTGCGCCCTTGCGAGTATATCACTCTGACGATTGAGAAAAGCGGTTCAACGGAGGCCGGGCCGGGCATTGCCAATGGGCATCATGAAGGGGGTCAGACCAAGCCGGCCGGGCGCAACAAAGATTCGCTCTCTGGGGCCTCAGGGACGGCGCGGTGCTCCTTTGACGGTTGATTCGCTCGTGAGTACGCTCGAGGATCACCGTATCCAACTCGCGGATCAGCTCATCGCTGTCCTGGATCAGCTTGAGCGACCGTTCGATCCTCTCCCGGCTACCGCGCAGAAGGTGCATCGTTGCGCTGTTCATGGATTGTGCGTACCGCACGCACAGCCTGGTTGGCTGGAGGAGGATGTTGACAGGCAGGTCTTTGTCCCGAACTCCCATAGGCCGAATGCCAAGTCCAACGTCCAGGCAGGCACGCTCTAAGCCTGTCCGGGCTGGTTTTGGAATTTCATCGTCGAGCGGCTGCCTTCACTCGCGGGGGGCGGCATCATCAAGCGTCACTCGCTGCCACGGGCGCAACCGGTCAATGTGCGCATCGCTTTTCCGAATGCGGGCGGTGGAGCTTTCGATTGCCCGCCGTGTTTTCTCCATGCAATCATCGTCCTGGTTCATGAGGCGGGCGCTCAAGGCCATGCGCGCTTCGCACCGCTCGAGGCGGTCCAGGACCTGCAGTTCCTTGCCCGTAAATCCCATTAGAGCCAGATTTTCCATTCCAGCCTGCATGCTGGCGCGCAGCACCGCAGTTCCATGGTCATCCAGCATATCACTCGGCATTGCGCGCCGTGCCGCTCCGCGTTTTCTCACGGTTCCGCCAATTCGTGAACCCTGCGCAGCACCTCATCGCTCCGCCGGATCAGCGCTTTGGAGCGCATCACGGCTTCGCGGCTCTTTCGAATCAGCAGAACCATCTCCGTCACGACCTGGCGTGCCTCAAAAACGCAGGTCTGCGAATCGTAGAAAACCTGATCAAGGCCCTCGTGTTCAATCTGGGGTGGCATGACGCGGCGGAAATATACCTCGCATCCACTTGGATGCCTCCGCACCTGTTGAATGCCTCGGTTTCTTCAGAATTTGCTTTCCGGCGCGTTTTATTGGGCCAATCGCGTGAGTTGCCGCCTATTCGCGCCGGGGCACCGGCAACAGGGCCCGATTGACGGCCGCGTTTGCGTCGACGAGGCCGCGACCGAATACCTGGCTGCAGGAGCGTGTGCCGGGACTGACATTGCCGTTTGCCGTGTCCAGCAGGATCGTGGCGACGCCGGAAGGGTCGTTGAGCCATCGAGTCGAGGAGGACATCACCAGGGCGGCAACGCCGGCTACGGACGGAGACGCCATGGAAGTACCGTTGATTGTGTTGTAGCCGCCACGGAGCCACGAAGACCGGACCGCCTCTCCCTGCGCCATGACGTCAGGCTTGACGAGCGCGGCATCGCCCTTGACCGGGCCGGTAGAGCTGAAAGTAGACACCTTGTTTGTCGAGGCGTCGGCGGTGAGGGAGCCGACAGCCACGACGTCGCCCAGCGCACCCGGGTAGCCGACCAGACCGCAGCCGCCTGAGTTCCCGGCCGCGGCCACCGGGAGGGTCCCAGCCGCGCGCAAATTCCGCATGGCGTCGGCCACCCCGGTTGGAAGGCTGCCCGACCCCAGTGACATGTTGATGATGTTCGGGCGGTACGCGGAATTCGCGTTTCCGCCACCCGTATCTGTGGGCGCGAGGAACCATTGCAGGCATGCGACTACCGTTTGTCCCGTGCCCGAACCGGAGTTGTTGAGAGCCCGACAGGCGATGAACTGCGCGTCGGGCGCTACGCCGATGGCATCGGATCCGTCTCTGCCGACCACCGTTCCGGTTACATGCGTTCCGTGGCCGTTGCCGTCGCAGGGGGTTTGACAGCGGGGGACCCCGACCGAGTCGTACCAGTTGTACTTATTGTTGAAACTGCTCGGGCTGCCCTGGTAACCGCGATATTTTGGGGTGATTGCCGGGTGTGGCGCGAATCCCGTATCCATGATTCCAACCACGACGCCCTTGCCGGTTATGCCCTGGTCCCATACCTGGGGCGCGTTGATGCGGCTGACGTTCTGCCCAATGGTCAGCCCAGAGGCATCTCTGATTGCCTGGGGTGCGGGCGCCGCGATTGCCTGCGGGTCGTCGAGCGCTATCGACTGCTCGGGCTCGACAGACGCCACCTCGGGAAGTTGGGCCACCAGGGTGCGCGTCTCGTCGTCGGCTTCCACCCAGATCACGTTCGCAACCCAGAACGGCACGAATTTCGCGTTGTGCTGTTCGAGGAACGTGATTACCGGCCCCTGGCTGGCGGCCGCGGTGCGCTGAAGCTCCTCCATTACGAACCGGCCGCGTGCCGCGTAGTCGCTGATGTTTGCGGCCGCCTGCAGTTGCGCGCGGCTGCGCAGGTTCACCCAGAACTGGGTTGTGCCCGGCGCGGTTCCGGCTGGGAACCGGGATGTGGGGGACATGATGTCGGACGTCGCGCATCCGGCGAGCACGAACAGCAGAACCAGCAACGGAAAGGCAGCTCGAGGGGGAAGAAGTACACGGAGGCCCACGTGCGGCAGGCTTTTCATCAGCGTTTCCTCGCAGTTCAATCGGGCCCACCTGGCCCGAAAATGGGGCCCATCGAGCATGGGCGTGCCGGGAAACTATCTCTAATTTTCTGGGCTTATCCCTTTGCTTTCTTATCACCCGGGCGAAGCAAGGTCAATTCAAATCGGCCCGTTCCCATCGCGTTCGTAACCTGGAATGCAATGAGTCGGCGGTGACTGCCCGACGCGCAATTCATGGCGATGCTTTGCTGCCCTGAATCGCGGGAGAACGAATGAACACGAGGCTACGCTGACTGTATGCCCAGCGAAGCAAATCTGTCGAAATCGACAGGCACTCGCGCGTGAATCGTGGTGCCGCGGTTGGGCTTTGACTCGATCGTGAGGTGCCCGTTCATCAGTTTCACGCGCTCACGCATGCTTTTGAGGCCGAGCCCTTGTCCCCTCATGGCGGCGCTGATGTCGAAGCCCTTGCCGCGGTCCGTCACCTTGAGGTGAATCTCGGCCGGAGTTCCCCACAACCGCACATCGAAGCGCCGGGCTCCGCTGTACTTTGCCGCGTTATTCAGCGCCTCCTGCAAGACTCGGAAGAGATTGAGCGAAATCTCCGAAGGCAAGATGGTTGGCACGTCATGATTGCCGAACGAGATCTCGATCTTCCGCTTCTCGCTCAATTCGCCGCACCAGCTTCGAGCGGCTCCGCTCAAGCCCAGAAGCTCCAGGGTGGATGAGTGCAATTCGTGCGACACCTGCTGGATGCTGATCGATATTTCAGCGGCTTCTTTCTGCATTTTGGAAAGCTGGTTCTGCGTCTCTTCGGGCAGACCGTCGGGCGAAGCTTTGAGCTGCCCCAGCCGAATTGACAAGAGGGCCATGCGCTGGCAGAGGTCGTCATGGAGTTCCCGGGCGATCCGGATCCTCTCCTCCTCCTGCGCTTGAATGAGCCTTCGATTGAAGCTCCAGGCAAGCTCGCGCCTGTCGAGGTACTCCTTCAGATAGGCACCGCACGCGAGCAGCACGATCGCGGCGCTCGCGACAATCAGGCGAAGCGTGCGGATATTCGCGTTCTCGTCCCTGTGGAACAACTCCCATGCCATTGGGAGAGAGATCATGACCACGGCGAGCATGGCCCACGCCGATACCTGCGAGTCCTGCTTATCAACGAGGGGCAACGTATCGGCCTCGGATTCGGGAATCGCTCGAGCAGACAGCGGCACCCAGACAAGCCAGCAAACCGAAGCCGTAAGGCCAAAGCCGTAAAGCTTGCCGTTAACGTATCCCCCTGCATCGATTGCCAGGTTCGCGACGGTGGAACTCAGTGCGTACAGGGTCGAAGCGCAAAGCAAGTGAAGGTAAACGGTCTTCCATGGAGCCCTTGCGCGGAGCGCGACGATCATCAATATCAGAATCAGCGCAAGATTCTCGACCAGATAAAGAACGTCGAATCGAGCGCCATTGTCGGTGGAGGGACTTAATTGGATGTATTTATAGGGGGCGACTGTAAAGCCATACAGGAAAGCCCAGAAGCCAAGAATCAGGAGGGTATTTAGAATCCAGCGATGCTGTTTGACTTCATAGAGGTGGAGATTCGGCAGCGTTGCCACTGCCGCCAGGAAAGGCACGAGATGAAAGAAGAGAATCTCATCGGCAATCGAATGACCCGGGACTTCGATGTGCAATCCCAATTCGTAGTAAAGATCCAGGAATTGGTGGAACGCCCATAGGCCACAACCCGCAGCCAGCAGCAGCCAGAACGGACGGGCTCGGAGGGTGCGCCGGATGCCGTTTTGAATGGAGAAACCGGCTGCCAGGAGCAGAAGCAGCAAGTAGCTGATCCCGCTGTATGAGTAAACGAAAGAGGTCGACTCGACCGAGAGAGACAGAACAGCCTTGATCGCGACAATTCCGAGCAATGCCGCCAACCACAGCGAGAATCTGCCCATTCCGGGCCTTAATGAAAAGGATCGGTTCATACTTTTGTATGTTCTACAGGCTTTTCAAATCTCCCAAGCTGTCTATATGAGAGTGAGGGTTAGTGTAGCGCACTGCTGAAGATACCGGGGATATTGAGTACCCCCGTAGATCTCCGCCAGCCGGACCGCTTCGCGGGCTTCATCCTAATGTTCTCTCCGGCCACCGCCTGCGCGACTCGCCGCCTACTACAATCGTCCATAGAAAGTCAGCAGGCCGGCACGAGCATTCCCAATCCATTCGCATTCCAGGAGTCCGGTTGAAACGCCTTCTCGCCGTTTTTGCGCTCGCCCTCGCCGCCTGCTGCGCCGCGCGGGCTCAGGGCAACTACGAAATACAAGTCTACGGCGCAGACACGGTCCATCCGCGCACGACGATGGTTGAATTGCACTCCAACTACACTGCTGACGGCCAGCGCGAGACCATCAACGGTGTGCAGCCGACGTATCACGCTGTGCACGAGACGGTCGAAATCACGCAGGGGGTCACGGACTGGTCCGAGGTCGGGTTCTATATCTTCACCAGCGTGACGGATGCGCACGGCTGGCAGTGGGTCGGCGATCATATCCGACCCCGCGTCCGCGCGCCCGACTCGTGGCATTGGCCAGTCGGCGCGAGCCTCAGCATGGAGGCGGGTTACCAGCGCGCGATCTTCTCGCGCGACACCTGGACGTGGGAGATACGGCCGATCGTGGACAAGCAGAAAGGCCGCCTCTACTGGTCAGTAAACCCCGCGCTCGAACGAACGTGGCATGGCCCGGATGTGGCGCTCGGGATGGACTTTTCACCTGGGGTCAAGGTGAGCTGGGACTTCACGAAGGTGTTCACCGCGGGTGTGGAGTACTACGCGGATTACGGCCGCATTACGGATATCGCAAGCATGCACGACCAGCAGCAGCAGATCTTTCCCGCAGTTGACTTGAACGTTTCGCCCAAGTGGGAGATCAACTTTGGCGTAGGCGTGGGGCCGACGGCGGCGACGGATCACTGGATTGTGAAGGGAATCCTCGGGCGGCGGTTTGACTGGGGAAAAAAGCGGTGAGTCATGGATGGATTTCGAGACTTCAAGGAACATTCTTGCGGGTGCGCAACGCGATGATTTATTAAGTAACAGCAACACGCGGCGATAACACTTCCCCGATCTTCCATTGAAACTCTCTGCTTCCCTGAGTCAGGCACGAGTCCTGAATGCGAGGCGGATCACATGAGTCACGGAGGAATTGATGAGTTATACGCCCCCTTATTCGAACTTCGTCGCCAACCTTGGCGGCGTGCATTACGGGCTGGTGCACCTGGGGCTGGCAACCGTGGTGTACACCTATGAAGACTTTCCGCTGAGCCTTCCGGCACAGTTGTCAGCCGCGGTTTCGGGGATGTCAACGATTTCGGATATTAACGAGCCGGGTTACTGGAGCCTCGACTGGGGACCCGCGATGTGCACAAATACGGGCGGGATCTACAACGACAACCTGATCGCGGTGATCTCATACCGGGTGGGGCAGCAGGGGAGCGGAACGCCCTGCTTCTTCGCCGTGGCGTGCCGGGGAACGGATACGGGCGGAGGTATTGCCCAGATTTCAGAGGATATCAACGCGTTCGCGCAGCAGCCGTGGGTGAATGTTCTGAACGGGAGCTACACCTATGGAGGCGCGGCCAGCGGGATGACGATTCAGTCGGCGACGTCGTCGCCTGTGCCTTCGGCCCCTGGAGCAGTAGTAGCCGCCGGCAGCGCCGACGCACTCATTGCCGTAACCAACCTGGTCCAGTACGACCAGGTGAACAGCCAACAGCCGGTATACCTGACCAACGCTCTCCAAAGCCTTCTGGCTACTTATCCCGGAACGCCCGTGGTGGTTACCGGCCATAGCCTTGGCGGAGCTCTCACGCAGTCAGTGGCTGCCTATCTGAACTGGCAATTGAGCGGGCTTTCGGTTGCTTCGCCGGTAATTCCGCAGGCATTTGCTCCACCCACCGTGGGCGACCCCAATTTTGTGAGCTATTACAACGGAATGTTCGGAAACGGCAGCCAGTTCTGGCTGAATTCCGCGGACCTGGTGCCGACAGCGTTCTCGCAGCCGGCATTCAACCAAGCCGGAAATTTGTGGGGAAGTTATTCGTGGCCGAATCAATCACCCGACTGGGGGCCGACAATTTTCGGAACGGGCTCGACCCTTGTGAACCAGCTTGGGCTTGCCGCGGCGCAGATCACGCTGATCTCCACGCTCGCAGCATATCTTCCCCCCTACGCGCGGCCGGCCAATGTCCAGTCGATGGGGGGCGGTACAACGCTGCCGACGCAACAGCAGATGCAGGATTTTCTGACCGCGGAGGGCGGCGACCCGAATGCGTGGAATACCTGGGCGTCGGTTCTCATGTACCAGCACCTGACGCCGACGTATTACACGCTGGTCGCAGCAGTGAACGAAGTGCTGTCGTATCCGCAGGTACAGCTCCCGGCGACACCGCCGCTTGGGAAGCCAGCGGTTATGTCCCTGTAACCGGATGCAGTTGACAGACCGGCGGCGGGCGATGACCGAACGGACTCTCAGAATCCGCTGGAGTCGCCGCCGGAATCAAATCCCCTGTCATCGAACCCGGAACCAGAGTCATCGAATCCGCCACCCGAATCTCCGCCACCATCATCAATCTGCATGTTGTCGAGGCTGTTGTCGCCTGTGACCGAGGCGTTCTCCATGCCGGAATCAAACTGGCCCTGATCGAACGTGCCGATATTCTGGTCCGCTCCGGCCTGATCCGCGCCGGGGTTGTAACTCGCGTCGGAGAACCGCGCTCCGCCCTGGTCGAATTGTCCGGCAGATTCGTGAAAATGCGGTTCATTGCCGCCGGCGTCAAAGCGCTGCTCGCCGCCGCCCATCTGTCCTGCTGCGCCTGGCGCACCGTAGTAGTTGTTCACGACATTCTCTTCGACGGGGCGCTCGAAGCCGCCCGGCGAGCCCATGCCGAAGCCTGCACCGGGACCCATCCCGAAGCCCGACACGCCATAGCCGGGACCGCCCCAGCCGCCGCCGTGTCCGAAGCCGTGCAGGATCGATTCGACGCCTTCGAACGCCAGCGCGCCCGCTGCTACGCCGGCGGCGGTCTGCATCGCTCCGCGCAGGAAGCTCGGCTGGCCAACGGGAACGCCAACATATTGCGGCTGCTGAATTTGTGGCGCGCCATATACCGGTTGCTGATAGAGCGGCTGCTGGAATTGCGGCTGCTGGTAATTCGGCACCGGTTGATAGGGCGGCGCCTGCGGCTGCTGGATTTGCTGCGGCGGAGGCGGCGGGGCTGCCGGCGGCTGATCGTGACGCCCGAACAGGCCGCCCAGAAAGCTGGTGGCGTGCGCCGGCTGTTGCCGCGCCTGCTGCAACTGCTGCTGCATTTGCGCGACCTGCGCCTTTGCCTGCTCGAGGGCGATGTTCTGCACCAGGACGGTCTGCGCCAGGATGTATACGGCGTCGGAGTTCGCGCCGAGTTCCTTGCCGAGCAGGTTCTCGGCGTCGGGATCTTTTTCATCAAGCTTTGTCTGGTTGATCCGATCGGTAAGCTGCATCAAGAGCTGCTGTTCCTGGGGAGTCACGCGATAACCTCCGGCAGCGGCAATTTGGAATCGGAAACCGCGCCTCCGGATTGAGACGCCGTAGAGTGACCAAAGTTGCCCTGCCGCATCGGATTACGAAACCGGAGTGCGTCCGGTTCCCGTTCTAAAAGACGTCGGCGAGCTTGGCGAACGAATCGAGTTCAATGAGGTGCTGACCGACCGGGGCGGCGTCCAGCGAGGCATGTTCAAGCATCCACGTGTCCTTGTGAAATAAGAAGACCGCGTGCAGGCCGGCGGCGAGCGCGGGGTTAATGTCGCTCTTTGGGCTGTTGCCGATCATCCAGGTGCTATGCGGCTTCAGTTCGTGGTGCGCGATCACCTGGCGATAAGCTTCAGGGTGCTTCTCCTTCACGATTTCGACGCTGGAAAAAAACGGCGCAAGCCCCGAGCGCGATACCTTGTCGGCCTGCTCGGCGTGGTTGCCCTTGGTCATGAGGATGAGGCGATGGCGGGCGGAGAGCGCGGCGAGTGTTTCGGACACGCCGGGAAGGAGCTCGATTTCCTGGTCGCCAATGGTCTGCGCGAGCTTGCGGATGCGGGTGCGTTTTTCTTCGGTGACGGGGTCGGCGCTCAAGCGCTCGAAGCAGGTGACCAGTGAGTGCGTGAAGCTGGTAAGGCCATAGCCGCGCTCGAGGATGGTTTCGCGTTCGACCTCGTTGAGGACATTGCGCACCTGGGCGGCGGTGTAGGAGTGGTGATTGAGATAGCTGATGAATGCTGCGATGGCGCGCTCGAAGTAGACGTTGTTCTCCCACAGGGTATCGTCGGCGTCGATGAGCAGAGTCTGTCCGGCAGGGAACGGGGGCATGATCTTCATCGTATCGGAATGGGATTGGCGGCCGTTGCACGGTATGAAGGACGTGGGAATCCAAGCGTCGCCTGTGGTTTGCACACACGCATGGCAGGGCCAGCGCGACCAGTGCTAAACTCGCGAGATAGTTCTGAAAGGGAGACACTTTCGATGAAGGCAATGATTCGACTGCTTTCGCTCGCCGCAATTCTTTGCGTGCTCCCGGCTGCCTATGCCGCGGATCTCTCCGGAGTGTGGAGCGGCTCGTTTGATTTCAACGGCAACACGGTTCCCGTGACAATGAACCTGAAGGTCGCCGGGGCGGCGGTGACGGGGACGATCGAAGGCCTGCCGACGACTCCCGCCGATATTCACGACGGAAAAGTCGATGCGGACGGGATCAGCTTCTGGACGAACACCGATTACGAGGGACAGACCTATAAACTGGTGTTCAAGGGCAAGGTGAGCGCGGACAAGATCGACTTTGAATTTGGCACCGAAGATGGAAGCTGGGGAACCACCCTCAGTGTGACGCGCGGAGGTGCCGCTCATGCGCCTGCTGCTGCTCCTGCGCCGGCTGCTCCGGCAGCACCCGTTGTGCCGGATGTGACCGGGGCGTGGAAGGGAAACTTCGATTTCAACGGTACGAGCGTTCCTGTGACCTTCAACCTGAAAAGCACGGGCGCGACCGTGACCGGCACGGTGGAAGGCATGGGACCTGCTCCGGTTGAAATCCACGACGGAAAGATCGATGGCGGCAGCGTGACGTTCACGATCAACACGGATTACCAGGGGCAGACTTACCAGCTCAACTACAAGGGCAAGATCACGCCGGGCGAGATCGACTTCGAGTTTGGCACCGCCGACGGAAGTTGGGGCGCGACGGTCAATACGAAGAAGGCGTGAGACAGCAGGCCGGCGAGTCGGCAAGTCAGCGGCGCGTGCCGCCGCTCAGCGGAAGTTACTGGTTGGCGGGGAGCGTGTAATCGAGCGCGTAGCTGTGCTTGCCGCCGGCGGCGATGGTAATCGTCATGGTCCCGGCGATGCCCTTGAGTTCTTCGGTTCCGGAGCCGGGGACGATCGTGACTTTCAATTCGAAGGAGCCGGCGTCCATTGTGCCGAAGTGCTGGAGCGCAAAGCCGCCCTTGCGGCCGTCGAGTGTTCCGGTAACCTGCTCGAGGGCGACGTAGCCTGCAGTGCCGGTGGCGGGATTGCCCGAGGCCAGCATCTCGCCCCGGCCAGTGGCATTGAGCGCGCCGTGGTATTGCTTATCGAGCGCGAAGCGGCCGATCGCGGTTCCGGTGGTCGCTTCGTCGGGGGACATGGGCGCCGTCTTCACATCGAAGCTGCCGTGGGCGTGGCTCATTGCCGGTGTTTTCCTTTCAGGTTGTGCCGATGCGATCCACGCACTCGCGGCGCCGATGGCGACGAAGCCGATGAGCACGCACAGTCGAAATAATCTCATGCGATCGATTGTCGCAGAGCGAAAGATGATTCGCACTAACGGCCGGTGGCTGAGGCCTGCTCAAGCGGGCCCTGCTTTTGAAGCCAGGACTTCAGATTGCCTTCCTGCAAGTTGCGGAATTCGATGCACCCGTTGATGCGTTCGACCGAGTGCTTGACTGCCTGATCGGCTGAGGCAACCGGGTGCGCCGCGAAGAATTGTTGTACGTTGTCTCGGGCCTCGGCGGAGCAGAAGGTCGCCGTGGAGCCGACGAGTGCGCTGCCCAGCTCGGGCGTAAGCAGTGAGTGGATGGGATCCCAGTGGGCCTGGATGAATTTCCACGCCTGGTCGCGCGTACCGGGCATCTGCAACTCGATGGCGAACTGGAAGGCGGCGTCCTGGTTGCGGACTTTGCCGGAGATGGCGTATTCCATCGCACGCTCCGCGAGAGCGGGGTTCTCGAAGAACGCGAGCAGGCGAAGAGCACCTTCCTGCAGTTCGGGGTTGTGCGAGGTCTCGTAGACGCGCTGCAGCTTGTCGAAGAGGGCGGCATCGCCGTTTCTTGCGGCCACGGTGAGGGCGGTCTGGCCGAGGGTGGCGTCCATCGACGCGGGGTCGTCGAGATACTTCTCAGCGATCTCCTGTGCCTGCGCGAGCACTGCGGGATCTTTGCCGTAGAAGCCGAGGATCTGGAAGAGAGTGGCGCGCAGTTCGCGTTTGTTCGGCGAATCGCTTTCCGCGGGAGCACCAAGCTTTTCGTACGTCGGGCCAAAGTTCTTTCTGAGCCACGCCGAGATCCCATCTCGCTCTTGTTCGGAAGATGCGACGCGCGTGTAGATCGCGCCGACGGAGCCGACGGCAGTGGAGATGACCTGGCTGTTCTCATCGGACTTGAGGGCTTCGACGAGATTCAGGTAGTCGCCCACGGTGGCCTTGCCCGCGCGGAGCTGCGCCCACTCGTCGCCGGCAAGGCTGATGCGCTCGGTCGGCTTGAGGCCGGATTCGACCTGCGCGACGATTGCTGCATATTTGTCCGGAGAGTAGGCGGTGCGATAGAAGCCGCGCCCGCCGGCGTTGGCGAAGAAGAGCGGATCGCCGGGGATTTTGAGGCTGGAGGATTTTGGCGTGAGCAGGTCGCAGTCCTGGCCGGAGCCGGACTTGAAGCAGACGGGGATGGTCCACTTCTGCGCCGCGTCGGGCTTGACGCTCGGGCTCAGGAAGAAACGGTGCTGCGAGACATCGACCTTGCCGGAGGCCGGATCGCCGAGGTTGACGATGGGCGCGCCGGGCTGTTCCACCAGGCTGCTCATGATCTTGTCCACCGGCTTGTGACTCGTGGCGGTCTGAGCGCCCCAGAAATCCTCGGCCGTGGCGTTGCCGAATTCGTGTGCGGAGAGGTAGTTGTGCACGCCCTGGCGGAAGGTCTCTTTGCCGAGGTAATTCTCGACCATGTTGAGCACCGCGCCTGCCTTGCCATATGAGATGCCGTCGAACATCTGCTCGATCTCTTCGCGCGAGTTAGCCTGGGCGCGAATGGCGCGCGTGGTCGGCTGCGCGTCGAGGTCCAGCGTGTTGTCGAGGCCTGCGGCTTCTTCCTGGTCGATGTTCCACTCGGGATGCATGGCGGCGACGGGCTTGGTCTCCATCCAGGTGGCGAAGCCTTCGTTGAGCCAGATGTTGTCCCACCACTGCATGGTGACGAGATCGCCGAACCATTGGTGCGCCATCTCGTGTGCGATCACTTCGGCGACCTCTTTCTGTGAGCCGACGGAAGCGGTTTTCGGGTCGATCAGCAGGTCGGTCTCGCGGTAGGTGATGGCGCCGAAGTTTTCCATCGCGCCGGCTTCAAAGTCGGGAAGGCCGATCAGGTCGAGTTTGGGCAGCGGGAAGTGGATGCCGAAGTATTCGTTGTAGTAATGGAGGACGTACTTCGCGACGTCTACGCCGTAGGTGGTGAGGCCGACCTTGTCGGGCGTAGCGCAGACGCCGATTTTTACGCCGTCGGCCTCGCCGTTGGTGCACTGGAAGTCGCCGACGAGGAACACGAGGAGGTAGGTGGACATCTTCGGCGTGGTTTGGAACTTGAGCGTGTGCTTGCCGTCGCCGGGACCCGCGGTGTCTGCCGCGATGGGCATATTGGCGATGGCGGTGTCGCTCTTGTCGACAACGAGGGAGACGTCGAAGGTGGCCTTGAAGGCCGGCTCGTCGAAGCTCGGGAAGGCGCGGCGCGCGTCGGTCGATTCGAACTGCGTGACGGCGTAGTCGCGGCGGGGGGTCTTCGAGAGATAGAAGCCGCGCAGTTCGTTGTTCAGGATGCCGGTGTAGTGGACGTCCACCGTGACCGTGCCCGCGGGGATTTCGTCGCTAACGGTGAAGGTGGTTTGTTCCTTCTGCTTGTCGCTCGAGACAGTGGCGGTCTGGGTCTTGCCGCCCGCGGTGATCGAGACGGTCTGGTATTCGATCTCGAGCGAATTGAGCGTGATCGATTTCGAGGGCTGCTTCAGGTTGACGTCGATCGATTCGACGCCGGTGAAGGTCGCAGCCTTGAGGTCGGGTGTGAGCGTGAGCGCGTAGTGCGTGGGGCGCACCTCGGGCGAGAGGCGCTGGGCTCGGGCGGGGGGCGCGAAGAGAAGGATGGCGAGGGCAGCAGCCGTGAACGTCCAGCGAAATTTGGTGGGGAGGATTCTATTCATTGGCTCCTCGAATGGACTGGCGAAATTACCCGATTGACCGAGGAAAGGTTGCGCCGTGCGAACCGCGGAAGGCCTATGAAGACGGCACGAGCCACACAGTCATTGTAGGCCTAAGCGAACAATCAAGAATTACGCGGAACCACCGGCGGCGGTTCCGCGAAAGCCGGGGGTTGCGGATAAATCTATTCCGGTTTGGCCGGAGACTTTGGATCGGCGAACTCAGGTTTAACGATTTGCCTGATCTCGGCGTTCATTTCGTCGGTCAGGCGTTTCGACCGCTCCTGCATGTGCGACGTGACGATGGGCATATATTCCTGCAAGATGGCGGGCTGCTCGTCGAGCAGGCGCTGTCCCGCAGACGAACGGTAGAAGGCGATTACTGCATCGGCATCCGACTTGCTGAGATGGCGCTGATAGACCGGAACGGCGTCGGCAATCATTTCATCTACCGAGTAGATGGTCAGCGCCTGCTGCATGTATTTATTCATTACTTTCTGGAGGGCGGCCTGATCCTCCGGCATGAGCCGTTTGCCGGGGGGCAGTTGGTCGTTGACACTCTTCATTTGGTCCCGGAATGATTGCGCGATAATTTCCGGCAACATGTTCAGCATTTGATCCAACTGCTTGTGCATGCGGGCCACTTCGAAGAATTTTTCGATCTGCTCTTTGGTGGCCTGCTGGTCGGGCGGGACGGCGGAGGATCCCGACGCAGCCTGGTCTGGCCCAACTTGCGAAGCCTGAGGCGACTGCGCAAATGCCGGCACTGTGGAGAGGGTGAATGCAACTACGCCAACTGCCCACCAAATTCGTCTCATGGTGATTACCCGGCCTCCTTATTACGCTGCGCTCGATTCAGTGCGCGTTGAATTGGGCAAAAGTATACGCGGAAGTGTATGAACTTCGCGAAAATTCAGACGGAAGGGACGGTCTTCCTCGGTCGCAGCGATTCGAGCAGGAGGAGGCACGCGCCGGTGACCACCGCGCTGTCGGCTACGTTGAAGTCGGGCCAGTGGTAGGTGAAGATGTGGACTTCGATGAAGTCGACGACTGAGCCGTAAAGGATGCGGTCGTGGACGTTGCCGATGGCGCCGGCAAAGATGAGCGCGAGCGCAACGGTGGTGACGGTGATGCGACTGCCCAGACGCACCAGGGCGATGAGGACGACGATGGCGGCGATGGATGCAAATGAGACCAGTCCCCAGCGGACGAGGCTGGTGCGCGTCGATTCGGCAAAGAGCGAGAACGCCGCGCCTTCGTTGGTCCAGTGGGTGATGCGCAGGACGTGATCGATGACGGGGATGGCATTGCCGATGCGGATGTGCGCCGAGACCCAGGTCTTGGTCCAGCGGTCGATGGCAAATATAGCGGCGGAGATGAGAAGCAGCCAGTGAAGGCGGCGGGGTGCGGGAAACCTCACGCTACGGCCTCCGGTTGCGGAGGAACGATGTTCATTTCCTGAAGGGCGTTCTGGCAGCGGGTACAGACGTTCTGCCAGATGCCGTAGCTGGAGACTTCGGGCATGTAGTTCCAGCAGCGGGCGCATTTGTGGCCGCTGGCGGGAAGCGCGGTGACGCGCAACCCTTCGGCTGAGATCAATGTAACGCGCGAAACATTGAGAATCTCCTTCAGGTCTTCGGCGTGCTTTTGGAGAAGAGCAAGCTGATCTCCCGCTGCTGCGATCTCAAGCTCCGCTTCGAGACCCTTGCCGATGCGCTTTGCCTGCCGCGCCTCTTCGAGCACGCGCAGCGCTTCGTCGCGCACTTCGAATAGCCGCTTCCATTCGTCGAGCACCGGCACGGGATCCGCGGAGAAGATTTCCTCGGGCTTTGGGAACAGCGCAAGATGCACGCTTGCCTCGCGGCTCTTCGCGGCGGGGAGATACTCCCAGACTTCATCGGCCGTGAAAGTGAGGATGGGAGCGACGAGGCGGACGAGCGCTTCGGCGATCTTCCACAGCACTGTCTGCGCGGAGCGGCGCGCGGGGTTTGCGGGCGCGAAGGTGTACATGCGGTCTTTGAGCACATCTAGGTAGAACGAGCTCAGGTCGACGATGGCGAATTCGTTCACCGCGTGATAAATGCGGTGGAACTCGAATGCCTCGTACCAGCCGAGGATCTTCTCGGTGAGCTCGCGGGTGCGGGCGAGCATGTAGCGGTCGAGCGGCAGGAGATCGGCTTCGGCGACAGCATCTTTCGCGGGATCGAATCCGGCAAGGTTGCCGAGCAGGAAGCGAAAGGTGTTGCGCAGCTTGCGGTAGATTTCCGCGCAGCGCGCCATGAGATTCTCGCTCGCGGCCATGTCTTCGCGGAAGTCGATGGAGGCGACCCACAGGCGGACGATCTCGCCGCCCATGCGGTCGGCGATATCGACGGGGTCGACGCCGTTGCCGAGCGATTTCGACATGGCGCGGCCCTGTTCGTCGAGGGTCCAGCCAACGGTGTTGCAGTGCGAGTAGGGCGCACGGCCGCGCAGCGCCACGCTGGTGAGCAGGGAAGAGTGGAACCAGCCGCGGTGCTGGTCGCCGCCTTCGAGATACAAGACCGGCACGTTCTCGCCATGCTGGAAGCGCGCATATGGGCTTTTCAGTTCCGGATCGGATTCGCACACCGCGAACCAGCTTGTGCCGGAGTCGAACCACACGTCGAGGATGTCGGTTTCCTTGCGGAACGCCGTGCTGCGGCAGTGGGTGCACTTCGCGTTCGCCGGCAGCAGCCGTGTGACGTCGCTGTTGTGCCAGGCTTCCGCGCCTTCATGCTCGAAAAGTTCGATCACGCGCTTGTTGAGCGCGGCATCGAGGATGGGCTGATTGCAGCCCTCGCACATGAACACTGCGATGGGAACGCCCCAGATGCGCTGGCGGCTGATGCACCAGTCGGGGCGGGTGGCCATCATGTTGGTGATGCGTTCCTTGCCCCATGCCGGGTCCCAGACGACCTTGTCGATTTCGTCGATGGTGAGCTGGCGCAGGGTTTTGCCGGTGTCGGGAACCTGGTGGTCGATGTTGATGAACCACTGCTCGGTGGCACGGAAGATGACGGGGTTGTGGCAGCGCCAGCAGTGGGGGTAGGAGTGCTCGAGGTCGGCTGAGGCCATGAGCGAGTCATTCTCATTGAGCATGGCCATGATGATTGGGTTCGCCTCCCATACGGTCTTGCCTTCGTAGGGCGGCGGCGCGGCCAGATGCCAGGCGGCGGGATCGAAGTGGATGCGGCCGGCAGAGTCGACGCGGCAGGTGGGGTCGAGTCCGTATTTCTGGCCGGTGTAAAAGTCGTCGGCGCCGTGCGAGGGCGCGGTGTGGACGGCGCCTGTTCCGGTGTCGGCTGTGACGTAGGTGCCGAGCACGCCGAGGATGCTGCGGTCGAGGAACGGGTGGTGGAACGTTGTCCGCTCGAGCTTGCTGCCTTTAAAGCGCGCGATCTCATGCGCGCCCTTAAGCTCGGTTGCGGCGATGACCGAGGCGGCGAGCTCGGCTGCGACGATGTAGACGGGGCCTGGCGCGCCGGAATCGTCGATTGTTGCCAGCGCGACGTACTCGAAGTCCGGGTGGAAGGCTACGGCGAGGGACGCGGGCAGCGTCCAGGGCGTGGTCGTCCAGATGATGGTGTAGACCTCGCGGCCGGCGAGGGCAGGGTTGAGGGCGGCGGCGTCTGACGTGAGCTTGTAGCGGACGTAGATCGACGGGCTGGTGTGCTGTTCGTACTCGATTTCGGCGTCGGCGAGGGCGGTCTGGTCGTGGATGCACCAGTAGACCGGCTTGAGGCCGCGGTAGACAAAGCCTTTTTCAAGAAAGCCGTAAAAGGCCTCGAGGGTGCGGGCTTCGTATTCGCGGGACATTGTCTTATACGGGGTGTCCCAGCGGCCAAAACAGCCGATGCGCTCGAATTGCGTGGTCTGGAGATCAACAAATTTTTGCGCGTACTCGCGGCATGCATCCAAGACCTTAGCGGCGGGCATCTCCAGCTTTTTACGGCCGAGTTGCTCGTCCACTTTTATTTCGATGGGCAGGCCGTGGCAGTCATAGCCGGGGACGTAAGGAGCGTCGAAGCCGGCCATGGTTTTCGACTTGACGACGAAGTCTTTCAAGCCCTTGTTGAGCGCGTGGCCGAGATGGATGGGGCCGTTGGCGTAAGGAGGGCCGTCGTGGAGGATATAGGACGGGCGGCCTTTGCCCGCTTTCCGTAATTCTTGATACAGGCGCATGGACGCCCATCGAGCCAGGCGAAGTGGTTCATTTTGAGGCAGGTTGGCCTTCATCGGGAAGGCTGTTTGAGGCAGGTTCAACGTCGCCTTGAGCTCCGGCGCTGCGGGCATTGGTTCTCCGTCGTTTCGATCAGAATGGTTCACTTCAAGTGTAACTGGCGTGGCGAACGTTTTTCAGGTAACAACCAGTTAGAGGAATCGTCTATTGTGTATGGGAGACCACTCCGTCACGGGTTATGAGATTTTGGAGCGCGGAGAAAGTCAGGCCGCGCCTGCGGAACCGGGCAGCAAATCGGCGTTTGGCACCCTGCCGAGCGGCAACGGCAAGACAAGGCTCGGGGCATTCCAGCATAATGAAAGTCTGGACCGGAACGGAGACGGACCTCGGTCAGCAGAACGAAGGGGCAGCGAAGCCACCGGGCGCGATGGCAACACAGATATGACACAAGCAGGTACCCCAACCCCAGTCGATCCCGGTGTGGACGGCCACGAACTCGATAGCTTTCTCGGGCGGGCATTTGAAGAAAAGCCGATCTGGAAGCAGCTATACGAGAGCGTGCACGAAGTTTTCTTTCCCCCCAAGCTTCCTCCGCTGGAGCTGACTTCGACGCCGATTCCGGTGCCGGACCGGATGGCGGTCAAGACGAATCCGTGGGCCGTTGGCACGGCCACGTTCATCAACGGCGCGATTCTGGCGTTCATCCTGATCTGGGGCGCGCGGAAGGTGTACCAGGAGATCGTCAAGCCGCCCGAGACCGCAACCAATATCGACGTGGGCGATTACAAGTTCAATGCGCCGAAGGCTGCGCAGACGGCCGGCGGCGGTGGCGGCGGCGGTTCGCACGACATCGTGGATCCGATCAAGGGCAAGCTGCCGAAGCTCGATCCGCATCCGCAGGCGCCGCCGATGGTGCCGATTCTCGAGAAGCCGAAGCTTGCGGTGGACTCGGCGATCAACGTACAGCAGGACATCAAGCTGCCGGATAACAATTTGCCTAATATCGGCGTACACAGCTCGGCCAACGTTACCCTGGCTTCAAACGGCGAGGGCGACGGCGGCGGCATGGGCACCGGTCACGGCGGCGGGCTTGGGTCGGGCACCGGGAATGGCTACGGACCGGGCTACGGCGGCAATACCGGCGGCGGCGTGTATCGCGTGGGCGGCGGAATTTCGGCGCCGGTGGCGATCAACGCGCCCGAGGCGGAGTTCAGCGACGAGGCGCGGCGGGCGAAGTACCAGGGCGTCTGCCTGATCTCGCTGATCGTGGATGCGCAGGGCAACCCGCAGAATCCGCGAGTGGTTAGGCCGCTTGGAATGGGACTGGACGAGAAGGCGCTTGAAGCGGTGCGGAAGTACAAATTCAAGCCGGCGATGAAGGACGGGCGGACGCCTGTTCCGGTGATGATCACGATCGAGGTCAACTTCCGGCTGTATTGAAGGAACATTGGGATTCAGGGGTTCGGCCGCCGTCCTTCGGGACGGCGGTTTCGTTTGTGCGCAAAAAAGGGGGGATTTTTCAGAGTTGGTGTGTGGGAGAGACCCAAAAACCGGAGCGGTTGGATTGTAAGCTGTTTATCTAGAACAGCTTGGCCTCAGTTTTTTCGTCACAAGAAATTCTATAGGGGGGGAGGGGGGAGGGGGTGGGGGGGTGGGGTAAAGTCCGTGAGTTAGGCTTTGGTGGAAGCGCACGGTTGCGCGCGGGGCTTTTTCCCTTACCTAATACAAGGATAGCTGGTTCCGAAAACCAATCGGCCAATGTGTAACCGTTTTCACAGATTTATTTTTCCACAGGGTAGCTTGTTCAAGATCTTTGGTTTGGGTGCAAGAGGGTGAAACTTTTCCACGGTTGAAGGGGGTTGACGAGATTCCAGGGACATTGGGACTCAGGGATACAGGGACAAAGGGACATAGGGACATAGGGACACAGGGATTGATGGTCGCTCTTTGCGCCTGCGGAGGTCATGCGCGCGAGGGGAGGTGATGCGCCCGCGGGCGGGGGTGGCCGCGCTTGGATCACTTCGCGATCTGTTTCCCAAGGTGGCGTCCGCCTGGCGGCGGACCTACCTTGGAATACTTTCGCGCCATCCCTACGAGACGGAGGGAGGGCGGGTTTGGTGGTTTCCCACCCATTTCGCGTGTCGCTGCGAGGTGGAATGGGCTACCCGCAAGGTCGATCATTCGCCGGCTGGGAGTCGCTGGATCCTCGCCGACTTATGGATGGCTACGTGGCTTCAATCAGTGAGTTGGCGATCCTATGACTGGCGACACTCTGCAATGCGGGTGCCGCCGGATGATGCCTCGGTGAAATACGGAATGCAGTTATTCTCCATTCGCCCCGACCCGCTAGTACATGAACTTCAACGCAAACTGCACCAGGCGCGGATCCTGTGCAGCAAGGATGTGGTTGAACGTCGGCGAACTGATGTCACTGTCGGGCAGCCGGAAGTTTGTGCGGTTCAGCATGTCGAACATCTCTGCGCGGAACTGGAACTGCGTCGATTCCGTGACTTTGAAGTTCTTGAGCGCGCCGAAATCCCAGTTGGCATAGCCGGGGCCGCGATTCACATTGCGCCCTTCCGTGCCAAACTGCCCCGCGTTGGCTACGGGATCGAGGCGCTGGTAAGCGGCGGCGTTGAGCCACGAGCCAACCGAGTGCGTCCCACTGTTGGGATTGCCGATGATGTTGGGCCGCTGCGCGGAGAATCCAGTGATTTCCGGTGCGCTGCCTTGTGCCGCGACGTCATTCGAGTCAAAGACGGTAAATGGAGTGCCGCTCATCAGCGTGGCAATGCCATTCAAGTGCCATCCACCGAGCGCCCACTGGTACCAGTTCTCCGAATGGTTCCAAAACGGAAGCGCCCATTCATAGCTCGCAACGAATCGGTTGCGCGCGTCGAACAGGGAGAGGCCGCGCTCAGCGCTTAGGTTGAATGGATCCTGGGCGAGATCGTTTTCCCCTGCAACCGGTTTCGAAGCCGATCCAGTTATGTTGAACGACGAAACATCGTCGATCGCTTTCGACCACGTGTACGACACGAGGAATGACAGCCCGTGGCTGAACCTCTTGCGCATCGAGGCTTCCAACGCGTTGTACGACGAGTTGGCGATACCCGCGATCTCGCCGGTTGACGAAAACTGACAAGTGCTCGGCGGATCGGCGAGCGTGCAGCCTGAATAGAGCCGCCGCTGATCGGCATTGCTTGAATTCGAAATCGGCTGGCCGTTCACATATCCGGGAACGAATACCGCGGGGTTCGCTTCAATGAAGCGCGGGAGGTGCGTGCCCTTGGTGCCGACGTATCCAACTTCGAATAGCCAATTGGGCCCGAATGAGCGCTGCACGTTCAAGTCCCAATCCTGCGTATAGGGGAGCGTCAACGCCGGAGCCAGAGTCAGGTTGGTGAGCGGAGTGGAGAACGTGCCCGGGGCCGGAGGATGGCCGTTGAACGGATCGGCGAAGTCCGGAAGGCTCACCTGGGGAGTTCCCAGGTACGGAGGCGCACTGATGGGCGCCTGCAAAGGGCCGCCCTGGCCGGTGTAATAAGGCTCGTAGAAGATACCGTACGCCGAATCGATCAGCCAATTGCCATGACCTGTCGGGTCCCATGCGATGCCAACGCGCGGAGCAAATGCCTTCAGGTCGGTGGGGATCAGGCCGGCGGGCACGCCGGAGTCGCCCGGATACAGCAGCCCGGCCGGCGCGCTGGGCATGACCTGGGACTGCTTGCCGGGCTCAAACAACGATACACGGTTGTGAATCTCGGTGTACGGAAAGGGCAACTCGTAACGCAGTCCGGCATTGATGGTGAATCGCGAGGTCACCTTATACGTATCCTGCACGTACCAGTTCGCGTTGTTGCCGCGAATGCCGCGCGAGAAATCACCGATGCCCTGCAGGAAGACGATCGGCTGACCGACGAGGAAGCTGGCAAAGGCGTCCGTTACCGGGAACGGCACGAAAACGAAGAACCCGTTGGTGGCGATGCCCTGCAGAACGTTGATCTGTTGATGCTGGTACCCGCCGCCGAATTTCAGCTCATGCTTGCCGCGCACCCAGCTCAGCGACCCCGTGTAATCGTAGACGTTTTCGTAGGTGTTGCGCGGGCCGGTAATTGGATCGCCGACCGTGGAATAGCCATTCACCTGGACGAACGGTGGTCCGGTAGCGACATCGAGACTCGGCTCGTATTGGAACCCCAGGTCTGAGGGCGGCTGATGGTTCTCGTGCTCGCCAAAGAGGAATTTGTTGCGCAGGAATGAGAATCGAAGCACTCCCATGAGGCTTGGCGAAAACAGGTGCGTTTCGTCCGCGACAAAGTTCTGCGCGCGCTGGTCTTCGCCTACCGGGAACCCCGGCACACTGGCGCCGCCCGGCGACAGAGGATCGGTCTGCGAGAGCTGATTGAACATGTAGCGGAAGTTCAGCGTGTCGCGGGCGGTGAGGTAATGATTGACCTTGATGCCGAACTGATCGGTGTTATTGCTCAGCGTTTGCGTTGTGGAGAACAGATTCGTGCCGGCGTTCGGAAGCGGGAAGAAGGGCAGCAGGTTTTTTGAAATCGTGTCAAACTGCTGCGGCGGCACCTGGTTATTCGGGTACGGCGCATTCGCGAAGACGTTGAAAAGTTGGTGGGCCGGGTTGTTGCAGAAACCCTGGGTGAAACCCTCCGGGCAGAGTTCGGAAAAGTCGCCGCCCCGCTGCTTCAACGACGGCACCGTGGTCAGCGCTGTCTCGCCCTGGCGATTGCGGAACCCTTCGTAGAAGCCGAAGACGAATGTCTTGTCCTTTTTGATCGGCGCACCGACTGCGGCGCCAAACTGGTTTTGCTTCAGTGGCTCTTTCGTCTGCGCGAAATAATTGTTGGCATCGAGTGCGTCATTGCGAAGGAACTCCCATAACGTCCCGTGGACCTGGTTCGTGCCGGAGCGCGTGACGAGGTTCGTCGTCGATCCAAGCGCGTTCCCGAATTCGGCATTCGCGCTGTGCGTGATGATGCGGAACTCACTGATCGCATCCACTGGCGGCTTGAGGACGAATCCGCCGTCGACGCCATTGAAGTTGTTTGCGCCGTCGATGAGAAAGTTGTTTGATTCAGGACGCTGGCCGTTGACCGCATAAGCCTGCCCGTTGCGCAGCGACCCGCCCGCTTCGGCGATCCCAGGCGTCAAGGGAACGACTCCAGGCTGCAACAGGCCAAGTTGCGAGAAGTTGCGCCCGTTCAGCGGTAGATCCTCGAGTTCCTGCTGTTCCACCACTTTGCCCATGCTGGTGACGGTCGGCTCAATCAATTCGGCATCGGCGCTTACCACCACCTGCTGCTTTTCCGATCCAACCACGAGATGAGGCGAGACCGAAGCAGTCTCGTTCACGTTGAGCGTGATGCCATCCTGCACGTATTCCTGGAAACCCTTCGCTGCCACCTGCAGGTGGTAGTGACCGATCGGGAGTTCCAGAAGAATATAGTTACCGCTGCGATCGGTGGCGGTCGTGCGAGACAGGCCCGTTTCCGCCTGCCGTGCTGAGACCGCGGCGCCCTGAATTACGGCGCCAGTCGGATCAGTAACCGATCCGCGAATGTTTCCCGTGATCTGTTGGGCAGACAGACTGAGGCTAGCGAGCACTAGAAAAGCCAGCACATTGCGAATGAAGTTCATATTGTTTTCTGGTCTCCAAAAGACTGACAGTACGAGCAGAGTGACGCCGGTGGTGCGACTGGCGCGATGTTGACGCGCAGTGAGCGTGTGGGCCAGAGAATGTTCCGCAACCGTCAAATGCTCCCCGCACCTAGAGGACTCTCACGGGGAACACCGCTACCACGGCCGCCAGAGTTCAGGGGAAGAAATCATCGGCCGGGCTGCCTGGATGAACGGTAGTTGTAATGGCTCGGCACTGTCCTGCATCAGTCGATGGGCAGCTTGATCAACCGTTCGGTGGAGTCCTTCACAAGGGTTCGAGGGCACGTTTGCAACACCCCGCGTCCGTCGGCGGCAGGAGGCATGATCGGGTCGAGAGAGCCCTTACCCGGTCGCCAGCTACGAATATGTTGAGTCTCGTTGCAGATTCCGCGCAGACCAGCAAGCTGGCGCTTGACAATCATTTCAATTAACTACACAATGCAGTACATATTATGCTTGGTGAATTTGAGTACGTTCTGATCACTGCGGCGGCTGGCCTGGGCGAGAACGCGTATGGTGCCGCTATTCGTGAAGAGATTGAGAGAGCAGCAGGCCGATCCTGCTCGATTGGGGCGTTGTACACGACCATTGAGCGTTTGGAAAAGAAAGGCTTGCTCAGGACGTGGATGGGCGAGGCGACGGCGCAGCGCGGCGGCAGAGCAAAGCGCATGGTGCGCGTGACGCCGAAGGGCATGCAAGCGGCGAAGGAGTTTTACGAAGCAGTGATGCGCGTAAGCCGTAATGCTGCATGGGCTGCGGGCAAGCCGGAGCGTGCGTCATGAGTTCACTTGCAGAGATGGCGACGATATTTCTTTCGCCGATGGACCGGGAGGCGGTGCTGGGCGATCTGGCGGAGACGGGCGACAGTGGATGGAGCGCTCTTGGCTCTGTGCTGGGGCTGGTGGTGCGGCAGCGCATTGAGCTTTGGCGCGCGTGGCAGCCGTGGGTTGCGGGGGGTATGGCCTTCGCGGGGAGTTTGCTCCTGCTGGGCGTGTCGTTTGGGTTATCAGTGGACTCGCGTCGTTTTCTGCGCGGCGAGCGTGGGTATGGCAGCGTGCTCTGTGAAGCGCTGCTGATGACCTCGTGGGCGTGGACGAGCGGATTTGCAGTGGCTTCACTCTCCGGTAAGACGCGATGGGTGAGCGGCGTTCTGTGCGCGATGCCCTGCCTCTCCTGTGTGCTTCGGTTTCATGACACTTCTCTCTCGCGTGTGTGCCTGCTCTTGTTTCTGCTGCCGGCGGTGATCGGAGCCGCGCAGGGAATACGTCGCGACCGTTTATCGCACAGGACAGCGCTGACGCTGGCAATAGCCGTGACTGCGCTGATGTTGATGTGGGGCGGCATGTACGTAAGGAACTTCTTCTTCCTGCTGCCCGCATGGTGGCTTGTGGCTCATGCAGAACGATCGGAACGCTCCAACGAAAAGGCGGCGGCATGAGGGCGCGAAAGAAACTGTTTGTCGCGATTTTCTGCGCGCTCTTTTTGAGTGCGGTTTCGGCAGCGGCTCAGAGCGATGGAAGCAACAGCCGGATTGTGGAGCGGGTCATCCATTCGAAGGACTTTGAGGGGAACAAGATTGGCGTAAGCGCCGACCGCAGGCTGGCGGTGTATCTGCCTGCCGGGTATGAGGGTGCGTCGAAGCGCTATCCGGTTCTCTATTTTTTCCCTAGTCCAATTGACGGGTATCGGACACTTTTCGACAAGAACGGCGCGCAGGCTCTGTTCGACCGCGCAATCGCGCGTGGTACGGTTCGCAGCTTCATCTTTGTCTCTGTGGATATGACGACTCCGCTGGGAGCTTCGTGGTTTGTGAACTCTCCAGTTACCGGAAACTGGGAAGACTTCGTGGTGCAGGAGCTTGTGCCCTATGTCGATGCAAGCTTCCGCACGATTCCGGCGCGGGATGCGCGCGGACTTGTGGGACAACACATGGGGGCTTATGGAGCGATCCGCATCGGCATGAAACATTCGGATGTCTTTGGCTCGATCTACGGCATGAATCCCGTGGGCACGGGGTCAGGCGTGCAGATTATGGATTCACGGCCGGATTGGGATTTGCTCGCGCATGCGGCTTCCCTGGATGAGGTGAAGAAGGATGGATTTTCTGCGATCTTCACATCGATCTTTCAGGCCCACTTGCCGAACCCGGAGAGGCCCCCGCTCTATGTTGATCTGCCTGCGCATCGGGAGGGTGGAAAGCTGGTGATCGACTCCAGTCTCACCGCGCGGTTAAGAGACAGCTTCTTTCTCGAGTCGATGATTCCGCAGTATGCGGACAATCTGAAGACGCTGCGCGGTTTCAAGTTCGACTGGTCGCGCAACGATGCCATCTGGGACCACGTGTACTCGAACCAGGCGTTCACGCACAAGCTGAACGAGTTTGGCATTGTGCACGAAGCCGAGGAGTACAACGGGACCTGGGACGCAAATCCCTACTGGGGCGCGGAGGGGCGCGTCATGACGGATGTGTTGCCGTTCTTCCAGCGGCATCTGGAATTCTAGTTGGCTTGATTCGTTAGAAGCAGCCACAGTCATTGATGGCGCGTTTCGCCTTAGGGCTTTGATCCCGTGGTGTTGTTGGCCGCTGCGGTTGAGAGGGGCGCGGCGGGCGCGGCGGCGCCGAGGATCCTGGTGACGCTGTTGTTGCCCTGGTTGGAGACCCAGACGCTCCCGCCAAGATCGACGGCGATGCCGCTCGGGGTTGAAAGCGAGCTGTCGGTGAATCCGGTTGACGGCGACAGTGCCGTGCCATTGTTCTGGAACAGGCTGATGCTGTTGTTGCCGCTGTTGGCGATCCACGATTGGCTGCTGCCGTCGATGGCGATGGCAGTGGGCGCGCTGAGCCCGCCGCCGGTGGGGGTTGACTGCACGATGCCGGTCTGGCTGGTGGCTTCGAGCAGCGTTGCGCCCGAGCCCGCGGTCCACGCGTTGCCGGTTGCGTCGATCGCCACGGCCGCGTTGGCTCCGGCAAAGGCGCTGGACGTGATAGCGGCACCATTGCCCGCAAGCTCGGCGGTGCCGCCGCCGCCGTTGACCACCCACACGCTTTGGCCGCTGATGGTGAGCCCCTGCGTAGCGCTGTTCGCGGTGTAGTTGCTCGAGCCCGGAGTGAAGTTGGCCGCAATGATGTAAGTGCCCGCGGCGAGCCCGGTGGTCGTCGTTATCGAAGTTACCGGGCCGGCTGTCGGCTGTGCCGTGTAAGTAATGGCGCCGCACCCGGTGCAGTTGACCGACGCATTCAGGACACCCGCGCCCGCGTCGCCCACGATGATCGTTCCTGCCGGAGTCCACGAGATGGTGGGCTGGACTGCCGACACCGTGAGCGTGTGACTGGAGTCGGAACTGCCCAGGTAGGTGGAATTGGCGTTGTAGACGGCCTGGATGGTGTACGTCCCCGCGGGCGTGCCGGCGGGGAGGCTGTAGAGCACCGTGGCCACGCCGGAGCCGTTGACGCTGCCGACTGTGGGCGAGCCGATCACCGTTGTTCCCTGCAAGACGGAGAACGTGACCGTGCCCGTCGTAATGGGCGAACTGTTATTGGTCACCGTCGCGCTGAGCTGGACATTCTGCGCGTTCGTAGAAAATGCGGTGCTCGCGGTGGCCCCCGCTGTCGCCGTGGCGCCCGCGCTCACGGTCAGCGTGAAGCCCTGCGTTGCGGGGGTGCCGATGCCATTGCTGACCATGATGGTGAGCGCGTCCGGCCCGCTCGGCCCCGTCGGGGTGCCCTGGATCAGCCCGGCCGTGGTCATCGTCACGCCGTTCGGCAGCGAGCCTACGGATACGACGAACAACGACGGAGCCGGAAAGCCGCTCGCCGTTACCTGGAAGCTGCCGAGCGTTCCCACGGTGAACGTAGCGTTATTCGTGCTGGTAATCGCGGGAGCCTGATCCACGGTCAGCGTAAAGCTCTGCGTCGCATTCGTGCCGACGCCGTTGCTCGCCGTAATGGTGGGCGTGTATACCCCGCCCGTCCCCGGGTTAGGCGTGCCTGAAAGCAGCCCGCTGGTAGTCAGCGTGACCCCGCCCGGGAGCGTGCCGGTGTAGCCGATCGAGGGTGTCGGATTCCCGGTCGCCGTGACGTTGAAGCTGCCGAACTGTCCCGCGGTGAAGGTTGTCGCATTCGCGGTGGCAATCGACGGCGCCTGCTGCACGGTCAGCGTGAACGTCTGCAGCGCGGCCGTGCCGATGCCGTTGTTCGCAGTGACGGTGAAGATGTAGGTACTGCCCGTCCCGGCGGCCGGCGTGCCTGACAGGAGCCCGCTCGTACTCAGTGTCACTCCGGCCGGCAGCGAGCCCGCGGGCGCGCTGAACGTCGGCGCCGGGTAGCCGGTCGCCGTCATTTGATAGCTGCCGTTCGTTCCCACCGTGAAGGTCGTCGATGCCGGGTTCGTCGTTATCGCCGGCGGCTGGTCCACGGTCAGCAAGAACGTCTGGGACCCGTTGGGGCTGATGCCGTTCGACGCCGTGACGTCGAGCGTGTACTGGCCGCCGGTGCCGGCCGCGGGCGTTCCCGAAAGCACCCCCGTCGACGAACTCAGCGTCAATCCGGCCGGCAGTGCGGGCGTTTCGCTCCAGGTCATCGAACTCGGATTCCCGGTCGCCGTCATCTGGACAGGGGGGCCGGCCTGTCCCACCGTGAAGGTAGCCGAAGGAGGGTTCGTCGTGATCGTCGGCGCAAGCCCCAGCGTGAAGTCCAGGCACCAGCCGCTAATTGTCGTCGAGGTGGCCGAGAACGTGTCGAAGACGTAAAGCGCCCAGTCACCGTTTACCGCGATGTTTTGAAAGCTGTTCTTGAAGTTGTTCGATGAACTGCCATCCGGAGGCGCGTAGTTGATCGATGCAGCTGCCGGCACCTGCGGGATGGCCGAGTCAACAGAGGGTGCCGACGAACTGGCGAAAATCGGTATCGTTGTGTTTGCATTCGCGTCCGTCGCCTTCCAGTCCGTGGTGCTGTTCGGCGTGGCGCCTGCGGTCGACAGCGACGTCGACCCTCCCCCGCTCGCGAAGTACGATCCCGCATCCGCGAAGTAAAGGTTAAGGTTGCTCACCGAGCCGGCCGATCCGAACCCCCCGTCCTCGAAGTCCAGGTTCTTACTGCCCCCAGGCCCCACCAGCATGTGCTGAGCTCCGAGATACGTGGTGTTTATCCCCAGCAGTTCAACACCGATGTTCAGCACCGTGGACCCACTCAGTCCTGACACCGGGATCACCGACGGATATGCCTGCCCTGCAACTTCATTTCCGGGATCGGTGAACGGCACATTGTTGCACCACCTCGACTGGCCGTTCGATGTGGTCGACGAGGCAGGTGACACCTCTACCAGTTGGCCAGCCACGGACTGCCCCAGGGCATTGGTCAGCGACCCCTGGCTGCCTGCGAATCCAGTGTTCGGATTGAATTTCGCCGTGATGCCCGAGAGGCCCTGGCCGAGGGTGCTGGTAGTGGGGCTGCAGGTTGCGGTTGAGGTGTTCCCGGAAGTGCTCGTGAAACTCACGTTCGAGCAAAGCGCGACGTTGTTGGTCGTGTCTGTGAATGTCACCGACCCGGAGGGGGCCGCAGTCGTGCCTGTCACTTTCGCGGTAAATGTCACAGTGCCGGTGGTGCTATAGATCGCCGGGTTGGCGCCGGAGGTCACTGTCGTCGTCGTACCGACATTGCTTCCCGCCTTGTACGTCATGTTCACAGTCCAGCCGGTGATCTGCATGTACGTCTCGTCGCCGGTTGACTGCATCATGTAAAGCGTCCAGGTTCCGTCCGCCGCCCCATTGTTAAAGGTGCTGGCGAGCGTCGCGCTCCCATCTTTCTGCGGCAGGTCGACAGTCCCGCCGCCAATCTGCGAGCTGAGAGGTGGAACGGAAAGCCCGCTGTCGGCCCAGTACGAGCTCGGCTCGACCGTTTGATTTCCATTCCAGAAGTAATTAGCCCCGCCCGAGTCCGGCGCCGGCGATGCGCCGTCCTGGATCGTGATCGTTATATGGTTCAGGTTCCCGTAGCCGGTGAGATCATCCAGGTAACTCCCCGTCGCTGACAGCAGCGCCAGCATCGCGCCGCTGCTGTTGTTCTTCAGGATGAACGACGTGTATTGGAGACCGTTGCAGAAACCGCAGGGCCCGTTACCCGTGGAAGATTGTTGCGAGTACACTCCGGTGAGCACTACGGACGTTATTCCCGTCACAACCGCACCCGCAGGGGCGCTCGACGTCCCTGTGCTTGACTTAACTTCATTCAGGGCGGTCGCATCCAGGGTCAAGGTGGTCGAGTTCGAGACCGTCGCCGTCGGCGGCGGCGTCTGTGCCGTCGCGCGAATGCCCGGCGACACGATCGCCGCCAGGATTGCCAGGGAGACTGCAAGGGTGGAATTCAGACGGGCTGAGCGCGCAGTCATCCGGGGAAGATGCAGAGTCGGCATCGAGCAATCCTCAAGGTTCGGCCGCGCACGAATTCACTTGCTTTCGAGGAACCCATGAACGCGCAGGCTGATTCTGAAATGTAGGAAACAAAGATAGCAGCAGACAAAAATCAGGAATAATCGCAGCCCCGTCCGGTTTCGATGGGGGAAATGCGAGGTGCTAATGGTTGGCTCATGTGTAACGTGGGGTCGAGCGATGTGTCAATTCTTTTTTGGGGTGAAGGCCGATTCATCCGCCGTGTTCGAGCGGTTCATGGAGCGTTTATATATAAAGCCACGCCGTTGTTGCGAAGCCTCTCCGCGCGGAATTTTTCAGCGGGCTGAAAAGCCGTGCCTGTGACACGGCTTTGCCCTGGATCGAACAACCGGGATTTTTTTCCAGCTTTCTTTTGCCGGGTGCAGCCGCGAGGTCAGCGGGGGCGCGGCTGCATTCCCGACAGCGTTGCGCGAAGGGATTGCGGCATCGCGCCCATCTGGGGACGGTGCGGCTGTTGCGGCCGTTCGGCTGCAGGGCTAGCGCTTGTTGAGATGCGCGGAGTGGCGGACGCTGTTGGCGTCGAGGCCAGGGTGCTCTTGATCTGCATACGTTTCGAACCGCAGCACATTTTCGGATTCTCCTTGTGGTGATGTTTCCTGTGGTGGTTGTTCGGGCGGGTGCATGGCTTGCAGGGCCGCGCGCCGCGTTGTGAGGCGCTCGAGCAGGCATGCCGCTCCGGAGATTGCGAGCCAGTTCATGAACCAGTCCAGGATCAAGCGTGTGATCAAGGCCTGGCCGGGGACGAAGATCCGGCCCGAGGGCGTGACGAAGAGCGCGGCGGGCGCGGCAATCCACACGCTGAGGCAATAGAAGCAGTCCATCATTCTGCCGACGAAGCTGTCGCCGAGCAGCTTGCGGAGGCGAACGACGAGGTCGGCAGGGCCGTCCTCTGCCGCGAGGAGGTGGGTTAACCTCCACACGGCGAGGACGGCCACTACGAAGCTCCACATCTCAGTGCTTGTGACCGCAGATGCAGAAGGTGAGCTGGTTGTCGATGCCCGTCCGGTCGGCGAGGCCGGTGGTGAGCGCCGGGCGTGTGACGAGATGGGCCGTGTAGGAACAGTTGTCCCACGCGGTCGTGTTCTCGACAATAGAGCCGGATGCTCCCCTTCCGCCGGCTGTGAACGTGACCCCCGGCGTCGGGTTCGGCACTGGAATGTTACCCGGAGCCGAAGGACTGCAACTTGTGATGGAGAGCGCCCAGTCCCCTTCGCCGAGCATTTCGTGGTCGGTTACGAATTGGATGGTGAGGGTGTCGTCGATGGGCTGGCAGCACCCGGCGCCCACGGTGAACTCGTGGAACCAGAGGTGGTTGACCTCGGACCAGTTGTTCACGTGGATCTTGCAGAGCGAGTTGGAGAAGTCGACGGAGGGCGCCGCTGCTACGCGCGTGGCCTGGAAGATGATGGCCATGTCGACCCCCACCTTCTGGCTGGCGGCAGGAACAGGCGAGCCGACCGGCGCCTCGCCGGTGTTGTCGATGGCGCTGGCTCCGGAGAGCGGATCGCCTCCGGGGGCGACTCCGGGCTGCGTGGTATCGAAGCCCATGAGGACCTGGAAGCCGCCGCCGACGGCGTTCAGATCGACGACGACCCAGCCGGTTGCGGGGTCCGCGGCGATGTAGTGAATGCCGGGGCCGAACCATGGATGGGTCGGTATCGGCGGGGCGATATCCGGCGGCGGAGGATTGACCCCGGTGACATAGACATCCTGAAACGTGGGTACGTTTGCGGCCTGGGCAACTCCCAATAAATCCTGGGGCCAGGAGATGATCCGGGTGCCAAGCTTTACCGGAGCGACGCGACCGCCGGTGACCGGTGCGGGGTTGATCCAGACGGTGGCGCCTGCGCCTGCGGGTTCGGCGGTTGTGCCGTCTTGCCCGCGCGTGACGGTCCATGTGCTGGCGGCGACTCCGGTTACGGTCATGGTTTCACCGCTCTCGCCCGCGTTGCACACCGAGATGGTGAACGGAGTGGGAGGCGGAGCTGCTCCGCCGGCGACCGTGATGGTTGTCTGCGCGGAGTTGATGGCCGAAGCGAGAGTTGTGCTCTGGGTTGAGAAGAGGAAGCGGTACTGCATTTGCGCTCCCGCAACGGTGGGCGAGAAAACGGGGCAGAAGCCGCCGAGTTGCAGCTGCTCGAAGAAGGCGAAGTTCGGTCCGCCTCCGAAGACCAGGCTCGGCGTGACCGGCAGCGCCTTGTTGGTGAGGCCGGTTCCGGAGTCGATGTCGGAGTAAATGCCGAAGTCTCCAACGGTGGTGAACCAGGGATCAAGGTTGAGCGGCGGGCAGACGCAGAAGCAGAACTCGCGGCAACTGAGGGCGCAGACCCATGCGCAGATCTGCAGGCAGTATGCGCGGAGTCCAAAGCCTGACACGATTTGGCCGTAGGCTGCGCGGTCGCCATTCTGTACGGCGGTGACCAGATCGCCGAGCGCACGCGGCTGCGATCCCAATTTGCGGAACGCAAGCGCGAAGCTGCGGGCCTCTTCGACGCCGTTTGCCGGAATTTCGATGGGCTCGGTATCGACGATGCAGAGCTCGCGGCATACGCGGAAGCAGCGCCAGAAGCAGATGACGAGGCAGATGGTCTGGCAGCCTCCGGCAAAGCCGACGGCATTGATGGTGTTGCGAAGGATCTCGCAGTTGGGTTCGAGGGCTGCCTTGCTGATGGCGGCCAGTGCGCTCTCATTGCGCAGCAGGCTTTGAATCACGGCGCCCGCGGCACGAAGCTCACTGACGGGGTCGGCGAGCGCGGCCGGTTCTCCGGAGCAGATGACTTCGCAGACGCGGCGGTAGCCGATGCCGCAGACCCAGTGGCAGATGAAGCGGCAGACTTGCGCGAGCTTCAGCTCCTGGAGCACTTCAGCGAATTCTTCCCGGTTGCCGCATGAAACCGCATCCACGACGCGGCGGAGGCCGGCTTCGTTGGCGGAGAGCTGCGCGATCGCCCGCGCAAACTGCTCGAAGGTGGGAAGAGGCTCGTTGGGCTCAGGTGGGCCGCAAAGTTCGAGACATCGGAGCACGCACAACTTGATGCGTATCCATTCGCATATAAGTTCACACCAGGGCAGCATCTCGAGCCGCTGGAGGACCCAGCGGAATGCATCCGGGTCCTTTGCTTCGAAGGCTGCTACAACGGCGGAGAAGCCGCCACTATCCTGCGCGAGCCGGCCGATTGCATCAGACTCGGACGCGAGGCGATTCATAATATCGTCGAAGGAACTATTCATGTCGTTCTCCCGGGGGGGTGAGTGGACAGAGAGGCACGCAGCCCGAGCTGTCGCCGGGTAATGGTTGAGCAAGGATGGCTCCTTGCTGGGGGAGGGCAACCATGGGGAACCGCAGCGTTCAAACGCCGCGGTTGAGGGGGACTTGCGAGGCAGGCCTTCTCGATTAGTAAGTGGGAAGTCAGCCGGAAATGTGACAGGGTGGCGGGAGAGCGATCTTACCGCGAGGCGCCTTAAGGTTCGTATAAGGGCGGTTTTCTATACTTCAGGAGACCCAGTGTACGCCGGACTCCTGATGAAGTTCTCCTCCTCATTGCCGCTGGTTGTGGCGCTGTTATGGCCATCCATGTCGAGCTCTCAACAGACGGCTCATACCCAGAACATCTCGGGCCTTGTCCACGATCCGAGCGGAGCGGCGATTGTTGGAGCCAGGGTCGATCTTGATCGAAGCGACGGGAAAACGGTTGGGCATACGGCTTCGAACGGAACGGGCGGATTTCAGTTCAAAAATGTTCCCTTCGGATCGTATGAGGTCGTGGTCAGCGAAGCCGGTTTCCAGGAGACTCGAGTTTCAGTCACCTGCGGACCGGAGAGCCGCCAACAAGTCAGGATCGTGATGCCGGTCGCGACTGTGAAAGAGGACGTCACGGTCGTCGGCACGGAGACGTCGGCGACGATCAGCACGGAGATCGGGCAGAACCAGAGCGGCAATGCCATCGACAGCAACGCCATCGACCGCCTGCCCATATTCGACCAGGATTACCTGACAACGATGTCGCGCTTCCTCGACCCGGACTCGAGCGGAACGAACGGCACAACGCTTGTCGTGAACGGAGTTGAGGCCAACGGCCCGGGAGTGACGGCCTCGGCCATCCAGAGCGTTAAGATCAACCAGAACCCCTATACCGCGCTCTACTCGCGGCCCGGCCGCGCACGAATCGAGATCACCACAAAGGGAGGAACGCCGCAGGTACACGGCTCGGTGAACTTCCTCTACCGCAACTCGATTTTCGACGCCAAAAACGCCTTTGCTGTCACCAAGCCTCCGGAGGAGCGCACGTACTTTGAAGGCTCTGTGACCGGCCCTCTGAGCCGCGGCAAGAAGACCACGTTTCTCTTCGGCCTCGACGTTGACAAGGACGACCAGCAGGCCATCATTAATGCCGCCGGGCCCGCCGGGCCCATCAACGGGAACGTCCTCAACCCAACAGATCACTATTTCATTTCGGGACGCGCATTTCACGACTACGAGCAGGGGAACCAGTTCTGGGTGGGGTACTCCTTCGAACATGAAACGGTGAAGAACATGGGCGTGGGTGGCACAGTGCTGCCCGAAGCCGGGACGAACACGCTCTTCTTCGAGCACGAGGTGAATGTCGGACATGTCTATGTCGTCTCGTCGAAGACCGCGAACCAGCTTCACTTTCTCGTCGGCCACTACGACAACCAGATCCACAGCATCAATGAGGCGCCCCAGATCAACGTTTCCGGCGCGTTCACAGGTGGAGGAGCGCAAGCGGACTTCCGGCGAACCGAATACCACTTCGACGGGACGGATATCGTCACGTACACGTCGGGCAAGCATGAGATCAAGTTCGGCGTCGACGTTCCCGACATCAGCCGCCGGGCATTCGACGACTGGACCAACCAGCTTGGGACCTACTCGTTTGCAGGCCTGACGGAGTACAGCGCGGCTCAGCCATTTTCCTACCTCCTTCAACGCGGCGAGGGCCACGTGAACTTCCTGGAGACGACGTTTGCCGGAATCTTCGAGGACAACTATCGTCCCGCGCAGAATCTCTCGCTCTCCGTTGGCATTCGTTATTACTGGCAAAACTATTTCCACGAAGTCCCCTGGAACTTCGGCCCGCGGGCCAGTTTTGCGTGGGCTCCAACGGCAAAGAGCAAGACCGTCGTTCGCGGCGGGGCGGGCTTTTTCTTTGACCGTACCGGCCCGAGCCCCATCTCCGACCTGCTTCACTTCAACGGCGTGACATTGAAGCGGTTCATCGTCGATTCGCCGAGTTACCCCATCACTCCGGCGGAGTTGGCGGGGGTGCCGACCGGCATCGTGGAACTCGATCCGCGGCTCCGCATTCCGTACACGATTCAATACGGAGCCGGGATCGAACAACAATTGAACCCGATGACCTCGCTGTTTGCGAACTATGTGGGCGCAAGAGGGATCGACATGTTCAGGTCAATCGACGCGAATGCTCCGCCGCCCCCGATCTTTTCCGCCCGGCCAAATCCGAATCTCGGACAGGAACGCCAGATGCAGTCCGAAGGCAGCCTGAAGAGCAATGCGATGGAGATAGGCTTGCGGGGGCGGCCCGCAAAATTCCTCACCGGGCAGGCTCGATACAACCTCGGCAAGACATACAACGATACGAGCGGCATACGATACTTTCCTGCCAACAGCTATGCGCCGCAGGCTGACTGGTCGCGCTCCGACAACGATCAGCGGCACAAATTCGACATGCTGGCCTCCTTCGAAGCCGGAAAGTATTTCAGCTTCGGCACGGCTTTATCGACATACTCCGGCAAGCCCGTCAACATCACGACGGGGAACGACGAAAACCGTGATGGGTTGGCGCTCGACCGTCCGGCGGGAACTCCGCGCAACACGATGCATGGCCCCGCCTACATCGGTCTCGATCTGAATCTTGCGCATGATTTTCCGTTCACCAGGGAAGGCAACAAGGGGCCGACTGCCACTCTGACGTTGAATTCGTTCAACGTGTTGAATCACGCGAACGACATGACCTACATCGGCGTGGTGGGATCGCCGTTCTTCGGCTCCGCCGTCGCGGCACAGCCGCCACGACGAATGCAGCTTAACGTCGAATTCAAGTTCTAGACTTGGAAGTGATGCCAATTGGATGAGTGAAGAGTTTATGCGTGACAGGATCTTAATGCCGAGTCTGGTGAGAGTCGTTATCGCTTCCAGCATTTCGCTGATGGCCGCATTCGCCATTGCCCAGGGAAACGGCGGCAACCCGGTGTTGAAGATGGTGGCCGATGTGCCGATGCCGGGGCCGGCGGTTCGATTCGACTACCAAAGCCTCGATGCGGAGCACGGGCGGCTTTACATCGCCCACATGAACGCCGACCAACTTGTAGTCTTCGACACGCAAGCGCGCAAGGTGATTGCCAACCTCGATGGCTTCAGGCGAGTGCATGGAGTGGTTGCGGCGCCGGTGATCAACCGCGTCTTTGCGTCAGCCACCGGAGATCACCAGGTGGCCATCGTCGATATGAATTCGCTCAAGACAATCGCAACGGCGGGGCCGATCAATTATCCTGACGGGCTTGCATATTCTCCCGGCACGAAGAGAGTCTTTGTCTCCGATGAGCACGGCGGCGTGGACGCGGTGGTCGACGCTGCGACGAACAAACTAATCGTCAGCATTCCTCTCGGCGGCGGCGCCGGCAATACGGTCTATGACCCCGGCTCCGGCCGTATTCTTGTAGCCGTCCACGGCGCAAACGACCTTGCAGTTATCGATCCTGAAGCGATGAAGATCGCCGGAAGGTACCCGCTGCCCGGAGTGAAGAATCCTCACGGAATCGCGTTGGATGTTGAGCAGCGCCTCGCATTCGTCGCCGGTGAAGAGAACCATTCGCTTGCGGTATTCGACCTCCAATCCATGAAGCTGCTTTCTGTTCACCAGGTCGGCGACGATCCGGATGTGCTGGCCTTCGATCCCGGGTTGAGGCGGCTCTACGTCTCCGCAGAGTCAGGAAGTGTGTCGGTCTTCCAGGAGACCGGCCATGATCTCCGCCTGCTCGGCCAACTCAACATGCCGCGTGCTCATACTGTGGCTGTCGACCCGAAGACTCACCTGGTTTATTTCCCGCTTGAGAATGTCGATGGACACCCGCTGCTGCGCATCATGCGCCCTGGCGATCAACCGTAACAGCCAACAACCGGGCTCCTGTTGAGGAGGACCTGCGGCGGTTCGGTTTGGCGCTCGATTCGATGCTTTTGGCTTATGCCTGCTGGTGGAGGCGGATTTCGCTGACCTGAATTACCGGAGTGATGTTGGTGTATTTGGGAATGTCGTTCTGGAGGATCTCTGCGTTGGGCAGAAAGGCGTCAGTGAACGCCTGCGCCGAGTCACATGTGAAACCGCAGATCGCGGTGAATGGGGGCGGCTGATCGGGGTTGCCGCCGAGCACTCCAATTTCGACAGAGACGGCTTTGATTGCTGCGCCGAGCAGGCTGATTGCGAGCGGGATGTGAGTGCCGAGGTAGTAGTCCACGTCGAAGAAGCTGCCGGCTTTGCCTGGGTAGAAGATGGATACCTTGACCATGCTCTCTACGATAAGGCCACGGGCTGATGGCATGAGGGGGACTCATTCGGCGGGCGCTGTTCTTCCGGGGCTAAGTTGCTTGGATGGCGGCGGACTAAAGCATATTCAGGGTTGGAGCATTCGGCCAGGGGCTGAGGCCCCGGACCTGTGATGCGCGCTTTTGCGGCACGACTAAAGTCGTGCCCTGTTACAAAGCTTTGCCTCGAATACATCAACCGAGAGTCCGGTCTAATTAGGGGTCGTGGGGGCCATAAAAGCTGAAGGCCGCCGGATGGGCGGCCTTGCAGATTGGAAAGGGACTGTTCGGGATCAGCGGTTGACGCCGGAGGCGGCGGCGAAGCCGGAGGTTTGCTGCGCGGGGATCGTGGAAACCGGCGGCGGGGCCGCGAAGCTCGTTTCGCTGGCATTGATGGCTCCGGAGTAATCCGGGCCGAGGCCCAGCTTTACGAGGGCCCTCGAGTCGGGCATGAGCCTGGTCTGCCAGCCGTGGTCGGCCTGGAACTTCTGCATTGCGGCCTGGGTGGTGGAGTCCCATTCGCCCGAGGGGGCGCCGGTGAGGTAGTGCTCTCGGATCAGGGCCTGCTGGATCTGCGTGACACGCTCCGGGGCGATGGATTGCTGGCCGTGGACGCGGTGCGAGGCCTTTCTGGATTTTGTGGACGACTTATGCACAGCCGCGTGGTGGCTGCTGGCGGCGTGGTGGGCGGTGGCGAACGCGGGCGTTATACAAAGAACCCCAACGAAAGTGAAGCAAAGAAACGACTTAAAATTGGTCACCCTGAGAGCACCTCCAGGCAACGTTCATCACGGGGCTTTTCGCGTTTGGCGAAGTATAAAACAAACCGTTGAGCGTTGCCAGAAATAAATTCCGGGTTGTGCTCCGATTTCCCGGAACCGAACCAGAACCGTTATGGGCGCACCCACTCTTGGATGCGCCGGGTGGACTTACTGCAACGTGCCGCCGGGATAATTGATGCCCAGGTCAGGGTGGTGGGGATCGATTACCTCGAAGACGACATCGTCGCCGGATTTGAGCTTGCCGACGACCGCGTTGAACTGGTCGCGGGTTGCGGTGGGCTGCTTGTTGACGCGGATGATTACTAAGCCGGGCTCGAGGCCCTGCAGGTCGGCAAACGAGCCGGTGCGCACGGACTGGATGACGACGCCGGGATGGCCGATCTTCTTGACGGTGTCTGGGCCGGCATCGCGGACGACGACGCCGAGCTTGGTTTCGCCGGCGTTTCCGCCTTCATCGGGAGGGGCGTTGTTCTGCGCGATTCCCTGGTCGGCGAAGACTTTATCGCGGTCACCGATGGTGACGGTGGCGTCCTGGGTCTTGCCGTCGCGCAGGAAGCCGAGGCGAATGGAGGAGCCGGGGTGGCGGCTTGCGATCTCATTGACGAGGTCGTCGCCGTCCTTGATCTGGCGGCCGTCGATGGTGGTGATGATGTCGCCGGGCTTGAGGCCGGATTTATCGGCGGGGCCGCCGGGCTGAACGGCCTGGACGAGCACGCCGTTCTTGAAGTTATAGATACGGTTGACCGCGCCGGAGAGGCCCTGCTTGAACTGGATGCCGATGGAGCCGCGGACGACCTTGTGGCTGGGGCTGATGAGGTCGTTGTAGACGGAGACGACGGTATTGGAGGGCATTGCGAAACCGATGCCCTGGTAGCCGGCCGACTGGGTGTAGATCGCGGTATTGACGCCGATGACTTCGCCGTTCATGTTGAGCAGCGGGCCGCCGGAGTTGCCGGGGTTGATGGCGGCGTCGGTCTGGATGAAGTGCTGGAACTGGCCGCTGGCGCCGGGCTCGATGGTGCGGTTCTTGGCGGAGATGATTCCGGCGGTGACGGTTTGCGCGAGGGCGAAGGGGCTGCCGATGGCTTCGACGTCGTCGCCCACCTGCGACATGTCGCTGTTGCCCAGCTTGACGGTGGGCAAGGCGGTATTGGTGTCGATCTTGATGACGGCGAGGTCGGTGGCCTTGTCGATGCCGATGACGCGCGCCGGGCGGCCGAGGTCCTGGGAGTCGGGGTCGGTGGAGAGCTTGACGTAGATCTTGTCGGCCTTGTCGATGACGTGGTCGTTGGTGATGATGTAGCCCTTGGCGTCGACGATGAAACCGGAGCCGAGGGACTCGCGGACCTGGTCATTGCCGTCATCGCCCTGGTCGGGGATCTGGCCGCCGAAGAAGCGGTTGAAGAAGTCCTGGAAGCCGGGGTTCTGGTCCTGATCGTCCTGGTTGTCGTCGTCGCCGCCGTCGGGGTTCTGCTGATTCGGCTGGTTGCGGTTGTGGAAGCGGCGGCTGCCGGGGCGGTTAGCCGACTGCTTGGGCAGCGTTTGAGTGTTGATATTGACGACTGCCGGGCCCACTTCCTTGGCGATTCTGACAAAAGCGTTGGGGGCGACGGCGGAGCTTACGACCTTGAGGGGCGTGGCGTCGGAGCTGGCGCTCTGCTTTTCCTGGCCTGCCACACCATGCGCCAGGAACGAGCCGCCGACAATGCACACCGAAAGTGCGCCGAGCAGGAGGAGAGCCGAGGCGAGACGGCGCGCGCGAAGCCGTTCGAAGAGCGATTTCATGTATGTCTAGACCTCGTTCGTTTCGTAATCATTCCTGGGTGCAATCTCCAGTATAACGAGCGGCGGCTGTTGGCGTCGCGGCAGCCGGGGTGCAATTGCAGACTGCAATGCGCTCCCCTGAACACGCAGGTGAGCGGGATTGCACAGTGCCACCCTGGGGCGTGAGGCGTGCCCGTAACTGTATAGACGTAGATGCGGGGCGAGAGTTCCGGGCCGCATGCTAACATCCGGCATGATTCTGAAACGGAAGAGGCTTTTTTTCAGTGCGGTACTGTGCGCGTGTGTTGCAGGAGCGCAGAATCCGCCGGCGCAGCAGGGCGGCAATGCGCCGGGTTTGCCAAGCGCCCCAGGTTTGATGGAACGGCTGAACGCGATGATGACAGGCGGAAAGAGCGCGTGGACGCCGGAGCAAATTTCCAAAATGGAACGGCTGCGCGATGCGGCGATGCACGATCCTTATGCGCTGGATGAGCTTCGGCATTTGACGAACAATATCGGGCCGAGGCTGAGCGGGTCCGCGCAGGCGCAGCAGGCGGTGGAGTGGGTCGCGGGGGAGATGCGGGCGCTGGGGGCGGAGGTGACGCTGGAAAAGGCAATGATCCCGCACTGGGTGCGCGGCGCGGAGACGGCGGAGCTTGTGTCGTGGCCGGGACAGGCGCCGGGGACCACACAGAAGATTGTGCTGACGGCGCTGGGCGGGAGCGTGGCGACTCCGGCGGAGGGGCTGACGGCGGACGTGGTGGTGGTGAAGAACTGGGACGAACTGCGCACGCTGCCGGCCGGGTCGGTGAAGGGAAAGATTTTGCTGTTCAATCACCCGTTCGATCGGGAACTGGCGGCTGTGGGCAATGGCGGCGCGGCGTACGGCGGCGCGGTAGCGTACCGGGGCGCGGGGCCGATCGCGGGCGCTGCGGCCGGAACGGCGGCGGTGCTGGTGCGGTCGGCGGGAGGAGCGGAGTTCCGGCTGCCGCACACGGGGCTGACGATGTACGCGGCGGGGGCGGAGAAGATTCCGGCTGCGGCGGTGACGGCGGAGGACGCGGAACTGCTGGCGGACTTGGCGCGGCAAGGGACGGTGAGGATGCGCCTGACACTGACTCCGCAGACGCTGCCGGATGCCGAGAGTTACAACGTGATCGCGGACTGGAAGGGATCGGAGCACCCGGAGCAGGTGGTGATTGTGTCGGGGCACCTGGACTCGTGGGATTTGGGGACGGGTGCGATCGATGATGGCGCGGGAGTCGTGGTGTCGATGCAGGCGATCCACCTGCTGAAGGAGATGGGGATCCGGCCGAAGCGGACGGTGCGGTTTGTTGCGTGGATGGCCGAGGAGGAGGGATCGCAGGGCGCCGCGGCGTATGTGGCCGAGCACAAGGGCGATGTAGCGAACCATATCGGCGCGCTCGAGAGCGACCTGGGGGCGGACCATCCAACGGGGATCGATTATGCGGGGAAGCCGGCGCTTGGAGAGTGGCTGCGGCCAGTGGGGCACGTGCTGGATGGGATCGGAGCGCCGGTGGTGGAGAGCTCGGGCGAGACGGGCGAGGACATCGCGGGGCTTGGTGAGGCCGGCGTGCCGACGTTTGCGCCGATCCAGGACAGCCGGTTTTATTTCAACTACCACCACACGGCGGCGGACACGTTCGACAAGGTGGACCCGAAACATCTGAATGAGAACGCGGCGATCATGACGGTGCTGGCGTATGCATTAGCAGACTCGCCAGACCCCGCGCCACGATAAGAGACCTTCTGCATCTTCGGCCGCTTCATGCAAGGTTCTGCGCTTGGAAATCAGTCGCTCTCCTTGATGAGCGAACGCCCCGAGTCGGCTCCGGGGCAACTGACGCCGAACGTTACTTTCGACATTAAGAAAAATTAAACAACCGCCGATAACGGGAGTGATGCAGAGATGTGTTCTGCACCCGCGGTGTCTGTCCACTCCCGCGGCTGTTCGCCGGATGCGGCCGAAGAGCTGTTGTCCGGCGTTTGTCCGAAACTGAAGCACTTCACCCCAGGACGCCGGAGCCTACCGCGATGCAACGCGATCGTTCGAAAACTACCACGTGGGGCAGAAGCCTCTTGATGTCGTGCGCACTCATCCTGAGTGCTGCCCTTGTCTCGGCCACACCTCCCGGGAACGGGAACGGCCCAGGAGAAACCAAGATCTCTCGCGACCTTCGGGTCGCGAACAGCTCTGAGATGGTCGACGTGATCGTGCAGTATAACGAGACGCCGACAGCGAAACATCACCAGAAGGTCCTTAGCCGCGGCGGCGTGCTGCACCGCGAACTGGGGTTCATCAAGGGCGGCGCTTACCGGGTGCCAGCATCGGCGGTCAGGGAACTTGCGGACGATCCCGACGTCGCATACATCTCGCCCGATCGTCCCGTGGCGAGCACGGGAACGTGGACGATCGATAACCACACGGGCAACATCAATGCTGCGGCGGCCTGGTCGCAGGGGCTGAACGGGAGCGGTATTGGCATCGCTCTGATCGACAGCGGAGTCGTCTCGTCTTCGCCCGACCTGAGCGCCGCAACCGTGGTGTATTCGCAAAGTTTCCTGAATGATGGCTCTCCGGCGTACGACCAGTACGGGCACGGGACGCACGTGGCCGGCATTATCGCGGGTAACGGCGCGTCCTCCACCGGCTCCGCTTACAAGTACACCTTTAAGGGCATCGCGCCGGGAGTGAAGATCGTCAGCCTCAAGGTGCTCGATCAACATGGAGTGGGAACGGACAGCCAGGTGATCGCCGCGATCCACACTGCCATCTCGCTGAAGAACAAGTACAACATCCGCATCATCAATCTCTCGCTTGGGCGCGGAGTCTTCGAGAGCTACACGGCCGACCCGCTGTGCCAGGCCGTGGAACAGGCGTGGAATGCCGGAATCGTGGTGGTGGTGGCAGCCGGAAACGATGGCCGCAACAACGCCGCTGGCACCAACGGATATGGCACCATCAACGCCCCGGGCAACGATCCGTACGTGATCACCGTCGGGGCAGTGAACACCAAAAGCTCAGCGGCGCGCGCCAACGATCTGCCCGCCAGCTACAGCTCCAAGGGGCCGACGCTGTGGGACCAGGTGCTGAAACCCGATCTGGTGGCGCCGGGAAACCTCATCATCTCCCTTTACCAGTCGGGCGCAGGGCTCGAGTTATCGAATTTGAACCCCGGCAACGAGATTCCCAACTCTCTTTATCAAACCAACCCTACAGCGGGTCCCTCGAGCACCTACTTCGGCCTGAGCGGCACAAGCATGGCGACACCGATGGTGAGCGGCGCCGCGGCACTGATGTTGCAGAAGAACCCCTCGCTGACGCCTGACCAGGTGAAGGCGCGGTTGATGCAGACCGCTTTCAAGGGCATCGTGAATTCCGCCATAGTGACCGACGCGACCACCGGGGTTTCGTACAACGTGACGTCGGATCTCTTCACGGTGGGCGCCGGGCTGCTTGATATCCAGGCCGCGCTGGCCAACACCGACCTCGCGCCCTCCACGTCGGGCAGCGCCCTCTCTCCTTCCGTGACGGTCGACGGCTCCGGAAATGTCGTCGTGCATGGCACCGGGATTGTCTGGGGCACAGGGATCGTCTGGGGCACGGGGATCGTCTGGGGGACTGGGATCGTGTGGGGCACCGGAATTGTTTGGGGCACTAACGTCAATGGCGCAGATGCGATGGGCTATCCCGTAGTCTCTGGCGCCGGCTCGCTTGAGGCTGACACCGCGTTGTGGGGCAACAGCTTAGTGAACCCCTCCGGCGTGCTGTGGGCCTCGAACGCGCTATGGGCAGCAAGCGACACTTCGCCTGCGCAAGAGGCTGGATTCCTCGGCGACCAACCTTGACGATCGCACTGGGCGGGCATGCAGGTGGTGCCCGCCAAAGCGCGGCTGAAAAACGGCCATTCGTTCGACCTCTCCAATGGGTCGGGCGAATGGCCGTTGACTTTAGCTGACCACTGGCCGCTGACGGCTGAAAGCTCACAACTGACTTCAGGCTTCGTGGGCTGTGGGGACGTGCGGCTGGGGGACCAGCTCAGTGAGGGCGATTCCGGCGAGGATCATGAGCGCGCCGGCGGCGGGTCCGGCGGCGAGGCGCTCGTGCAGGACCAGGAAAGATGTGATCCAGGCGAAGACCGGCTCCATGGTGAGGATGAGCGCGGTGTGCGTGGAGGGCAGGATGGACTGCGCCCAGCTTTGGATGGAGAAGGCGGCGGCGGTGGCGAGGACCGCGGCGATGGCGAGGGCCGTGATGAGGCGCGGCGTCCAGAGCATGTGCGGGCGTTCGATGATGGGCAGGCTCAGGACCATGTACACCGCGCAGAAGCCGACCTGCAGCAGCGCGAGGGGGCGGAAGTCGATGCGCGGGGAATAGTGCGCCAGTGCGATGCAGTGGAAGGCGAAAGCGAATGCGCAGCCGATCGTGAGGAAGTCTCCTACGTTGATGGTGGTGAAATCAGGGAACAGGCCTAATGGGCCGCCGGATGGATTGGCAGCGGTGAGAAACGTGATGCCGACGAAGGCGAGCGCTGCGCCAACATATGCATTCCAGCGCGGCTTTCGGGCGCCGGGCGGGTGCAGGCCTGGAATTGACGAGAGCGGCGGCACGAGGACGACGACGAGGCCGGTGATGAAGGCGGATTTCGAAGGCGTGGTGTAGACGAGGCCGATCGTCTGGAACTGGTAGCCGGTGGCGAGGCACAGCCCGACGACCGCTCCCGCCGCGACGTGCCACGCGCGGATGCCGCGCCAGTAGCGGTGGTACGCGACGGCGAGGACGACGAAAGCGAAAGCCATGCGCACCGCGTTGAAGGCCGCAGGTGACGCATCGGCGAGCGCGCTCTTGATCAGCACAAACGTCGATCCCCACACGGCGACCACGAACAGCATGAGCAGGTAGGCGCGGAGCTTCATCGTTGCGTCATTATCGCAGTCACGCGGGCGCAAGAGCCCTGCGGTTCCTGTTTAATTCCCGTCGTCCACTTCCAGCCTGACGATTACATTCCCAACATACGCAACGCGAACCGGCAACCCCTCGTATATCGGGCCTCCGTGCGATGCGGTGTTGTTAAAGCCGGGCGTCACAGAATAATCGGAATAGCAGAACGTCTGCAATTCAACGGTGAAGCATTCGTCCTGATGGCCCGAATAAGGCATTGGCTGAAAGTTGGTCACGACTCCTTCTACGACTTTGTAGTGGCCGTCGCGGTACGCAGAACGGATACGCCGATATTCTGAGCCCGTCGAGACGAAAACCACGATGGTCCAGAAGCAGGCAAATCCAAAGAAGAAGTACGGGAACAACCTTCCCGGGCGCCGCAGGATTCCGAGCTTACCAAGCTGGTGGAAGACAAATCCGATTGCAATGATTCCCAGCCCGCAAGCGGGAAACCACCACTTATATCCCTGCTGTGCGATGTCGAAGACCAGGCGATATTGATCGGGCGCTGTCATTCATCCATTCCAAGAGGATCGTCTCTCGCTATTCAGGCGGAGGGAAAACTTCGCGGCCCGAAACGAACGTGCTGACCACGTTGGAAAAGAGAATGGCAGGCGCGCCGACTTTGTAGAGGTCGCGGTCGACGACGATGAAGTCCGCGTCGAAGCCGGGCTCGAGCTTGCCCTTGTGCTGCTCGGCGAATTCGGCGTAGGCCGAGCCCTGCGTGTAGGCGTAGAGAGCCTGTCCGCGCGTGAGCTTGTTCTGCGGGAAGTAGGTCCTGGTTCCTTTCTCGTTCATGCGCGTTACGGCTGCGTAGAGGCCGCGGAACGGCGTGATGGGCTCGACGGGATAGTCGGTGCCGAAGGCCAGCGGAACGCCCGCGTCGAGGAATGCCTTCCACGCGTAGGAATATGCGGCGCGCCTGGGGCCGAGGCGATCTTCGGCCCAGTTCATGTCGGTGAGCAGGTGGTTGGGCTGCATGCTGGCGATTACGCCGAGCGCCTTGAAGCGCGGGATGTCGGCGGGATCGACGACCTGGGCGTGCTCGATGCGGTTGCGCGCGGTGCGCGAGACGCCTGGCTGCGAGAACGCATCGAGCGCCATTGCCGCGGCCTTGTCTCCGATGGCGTGGAAGCCCATCTGGAATCCGGCTTTGGCGCGCTCGACGGCCATCCTGTTGAGTTCGTCCTGCGTGTATTGCGGCAGGCCGGTGTTGCCGGGATCGTCGGTGTAGGGCTGCTTCATCGCGGCAGTGCGGGAGCCGAGCGAACCATCCATGAAGCCTTTGAGCATGGTGGTGTGGAGCATCGGGTCGGTGAGGCTGTGATGCGCGCGCATCTTGATGAGCTCGTCGAGCGGATCCTTGAAGGGGATCCACTCGGAGATGCGGACGTCGAGCTTGCCTTCCTTCTCCATCTGCTCGTAGACGAGGAAGTCCTGCCAGTCGCTGAAGTCCTGCACGCTGGTTACGCCGTGCGAAACGGCATCGGCGATGGCGAGCTCGAGGCCGCGGCGGCGCTCTTCGGGAGTGGGCGGGGGAATGACTTTGTCGACGAGGCCCTGGGCCGATTCGCGGAGGATGCCGGTGGGGTCGCCGTTTGCGTCGAGGTCGATCTTGCCGCCTTCAGGCGCGGTGGTTTTGCCGGTGATTCCGGCGGCGGCGAGCGCGGCGGAGTTGGCGAGCGCGATGTGTCCGTCGATGCGCTGCAGGAATGCGGGGTGGCCGCCGGTGACCTTGTCGAGGTCCTGGCGCGTGGGGAGGATTTTTTGCGCCCAGAGGGTGTGGTCCCATTGGCCGCCTGTGATCCAGTGGCCGGCGGGCAGGGTATTCGCGTAGGCCTGGACTTTGCTCATCATGTCGGCGAGGGATTTGGCGCTGGAGAGATCGATGGTGAGCTTGACCTGGCCGGCGGAGCCGAGGTGCGTGTGCGCGTCGTTGAAGCCGGGGAAGATGTAGTTGCTGGTGTTGGCGGAGTTGAGGTCGCGCAGCTTGGTGTCGGGGCCTGCGAGCCTGGTGACTTCTTCCGTTGTGCCGACGGCCAGCACCTTGCCGCCGCCGATGGCGATGGCCTGCACGATTTCTGGCTTGTCATCTTCGAAGCCATTGCCGGTGTAGATGACGCCGTTGAAGTAGATGAGGTCGGGGACGCCGCTGATCGCCGGCTTTTTGGGCGGCGCGGGTTTCGCGCGATGTGCGGGCGCGTGCCGTGCGGGTGGTTGCTGCGCGAGGCAAAAGGATCCGGAGGCCAGGGCGGCGATCACGAGGGGAATTGTGCGCATGTGCGGAAGTGTAGCAAATCAGTGGTCAGTGATTAGTGGTTAGTGGTTAGAAACCAAGGACTCGCCACGTTGGCCCGGAGTTATTGTTCTGCAGCCCAGTCGAGCATTACCAGAGTCAGCAGGAGTGCGCGGCGGAGGCCGGTTTCGCGGTCGCGGGGCGCGTACCACTCGGCGAGGGTGTGCGCGCCTCCGCCTTCGCCGCCGGCGCCGAGCGAGAGCGAAGGAATGCCGAGAGAGATGGGCAGGTTTGCGTCGGTCGAGCCGAGGCGGACACCGGATTGAAGGCCAAGATGGCGATCGACGGCGCGGAGAGCTTCGAGGATGGGCGAGTTGTCAGGCAGATGCGCAGCGGGGCGGTCGCCGATGAGATGGATGACGAATGCGAGCGATCCACGGGCACGCGCGGCCGCCGGCGTGCGCGAGTTGCCTTGCTCGACGGCGTCTTCGACGGCGCGGTGGAGTGCGACTTCGAGGCGGATGAGCTGGTCGGCGCTGGTGGAGCGGAAATCGACGGTAGCGGCCACACTCTCGGGGATGGAGTTGACGCTGGTGCCTCCGTGGATGGTTCCGAGGCTCAGCGTGGTGCGGGGCTCCTCGGGGAGCGGGATCGCGGCGAGGTCGGCGAGCGCGGAGGCCATGGCGGCGATGGGGTTGGGCGTTCCTGCGTCAGTGAAGCTGTGGCCGCCGGGGCCGGTGATGGTGACCTGGTAGCGGCGGCTGCCCAGCGCCTGCGTAACGGCGGCGTCGGCGCCCGCGCCGTCGAGGACGATGTGCGCGGCGATGCGGCCGGCGAGAGGACGGCGGCTGTAGAGATGGCGCACGCCGCGGAGGTCGCCTTCGCCTTCTTCACCGACGTTTCCGACAAATAGCAGGGCGGCGGGCATTTCGGCTTTGCTGTGCACCAGCGCCTGCGCGAGGGCGAGAAGGCCGACGACGCCTGCGCCGTTATCGCACACGCCGGGGCCTTCAAGGCGCTCGGTTCCGTTAACTTTGCGCAGCGCGGGATTGAGCGGCGTGCCGGCGGGGAACACGGTGTCAAGGTGCGCGGAAACAACGATGACGGGGCCGGTGCTTTCGGGGCTCAGGTGCGGCGCAGGGAGGAAGCCGAGCACGTTGCCGGCGGCGTCGGTTTCGATTTCGGAGAGGCCGATCTCGCTGAAGCGCGCGGCCATCCATTGCGAGCGTGCCTGCTCGCCGAAGGGCGGCGCGGGAATGGTGCAGAGCTCTTTTTGCCAGTCGAGGATGGTTTTGGAGTTGGCATGGATCCATGAGAAGGCGGCATGGATTGGACGTTTCGATGCGAAAGCAGTGACGCGGGAGAAGGCCGAGATTGGGGACTTGAGCAGCATGGCAACCTTTCAGCGTAGCAGGGAAGCGGCGGGGCGGGCTTTTGGGGATTCCCATCATTGTGGGTGATGTCGCGAAACGGATGGGACGCTCCTCGAGATGGTGCGTCAGATGGAATCCGAGTATTCGACCGAGTGCAGAAAGAGGCCGCGCGCGGGTGCGGTGGGTCCGGCGGCGGCGCGGGCGCGGGCGGCGATCATGTTGGGGATCTCATCGGCGCGGCTGTATCCGCGGCCTACGTCGAGCATTGTTCCGACGAGGTTGCGGACCATGTGGTGGAGGAAGCCGTTGCCGCGGACGCGGTAGGCAAACAAATTGCCTTCATCGATGGTCCGCTGAGTCCAGGTAGATGAATAGATCGTGCGGATGGCCGAGGAGGGAGAGCCGTCTTCGTCTTCGAGGCCCGAGTCGTGGGAATAGCCGTCAGCCTGCGAGGAGCCGGATCGCGCGGATTGATCGGGGTCAGTGGCGGCGAAGCTGAGGAAGTCGTGCGTACCGACGAAGAGGGCCGCGGCATGCTGCAAGGCCGCAAGGTCGAGCGGCCACGGGTAGGCGTACACGTAGCGCGCGATGAACGGCGGGCAGAGCACGGCGTGAACGCCGCCGGGGTTGCGATCGCCGGATTTGCGATGCTGCTTCTCGATGAAGACGCGGTACTCGTATGTCTTTGCGACGGTGGAGTGGCGGGCGTGGAAATCGGCAGGAACCGGAGTGGCTTGCACAACGCGGATTGCCGCGGACAGGGTGCGGTTGAGCGCGCGGCGCAGGTTATCGGCGGGGATGGGGGCGCGCAGTTCGAAGCTGGCGATTTGCGCGAGCGCATGTACGCCGGCGTCGGTGCGGCCGGAGCCCTGCGGCAGGGGAGACTCGCCGGTGACTCGGCCGAGGGCGGCCTGCAATTCGCCTTGGATGGTCGGCTGTCCGGGCTGGATTTGCCAGCCGTGATAGTCGGTGCCGTCGTAGGCAAGGATCAGCTTCCAGTTCTGGACTCTGGAGGGGCCGGGATGGTGGGCTCCGTTCAAAGTAATTGCGATCGGGGAACAGCCGTTCTCAACAGGGTACTCGACTTATGGATGGCCGTCTAAGACGGGAGCGCCGTGAGATATACTCAAGTTTTCGCATTCCTTTCGACTAATGAGCGCGCTAGCGCGGGAACGAAAGGATGCGGGTGCGCGTAATCACCTACAGAGCGGTATTCGCTTCGGGCCGGAGTGGCGCGGATATCGGTTCAGGATGAAGAAATTGCGTCCGGGACGTGGCTCCGGTCGTCTTTTTGAATGGCACCCCACATGCCTAACTGATCGTGGAGAGGAATCATGCATTGGTTCAATAGAGGTGTGTCTGAAAGGCGGACAGCAGAACAGAGCGGCGAAACGTCGCGCAGGGAGCGAAAGCGGGCTGGGAACCGGCTCCGCGCGGTTGCCGCAGCCATGCTGACCGTAGTCTCGGGTGTGCCTGCAGGCTTTGCGCAACAGCCTGTCAACAACCCTCCTCAAGCGAAAGGAGCCTCCGCGCTTCCCGTGGCTCCCGAGCCCGTCGCCACCTCCGCAACCCCGCTGCGCCAGGGCCAGCGCGATTTCGAAATTCCCAACGGCGATGTCGCCCGCCATCCGTGGAGAATGTACTCTCCTGTTGATGTCACGGGTGCGAACTTCGCCAACTCCCTTCGCCTTGACAACCTGGTGAAGGATGGAAAGATCTACCTCAGCCTGTCTGACGCGATTGCGCTCGCCATCGAGAACAACTACGATATCGCGATTGCCCGCTACAACCTCGACATTGCCGACACCGACGTGTTGCGCAGCAAGGCTGGATCAGCTCTGCGCGGCGTCAATTCCGGCGTGATTGCCAACACGCAGGGAGGCGGCGGCACAACTCTCGCGGCCGGCGGCGGACCGGGCGGCACCACGGGCGGCGCGGGCGGCGCCGCATCAGGCCTCGGCGGCATCGTCACGACCACCGAGAGCGCAGGCCCGGCGCCGGAGACAATCGACCCTACGCTTACTGGAACCATCCAGCTTGAGCGCGCCAAGCAGCCGCAGACGAACACGCTGTTTTCCGGCGGCAAGTCTTCGATCTCGACGAACACCGATCAGTACAACTTTACGTACAACCAGGGTTTTGTGACCGGCACAGGCTTGCAGGTTGGCTTCAATAACAACCGCGTTGCCAGCGACAACCCGTTCAACAGCTACAGCCCGTCGCTCTCTTCAGGTTTCAAAGCGACTGCAACTCAGCATCTGCTACAGGGCTTCGGGATCTTCATCAACAAGCGGTTCATGTACCAGGCGCAGAACAACCGCAAGATCACGGATTCCAGCTTCCGCCAGCAGATCCTCTATACCGTCAACCAGGTTGAGAACATCTACTGGAACCTGGTGAGCAACTACGAAGACGTGCAGGCCAAGGAGCGCGCGCTGACGCAGAGCACGCAACTGCTGGGAGATACGCAGAAGCAGCTCCAGATCGGCACCATGGCTCCGCTCGACGTGGTGAATGCGCAGTCGACGGTGGCAACGGACAAGCAGGGGCTGATCAGCGCGCAGAATGCGCTCCAGTACCAGCAGCTCATCATGAAGCAGGCAATCGCGCGCAACCTGAACGACCCCGCCCTGGTGGCCGCGCCGATTGTTCCCACGGATCGCATCAGCCTCGATGAGCTGCCCGAAGAGAAGCAACCGGTGGACGAACTGGTGCAGACCGCCTTCAAGCAACGGCCCGAACTGGAGCAGGCCGTGCTGACGCTGAAGAACGATGCAATCGGCATGCGCGGCGCGCGCAACGCCCTGCTACCGGTGCTGGATCTTCAGGCCTTCTATGGCGGCAACGGCGTAGGCGGATTTCAGAGCCCGTACCTGAATTGCAACCCCAACTTCGGTGGCAGATTGGTTCCTTGCCCGCCGGGGCTCGTTCCGACGAAGGAATACGGCGATGTGCTGAACCAGCTGGTGAATTCAACGGGGCCGGACAAGGGCGTTGCATTCTCGCTGAATATCCCAATCCGCAACCGGCCGGCACAGGCCGACCAGGCCCGTTCGATGCTTGAATACCGCCAGTCGGAACTGCGGCTTGAGCAGCTCTATACACAGGTTCGCATGCAGGTGGTGAACGCGCAGTTTGCTCTGACCAACGACCGCGCACAGGTGCTGTCGTCGCGGGCCGCGCACGATTACGCGCAGCAGAGCCTGGATGCGGAAGAGAAGAAGCTGCATCTCGGGGCCTCTACCACGGCCAACGTGCTGCAGCAGGAGCGCAACCTGGCCACGGCGGAGAGCAACCTGATCGCGGCCGAGGCGGCTTATGCGAAGGATCGCGCGGGGCTTTACCAGACGCTGGCGACGACGCTGCAACACTACAACATCAACCTGAATGATGCGGCAACCGGTGTGGTAAGTGCGGCGCCGGCTGTACCGGGGCTGACGCCTTCGACCAACAAGGAAGTGGCGCCGACTACGCCGCCTCCGACGGGACGGTAAATTCCAGGCATCAGGCATTAGAAGGCCCGGCGGGAATCCGTCGGGCCATTTTATTTCCGATCGTCATCAACCACGCACAGCGGGTCAAGCACCTAACGACTGATCTCTAATGCCTCATGCCTTCCTTTACCTCTCGGCGATCAGGTCGAGCAGGTCGAAGAACTCGGGGAAGCTGATGGCGGCCGACTCTGCGCCTTTGATGAGTGTCTCGCCTTCGGCGCGCAGCGCGGCGACGCTGAACGCCATGGCGATGCGATGATCGCCGCCGGATTCGATTACTGCGCCGTGGAGTGACTGGCCGCCGGGAACGTCGAGGCCGTCTTCGAACTCTTCGACCTCGGCGCCCATTGCGCGCAGGTTGCTTGCGACGAGCGCGATGCGGTCGGATTCCTTGACGCGCAGTTCCTTTGCATCGCGGATGCGGATTCCGCCGCGGGTGTACGGAGCAATCGCGGCGAGAACGGGCAGCTCGTCAATGAGCTGCGCTGCGAGCGCGCCGGTGACGGCCGTAGAGCCGATACCCTCGGGAGGCGCGGTGATCTGTACGGTGCCGACGAGTTCGGCGTTTTTCTCTTCGAGATTGAGCACGGAGATGTGCGCGCCCAGCGCGGTCAACACGTCAAGCAGCGTGGCGCGGGTGGGGTTGAGGCCGAGCGAATCGACGACGAGGCTCGAGCCGGGAAAGAGCGCGGCGGCGCACAGAAAGAATGCCGCCGAGGAGATGTCGCCGGGGACGGCCGCGTCGATCGCGTGGAGTCTTTGCGGGCCGGTGATGGAGATGGAGCCGGCGGAGCGCGTGAGCTGCGCGCCGAATGCGCGAAGGGCTAGCTCGCTGTGATCGCGCGTGCGCACGGACTCGCGGACGGTGGTAGCGCCTTCGGTTTGCAGGCCGGCGAGCAGGATGCAGGTCTTGACCTGCGCGCTCGGGACCGGGGTTTCGTAATCGACGGCGTGAAGGCGGGTGCCTTCGATGGTGATCGGCGCGTGGCCTTCGGTGAGCGTGAGACGCGCACCCATTTCGGAGAGGGGCTTGCGGATGCGCTCCATGGGCCGGCGCGAGAGCGATGCATCGCCAATCAATGTAAACGTCCCGCGCTGCGGAGCAAGCAGACCGGAGATCATGCGCATTGTAGAGCCGGAGTTGCCGCAATCGAGCGGATGTTGCGCGGGCGCGACCTCGCCGCCGACACCGGTGACTTCGACTGCACCGTCACCCGACCGGCGAACCGATGCTCCGAGCGCCTCCATGCAGGAGAGCGTGGAGGCGCAATCGGCGCCGGTGGAAAAATTCGTGAAGCGGGAAGTGCCTTCGGCGAATGCCGCGAGCATGCCGTAGCGGTGGCTGATGGACTTGTCGCCGGGCAGGCGCAGGCTGCCGATGATGTTGCGCGCGGGGCGGATGATTCGTTCTTGCGTTGCGGTGTGCAAGGAAACTCCGTGATTGGGACTGGCTTGAGTTTATCAATGCGAGGGCCGGCGCAATAAGCGCAGGCGGGCGGCCTAAATCGGCAGCAGAGGCTTGAGCCAACGGGGGACAGGCTGGCTCAACTTGAGGACCGCTCCATGTTCGCACACGCATGCCAGGCGGAAGGGATGCGAAAGGTCGTCGTTATCGAACACCCAGACGTGGGGAAGACTGCGCATGGCGCTTCTGAGATTCGCGAGGACACGAGGAAAGCGGGAGATAAGTTTCTCCGCCGGCACGTCGTGTCCGCCCTGGGACACTCGCATCGCAACGCGTGATTCAGAGACTTCCGCGTTCGAGACGCCGATGAAGCAGAGAAGGACGGTTGCGCCGGAGCGGCCGGCCTCGTGCAGGAACTGGAGTTTGTCGCCTACTGGATCGGAGAAGACGGTCTCGAAGACAAAACTTTCTCCGTGCCGAAGAAGCGCCTGGCGAATGCCCCCGGCGGCTCTGGCCGCTTCGTGGGCGTCCATCTTCAATTCGCGCGCAATGACGTCGGCGTTCACGAACCGAAGCCCGGCGGGAGCAAGGTGGGCATGGTAGAAGGTCGTCTTCCCCGCGCCGTTGGGGCCAGCGAGCGCCACAACGATCGGTCGCCGGTCGAGCAGCGACGTGGTCACTTCGCGCTCGCTGCTGTTCTGGTTCGAATGCGAACCGCCTTGAATTCGCGATTCACAAACCTCCCAATGGTGCGCTTCCCACCCGCATCGGTCCGCTCCAGCAAACCGCGCTTACCGGGATAGGGGCGATAATGCGGAAACGGTTGCTGCTCAAGGACTGCTGCGACGCGCTCGCGGCCCACTGGTGAATCGGCTGTGGCGAGCAGCCTGGACACCGGCTCTGCTACTCCGCTACGGCAGAGCGCAATTGCCTGTCGGCCGTTGAGTAAGGTTTCGATTCCGCGGCCGAGCGTGGCCCAAAACTCGACCTGTCCTGCAATGGACCTCCTGAGGGTTTCGCCGGCAAGCCGGGCGTCGAGAACGAGCTCATCGGAGAGCTTTACGGGTTGGCTCATAAGGAGATGGTAGCATAATGCTACCTGCGAGACGCAGACGCACCGCTCATTTCACGCGCAGCACGATGATCGTCTCGTCGTCGAAACGGTCTTTGCCGGCCTGGAAACGGCTGACGTCGGCGAGGATGGATTCGGCTATGTCGGCTGCGCTTCGGTCGCGATGGGCGCAGAGCATGTTTGCGAGACGTTCGTCGCCATACATCTCGCCCTCCGCGTTCTCGGCGTCGAGAATTCCGTCGGAGACGAAGACAAACGCGTCGCCGGGCTGTGCCGCGATTGAGAGCTCGTCATAGGTTATGTTCGGGAACATGCCGAGCGGAAAGCCCTCCGCGCGCAGCGTCGTCGACTTTCCTTCGCGGCAAAGGACCGGCTGAACCGCTCCCGAGTTGGCTACTTTCAGCGTGCGCTCCGAGTCGTTCCAAAGTGCGAACAGCATGGTGACGTACTGCGATTCGAGCTTGCGTTCCTGGAGCGATTCATTCAGGCAGGCAAGCATTTCGGCGGGCGGGTATTCGTGGCTCGCAGCGGAGCGCATGATGCCGCTTACAAGCGCCGCAAACAGCGCGGCTGGAGCGGCTTTTCCGCTTACGTCGCCGAGCACGATAGCGGTCTGGTTTTCTCCGTATTCGAGAAAGTCATAGAGGTCGCCGCCGATGGTGCGCGCGGGCAGGAATCGCACGGCCATCTCGCCGTTCCCGTGCTCGGGAGGATGCGTGGGAAGCAGGCGCAGCTGCACTTCGCGCGCCATGGCGATGTCCTTTTCGAGCTGCCGCTCCTGCCGCCTTACCGCCTGATACAGGCGCGCATTTTCGATTGCAATGGCGATTTGCGCGGCCAGCGTGGTGAGCATGCGCTCGTGCTCTTCGTTGAAGAAGCCGGTCTTGGTGTGCTCGAGGTCGAGCACGCCGATGATGCGGCCCTTGTAGAAAAGCGGCACGATCAATTCGGAGCGCGTCTCAGGATTCATTTCGAGATAGCGCGGATCCTTGCGCACGTCGGGTACGTTGACCACGCGCCACTCGCGCACTGAGGCGCCGACCAGGCCGCCGGTGATGGGAATACGCCGCTTTGGCGCATGCGCGTAGCCGAAGCGCCATGCATAGCGGGTGATGAGCGTGTCGCCTTTGTCATCGAGCAGCATGATGGTGAACATCTGGTAGTCAATGATGCGGCGCAACAGCTGGCCCACGCGCTCGAGCAGCGGGTCGAGCTCGAGGATCGACGTGAGGTCGGTGGCGATCTCATTGAGCACCGTAAGCGATTGCGCCTGGCGGGAGACGCGCGCATAGAGCCGCGCGTTCTCGATTGCCTGCGCGATGCGCGATGCGGTGAGCGTGAGCAGATGCAAGTGCTCGGGACGGAAGTAGTTGGCCTCTTCGCTTTCGATATCGATCACGCCGATGAGGCGGTTCTTCGCGATCAGAGGGACGGCAAGCTCGGAGCGCACGTCAGGGTAGGCCTGAATGTAGACGTCCGACTTGTGCACGTCGTTCAGCAGCATTGGCTGCCGGGTGAGAGCAACCTGGCCGACGACGCCCTTGCCAAGAGGAATGCGCATCCGCTCGACTTCGGGCGAGTGGCCGATCTGGAACCTCATGCGAAGCTCGCGGGTGCGGTCATTCAGCAGCAGGATGGCGAAGATGCGGTAGTTGAAGATGGCCCTTACCAGTTCCGATGTGCGGTTGAGAAGGGTTTGCAGATCGAGGGTGGTGTTGAGCGCGTCCGAAAGCTGGACGAGATAGGTCAGATCCGCGGGCTCCACGCGCACGTTGACGGGATCCAGGTGCGCATGCGGATTCTCCGCCGCTACCGGGCGATAGTCGCCTTCGAATTCGTGCTGCGCAGTGGTACGTGTCGGCATGGGGATGTCGAATGAAAATGATAAATGCAGGGAACAGGGATCAGGGACCGGGGATCAGGAAATACTGACCACTGAACACTGACCACTGATCACTGTTATTCTGCTCCGAGTTCGCGCACGATCGCCACGCTTGCCGAAGCGCCGATGCGGTTGGCGCCGGCTTCGAGCATGGCGCGCGCGTCGGCCAGCGAGCGGATGCCACCCGATGCCTTCACTCCGCATCGTCCGCCTGCCACGCCGCGCAGCAGAGCGACGTCGGCCGCGGTCGCGCCGCCGCTGGAGAACCCGGTGGAGGTCTTCAGGAAATCCGCCCCCGCCTGGATTGCGATCTCTGCGCCGCGCAGCTTCTCCTCCACGGTAAGCAGGCAGGTTTCAAGGATGACTTTCAGAATCGCTCCGTGGTGGTGAGCCGCCGACGCAGCCGCGTGAATCGTGTGCTCGACGGCGTGGTGATTGCCGCTCTTGAGCTGACCGACGGGGATCACCATATCGAGTTCTTTTGCGCCCAGCCGCGTAAGCGCGGCGGCTTCCTGCCGCAACGTCGATCCCAGCGATGCTCCCAGCGGAAAACCGATGACCACGCCTACCGGGATGCCTGTCCCGGCGAGAACGCTGACCGCGGACGGCACCCACACCGGGTTCACCATGGCGCAGGCAAAGCGGTAGCGCACGGCCTCGTCGCAGAGGTTTTCTACCTGTTCGCTCGTGGCGTCGGGCTTCAGCAGCGTGTGGTCGATCACCGACGCCAGCGACTGCCAGTGAGCCAGTGTATTTTTTGCGAAAGCGGCGGCATCAAAGGTGCCATGATCGAATTCGAGATCGGTATCCTGTGCGGGCGAAATTGCTGCCATGGGAACTCCTTTTGTAGCCGCCTAACCACGGACGTTAGACGTGTCCCGGGGAAAGAGTATAGACCTCTGGGAGACACTCTGACCAACCGCGGCCACTGGTTATGTGCCTCCCCATAACCAGTTAGATTCTCCCGGTTGTCGCTGAGTAAATTGTTACAGGGCGGGCATGAAAGCGGGATAAAGTCGGAGGCCGGCGATCGAGGGTCACCGGTAAAGGATCGAGAGGTTAGAAATCGTTTGCCGGAACTGACTTGAAGGGGGAATTCCTGTTCCTTATTTCTTTTCACCCTGCGCATGCTCCTCGATTTCCATACGCTGAATCAATCCATCGCGCAGGGTGTAGACGTGGCGAACCATGCGGTCCGCCAGCAGTTTTCCTTCGCGGTCGTGCACGACCTGGTGCACATCAAGCACGAATTTGCCGGCGTCTTGTTCGCGGATCTCCACAGGCTCGACGTGCGGATCGATGATTGCCCACTGGCGCGTCCAGTATTCGCGCACGCCTTCGCGGCCGTAGACGTAGCCGCCCTCCATGCCGTTGGCCCATTCGACTTCGGGCTGCATGCGGTTGAGCACGGCATCGATGCGTCGCGCATTGAAGTCGCGGTATGCGCCTTCGAGCATCTTGCGAGCATCAGTCATTGCTATTACTCCGGATGATCGGGGGTCATGAGGCAGATGTCGGGCAAATTGCGGTACCGCTCCGCGTAGTCCATGCCGTAGCCGATGACGAACAGGTTGGGGATCGAGAAGCCCACGTAGTCGGCGTCGATCTTCTCGATGCGGCGCGAGGGCTTGTCGAGGAGAGCGGCGATGCGCAGCGACCGGGGCTTCTGCTGCATGATGACCTTTCGAAGGTATGAGAGCGTGAGGCCGGTGTCGAGGATGTCCTCGACGATCAGCACGTTCTTGCCCTCCACTGTCTCGTCAAGGTCCTTGATGAGCTTGACCGCGCCCGACGAGCGATGGCCCTTGCCGTAGCTCGAGGTTGCGACGAAATCGAACGTGGCGTCGATCTGGATCGTACGCGACAGGTCGGCAAGGAACGGGGCGGCGCCCTTGAGCACGCCGACCATCACCAGCCTCTCGCCGGTGTAGTCGCGGGTGATCTCCGCGCCCATTTCGGCAACGCGATCGGCGATCTGCTGCCGGGTGTAGAGAACCTGCAATCCCTGAGAAGGAATGGTGGCCATGAACCAAGTATCGCCTGTGGGGCTGGAAGTGCAAGCAGGACGGTATAAAGACTTTCCGGGCTGAAAGAATCCAATGAAATGGAGTCGCGTCTATACTAGAGGCAGATGTATCCCTACCTCCATCTGAACCTGGGATTCTTTCACAGAGACATTCCAACTTTTGGCCTGATGCTGTGGGTGGCCGCCGTGGCCGCCGGCTTCATCATGGACCGCAGCTTTCGCCGCGCCAAAATCTCCGCCGATGCCATCGGAATGGTGGCTTTCACGGTTATCGCCGGAATCGTCGGCGCCAAGCTCTGGCACGTGCTCGATACGCCTTCGGAGTTCCGGCAGCAGGGATGGAGCGTGCTGTGGGATACGGGCGGATTTGCGTGGTTCGGGGGGCTAGTCTTCGGCATCTCCGCGCTGGTGATCCAGGGTATGCGTGCAAAAATCGGCGCGCTGCGAACGCTGGACCTTGCAGCGCCGGCAGCGGCATTCGGTTATGGGATCGGGCGGATCGGGTGCTTTCTCTCGGGCGACGGGTGCTATGGCATTCCGACGAAGCTGCCCTGGGGAATGAGCTTTCCGCATGGTATCGAGCCGGTGTTCGTGCCGGTTCACCCTACGCCGCTGTATGAGCTGGCCGGCGGCCTGCTCATTGGAACGTGGCTCTGGATCAGGGCAGGGAAGCAGCGGCCGGCGGGGAGCATCCTGGGCGAGTACCTGATTCTCACCGGGCTGGCTCGCTTCCTTGTGGAGTTCCTGCGGCGTAACCCCAAGGTGCTTTGGGGCTTGTCGAATGCGCAGCTTGCCTGCATGGGCAGTGTCGTGGCGGGGGTGGCCCTGCTGTTCTGGGTTGTTAACCGACGGACGGCGGCGGTTGAGCGGCCTGCGCTAGCAGTTGAGAAGCCGGCCTGACGGCGCTTTACGGCTTTTGCCAGGGATTGATGAGCTTTACGCCGCATCCTTCAAAGTCGCGTATATTGCGCGTCGCAACCGCAGCACCGTGACTCGCCGCGATTGCTGCAATTTCCGCGTCGAGTTCCCGGATCGGCCGCCCGATCCTATTCCTGTTCGCCACAATAGCCCCGTAGTGGCGAGCTGCATCGATATCGAAATCGAGGACCTGGCCGTTAAAATCCTCGCTCAGGGCTCTTTCGATTTCGAATCGCAAGGCTCGGCTTTTTCTCCCGGCCGGCATCAGATCGACACCGGAGAACAACTCTCCGACGACGATCGAACACGTCCATGTTTCACTGCGCACGAGGGAATCAAGCCAGCGCAGCACGGCCGAGTCCGGATTCGGGCGCATGCTCTCAGAGATGATGTTCGTGTCGAGCAGAATCATCAATCAAAGGTCGGGATGCCGCGGTGGGAGTGTGTACGCGGCGGTATCTCAAGCTCGACCCCGCCATACTTTGCAAACCGTTTGCGGATTGCGGTTCCCAGTCCCCCCTCCGGCATACGTCCCGGAGGTGCAGACCTGGCATGTGCGGTGATCGCCTCGCGGGCCTCAGCCTCCATCGACCTGCCATTCAGCGCGGCGCGAAGTTGCAGCTTACGCTTGATTTTTTCGTCAAGGTTGCGCACCGTAATCGTCGCCATGAAAAGAAGATAGCACTAAAAATGCTAGCATTGCAAGCAATGCTGGCATTGGAAGGGTAGCTCAATAGACTCGTGATCTTCCTATCTCGTCGGGCAGATCCTGAAATAATTTCCTGGCGATTCCAGCGTGCCGCGATCAAGATAGAACCGTTCTCAGGCTTTAATTCCGGATCAGTTCTCGTTCTATTTCAGCCGCAAGGAGCCAAGATGAGCAGCGTTCCTCTTCCCGAAGTTCAGTGCGACAAGGTTCATCCCGGTGTGACAGCGGCCGATGTTGCCGCGGCAGTCGATTTTTACACCACGCGGCTCGGGTTCAAGGCCGGGTTCACGGTGGGAGAACCACCGACCTTCGCGGGAGTGAATCTCGGCAACACGCAGATGTTTCTGGGTCAAGGAACTCCCACGCCCAATCCGCACACTCCCGCGGCATATTTCGCAGTCGAAGACGCCGATGCGCTGTACGAGTATCAGCGCGCGCAAGGAGTTGAGATTGCAGTCGAGATCGGGGATCGCCCCTATGGGCTCCGCGACTATGCGGTGCGCGACCTGAATGGGTACGTCATCGAATTCGGTCAGCCCCTTTTCAATGCCGGGCCGCCTGTGCCAATTGAGCGCGCCGATGTTGCCGTGCGCCTGGAAAAACGGCTGGCGGCTCTTCTGCGCGACCTGGCCGAGCACAAGCGAATGAGCGTGGATAGCTGCCTGGAGGAGATGATTCTGCACACCAATGACGGCGTGGAACCACATACGAAGGGGACGCTGCGGTTTATACAGCAGCTGAAACAGAAGCACGGCATCGACTACGACTGCCATGCGAGCTATCGCTTTGTTGAGAAGTAAGACCGCGTTAAAGCCGCTTCAGAAACGCGAGCGCTTCCTTCAGCTGCGGGAACTGGCGCTCCTCGGCCTTGAACTCCCGCGAGTGCACGCAGCGGCGCACGCCGTTCATCTTGACCGGGTGCTTGAGGTGCAGCATCTCGTGGTAGAGCAGGTATTCAATTGCGTAGCGCGGACTTGACGGGCGGTCGAACACGCGGCTCACCACAATGGTGTTGTGCGCCGCGTCGTAGTGCCCGAGCGACCGCTTGGCCGTGTGCTCGCTCCACGTGAGCTCGGGACGGCCCATCAGGCCGCCGAAGAAGCGCGAGTTCAGCGCGTCGAACACCTCTTCCAGGTTGTAGAAGCGCCCTTCCGGTCCGGAGTAGCGCTTGCTCCCTCGCGCGCTGCGGATGCGCTCGGTCTGTTTGGTCACCGAGGAGCTCGAGGCGAACCGCTTGTAGCGGTGGTTCTGCGCGGGATCGATCGGCTTCCTGTAGAGCTTGGCGAGCAGGATGTGCGCAATGGCGCGGATCACCGGCTCCGGCGCGCCCTCAAGCAGATCGGAGAGGCTCACGTAGACGTGCCCCTCCCGCAGCCGGATCGTGGTGTTCAGCGAAGTGAAGCGCCGGAAGCGCACCGAGATCGGGGGGATGGGAGCTCTCGGCCGCAGTGATCGGTACTCTTCCTGAAAAATAGGGATGAATTCAGAAGCCACCAATTCGCAGGTTAGCATGGCGGGCAGCGTCGATTGTCACACCTGCGTTGCATCGTGTGACGCATGCAGACTGCGCCAGCGAGGGCCGAATTCGGGGTGAGCTACTGGGGGGTCTTCGGCTCGGCGCGCTGCTGTCCGCGCTCGTCTTTGTGCGCGTTGAAATAGTCCGTCTGCTCAGTCAGCAGCCGGTGCGCCTGGCCGGCGAGGTCTTCGCTGGATTCGATCGCTTCCTTGCGTGCTTCATCGAAGGTGGGTTCGCCGGCGAGCACGCGCAAAACTTCGGACCACTTCGGCGCGGCCTCGTCCAGCTTCTTCAGCGCTGTGCGCATGTCGGCCTTACGGTCGGAGTACTCGTCGAGGTTCGAGCCGAGCTCGTCCATCAGGGCCGTGATGTCTTGCAATTCATCGTCGAGGCGCTTGGCGCGCGCGGCCGATTTGGCGCGGTTGGTCAGCCCTTTGATGGTATCGGCGCGGTCCTGGACGAATTTGGTGTAGAGCTCGATGCGGTGATTGGGGTCGATGCCGGCCTCGCGGATCGCGTCGATCTGCGCGTCGGAAAGCGGCTGGCGCTGGTCCTTCTGGGCGAATATTGCGGGTACAAATCCGGCGAACAATACGGCAAAGGCGACACCTCGCAGAAACCGCACGGAGACCTCCGACGGGTCCAATTGAATCACAGCGAACGCCGCAGGGCAACGGCACGTACCGACACGTTGTCCCACCCGTTGACACGCCCTCCGATACTTTGAAACACTGGGTCTTGAGTCAATTAGCGAAACGGAGCACCATAATGCGAGACAACACACCCCAGGGCACCTATAAAGTTCAGGCTCTTGACCGGGCCTTTGCGGTACTTGATCTGCTCGGCGAAAGCGAAACGCCTCTCGGACTGGCCCAGGTGGCATCTTCACTGCAACTGCATAAGAGCACTGCCCACCGGTTCCTCATGGTTCTCGAGCGGCACCACATGGTTGAGCGCACTCTCGGCGGCAAGTTCCGCCTGGGCCTGCGGCTGTTCGACTTCGGCAACAAGGCCATCGAGCAATACGACCTTCGCGAGCGCGCGCTGCCGCATCTTCGCCGCCTGGTTGCGGAAACCGAGGAGACCGCGCACCTGTGCGTTCTCGAGCAGGGCCGCGTTATCTACATCGACAAGATCGAACCGGCCCGGTCCGTCCGCATGATTACCCGGATCGGCGCCAGCAATCCCGTCCACTGCACGTCGGTGGGCAAGGCGATGCTTGCTTTTCTGCCGGAAGACCGCGCCAACGAGGTGATCGGCCGGACGCGCTTCGAGCGCTTCACGACGCGCACGATTGCAACAGAAGAAGCCCTGCGCGCGGAGATCGAGAAGACCCGCCGCCGCGGCTACGCCGTGGACGATGAAGAGCTGGAAGAAGGGCTGCGCTGCATCGCCGTGCCTGTGCTCGACTCGCAACGGCTGCCTGTGGCCGCGGTCAGCGTCTCGGGCCCGTCGTTCCGCGTAACGGCGCACAAGCTGCCGTCAATCGCGAATCATCTGCTGCACTGCGTGCGCGCGATCTCGGCGGATATGGGCTTCATCTCCAGCGGCCGCAGCCACAGACCCGCGGCGCTCACCGCGTAGTCCGACAGTCCGCTTTCATACCTGATATTGCCCGGGGCTGGTATTCCGGCCCCGAAGCTTTTTGGGATTCAGACAACCGTTCAGTACTTCACGATCGCGGTGAAGGAATCCGGCTTGAGGCTGGCGCCGCCCACGAGGGCGCCGTCGATCTCTTCCTGGCCTATGAGAGCGGTGGCGTTGTCGGGCTTGACGCTGCCTCCGTAGAGAATGCGCATGGCGCTGGCGACCACGCTGCCGAAGATCGTCGCGACTTCGGCGCGGATGATGCGGTGCGCGTCGGCGGCCATCTCGGGCGTGGCGGTCTTGCCGGTGCCGATAGCCCATACGGGTTCGTAGGCGATGACGATGGAGGCGATCACCTCCGGCGCGAGCCCGCTTATGCCGGCGAATGCACCGGTGACCTGCGTCCTGAGCACATGCGCGGTTTTGCCGGCTTCGCGCTCCTCAAGCACTTCGCCGATGCAGACCACCGGCACGATGCCGTGCTTGAGCGCGGTGTGCAGCTTCTTGTTCACGATCTCGTCGGTCTCGGCGAAGTACTGGCGGCGCTCGGAGTGGCCGATGAGCGTATGCGTGCCGCCGATCGAAGTGAGCTGGCGCGCGGAGGTCTCGCCGGTGTAGGCGCCTTCCTCGGCGAAGTGGATGTTTTGCGCGCCAACCGCAACGCGCGAGCCCTTTGCGGCTTCAATGACAGTGGGCAGCAGGACAGGCGAGGGAAAGATCGCGATTTCGTCGCGGCTGTGGCCTGCGACGAGCGGCAGAAACGCTTCGACGAAGGCCTTCGCTTCTTCGGGCGTCTTATACATCTTCCAATTGGCGGCAATCAGAGCTTTACGGGCCATGTTTGTATGGATTCCTCGGCTCAATTTTAAAAGATGGATTTGCGGGAACGGGTGATGGCGGGCACAGGAAGCTGGCGCTTATCTCCGCTCACCGGCAAACGGGCAAACTCGTGGTTGGACCGCGCGAGGTCCGCGCAACCCAGTCTCGTTATCCGGACTGTCCGTGGCCGGACGCTACCCTAGGATCGCGACGCCGTTCTCGTCCACCGGGGGCTTCACTACCGGGGTCTCGTCTTTCCTCACGTACGCGATCTTGCCTGCATCGATTTCGTCCTGGGCGATCTTGCATGCCTTGGTCGAGTGGGTTGCAATCAAAGCAGACGAGCCATTCTGCAACTGGCGGGCGCGGCGCGCGGCCACAAGAACCTTGCGGTAGTTCGAGTCAAACTGCGTCTCAATCTTCATCGGGGTCCTCGTCGAAGTTGAACTGCTGCTGATCCGGGGAACTGCCAATCCCAAACGCTTCCAGAACCGGCTTCAACCGCTCCTGCGAGTTGGACTGACGACATGCCGCTGCAACTTCCAGCACGCGGCGTGAGCGAATTGCTATAGGTTCGCTGTTGCGATAGTATCGCTCAGCCAGCACGATTGCTTCAAGTTGGGCAACCGCCCGGTCCAAAATATCGTTGACCAGAATGTAGGTATAGTCCCGGTAATTCTCGATTTCCTTGCGGGCCTCGCCCAGCCTCCGGTAGAGCTCGGCCTCGTTTTCCTGGCCTTCGGACCGAAACCGGTTCCGCAGCCGTGTCCGCAGCTCTTTTGGCCCGGGCGGCAGCACAAAGACGCTCACCGCCTCGGGCAATGCTCCGCGCACCTGCGCCGCGCCCTGAACATCGATATCAAGCAGCAGATCGTGCCCCTGCTTGCGGGCATCGTCGAGCGACTGCCGGCCGGTGCCGTAGAGGTTCCCAAAGACCTCGGCATGTTCCAGGAACTTGCCCTCCTGGATCATCCCCTCGAAGATTGCGCGGTCAGTGAAGTTATACTCGCGCCCGTGCTCCTCCGATCCGCGCGGCGCCCGCGTGGTCCACGAGATCGAAAAATCGATCCCGGTGACCTGTTTGCGCAATTCGTTCACGATCGTGCTTTTGCCCGACCCCGAGGGGGCCGAAATGATAAAAAGAATTCCCGCCACTCTTCCTTGACTTCCTTTACTCGACGTTCTGAATCTGTTCGCGCGCTTTTTCGATCTCGGACTTCATCGCCAGGCCCAGTTCCGTGATCCGAGTGCCTTTGCCGCCCACGCCGCCGGTCTTTGAGAGCATGGTGTTCGCCTCGCGGTTCATCTCCTGGAGAAGAAAATCGAGTTTCTTGCCCACTTCGCCGCCTGCAGCCAGCAGTTCGCGGAAATGCCCGATGTGCGTGTTCATCCGCGCGATCTCTTCCGCAATGTCGCTTCGGTCTACCAGCACGGCGACCTCTTCGAGCAGCCGCTGGCGATTGAATTCATTTCCGACGGCGGCGGTCAAACGCTGCGTGAGCCGCTCCTGGTAGCGCTGCTCGACCTCGGTGCGCAAAGCGGCAACACCGTTCACAGCCTCCGCGAGCCGATCCAGCGAGCCGTGCAGTATCGCCTCCAGGGCGTCGCCCTCGCGCGCGCGCATCGCTTTCAACTGGCCCAGCAGCGGCCCGATCTCCTGCAGCACGCTTTCGGACAGCGCTGTCAGATCTTCTTCGCCGTTCATGCGGCTGTCTGCCTGCAACGCCCCGGGGAGGCGCAGAATCGAATTAAGGTCCGGCTGGCCCGTCAGGGCGTGTTCTTCGCGCGCCGCGCTGAATGCCGCGAGGTAGTTTGCCACAAGCTCACGATTGTATCCGCCCCCCTGCTGGGTTCCGCGCTCGACCGAAAGCGTCACCTCGACGTGGCCGCGGATCAGATGTTCTTTGAGCGCGCGGCGCAGCTCCATTTCCAGTGCATCGAGGCCCGAGGGCAGGCGCAGCTGCACGTCGAGGAAGCGGTGGTTCACGCTCTTCAGGCTCAGGGTGTAGTTGAACTGGTCGCGCACTCGCGCCTGCGCGCGCGCGAAGCCTGTCATGGAGTAGATCGGCATGCGTTATTCCTCTGCCTCGCTCGAGTGCGCTGGCTCGAGCAGCCTCTGGAGCTGCGGCGGCTCCGGCTCCAGCTCGTCGAGCCCTCGCTCCAGGTCGCCATTCGTATCCGGCACGTCCATAAACTGAAGTTGATGCAAGCGCCGGTATGTGGGCGATGAATTCAATAGCTCGTCGTGCGAACCGATCGCGGTAATCCGGCCCGCTTCGATCACAGCTATTCGGTTCGCGCGGCGCACCGTGCTCAGGCGGTGCGCGATCACGACCACGGTGCGGTGCTCCATAAGGTTGGCGAGCGCGGACTGCACCAGCGCCTCGCTCTCCGCATCGAGCGCCGAGGTGGCCTCGTCGAGAATCAGGATCGGCGCATTTTTCAAGATCGCCCGCGCAATGGCAATGCGCTGCTTTTCTCCGCCTGAGAGGCGGAATCCCTTTTCGCCGATCACGGTGTCGTAACCTTGCGGCATGCGCAGGATGAAATCGTGCGCCAGCGCGTTTTTCGCTGCCTGCTCCACGACGTCGAAGGTCACGTCGGGCTGGCCATACGCGATGTTGTTGCGCACCGTGTCGTTGAAGAGGATGGTCTCCTGCGTTACCTGCGCGATCTGCCGGCGCAGCGATGAAAGCGAAAGGTCGCGCAGGTCGAGCCCGTCGATCAGGATGCGCCCCGATGTCACGTCAAAGAAGCGCGGGATCAGGTTCACAAGCGTCGACTTGCCCGCGCCGCTCGGCCCTACCAGCGCCAGCACTTCTCCCGCCCGCACTTCGATGTCGATGTTGTGCAGGATCTGGTGTTCGCCTTCTTCGTTCGAATACGAGAACCCGACGTCGTCGAACCGGATCGACTGGTGGAATGAGGGCAGCGCCCTCGGATGCACTTTCTCCTTTACGTCGTCGCGATGCTCGAGAAATTCAAAAATTGACCCCGACGCGCCCATGGCCTGCTGGAAGCTGTTGTAGAAGTAAGCGAACTTGCGCACCGGATCGTAGAGCTTGAACAACAGAATGATGAATGCGCCGAACATGCCCAGCGTCATGCGCCCATGATTGATCTCGTTGCGCCCGATGAAGAGAAGCAGCGCAATCGCGATGGCGCCGATGGTATCCATGAGCGGCGAGCTGATGGATTGAATGCGCACGCTGCGCAGATTAGCGCGGAACAGGCGCCTCGCCGCGCTCTTGAATCGCAGAACCTCCCACAGCTCCGTATTGAACGCCTTGACGATGCGGTTGCCGGTGACCGTCTCGTGCAGTATGTTCTGAATTTCGGCGAGCTTGTCCTGGCCTGTGCGGGTGCGGGTGCGCACCTCTTTCCCGATCTTCCGTGACGAAGTAATCACTACCGGAACGAACAGCAGCAGCGCCCAGGACAGGTTTCCTCCCAGCCGTATGACGAAGACAATTCCTACAAGGAACGTGAAGAACTGTTGCAGAAACTCGCCGATCACCGAGCTCACCGCAAACTGCACGCGGTCCACGTCGTTGATCAGCGTGGAGAGAATCGTTCCCGTGGCGTGCTTATGAAAAAAACTTGCGGAGCGGCGAAGCGTGGCTTCGTACAGGTGATTGCGCAGATCGGTAATAAGCCCGAATCCCGCGTAGTTCACGAGATACGTGCCGAGGTAGTCGCAGAGGCCTTTGGCGATCGTCGAGAGCACCAGGGCAAACGCCACCACATTCCATGCGTTGTGCATGTGAATGAAATGCGGCACCAGAGAACGCAGATCGAAGTGCCAACGCGAATTGTGCAGCCCGAGAAGGATCGGTCCTTCCGGCGCGTCGGGCCTCAGAACCTGGTCAAAGATGGGTTGGAACAGAAGCGTGCGGAATGTATCCAGCGCGCCTACGCCGGCCAGCAGCAGCACGCCAGGCAGCCAGTAGAACCCATACGCCAAACCGAAGCGTAATAACCCGAAGCCGCGCTTCATGCGGATTTCACCGCCTGCTTCCCGCTGGTTTGGAATGTGTATTGCGGGAATCGGGTGCGTGGGTCCATCCCCATATTGTACTTGGTCTGCTGTATCCGGAAATATGTGTTGCGCGTACGTACCGGGGTTGCCGTGTGGCTGCGACAGCGCGCACAAAAGAAGATCGGCGCGCGACCAGGAAGAAGCCACGCGCCGTGCAGAACGATCCTGCGATCCCTCTGAAAGATCAGTCTCCGGGAGAAGGTTCCGATTTAAGGTTCAGCCTGTCATTCAGCGTGAAAACGAGAATCGTGCCCGGCTCGAGCACCGCCTGCGCATGGTTTACGAGCAGATGCACTGTGATTGCGCCCGCGCCAATCAGTCCTCCGGTCAACGCTCCCACCGGCCCGCCGATAAGGGCGCCGGTAGCTGCGCCGCCGCCAACCGCCGCGCCGTATTCGATGCCGGCCTTCTTGTAGCGCGGCGCGGCGTTGATCACACCCTCGCCGCTCACGCGCGCGTTCGCTCCCAGAGTCCCGGTCACCTGCGCGTCGAGATGGTACCGAGTGCCATCCTGGAGGATCACCGTCTCCGGGCGGAGCCGCATTGTTCCATGCCCGCCTGTTGTGCCGCTCGAAACATCGACAACCTTTCCGTCAATCTCCGCGCCAGCCGGAATCAGAACCTGCCCGTCCTGCACCACGTCAAGATCGACCTGCGTCCGAAACTCCTCCCCGCGCTGGCTGTCTGCAGTAGATAGAAGCGTCAGCAGTTTCACCCGAATCGATGCTCCCGCGCCGAGTACCCCCGGCCCGTCCGGATGCGGATGCACGATGTCGCCGTCGGGGTCGCTCGCCCCGTCATCGTCGCGCGTGCTCAATCCCGGCTGCGCGCCCGCAGTGGTGCTGTTGGCCTGCGCCGGAGCCACCTGAACAGTCCCGCTGTCTGTGCCCGTCGCATTCGGTTCGGGAAAATTCGCATTGGGATCCACCGACGATGGCTGTGCGGCCGAAGCTGAAGGCGGCGCTGGGGTCGAAGGCACCGGCACCGTCGCTGAATCGTCCTGCTGAGCCGGCGCGGTCGGCGGAGCCTGCACCAGCGGCTTTCCCGCACGCGGCTTGGCTTGCGCCGTCGGGGCGGGAACCATAATCGTGTCGTCTGAAGGCGGGTGCGACTGCCCCGCATACGGATCGGACTGGCTGGACTGTTGCGCGCTCAGCGCAAGACACGCGAATACCGCAAAGGCGCACGTAAGAATCGGCCTGTTCATTGGGACTCCTTCGAGCGGGCACAATGCTCCGTGCCTGTGTTGACCCTGCCGCTCAGAAAATGTTTCTCCGCGCCGCGTCACACCGGGCTGGAGTCAGCATTTCAGGTTCAGGCTATCGCGCTCCGAGCTCATGAAATCGACGGCGTTGCATCAGGGTTCCTCGCCCGCTAAGAATCAGCATTGACAACCCATCCGGGCGCGCTTCACACCGCTTTAATCCCGGCGCGCGTGTGACCGACGCCACACCGGCAAAATCAGGCAGCTTTGTTAGAATCCACTTGGAAACTATCGATCTTATTGACTGGGATGGAGACACAGTGCGCAGCGTGCAGGAGCTTCTGACTACGATTCAGAACGCCGCCGGTGAAGCTCTTGCCGTAGATCGCCGTCCCAAATTGAATGACCGGCTGCTGCACCGCATTGCGAGGACGAATATGACTGAGATTGTTGCCATCCGCGCCCGCGAGGTTCTTGACTCGCGCGGCAACCCCACCGTGGAAGCCGACGTGATCCTGGAAAGCGGCGCGCTGGGCCGCGCCATTGTGCCTTCGGGCGCTTCCACCGGCGAGCACGAGGCCGTGGAGCTCCGCGACGGCGACAAGAGCCACTACCTCGGCAAGGGCGTGCTGCATGCCGTAGAAAACGTCGAGACCGTGATCGCCCCGGAACTCGAAGGCATGGACGCCGCCAACCAGCGCCTTATCGACTCGACGATGATCGCGCTCGACGGCACCCCGAACAAGGGCAAGCTCGGCGCCAACGCCATTCTTTCCGTCTCCATGGCCTGTGCGCGTGCCGTCGCGCAGGCGCTGGAAATCCCGCTCTACCGCTATCTTGGCGGGGTCAACTCCAGCATCCTGCCCACGCCCATGCTCAACGTGCTCAACGGCGGCGCGCATGCCGACTCCAACGTCGACTTCCAGGAATTCATGATCATGCCGGTCGGAGCTGAGCGCTTCAGCGAGGCCCTGCGCTGGTCCGCTGAAACATTCCACACGCTCAAAAGCGTGCTCAAGAAGAAGGGCTACAACACCGCCGTCGGCGACGAAGGCGGATTCGCGCCCTCACTCAAGTCCAACGACGAAGCCGTCGAACTCATCCTCGAAGCCATCGAGTCGGCAGGCTACAAGCCCGGCGAGCAGATCTCGATCGCGCTCGATCCGGCGTCGAGCGAGTTTTACGACAAGGAGGCCCACAAGTACGTCTTCAAGAAGAGCGACAAGCGCGAGCTTACGAGCGACCAGATGGTCAGCTTCTGGGACAACTGGACCCGCCAGTATCCCATCGTCTCGATTGAAGACGGCCTCGCCGAAGACGACTGGGATGGCTGGAAGCAGCTCACCGAAAAGCTCGGCAACCGCATTCAGCTTGTCGGCGACGACCTGTTCGTCACCAACGTCAAGCGGCTGCAGCGTGGCATCGAGGAGGGTGTGGCCAACTCCATCCTGATCAAGGTGAACCAGATCGGCACCCTGACGGAGACGCTTGAAGCCATCGACCTCGGCCGCCGCTACGGCTACACCGCCGTTATGTCCCACCGCTCCGGCGAATCCGAGGATACTTTCATCGCCGACCTCGCTGTCGCCACCGGCGTGGGCCAGATCAAGACCGGCTCGGTGAGCCGCACCGACCGCATCGCAAAGTACAACCAGCTCCTCCGTATCGAAGAAGAGTTGGGCTCCGGCGCGGCGTTCCTCGGTCTCGAAAGCCTGAACTACAACGACTAATCTCACTGTTTGAATTGAGGGGCGGGGGCGGAGAATAACCCCCGCCCTTGCTCTTTCCATAGGCACTCTTCGGCTCCCCATCAGGCAGTCCAAACGTCAAAAAGAAAACCGATACCTTGTCGGACGAAATTCATCCTGATTGAAGGCTCTATTACCCGGGCTTATAAACAGGTTCCCGGCCAGCCAATCACACGAAGCACGAGAAAGTTCGAGGCCTTCCCCATGCATCGAGCCCCGAGACTCTGGCTCAGCTTTTGCGCGTTCCTGATCGCGACTGTCTCTCCCCGGGCCTTCGCCCAGGCTCCCGACGCGCCTGCGCCGCAGCCAACCGTCGAGCATCAAACTCAGGCGCCTGCCATTCCGATGGAACAGACCAAGCGCATCCTCGGCGTCATTCCAAACTTCCGCGCCGTCAGCGCCGATAGTCATCTTCCCCCGCAGTCGCCAAAGGAAAAATTCCTCTCCACAACGCAGGACTCATTTGACTACTCGGCCGTCTTCATTCCTGCCGCTCTGGCCGGTTACGGACTGGCCAGAACTTCCGTGCCGGAGTTCGGCCACGGAGGTGACGCATACGGTGAGTACCTGTGGCATTCGGCCGTCGACCAGACGATCGAGAACTACATGGTCGGATTCGTCATCCCGGTGGTCGCACGCCAGGACAACCGCTACTACACGCTCGGCCACGGAGGATTCCTCAAGCGCACCGGCTACGCGCTCAGCCGCGCCGTCGTGACGCGATCCGATGCGGGCAACGAAGTGTTTAACGTGAGCGAAATGCTCGGCTCGGGTTCCTCGGCTGCGCTTTCGACGACCTATTACCCGGCAAGCCAGAGAGACTTCTCGAGCGTGGGCTCCTCGTGGGCCTTGGACGTCGGAATCGACGCGCTGTCGTTTGTCGCGAGGGAATTCTGGCCGGATGTGAATCACCGCATGTTTCACGGCGCGCCCCCGCAGGCGACGCTCAGCCAGTCCACGTCCCCGCAGCAGTAAGATGAATCATCGAACCGAGGCTCGTAGAGCGGTTTTGGTATTTCTTGCGCTCCGCCAGCGCATACGCAGCATTACAAATTCCTATGTTGACGATTCAAGAACTGCGCAGAGCTCTTACGCCTTTCGCGACGCTCAGTCTGGGCGTTTTAATCGCGGCGGGATCCTTCGATTACCGATCTCCGCCCGAGGACTGGAGCGAGTACTCTGCGGATCAGAATGGCTCGTTCATACGGTTGCTGAATGAAGTCGGTCTCAAACTCGAAACCGGCACGGGAGATGTCGAGACGCTGACGATCGATCATGCCGAGCTGCCCACGCCGAACTAGGAAACCCGTCGCGTAGCCCTTCAAATCCTGTGACCCGCAACACCTCGATCGCTCCCCCACCATTTATCCTGAAGAAGAAAAATCTGATCGAAACAGAGGTTCTTCTTCGTGGCAAAACGTCCTCTTGTTCTTACCATCCTCGACGGTTGGGGCTACCGCGCAGAAACCGCCAACAACTCCATCGCCCTCGCCCGCAAGCCCAACTACGACAAGTTGCTCCGCGAGTTTCCGAACACGCTCATCCGCGCGTCAGAGCACTTCGTGGGCCTGCCCGACGGCCAGATGGGCAACAGCGAAGTCGGCCATCTCAACATCGGCGCCGGCCGCATTGTGCAGATGGACATCACGCGCATCGATGCCCAGATCGCTTCGGGCGAGTTTCAGAAGAACCCCGCCATCGTCGAGGCCATGAAGCGCGCGCGCGAAGGCGGCCGCCAGCTTCACCTCTTCGGCCTGCTCTCCGACGGCGGCGTGCACTCGCACCAGGAGCATCTCTACGCCCTTCTCCGCACCGCGCGCGAATTCAAGCTCGAGCGCGTCTTCGTCCACGCGTTCATGGACGGCCGCGATACGCTGCCGACCTCCGGGGCCGGTTATGTCGCCGCGCTCGAACAGAAGATGCGCGAGTACGGCGTGGGCAAGCTCGCCAGCGTCAATGGCCGCTACTACGCCATGGATCGCGACAAGCGCTGGGAGCGCGAGCGAAAGGCCTTCGACGCCATGGTCAACGGCAAGGCCGAGGGTGGCGCGCACCAGGACGCCGTCGCCCGCATCAAGGAAAGCTACAACAACGGCGTCACCGACGAGTTCCTCATTCCCTTCGTCGTCACCGGCGCAGACGGCAAGCCCGCAGGCCAGATCCGCAACGACGACGTCTGCCTCAACTTCAACTTCCGCGCCGACCGCGCACGCCAGATCACGCGTGTCCTCGCCCGCGAGAGCGGCCTCAACAAAAACGGCGGCCGCGACCTCGATTCATGGGAATCCCTCGACGAGATCATCCCCCGCAGCGAGCTTCCGAAAAACCTCCACTACGTCTGCATGACGCAATACGACAAGCTCTACGAGCTGCCGCTTGTCATCCTCCCCGAGTCGCTCGACAACATCCTCGCCAACGTCCTCTCCGCGCACCAGCTGCGCAACCTGCGCGTAGCCGAGACCGAAAAATTCGCTCACGTCACCTACTTCTTCAATGGCGGCATCGAAACGCCCTTCCCCGGTGAAGACCGCCAGCTAGTGCCGTCGCTCAAGGTCGCCACCTACGATCTCGCGCCCGAGATGAGGGCCGAGGCCATTGGCGACACCGTCGTCAAGGCCGTCAACGACACTGCGTTCGATCTGATCGTCGTCAACTTCGCCAACGCCGACATGGTGGGCCACTCCGGCAAGCTCGAGCCGACCATCAAAGCCTGCGAAGCCGTCGACGCGCAGCTCGGCCGCATCTACAAGGCCGTCAAAGAACGCAACGGCAACTGGCTCATCACCGCAGACCACGGCAACGCCGAGCTCATGGTGGACCCGGTCACCGGAGGCCCGCACACCGCGCACACCACCAACCCGGTCCCGTTCATCTACGTCGGCGAAGTGGCGAACAACTACCGCCTCCGCACCGACGGCTCGCTGCGCGACATCAGCCCCACGCTCCTCAACCTGCTCGACCTCGGCCTGCCCAAGGAGATGACCGGCGGCGACATGCGAACTCCGGTCGCAAAGTAACTGAACTTCCGCGCGAGCATGGGGGCCGGTACGAACGCACGGGCCCTGTGCAAATCTCTGTGGAAAACCGTGCTGGTGAAATCCTGTCAAGTAGGGAATATAAAGCGAAACACAGTTATCTGCTTTTATATCAGAAGGCTACATCATGAAAAGAAACCTGCTCAGAGTGGCCGATCCACTCTTCGATGTTGCTAGTCTTAAAAATAGAGGGAGCGAACGCCACTTCGATGCCCGCACAAAGAGAGGGCATTTCGCTCTTCCGGGGATCAGAAAATGTATACCCCCCCTCCCCCCTCCTGTAACCCCTTTAGAATGTTGGGGTCAAAAACATCCAAAAATTGATAATGAACTGATAATAAAAGGTTTATCTCAATTTCAAAGAGTGCGAAAAGCGCCGCTGTTAGACCGTTTTTTTGCACATTTTTTTGATCGGACTCGGAACTCCGGCGCGCTTCCGTTCTGCAGCTTCTGCTCCCGTTCGGTTGCGTTAACCCTGAAAGCGCCCTGAGTGACGAAATCCGGTCGAGTGACGAAATGCCGTCATCGTCACTCGCCGTCACCTCATCGTCGCGTCTGCGTTTCGTTCTATGCCGTCGAGCGGTAACCCGATTCATTTCAATCACTCTCGCCATCGCATCCGTCTGGGGCGCAATTTGGCATTCCGTGTGCACTTAGCAAAGTCGTTCACGGAAGGGTGTCATGCTGCGGATCTCGATCCACGAGAGCGATAAGACGATCGAGATGGCGCTGACTGGAAGACTTGCCGGTCCCTGGGTCACCGAGCTCGACCAGGCGTGGAAGCACATCTCGCCCAAGATCGCCGAACGCAGGTTATTGCTCGATGTTCGCGATCTTACTTACTCCGACACTCCGGGGATGCAAGTGCTCAGGGCCATCTTCAAAGCGACACATGCGCAGTTCCTGACCAGCTCGATCTGGTCGCAACACCTGGCCGAAGAAATCAGCAGCTCCAATGGAAATCATGGGAACGGCGGGGGGGCCGAACATGGAAACCATGCTTGATACGGGCATCATGTGCAGAAACGACAGGGCCATTCGCACCGGGGAATTCTTCAGTAACTGGTCTCCTGACGCGCTCGACGAGTGGGCCGAGATGGAACGCGCGCACTCGTACGGTCCAAACATCGTGTTGTTCTCCGAACGCGGGCAGGCGCGCGGCTTGTTCGTGGTGCTCGAGGGAGAAATCAGGCTGTCGATCAACTCGAGCGAGGGCAAGCGCCTCAGCCTGCGCATCGCACGCAAGGGAGACGTCCTCGGCCTTTCGTCGGCGCTTTCCGGCACGCCATACGAAGTCACTGCGGAGACGCTCTATCCCTCTAAAGTGGCTCCCATCGGCCGCGATCAATTTATGGCATTTCTCACGCGTCACCCCGAGCTTTATCGCAACGTGACAGACGAGCTCAGCCGTCACGTCTCCATGGCCTGCCACCAGCTTCGTACCGTCGGCCTGTCGTCCTCGGCCCCGGAGAAGCTCGCACGGCTCTTACTCGAGTGGAGCGAGAACGAGCACTCCACCAGCGCCTGCGCCCGCGTCCGGTTCTCTCTCACGCACGAGGAGATCGGCGAATTCATCGGCGCGTCGCGCGAAACGGTTACCCGCACTCTCAGCACCTTCAAGCACCGCCGCCTGGTGTTGTTTCACGGATCGATGCTCGAGATTCCCAGCCGCACGGCGCTCGCAAGTTACGCCGGGGCCTGACCTGCAACCGTAGATCAACCGCAGTTCGCCAAAAAGTTTTCCTGGTATGAAGTTACTAACCGGCAGTTAATAGCCGGGGGCCAACCCAATTGAAGTACATGGGCAGGGTTGAGATCAGAGGTTCGGGAATACGGCCCTGCCGGACATTTTATTTGCTTTCATACGCTGCGGCCGTAAGCCCGGGGCGCCGCAGTCGGGCCCAACATCATTCCGGGCACGTTTTTATCTTCTCTGCCACGGCTTTATTTCTGTCGTATTTTGCTCTCTGCCGAAACATCGATTGACCAGATTCACGCTTCTCGTTTTTGCTCTTTGCCTCGCTTGCCGTTCGCCTCTCAGCCGCTACAATGAGGGCCATCCGCTCTAGCCAGGGAGGCCCTCATGCGCAAGCTCCTCTTCGCTGCTCCGGTTTTGCTCTCTTCCGTGCTGATGGCGGCGCCGCTCCGTGCACAGGGCGCGCCGCCGCAGGGCGCGGCCGACCAGCCCTACACTGTGGAGTACTACTACAAGATTCAGTGGGGACATCAGCAGGAGTTTCTCGATCTCTTCCTGAAGAACCACTACCCGCTTCTTCAGAAGATCGCCGCCACGGGCCGCATTGTGTCGCTCAAGATTGAATCGCCTGCTTACCACATCACTGAAGACGGCCGCTGGGATTACCGCGTCACCATCCGCTACAAGAATTCGACCGCGGCCACCACTGCGAACCCCGACGAGCCGCGGCTTATCCAGGAACTCTGGCCTGACCAGGCCACTTACAAGCGCGAAGAGCAGCGCCGCTTCGAGATCCTTCTTGCCCACTGGGACTTGCCCGTCACCGACATCACGCCGAAGTAGTGAGAGTCCACCCACGCAGCGCATAGTAGTCTTGAAAACGGAAATCCATGATCGGACAAGTCATAAGAATCGGCGCGGGGCTTGTCGCGGCCGCATACCTCGGCTCGCAGGTCCGCAAGCCGTCGAAGTGGGTGGGCAGACCGTTTGCCAGCATGATGAACGAGAGCCACTCCCGCCTGACCGAGTGGGGACTGAGCCATATTGCTGTCGGCGAGCAGTTCACGATTCTGGATGTAGGCTGCGGCGGCGGCCGCACGATCAACACGCTTGCCGGGAAAGCCGCCAGCGGCAAGGTCTACGGCATTGACTACGCAAAGGGGAGTGTTGCGGCTTCGCGCGCCTATAACAGGGAACTGGTCGCAAAAGGCCGGGTCGATATCCGGGAAGGAACGGTATCGAACCTCCCGTTTGCTCCGAATCAGTTCGATCTGGTTACGGCGATAGAAACGCAGTACTACTGGCCGAACCTCCCCGGCGACATGCGCGAGATCCAGCGCGTACTCAGGCCCGGGGGGAAACTCATGATCATCGCGGAGACCTACAAGGGCGGCCGCAACGACTGGCTCCTCGGCCCGGTCATGTGGCTGCTGCGCTCGTCGCACCTCAGCGTCCAGGATCACCGCGATCTATTCGCCGCCGCGGGATTCTGCGACGTGCAGATCATCGAAGAACGGAAGAAAGGGTGGATCTGCGCCATCGGCACAAAGGCGGTGCCAGGGAGGCTCGTGGAGCAGTCCTCATGACCTATCTGCTCCATCCGGATCACTTTGCGAATGTCATCGGGATGTCTCCCCGAGAGCGATACGAATACTTCGTCAAGCGTGCAGCAGACTGGGGCGAGCTATGGGGTTTGTACCAGGACGGCTGGGCCCAGCTTGGGGATGGCGAGGAAAGGGAGCATATGCCCATCTGGCCTCACGAGGAATTTGCTCGCCATTATGCAACCGGAGATTGGCGGAAGTTTGAGCCAAAGCGGATCGATTTGCGCGAATGGCTGGAAAGTTGGACCCCGCGCCTGATTGACGAGGGAAGAGGAGTGGCGGTTTTCCCCGTTCGCACCGGTAAGTGCACGACAGCCGCACCGGACCGCTTGCTTCACGACCTTGTGGAAGAACTGGAGCAACTGGGATAGGCGCGGACCTGCACTTTACTGACGGTTTTTTCGCAGCATCGGCTTAAGCGCCGGATAGATAGTATCCGCGATGATCGCCGCGCACTTCGCCGTAGGATAAATCCCGTCGTTCTGCAGCGTGCCCGGCACGTTCACCCTGTCCTTGTAGATCATGGGCACGAACGCCGTGTGGTGCTGTTCCGCCAGTTCGCGGTACATCTTCGCAAACTCGGCAATGGAACCACGACCGACATATCCGAGCGGGAATAGAATCGATGCAAATGCAACCGAATAAGACAACGGCTCAATTGGGACGAACGATCTTCGTGGTTGCCGTGGCCATTTGTTGCAGTGCCACAGCGGCGTCTCAGATGCTCAGTTCTAGGAAGATAGGCGATAAGTCGGTCCAATGCGTTCAATCTGGCATCGTTTCGGACCTGATGGATTGCGGCCTCCAGTCTTTCCCTTATGAATTTGTATTTGTGGGCTCCATCTCTTCAATCAGGCCGGTCGAACACGATGAATTCGAGTTGCGACTCGTCCCAGAGGAAGTTTTTTCCGGAAAGTTGGATAGCCCTCTGACAGTTCTGACATCGCAGGGACTATGCTTTCCGAAATTGGCCGTCGGTGATCGATGGCTTTTCTACCTTCGGAAGGAGAATGGCAAACCCATCGTTCTGGACTACTTCCAAAATAAGAGCGCTCCAATTGCAAACGCGCACATAGTCATCGATAACCTCCGTCGATTGGATAACATCGGCGATTTCGCGATCGTACGAGGCCAGGTGCTATCGGGCGAGCCCTTCCACGCGAAGGCTGTCCGGAATTTGTCCGTCACGGCCGTGCGAAAGGGAGACGAAACGCGGCACGTTGCGGTCACAGACCGACAGGGGCGCTATGAGTTCTCGCCGCTGCCTCCAGGAAGATACGTCATTCAAATCAGGGCAGACTACCCGCATCGACCCGGTGATTGGGCGATTGACCTCGTCCCTAAAGCCTGTTGGGACATGACGCCAGACAGATTTCCCATCGAATAAGCGCACCACCTGTGCGAAACGAGCTGTTTGGCCCAGTTCCGGGCGAGTTGTCAGCAACTCGCGACAGACTCGACGTCGTGAGCCGATGGCGGTCTTAACGGGCGCCCTTGCGCAGCAGCGGCTTGAGCGCCGGATAGATCGTATCCGCAATGATCGTGGCGCCCTTCGCCGTAGGATGAATGCCGTCGTCCTGCAGAGTGCCCGGCACATTCACCATGTCCTTGTAGATCATGGGCACAAACGCCGTGTGGTGCTGTGCCGCCAGTTCGCGGTACATCTTCGCAAACGCGTCAATGTAATCAGGACCATAGTTGGGCGGCAGCGTGATGCCAGCCAGCAGCACTTTGATGTGCGCATTTTCGAGCCCGGTCAGGACGGCATCGAGGTTCCGCCGCGACTGGTCCAGCGGCAGCCCACGCAGCCCGTCGTTGCCGCCAAACTCCACGATCACAACTTCGGGATGAAGCCGCAGCACCTCGGGCAGGCTCTCGACGGCGTCTTTCGTGGTGGCGCCGCTCGTGCCCTCGTTCACGACCTTGTAGTTGTAGCCGATTCGATCGAGCTTTACCTGCAGCGCGTCAGAGTAAGCCTTGCCCTGCGCGACACCGTATCCTGCCGTTATGCTGTCTCCAAAGCACACCAGCACCGGCCGCGACGCTCCAAACGCCGGCAAACCCAATATCAGCAGTATGGATGAAACGAGAACCCGTCGCCGAACGTCCACATCACTAGTGTAGTGGCTGGTGGCTAGTGGGTAGTGGCTAGGGATCAGAGATCGGAAGGGGCCGCCTTCTTCGGCTTTGTGGAACCTCAAGTGCGCGAATCCGTATTACTACCGTGATTGCAAGCTATCGGACGATTCCGATCGTTAACCACTAACCACTAACCACTGACCACTGGAGCTCCATTGATCGACGTCCGCAACGCAACCAAATCGATTCAAAACGGCGCGCGCCGCGTCGACATTCTCAAGGGCATCACCCTCGCTATTCCCGCGGGCCAGTTCGTTGCGATCGTAGGCGCGAGCGGCAGCGGCAAGAGCACGCTTCTCGGCTTGCTGGCCGGGCTCGACTCGCCCACCTCCGGCGAAATCTGGCTCGATGGAGTGCCCATTCACAACCTTGCCGAGGCTGAGCTTGCCCAGGTGCGCGGCCGCAAGATCGGATTCGTGTTCCAGTCCTACCAACTCATCCCTACGCTTACAGCACTCGAAAACGTCCTGTTGCCATTCGAGCTCAACGCCGACGGCTCCGGCCTGCAGCAGGCGCGCGGGCTGCTTACGTCCGTTGGACTCACCGAGCGCATGGATCACTACCCCATCCAGTTATCTGGGGGAGAGCAGCAACGCGTAGCGATTGCTCGCGCCTTTGTCGTGGAGCCGCCGATCATCATGGCCGACGAGCCCACGGGTAATCTCGATACCTCAAATGGGCGCATGATCCTCGACCTGCTGCTCGAACACAACAAGCGCGCGGGTACAACGCTCGTCCTGGTAACGCACGATCCGGAGATCGCATCGCGCGCCGACCGCAAGATCGTGCTGCGCGACGGGCAGGTCGTCGAAGACACGCTGCCCGGCGCAGCACCCGCAGCAGAACCTGCGATCGCAGCGGAGCAGGCCCATGGCTAACGGCGACTTAGGCAAGAGACGTCCACTGGGCTGGCGCCGCGCGGCGGCCATTGCTTGGCGTGATTTGAAATCCGCCCCGGGCAAGTTCGGTTTCGTCGTTCTCTCCGTTGCCATCGGCGTTGCGGCGCTCGTCGGCGTGCGCGGCTTCAGCGAGGCATTCCGACACACGCTGGGCACGGAGGCACGCTCGCTCATGGCCGCCGATCTGAGCGCGCGCATCTTCCGCCAGGCCACGGACCAGGAAAAGCAGAAGGTCGCTGAGATTCTCAGAAGGATTCCCGGCAGTCGCTCGACCTGGATCACTGAGACGGTTTCGATGGCATCGGTGCCGTCCGATCCGGTTCCGATCCTGGTCGCGGTCAAGGCGGTAGATCCGGCGGAATATCCCTACTACGGCTCTGCACAACTCGAGCCCGCAATGCCGCTTGCGCAGGCGCTCTCCGGAAACTCCGCGGTCGTGGCCGACGAGTTTCTGATCCGGTTGAACGCGCACGTCGGGCAGGACATGCGGTTCGGCGGCAAGACCTTCAGGATCGCAGCGATGCTGAAGCAGGAGCCCGACCGGTTCAGCTCAGGCGCCGGCATCGGCCCGCGGGTTATGGTGTCGCGCGCGAGTCTCGATTCGACAGGCCTCATCGCGCCGGGCAGCCGCGCCACGCAGCGCCTGCTGCTCAAGCTGCCTGAGCAGCTCCCGGCCAGCGTCACGACGGCAACGCTCCGCAAGGACGTCGAAGCGGCGCTGCCGGACGCGCAGGTGATGGATTACCGGGAGGGCAATCCCGCGCTGACTGAGGGCCTCGACCACGCTACCGCGATTCTGTCGCTCATCTGCCTCGTCGCCATGGTGCTCGGCGCCATCGGCGTGGCCATGGCCATGCACGCGCACCTCGAGCAGCGCATGGACATCCTCGCGATTCTCAAGGCTGTCGGCGCAGGCTCGTCGGACCTGCTGCGCATCTTTCTTTTGCAAACGCTTGGTCTCGGGCTCGCGGGCGGGCTGCTCGGCGTGGCCGCCGGTCTCGCGGTCATGGAGTCGATGCCGGCGGTCTTCGGCAAGCTGCTGCCATTTCATGCGGTCCTTGGATTTCCCTGGCGCTCGGTTGGCGCCGGGCTGGGCACGGGCCTGCTGACCACATTATTGTTCTGCCTTCCGCCGCTGCTTGACGTGCGGGCAATTCGCCCGGTGCTGGTGCTCAGGCGCCTCGTTGAATCCGCTCCGGCTACAGTCGCCGGATTTTTCGCCAGGATCTGGGCACGCCGACTGCAATTCGCTCTCTCGCTCATCGTGCTCGCGGCGCTGGGTGGAATTGCCTGGGCGCTTTCCGATTCGGCCACGGTAGGCAAGTGGTTCGCCATCGGGCTCGCGTCGGCGCTGCTTGTGCTGCTGGCTCTCTCTGCCGTCGCGCTGCGCTTTCTCCGGTTCCTGCTGAATCGAGTCCGTCTGCATCTGCCGTCGTTCCTGCGTCACGGACTCGCGAACCTCTACCGCCCCGGCAATCAGTCGGCTGCGGTGCTGGCCGCGCTGGGAACCGGCGTTATGCTCATCCTCTCCGTTTACCTGATGCAGACCTCGATCCTGCGCGACCTGCACGAGACTGCATCGCCGAAGCTGCCTAACATGTTCCTCGTCGACGTGACCACGGAGGAGTCCGCGCCGCTCAAGGCGTTTTTTGACAAGCAGCCCGGCGTGACCCAGCCGCTCGAACTGATGCCGGTGGTTCGCGGGCAGTTTGTCTCGCTGAACGGCAAGACGCTCGATCAGCTCAAGGACCAGCACCTGCCGAGGCGCTTCCTAGAAAATGCCGAGCTTACGTGGTCCGACGTTCCTCCTGCCGGCGACAAAGTGACTCAGGGCAAGTGGTGGACTTCGTCCAACGCGCAGCAGATTGCACTGGGAGACGGATTCGCGCAACGGCTGCACCTCGGCGTCGGGTCGTCAATTGAATTGCAGACCGCTCTCAATGGCAGCCATAAGCTTACCGTCGCGGCGCTCTACAGGGCCGATGGAAACCACCTCGCCGCGCGCGTTCCGTTCGTGCTGCCATCAGAGGCGCTCAAGGGAGAAGTCGCAACGTGGTATGGAGGCGCTCACGTAAATCCCGCGCAGGTGCCCGCGATCGAGCGCGCTCTCTTCGTCGCCTACCCGACGGTCACGGTCATCAACCTCGCGGACGTTCTCCAGCGCATCGAGTCCGTCGTGGATCAAGTCACCTTCGTTATTCACTTCCTCGCCGGATTTTCGATCTTTGCGGGACTTACGATTCTGGCTTCGTCGATCGCTAGCACGCGCTTCCGCCGCATGAGGGAAGCCGTCGTGCTCAAAACACTCGGCGCAACTCGCATGCGCATTGTGCGGACCTTCTCGGTGGAGTTCAGTTTTCTCGGACTGCTCGCCGGCATGGTGGGCGTGCTCTTCGCCAACCTGCTCACGCGGGTGCTGCTTCACCGCATGGACATCTCGTTCCACATCCAGTGGTCCGCGACGGCCGTAGCTCTTATCGGTACGGCGATTCTCGCGACCGCCACAGGATGGATCGCAAGCTATCGCATCCTGGGCCTGCGGCCGCTGGAGGTTCTGCGCGAAGAGTAGGCTGTCCGCGACGAGTTATGAGCGCCAACGCGGGACACCAAGTGTGCATCTAACCCTTACATCCTTGCGTCGGGCAGGGAACTGTAACACTGGGGTTAATTTAGCTACAATCGATCGGTCGCAGAGGCTTTCACCGATGAATCGGTTCGATTCGCGTCAGGGCCCTTCTGCGCCGTCGATTCCCTTGGAGGTACCACCATGTCCGAGACCGATCTCCCCGCACGGATTCTCATCGTCGATGATGAGAAAAATATCGCCGACACGCTCGCCATGGTGTTCAGGATCAAGGGCCACGCGGCAATGGCCGTTTACAGCGCCGAGAGCGCGGTCGAATCCATTGAGGTTTTTGAGCCGGACGTTGTGCTGAGCGACGTGATGATGGGCAAGATGACGGGCGTGGATCTCGCCATCTATCTTTCAAAGGCGCGCCCCGAAGTGAGAGTGCTGCTGTTCTCCGGCCAGGCCGCCACTGCCGACCTGCTCGCGGAAGCCAACCGCAAGGGCCACCAGTTCCATCTGCTTCACAAGCCCATCCACCCGGAAAAGCTGCTCGAAGACATCGCGGCGCTGCCGAAGGGCTAGTCTCCGGACGCTGGAACTTCACACCGCTTTTGAATCAACTCGAGAATCTGCGCCTGGATGCAGGAATTGCGGCAGCGCAGCCGGCGGCTCACTCGCGCTAACCGCGCGACGCATTCGCGCATGCGAATCACGCGAAAACCTATGCTGCATCGCTCGTGTGAACGGATAGCCAAGCCGAGCCAGAGTGTGCCTTGGGCGCGAGACCGCCTCAAGCAGATAATGAACTGTCCCCGATTTCGGATCGAATTCGATCACGAACCGTTCCTGTCCTTCCTCCGTATGCATTGCCGTGGTGGTGTAGAGGAATCCGAATCGTACAGACGTGTCGATTGTCTCCGTGATCCGGCTGAGATGCACACTCCAAAGGCCTGCGGAGTTGGCCAAGACGCCAACCACCTTTCCCCGCGCGATAGGAGTGGTTGGATCGATCGCCTCCAACCAGCCTATGTCGAACTCGACCCACCTCTGCATCGCCTCGCGGGCTCTTGCGAACGCATCGTTTCCGCGCCCCAGTTCGCTTCGCGAAACATCATGCGCGAATCCAATCGGAAGCCGCGCGATCAATCCATCAGCGAGCGAAAGCAACCGTGGGCTCGCATCCGGGCAGCCCTTCACAGTCTCGAATAGCGCATGAAGTTCCGCCGGAGTCGGCCTGCTCAAGCGAAACGTTCCCATCGCATGCCCTCCGGCTTACGCCTCAATACGTCAACTGCAATTCCATTCCCTTGGCAACGTACGGCACAAGCGCCGTGATGCGATGGTGTTCTGCGTCGTAGGCGGTTGAGATCGACGTCGGCCGCGCCGCTTTATCCAGCCCCTGCTCGGTGGCCTCCGTCGCAGGCTTGGACGCTCCGTACACTTCGATCTGCAGCAGCTTCCACCACGAAGCATACGTGCCCATGGTTGGGGCGACCGTCACGATGATTCCCTGCGCCGACAGCCGGCAGGTGAACTGCTCGCGCAAGAAATCACCCTTGCGGAACGCGAAGCTCACGCCGTCGTCGAGGTAGAGGATGCCGCTGCAGTCCTTGTCGAATCCGATCGGCGGATACACGCGCAGCGTCAGAGGTCCTTGCGGCTTCTCGTCGGTGCTCTCGACCAGCGGCTGCTCGGGAATGATGGCGCCCGCGCGCACGAATACCGGAAGCGTATCCAGGTTGCGCTGCTCGCTCACGCCCGGCGGCGCATCGCTGTTGTCGATGGCCTTGTGCGGAGTACCGCTTTCCACGCGCGCGCCGGTCCAGTAGTCGTACCAGCCCACCGGCGGCAAGTTGGCGAAGAAACTGTCCAGCATGTCGGGATAGGGGCTGTGCGCAACGAGCACATCGGGGCCAAGCATAAACTCGTTGTCGACCGTCGGATCGATGCCCTGGCTCGCGCCCGCTTCGGCAGGAAACTCGAGAAACAGCGGCCGCATGATCGGCAACCCAGTCCGGCTCATCTCCTCCGCCGTCGTGTAGAGGTACGGCATCAGCCGGTAGCGCTCTTCGATGTACCGTCGGCGGATATTCAGGTCCTCAGGCGTGCCGTTTTCCCAGGGCTCCTGCGGGTTGGTGCCCTTGGCCGAGTGGTCGCGGTCGATGGGCTGAAACGCCGCCAGTTCGAGCCAGCGCGTCAGCAGCTCCGGCTGCGGCGAGCCGGCAAAGCCGCCCACATCCGCGCCGCTCATGGCAAAACCGCTCAGCCCCAGGTTCAGCAGCTGCGGAGTAGTCTGGCGCAGATGGTTCCACGTGCTCGAGTTGTCGCCGGTCCACGTGGCCGCGTAACGCTGGCCGCCCGCATAGCTGGCGCGCGTCATCACGAACGGCCGCGTATCCGGCGCGAGCTTCAGCAATCCTTCATATGTTCCGCGGCTGTTCTGCATTCCGAAGACGTTGTGAATCTCAAGATGCGAGGCGGTGCGGGTAGTGAACCCCGGCTCCTCGATCCTGTGCTGCACGTCGTCGGGCATCGTCTTCGTGGGCGTTTCAAAGATGGCAGGCTCGTTCATGTCGTTCCAGAATCCGGCCACGCCTTTCTTCACGAAGTCAGAGTAGAGCGTGCCCCACCAGTCACGTGAGACCTTGCGTGTGAAGTCCGGAAACACCGACTTGCCCGGCCACACCGCGCCCACGTAAGTCGAGCCATCGGGATTCTTTACGAAATGGTCGCCGGCCTTGCCTTCGTCATAGGGCTTGTAACCTGCGTTGGGCGCCTCGGCAATGTGCAGGTCAGTAATGACGACCGTCTTGATGTGTTCCGCCTTCAGGTCCTGGACCATCTGCTCGAAGTGCGGAAAGCGTTCCGGATCGACGGTGAACGGTCGGTTCTTGTACTGGTAATCAATATCCAGCCAGATCACGTCGGCAGGAATCTGCTCGCTGCGCAATCGGCTCGCGATGCGCCGCACCTCCGCCTCCGGAAAGTAGCTATAGCGCGACTGCTGATAGCCAAGCGACCACAGCGGAGGCAGCGGCGTGGGTCCCGTAAGCCAGGCCCACGTTTCCACCACCGCCTTCGGCTCTGGCCCGTACAGGATGTAATAGTCGAGAGGGCCGTTCTCCGAGCCGAACGAGTATGCGTCGCGATATTCCTTGTTGAAGTCGAAGCTCGTGCGCCAGGTGTTGTCGAGAAATATCCCTGCCGAAACGCCCTTCCGAAACGTGATGAAGTACGGAATCGATTTGTAGATCGGGTCGGTCGACTCCTGCCAGCCGAAAGAATCCGTGTTCCAGTCCGTGAAGGCCTCATTGCGGCGGTCGAGCGGTCCGGGCTTGTCGCCCAGGCCGAAGTAGTGTTCGTCAGCCGGCGACTTCATGTACACCCTGAACGATGCGCCGTGGTACTCAATCGGCCGGCCGGGGAATTCCTCGACGATCACGCGCCCCGCCAGGTCGGTCACGTGCAGTTCAAGGGGATCGCGGTGGATTGAGACGTGGAGTTTCGCCGTCCTGAAGCCGACACTCTGCCCGTTGTTCTCCTGCGTCACCGGCACAGCGGCCTCGCGCGATGCCGCGAGAACGGCCCACGACGCATCCTCGGGCAGTTGGCCCGCAGGCCCGACGCGCACGCGCAGTACATCATCGCGGAGGGCGGTGATCTGCACCAGAGCGGGTCCGGAGTGGAATTCGATTCCGTTTGGAATTGGCCGGGAAGCGGTGACCCGGTCCAGCCGGACGAATGCCTGCTTCTGCTGGCTCTCGCCCGTCAGTTTCGCTTCAGTGGTTGCGGCTAGAAACAGGACTCCAAATACAGCAAAAACGATCTGTCTGCCCGTGGGCACTCAGCACCTCATGGGAGCCAAATTGACCTTATGCAAGCCAGAATATCCGAATGATCCGGATAAGTCGTTGGAATTCAGGCTGCCTTTTCCACTTCTCCTGAACGAAATTTCTTGACATGGAACACGAGTCCCGTGTTTCCTGTGACTACTTCATCGATTTTCGGAGGGGGGATGGGGGCCTGAAGAACCGGGTTTCCAGGGGCTACTTACCCTTTCGAAGGTTGGAGCTGCCTTCCAGCCCTCCCACTTTTAGGGTCCAGATGCATCCTGCAACATTGCGGCTGCACTTGCATTTTTGTGCCTTCACTCAACCTTCAGAGCTGAAACGCGCTCGCGCGTCTGCGCAACGAATGCTTCTTCTTGCGGCAACTCCGGCTTCATCGATCCCAGGTTGATTTCGACGTTCGCCAGCGCTCCGTCTATGGCCGCCTTCGCCAATGCGATCGCCGTCGCAAGGTCCGAGCCCATGTTCGGGTTGGTTATCGGCTTCAGCGCAACCGCAATCTGCGCCGTCTCCGCCGCTCGTTCCGCCACGCCCAGTGGCACACTTGTGGCCTGCCGCAGCGCGGCGTTGATCACGCGCCCGCCATCCGCTGCCTCTTTGGCCGACTTGTATGCCTTCATCACGACGTTGTAGGACTCAGCGTCCGCATCGATCGCCGCTTTCAAATCCTCGCGCAACTGAGTCAGGCGCGCGATAGCCGTGCTGAGTTGGCTCTCGTGCTGAAGGTAAGCCTTTTTGCCACGCGACATAGCTGCCACCATTTGAGCGAGCCCTGCCGCCATGGCCGCGCTCGCGGCCGAGGCGCTGCCTCCGCCGGGCGTCGCGGTGGGCGCGGCAAGTTGCTCGATAAAGGGCTCGATGCCGGCGCGCAATCCGCCAACGGCCGCCTTGCCGCTCATCACTGCGGCCAGACGGTTTTCGAGGATTAGGGACGCGTCGAAATTCTCCACTTGCAGGAACCACTCGGCGGCCTGCTCGAGCGCGGCTTTGGGGACGAGGCCTACGATCTCGCTTGAGACCGGCATGACGCCGTAGCGCGCCGCCTCGCGCTTGACGAAGTCGAAGACGCGGTGGATCGGCGTCTGGTCGAAGTCGGTGAGGTTCATCGACACCTGCGCCATTCCGCGCACCAGGAATCCGGCACCCTTGACGAAGCGCAGACCGCCGGTTGAGAAGCGCACGGCCTTGGCGATTCTTTTAGCGATATCGACGTCGGCCGTGTTCAGGAAGACGTTGTAGGCGATAAGGAATTTGCGCGCGCCGACGACAGTCGCACCCGCTGTGGGGTGCACCCGCGGTTCGCCGAAGTCAGGCAAGCGCGCGGGATGGGTGGCGATCTCATCGCGAATTCCCTCGAACTGCCCGCGGCGAATATTCTCGAGGTTATGCCGTTCCGGCGAAGTCGCCGCGGCTTCGTAAAGATAAACGGGAATCTGGAAGCGCTTCGCAATCTCCGCGCCAACGTCTTTTGCCATTGCCACGCAGTCTTCAATCGTCACGCCGTCGATGGGGATGAACGGCACCACGTCTGCCGCGCCCATGCGCGGATGCGCGCCCCGGTGCTGCGTGAGGTCGATCAGTTCCGCGGCCTTGCCCACCCCGCGGATCGCCGCCTCCGCGATCGCCTCGCGCTCGCCAACCAGTGTGATGACGCAACGGTTGTGGTCGGCATCCATCTCGCGGTCCAGCAGATAAACGCCGGGGATTTTCATCGCGTCGACAATGGCGTCAACCTTGGCCTTATCGCGGCCTTCGGAGAAATTCGGGACACATTCAACGAGAGTGTTTGGCATCGAGAGCAGAATAATGACCGGCATCGAACAATGGCAAACGTCCGCTATTGTGCCAATGTCGGGACCTCCTCGCGGGATCCCAGGTCATTCGTCACTTGAGAGCGAAATGCGCTCATCACAAGCTGCAGAAGCAGCCATGCCCGTTGCGCCGGCGCCTCACCGGCGGCCGTGTTCCGGGGTTCGCCCTTGAACGCAGTCACATAGTCGCCTAATTCCTTGAGTTCATAGAACGAGTCATCGTCCTTGGGTTCGATCCCCAACTGCTCCTTGCGGAGTTGACGCAGCAACTCGATCGTCCGATCATTACCCGCAAACAATCTCTCTCCGGCGGGACGGGAGAAAGGGATCGATCGCACCACGAAGAAGTTGAGCACTTCCTGCACCAGAAAGTATCGTTTCTTGGCGCCCTTAGTGAGGTTCCATCCGTGCGTGAAATACCAATTTGTTAGGTTTTCCGATAGCTGAGAAGCGGTTTGCGGGACCGGAGGACCGAAGAGATTGACCGAATGCATCAGCTTCCAGATCTCCGCGTAAGCCTCTCCGCGGCTTTTCATCAACTCGCTCTCGAGTCTGTCGATTCTCTGGAGCCCGGACTTGATCTGTTCGAGGCCTTTGTTGGTTTCACCCTGCAGGCTCAGCAGGTTCCTTTCGTGGGCCTCGTGCTGGTCTTGCAGGATCTTCTCTTGATCCTTTCTGAAGGCCTCCAGACGCCTCTCGTGCGCTTCTCGCTGATCCTGTAGGATCTTCTCCTGGCCCTTTCTAAAGGCTTCCAAACCCCGTTCGTGCGCCTCCCGCTGATCCTGGAGAGCCTTCTCCTGCGCCTTTCTGAAGGACTCCAGCGCGAAATTGTGCTCGGCGTCGAGATTGGACTTGTATTGTTCAAGGTCTCGCTGCATGACGTGCGTGATCGCGGACCGTATAAACCACCCGATTCCGATACTGCTGATCAGAGCGGTGCCAAGATATTGCATCAGGCTGTTTGCGTCCATGGGCTCTGCCTCCAGATTCCAATTCCGCAAGGGGGTCCAGTTTCGGCGATTCAGGCGTCATCTTACCTCTGAGCGAGCTCGTTGAGGAAGCGGTTCTGACATACCCTCGCCTGCAGCGGTTTACAATCGCTCAGGCAAACCAGGGCGTGCAGCGCTATTGCTTCGCAGTTGGAGAGACTATGGCAATAACAGGAAACGAAATCATTCGCGCGCAGCGCGGGAATCAGCTCAGCTGCAAGGGTTGGCAGCAGGAAGCCGCCCTGCGCTGCCTGATGAACAACCTCGACCCCGAAGTAGGCGAGCGCCCCGCCGACCTGGTCGTCTACGGAGGCATCGGCAAGGCCGCACGCAACTGGGACTGCTACCACGCCATCGTGCGCGAGCTCGAGCGCCTCGGCAATGAAGAGACCCTGCTCATCCAGTCCGGCAAGCCCGTCGGAGTCTTCCCCACGCACGATCTCGCTCCGCGCGTCATCATTGCCAACTCCAACCTCGTCGGCAAGTGGGCCACGTGGGAGCACTTTCATGAATTGGACCGCCAGGGTCTCATTATGTACGGCCAGATGACCGCCGGCTCCTGGATCTACATCGGCACGCAGGGAATCTTGCAGGGCACATTCCAGACCTTCGCCGCCATGGCCGAGCGGCACTTTGGCGGATCGCTTAAGGGCAAGCTTGTGGTGACCGGCGGCATGGGAGGAATGGGGGGCGCGCAGCCGCTCTCCGTCACGCTCAATGGCGGCGTGGTGCTCTGCATCGAAGTCGACCGCACCCGCATCCAGCGCCGCCTCGACACACGCTACTGCGACACCATGACCGAGAGTCTCGACGAGGCAATGGAGTTGTGCGAGGCGGCGAGACGCGAAGGGCGCGCGCTGTCGGTGGGCCTGGTAGGAAACTGCGCGGATTTGCTGCCCGAGATTGTGCGCCGCGGCGTGCAGGTGGACGCGATTACAGACCAGACCAGCGCCCACGATCCGCTGAGCGGCTACATCCCGCAGGGCTTGTCGCTGGAGCAGGCTGCTGAGCTTCGGGCGCGCGATCCGCAAGAGTATGTTCGGCGATCAACCGCGTCGATGGTGATTCATGTGAACGCCATGCTTGCGCTGCAGCGTGCCGGTGCGGTCGCGTTCGACTACGGTAACAATATCCGCCGGTTTGCGTTCGATGCGGGATGCGCGGATGCATTCGACATTCCGGGGTTTGTGCCCGAATACATTCGGCCGCTGTTTTGCACCGGCCACGGCCCGTTTCGTTGGGTCGCGCTTTCCGGAGACCCCAAAGACATCGCCCGCACCGACGATCTTGCCCTCGAGTTGTTCCCAGACGACGAAATCCTCACCCGCTGGCTGCGCCTCGCCCGCGGCCGCTTCGCATTCCAGGGTCTGCCCGCGCGCATCTGCTGGCTTGGCTACGGCGACCGTGCCAGAATGGGCGAGGCTATGAACGACCTCGTGAAGAAGGGCGAAATCTCCGCGCCCATCGCCATTGGCCGCGACCACCTCGACACCGGCAGCGTCGCCAGCCCCTACCGCGAAACCGAAAAGATGCTCGACGGTTCTGACGCCATCGCCGACTGGTCGCTGCTCAACTTCGCCCTCAACACCGCAAGCGGCGCGAGTTGGGTCAGCTTTCATCACGGCGGCGGCGTAGGCATGGGCTACTCGCTCCACGCGGGACAGGTCACAGTAGCCGACGGCACCGAAAACGCCGCCCAGCGCATTCATCGCGTCCTGAACAACGATCCCGGCATCGGCGTAGCGAGGCACGCAGACGCAGGTTATGATTTGGCGAAGCAAACCGCAAAAGAAAAAGGCATTCGCATTCCAATGGCGGGGAACTAGTCTATGCCATACCTTCTTATCTCAGCAGTGTTCGTCGCGGTTGTGATTTCCGCAGCGGCTTGGAATCGCCGGGCCCACAAGGAAATCGAAGAGGCAGCCGATTGGCCGACTACTGAAGCGACAGTACAACAGACGGAGGTCCAGGAATTCATTGTAAATAACAGGCGTGACGTGCATGAGTATCCGTGCTTCACGTTCTCCTATGTTGTCAACGATGACTATTATTCCGGTGTTTTCGGGCTAGCGGTTGAGGGGGAACCCGCAGACAGGCTTCGCAGAGAGATGATCGACAAAAAATTTGCGCTGAACTATAAGCCCACTGAACCTGCGGAATACTATATCGCCGATGAAATGATGGATGGGTACGAGATGCTTCAAAGGCTCAGCGCCAGAGGAACCCTGAGTCCAGAGGAGTGAGTCCGGGAGCAAGACGCCGATCCAGCAATGCAAATCGCCATCGTCAACATCGGCCAGCTCGTCACGCTCGCCGGCCCCGCGCGCCCGCGCACCGGCCCCGAACTCCGCGACCCCGCCATCCTTCCCAAAGCCGCCCTCCTCATCGAAAACGGTCGCATTCTCGCCGCTGGCCACTACTCCGATCTCGAATCGCAGATCCCACCCAACACTCCCGAGATTGACGCCGAAGGACGCTGCGTAACCCCAGGCTTCATCGATGCCCACACCCACCTCGTCTTCGCCGGAAACCGCGCCGATGAATTCGAGCAGCGAATCGCCGGCGCCACCTACCAGCAGATCGCGGCGGCCGGTGGGGGCATCCTGCGCACCGTGCGGTTCACCCGCGCCGTCAGCGAAGACGATCTGCTGATTGCTGCGCGCCGGCACCGCGACTGGATGCTGCGAAGCGGGACGACAACGATGGAGGCAAAATCCGGTTACGGCCTCGACCGCGAGACCGAGCTGAAGATGCTGCGCGTCGTGCGCCGGCTGAATGACGAAGGCCCGGCGCGTATCGTCCCCACGCTGCTTGCCGCCCACACCGTTCCACCCGAGTTCGCAGACCGCCGCGCCGAATACGTCCGCTTCGTCGCCGAAGAACTGATCCCCGAAGTCGCGCGCCTCAAGCTCGCCCGCTTCTGCGACGCCTTCTGCGACGACCACGCCTTCACCGTCGACGAATGCCGCACCGTCCTCACCACGGCCAAACGCCACGGCCTCGGCCTCCGCATCCATGCCGAGCAGTTCCGCCCCGGCACCGGAGCCGCGCTCGCCGCCGAACTCAACGCCGCAACAGCCGACCATCTCGAAACCGCGACCGACGAAACTCTCCTCCAGCTCAAGCAAGCAGGAGTTCAGCCCGTCCTGCTGCCCGGCTCAGTCTTCGCGCTCAGCCGCACGCAGTACCCGCCAGCGCGCCGCATAATCGAACTTGGTCTAGCTCCGGTCCTCGCCACCGACTTCAACCCGGGCTCGTCGCCCGTCCCATCGATGCCATTCATGCTCTCGCTTGCATGCCTGCAAATGGGCCTCACGCCTGCCGAAGCGCTAACTGCTGCCACCATCAACGCTGCGTATTCGCTCGGGCTCGGCGGCGAAACAGGCTCCCTCGAGCCCGGCAAATCCGCCGACTTCCTCATCCACGAGTTCTCGGATTATCGCGAGCTCGCCTACTTCATCGCAGCGCCGTTGCGCCCGCGCGTCTTTATCGGGGGAAGGGAAGTCACGCCGTAGTCAGTTGTCGTCAGCGGTTTTGCTCTCGATTGGGTGTTTCAGGAATTCCTCGATGCTATTTCCGTTGCGCTTGCTTCCGTCGAGCCATTTGACTTGCCATTCCGTGATGCGCTCTCCCTTTTCAGGAATGAACCAGCCGTGCTTCGGTTCGTCTATCCATTCCAGTTGTCGAATAAGGACCAAAGGGGGCTCCGCTCCCGTTGTCTTCAGTGAGAACGCTTCTGCCGGTTCGTATTGAGCGAAAGCGAAATAATAATCCTTATCGCCGTTGATCGGTGCCCCACCCTTGTCAGGGTGCACCCAGACACGATACTCAAGCACATCATCGTAGAAATAGCCAGCCCCGGATTTCGTTTCAGCGGGATATGTGCCGACTTTTCTCGGATTGATTGCGACTGGGAATTTGCTGTTCTCCGCAACTTGTCGGTCGGCGCTGATGAGTAGAAATCCGTTCGGAGAGCCGACGTGGCAGCCCGAACAAAATAGAACTATCGCGATAGTTACTTCGATCAACGAAGATTTTGCATTCGCTTGCAACGGAGTCCGTCCAGGAAGGAAATAGGGGTTTAATTATGCAATCGTACACCGCTCCTCTCAGAGAAATCGCTCGCAAGAGTCACGCCGTAGTTCGCAGCCTCTCGCCGCGCATTCGCCGCCCCTTGTGTCGTCCCACAAGGTACAGTGCGATGCCGGCGGCCACAACGACTGCGCCGCTGCCCACCACCTTCAGCACCGCCAGCGGCTTGTTCGGATCGTCCTCCGACGGAAACGCCGAAAGCACGATGGTCACAATCGTGCTTATCAGTCCCAGGACGCCGAGTACGATTGCCATCGGCTTGCCTCCCGGCACGCGCCGCACCTCCGGCCCGGCCGGCTCCCACTGCAGCCGGATCATCGAGGCAAAGATGAACAGGAACGGCAGAAAGGTAACCAGCACCGCCATGCTCACCAGTACGTCGTACGCTCCACGCACCGTGGTCCCCGCCTGGCCAAGCAGCGCGACGATGATCCCCGCGAGTCCGTAGAACCCGATTGCGACCCACGGCGTACGGTAGCGTGGATGAATCGCTCCGAAGATTGGAGGCAGGTAGTAATCGATGCCGGCAACAAACGGCAGCCGCGATGTCGATGACAGAAACGCCGCCGCGCCACCGAGCGCATTCAAGGCCACCAGCAGAGCGGCAACCGGCAGTAGCCACCCGAGGCCGAGCCGCGAGGTCAGCGCATGAAGCCCATTGACAATACCATCCGGCCCGCTCACCGCGCTTCCGGGCAGCGCCACCAGCAATGCCGCGGTGCCGCAGATGTAGCCGATCGTCGTGATCGTGCCGCCCGTAAAAATCGCCAGCGGAATCGCGCGGCGCGGGTTCTCGATCTCATCGCCCATGAACGATCCGGCCTCGACGCCAACGAACGCAAAGAAGATCGTCGACCAGAAGATGGCGTTCTTCACTGACCAGTGCAGCGCCATGCTGCTTGCGCTGAATTCGGTTGCGGAACCGAATCGCGTCCAGGACACGGCTCCCAGCACAATCAACAACCCGAGCGGCAGCATCGCGCCGAACGAACTCACGTTATTGAGCCACTTGCCCGCATTGACGCCGCGCATGTTGAGCAGCGTGATCATCGCCAGCGCGATACCCGCAAAGAGAATGAAATAGAGAGGGCTTGCCGCGAGCGACCTGCCTCTGCCGCCAAATGCAAACAGCGCCGACGCCGCGCCGAAGTAAAGCACGCTGGGAAAGTACGGCAGGTTGCTCATCCAGTATGTCCACGCAGCCAGGAACCCGCATCCGTCGCCGAATGCGTGCCGCGCCCACACATACAGGCCGCCCTCATCCGGGTAGCGCGACGAAAGCTCCATCACGCTCGCGGCCAGCGGAAGGAAGAAGCAGAGCAGTGCGGCGATCCACACGATGAGGCTGCTCGGGCCCGATGCAGCGGCGGTCGCAGACCAGCGAATGCTCAGGCTGCCGGCCACGTAGAACAACGTGAGATCGCGGAACCGGATGCCTCGTTTGAGCGCGGGAGCTTGAGCCATGTAGTTAGGGCGGAGCATAGCAGAGCCCCGCGAAGTGGAAAAGGAAAAACCGGGGAAAGGAAAAATGCGGGAATGCTACATCGCGCCGAGGTCTTTCAAGATCGCCATCGCGGCATTGCGGCCGTTCGCGCCGATCACGCTGCCGCCCGGGTGCGTGCACGCGCCGCACAGGTACATGCCGGGCATCGGCGTGCGCGCCGTCAGCCGCCTTTCCCACATGTAGGGCGGCAGGCACTCGCCCTGGAAGATGTGCCCGCCCGTCAGCCCTACCTTCTTTTCGATATCCGGCGGCCCCAGCACCTGCGCGTCGATCACTGCGTCCGGCATGTTCGAGCAGAACCGCGCCAGCGACTTCAGCGCGAGCCCGCGCACTTCCTCGCGCCTGCTCTCCCAGTCGCCCCGCGCAAAGTTGTAGGGCACATATTGCGCAAATACGCTCATCGTATGCGTGCCCGCGGGCGCGACGGAATCGTCATGAGCGCTCTGGAAGTACAGTTCGCACCACAAGTGCTCCGGCAGCTCGCCGCGCTTTGCCGTCGCAAAACCCGCCTTCCACTCATCTTTCGTCAGCGGCACGTTGATCTGGCCGTAGTGGTGCGGCTCGTTCGTCCCCGGCCGTGCCGTAAAATTCGGCAGCTCGCGCAAGTGCACATTCAGCTTCACTGTGCAGCCTTCAATCGGCACCCGCTCCACCTGCGCGCGCCACGCGACCTCGGTCCGATCACCGAGCAGCCGCAGCGTCGTCCGCGGGTCTGCATTCGACACCACCACGCGCGCCGCGATCCGTTCGCCGCCCTCGAGCCGGACGCCTTTGCTCGGCACGATTTCCGCTACCGGCACGCCTGAAACCACCGTCGCGCCTGCCTCGCGCGCGGCATCGCAAAAATAGAACGACACCATCCCCATGCCGCCGCGCACGTAGCCCCACATGCCGGGCATGCCACCCAATCGCCCAGACGCATGGTGAAACCGGATTGACGCCGTGCCCTTGTGGAACGGGCTGGCATTCGTGCCGATCACGCCCTGGCCGAGATACGCCACCTGCAAGCGCTCGTCCTCGAGATAGCGCTCCACGAACTCCGCCATGGACCAATCGAACAGCAGCGCGCGCGCTTCTTCGTCGTCACCAAGGCGCTCTTCAATAATTTCGCGCGTGGGCGCTTCGTTCAGCCACAGGTCGCGGTCGTCTGCCGGGCGCAGCGCATCGCGCAGCCGCCTCAGCACTTCGTTCATCTCCTCCCACCCGGCCACATCGCCCGGCGAGAGGGCTCGCACTTCGGCCGCGCAGCGCTCGTCGTCATCCCAGAGCTGGATGCTTGAGCCATCGAGAAACGGCACGAACAGCCCGTTAACCGCCGGCGTCCACGTGAAACCGCGGCGCGGCAACTCGAGCTCCTCCACAACCCGCGGATGCAGCAGGCCAGCCAGGTAAGCGCATGGCGACATGCGAACACCCGGGAACGGTTCTTCGATGGTGCACGCGCCGCCCACGCGCGCGCGGCTCTCGATCACAAGAACGCGCTTGCCGGCGCGCGCCAGGTAGGCGGCGCAGGCGAGGCCATTGTGGCCCGCGCCCACAACTATCGCATCCCAGGTTTTGTTCGCAAGTTCGTTGATCGGCGCCGGAAGGCCGATCTCGCCCAGAACATCAGCAGTCGGGGAACTCATGTCGCCAAAATATCAGCTTCTACGCCCGCGCATCATCCGCCAACTCTTCGCCGGCGTGCTCGCTCTCCGCCGTCACCCTGCGCAGGTTCACATTTTCAAATTGCGCCCAGCTCAGTCCCACTGGGATGATCCCCAGAAATGTGACCACCAGCAGCATCGCTGCGCACGCTGTCGCCGCCTCCGGGGCCGCTCCGAAGAAGCCCCCGAGAGCAGCGGCCACAATGCCAATCTGCGAGAACCACCCCAGCACTGGCAATTGCACCACGCTCGCGCTGCCGCTGATCACCATCAGCAGCACGCATCTTGCCGGGTCGATTGACGCAAGCTGCGGGCTGGCCACAAATGCGCGCAGCGTCTCAAAATAGCCGCACGTAATCAGTACCCACATTCCGACTGAAAGCACGAACAGGATCGCAAAATCCGCAAATGAGCGGATTGTATCCAGTCCCGCCCGAAACGTGCGGATTTTGTGCCCCACCGCATGCCCCAGCTTCTTTGAGATCACACCAAATGCCATTTCGAACACGCGCGCGATCGCTTCGCCGCCTATCCGGACGCTCACCAGAAACAACACTCCGAGAAGCGTGAGCGCCAGACCGCCATATCGGAAGATAAATGCCGCAACGTGCGGCGCGCTCTCGTTCAGGTGCGACAAACGTGTGGAGTGATGCATGGCCGCCGCCACCTGATCCTGCGGCAGGCTGATAATGGCAAGCGAAAGCACGAGCGCCATTGCGCCCATGTCCGAAAGCCGCTCCACGATGTATACGGCGATCTGCGAGCTCAGCTCAGAATTGGTTTTTCTCGCTACCAGGTAGGGCCGCACCAGGTCAGCTACTCGGCCGATCAGTGCCACTGCGGTAAATCCCATCACCTGCGTGCCCACCAGGCTCAGCACCGGAACGCGTTTATTGTGCCGCATCAGCAGCGCCCAGCGCACCGAACGGAAGACGTAGCCCAGATAAATGCAGCCCAGCGCCAAGACTATGCGCGGCCAATCCGCCAGCGCCAGTTGAGAGCGAAACTTCCCGAAATCGAAGGGGATATGGTACCGCGCCCAGACCAATAGGGCCACCAGGGCAGACAGCACCACGAGGCCCGCGATCCATTGCTTTTTACTCAAAAAACACTCCGTTCTTACTTTGCCGGTGACTCCAGTCTACTTTCCGCACACGCCCGCGCTGTTATCGTCCGGTTTCTGGCCTGGATTTACTTGATGAAGCGCGGGCGCATCCCTTGCGAGGGTTCGCGGCTGCGCGGTCTATTCCGATCCGCGTTCGGTCTCGCCGGCCCCGCGCGAAGCAAGCCGCTCTCGCTCCAACACGCGCCGGTTAAACTCGTGAATCACGCGCGCCACGTACAGCCGCGTCTCGCGATATGGCGGAATCCCGTGATATCGGTCGACGGCCCTGGGGCCCGCGTTGTATGCCGCCAGTGCCATTGCCAGGTTGTCATGATAGCGGTCGAGAAGTGCATCGAGGTATGCCGAGCCGCCGCCCACGTTTTGCTCCGGCTCGTAGCTGTCTTTCACGCCGAGCTCGGTCGCCGTCCCCGGCATCAACTGCATCAGCCCTCGCGCGCCGGCACGGCTCAATGCTCGCACATTTCCGCCGCTCTCAGCCTTCACCACGCTGGCGAGCAGGTCCGCGTCCAGGTTGTGCGCCTGCCCCGCATGCGCGAGCATTTCGTGCAGGTCTGCCGGCGTCAGCTTCGCCGTATTAGTATTCTCAGGCTGCGCCGCCACCACAGTCTTTTCAACCGGCGGATCGGGAACCGTCTCGATCGTCCCAACCTCCTCAGGCGCGAACTCGATGTAGCTGTCGGCGTCGGCGCTCATATAGAGCCGAACCCGACCGTCAACCTGCGCATGATGGTTGCACAGCTGCGAAAACCCATTCGTCAGCGTCACCCGCTCCGCCGCGTCAGCCGACACAGCTAAGGCCAGCACAATCGCGCCCGCCACCACCACCCGATTCAATCCAAGCCTCATCCTCAGTCTCTTAGTTCTGACCCTTCCGGTCCCTGACCACTGATCCCTGCTTCTCGACAAGGTTCTCAAGCACCGCAGCCACGCCTTCCTCGTCATTCGGCGGCGCCTGTTTCCATCCGCGCAGCTTCGCCAGCGCCCGCAACTCCCCCGCGGCATTGCCCATCATTACCGCCTGCCCGGCCCACTCCAGCATATCCACATCGTTCCAGTTGTCGCCAATCGCCATGGTCGCCAGCCGGTCCATGCCCATCCGCCCGGCCAGCCGCGCGAGCGCCCATCCCTTTGAAACGCCGGGCGGCATCAGGTCCAGAATCGACAAATCCCGCCCCGGATACTCCGTCCGTACGCACTCGCACCACCCGTGCAGGGGGCTCTTTTTCAGCGCCCGTTCGGCTTCCTTCATCCGGTCGAGCCCGCCGGTCACCATGCCCTGGATCGGGTCCTCGCCGCCATCCAGCGCATGTTCCAGCGGCTTCACGACCTCGATCGCATCCCGGTTCGCCTCCATCCACACTGTGATGCGGCTGTGCGCCGAGTCCCAATCCTCCAGCACCAGTTCGCCCTTGCCGGCGCGATCGAACGTGAACACCAGGGTACCGAACGGCCGCAGAAGCGGGCATAGTTCCCGGGCCACCCGCGCCTCCAGGTGGCAGCGGTCGATCGCTTCGCCGCCCAGCGTACGGGTCACTGCTCCATTCGACGTAATCAGGGGTGTATCCGCTCGCAACCCCAGCCCGTCGAGCAGCGGAACCGTGTACGCCGTCCGCCGCCCGGTAGCCACCGCCACCGTGATCCCCGCCGCCTGCGCCGCCCGCAGGGCCTTCGCCGTCCGCTCGCCCACCGACTGCGAAAACGAGGGCAGCAGCGTCCCATCCATATCGAGCGCCACCAGGCGAACCGGAGGAAACATACTTCCAGTTTACCGGGCAGTACGGTATTGCGCCCGCCACAGGAGCCGCCGCCTTACACCCCCGGCACCGGCGGGCACCCCGGAAACTCAGGCAGATAGGTATTCCCCTTGTACCCCAGGTACTTGATCCCGATCTTGCTCGTGAAGAACCCGTCCGCCGTCATGTTGCGCAGCAGCCGGAAGAACAGCAACGGCTCTCCCATGTTCGCGTCCGCATCCGCGTTTTTCTTGTACGCGATCAGATCGAGCGCCTCGGCCTGCTCCTTCGCCGCGCAATCGACCCACGCCTTCCCATACCGCTGCGTGCACGTGGCGTCCAGCCATTTCAAACCGCCGCCCAGCCGAAGCTGGTATTCCGTGTTTTCGCTCGTCAGCAGGTCTATGAACTCCGGAGCGCCGGCTTCAATCGCCCCGGCCGCATCCGCATCCGCCGGCAGAATCGTCTCGCACAGCGCCTGCAATGTCTTGTATCCATGGGCGTCGAAGTACTTCGGCGTGTACGCACCATTCGGTGTTGCTGCCTTCTCCTGTTCGATCATGTGGTGCGCGTACTCCGCCGCCTCGGCCGGAATCACCCGCAGGACGGATCCGACCGCCGCGCCCATCCCCAGCGACTTCAGCACCGTCCGCCGCGACAACTCCTGTTGCGCCATCAGATCTCCCCCTTCTTCGACTGGTCGAGCAGGTACTCCGACGTTCTCCACGCCAGCGCCATGATCGTGAGCGTCGGGTTCTTGTCCGCATTGGACACGAATGGCGCCGCATCCGCCACAAACACGTTCTTCACGTCGTGCGCCTGGCACCAGCGGTTCAGCGCCGACTTTTTCGCGTCGTCACCCATCCGCACCGTGCCCAATTCGTGGATGATCTCCCCGCCCGTCGAGATGTGCCCGGTTGTCGGCGGCCGGATCTCGTTCATCGAGCCCGCGCCGGGCGGCGGGGGCATCGGCGTCCTCCGCGGCACCACTGTTCCGCCCGCAGTCTCGATGATTGACCGGAACGTCGCGTGCATGTCGTCGGCCATCTTCAGCTCGTTCTCGCCCCACTGCCAATGGAACCTGAGCACCGGGATGCCCCACTGGTCCTTGACCTCGGGGTCGATCTCGCAATAGCAGTTTTCGTTGGGAATCATCTCCCCGCGGCCGCTGAAACCGATGTACGTTCCGTACGCCCTGCGGCACGCCTGCTTCAACCCCACGCCGTACCCCTCGTGGTCCTCGCACACGCCGTCGAACTCGCCCACGCCCGGCATGTTGCGCCCGCCACCGAACTCGATGTGGTACCCGCGCAGGAACTCGTTCTTCTTCCCGAAGCGCCACCACGGCATGTAAAGGTGCATCCCGCCTACGCCGTCGTGGTTGTGTACCGGCATGCCCTCGAGCTGGGGAAAGTGTCCCGCCAGGCTCGTGCCCACGGAGTCCGTCAGGTACCGCCCGACCACCCCCGACGAGTTTGCGATCCCGTTTGGAAAGCTCGCCGATTTCGAATTCAGCAGCAGCCGCGCGCTCTCGCACGCGCTCGCCGCCACCACCACGGCCTTTGCGTAGACGCGCTGCTCGATCTTCGTCGCCTTGTCGACATAAGAGACAGCCTCGGCCTTTCCGTCCAATCCCAGGACGATCTCGCGCGCCATCGCGTTGGCGATCATCGTGAGCCGGCCGGTTGCCGCCGCCGGCGGAATCATCACCTGGCTCGAGCTGAAGTTCGAAGCCGTCCTGCAGCCGCGCCCGCACTGCGCACAGTAGTGGCAGGGGTCGCGTTCGTTCAGCGGCTTGGTCAGAATTGCCAGCCGCGATGGAATGCACGTGATCTTCAGCTGGTCGCACGCCTTCTTTACGACTGTCTCCGTGCAGCGCGGCTTCGGAGGCGGCTGAAAGATCCCGTCCGGCGCGTTGGGCACGTTCTCCTTGGTGCCGAAGACACCGATGTAGGCTTCCACCTTGTCGTAGTAAGGCACCAGCTCCTCGTAAGTGATTGGCCAGTCGTCGCCCATGCCGTCGGTCGAGTGTGGGCGGAAATCCGCCGGACCGAAGCGCAGGGCGATGCGTCCCCAGTGGTTCGTGCGGCCGCCTTCGATGCGCGAGCGGAACCACCGGAACGACGATCCCGGCGCTGTTGTGTATGGCTCGCCTTCAATTTCCCAGAAGCCGTTCGGAGCCATGAACTCGTTTCCGATGCCGCGCTGGCGGCCGCCCACGCCTACGCCGCGGTGCGGCAGCTGGTAGGGCCACACGTGCTCCTTGAAGTCGTCGACCGGATTGAGCCGCGGGCCAGCCTCGAGCATGACGACGGAGAGCCCGCCCTCGGTCAGGACCTTTGCGACCGTACCGCCTCCCGCGCCCGATCCAATGATGCAAACGTCGTAGACCTTCCTTCGGACGCCGACTTCGAGCATTCAACTTCTCCCTGACGCGGGATTCCAGACCCCTGCAACGCCTGATACTCGACTCTTGCTTGCGAATTCGAAGTCCACTATACGCTGCGCCGCGGACGCCCGGCGATTCGGCCGCGCTCGTTTACTCTTTATCCATGGAGCGCATCTGCACGCAATGCCACGCTGTGCTGGCCGCCGAAACGCGCGCCGACTGGTGCCCTGCCTGCGGCGGGGCGCTGATCGAGCGTCCGGTCGATGCGGCGCTGGCTTCGCTCAAACCTGAGGTCGACCATCGCGGGATCGTTCTGCCGCGACGGCACGCGCTCGGCGGGATCATCACGCCGCAATAGCGAAATCTCTGCCCAAACCTCATTGGCAAAATCTCTGCCCAAACGTGCAAATAAGCGATGTTTAGCGCGCAGTTTTAGCCAAGAATTGTTTCAATTCGTGGGACGGACCCAGGGTGCTCTTGAGATAAACCCTTTATTTTCAACATCAGAATATCGACGGATTGACGGGATTCCTGCGAAAAAAATTAGGGGGTGGGGGGGTGTTTTTCTGCTGTTTTTGCCTCACTTCTGGTGCTTTTTGGCTCACCAGCGGGCTTGACAAGCGGACGCCCTAACTTGCGAGGTCCTCACCGATGTTGGCATACAGTGGGCGGCTTTCTTGCCGTGTCAATTATACCTCTCGACCCGATGCCGGGCCGCCCCGCTGACCCGCCGCTGTGGTGCCTATTTCAGGCCTCCCGGTAGAACCCCAGCGACTTCACCATCGCACAATGCGGCTTGAGCGCCGCCAGCGCCCGCGGGGCTTCTTCCCGCGCCTTCAACTGGCAGTCCACGTAGAAGACGTACTCCCAGGGCTTGCCATGAACCGGGCGGGACTCGATCTTTGTCAGGTTGGTGCCCATCGCCGAGAGGGCAGACAGGGCCGCCACCAATGTGCCCGGGCGGTTCTCAAGGCTGAAGGCGATGCTGGTCTTGTTTGCCGCCGCGTCTTCGCTTGCCACGGCCGCGCGGCGGATCTGGAAGAACCGCGTGTAGTTTTCGGGGTTGTCTTCGATGTCCGCCGCCAGGACTTCGGCGCCGTAGTACTTCGCAGCCGCCGCGCTGGCGATGGCCGCCGCGTGGCGGTCGCGGAGTTCCACGAGCTGCTTCACGCTGCCGGCGGTGTCGTAATGCGCGAACGACTCCATGTTCGGGTGCGCGGCGAGGTAGCGGCGGCACTGGGCCAGCGCCACGGGGTGCGAAAACACCCGGCTGATGTCTTCGATCTTTGCGCCCTGCATTGCGATCAGGTTGTGCCGGATGCGCAGCAGCGTTTCGCGCTCAACCAGGACGTCGTGCTCGAGGAGAAGGTCAAAGTGCTCGAGGACGGAGCCGGCGAGGCTGTTCTCGATCGGGATCACGGCGGCGTCCACCGTGCCGTCGGTTACGGAGGCGAACACGTCGGCGGAGAGGGAAGTGGGCACGATCGTTGCGTCCGGCACGAGCTTGAGCGCGGCCTCGTGACTGAACGATCCCGGTTCGCCCTGGATGGCGATTTTCATTCCTGTCATCTTGTTCGCACCTTAGCACAGAGGTCCGCGCAGCTCTGCAGCATTCAGCTCTCAGCCGTCAGTCGGTATCGTTACACATCATCTTGTTTGTCAGTGAGTTGAATGATGTTTTCTGGAATTAACTTTAGGCATTGGCGAGGTGGATTGGGGCTGTGGAAATCCGGTAAGGTCCGGTCATGTCGGGGCATCAGCGAGGCAGTGGCTAAAGCCCGGATCTCCAGGATCGGGTATTTGTGGCCCGGTGAAGCCGCGCCCCGATACGAAGCCTCTCCGCGTCGAGTTTTTCCGCAAGTTGTAACGCCTCGGACGGCACTGGAGACGAACAAAAGACGAAGACGTCGATGGTCTCAACTGCATACGTGGTGGATTCCGACAACATATGTAGTAATAAAATAGCGAACAAAGGGCGAAAAAGTGAGTTGCCGGCCCGGGTGTGATTCAGGCTTTCAGCCAGAGATCGGCGGCGACGAAGGCGAGGAAGACCATGGCGATGACGCCGTTCATGGTGAAGAAGGCGGCGTTGAGCCGGCGCATGTCGCGGGGCGAGACGATCGAGTGTTCCCAGGCGAGGAGCGCGGCGACGGCGGCGATGCCGATCCAGCCAGTGAGATGAAACTGAAACAGGACAGCGAGCCACGCAAGCAGCGCCAGCATGAGCAGGTGCATCACGCGGGCTGCGGCGAATGCGCCCCGGATGCCAAGGAACCGGGGCAGGCTGAAGAGGCCGGCGGTGCGGTCGTGGTCGTAGTCCTGGCAGGCGTAGAGCACGTCGAACCCCGCGACCCAGAGAGTTACCGCGCCGGTGAGCACGACGATCCGTGGATCGAGCGATCCGCGGACGGCGATCCAGGCGGCCGAGGGCGCGAGACCGAGCGCGAGACCGAGGACGAGGTGCGACCAGCGCGTGACGCGCTTCATGTAGCTATAGCCGAGAAGGATCAGCAGAACGATCGGAGAGAGGATCAGCGTGAGCCAGTTGAGCGCAGCTGCCGACAGCACGAAGACTCCGCCCATGAGCACGGTGAAGGCGAGAACGAACTGCCGCGTGAGCAGGCCGGCGGGAATGGCGCGTGTCTTTGTGCGAGGATTCGCGGCGTCGATGTCGGCGTCGGCCCAGCGGTTGAAGGCCATGGCGCAGGAGCGGGCGGAGACCATGGCGACGAGGATCCAGAAGAGGGTTCGCCAGGGGGGCAGGCCGTGGGCGGCGAGAAGCGCGGACGTCAGCGCGAAGGGGAGCGCGAAGATGGAGTGCTCCCACTTGATCATCTCGAGCGTGGTGCGCGTTCTCGACCACAGGTTCGGCATGGTTGAGCCCATGAAATCAGTGTAAACAAGGGACAGAGGGACAAAGGGACAGAGGGAAATTTCTGCTCTGTTCAGGAGAGACGGGATTCGGCTTCGTCTACGGTGGCGACGATGGGCATCACCTTGTCCACCTGGGTCATTTTGAAGAGCTCGGAGACGCGCGTGCCGACTCCAGCGACCATCATGCGGATGCCGTTGCGCTGGCAGTGGGTGAAGTAGTTGATGACCGCGCCCATTCCGGCCGAGTCCATGTAGGGCACTCCGCTGAGATCGAGGATCGAGACTTTCGGGATGTCGCCCTTGCGCACGGCGTCCTGGAACATGGGCAGGTTGGGAAGCGTTACCGGGCCCGATATGCGCAGGATGCGCGTTCCCGCCCTGCTGCCTTCGCGGCACTCGATGGTAAGGGGATCGTCCCTGAGCATGGGTGAAGTGTATGAAAGGAAAGGGCGGGTTTCAATGCCAATCGCGGGGGATGTGCCGTCCTTGAAAAGCCCCGGGCAGGCCGTTGGTGTCCGCGCCGCGCCGGAAGCCGGCCGCGACACGCGCAGGAGCCCGAGCGGCTTCTGCGATCTATTGAAGCGAGAAAGTCAGGAAATGCGGCCCTTCTGCGGGGGGGGGGCGGAGTCCCCAATGACGGCAAGGCCTGTCGCCGATTTTCGCGCGAAACACAAGAGCCGCCGTTGTCATCGAAGCCACGCAGAGTTGCGTCTGTGCGGGCGATGGTGTTGTGTGTCTGGCAGATGCAATCCCATGTTCGGGCCACGATGTCGCGCATTTCGCAAAGCTCCGAGCGGCTGGTCGTGAGGCAATCGCGCGAACGGCGAACCAAGGAGCGGCTTTGTTCGAGGACTTCATCGATGATGTGGGAGTTCAATTGTGCTCGTCCGATCTAATGCTACCCATCTAGTTAGATGTATTGTCGGGCACCCGCGGGTTTTTCGGGAAGTCCAGATTCTGCGGCCCATGCTTTGCCGGAAGCCGTGTGCGGCAGAAATGACTCGGTCCGGCGAGAAGATTTGGGAAAGAACATGAGGGCAATAATGGACTAAACTGGCGGCCAAGCGTCGCGACCGCGCGTTTGGGGAGGTAGGCATGCGATACAAGAGGATTCTTGCATCTTCGCTGGCGTTGGCGATGTGTGGTGCGGTTGCCGGGGCGAAGGACAAGAAGAAGGTGCTGCTTCCGGCGGACGTGCTGCAAGCGAGAACGGTGCTAGTGCTGATCGATCCGAATGCGGGGGTGACGCCGGAGGCTCCGAATGCGAACCGCGCCGCACAGGAGAACGTGGAGAAGGCGCTGATGAAGTGGGGACGCTTTGAACTTGTCCAGAACGCGACCTCTGCCGACCTGGTGATCATGGTGCGCAGGGGGAACGGGAAGATTGCACAGACGACGATTGGCGGCCTGCCGACGAACAGCCGCCCGGTGATCTTCGAACCTACAGATTCGGGCGGCCGCGTGGGCGGCGGCACAGTTCCACCCATGGGCGGGACGAACCCGGCGGGGGCTCAGCGCCCTGATCCGGCACCGCAGATTGAAGTCGGATCGGCCGAAGATATGTTTGAGGTGTACCGAGGCAGGCGGAACGACGTGCTGGATTCCCCGGCGGTGTGGCGTTACGGCGCGAAGAATGGGCTGGAATCGCCGGATGTTCCGGCTGTGGATGCGTTCAGAAAATTGATTGCCGCGGCGGAGAAGCAGCAGGCGTCGAACCCGTAAAGTTTTGCGCCGCGCGATCCTTCCTTATCGCGCGGCGCTTGATTGCTGGACACTACTTCTGCTGCTTTTCGGCGACCGCGCCTTCGCCGGCTACCTGAAGGTCGTTCTGGACGCTGAAGATTCCAGGAACCTGGCTGGCGCGGATGTAGGCGGTCTCCTTGTCGGCCTTGCTGTCGACCACACCGGCCAGCTGGACGTGGCCGTTCTGGACCGAGATCCGGATGGGCTGGGCCGGGTTGATGGCATACTTCTGGAGCGTTGGGGAGCCGTAGACCGCGCGGGCTACGCGCAGGCGCGTCTGGTCATCCATGATCGAAGTCGGATCGACCTGCATCTCGTCGTTGACTTCCTTCACGCCCGGGAAGGTGCTTGCCAGGGCCAGCGCCGAATCTCGGTTGATGTAGTTGTGCACGTGGCCGCCGAGGGTCACGATGCCGTTCTCGACGCCGATGGTGATGGCGTCGAATGTGTGCCCGTATCCGGTCTGGTCATAGGCGAGCTTTTCGCCCAGCTCCTTCTTGAGCTGCGCGTCGGAGACGGATGGGCCCGCCACTTCGATGTCGTTGCGCACCCCGGTGACGCCCTTCACCTTGTGGGCTTTCTTGTCGGCTTCCATCTTGTACTCGTAGAGATCGACGGAGCCGGTGAGGGTGGCGATGCCATTCTGGTCCACCGTTACCTTGACGTTCTGGAAATTCTTGCTGTCGAGCTTCTTCTGGACCACGCCGGCCACGTTTGAATTGTCCTGCGCGGTTGCGCTCCAGCTTCCGGCGGCCGCAAATGCTCCGGCCAGTGCCAGCGCCAGGAGAGCGGTGCTGAGTCTTTTGGAACTGGAAATACGCGTAGATGCTTTCATGTCGGTGAAACCTCCTTGCCTGAACGCTGGAGCGTGCGTGTTGGGACCCGGATCTAACGCTGGCCCGAAGCCCCGCGGCTGCGCTCGAGCGCGCCGGCTTTTGATGCCGGCGCTTTCATAGACACTGATTCCGGATTCAGGTTTCGGAGTTGTGCCGTGCGTGCCAAAAAAACTATTTTCACGCGAGGAAGTTGGCGCGAATGCGGCTTTTCCGCGCCCTGACTCGTCTATTCCCCGGCGACGCATCAACTCCGTCATCTGCCTGCGGAAGGTTGTTGCGGCAACTCTATTTCCGGCGTTGCGCATCGTAACAGACAGGTCCCCCGCCCGGCGGGTACCACCTTATCTATCTCTATATTGCAAGTGCGCATCCGGAGGAATGTTGTTTCCCAATCAGCCCGATTCAGAAGCCAGGGACCTGCGCACGAGCGTTGCGCGTGCGACTCCGCACGCCTGCTCCCACGCGGTCCATTTTTACGATGACGACGCGCTGTTTCTCGACAGCCTGGGCGAATTTGCCGGCGGCGCCCTGGGTTCGGGAGGCGCATGCGTGGTGGTGGCCGCCGAGCCGCACCGCGCCGGAGTGGCGAAGCGGCTTTCGAAGCTCGGAATCGGTGTTGCGTTGAATGCCGGCCGGGGACGCTACATCGCGCTGGATGCGGCGGAGATGCTTGACAAGTTCATGGTGGACGGCTGGCCGGATGAGCAGCGGTTCATGGGTTTCTTTGGCCCGATGTTACTGCGCGCCCGGGGAATCTCCGGCGGCGCGGCCCCGGTGGTCGCGTACCAGGAGATGGCCGCTCAGCTGTTTGAGAAGGGCAGGCGCGATGCAGCAGTGTACCTGGAGCAGCTGTGGAAGAAGCTGGCCGCGCGGCACGATTTCCAGGTGCGCTGCGCGTACCCGATGCGCCTGTTTGCGGGGCAGGCGGATGGCGGGCACTTCCATCGCATCTGCGACGCTCATTCCGACGTGATTCCGTCGGAGAGCTACACGCGGCTGGGCAGCAATGCCGAGCGCTGGCGGATGGTGAGCTCGCTGCAGCAGCAGGCGTCGACTCTGCGAGCGGCTATTGAGTCGAGTCAGCGCGAGACTGAAGAGCGGCTGAGGGTGGAAGAGCAGCTGCGGCAGTCGCAGGCATTTGCAGAGACGGTGCTCGACAGCAGCGTGGACTGCGTGAAGGTGCTCTCTCTCGAAGGGTGCCTTGAATACATGAACGCGCCGGGTTCGCGGGCGATGGAGATTTCGAACATTGCCGACGTGCTGGGCTGCCCGTGGGCGGAGTTCTGGAGGCCGGAGGACCGGCCGCGCGTGCAGGCGGCGATTGCGGAGGCGGCGGCGGGCTCGGTGGGGAGCTTCCAGGGCGAGTGCGACACATTTGGCGGCAACCGGCGCACGTGGGACGTGAAGATCACGCCGGCGCGCAACGCATCTGGCGAGATCGAGCGGCTGATCGCCGTGTCGCGGGATATCACGGAACTGCGGCTGGCGCAGACGGCTGCAATGCACGCGGAGAAGCTGGCCACAGCGGGCAGGATGGCGGCGACAATCGCGCACGAGATCAATAACCCGCTGGAGGCGGTTACCAACTTTATCTATCTTGCGTTGTGCGACTCCAACCTGCCGGAACAGGTGCGGCAGAACCTTCAGGTTGCCGACCGGGAGCTGACCCGCGTTGCGCACATCGCCCGGCAGACGCTCGGGTTCTATCGCAGCACATCGACGAGCCGGTGGATCGCGGTGCCGGAGATGGTGCGCGACGCGTTGATGGTGTACGAGCGCAGGCTCAGGAACAAGGAGCTGCAGGTGCAGATCACCGTCGACCCCGGACTGCGTGTTTATGGCAAGGAAGGCGAACTGAGGCAGGTGCTGCTCAACCTGACGGCCAATGCGATCGACGCGTGCCGCAGCGGGGGAAAGATCTGGATCCGCGCGCAGAGGGCCAGGAGGTGGTCGAGCGGCGGTGAGTACGGAGTCCGCTTTACGCTGGCCGATAACGGAGCCGGCATGCCGCGGGACGTGAAGCGGCGGCTGTTTTCGCCGTTCTTTACGACCAAGGCCGACGTGGGCACGGGGCTCGGACTGTGGGTGACGAAGAGCCTGGTGGAGCAGCGGGGCGGGTACGTGCGGTTCCGCAGCAGGCAGGGGGAGAGGAGCGGCACGGCGATGAGCTTCTTTGTGCCTTCGCCGAAAGCGGTGGAGGCGGCCGCGGCGTGACCTCCGGGCGGTGAACTCGACAGGCACCGCGAATTGGGGCAGGAAAGCGGCGAGGACGATCGGTGGCGCGCTGGGGATTCCGCGGGGCTGGGTCTAGGAGGCGATGAGCTCGTCCTTCGGTCCCTTGGCGCTCATCTTGTGCTCGGCCAGCAGCTCGTTCCCGATGAGCCACTCGCCTTTGCGGCGGCGCGCGGAATAGGTGACCTGTTCCAGAGTGATCACGTAGTCCCCATCGGGCGCGTCCATTGGGGCATTGAGGAATTTGATATTTGAGAGCTGGCTTCTGCCTCCCGGGGTAATGTATCGATTCGCCATGACATCACATAGGGACTCTCTCCCCATGCCCTTCAACCTTCCCCGTAAGAGCACCGCCAGTTGCATGATTCCGATTCCCGAATATGAAATGAAATATTAGGAAGAAAACCGCATACACCAAGCCGCAGCCCAACCCGAGTGGGGGCGTATCCATCATTACCTGGAGTCAGATGCCTCGGCCTGGCCCGATTTTCGTCCTTGTGTCGCTTGGATGACAGAGCGTTTGGGGGAGTTGCTTCGCGTCAGAGATTTTTTAGAAGGACGAGCAGGGCGGAGAATTTCGCCAAAAACAGGGGAATTCCCTAGGTGTGCGGGGACCGGGAGTCGATTCATGATGAGCCATACAGTTTACGGATGAGACTTGGCGCGGAGGAAAGCGCTCCGCGCCGATTTTTTGTGGCGGCGTTTGCCGGGGCGAGTGACGAGGGCCATCAGACGCCGGTGGTGCGCTCACGTGCCGATCCAGCGATCCAGTCGATGATTGTCTGTGGGTGAACCGGCTTGGGCAGCGCCTCAAACTTGTGGCCGTCCTGGCGTGCCTTTGCGAGCAGCTCATTTGCGCCGGGATGGCCGGAGAAGAGCAGGATCCGGCAGAGGGGAAACCGGTCCGCGATGACGATTGCGGCCTCGATTCCGTTCATTCCGGTCATGTGGATGTCGCTGAGGAAGACATCGGGCGTGCATGCGGCGGCGGCACCGACGGCCTCTTCGCCGCTGTACGCAGCGTGCGTTTCGAATCCGCGCTGGCGAAAAATAAGCGCCAGCGTATCGGCGATGATGCGCTCATCGTCGACCACCAGGATGCATAATGGTTTCTCTGGCCCAGCCATGGCAGCCGTTCCGTCTCCCCCGGGGTCTCGGAAAGGTCCCGGCCTGTGCTTTGAAAGCACAGCTTACCGCATCCGCCCCATTTCAGATACTGGGGTTTTCCCCAGTTATCAGGGAAGCAGAAGCGTGGTTAACCTGACCTCCGGATGCTGCGGCATCCGCACTCGGGAGGGTTCGTGTCGCCGTCCAGGGATCAGATCATCAGGACTATTCTCTCTTCACGCAAGCGCCTTCACGAAAGCCGACTTGCTTACCTTCGCGGGCATGCGGCGCTCAACGCGAGCCGCAAGGTCATTGTGTCTTCACAGGAAAGGATTCGCCACAGCGACCTGCTGGTGCGCGAGCTCCATCGCTGCTTTGGACCTGCTACATCTGCTGGGAAAATCGATGAGATGCGAGCGGCGAGGGCGCAGGAGCAGACATCGCCCCCACCCCCGCTACCGCATTTTCAGGGTTGGTGTATTCGAAGCAGGGACTCAAGAGGCTCCGGAGAAAGTCGGAATGACCGTGCCGGGGAGAGTGAAAACATCAGGGTCTGAAAGCCCAATGGACTTAGAATGCGGCTTTCGGCATGACTGAAGTCATGCCCTGTTACAGGGCATGGCCTCGGATACAGCAACCGAAAGTCTGTCCTAGCCCTGCTGAACTTGAAATAATTGCGGCATGACTTCGCCGGCTTTTCCTTCGACAATCTGGCTGAAGGCGGCGGCGTTCAGCGGCCGCTCGGGGCCGATGTAGACGGTGCGCGCTCCGGCGTGCCGGGCCCAGTTCACGAAGTTGGCGGCGGGATAGACCGAGCCAGACGTTCCGATAACCATCATGATCGTGGAGCGGTCGATTTCCTTCTGAATGCGGCTCATCTCGAGCGGCATTTCGCCGAAGAACACGATGTGCGGCCGGAGCCGCGCGCCGCATGCACAGTGGCCAACCTCCTCCAGGCTGGCGTATACGGCGCGATCCTCTACCGGAAGCTGGCCGCACTCGGCCTCGCAGCGCGATTTGGCCAGCTCGCCGTGCATGTGGACCATACGCCGCGAGCCGGCACGCTCGTGCAGGTCGTCGACGTTCTGCGTGCAGAGGAAGAAGCGGTCAGCCAGCTTTGATTCGAGCTCAGCCAGGGCGATGTGCGCGGCGTTGGGCTGCGCCTTTGCGCCCTGCGAGCGGCGTTCGGAGTAGAACTTCCACACCAGCCAGGGGTCGGCCTCAAGAGCTTCGGGCGTGCAGACGTCCTCGACGCGGTGGCCGGCCCAGAGGCCGTCGGAGGCGCGGAATGTTGGCAGGCCGCTCTCGGCGCTGATGCCGGCGCCGGTGAGGACGAAGACGCGGTCGGTGGGGGAGATTGTGATCACAGTTCGCAGTTCACAGTTCGTAGTTCACAGTGGTCAGTTTTCAGTTGTCGTTGATTGCGGAGAAGATCGACCATCGCCCATCTGAGCTAATAACAAACTGCTCTCAAGTCACGACGCATAACGGATGACTAACTACCGAAAGCTTAGAACTGTGAACTACGAACTGTGAACTCCGGCTCACGGCTCAAGCAAAATCTTGCCCGTCGTCCTGCGGTTTTCCATGTCGTCCTGCGCCTTTCCGGCTTCGGTGAGCGGGAAGGTGTGTTCCATGCGCAGGTTCAGCTCGCCTGTGGCTACCCAGTTCAGCACGTCGTTTGCGCGCCACTCGAGTTCCTCGCGCGTGGCGACGTAATGCCATAGCGTGGGGCGCGTTACAAAGAGCGATCCCTTGCTGCTGAGCTGAATGAGATCGACGGGCGGCACTGCGCCGCTCGATCCGCCGAACAAGGCCAACAGGCCGCGGGGGCGCAGGCAATTCAGGCTGCCGTCAAATGTCGTCTTGCCCACGGAGTCGTAGACCACGTCCACGCCCTTGCCTTCGGTGAGGCGCTTCACCTCGGCGACGAAGTCCTGCTTGGTGTATTGGATTACTTCGGATGCACCCGCCTCGCGCGAAAGCGCCTCCTTCTCTTCAGTGGACACGGTGGTGATGACGCGCGCGCCGATGCGCGCCGCCATCTGCGTGAGCAAGAGACCGACGCCTCCGGCGCCCGCGTGAACGAGGCACGTGTCGCCGCGCTTGAGCGGGAACGTTGAGTAGGCGAGATAGTGCGCGGTCATGCCCTGAAGCATTGCGGCGGCGGCCTGCTCCGGAGTGATGCCGTCGGGAACCTTGACGAGCTGCGCCGCGGGAACGAGCGCGTACTCCGCATAGCTGCCGAGGACGCCGGTCGAGGCGACGAGATCGCCGGGTTTGAAGCGGTTCACGCCGGGGCCGAGTTCTTCCACAGTGCCGGCGGCCTCACTGCCCGGGATCATGGGCAGCGTGGCCTTGTACTGGCCTTTGCGGAAGTAGATCTCGATGAAGTTCATCCCGATGGCTTCCACGCGGATCAGCACCTGCCCCGGCCCCGGCTCAGGGATGGGCAAATCGACCAATTGCAAAACCTCGGGCCCGCCCGTCTCACGTATCTGGATGGCATTCATAACAGCCAAAGGATAACGCAGAAAGGAAGGGATGGAGGGACTAAGGGACAGAGGGACAGAGGGAACAGGGGGACAAAGGGAAACATGGAACAGGGAGCGCGAAAAGGAGGTAGTGAGCAATGGACGGGGGAACAGACGATACCGATCAGAGCACAAAATTCTCCAGATTGGTATCAGAAGCTGAACTTAGTTTGGCTGGCAATCCATGATCCGTTCCACGCTTTCAGCCTGTACGCAACGCCGGGTTGCAAATTGAAGGTCCTTCCACTTTCAGGCACACGAACTTCGTATGAATCAATTCCGGGCTTCAGCAGATGGGTTGAATTCTTTCCTGAGACTAATGAGAAGTTGCGGGTCTGCGTCGCGCCTGTGTTAGCGTATTCAGCTTTCGCAACAAGGTCGAGCACGACTCTTCCGGAACTGGCTTCGACGATCCGCAGGTGGCGAATCGTAGTCGGGTACTCTCCCAACGTCTCGACGTGAACAACCATGGAGCTACCGCTCTTCTGAATCGAAAGGGGTGGGCCAAACGCGTTAAGAAAGACGAGCACGACCAAACCAGCGAGGCACGCAAGGCACACAACTGCTCCGATGAGCAGCGAGATTGTCCACCGAAGCCAAATCTTCTTTTTCACTGGTTGTGCGGAACGGCACAAACAAGCATACCGCGGGGATCAAGTGTCGCAGAGACTAAAGTTCCAACCCTTTTTTAGGCGCTTTCGGTACGACTGAACAGCTCGCTGAAATAAGGGAAGATGAGATTGCTGGTGCCCGAAAACCATCCCCCAGCGGCTAAAGCCACGCAGCTCTTGTGCGGTTCAGTGGCACGGATGAATCCGTGCCCTTTCAAAACACCACCACGCGATGACTTTTTCAGCAAGCTGTGAAATCGTGCGCTTTCAAAGCCGGCCTGATGCGATCGCTCCGGTTCCAATATTCTTAGTCCCTGTCGTTGAGGATGCTTGGTTCCTCGGGCGAGCGCAGGCGGACGAGGCGGTCGATTGTGTAGGGCGTGTGGTGCTGCGCGCTGTAGTAGTGTCGCACCACCAGCTCCCCTAGCAGGCCGATGGCGAGCATCTGGATGCCGGCCAGGATCAGGATGCCGGCGATCACGAACAGCGGGCCGTGATCGTCCATCACGTTCTGGTGCGGGTGCAGAATCTTCATACCGAGCAATAGCGCGGAGAAGAAACTGCCCAGCAGGATGCCGAGCGCGCCAAAGGTGCCGAAGAAGTGCAGCGGGCGGCTCATGTACTTGATGAGGAAGCGGATCGTCAGAAGGTCAAAGAAGACGCGGAAAGTGCGGCCGATGCCGTAGTGGCTCTTGCCGCGCACGCGGTTGACGTTCTTGATGGGGATCTCGCAGATTGATGCGCCGTACCAGCTTGCGAGGGCCGGAATGAAGCGGTGCATTTCGCCGTAGAGCGGGATGTTCTGGATGACTTCGCGCCGGTAGGCCTTGAACGTGGTGCCGAAGTCGTGAATGTCCACGCCGCTGAGTTTTGCCATGAGCCAGTTGGCGATGCGCGACGGAATGCGCCGCATGACGAAGTTGTCGATGCGCTTCTCGCGCCATCCCGACACGACGTCGTAGCCTTCTTCGAGCTTTTCGAGGAATGCGGGTATGTCGTTGGGATCGTGCTGCAGGTCGCCGTCCATCGAGAGGATGAACTCGCCGGACGCGTGGTCGAACCCCGCGGCGAGCGCGGGCGTCTGGCCGAAGTTGCGGCGGAGCTTGACCACGAGCACACGGCTATCGACTGCGGCGATCTCTTCGAGAAGCTTGTACGTGCGGTCGCTCGACCCATCGTCCACCAGGACCAGCTCGAAGCTGTCGCCAATCTGCTCCATCACCTGCTTGAGGCGGGCGTAGAGCGCGGTGGCGTTTTCTTCTTCGTTGTGGAATGGGACGACAATCGAATACTTCGGCATATCAACAGTATAGATGTTTGGCAATTTCAAAGGAGAGCAGATTGCCGGGAACGCGGCGGAGCAGGGAATGTGGTCCGGGCGGGCCGATTGTCCATCCTAACCGGCAAGATTGTTAATTTCCTGATAAATCGGGGTCAGAAGCGGATCTTCTGCTAGCGCTCGAGCTCGTCCAACATTCCCTGCATCTCACTGAGCGCGTGGCGGTTGCCTGTGCGCGCCGCACAACTGATGCCGGCTTTCAGCCGATCCACTGCCTCGGGGGTGCGCCCGGCCTTCGAGAGCGTCTGCGCCGCCATGAAATATCCGGCCGTGTAATCGGGATCTTTCGCCAGCAACTGATCGAACTCCGCCATGGCAGCGTCCACCTCGCCGCGATTGGCCAGTTCAACGGCAATGCCGTACCTGGCAAAGCTGTTCTTCGGATCCAAGGCGAGAATCTCTTTTAGTCCTGCAAGCTTGTCCATGGTGCTCATATAGTAGTCGGGCTCTCTAGCGGACGATTTGCTTAATTCGGATGGATTGCTGAAACTGGAATTCGGCCCCCGAAGATCGGCCTCCGTCGATTCATTGTAGCCGGAGGGAAGCGTTTCGGGTTGCCGGTGAATAAGGATCGGATCAGGAAAATGAGCTCGACGGATGCCGTTCCCGCTTTGGCGCGCGCAGTGGCCGACTCGCAGTCGGAGATGGCCGAGATCGTTCTGCCCAATGATGCCAACGTTTTAGGCAACATGCTCGGCGGCCGGCTCATGCATCTCATCGACCTGGTCGGAGCCATGGCGGCCTATCGCCACTCGCGTACCCATGTGGTTACGGCTGCGATGGACCACATCGACTTTATCCAGCCTGTGCATGTTGGCGACCTGCTCACGCTCAAGTCCAGCGTGAACCGCGCGTTCTCAACATCGATGGAGGTTGGAGTGAAGGTGTGGGTGGAGAACACGCAGACCCAGGCGATGCTCCACGTGGCGAGCGCGTACCTGGTGTTCGTCGCCGTGGATCAGAACGGCCGGCGCGTGCGCGTTCCGGAGCTCAAGCCTGGGACGGCAGATGAACAGCGCCGTTATGCTGATGCGCTGCTTCGGCGCCAACACCGCGAAGCTGAAGCAGCGCGGCGCCGCGAGGGCCGCCGCGCCGCTGCGCAACAAGGGACGGACGCAGCCCGCTCCTGACGCGAAACGGGAGCGAGAGATGCAGTTTCCAAACCGCATTGTCTGCCTGACCGATGAAACCGCGGAAACCCTTTACCTGCTGGGCGCGCAGGACCGCATTGTCGGCGTGTCGGGATTTTCAACGCGCCCGCCTGAGATTCGCTCCAAGCCGCGGGTGTCCACGTTTGCTGAGGCGAATGTCGGGGCGATCCTCGATTTGAGGCCTGACCTCGTGCTGGCGTTCTCCGACGTGCAGGCGGGCATTACGCGCCAGCTCGTTCTTGCCGGACTGAATGTTGTCCATTTCAATCAGCGCTCCGTCGCGCAGATTTTTGACAGCATCGCGTTGCTCGCGCGCATCGTCGGCAAGGAGCGCGAAGGCGATGCGCTGATCGCACGGCTGCGCGGTGGGCTTGATGCGATCTCCGCGGCGGCGGGTGAGCTTCCTTTCCGCCCGCGCGTTTACTTCGAGGAGTGGAATGATCCGCTCATCAGCGGCATTGCGTGGGTGGATGAGCTGATCGAGATTGCCGGCGGAGAAGTGATTTTCCCCGAGTTGCGCGGGTGCGGAAAGGCCCAGGACCGCGTTGTCGATCCTGCGGCGGTGGTCGCTCGGAATCCTGACGTGATACTCGCTTCGTGGTGTGGGATGAAAGCCGACCTGGCCGGGATTCGCGGGCGCTCCGGGTGGGACGCCATTGGCGCGGTGCGCAATGGCCACGTCTACGAGATACCTTCGAGCTGCATTTTGCAGCCTGGCCCGGCTGCGCTTACGGATGGAGTCAGGATGATTCATAAGATTCTTGCCAGGGTCGCCCACGCCGAAGCTGGCTCGCCACAGCCGCAAGAGCTCAGTACCAATTCTCAACTCCTGTAGAATTTAGGAAGGGCCCCAAGCGCGAATTCTCCGCGAGTGGCCGAGGTTTCATATGACATCGGGTCCGAAGCAATATCGGATCCGCAAGGAGTAGTAGCAGATTATGGCCGCCCATTCTCATGCCGCGCCGCAGCCGGTCGCGCTGCCTGGAGTTTCGAAGATCATCGCCATCGGTTCCGGCAAGGGCGGGGTAGGCAAGACCACCGTCGCCGTGAACCTCGCCATTGCGCTCTCGAAGCTGGGCCAGCGCGTGGGCCTGATTGACGCGGATATCTATGGCCCCAACGTTCCGCTGATGATGGGCTCGAGCCAGTCGCCGCGCGTGGGAGCGGGCAACATCATTGAGCCGAACGAGACGCACGGGATCAAGACGATCTCGATCGGCTACATTTCGCCCGGCGACAAGCCGCTGGTGATGCGCGGGCCCATGCTGCACCAGATTATCCGGCAGTTCCTGCAGCAGGTGAACTGGGGCGAGTTGGATTACCTGATCGTCGATCTGCCGCCGGGTACAGGCGACGTGGTCATTTCGCTCGTGCAGACTGTTCCGCTCACAGGGGCCGTGGTGGTGAGCACGCCGAGCGACGTGAGTTTGCAGGATGCGCGCAAGGCTCTCGAGATGTTTGCGCAGGTGAACGTGGAGGTGCTCGGCATCGTGGAGAACATGAGCCACTTTACGTGTCCGCATTGCCACGAAGTGATCGACATCTTTTCCAAAGGCGGCGCCGAACGCACTGCGCAACAATTCAAGATTCCGTTCCTCGGTTCGATCGAACTAATTCCGGCGATCCGCGAAGGCGGAGACCGCGGCTTGCCTGTCGCGCTTGCCGGTCCCAAGAGCCCGCAGGCGACCGCGTTCTTCGACGCGGCGCAGAAGCTGATGGAGCGCGCGGAGGCCGCAGCGGCAGCTACCAAGGACGTCTTCGAGATAAGCTAGGCCGATGAAGCGGGTCCTTCTTTCGTGGAGCAGCGGCAAGGACTGCGCCTGGGCACTCCACGTGCTGAGGCAGCAGGCGGGCGTTGAAGTGGTGGGCCTGCTGACGACGCTGAATTCCGAATTCGATCGCGTGGCCATGCACGGTACGCGGCGGTCCGTTCTCGAAGCGCAGGCGGAAGCAGCGCAGCTTCCGCTGTGGGTTGTGCCTCTACCATGGCCGTGTTCGAACGAAGTGTATGAAGAACGCATGGCCGCCACATGCGAGCGCGCAATTGCGGAAGGCGTCGAGGCGGTTGCGTTTGGCGATTTGTTTCTGCGGGCGGTACGTGAGTACCGGGAGAGGCAGCTCAAGCCGACCGGACTCGAGCCACTGTTTCCTCTCTGGGGCATGTCAACGGACCAGCTTGCCCGCGACATGATTGCCGCGGGACTGCGTGCGAGGATCGTCTGCATCGACACTCAGCAGCTCGACGCGTCGTTTGCCGGGCGCGACTTCGACTCGGAGCTGTTGCGCGACCTTCCGGTTGGTATCGACCCATGCGGCGAACTCGGCGAATTTCACTCCTGCGCGTATGCCGGTCCGATGTTCGAATCGCCGCTCCACCTGGATGCCGGCGAAGTTGTCAATCGCGATGGATTTGTCTTTGCCGACTTCCTGCTCCAATCCTGATTCGCATTTCACGATTTCCTGACAGAGCATTTCGGAATGAAGGGTAGAATGAAGTGCGAATTCCGGGTGTGTCACCGGCAGTTTCGGAGCGAACTCGATTCGACTTTCCCTCGGGAGGATGATCATGGCCGCCGTTACAGGCAATCCGTACATCACGCCGTTTCTCTGGTTCGATGGCAACGCCGAAGAGGCAGCCGAATTTTACATCTCGATATTCCCGAATTCTCGTCGCCTGACCGAGCTGCGCAACACCGGAGATGCGCCCGGCCCCAAGGGCGGCGTCCTCACCATCGCGTTCGAGCTCAGCGGAACCAAGTTCGTCGCGCTTAACGGCGGCCCCGGATATAACTTCAACCAGGCCGTGTCGTTTGTGGTGAACTGCGATTCCCAGGAGGAGATCGACTATTACTGGTCGAAGCTCACTGCTGGCGGCACCGAGATCCAGTGCGGATGGCTGAAGGACAAGTTCGGCCTGTGCTGGCAGGTCACTCCGACCCGCATTGGGGAGCTGTTGAAGAATTCCAAGGGTATGCAGGCGATGATGAGGATGAAGAAGTTCGACATTGCGGAATTGGAGCGGGCGTCGCAGGAGTAGCGAACCTACATGTAGTCGCGGCGCTCGATGCGGAGTTTTTTCATTTTGGAGTTGAGCGTGGTGCGCTTGAGGCCGAGGCGCGCTGCGGCGCCGTCTGGCCCGGCGATGACGCCCTTGCAATCGCGGAGCACGCGGATGATGTGTTCACGCTCGGCGGCATGAAGCGTGGGGGTTTCGGCCGCTTCAGGCTCGTCTTCTTCAAGGGGAGATTCCAGCTCGGCGAGCGGGACGTAGAGCACAGTGCCACGCGTGAGGATGACGGCGCGCTCCAACAAGTTTTCCAGCTCGCGAATGTTGCCCGGCCACTTCCACTTGATGAGCGCGTCCATGGTGGCGTCAGGGATGGTCTCGATGACCTTGCCCATGCGGCGGCTGTGCGCGGCAACAAAGTGGCGCACGAGCATGGGAATGTCGCTCAAGCGCTCGCGGAGCGGCGGAGCGGAGATGGGGAACACCTTGAGCCGGTAATAGAGGTCGGAGCGGAAGGATTTTTCCTGGACCATCTTTGCCAGGTCGCGGTTGGTGGCGGCGATGAGGCGGACGTTGACGGAGATGGGGCGCGTGCCGCCGAGGCGCTCGATTTCGCGCTCCTGCAAGGCGCGGAGGAGCTTGGGCTGAAGGTCGAGAGGCATTTCGCCGACTTCGTCGAGGAAGAGCGTGCCCTCGTGTGCGAGTTCGAGCCGGCCGATCTTGCGGGCGATCGCTCCCGTAAACGCGCCTTTCTCGTGGCCGAAGAGCTCGCTTTCAAGCAGGCCTGCGGGAATGGCAGCGCAGTTGAGCTTGATGAAGGTGCGCTCGCCGCGGCCGCTGAGGCGATGGATGGCGCGCGCGAGCAGTTCCTTGCCGGTGCCGGTTTCGCCCTGGATGAGCACGGTGGCGTCAGTGGGCGCGACGGTTTCGATCTGGCTGAGCACCTGGCGAAGGCCGGTGCTTTCGCCCACGATGTCTTCAAAGCGGTTTTCGAGGTTGATCTCCTCTTCGAGGTATTGCTTCTCCTGGGTGATGCGGTCGCGGGCCTCCGTGATCTGGCGGAACGCGACGGCGTTGCTCACGGCCATCGCGACCTGGTCGGCGAACTCCGCGAGCATGTCGGCGTCCTTGCGGGTGAAGGCGCTCTCCGCGCGGCTTGAGACAGCCATCGCTCCTATGGCCTCGCCGCTGTGGATCAACGGGACCCAGCACGCGGAGCGCATGCCGAGGGCGGTGAGGTGTCGCAGGCCAGGCGAGGAAAAGCGCGAATCGTTGAGGTTCTCAAGCACGATGGGCTCGCGGGTTCGGAACGCTTCGCCGCCGGGCGAGTCTGCGACAGAGATACGCACATCGCCGAGGCGAGCGCCACCATTGCTCTCGCCGAGAAACTGGACATACAGCGTGTTGCTTGCGGCGTCGTGCATGCCGAGGGTGGCTGCGTCATGCGGAATGACCTCGCGGATGCTGGCCGAGAACGCTTCAAGGAGCTTGCGCACGTCCATGTTCTGGAGCAGCGCGTTGCTCAACTGAAGCATCACGGCTTCTTCTGCCCGCTTGCGGTCGGTGCGGTCTCCGGTGACCTTGGCGAATCCGCTGAGATTGCCATTCGAGTCGCGGATCGGCGTGAGGACGCTGTGTGCCCAGAAGCGCGAGCCGTCCTTGCGCACGCGCCAGCCTTCTTCCTCGTGGCGGCCTCGTTCCGTAGCCTGTTGAAGCATGGATTTCGGCGCGCCGCGTTCGATCTCTCTCTGAAGAAAGAAACGCGAGAAGTGCTTGCCGAGGATCTCGTCTACCGTGTACCCGAGAATGCGCTCGCCGCCGATGTTCCACGTGATCACGTGGCCTTCGGTGTCGAGCAGGTAGATGGCGTAATCGTGAACGCTTTCGATGATGGAGCGGAGCTGCTGGTCCTGCCGGCGCAGCTCGTCCTGAGCGGCGCGCTGCTCGGTGGTGTCGCGCACAAAACTGAGAACCACCGGGCCCGTCGCCGTGCCGATGGGGCGAAGCATGATGTCGACGGGGAACTCGGTGCCGTCCTTGCGCTGCGCGAAGAGATTGAGGCCGGCGCCCATCTGGCGGGTGCGCGGGTGCGCATTGAAATTCTCGCGATGGGCTGGGTGAACCGTACGGAAGCGCTCGGGCACGAGCATCTCAATGCGCATGCCGATCATCTCCCCGCGCTCGTAACCGAACATCTCCACGGCACGGGGATTGGCTTCGCGAATGAGGCCCGATGCGTCGATGACGAAGATGGCATCGGGGCTGATCGCGAAGTGATTCTCGATGGCAATTCGAGCGAACTCGGCACGGTTCTGCCGCGCAAGAGCCGCCGCGTCCTGCTCAGGGGAATTTGAGGGGCGCATGACCTCCGAACCTTGGCAACACAATAATGCTTTTCGTAATTTGGCTGCAACGGCCGGCGCCGGGCGCGAGAGCTACTATTCCCGCCGCCCGAGAACCGGCGAAATCCAGAGACTGATTCTACTGCACCAAAACTACACGCCGGGACTACGCGCAAAGACTGCGGGGCCGAGAGGGTCCTTCAAATGCAGTGAAGGGCGACCTCGAACGGGCCACTTATGAAGTTAGATGTCAGGATAGGTCGGCGAGCAACCCTTTTTCTATATCCTGGGCGGCGGACTCGACGTGCTCGGGGCGGCCGAGGTCGCGCCAGTGGTATTCATCGGCGTGGAAGGCGAGGATTTGCTCGCCCTCGGCGGCGAGGCGAAGGTAGGCGGAGATGATCGAGAATGCGCCGCCTTCAGTGAGCCGGGAGAAGATGCGCGGCGAGAGCACATGAATTCCGGAGAAGGCCACGGCGTGGGCAGCCGGAGCGGGGCGGACGAGTTCCGGCTCACCATCCGTGCCTGAGCGGCGGCCGCAGAGCCGGCCCTCCTGATCGAAGAGCAGGTAGCGCGAGGTCTCGCGGTCTTTTACTGCAACGGTCGCGAGAGCGTCGTGCCCCTCGTGGAACCTGGCCATGCGCGCTATGTCGATGTTGCTGAGGACGTCGACGTTATGGACAAGGAAGGGACGGCCGAAGTCGGGGCCGGGCTCGAGGAAGAACCATGCGGCCTTTTTGAGCCCGCCGCCGGTGTCGAGGAGCTCTTCTTCGCGCGAGATTTCGATCCTCATGCCGAAGTTGTCACGGTTGGCGAGAAACTGCTCGACCTGCTCGGCGTAGTGATGGACGTTGACGATGACTTCGCTGATCCCGAAGTGGCGGAGGCGCAGGAGGGCGCGCTCGAGCATGGTCTGCCCTGCGACTTCGACGAGTGCCTTTGGGCGGTCGTTGGTGAGCGGGCGGAGCCGCGTGCCGAGGCCAGCGGCAAGGATCATGGCCTTCATTGGCCAGTCTTCTCCAACTCGAGATGGCGCACGACGACTTCAAGGTGGTTGTCTGGCCCGCTGTTGGCGCGGAGATGGCGGGCCAACTGCTCGGCCAGGAAAACGGACCGGTGCTGCCCGCCGGTGCAGCCAAAGGAGACCATCAGGTGGGCGAAGCCGCGGCGCTGGTAGCTGGCCACGCTGGCGTCGACCATCGAGAGAACGTTGGACAGGTACTGGTGCACGCTCTCCTGCTGATTAAGGTAGTCGATCACAGGCGCGTCCATGCCGGTGAGGGGCTTGAAGTGTTCGTGACGGCCCGGGTTGGGGAGGCTGCGCGCGTCGAAGACGAAGCCTCCGCCATTGCCGGACTCATCTGTGGGCGCCTGGGTGTGGAACGAGAAGCTGAAGATGCGGACGGTGAGGCCCTGCGCGGAGGCGGCAATGCGCATGAGCTTTTCCGACCCAAGCATGCCCTGAAAAGCCTCCATGAGCGCGGGAAGCGCGATGGGAAGGCGGACATTGTGCGCCAGCCAGCGCAGATTCTTGAGCGCGTAGGGAACGCTCTGCAAAAAGTGGGCCTTGCGCTCGTAGAATCCGCGAAATCCGTAGGCACCGAGGGCCTGCATGATGCGCACGTAGACGAATGCGTAGTAGTGCTCCATGAAGGCATCGCGGTCGATGCCGTGGGCGGCGAGGCAGTCCATGTAATGGTTGAGGAGGTCCTGGCGCAGCGCGGGCGGCAGGTCAGCTTTGCCGTCGTAGAGCAGCGAGGCGATGTCATATTGCAATGCACCTTTGCGCCCGCCCTGGTAATCGAGGAAGAAGGGCATGCCGTCGCGCAGCATGATGTTGCGGGACTGGAAATCGCGGTAGAGGAAATAATCGCGCGGCGCGGCGAGCAGGAACCGGGTGAGGCGGCCGAAGTCGTGCTCGAGGGCCTGTTCGCTGAATGGGATGCCGGCAAGGCGAAGGAAGTAGTACTTGAAGTAGTTCAGGTCCCAGGAGATGGACTGGCGGTCGAAACTGGCGCGGGGATAGCAGACCTTGTAGTTCAGGTCGCGGCCAGCCTCGATCTGAAAGCGCGGCAGGACGGCGACTACTTTGCGGTAGGCCTCGACCGCGGGCGGCGCGACGTCGTCGCCCAAGCGATTTGTGCTGAGGAACTCGAAGAGGGAGGTGTCTCTCAGATCCTCTTCGAGGTAGGCGCCGTCGTCCAGGCTTTCGCCGTAGATCTCGGGGACCGGCAGGCCGTGGCGGCGGAAGTGGCGGCTGAATTCGAGGAAGGCGGCGTTTTCCTCGCGGACCGAGTAGAGGATGCCGATGGCGCTGGTGCCGCTAGCCGAGAGGCGAACGATTGCGCGCCCGGAGCCGCCCAGCTGTCCCTGGAGCGGCTTGACGTGTTCTGCCGGGAAATGGAAATGCTGTTCGAAGAGCCGCTTGAGAACGTCCATGAATGTCGACCCGCAACTGGCGCGAGGTGCTTCACAAACATTATCCAGCGTGAGAGGGAACTGCAAGCGCGCGGAGCGAGCGCCGGCGCGTTAGGCCAGCCGGCGAAGGAAGTCCAGGAAACCACCGCCCAGGCCCGGCTTCCTCTCAGGACACTCGCAGTAGACGGCGCGGTTGAGGCCCATTAGAAGCTGAATCGCCTCCACGCGGCCATCGCGCGGATCAAGGGGTCCGGAATCCTGCACGAACTCGTCGCTCAGGTACTCGATCGCATGAGCGAGCTTTTCGATCGCGCGTCCGGCCTTGGGGCTGATGCGCCGGCGCACGTCGGCCCCGGCAGCCGGGAGCGCGGATGCCGTGCCGGAGAAGGAGATAAGGCCAGATGTCGACGTTGCCATGATGCGATCTATCCTCACCCTGCTCCTCGGCTGATTCGCCAGGTTTCTCTATGTGTCGGAGGTAACCAGTTTCACAATAAGACAGTTCAATTATTTCGTTTCATTCGGGGAAATGACGTGATCTGCATCACCCACGGATTGCGGATACCCATCCTATCTTTTTCTTTGGATGCCGGCGATTGTGGGCAGGGTAGCCGCCTTGACGCCAGCAGTTTGAAAACCTAAGCTCAAATCAGGACTTATCCAGTTTGGGGCGGAATTGCCGGCCCCTTTTCGGCAACTGTTTTTGGCACCTTCAGGCGGGCAGAAATGGTTCTTCCGTATCACTGGCAATACGTGCCGCTCCTCTTGCAGATCGTAGTTGCATTCGGTTTGGGAACGGCAATCGTGCTGGCATCGTGGTTCATTGGCCGGCACCGTAATACCAAAGTCAAGCTCTCCGCTTACGAATGCGGAATTACGCCGGTGGGAGACGCCCGCGGGCGGTTCAGCGTGCGCTTCTACATGGTGGCGATGTTGTTCATCCTGTTCGACGTGGAAGCAGTCTTCATGATGCCCTGGGCGGTGATCTACAGAAAGCTGCCCGCCATCACAGGCTCGCGCCTGTTCGGGTTCTGGGAGATGGTCGTTTATCTCGGATTCATCGCGGTCGGGCTGTATTACATCGTGCGGAAGGGCATCCTGGACTGGAGCCTGGATAAGGCGGACCTTTAATGGCCGACACTGTGTCAGCCGCGAAGACGCTGCCAAACAGGACGGCGGTGCTTGAGGGCCTGCCCGAGCATCCGGCCGTGAAGGCAATCCTGGCGTGGAAATCCGAAGCCCTTACAGACGCGAAATTCGACTGTGGCGAACTCTCGCTGACAATTGCCCGGGATTCGATCCGCGGGGTGTGCGCGACGCTGCGGACGGCCGGCTACAACGCGTTCCAAACGGTGACGGCGGTGGACTGGTTTCCGGCGGCGCCCAGGTTTCAGGTCACATATCACATTCTTTCCCACGGCTATAAAGAGATACTGCGGCTGTGCGCAATGGTGGATGAGTCTGACCCGACTATCGAGTCGATCACGACTGTGTGGGCGGGAGCCAACTACTACGAGCGCGAGGTCTTCGACCTGTTCGGAATCCGGTTTGAGGGGCATCCCAACCTGCGCCGGATTCTGATGCCGGATGAGTGGGTCGGGTATCCGCTGCGCAAGGATTACCCGGTGGAGGGATACCGCTGATGCCGACCACGCCGGATGTTGGCACTCCGATACTAGAGGCTCCTGTAGCCGAGGGAGCGCGCGATCAGCACATGGTGCTGAACATGGGCCCGCAGCACCCCTCCACGCACGGCGTGCTGCGCCTCGTGCTCGAGATCGACGGCGAGATCGTGGTGCGGTTGTATCCGGAGATCGGGTACCTGCACACGGGCATCGAGAAGACCTGCGAAGCGAAGTTCTATCAGCAGGTTGTTCCGCTGACGGACCGCGTGGACTACCTCGGCCCGATGGCCAACAACCTTTGCTACGCGCTGGCCGTGGAAAAGCTGCTGGAGCTTGAGATCCCGGAAAAGGCGCAGTGGATGCGCGTGATGCTGGCTGAGCTGACGCGGCTGAACTCGCACCTCATCTGGCTCGGCACGCACGCCATGGACATCGGCGCTCTTACGGTGTTCCTGTACACCTTCCGCGAGCGCGAAGAGCTGCTGCGGATCTTCGAAATGGTCTCGGGCCAGCGGATGATGACCAGCTACATCCGCATCGGCGGGCTGGCAATGGAGCCGCCGCTCGGGTTCTTTGAGCGCGTGCAGGCGTTCATCCAGACCTTTCCAGAGAAGATCGACGAGTACTCGAACCTGCTTACCGGGAACCCGATCTTCTTCAACCGGCTCAAGGGAGTGGGGTACCTGTCGGGAGAGGATGCGATCGCGCTGGGCGTGACGGGGCCGGTGATGAGGGCGTCGGGGATCGACTTCGACACACGGCGCGACATTCCGTACTCGGGATACGAGAAGTTCAAGTTCACGGTTCCGGTTTCAAGCGACTGCGATGTGTGGGCGCGGTACGTGCTGCGCCTCGAGGAGATGCGGCAGAGCGTGGGTATCATCCAGCAGGCGCTCGACGGCCTGCCGGAAGGGCCGATCAAGGCCGATGCGCCGAAGATCATTCTGCCGGACCGCGAGGCGATGAAGACGCAGATGGAGGCGCTGATTCATCACTTCAAGATTGTCACGGAGGGATTCCCGGTGCCTGCCGGCGAGGTGTACCAGCAGATCGAGTCGGGTCACGGGCAGATGGGCTATTACGTGGTGTCGGATGGGACAGCGAAACCGTACCGCGTTCACATGCGCTACCCGTCTTTTGCGGACTTGCAGGCGCTGGAGTCGATGTGCCAGGGACGGCTGCTGGCCGATGTAGTCGCGGTGATCGGGTCGATCGACATTGTGTTGGGAGAGATTGACCGGTAGTGGCAGCAGCGTTAGCGGAGCTAGCGGGGTTAGGACGGCAAATGCCGGACAGCGATGGCGGACAGGTATTCGTCGAATTGTGGGTATCGCTGGCCTCACTGCTGCGCAGTTACACCGCGGCGCTCGGATTGAACGGCAACCGGCAGGCTACGGTGGAGCTGGGCGAGGAGAGAATTACGGTCCGGCACGGAGACAGGTGGCTGGACCTCGCGCGGAACGGCGCCTCATTGTGTTGGCGGCGCGAAGACGGCCGCAGCGGCGAGATGGAACTGACGGAGGCCGGGCGATTGAGATCCGGCGGACATGAGGAAGAGATGGACATGGCTGCTGAGGCGTGGGCGCGGGAGTTGATGGCATGAGCCCGGCGGATTCAAATGCGGAAACCATGAGCGTGTTTTCGCCGGCACTCGCCGCCCGGTTCGACGCGCTGGTGATGAAGTATCCGATGAAGCGCTCGGCGCTGGTGCCCATGCTGCTGTATGCGCAGGATGAGATCGGCTACCTGAGCGACGCGGCTATTGCGGAGATCGCGGGCCGGCTGTCGCTGACCGAGCTGGATGTGAGGAACGTGGCCAGCTACTACTCCATGCTGCGGTTCAAGCCGGCGGGGCAGTTCAACGTGCAGGTTTGCACCAATATCAGCTGCATGCTGCGGGGCGCGTACGACGTGTTTGAGCGCTTCCAGCAGGAACTTGGCGTCGGGCACAAGGGGATCACGAAGGATGGCGTCTTCAGCCTGGAAGAGGTCGAGTGCATCGGGGCGTGCTGCTGGGCGCCGGCCATCCAGGTGAACTATGACTTTCATGATGAGCTGACGCCGGATCATGTGCCGGGGATTCTCTCGGGATATCGCGGGCAGGCTAAGGCAAAGGAGGGATTCTGATGCCGCGGCTGGTTTCGCATCCCGATGAAGTGAAGATTGTGACGCGCCGGTTTGGCATGGGCGCGGCCGACATCGAGAAATACGTTGAGCTTGGCGGCTACGAGGCGGCGAAGAAGTGCCTTGCGCAGGGACCGGACTGGATCATCAATGAGATGAAGGGGAGCAATCTGCGCGGCCGCGGGGGCGCGGGGTTCCCGACGGGACTGAAGTGGTCGTTCGTTCCGAAGCAGAGCGCGAAGCCGAAGTATGTACTCGTGAACGGCGATGAAAGCGAGCCGGGCACGTGCAAAGACCACCTGATTTTTCTGCACGATCCGCATTCGGTGATTGAAGGCACGATCATTGCGGGGTTGGCGATCGGCGCGAAAGTGGGGTTCATTT